>JAMHXF010000092.1:0-1037 GCA_035910535.1 Archangium sp. | reverse complement strand
GCTGGGCGACGAGTACGACAAGCGCTACGGCCTCAAGGACGAGCACCTCGCCGAGATCAGCGCCATCAACTACGCCAACGGCAAGCTGAACCCCAACGCGCAGACCCGCACCTGGTACATGAACAAGGAGCACGCCCTGGCGAGCGACGAGTTCAACGGCGCCGTGGGCGGCCGCGTGAAGATCAGCGACTGCTCGCAGGTCACCGACGGCTCGGCCACGGTCATCCTCGCGTCGGCCGCGTTCGCCAGCAAGTGGGCCGCGCGCAACGGCGTGAAGCTCGAGAACATCCCGCGCATCAAGGGCTGGGGCCACAACACGGCGCGCCTGCGCTTCGACGACAAGGTGGCCGAGAGCAAGGACGCCGAGTACGTGCTGCCGCACGTGCGCTCCACCATCACCAGCGCCCGCAAGCGCGCTGGCATCGCGGACGTGTCGGGCATCGACTGCATCGAGACGCACGACTGCTTCACCACCAGCGAGTACATGGCCATCGACCACTTCGGCCTCACCAAGCCCGGTGAGAGCTGGAAGGCCGTGGAGGACGGCACCATCGCCCTCGGCGGTCGCTGCCCCATCAACCCGAGCGGCGGCCTGATCGGCGCGGGTCACCCTGTGGGCGCTTCTGGCGTGCGCCAGGCCCTCGACGCCTTCAAGCAGGTCACCGACACGGCGGGCGACTACCAGGTGGCCGGCGCCAAGAACGTGCAGACGCTCAACATCGGCGGCAGCGGCACCACCAGCGTCAGCTTCGTCATCGGCGTCTGACACCGTCCGCGTGAAGCTCGAACGAGCCCGCCTCGACTTCGGTCCAGGCGGGCTTCTTCGTCTCTTTTGTTACCCGCGCGCGAGGCCACGGAAGGCGTCGCGCACCGCGCGGCGAATGTGCGCATCGAAGGTGGTGAAGACGTGCGTGTGTCCGCCGCGGTAGCGCCGCAGGGACGCGCCGGGCCAGTGCTGCAAGAGCTGGTCGGTCTCTTCCGGGAAGACGAAGCCATCGCGCTCGGCAGCCGCCATCACGATGGACGACCCGGGCGCG
>JAMHXF010000091.1:0-142243 GCA_035910535.1 Archangium sp. | reverse complement strand
GCGAGAGTTTTCGACGTCGCGTGGTGAGCCGGCGACCGCGCGCAACGTCGTCGAACGGTGGACGAGACGACGTCGCTCGATCCGTCGGTCTGTGAACGAAGCGACGGCAGCGCGCGACGCCGAAAAAGTCCGGTCAGCGAGAGTTTTCGACGTCACGTGGTGAACCGGCGACTGAGCGCAGCCGTGTTGTGCGGCTGTCGGGCCGTGAACGAATCGACGCGGCGTCGAAAAAGTCCGGCCAGCGAGAGTTTTCGACGTCGCGTGATGAGCCCGTCGCCAGACCGCGCACCTTCTGCTCAGCCGCGACGGCGTCGCAACAGCAGGCCCAGCGCTGCGAACACGAACCCCGACCCTTCGAGCCCCGCGCAGCCGCAGCCCGTCGGCTTCGTCGGGTCGACGCCCGCATCGGGAGGTTCTCCGACGCCGCCGGTGCCGCCGTCACGCAGCGTGGTGCCGGCGTCGCTCGCCGCGACGTACGTGAATGCCCCCGCGCGTGTGGCCGACTGCCCGTCGTCGTTGGTGACGACGACCTCGACAGCGCCGGCCGCGTGCTCAGGCGTTCGCGCACGGAGCAGCTCAGGCGATGCGAGGACGACGTCAGTCGCGGCCACGCCACCGAGCGTCACCGTCGTGGTCGCCGCGAAGTTCGTGCCGGAAATCGTCAGCGTCGTACCGCCAGCACTCGGGCCTGACGTCGGCGTCACCGCGGCAATCGTCGGCGCGCCGCGCGTGTAGGTAAACCCGTTGGCCAGCGTCGCCAGCTCCGTGCCGTCAACTAGCCACAGCTTCACGTCGACGACTCCGGCCGCGCGCGCAGGCGTGACGACCTCGAGCGTCGTGTCGTTCACCACCGTCACCGACCGTGCGTCTGTATTTCCAAACGTGACGACGTGCCCTGCAACGAACCCGCTGCCAGTGAGCCGCACCACCGTGCCTCCGCTCACGTCACCGCTCGAGGGCGAGATAGCCGCGAGGGTCGGCGCTTCGACGTAGCGGAAGGCGCCGGGCAGCGTCGTGCTCTGCCCGTCTGGGTTTTGCACCGTCGCGCTCACCACGCCTGCAGTGCCGGCGGGCACCACGGCCGTCAGCTGCGTCGCGGAGAGCACCGTCACCAACGACGCCGTCTGGGTACCGAGCGCGAGCGTGGTGCCCGCCACGAAGTTCGAGCCCGTCACCGTCACCACCGTGCCGCCGCCCGGCGCGCCACTCGAAGGCGCGAGGCTCACGATTCGTGGCGGGCCGATGAACCGGTAGCCCTGCGCGAGCACGCTCCGCTGCGTGTCGGGGTTGGTGACCTCCACGTCGGCCGCACCTTCGAGGCCCGCAGGCGTCGTCGCGCTCGCCGTCGTGGCGCTCATCACCGACACCGCCGAAGCCGGCGTGCCTCCGATGCGCACCGTCATGCCGGCCTGAAAAGCCGCGCCGCTCAACGTGATGCGTTGCCCACCGAGCATCGAGCCGCTCGACGGAGTGACGTCGACGACGCTCGGCGCTGCCACGTACGTGAAGGCCGCCGGCAAGCTCGCCGCCTGGCCGTCTGCATTTTCAAACGTGACGCTCACCACCCCCGCCGTGCCCGGAGGCGTGACCGCGACGACGCGCGTTGAGCTCGTGCGCACCACCCCCGTCGCCGCTTGATTGCCCACCAACACCGTCGGCGTGTTGGCGAAGTTCGTACCAGTGAGCGTGAGGGTGGTGCCGCCTGATGAAGGCCCGACCACAGGCGTCACGTCGGTGAGCGACGGCGCAGGCAGTTGGTAGCGGAAGCCATCGGCGAGCGTCGCCTGTTGACCGTCGACCGCGAGGAGCACGACGTCGACGGGGCCATCGAGCGCTGAGGCTGGCGTGGTGACCGTCATCGACGTGCCTGAAGGGTCGACGGTGACGAGCGTCGCGTTGCTGTTTCCGAAGCGCACCAACGGGCCCGGCCTGAAGTGGGTGCCGGTGAGCGTCACCGTGGTGCCTCCAGCGACGGCGCCGACAGACGGCGTCACGTCGGTGATGGTCGGCGGTGCGTTGAAGCGGAACGCGTCGCTCCGCGAGCCTTCTGCGGCGGTGGCGGGGTTGCGCACCGTGACGGTCGCGGACCCGTCGACGTGCGCCGGTGAGCGCACCGTCAATTGCGTCACGCTCAGCACCGTGACCGAGGTGCCCTGCTGCACCACGCCGCCGACGTCGAAGCGAACCTCCATGCCCGACGCGAAGAGCGTTCCATTCACCGTGATGACCGTGCCGCCTGCGCTCGGTCCTTCGGCGGGGGTCAGCGCCGTCACCGTCGGAGGTGTCGACGGCGTGAAGTACGTGAAGCCGCTCGTGAGCGTCGTCGGCGTCTGGCCGTGGTTGCGCACGGTGACGTCGGCGAAGCCCGTGCTGCCGACCGGCGTGCGCACGACGAGCTGCGTCGCCGTCGCGGAGTCGACCTGCGCCGCTTCGCCGTCGAAGGTGACGACGCTGCCGGGCCCGAAGCCGCTGCCGGTCAACGTCACCACGGTGCCTCCGAGCACTGAGCCGGTCGTCGGCGTGAGCGACGTCAGCACCGGCGGCGCGATGCCGAGGCCGGGCAGACAGTCGATGCCGATGGACAGCGCGTAGTGACCGGGCGCCGTGGTGCTCGAGGTTCGGCGCACCTGCGCCCAGTACGTGCCGGCGAACGTGGTGCGGAACACCAGGTGCTCCGACGGGTAGTTCGGCGTGAGCGACAACAGCGTGCCGTCGCTCGCCGTCGGCACTGAGATGGACTGCACGTTGTTGATGAAGAGCACCTCGCCGTCTTCGTCGTAGAGCGCGAGCGCGTGCGTCGCGAGCGGTGAGACCAACGAGGCGCGCGTGGGCTCCGAGTCGAGCGCCAGGTAGATGACGGCGCCCGCTGGAGCTTCGAAGGCGAAGTAGTCGGTGTCGCTCGCGTCGACGAGGTCGCCGATGAAGTAGTTCGCGCGTGCGCTCTGCGCGGTCTGCGGGGTGTTGTTGGGTTCGACCTCGAGCACTGGCGCGCCCGCCTGCAGCGTCGTGTACACGTGGTACGGCTGGGTCACCGTGGTGCCCGCGTTGGCATTGACGCGCAGGTAGTGCGGCGCGGCGGTGAGCGGCACGCCGGCGAGGCCTGGCGCGTCGCCACCGAAGGGCTCTGCGAGATCGTTGTCGTCGCGCTCGACCGACGCGGTGGCCGTCGTCACGCGCATCTCGAATGTGCTGACCCGCGCGGCACCGGCTTCGACCATCGCGAACAGGCGCGTGCCTGCGTCGTGCGCGGGCAGCGCGAAGAAGTCGACGTCGCCTTCGAGCGCGAAGGCGCCCATGGCTCCGCACGACAGCGTCGAGCTCGTCGCGGGCGTCTCGTTCGGCTCGACCTCGCGCGTGCATTCGGTGGCGAGCAGCGTGGTGCTGACGCCGAGCTGTGGTGCGATCGGGTCACCTTCGTCGACCCAGACGTACGCGTGCTGGCCCGCGGTGAGCGCCACACACGACGCTTCTTCACTGCGAGCCGACGAGTACGCCGCGCGGTTGGCGCCAGCCAGGCACGCGGGCGGTGAATAGATGAAGGGCGGCGTAGCGGCCGCAGCGCAGCTGTCGGTGACGTACACCGCGAGGTCGACCTGGCGAGCCGGCGCCGAGAGTCGGAAGTTGAATTCACCGGTGTGCGGCGCCGTGAAGCGGTGCACGACGTCAGCACCGCTCGCGACGCCCGCCACGTTGTCGACGCCCGAGTAGCAAGCCGCCACGCCGAGCTGCGCTGCGTTCGTCGAGAAGAGCGGTGCTTCAGTCGTGGTTGCGATGGGCACCGGGATGTTCAGCGGCAGCTCGGGCACCGGGCCTGCACAGGTGTCGGCGCCAGAGAAGCGGCTCACGTTGACCTGCGCGACGTCGGTGGCGTTGCCGGCCGAGTTGACCTTGCCGACCTGCAGTCGATACGTGCGCCCCGCGACGAGCTCGAGCACGAGGCGGCTCGCGTTGCCGCACCAGTTGTCGTTGCACCCGTGGGTGAGCTCGACGAGCGCGTCGCAGGCGCCGTCGTACACCGCGAACACGGTGTTGGTGATGGTGGCGTCGACGGCCGTCGCCGGGCACGTCTGAAATTCGTACTGCCCCGACTCGCTCGGCGTGAACGAGAACCACACCGTCGAGAACGTGTTCGTCTGACACGACAGCGGCGCCTCTGCGGCGTTCGCCGCGTTGAAGATGTTCACCGCCGGAGACAACGTGCGGCGCAGCCCCTTCGTCGGGTTGACGACGAGCGCGCGGTCGCAGGTGTCGTTGGCCGGCTGTGCGAGCGCGAACGTGGCGCTCAGCAGCGAAAAGCAGACGAGGTGTCGTACAGAGTTCATGCGTGTCTTCACTGAGGAATGAAACGGAGCGCGGTGAACGCGCGGTGGACGGGCTCGCCGGCCGAGTCGGTGAGCGCGACGCCAGCCGCGCCGCGCTCGAGCCAGACGGTCGCGGTGGTGTTGGTCGAGCGCATCAGGGCGTAGTGGTATTCGATGGTGCCGTCTTCGAAGAGCTTCACTTCGAAGTTGAGGTCGTCCGAGGTGTCGACGTGACGCGCGTGCGCCCACTGAAAAATCCAATGACGCTCGGGGCGCAGCGGGTCTTCGTTGGGCGCCATCAACTTCCAATACATGCCGCCGCCTACTGAGGTCTGCAGGTCGTCCCAGAAGATGGCGATGGTGCCGCGCGGCGCTGCGGGCTCCGCAGGTGAGCGCTTCTTGATGCCGTTGCTCGTGGTGGTGCCGGTGTCGTCGGGCACGAGGTAGCCGTCGACGGCCATCGAGATGATGGGCCGCTGCACGCCGAAGATGACGGGCTGCGGCTCGCCCGGTGAATTCGCGATGACGACGGGCACGGTGCGCGACGAGACCACCGGTGGCGCGCCCAGCACCTGCGTGCCGCTGCTCGAGATGTCGACGAAGTGTGGCGCGATGGTGCGCGAGCGGTAGCCGAAGCCGCACCCTGCGTCGGCGCTCGGCGCGCACGTCTGGCTGCGTGACGTCGTGTCGATGGTGCGGAACCAGCCCGGGTCGACGACCGTCGCCACGCCCGCGTCGGCGGCGGGTGTGACGGTGAAGTTGAAGCCCGCGTCTCCGCGGCCGATGAAGAACGTGTCGGTGAGCGAGAAGCCCTGGGCCGTTGTCAGCTCGACGTCGGGCGAAGCCGTGCTGCTCGTTGGAAAGTCGAAGCGCGCTCCGTTGCCCGCGAGGAGGAACCAGCCGCTGAGGTCGAGCGGGGCGTGCGTGCGGTTGCGCAACTTCACGTAGGCGCCCGGCTCAAACATCACCTCGGTGAGCGCGAGGTCTTCAGGCATCGAGATGACCGGGCTCGGCTCGGAGATGAGCCTCGAGACGCCGCCGTACTGCACGAAGCCGCCCCAGTCTTCACGCCGCGCCACCAGCACGTCGGCGCTGCTCGCGAGCGCGCTGAAGAAATACAGCGCTGAATCAGACGCCGGTCGCACCGCCGTCGTCACCGCGCGTTTGCCTGCGCCGTCTTGAAGCCCGACGACGAAGCCGTTGAAGGCCGGGCTGAAGTTCATCGACGAATAGTGGAACGACACCGTGCCGCGTTGGTGCACCTGCACCTGAAAGGTGACCTCGGTGCCGGTGTTGGCTCCAACCTGCAGGCGGTCCCACTGCACGATGAGGCGCTCGTCGGGCGCTTCACCCTCGCGGTGCCACCACACGCTCGAGTTCGTGGTCAGCGTCAGCGGGCTCCAGAACGGGGCGATGAGGAACTCGGGCGCAGCGGGCGAAGGCAATGACAACGGGTTGTCATGTCTCACGGGCGCAGCGCCGAACGCCATCCACCCCGAGCGGCTCACGGTGAGCAATGGGTTCTGCTTCGTGCCCCACAACCACGTGGTGAAGCCGGTCTCGACGGTGATGACGCCGGGCGAGTTGGCGATGCCCAGCGGCGTGCCGACGTTCTTCACGTCGATGAAGTCGGCGCGCGTGCCGAACTGAACGAGCTCGTGTGGAAAGCCGACCAGCGTCGCGCGCGTGTCGGTGGCGTGAACCTCGAGGCGTGGCGAGGCGCTCGCGGCGGTGTCGCGCACCACGCCGAGTGGATTTCCGGTGACGGTGACGGCAGCGCTCGCGGTGACGGGTGTGCTGCCGACCTGGTTGTCCCCGGTGATGAAGTACGTGGTGCCGTCGCCCGGCGGGTAGACGACCTTCGAGCCGTTCTCGGCGGCCTGCCCGCTGACCGACGCGACAGGTTGGCCCACGCCGTCGACGATGCGCACACGTCGAACGTCACTCGAAGCCCAGCTCAAGGTGACGGGCGCGCCGGCTGCGGCGCTCGACGGCGTCGCGGTGAGCGTGATGCCAGTCGGTACACCGACGACGTCGACCTGCGTGGTGCGGGTTACGCGTGCGCCGCGCGCATTGGTCGCGATGAACTCGAGCGAGAAGTCGTCATCGGGCGTCGGAAGCACCGCAGAGCCCGAGCGAACGCGGGCGGGGTTCGTCGTCGAGGTCGTCAGCGCGCCGTTCACGCGCAGCTCGACTTCGTCGGCTGAGACGGTGCTCCACTGCACGACGGAGTGGCCGCCGCGCGCTGCGACGTTCGGCGCGCGCAGTTCGGTGATTCGCAGGCTCGACGCGACGAAGACCTCGAGCGTGCGCTCCATATATTCGGCGCCCTTCGTCACGCGCAGCACGTACGGCAACACCGCGTCATCGGGCAGCGTTGGAGCGAGCTCGCTGAAGGTGCCGTCGGGTGATGGCGCAGCGAAGAGCACGCCACGGCCCGGGCCCGACAGCTCGACGTGCGTCGCGCCGGCCGTCGTCCACGCGAGCGTGATGCGTTGCCCGACGGCCACTGCGGTGTTCGTTGCGGCGAACGTGAGCACCGCCGGCTGCACCGTCACGTCAGTCGTGTACGGCGTGCCGTCGACGCTCAAGGCGTAGCGGGTGTCGAGCAGCGGTCGCACCGTCAGCGCGCCGGTGGTCTCTTTCTGTGCGCCGTTCAATGTCACTTCTCTCGCGCCCGGCGCGCGCCACACCAGCGTGGTGACATCGCCTCCGGGAACGACGGAGGGAATCGCGCGAAACGAGACAGCGGAAGCGTCAGGCTCGACGACCACGCTGACGGCGCGCGCGTCGGTGCCGGTGGGGCCCGTCGCGGTCAGCACGTAGACGGCGCTCGTCGCGGGCCGCACTTCGAGCGCGCCTTCGAACTGATTCATCGGAACGTCGAGGCTGCCGAGCGACGCTTCGCGCAGCTCGATGCTGGTGGCGTTCACGACTCTCCAGTGCAGCGTCGTGGGTGTGCCGACTGCTTCGAATAGCTCGATGACGGGCGCAGGCGGCACCTGCGTCGGAGGCCGTGGACAACCGACGCTCAAGACCATGCACAGAAGAAGGGGAGCGGCTCTCATCGCGGGCTGAACCGGAACGCGGTGTGCGGCGAGATGCCGGGCGTCAACGACGACGCGTTGATGACGAGCGCTTGAGTGCCCGTCGCGTTTTCGACCCACGTGTTCGCGCTGACGCCGGTGCCGTACGGCGTGAACGTGCCGCTGGTCATCTCGGCGAAGTGGTACTCGAAGCTCCCGTCGTCGAAGAGCTTCACCTGGAAGTTGAAGTCGTCGCCGTCGAGGTGCGCCCAGCGATGCCACTGGAAAATCCAGTGCGGCGCGGCGGCGAACGGGTCTTCATTCGTCGGCACGCGCAGCACGAAGATGCCCGAGTCGGCGAAGCGCCCGCCGAGGTCATCGGCGTAGATGGCGATGACGGAGTTGGGCGCGCTTGAGCTCGGCTCTGACGACGGGAAGTCGCTGTTGGGCGCGGTGGGGTCGAAGGTCAGGTAGCCGTCGCTCGAGACGCGCACGGAGACGCGCGGGGTACCGAAGAAGGTGAACGGCGCGCTCGCGAGGTCGACGTCAACCTGCAGGCCAGGAACGTTCACGTCGTCGACCAGCTTGCGGCCGTGCGCGGAGATGTCGAAGTAGCCGGGGCGCGCTCTCTCCCAGCGGTAGCCGAAGCCGCAGCTCACGTCGGTGCCGGGCGTGCCGCGCTGCTGTGGGCTCTGTGTGCCATAGCGGGCGTTGGCGAAGCACTGCTGCGCGCGTGACGGCGTGACGGCCACGTCGCCCTCGAAGCGGAACGGGCCGTAGTCAGTGACCTGCGCGATGCCGGTGGGCGGGTTGTTCCACGACAGCGAGCCAAGCGCCCACGTGAAGCTGTCGCGCGCGCCGTCGACGATGAAGGTGCTGAGCGCCACGTCGACGCCGGCGTCGTCGTTGAGCGCGCGGTCGACGCTGGTGCCGAAGACGCGCGTGCCTCCAGCAGGAACAGAGCCAGAGAGCGGAGCGACGCCGCCGTCGGTGAGCTCGAGCGCCCACCCGTCGAGCGAGATGGGCGTGCTGCGCGCGTTGAAGAACTCCACCCAACGGCCCGCCGCGCCGACGAGCGGTGATGGCTTGAGCAGCGCTTCGCCGAGCTGCAGCGCTTCAGGAAAGACCACGTCGAAGCGCGTCTGCACCGGCACCCACGTGTTGCCGGAGCGAAGGAACGCGCGGGTGGGCTCGTGCGAGCGCGCGACGAGGCTCACGGGGCTCTGCTTCGGTTCGAAGAACGTGGCGCCCAACGCTGCGGCCACGGGTCTCCCGAGCGGAACGCCGTCATCGCCACGCGGCCCTTGAAGCCCCGACTTTCCGAGCGTCGCCGGCATGGTGAGGTATTCGAAGTCGACGCGGCCAGTGCTGAAGAGCTTGAGCTGAAAGGTGAGGCCGGTGGCGGTGGTCGTCGCCGCGTTCGTCCACTGAATGATGAGCACCTCGTCGCCGCCGCTCGGCTTGAGCTGCCAATGCACGCCGCCGTTGGTGAGGATGAGGTCTTCCCAATACGGCGCGATGCTGAGCGGCTCGAGCTTCGCGGTGGGCAACGCGACGTCGAGGTAGTTGTTGCGGTTTGCGGGGCCGAACGTGACGTAGCCGTTGGTGCTCACGCTGATTCGTTCACCCACGAGGCGGCCGAAGAAGGGCGCGCGGAACGTGGTGACGATGCTGCCGATTTCGTCGTCGGGCGTGACGCCGGGAAAGACGACGGGCGTGCCGGTGCTCGAGATGTCGTCGAAGCCCGTCGAGCTGCTGCGTACCGAGACGTCGTCGTGCGGAAACCCGTAGAGCGTCTCGCCGCTGGTCCACGACAACGTCACGCGCCGCCCGACGGGAATCGCGCCCGCTGGTGAGGCCGTGAAGAGGAACGGGTCGCTCGGCGAAACGGTGAGCGACGAAGACGCCACGTCGCCCAGCGCGTTGTCGACGACGAGTCGAAACGTCGCGACATCTCCCGCGATGAACGTGAGCGGCAGCGTGCCGGTGTCGGTGACGTCGGTGAGCTGCAGCAGCACGCGCGCGTCTTCACCGAGCAGCCGCAGGTTGCGCACCGACTGGCCCGACCAGGTGAGTTGATAGGGCGTGCCGCGCGGCATCGTCGAAGGCGTCGCGCTCAACGTGACGGAAGGAGTGCCGACGACCTGCACCTCGAGGCCGCGGCGCGTCTCTCCGGCCGGGGCCTTGCGCGCGACGGCTTCGAGTTGAAGCGTGCTGCTCGGCGCGACGAGGGTGACGCGACCCGAGGCTGCAGCGTCGACGTCGGCGGTGCGGTGCAGTTCGACGGGGCCCTGAAAAATCGACACCGAGTCAGCGTCGCGCGTCGTCCACTTCACTTCGACGGGTTGGCCGATGCGCGCGTACGCGGGCGCCTCGAGCGATGTGATGACGGGCATGCCACGCACCGGCAGTTCGATGAACGCACCTCCGCGCGCGCCTTCGACGCGGAGCTCGTAGCGGTAGATGTGGCCGGGGTCGGGCGACAGCGCGTCGGTGAAGCTGCCGCTGCGCACCGTTGAAGCGTCGCTCGAGTCGACGAGCGTGGGGCGGCCGGTCGACAGCAGTCGCACGCGCGTCGCGTTCGCCGTGGTCCACGAGAGCGTGACGGCGCCGTCTTCGTCGATGGCGTCAGTCGAGGCGGTGAACGTCAACACCGTGGGGCGCACCGTCACCAGCGTCGACGCGGTGCGCGCGCCGGAGGTCAGCGTGTACGTGGTGCTCTGCGTCGGTGAGACGACGACGGAGTTGCCGGTGACGTCGATGACGCCGCCCGGGCTCGCGGTCAACGAGGCGTCACTCGCTGCCCACGTAAGCGTCACGGCTTCACCGACGTCGATTTCTCGCGGGCTCGCCAGCAACTGCAGCTCTCCCGGCGCAGCACCAACGCCCACCGTCAGCACCGCGCGCCGCGTCGCCCCGCGTGAATTGCGCGCCGTGAGCACGAAGAGCGAGCGCTTCGGCACCATCACCTCGAGCGAACCCGACGCCTGCGTCGACAGCGCACCGAGCGTCGCCTCTTCGAGGCTGACCTCCGCGGCGTCGGCGGTGTCCCACGTCAACGTCACCGACTCGCCTTCGTTCACGGCGCTCGCCGACGACGTGAAGCGCGTGATGCGTGGCTCGGGCTCCAGCGGCGCGGGTGTCACCTGCGGGCAGGCGAGCAACGACGCGCAGAGCAGCACCGCCAGCCCGCGCCTCATGGAACGAACCTGACGCCGGAGTTTTCTTGAATGGTGCCTTCGACGTTCACGCCCACCGGCACCGCCACGCCACCATCGGGGTGTTCGAGCCACACCGTCGCTGATGCACCGCGCGCTCGGCCTGCGTACGTCGGCGCGCTGGTGTCGAAGGTGCCGTAGTGAAACTCGATGACGCCGCTGTCGAAGAGGTGCACCTGGAAGAAGACCTTCGAGCCGCTGCTCAGGTTCGCGCCGAAGACGCGGAAGTCCTGCCACGAGACGATGGTGCGGTCGCTCGCGCGGCGCAGCCACAGGTGACCCATTGGGTTGCGCACCAGGCGGTCCCAGAATGGCGCGACGACGCCGTTGGGCTGGGTGGTGTTGGGCAGCGCGTCGTTGACCGCTTCGTGCGCCCTGGTGAGCGGGTTGCCGAACGTGAAGAAGCCGGCCATCGAGAGGCCGAGGCTGTTGAACGACTGGCCGAAGTACGTGAAGGGCACCGTGAGCGGAACGGCGCCGAAGCCGGTGTAGTCGTTGGCGCTCGAGAGCAGTTCGACGTCGCCCGGGCCGCCGAGCGTGACGTACGCCCCCGCGATTCGCTCGACGCGGTACGGCGCGCAGGCTTCGTTGGCGAGGCCCGGCGTGCCGATGGCGCCGTGGGCTCCGAAGGTTCGTGTGGCGCGCGTGCACAGCGGCGTCTGCACTGGCTGGTCTGCCCCGAGCAGCACGCCTGACGCGCGCTGCACCGACACGCCGTTGCTGGTGGCCGACCACGGCAGCGTGTCGAGCACCGTGTGCCCGAGCCAGAGACTGACCGCGTCGACGCCGCCCTGGAGCGGTACGTCAAGCACGACGACGGTGACGCCCGCGTCGTCGTTGTCGGCTGGGTTCGCGCTCTGACCTGCGACGAGGTACCCGTTCGCGGGAATGGTGACGTGGCCGAAGGTGGCGCCGCCGTCGGCGCTGGAGCCCGTCGAGCGCAGCACCAGCTCGTCGAGCGCGATGGGGCTGGTGGTGTTGTTGTGCAGCTCGACCCATTGGCCCGAGCCCGCGACGGGCAGCGCAGGTGAAGGCATCGCTTCGGTGATGGTGAGGTCGCCGCTCTTGAGCGCGACGAGCTGCACTTGAAACGGCAGCACGCCCGCGCCGGTGCGGCCGACGAGGCTGAGCCGACCCGAGCCCTGCGCGATGAAGGACAGCGCGCCGTTCGCAGGCGCGCCGGTGAAGAAGCCGAGCTCGCGGTGTTCATTCACCGTCGCGACCTGCTGAATGACGGCCTGTGTGGCTTCCTTCACGCCGATGGTCGCTGAGTCTCCGTGCAGCGCGCCGAGCGTCTCGTAGATGAAGGTGACTTGTCCCGTCTCGGTGAGCTGCGCCTGAAACGTGAGCTCCGTCGCGTCAGCGAAGACGCGGTGCCATTGAATGACGAAGCGACGTTCACCTTGTTGCGTGCGCGGTGCGAAGCCCGCGAGCACCTTCGAGTTGGGCCCGAGCGTGAGGTCGTCCCAGTACGGCGCCAGCATCGTCGGCACCGCGTCGGTGTTCAGCGTGAGGTTGGTGCTCGAGACCTGTGGTGGCTCGAAGGTGATGAAGCCGTTCACCGAGACCCAGAGCGTCGGGCGCTCCACGCCGAGCAACATGAAGTGAAAGCCGTCGGGCAACGGCAACGCTGCAGAGCCGTCGGCGCGGTCGGCGAAGATGAACTCGAAGGCCGAGGCGTCGAGCGAGAGGTCGACGAAGTTCGGGCTGGCGTCGATGGGCGCGGGGCGCGGGGTCGGAAGCCCGACGACCTCGGTGACGCCGAGGCTCGCGAGGTTCCAGCGCAGCTCCGTGGGTTCAGCGACGAGCGTCGGCGTGGGTGAGAGCGTGACGGGCGCCGCAGCGTTGCTTCCCAGCGTGGCGGTGGCGACGGCGCGGTCACCCGCTTCGTTCCACGCTTCGAGCTCATAGGTTTGCGCGGCGCCCGCGCGGAAGGTGGTGGAGCCGTTGTTGGGCGTCGTCTCGTTCACCGCGACAGTCGGCCCGTGCGCGAGCCGGAGTTGAATGCGCCGCGCATTCGTCGTCGACCAGTTCGCGGTGACGACTTCGCCCGGTGAGTTGAGCGTCGGAGGCGTGAGCGTGAAGGTGTTGATGGTGGGGAAGGGCACCGTGCGCACGGTGATGGTGTGGCGCGCGCTCACGTTTCGGTTGTTGGTGGCGACGACGGTGTAGTCGGTGGGCCCGCCCGGCGCAGGCAGCGACACGGCGCCGGCTTCGACGCGCGCTGGCTGCGAGGTCTCGAAGACCGCGTGGCCGTCGACCTCTACGGCGAGCTTCATCGCGCCCAGTGTGTTCCACGCGATGGTGAAGGGGCGGCCCACGCTCGCGGCGGGTGGTGCGGTGACTCGCTCGATGCGCGGCGCGTCGCCGACGAGGGCGACGAGGTGCTTGGTGACAGCGCCTGCGTTGGATGACGCGGTGACCTCGAAGCGGAGCGGCGCGGTGGTGGTGGGCACGGCCCACGTGACGAAGCCGTCGTCGAGCATCGTGGTGGTGTCGATGAGGGTTCCAAAGGTCAGCTCGCGAACGACGACGCGTTGCGCGCCGCGCGTCGACCAGCGCACGGTGAGCGCGTCGCCGGGGTCGAGGCCGTCGGGCGCTTCGAGGCGCGCGGTGTTCAACCTCGGTCGCACGTGAACTTCTGCGGAGGACGTCGCCACGCCGTTCACGTGCAGTGTGTAGCGCTCGGAGCGCGCCGGGGTGACGAGCACCGTGCCCTCGGTGCCGCTCAGTGGCGTGGGGTTCTCGTCGCCGGTCTGCAGCGCGAGCGTGGTCGCGTCGGTTGCTCCCCACAGCAGCTGTGCGGTGGCGCCAGGGTCGATTTCGTCAGGCACTGCGACGAGGAACACGTCGCGCGCGGCCTCATCGACGGAGACTTGAATGAAGGCTGCATCGCGGCCTCCGAGGCCGTTGGCGCGGGCGACGTAGAAGGTGGTGCGCGTGGGTGTGACGGTCGCGGTGCCCTGCGCCGCTTCACCGAGCAGCTCTACGAAGTGACCTTCGTCGTCGAGCACCTGCACTTCGGTGGCGTGCTCGGTGCGGAACGTCAGCGTCACCGGTTCGCCGGCGGTGATGTGTCGCTTGTCGGCGGTGAACGAGACGATGCGCGCGTTGGGCGGCGGAGGCGGCGCTTTGATGTCGGCACACGACGCCAGCAGCAGGAGCGCGATGCCGACCCATCGCCGATTGGTAGTCGCCACGCCTGGGCGACCTTAGTTCCCTCTCGCCGCGAGCGGGAGTTGCGAGCGCCTCTACGGAAAGACGGCGCCCTGCGTCGCGCCGTGGCGGGTCTCGTCGTCGTAGGCCACGTCGTGCTCACGAAAGCGCTCGAGCACCGCCCGCGCTGCTGCGTTCGCGCGAACCTCCGCTTCATCACACGATGGTTGTGGAGGCAGCCCCGCGAGCGTGTCGGTGATTTCCGTCGCCGCACGGAAGCCGGTGTCGCGATGACCCGACTCGTGCTGCATCAACGCGTCGAGGTACCCTCGCCACTTCTTCACCAACGGGTGGGCCGCGTCAGCCGGGCCCCGCCACCTGGGGAGCGTCATCAGCACGCGCACGTCGGTCGTCACCGGGCCCGTGCTGCAGCCTTCGTCGGTGCGCGAAAATGGGAAGCGCCACGTGACGTACCAGCTCGTGTACGCGTCGTGCCGCTCACCGCTCGCGTCGGTCGGCCCCACGGTGTCGAGCGTCGCGCGCAGCTGCGCTTCGGTGTCTGCGTCGACGTCGTACCAATGCACCTGTGTGTCGTTGGGCCACGTCGACCTGGGCAGCGCCCACGACGTGCGCTCGGGCGTGGCTGCCCCGCGTGGGCACGCCGAGAGCAGCAACACCGCCATCGAAGTGAAGACGCGTCGCACGGAGGGCTGTGCACGCTAGCTCACGGCAGCGTCAGCACCTCGTGCCCTTTTCTCGTCACCAGCACCGTGTGCTCGAACTGCGCAGACCACTTTCCGTCAGCCGTCACGATGGTCCACTCGTCGGCGAGCGTCCTGATTTCAGGGCTGCCAATGGTGAGCATGGGCTCGATGGTGAACGTCATGCCTTCCCGTAGCGTGAGGCCGTCGCCGCGCCGCCCGACATGCGAGACGTGCGGAGGCAGGTGCATGGCCCGGCCGATGCCGTGGCCGCCGAAGTCGGTCACCACGCCGTAGCCGTGCTTCTTCGCGAGCTCGGAAATCGCGGCGCCGATGTCGCCGAGCTTCGCGCCGGGCTTCACCTCTCTGATGCCGGCCTCCATCGCCAGCCGCGTGGTCTCGACCAGCCGCTTCGCGTCGTCGCTCACCGCGCCGATGCAGAACGTGGCCGACGTGTCGCCGTGCCAGCCATGCAGCTCGCTGGTGATGTCGACGTTGATGATGTCGCCGTCTTTCAACACGACGTCGGCGCGCGGCACGCCGTGGCAGACCACTTCATTGACGCTCGTGCACACCGTCGCGGGAAAGCCGTGGTACCCGAGCTGGCTGGGCTTCGCGCCGTGCGCGTACGTGTCTTCACGAACCCACGCGTCGATTTGTGCGGTGGTGACGCCGGCCTTCAAGCGCTCACCTACGAGCTTCAGGGTTCGCGCGGCGAGCCGGCCTGCGCGGCGCATGGCCTGCAGTTCGGCGGAGCTGGTGATGCGGGGCACTCGTTCACTCATCGGCCAGCAGATGCCCGAATGGGGTGGTCGTGGGCCAATACCTCTTTGATCTGGTACGAGGCGCGCCGTGAGCCTCACTCAGCTTCGCTACTTCGTCGCCGTTGCCGAAGAAGGTTCTGTGACGCGCGCCGCCGCGAAGTGCTTCGTGAGCCAGCCGCCCATGAGTCGCCAGCTGCGCGCGCTGGAGGACGAGCTGTCGACGCGGCTGTTCGCGCGCTCGGTCAAGGGCATGTCGCTGTCGGCCGAGGGTGAGCGGTTCCTCAGGCACGCGCGGCAGATTCTGGCGCTCGTCGATGCCGCGCCCGCCGTCGTGAAGACGGCGTGAAACCAGTCGGGCTCAGGCGCGTATTGGGAAGGCATGGTGTCTTCGCTTGAGCGAGCCGACTGACGAGGCGCTGATGGACCGCTTTCTCGACGGAGACACACGCGCGTTCGACGCGTTGTTTGCCCGCCACGCGAGCGGGCTGCGCGCGTACCTCCAGCGCATGACGGGCAACGCGACCGCCGCCGACGACCTCACGCAGACCACCTTCGTGTCGATGGTGCGCGGCCGCGGGCGCTTTCAACGTGGCGCCCGCGTGAAGCCCTGGCTCTACGCCATCGCCACCAACGCCGCGCGCGACTGGGGCCGCCGCACGAAGTTCGAGAAGGTCACCGCAGAAGGCGAGCTGCCCGAGCGCGAAGCAGAGCCCGGCATCGAACACGACCCGGGCCTCGAGAAGGCCGTGAAGCACGCGCTCGCGCAGCTCCCCGAGGCGATGCGTGAGGCCATCGTGCTGCACCGCTTCGAGGGCCTCTCGTTCGCCGAAATAGCCGAGCACGCGGGCGTGACGGAGTCGGCCGTGAAGGTGCGCGCGCACCGCGGCTACGAGCGGCTGCGCGAGCTGTTGAAGGGACTCTGGCCATGACGACGCCCGACGAAAGCCTGCACGCGGCGCTGGGCTCGGCCGGTGGCGCCCCGCGAGACGTGAGCGCGTTGGCGCAGGCCGCCAGAGCTGAGCTCGCCGCCCACCCGCGCGCGCGAAGGTGGTGGGCCGACGCGGTGGTGCTGCTCGGCTTCAACGCGCTGCTCGGGCTCGCCGCCGCAGTGTCGATGTCGTGGAGCGAGCAACAACACCACTCGCAGCTCAGCAAGTACGCCGCCGGGCTCGCGTGGTTCATGGTGCTGTCGGTGGGTTCGGTGTGGTGGCTCAAGCCAGGCCCGGCGCGCGCGCGGTGGAGCGTCGTCGTCGGCTTCGCGGCCGCCGCGGTCGTCACGTTGCTCGGCGCGTCGGGCGTCGATGGAGGCCAGCCGTTCATGACCGGCATGTGGTGCGCGATGACCGAGTGCTTCATCGCCGTGCTGCCGGTGACGCTGGTGCTCGTGCTCTCGCTCCGGTTCTCAGCGAGCCGCCTGCACCTGGTGGCGGGCTCGCTCGCTGCGGCTTCAGGCGCGGCGCTCGCGCTGCACTTTCATTGCTCGAACGGCACGGTGCTGCACCTGCTCGTGTGGCACCTGCTGCCGGCCGTCGTGCTGGCGGCCATCGCCGTCGGCGTGCGCGCGGTGCTGCGGCCGCGCGCGTTCGTTCCGTGAAGGCCCGTATTACTGCGGGCTCGCCTCGTTGATGGCTTCGTCGAGCTCGGTGTCGCCGGGGAATCGCTCGAGCAGCTCACGCGCGCGCTTCACGGGGTCGTCGAGCTCGAACTTCTGAAACGCGCTGCCGCCGTGGGCGCGCTGAAGGTTCAACGCGCGCAGGTAGAGCGTCATCGCGGCGGGCTCGACGAGCTCCGTCGACACCAGCGGCGTCAGCGTTTGAATCACCGCCGTGACGTCGTCTTGCGCCAGCTGTGAGCGCGCGAGCGCGAGGCTCGGGGCGAACTCACCGGGGGCCGTGAGCAACCAGCGCTGCGCCACTGAGCGCAGCAACGGCTCTTCGTCTCCGTGCACGTGGCGCAACGTCTCGTACAGCTCGCCCCACGACGCGGCGTCGGGTTTCAGGCCGAGCTTCACGAATTCGAGCCGCGCGCCGTCGCCGTCGAGGCGCTCATCGAACAACGCCACCGCCGCGCCCGAGCGGAAGTACGCAATGGGCGAGAGGTACTCGAGCAGGTTGTGATCATCGGTGTTCACCGGGCCTTTGCCCGCGAACGCGAGCTGCCCTTCGTCACTGTGAACCTGCCGGGCCAGCAACGTCGTGGCGCGCGTCACGCCGAGGCGGCGGAGGTCTTCAGCCACCGCCGCAGGTTCCATACGCTGCTGCATCACGGCCGGGTCGAAGTGCTGCGGCTCTCGACTGGCGATGAGCAGCATGTCGGCGGCGCCGAGCCACGTGGTGCCGTGCTCGAAGCTGTCGCGCAGCGTGCGCACCACGAGCTTCACCAACGGCTCGTTCGACTCGTAGGTGTGAATCCACTGCACCACGCGGCCGCCGGGCGCGAGCCGTTCACGCGCTACGCGGAAGAAGTCACGCGCGAAGAGCCCCGACACGCCCGTCACCCACGGGTTCGACGGCACCGACACGATGAGGTCGTAGCGCTCTGGCGTGAGCGTGAGGAACGTGCGCGCGTCTTCGATGTAGACGTGCGCGCGCGGGTCTTCGAGGGCGCGGCGGTTGTCGGCCGAGAACAGCTTCGCGGCGTCGAGCACTGCGGGGCTGATTTCAACGATGTCCAGCTGCTCGACGTCGTGCGCGAGCAGCGAGCCCGCGGTGATGCCCGCGCCGATGCCCACCAGCAGCACCTTCTTCACCTTGCTCGGGTGCGTCAGCACGCCCAGGTGCGCGGCGAGCGTCTGCGTGTCGAGGTCTCCGCGCCCGTTGGAGCCGTCGGCCTTGCCGTTGATGCGCAGGAAGCGATGCGTGCCTTTCTGCTGCGCGACCATCACCGAGGCGAACACGTCGTCGGCGTAGAACAACGTCTCGGCGCGCGACCTCGCCTGCTTCTCGAACGTCGCGAAGTCAGAGAAGTGCCCGTGCCATTCGCGGTACCGGCCGGCTTCAGAGATGAATGACGACCACCCACGCGTGGCCACGCTCGAGAACACGACGAGCGCCGCGGTCAGCGCGATGGCAGGCACGAAGCGCGGTTGATTGCCTGCACGCAGCGCGACGGCCGCGGCGATGAGGTTCGCCACGAGCCCGACCACGAAGTTGCCCTCGAGCCCGATGGCCGGCAGCAGCACCAGCCCACCGGCGAGCGAGCCGAGAATCGTCCCCACGGTGTTGAAGAGGTACACGCGGCCGACCTCACCGCCGACGCTCTCTTTCGAGCGCATCACCACGCGTGCGCCGAGCGGAAAGCTGGCCCCCATCAAGAACGTCGGAGGAATCAGCAACAACCCGCAGAAGACGAACGTGAGGAACAGGTACACGTTCCACGAGGTGTCGGGGCGCAGCAGCTGCGTGAGGTGGAAGAAGACGAACGGCAGCCGTTTGTAGAGCGGAATGCTCAGGCACACCGCGACCACCAGCCCCAGCTGCAGCCAGCCGAACGTGCGCAGCGCGTCGCCTTCAGCGCGCCGGGCAATCCAGAAGCTCCCGAGCGCGATGCCGAAGATGAACGCCGAGAGGATGAGCGTGAACGCGTAGCTCGTGCCCCCGATGATGATGGAGAGCAGGCGGATCCACGTGACCTCGTAGAGCATCGCCGTGAAGCCCGAGAGCGCGGTGCCGATGAGCACGGCCTTCACGGCGAGCTCTGAATACACGCGCGGCGGTGACGCGTTCGTCGGCTCGGGCGCGCCCGTCGTCTCGGCGCTGCGCCCGCCGAGCATCGCCAGCAGGCCGATGAGAATGTTCAGCATCACCGCGAAGTGCTCGGTGGTCGCCAGGCCCGAGACGGGCACGAAGAACAGCCCCGCCAACAGGCTGCCTACCGCCGCGCCGAGCGAGTTGATGGCGTAGAGCGACGCCAACGTGCCGCGCGCCGTCGACAGGCTCTGCGTCAGCGCGCGCGTCATCGCCGGCAACGAGCCACCCATCAACAACGTCGGCGGCAACACCGTCACCGCCGCGAGCACCATGCGCGCGGGGTTTCCACCCGCACTCCCCACCGACACGTAGAGCGAGCCCGCCGCGTCGAGGAACGTGGGGAAGAGCAGCGCCAGCACGCCGACGCCGACCTCGAGCGCGCCGTACAGCCGCAGCGGGTGCTTCGTGCGATCCGCCCGACGGCCGAACAACCACGCGCCCAACGCGAGGCCGCCCATGAAGGTGGCCAACAGAATCGCGTGCGCCTGGCCGGTGTTGCCCAGCCAGTTCGCCAGCCGCTTCGACCAACAGAACTCGTAGATGAGCCCCGTCGCGCCAGAGAAGAAGACGAGCGTCAGAGCGGTGGCGCGCGAGAGCTTCACGCCGCGCAGCATCGCAGCGCGAGAGAACCTCGACCGCGAAATTTTTCGCTGCTGCGTGAATGCCCGCCGCTCACCCAGAGACAGACACGCCGCAAGCCGCCAGTGAAGTGGCCGGGGGGCGTGCACTCTCAACTTTCTGGAGCCGTGAAATGAAGACGACGACGTCGTGGGCACTCGTGTTGTCTGCGCTGGTGGCGGTCGGCTGTACCAATGGCAACGGGCCCACGCTGGCCAGGCCCAACACCACGCGCATTCAGAGCAACCAACATCAGGCGCTCGGCGCCACCAACCTGCAGAGCTCCGCGCAGTTCGATGCGCCGGTCATCGACGCCAACTCGAGTGGGCCGATGAGCACTGGTACCGGCAGCTTCTCGGTCGCGCCTTCGTTGAGCGGCGGTAACGACTCAGTCGGTGTCATCGACGCGTCGTTTCAGTACGTGATGGTCGGCGACCTCACCGGTTCACCTGCGCAGTTCTTCGCGATTCTCGCCGACGTGCCGTTCACCACCGGCGCGCACGCCATCGACAACGTGCACTGGTTTGCGGGCGTGTTCGACGCCGCGAGCGGTGAGCCCACGCACCTGGCGACGACGGGCACGGTGACGTTCACCACCGCAGGAGGCCTCGGAGGTCGCTGGGTCGGCAGCTTCACGGGCTCGCTCGATGAAGTGTCGTCGGTGCCGTCCTGTCGCTCGTCTGCTGACTGTGCCGCGGGCGAAGTGTGCAGCAACGGTGCGTGTGTCGCGCCGCCGCAGCCGCAGTGCACGTCGAACTCGCAGTGTGGAGCGGGGCAGCAGTGTCAGGCAGGCATCTGCGTGCCCGTGTCGCAGCCGCAGTGCACGACGAACGCGCAGTGCGGCGCGGGGCAGCAATGTCAGAACGGCGTCTGCACGTTCGCGTGCGCTGTCGATGCCGACTGCTCGCGTGGCGAAGTGTGCGTCGCCGGTCAGTGCACGGCGCCGCAGCCGCAGTGCACGTCGAACACGCAGTGCCCGCTGGGGTGGGTGTGCGCGAGCGGCGCGTGTACGCCGGGCAGCGCGCAGTGCGGAGCTCAGCAGGGTGACGGCGCGTTGTCGGGTCAGCTGACGACCGTCGCCTCGTGCGCCGCGTTGCCGGCCAGTCAGGTCGCCATCACGCAGGCCATCGCCGCCCTCGACGACGAGCTGCGCCTCATCATCTTCGACGCGTCGTCGGGTGACGAAGGCGCGGTGCTGGAGCTCGCGGTGTGCCCCGGCGCGACGGGCACGTTGTCGCTCGGCAGCGGCCTCATCTCGGCGGCGCACGTGAAAGACGTGCAGACGCCCACGCTGCGCCTCTTCACCGAGCGCAAGGCGTCAGCCGCGACGTTGACGCTCACGCAGGTCGCGCCGTCGTTGGCCGGCTCGTTCTCGCTCACCATCGCCACCGGCGGCTCGGTCAACGGCAGCTTCACCATGCGCTGAAGTTCCACGTCGCTCCGTCACCTCGGGGAGACGGAGCGGCGCGTCGTCTTTGTCGCAAGTCGGCGCGTGGCTCTACGAAGCCCGCATGCGCGCGCTCGTGTTGCTCAGCTTCGTCTCGGTGCTCTTCGGGTGTGGCCCGCAGCAAGACGAGCTCGACGGCGTCCCCATCGCGCGGTTTCGTTCAGGGCTGACGATGTCGGGCGCGGGCGGCTGCAGCACGAACATCGCCGCCGGGTTGACCAACCAGCTCATCGAAGAGCTCAACTGCATCTCGCCGAACCTGATGGTCGACTTCACCGGCTCGCACACCAACCTGCACTCCGACGTCACGCACTACCTCGCGCCCGGCGCCTCGAACGCGCTGCGCGCCGCGACGACGGCCGAGAACGACTTCATCACCATCAGCGACGCGTACCGCCCTGTGAGCAGTCAGTACCTCCTCTACAAGTGGTGGCAGCAGGGGCAGTGCGGCATTCAGCTCGCCGCAGCGCCCGGCAGCTCGAACCACCAGAGCGGTCGCGCCATCGACACGCCGAACTATTCGTACTGGCGCAGCGCGCTCGGCAACGCCGGGTGGACGTGGCACGGCAGCTCCGACGTCGTGCACTTCGACTTTCTGAGCTCGCCGAACGTGGCGTCGAACTCGGTGCTCGCGTTTCAGAGGTTGTGGAACAAGAACAACGGCGCGCGCCTCGTTGAAGACGGCGTGTGGGGGCCGAACACGTCGAGCGCGCTCGCGCAGTCGCCGACGACGGGCTTCCCGGTGCATGGCTGCGCACCGGTGACACCCACCACCGGCACGCTGTCGGGCGCGGTGACTGACGCGCTCGGAGGTGCCGCGCTCGCCGGTGTGACCGTGACGGTGAACGGGCAGACGAAGACGACCGCGGCGAACGGCACCTTCGAGTTCACGCTCGGCGCAGGAGTGTTCACCGTCAGCGCCGCGAAGAGCGGCTACGTGACGAACTCCGTTTCGCGCACCGTGCAACTCGGAGGAAACGTGTCGGCGTCGCTCACGCTCACCCGCGAAGTGACGGAGGGCACGGTGCGCGGCGTGGTGGTGCGCGTGGGCGATGCGTCGCCGGTCGAAGGCGCGGTGGTGACTGCAGGGACGAAGCGACTCACGACGGGCGCTGACGGCTCGTTCTCGTTCGAGCTGCCAGCGGGCGAAGTGTCGGTGTCGGTCTCGAAGCGCACCTTCGTCGCGCAGTCGCAGCAGGTGTCGGTCGTCGCCGGTCGAACCACTGCGCTGCGCGTCGAGCTGGTTGCGTCGGGTGAAGATTTGCCGCCGGTGCTCGAGCTGCTCTCGCCGACGAGCGGTGCGTCGAGCGACCTCTCGCGCGTCATGCTCACCGGCGTGGCGAGCGACGACTTCTCGGTGCTCACGCGGCTCGAGATTGTCGTGAATGGCGACGCGCCGACGCAGGCGCAGCTCGTCGGTGGTGAATTCGAAGTGTCGCTGAAGCTCGCGCCCGGGCTGAACACGGTGGTGCTCTCGGTGACCGACTCACAGGGGCAGACCACGCGGCTGACGTGGACGGGTACGTTTCGCGCGGGCGTCGACGGGCTCGTGCACCGCTTCGACGACACATTTCTGCTCGCCGCCGACGCAGAGCTGACGCTGTACGAGCCTGACTCCGACACGCTCGTGGGCCAGGCGCGCTCCGACGCGCTGGGTCGCTTCGAGTTGAACGCGGCGTTCTCCGGCACCGCGCGGCTCCACGTCGAGAAAGCCGGCTTCACGGTGCGCGACCTGTTGCTGCGCATTTCTGACGAAGCGCGCACGAGCCTCAATGTCGGCCTCACGCCGGGCGACGCGCCGGGCATTCGTGTCATCGAGCCCGACTTCGACGCGTCGCTCGAGGCCGATGAAGTGCGCGTGTCGGGGGTGGTGTTCGGCTTGGAGGTGACGACGGTCACGGTGAACGGCGTGCCAGCGACGCTGGTCGGCACGGGCTTCGTGGCGACGCTGCCGCTGGCGCGTGGGCGCACCGTCTTCGACATCGTCGCGGCCAATGGGGTCGGTGTCTCGGTGCGGCGAGAGCACGTGGTGCGCCGCCCGACCGAAGGTGGCTGCGCCGGCGCACCAGCCGGAGCGCTCGTCGTGGTGGGGCTGTTGCTCGCGCGACGGCGGCGCTTCACCACGCGGTGACGACGGGCCAGACTGCTGGGCCCATGCTCCACAGCCGACCCACAGGTTTCATCATCGACACCGTGCTGCGCCTCGGCGTGTCGCTCGCGGTGCTGTCGTCGTGCGTGAGCGTGAAGCCGGTGGTGCTCGTCGCCGCCGGTGACATCTCGGCGCCTGAATTGAACGGCACGCAGGAGCTCACCGCGAAGCTCGTCGAGTCGCAGAAGCCCGACGCGGTGCTGGTGCTGGGCGACGCGCAGTACCACGACGGCTCGCTCGAGCTCTTCGAGCAGGTCTACGGGCCGACGTGGGGTCGCTTCAAAGCCATCACGTACCCGGCGGTCGGCAACCACGAATACAGAACCGCGGACGCAGCCGGGTACTTCACGTACTTCGGCGCGCGCGCAGGTGACCCCTCGAAGGGCTACTACTCGTTCGACGTCGGCGCGTGGCACGTGGTCGCGTTGAACACCAGCGAGCTGTGTCAGCAGGTCTCGTGTGAGGCCGAATCAGCGCAGGTGAAGTGGCTCGAGGCCGACCTCGCGGCGACGAAGCAGAAGTGTGTGTTGGCGTACTGGCACTACCCGCGCTTCAGCTCCGGCAAGCACGGCAACTTCACGCGCGCGGCGCCATTCTGGAAGGTGCTGGCGAAGTACGAAGCCGAGCTGGTGCTCACCGGCCACGAGCACTTCTACGAGCGCATGAGCCCCATCGACGGCATCACACAAATCACCGTGGGCACCGGCGGCATCGGCTTCGCGGAGTTCGCAGACATTCACCCCAACAGCGTCTCGCGGCAGAACGACACGCACGGCGTGTTGAAGCTCGAGCTGCGCGACGGCGCGTGGCGCACCGAGTTCATCGGCGCTCCGGGCTCGAGCTTTCGTGACGCCGCGTCGGGCTCATGCCGCTAGCACGTAGAGCGTCGTCACTTCTTTCGCGCGCACCGCGTGCAGCGGGTCTGACGTGTCCTTCGCCTTGCCGTGCTTCGCGGTCATGTCGAAGGACGCCTGCAGCTTGAGGCCGCAGCGCTCGAACTCGCTCTTCAGGAAGCCCGCGTCGCGCAGCCCCAGCAGCACCGCGAGGTTCGAGATGACGAGCGCGCCCCGGCCGCCCGGCGTCAGGTGCTTCTTCAACCCTTCGAGGTAGCCGCGCAGCATCGCGCCGTCGTCGTCGAACACCGCGCGGTCGACGCGGTTCTTCGGAGGCTCGGGGACCCACGGCGGGTTGCACACCACGAGGTCGGCGCGGCCTTCGGGGAACAGCGCGCGCTCTTCGACGGTGAAGCGGTCGCTGAGCTTGAAGAACTGCGCGTTCTCTTTCGCGCACGCCACCGCGCGCGGCTCGACGTCGGTCGCCACCACGCTCTGCGCGCCCTTCTGCAGCAGCAGAAACCCCAGCACGCCGGTGCCCGTGCCGATGTCGAAGCAGCGCGCGCCCTTCACGTCTCCCAGGCGCCGCACGAGCTCGACGTAGTCGGTGCGCGTGGGCACGTAGACGCCGTAGTGCGGCGTCAGCTTCTTCGGCAGGCCGGGCACCTCGAGGCCCTTCTTGCGCCACTCCGCCGCGCCCAGCACGCCGAGCAACGTCTTGAGCGGCACCACCGTGCGTTCAGCCTCGGTCTTGCCCCAGGCCTGCTTGCACGCCACCGCTGCGTCGGGCGCGCGCTTGAGCTTGAGCGTGTACTTGCTGTCGAGCTCCACGACGATGCGGCCCAGCGTGTCGTGCTCGATGGCGCGGGCGCGGCGCTCGGCACGAAAGGCCTCGAGCGGAGAAGCGCCGTGACGAGGTTTGGCCAGGCGGCGGCCCATCGCACCCAGCAGCTGGCGCGCGTTGTGGAAGTCGCCGCGGTACAGGAGGAACTCGCCCTTGCGCACGCGGCGCAGCGCCTCGTCGGCGGTCAACGCATCGTCGACGTCGCTCAGCTTCTCGGGCGCGGGGGTGTCACTCTCAGACCGCCACGTGAAGGTCGTCGGCAGGTCGCTCATGCGCCGGCCTCATGTCACCGCTTCGTCGCGAGCGCCACTTCGTCTATGCCGCGCTCTCACATGAGCACGATTCACACCATCATCATGGCGGGCGGTAGCGGGACGCGGTTCTGGCCTCTGTCGCGCAGCGCGCGCCCCAAGCAGTTCCTGCCGCTCACCTCGAAGCTGCCGCTCATCGCCGAGACGATGAAGCGCATGACGGGCCTGTCGACGCCCGCGCGCACCTCGGTGGTGTGTGGCGCGAAGCACGCGGCGCTGGTGAAGAAGGCGCTGCCGAAGTTGCCGAAGGGCAACGTGGTGGTCGAACCCGAGGCGCGCAACACCGCGCCGGCCATCGCGCTCGCGTGTGCCCAGGTCGCGCACGTCGACCCGAAGGGCGTCGTCGTGGTGCTCGCGTCTGACCAGCACGTCGCCGACCCTGAGGCGTTTCGCGCGGCCGTGCGTGAAGCGGTGCGCGTGGCCGAGACCGGGCAAATCGTCACGCTGGGCATCGCGCCGACGCGCCCAGAGACGGGCTACGGCTACATCCGCCTCGGGGCGCCGCTGTCGGGTGCGGCGCGAAAGGTCGGCGCGTTCGTCGAGAAGCCGAACCTCGAGACCGCGAAGCAGTACCTCGCCTCGGGCGACTATTTGTGGAACGCGGGCATCTTCGTGTTCCGTGTCGACGTCATGCTCGCCGCGTTCGCGCAGCACATGCCCGAGACCAGCAAGCCGCTGGCCGCCATTCGCGCCGCGTGGGGCAGCAAGCGCGCGGCGTCGGTGCTCAAGAGTCAGTTCAAGAAGCTCACCGCGACGTCCATCGACTACGGCGTCGCCGAGAAGGCCTCGAACATCGCCGTCGTGCCCGCGGCGTGCGGCTGGAGCGACGTCGGCAGCTTCAACGCGCTGCCCGAGGTTCGAAAGCTCGACGCCCACGGCAACGTCATTGAAGGCGAGGCCATCGTCATCGACACCACCGGCAGCGTGGTGCTCGCGGGCAAGAAGCCGATTGCGGTGGTGGGCATGAAAGACGTGGTGGTGGTCGATGCGGGCGACGCGTTCCTCGTGCTCCCGAAAGACAAGAGCCAGGACGTGCGCAAGGTCGTCGAGGCGCTCAAGGCCAGCAAGCGGCTGCAATACCTCTGAGCTGTTACGGAGCCGCGCGGCCGCTCGGGTGTGCTGTCGCCGCGTGCTACGAGTGGCGCATGCGTCTCTTCGTTTTCGTCGTCGTCGCTGCGTGCACTGCTTCGGCGCAGTCGCTTGAAATGCCGAAGCTCAGCGACGCCGAGAAGAAGAAGCTCGACGCCGGCGAGATGGTGCTCCGCGAGAAGAAGCCCACCGATAACAAGGGCGTCGCGGCCATCTCCATGGGCGTCATCGACGCGCCGACCTCGGAGATCTGGCCCATCGTTCGGGAGTGTCAGCACTTCTCGAAGTTCATGCCGCGCACCAGGAAGAGCGCGGTCATCGAAGAGAACGGCGAGAAGCTGTGCAGCGTCGAGCTGCAGATGCCGTGGCCCATCATCAACCTGGTCGCCGTCTCGCGCTCGGCGCTGACGGAGCAGGGCAACACGTACCGCCGTGAGTGGTCGCTGGTGCGCGGCACGTACCACCGCAACACCGGCTCGTGGCTGCTGCTGCCGTGGGGCGACGAAGGCGCGAAGACGCTGGTCGTCTACACGCTCGATTCAGACCCGGCGGTGCTGATTCCCGACGGCATTCTCCGCGCGGCGCAGACCGGCTCGCTGCCCGAGGTCTTCAAGTCGATTCGGGGTCGCGTGACGACGCTGCGCGAGCAGGCGAAGAACTGAGTCAGCCGTCGAGTCGACGCGTCAACTCATCCTCTTTCACGACTCGGCCTGACTGCGACGGCAGCTACGAAACGCCGCTTGTCGAACGCCTCGCGCGGCCGCTCCGCTTTGAACTCGAGGAGCGGGAGCTTCATGGACCGGAACACGCAAGTCGCCTCAGCGGCGCGCGGCTTCCCAGTCGATGAGCTCCACGGTCTCTTTCGCGAGGCCGAACTCGATGACCTCGCGCTCACCGACGACGTCGCCGCCCACCTGGTACGGCATGGGTCGCGACAGGTGCAGTCGAATGCGCGTGACGAACCAGTCGTACATGCCGGGCAGGTCTGCGCCGCGCCACAGCTTGAACATGTTGTTCACGCCTTCGAGCACGTGGCGGTCGTACACCCGAAAGTTGAACCGCCCCGGCACCAGCCGCGCGTAGGGGAACGCCTTGAACTTCGCGCCCCAGTACGGCTCGGTGCCTGCCGCGCCGACGGACACCGCGCCTTCGTAGAGCGTCGTCTGCGACTTCGGAATTTCGATGGGCTCGCCGTCGCCGTTCAACGTGAGCGCGGTCTGCCCGATGTTCTCGAGGCGCAGGCGCGTTCTTCCGTCACGCGCGCGCGCGAGCTCTTCAGGCACCGTCAGGCGGAACAACGAATAGAGGTAGCCCCACACGCCCTGGCTCATGCGCGTCGCCACCTGGCCTGCGACGAGCTGGCTCTGACGCTTCTCCAAATTTCGTTTGTAGTCATGCAGCAGAGTGGCGTCCCAGCCGACGCCGGTGAACTGACACACGCGGCCTTCGACCTCGACGAGGTTGAAACGCTGAACGGCGCAGTCACGCGAAAGTGACTGCAAAGCGACGAGCTCGGTTTCGTAGCGCCGCGCGCCGACGGCAGAAGGCCAGCCGTTGCCGGTGCCCAGCTTGAAGAGCCCGATGCGCGGGAACTTCTTCACGCCGCGCTCTCGGAGGCTGTTCAGCAGGTGCACGATGGTGCCGTCGCCGCCGCCACAGAAGATGAACTCGGGCAGGTCTCGCACCAGCTCGTCGGCGTGCACCTTCGACTCTTCGAACGTCGAGGCCGCGTAGACGCGCGCGTCGGGCAACGCCTGCTTGAAGGCTTCGACGCGGGCAGGCGTGACGCGCCTGGCGTGGGTGTTGAACCAGCCAGCGACTGCGGCGCCCCGGCCCATGGGCAGTGTCGACATCGGCTGCGCGGCTTAAACGAAAAGCCCGCTCGCGTCGCCCCACTCGGATTCAGGGCGACACCAATCCGTAGCAGGCGAGCTGAAGGTAAGAGCCCGCGCATGCGCAGGTTCTCCGCCCTCGTTCTCGTCGTGTTGCTCAGTGCGTGTCCCGCTCCGGTCGAGAAGGGCTTCACGTTGCGTGACGGCGAGACGAGCGTCGAGGTGGTGCTCGAGCCGCTCTCGTGGTCGGTGAAGCGTGGCGAGGCGGTGTTGCTGCGCTCGAAGAGTGACGGAGAGGGCGCGTACGTCGGCCTGGCGCCCACCGTCGACCGCCCGACGAAGGTGACGGGCATCGTGCCGGGGTGGGACGACTACCGCGCGGGTGACGGCCGCTGGCTGCCTCGCGAAGGCGCGGTGCGCGTCGTCGAACGTGACGGCACGCACGCCGTGCTCGAGTGGAACGTGGGCGCCGACGTGGCGCGGCTGACGCTGCGAGCGAGCGCTGACCGCGTGCGCGTCGAGACCGCAGTGCAGAGCGTCGACGGCGCGGCGCCCGCCGGTCGCTACAACAAGACGAGCGTGTCGTTCGCGCTGCCGGGCGACGAGCACTTCTTCGGCCTCGGTGAGCGCTTCGCGACGTTCGACCATCGTGGGTGGTCGATGTACTCGTGGGCCGAAGAGGGCCCGCTCGGCGCGGGTGAAGGCGTGCCCGCCGGGCCCGAGAACCCGTACCCGAGCGGCCCGTCGATGACGTACTTCCCGGTGCCGTTCTTCTTGAGCTCCGCCGGCTACGCGCTGCACGTCGACACCACGCGCCGCAGCGAGCTGCACCTTGGCAGTGAGCAGCAAGACGGTTGGCGCATGGCCGTGAATGGAACTTCGTTCGCGTTCACCGTGTACACGCGGCCTGAGCCGCTCGCGCAGCTCGACGCCTTCACCGCCGACACCGGGCGCCCGCTCATTCCCGCGCCGTGGGTCTTCGGGCCGCGCCGCCGCATCGGAGGCAACAGCCGCGTCGACTCGGCCGACGGCGGCCTCGAGTGGAAGGTGATGCGAGAGCGCAAGTTGCCCATCACCGCCATCGACGACGCGCTGCACTTCTTGCCCGCCTCGAGTCAGCGCGGCATCGAGCCGCAGCTCCGTGAGTGGACTGACACGCTGCACGCCAACGGCTTCAAGGCGCTCGCGTACAACAACCCGTACGTCGCGAAGAACCACCCGAACTCCGCCGCCGACTTCGAGTTTGGCGTCGACGCCGGCTACTTCGTCACCGAGCCCGACGGCGGGCCTTCGATTGTGTTCCTCATCTCCGGCACGTCGCTCGACGTGGCGATGGTCGACTTCACCAACCCCGACGCCAACGCGTGGTACCGCTCGCTGCTCCAGCGCACCGTCGACCTCGGCTACGACGGGTGGATGCACGACTTCGGTGAATACGTGCCGCGCACCGGCCGCTTCTTCGATGGGCGTCGGGGCGACGAAGTGCACAACGACTACCCGCGGCTCTCGGCGATGGCGGCGCGCGAGGTGCTGCAGGCCGCGAAGCCTGATGACCACCTCTTCTTCGTGCGCGCCGGCTACACGGGCTCGCAGGCCGTCGTGCCCGCGGTGTGGGGCGGCGACGCAGAGACGTCGTTCGACGAAACGCAGGGCATCCCCAGCACCATTCGAAGTGGGCTGAATCTCGCGATGGTCGGCGTGCCGTACTGGGGCAGCGACGGCACCGGCTTCAAGTGCCTGGGCAGCGGGCTACGCGACAAAGAGGTCTTCGTGCGCTGGCTTCAGCTCGAGGCCGTCTCGCCCATCATGATGGAGCAGAACGCGTGCGCGAACCCGCTGAGCCCGCGCAGCAAGTGGTCGCTGTGGAGCGACGAAGGCACGCAAGACGTCTACCGGCGCATGGCCGGGCTGCACACGCGGTTGCAGCCGTACTTCATGGTGCTCGCGAAGCAGGCCCACGAGACCGGCGCGCCGTTGATGCGGCCTCCGTACTTCTTCCTGCCGAAGGAGCCGCGCACGTGGACGCTCGACGACACGTTCTTCCTCGGGCCTGCGCTCTACGCGGCGCCGGTGTTGCGACGCGGGCAGCTCAAGCGCGCGGTGTGGTTCCCTCCGTTGGAGGCGCGCTACGTGGCGATGGACGACTTGAAGGTCTACGCGCCGGGTGAAGACGCGCTCGTCGACGCGCCGTTGGAAAAGCTGCCGCTGTTCCTGGTCGAAGGTCAGCTGCTGCCGTTGCTCGACGCCGAGGTGCAGACGCTCGCGCCTGCGACGGAGCCGGGCGTGGTGACGGCCCAGTCACGCGCCGACGTGTTGGACGTGATGGTCGCGCTTGGGCCGAATGGTCAAGCAAGCTTGACGTTGTTCGACGGCACGGTGTTGACGGCGAAGCGCACCGGCGGCGCAGGGCGCGACGGCTTCACCGAGGCGGTCGACGTGTCGACGTGTGAAAAGTGCTTCGCCGTGCAGCAGCAGCGGGTGCGCGTTTCGTCGTCGTCGTCGGTGCAGTTCGAAGAGCTCGAGCTCGAGGTGAGCAGCTCGACGCGCCGCATCCGCTGGGACGTCATTCGGCTGCCTTGAGCAGCTTTTGTACCGCTTCGGGGGTCGCCTGCTCGTCGTCGAGCAACATCGACTGACACAGCGGCTCGTAGCGGGCCCACGCTTCGACCAGCAGCGGTCGAACTGCTTCGACTTCTTCGGCGTTCACGTGGCCGTCGAAGTACGCACGCCCCAGCACGTCGAGCGCGCGCAGCAGGTCGCCGCGCGGGTCTCCACGCAGCCACGCCGTCAACGCGCGCACCACGAGCCACTCTTTGGCCACCATCCACCCGAAGGCACGCCGCTTGAGCCACGGCACGGAGCCTTCGTTGGCGCGCTTGATGAGCGCCGCTTCGTCGATGGAGAGCGCCGCCCACTCGCCGGCGACCTGCGTCAGGTTCCCGATGCCCTCGGGGAACACCTCGACCCAGAAGATGCGCTCGAGCGCTTCGGCGTCGTAGCCCGATTCGACGCACCGCTTCGCGAGCCGCGGCAGCGACCACCGCACCTCGGTGTCGAGAAACAGGTCGCTCATCGCGTCCCACAGCGGGCGTCGTCGCTCGAGGTCGTCGTGCGTCACGGCGCCAGTGTACCGTTGGCGGGGCGATGAAGCGGCCATTGCAAATCACCGTGCTCGGCCTGGTCGTTGCGGCGTGCGCGGCGTGGTTTCTCGGCGACAGGCACCCGCCGGAGCAACGCTACTTCGCGAGCTACCACCTCCCGTGCGGTCGCTCGACGTTCATGATTTCGCAGCGAGAAGCCGGCCCCTTCATCGAAGTGCAGCCCGAGGGGCGCGGCGACCCGTCGAAGCAACTGCGAAGCACGGTGCTCGTCAGCACGAAGTACCAGCTGCACGGTTGGCTGACTGGCAAGGTCATCGACGACGGGCACTGCGGCGCGCTGCCGGAGTTTCACGTCGAGCGCTTCGAGCCGTGGGGCGTCGTGGTTCGACCGTTCGACCCGCAAGGCGTCGACTTCTCCGGAGACCTGTTCACCTTCACCGAAGGTCAGGCCGTCGAGCGCTTCGTCGCCGAAGACTTCGGTCGTGGGGCTCGTCGTCTCGTACCGGAGACCTGCAACGCATCGACAGCGCCGTGTCTCACCGGCACCGTCGCGCAGACCGCGACCGACGAGCGCCGCACCCGGTACTGCTGCGCCTTCGCCGAGTGAGTGTTCAGCGCAGGGTCTCCAGCTGCGCCAGGCGCGCAAGCACCTGCGCCGCTGAACGTGAGCGTCGCAGCTCCGTCGCCAGGCCGCGGCTCGCGAGGCGCGCGACGTGCGCCAACGCCACGCGTCGCTCCGCTGAGTCACGCGGCCCGAGGAACGCCACGAGCACCTCGAGCGGCGCGCCGTCGGGCGTCTGCACGCGAAGGCTCGGTGACAACACCACCATCGCCGCGGCGAGCTTCACCCCCGGCACGTATGCACACGGCACCGCGATGCCACCGCCGATGGCGCTCGAGGCTTCACTCTCGTGGCCGCGCAGCGCCGCCGCCACGGCCGCCGCACCACCCGGCGCCGCGCGCCCCAGTCTGCCGGCCACCACGTCGAGCGCGTCGTCGAGCGAAGAGCACTCGAGGCCCACCACCACGCGCTCTGCTGTCAGCAGGTCTGCCAGCCCGTCGAACGCACCGGCGGCGCGCCGCTTCGCGGGGAAGCGTGACTCGACGAAGGCCTGCACCTCGGCGAGCTGCGCTGCGTCGAGCTCGCGGTGCGCGATTTCGAGGAACAACGTGCCCGCCTCCGGCACCGCCTCCACGTAGTCCATCACCAGCGGGCTGACGCGCTGGGCGAGGTCCATCAACAACGTGGCGGGCACGCGCAGCTCGCGCGCCATCGCTTCGAGGCGCGCCGGCGTGGGGGCCGCGTCGAGCCCGTTCTCGACCCGGCTCAAGTACGCGCTCGAAACACCGAGCCGGCCCGCGAGCTCGCGCAGCCCGATGCCCGACTCGAGTCGCATCAACCGAAGCGTCGCTCCAAAATGCATCTCAGCTCCCCTCGTTCAGCGCTGTAGAGAACGGCGCCGCGTCGACGGCGGGCGCCTCCTGGTCGAGCGGCGGGTGCACGACGAGTATCGACACCGTCGACTCTGCCAGCACGCGGCGACGACGAATGCTGATGAATCCGTCGTCGAGGCCCCAGCGCGGGTTCATGCCGAGCACCAGCAGGTCGTAGCCATCGCGCGCCTCGGCCAGCACTGCTTCTGCCGGCGAGTCGTGTTCGACGACCTTGAACTGCAACGAGCGCGCGTCGAGCTCGGGGTTGGGCAGCGCTTCATCGGCGACGACCTCGGCCATCTGCGCGCGACCACGGCCGGGCTGCTCGGCCTGCCCCGGCGCGACCACGTGCAGCATCGTCAACGACACGCCCGGCGCACGCCCCAGTCTCCGCGCCAGCTCGAGCGCTGCGCGATCTTCAGGGCCACCGGCGTACGCCACGAGCACGCGCTTGAGCTGCGCGAGCCCACGGTCGACCAGCACCGCGACGGGCCGCTGCGAGTTGGTGACGACTTCTGTCACCGTTCCGCCCAGTCGCCCCTCGAGCCACAGCGGCTTGTGCGCGCCGAGCAGCACCACCGAGGCCTGCTTCACGTCTGCCGTGTTGCAGATGTCTTTGGCCGGGTCGGCCGAGATGAAGGCCAGCGGGCGCACCTCGAGCGCGAGCGCCTTCGAGCGGTCGAGCAACGGCTTGAGCGGCCCTTCTTCGACGCGCTCTTCGCCACGACGGCGGTCAATCGACGGTCGCTCCCCCGGCCGCCACAGGTGCAGCGCGAGCAGGTTCGCGGGTTCTTCACGCCGCCCCAGCAGCGCTGCGCTCACGGTCGCCAGCCCCGGGCCCGCGGCCGCGTCAGACACGCACATCATCACCGTGAAGGGCTGAGTGAGCGCGGGCACGCTGGGGGTGGGCGTCGGCGCGTCGCCGGTGAGCCTGTCTTTGGCGAGCTCCGAGTCGGGGTACACGAGGCTGAGCACGGGCGTCGTCATGAACGTGGTGATCAACGCCATCAACACCAACATGGTGAAGACCGTCGGCGAGATGACGCCGAGGTCGAGGCCGATGTTGAGCACGATGAGCTCCATCAACCCGCGCGTGTTCATCAAGATGCCGACCGCGCTCGCTTCACGCCAACGCAGGCCCGTGAGCCGCGCCGCCACCGCGCTGCCGCCGAACTTCCCGAGCGTCGCGAGGCCGATGATGGCCGCCGTCACCAGCCACTCCGAGGGCTCGTTCACGAGGCCGATTTCCGTGCGCAGGCCTGAGAACGCGAAGAACAACGGCAACAGCAGGCCGACGGCCACCGTCTCGAGGCGCTCGGCCAGCGTCTCTGCGAGCCGGCCCTCTTTCGGCAGCACCGCGCCGAAGAGGAACGCGCCGAACAGCGCGTGAATGCCGATGATTTCAGTCGTCGCGCTCGAGAGCAGCAGCAGCAACAACACCACCGCCGTCACCGTGGGTGTCATGCCCGAGCGATCTGCGACGCGGCGACCGAGGCGCGCGAGGAAGGGGCGCACCGCGAAGATCATCAACGCGATGAACGCCAGCGCCATGCCCGTCGTCCACAACGCGGCGCCCAGCCCCGTCGCGCGCGCCACGGCGACGACGAACGCGAGAATGCACCACGCCGTCACGTCGTCGACCGCCGCACACGCGATGGTGATGGCGCCCACGCGCGAGGTCAGCAGGTGCCGCTCAGACAGAATGCGCGCCAGCACGGGGAACGCGGTCACGCTCATCGCCACGCCGAAGAAGAGCGCGAACGAAAGAAACGAGACGTGGGGCGACGAGTAGCTCTCGTAGAGCCAGAACGCCGCGCCGCCGCCGAGAATGAACGGCACGATGATGCTGGTGTGGCTGATGGCCACCGACGCGTGCGTGCGGCCCTTGAGCAGCTTCGGGTCGAGCTCCAGCCCCACGAGGAACATGAAGAGCACCAGGCCGACCTGGCTGAGCATCTTCAACACCGACATCGACGAGTCGGGAAACAGCATCGTCATGCCGCCGGGCCACACCCACCCCAGCAACGACGGGCCCAGCACGATGCCGGCCACTACCTCGGCGATGACCATGGGTTGACCGAGCCACTTCGCCACCACGCCCAACAGACGTGAGACGAGCAGCACGACCGCCATTTGAGCGAGGAGCAGCGTCAGCGCGCCGAACTCGAAATGAGGCATGGGGAGAACTCCGGTTGGGCCCGAGGGCGTTGCCACCGCCACCCGCCGACCCGAAAGAGGGCCCACGACCGACGCTGTTAAGTGCGTACTTAATGAGCGGCGCGGCGAGGTGTCAACCCAGCACTTAACACCATGGCCTTACAGCGCTCAGCCCAGCAGCGCCGCGCCCACGAGGCCGGAGTCATCGCCCAGCTGCGCGAGCTCGACGCGCACGCTCTTCGCGGCGGCCACCGTCGCCCGGCGCGCGACGACTTCACGAATGCGCGTCACCAGCCCCGGGCTGCGCGACAACACGCCGCCGCCGAGCACCAGCACCGACGGGTTGAGCACGGTGACTTGATTGGCGATGGCGAGCGCGAGGCTCGAGGCGACGAACTCGTAGAGCTTCTGCGCCGTCGCGTCGCCCTGCGCGGCGAGCGTCTCCAGCTCTGCGGCGCCGCCGTCGAGGCCTTCTTCTTTCATCCACTCCGCGAGCTTCGCGCCGCCGGCGTAGGCCTCGATGCAGCCGTCTTGCCCGCAGCCGCAGCGCCGCCCGCCTTCTGCGACGAGCTTCACGTGACCGAACTCTGCGGCCACCTGCGTCGCGCCCTGCACGAGCACGCCGCCGGAGATGATGGCGCTGCCCACGCCGGTGCCCGCGAAGACGGTGAAGCTGTCTTTCACGCCGCGCGCCGCGCCCGCCGAGTACTCGCCCCACGCCGCCGCCGAGAGGTCGTTGACGAGCTTCACCTCGCGGCCCAGCGCCTTCGACAACGCGCCGCCGAAGTCGACGTCGCGCCAGCCGAGGTTGGGCGCGTTCACCACCACCCCGCCGCGCAACATGCCCGCGAAGCCCACGCCCACCGGGCCCTGCGTCGGGGGCAGCGACTCAATCAACTCCACGGTGCCGGTGACGACGGCCTCGGGCGTGCGCTCGCTCCAGATGTACTTCTGGCTCTCGACGACGCGCCCTGTCTCTCGCTCCACGACGGCGGCGCGCGCGGTGCTGCCGCCGAGGTCGAGCCCGAGCGCCAGCGTCACGTCAACGCCTCCACGTAGCGCGCGATGAACTTCTCGAGCTCTGCGGCGCGCGCCGGGTCTTTCAGCTGGCCCGCGTCGTCGAACGCGGCGCCCGCCGAAGAGACGACGAAGTGCCCCGGCAGGCTCCACGCGCCGAGCGAGTTGATGACCTGCCGAACCTGCGCCTGCGAATACAGCGTGCCGAACCCACCTGGCGTCGCGCCGAGGTGCGCGGTCACCTTGCCGCGAAAGGGCTGCTCCTTCGGAGGCCGCGAAATGAAGTCGATGAAGTTCTTCAGGCCGCCGGGAATGCCGTTGTTGTACTCGGGCGAGACGAGCAGGAACCCGTCGGCTGCGCGAATGCGCTCCTTCGCGTCGGCGACCTGCGGCGGGTAGTTGGTGTCAGACGTGTCGGGGTCGTAGACGGGCACGTTCGCCGCGCGGAAATCGAACACGTCGACCTCCACGCCTTTCGCGCGCAGCAACGGCACCGCGAGGTTGAGCAGCTTCGTGTTCCACGAGCCGGTGCGCAGGCTCCCTGACATCGCGAAGACCTTCACCCGCCGAGCTCCGCTTTGGCTTCGTGAATGGTGCCGTCGATGAGCTGCTGAATCTCTTTGAGCCGCTCCTTCGTCTTCGCCTCGTAGCGGACGACGAGAATCGGCGTGGTGTTCGACGCGCGAATGAGCCCCCAGCCGTCGGGGAAGGTGACGCGCACGCCGTCGACGGTGATGAGCTCGAGGCCCTTCGCCTTCAGCTTCTCGGTGCAGCGTGAGACCAGCGCGAACTTCTTTTCCTCCACCGTGTCGAAGCGCAGCTCCGGCGAGCTGTACGTCACCGGCACGTCGGCCAGCAGCTCGGCGAGCGACTGCTTTTCATTCGAGAGGATCTCGAGCAGGCGCGCGGCGGTGTAGGGCGCGTCGTCGAAGCCGAAGAAGCGGTGCTTGTAGAAGATGTGGCCCGACATCTCGCCGGCGAGCGCGGCGTGCGTCTCTTTCATCTTGGCCTTGATGAGCGAGTGGCCCGCCTTCCACATGATGGGCTTGCCGCCGTGCTTCGCGATGTCGTCGTACATGGTGAAGCTGCACTTCACCTCGCCCACGATGGCCGCGCCGGGCACGTCTTTGAGCGCCGCGCGCGACAACAGAATCATCAGCTTGTCGCCCCAGAGAATCTCGCCGTTGCCGTCGACCACGCCGATGCGGTCGGCGTCGCCATCGAAGGCCACGCCGAGGTCGGCCTTCGTCTCTTTCACTTTGGCGATGCACAGCTCGAGGTTCTTGGCGACGGTCGGGTCGGCGTGGTGGTTGGGGAAGGTGCCGTCGGGCTCGCAGAACAGCGGCACCACGTCGTAGCCGAGCTTCTCGAGCAGCGGCACGGCGACGATGCCTCCCACGCCGTTGCCCGCATCGACGACGACCTTCATCTTCTTCGGGCCGCGCTTCACGGTGCTGAGCACGAAGTGCAGGTACGGCGTGATGGCGTCGAAGCTCGAGACGGTGCCGAGGCGCTCGCTCTTTTCGAAGTCGCCGGCCTCGATGAGCTTGCGCAGCTCCTGAATGGTCTCGCCGTAGAAGGTCGTCTTGCCGACGCCCATCTTGAAGCCGTTGTACTCGGGCGGGTTGTGCGAGCCGGTGATCATCGCCAGGCCCTCGACGGGCAGCGTGTTCGCCGCGAAGTACACGATGGGCGTGGGCACGATGCCGACGTCGATGACGTGCGTGCCGGTGCTGATCGCGCCCTTGATGAACGCGTCTCGGAAACGCTGGCCTGAGAGGCGGGCGTCGCGACCGACGACGATGCTCGTGCCACCAGCGCGCTTCACCATGGTGGCGAGGCCGCGGCCGAGGTTCTCAACCACGCTGTCGGTCAGGTCTTTGTCCACCAGGCCGCGCACGTCGTATTCACGGAAGATCTGCGAGTTCATTGGCGCGCGTTATTCCACCGAGCCCTGGAGGGCGCCACCGCCGAGCGAGCAGGGCTCCACCCCTCGGATTTCGTCGATGCGCTGCCACCGGAACGGCGGCACTTCCTCGTTGGGGCGCGGTGCAGTTCACCTAAGCTCCGCCGCCTCGTGGCCATCGAGCTCATCACGCCGCTCCCGCCCGGAGCCCAGTCGTTCACGAAGCTCGCGAAGCAGGGCGCGAAGCTCGTGGTGTTGCGTGAATTGAAGGACGGCACCGACTGCGCGTACCCGCTCGGCTCGCCGGGCCTCGTCACCTTGCAGGAGGTCGTCGAGTTTCAAGGCAAGAGGCAGGCGCTCTTCCCGTGGGTGCCGGGCGTCGCGCTGCGGGAAGTGCTGCAGGCGCTCGAGCTCGTCGGACAGAGCGTGCCGGTGGGCTTCGTGGCGCGGGTGCTCGTCGACGCCGCCCGCTCGTTGGCAGGCGTGCAGCCGCCGCGCGCGCACGGCGGCCTGCAAGATGGCTCGTTGCAGCTGGGCTTCGATGGCGTGGTCTCGGTGCTCGACTTCGGTGCGCCGCGCGTCACGCGCTTCCGTGCGCCGGGGCGGGTGAACTTTTCGGCCGACGTGTTCTCGCTCGGCGGCGTGCTGCACGCGGCGCTCACCGGCTTCGAAGGTGACTACGCGTCGCGCGTCGGCTCGTTGCCGGCGCCGTCGTCTTCGCACCCGGGCGTGACGCCGGCGCTCGACGCGGTGGTGCTGCAGGCGCTGTCGGCCGAGCCCGACTCACGACAGAGCGGCGCTGGCGCGTTCGCCGATGCGTTGACGGCCGCGGTGGGCGACGAGCTCTTCACGCCCGAGCGCGTCGGTGACGTGGTGCGCACGCTGTTCAAAGAGCGCCTCCGGCTCCTCGATGAATTGACGGCGCCTGACGACGAGGCGGTGTCACTCGGCGACGACAGCCTCGAGCGCACGCAGCCGCGCATCGCCGCGCCCGCGAAGAAGGAGCTCGTGCCGTGGGCGAGCGACCCTGCGCTGCCGCCGGTGCCTGACGCGCCCGGCGCCGACGACGGCAAGACGAACCCGCACGCGATTCCTCCGTTGGGCGTCGACGCCGACAGTCGCACGCAGCCGCGCGCCAACCTTTCTCCGGAACTGCAGGAGGCGTTGCGTGATGGCGGCCCGGTGCCAGCGCCAGAGCCGAGCGCGCCGAAGCGGGCGACGGGCCAACGCGGAGCCGTCGCGCCCCGGCGAAGTACGGGCGAACACACGGTGGAACCTGCGCCACGAATGACGGGCCAGCGCGCGGCGTTGGTTCCGCGACGGAGCACCGGTGAGCACGTGCTCGCGTCGTCGTCGCTCGGCGTGGAGCAGCCGCCGAATGAAGCTGCGCCGATTGACGACGCGCCGTCAGTGCCTCGCATGACGGGTCAGCGGCCGGCGCTCGATGGCCCGGTCCCGGCGAGTGATGGGGCGTCGCCGCGAAAGACCGGCGCGCGGCGAGGCACGGGTCAACGTGACGCGGTCGAGAGCCCCGCTGCGCCGCGCGGGACCGGCCAGCGAGAAGCGGTGAGTGCAGCTGGCGCAACCAGCCCGCGCGCGAGTGCGCCGCGTGGAACGGGTCAACGCGACGCGCTCAGCCTCGACGGCGCGACGGTTGCGCCGCGTGGAACAGGGCAGCGCGATGCGCTGATTGCTGATGGAGAGGCGAGCCCGCGCGCGAGTGCGCCACGTGGAACGGGTCAACGCGACGCGCTCAGCCTCGACGGCGCGACGGCTGCACCGCGTGGAACAGGGCAGCGCGATGCGCTCAGCCTCGACGGCGCGACGGCTGCGCCGCGTGGAACAGGACAGCGCGATGCGCTGATTGCTGATGGAGAGACGAGCCCGCGCGCGAGCGTGCCCGTCGGTGACGCCGACACGAACCCGCGCGCGAATCCTCCGGTGCGTGGCACGGGGCAGCGCGACGCGCTCATCGCCGATGCCGACACGAGCCCGCGTGCGAGCGCCCCGGTCCGCAAGCCGGTCGCGCGCGAAGACGCTGACGGCGAGACGAACCCGCGCGCCAGTGCGCCCGTGCGCGCGACGGGTCAACGTGACGCGCTCGGCGCCATCACCGCCGACAGTGAAACGAACCCTCGTGCGAGTGCGCCGAGGATGACCGGGCAGCGCGCCGCGATTGCTCCACGGCGCAGCACCGGCGAGACGCCCATCGACGATCCGGCCGCGCACGACGCGACCAATCCACGCGCGAGCGCGCCGCCAATCGACGACAACGAGCCGACTCGGCAACGCGCGCTTCCGACCGCGGCGACCACCGACGAAGAGCCAGACCCCACCAACCCTCGCGCGGCGCTCCCGCATCGCAACACCACCACGTTCGAGCGACTGCAGGCGCGTGGTCAGGAGCGCATTGAAACGCCGCCCGCAGGTTCGCCTGCGGTCTCCGACTCGCTCGACGAAATTCGCGAAGAGCCGACCGCGGTTCGAGAACGCCCACGCGCGCCCGACGCGGAGCAGACCGCGCAGACCGCGCAGTCACTCAAGCCCACGAAGGCGAGCGGCGGCATCGGCCTGAGCATCATGATTCTGGTGCTGCTCGTCGTCGTCGTCGGCATCGGCATCGCGGTGTTCAAAAAGGTCGAACAGGCGAACGCGCCCGAGCCGTTGCCGATGGCGGCCGAGCCTGAACCCGAGGTCATCATCGACGCGGGCGTCGCGCCGTCAGAAACAGAAGACGGTGGCGATTCGCTCGAGGTGCTGCCGGTGTTGGCTGTGCCTGACGCCTCGGTCGAAGAAGAAGACGACGAAGGCGACGCTGGCGAAGAAGCTGAAGAAGAACTCGACGCTGGCGTGGTCGACGCTGCTGACGCCTCAGCGTCTGCGCCCGTGAAGAAGGCGGCGCCGAAGAAGAAGAAGCGCCGCCACAGGTGAGCGCCCGGGAGAGCTGATCAAGTGGCCTTTTCTTCACGAGTTCACGGAGAGCACTTCACCTTTCCTTCTCTCAAGGACGTGCTCGCGCGCGCCAACGAGGTGCGCTCCGGCGACAAGCAGGCGGGGCTCGCGGCGCGGTCGATGCGCGAGATGGCGGCGGCCAAGCAGGTGCTCGCCGACGTCACCATGGAGCAGCTCTACAACGCGCCGTCTGTGCCCTACGAAGCGGACGAGGTCACGCGCGTGGTCGTCGACGAGCTCGATGCCAACGCGTACGCGAAGGTGAAGTCGTGGTCGGTTTCGCGGCTGCGTGAGTGGTTGTTGGACGACCGCACGACAGGGGAAGACGCAGCCGCCATTTCGCCCGGCCTCACGCCGGAGATGGTGGCCGCCGTCGCGAAGTTGATGTCGAACATGGACCTGGTGACGGCGGGCCGAAAGCTGCGCGTCGTCGTGCGCTGCAACAACACGCTGGGCCTCAAGGGTCGCATCTCGAGTCGGCTGCAGCCCAATCACCCGACCGATGAAGTCGAAGGCGTGCTCGCGGCGGTGAAAGACGGCTTGAGCTTCGGCAACGGAGACGCGGTCATCGGCGTGAACCCCTCGACCGGCGACATTCAGGGCACGGTCGACATTCTCACCGCCGTCAAAGACCTCATGCGGAAGTACCGCGTGCCGACGCAGAACTGCGTGCTCTCGCACATCACCATTCAGATGGCGGCCGTGCGTCGCGGCGCCCCGTTGGACCTGATGTTTCAGTCCATCGCCGGCAGCCAGGGCGCGAATCAGAACTTCGGTGTCTCGGTGAGCGTGCTCGACGAGGCGTATGATCTCGCGCGCCGCGAAGGCACCGCGCAGGGCCCCAACGTCATGTACTTCGAGACGGGGCAGGGCACGGCGCTGTCGGCCAACGCACACCACGACACAGATCAGGTGACGATGGAGGCGCGCGCGTACGGGCTCGCGCGTCGCTACAAGCCGTTCCTGGTGAACTCGGTCGTCGGCTTCATCGGCCCCGAGTACCTGCGTGACGCGAAAGAAATCACCCGCGCCGGCCTCGAAGATCACTTCATGGGCAAGCTGTCGGGCATCTCGATGGGCTGCGACGCCTGCTACACCAACCACGCCATCGCTGATCAGAACGACCAGGAGAACCTCGAGATGCTGCTGACGCTCGCGGGCGTCAACTACCTCATGGGAATCCCCATGGGTGATGACGTGATGTTGAACTACCAGACCACTTCGTTTCACAACAACGCGGCGCTCCGCGAAATCTTCGGGCAGCGGCCTGCGCCTGAGTTCGAAGCGTGGCTCGAGAAGATGGGCCTGTGGCGTAACGGCAAGCTCACCGAGCGCGCAGGCGACGCCAGCGTGTTCGACCAGGCCTTCCGCTGATCAGCGACGCAGCTCGACCAGCGCCCATGGCTCGGTGACGGTGCCGCGCGTGCGCGCGTTCAGAAAGCGCAGCGTCAACCTCGAGACGTGGAAGTGCTCGAAGCGCGCGAGCTCGGTCACCGTGTAGCCCTGCGCCTGCAGCGCCGAGATGGCGTTGACCGACAGCAGCGCGCGCTCTTCGTGGCCGGGCGCGAACTGGTTCATGTCGTCGACGGTGAGCCGACGAAACGGCCCGCGCAAATGAAACGCGAAGCTCAGTGACTCCACGCCGACGAGCGCGGTCTGCCGTGTCGGCAGCGCGTTCGCGAGGCGCGCGGCTTCGCGCCCGACCTCGTGCCGCAGCACCATCGGCCACCACGCGAAGCCCAGCACCAGGTTGAGCGAAAACGCCGCCACCGTCATGCGGCCGAACGTCGCCTCCAACGTGGTGCGGTTGAAGAGCACGAAGCCCGAGAGCCCGAGCAGCAACAACACCGCCACCGCCAGCGGCGCGTCGTTCAAGAACAGCAGCACCGCGCCGAAGCCCAGCATCACCACCACGGCGAAGTGGCCGAGCTGAATCGCCCACCAGCGTCGGCTCAGCATCACCAACCAGCCCGCGGCGAGCAGCGCGAAGAACGGAAAGACGATGTTCAGGTAGTGCGGCAACTGAAAGCGCGACGCCGAGAAGAGCAGCATCGTCGGCAACGCCGCGCCGAGCAGGTGGCGCTCGGTGCCGCTCCAACTCCACAGCTTTCGAGCCCGCGCGATGACGGCCGCGTACAGCCACAGCGACCACGGCAAGAGCGCCCAGAGCACGGTGTGAAAGAAGAACGTCGGGTCGCCCGCGCCGCGAATGGGCCCGGTGTTGGTGAAGCGCCCGAACTGGCTGTCCCAGAAGAAGAAGCGGATTCCAGAGACGCCCGTGCGACCGAAGACCTGTTTTTCAGGGTGCGCGTCGAACTGGTGCCACAGGCACCACAGCTCCGGCGTGATGAAGAGCAGCACCAACACCGGCGCGAGCAACCACCGCCAGCGCAGCAGTCGCCTCCATTCCCACGCGAGCAGCGCGCCGGCGATGGGCACGACGACGAACGGGCCTTTGGTCATCATCGCGGCGGCGGTGAACGCGGCGCCCACCACGAGGTGCCGCAGCTCGTCGCGCCCACGGAGCAGGTGAAAGACCGCCGCCACGATGAACCCGAGCAGAAACGGCTCGGCGCGCACGTCGGCGTTCGACATCACCACGTGCTGGCTGGTGAGCAACACCAACACCCCGAGCCGCGCGACGGTGCGGTTGAAGAGCAGCGCTCCGAGTTGCCACGTGTACGCGACGCCCACGAAGAAGACCGCGACGCCGGGCAGGCGGTACGCGACCTCGTTGACGCCGAAGAGCTTGAACGAGAGCGCCGTGAGCCAGAACGGCAGGTGTGGCTTGTCGAGCCAGTCTTGCTGGTACGCGACGAGGTTCACGAAGTCGCCCGACTCCGCCATGTGGCGCGCGACCGTCGCGTAGAGCGCCGCGTCGGGCTCCAGCAGCGCCCCAAAGAGCTGCGTGACGTGCAGCAGCACGCTCGCGCCGAGCAGCGGTCGCCACCAGCGCTGAAGCCAGACCTCGAACATCAGGCCTCGAGCTGCTCCGCGGCGAGCGCTGCCTGCACTGCGGGGCGCGCGGCGATGCGCTGGTAGTAGCCACGCAACGTCTCGTCGAGCGCGCCGGCGATGGCCGGGTTCTTCGTGAACATGCGCATCACGTAGAACGCGTACGCGTCGGCGACGGTGAACTGCTCGCCCATGAGCCACGGCTTGCCCTTCACCTGCGCGGCCAACACGGTGAAGCGTGCGTTGAGCCGACCCTTGAAGACCGCGCGGAGCTCGTCGCTCGCTGCGGGCTGAAAGAACACGCTCATGCCTTTGTGCAGCTCGGAGCTGATGAAGTTGAGCCACTCCTGGAGTTCGACGCGCTCCATGGTGCCGTTGGGCGGCGCGAGCTTCGTCTCGGGCCTCGAGTCGGCCAGGAACTGCACGATGACGGCCGCTTCGTGGAGGATTTTCCCGTCGGTGAGGCGCAGCGCAGGCACGTAGCCGCGCGGGTTGATGGCGAGGTAGTCCTCTCCGCTCTGCGTTCTCTTTCCATTCTTCACGTCGACGAGGTCGAGCGTGAAGTCGAAGCCGCCTTCACGGAGGACGATGTGAGGGCACAACGAGCAGACACCGGGCACGTAGTAGAGCTTCATGCGCGCCCGTTTCTCTCATGCGGGAGCGCTTCGCACGCACCACGAGTTCGCTTAAGAAAACCGCTCCCGTGACTGAAGACGAGCTGCGCGCCCTCGTGAAGTCGATCGTCACCGAGGTGGTGAAGGAAGCCGCCCCGGAGCCCGAGCCCGTGCGTGCTGCTCCGCCTGCCTGGAGCCGGGGCCCGAAGCACCGCCCGTTGCCTCCGGCGCGCAGTGAACGCGCGCTCGCGCACCTCGTTGGTACGACGCCGGCGCGCATCGTCACTGGCCGCACCGGCACGCGCTACCTGACCGCGTCGTACCTCGGGCTTCGTGCTGATCACGCCATCGCGCTCGACGCGGTGGAGTCGCAGGTCGACGACGCGTGGGCCACGCAGCAGGGTTGGTTGCCGCTGCGCTCGAAGGCGAAAGACCACGAAGAATTTCTGCTCCACCCGGAGACCGGTCGCCGCCTCGATGACGCGAGCCGTGAGCGCTGCGCAAGGGAAGCGTCGCAGGGCGTCGACATTCAGTTGATCGCCGGTGACGGGCTCGCGGCGTCGGCGCTGCAGTTGAACGGCCCGGCGGTGATGAAGGCGCTGCGCGCGGCGCTCGAGGGCAAGGGCTATTCAGTTGGCAAGCCGCTGTTCGTGAAGTTCGCGCGCATCGGCGTGCAAGACGAGATCGGCGTCATCACGCGCGCGAAGAGCACCATCATCGTGGTCGGTGAGCGCCCGGGGCTCGGCACCGGCGACTCGTTGTCCCTCTACACCGCGGTCGGCCCGCGCCTGGGCCAGGACAACTCCGAGAAGGACTGCATCTCGAACGTGCGACAGGTCGGCTTTCCGCCCGAGCGCGCGGCGGCGAAGTGCGCCGAGCTGATGAAGGCCTCGTTCGCGGCCGGCGGCGGCGGCGTGAAGCTGACGGGTGGCCAGTGAAGCCGCTCGTGCCGCTGCGGCCGAAGTTGTTGTCGGTGCGTCAGCTCGAGCAGGTCTCGCGGCCGCTCGCGCACGCGCTGGGGCTCGACGTCGCGAAGCACACGTCGGTCGCGTTGGTGACGTGTGATCAAGACGACTCGCTCTACGCCGCGCTCGACCACGCCACGAAGTTCGCGGAGGTCGACGTGGTGTACGCGAAGTCGTTCTACGCAGGCAGCGCGCACGCGTCGGGCCCGTTGTCGGGTGAAGTGCTGGGTGTGCTCGCCGGTGCGAACCCTGCTGAGGTCGCCGAAGGGCTGTGGGCGCTGCGTGAAGCGTTGACCTCGAAGATTCACTTCGTCACCTTCGAGGGCGGCAAGAGCCCCGCGTTCTTCCCGCATGTCATCGCCGAGACCGGGCGTTACCTGGCGCCGCTCGCGAACGTGAAGGTGGGCGAGCCCCTCGCGTACCTCATCGCGCCGCCGACCGAGGCGATTGTCGGCCTCGACGCTGCGTTGAAGGCCTCGAACGTCACGCTGCAGAAGTTCTTCGGGCCCCCGACCGAGACGAACTTCGCGGGCGCGTACCTCACCGGCGCGTTGGCGGACGTCGAAGAGGCCGCGCGCGCCTTCACCGCGGCCATCGAAGAGGTGGTCGCTTCACCGCTCGGTGGCCTCGTGCGCCCTGAACGCGAACGCCGCTGACTTCGCTTCTCCGTGCAGCACGCGCGCGAGCAAGGGAGGTCGCACCAGCGCGGTGGCGTGAACCCACCGGCCTTCCTTCACGCTCCCGCTGTCGTGCTCGAACACCCGGTACGCGCCGAGGGCCGTCGAGCACCCAGCGTTCGCGACGCGCAGCCCGTCGACCACCGTCTCGCGCGGTACGTGTTTGTGTCCGTGGAGGACGAGGTCCACGCGGCCGCGTACGCGGCGCAGCAGCTCTCTGCCGAGCGGGAGCTCAGCCGCGTGGGGCCAGCCGAAGCGCTCGGCGAACCATTCACCGACACCTTCGACGGGCATGGGCAACACGTGGTGGTGCAGCAAGACGGCCCGTGTCCACCCGCGCGGCGCGAGCTTCAGCGCGTCGTCGACGTCGTCCAGCATCTGCTCGCATAGGTCGCCGTGACTGCGAAACGTGCTGCGGTTGTGCGGCGCCGTGGAGTCGACGCAGATCATGAAGAGCCCGTCTCGTGCGTCGACCGAGACGCGGAGCCCGTCGCTCAGCAGCGCCGCGACACCGTCACCTGCGACGTCGTGATTTCCCGGCACCACCGTCACGCGCTTCTCACGCAGCAACGGCTCGAAGACCTGGAGCCACGCCTCGTACTCGGCGATGGCGCCGGAGTGGGTGACGTCGCCCGTCACCACCACGTGGTCGACGTCACCTTCACGAAGCGAGCGCACCAGCGCGCGCGCCGAATGGAGATGCTCGGGCCGTTCACCGAGGTGCAGGTCGGAGAGATGCGCGAGCCGGAACACGTCAGCTCCGCCACAGCCGCAGCACGCCAACCGCGGCTCCGAAGACGACCCAGGACACCTTGAAGCTCACCGTCTTCATGTTGCCTCCGCGGGGTTGAGCACCGGCCGATTGTCGAGCAGCCGCGACCGCGCGCCGACGCGCAGCCGGCGACCTCGCCACCGCACCGTGCGCGAGAAGAAGCCGTGCAGCCAGGTGACGAACAGCAGCGCGTCTTTCACCAACACCGCCGGCACGGCGCGCCAGCCGAGCGGGCCGCACTGCAGCGCGCGCGCGGCGCTCACGTCGAGCCCCACCTTGAGCGCAGCGGCGCCGAGCAGCACCGAGAGCAGCTCGAGGCTCGGCGCCGACAGCAGCGCCAGCAGCAACCACGGCAACGGGTTGAGCAGGCCCTGCGCGAGCGACGTGGGCAGCGTCACCGCCGTGCGATGAATGACGCCCCAGCGCAGGTAGCGCTCGAAGAAGCTGCGCACCGTGCGCTTCACCGACACGTTCCAGACCGGCGTCCGCGCGACGGCGATGCGCCAACCGCGCGCGCGAAGGTCTTGCCCGATGACGTAGTCCTCCGCGAGCACGTCGGCCCACCTCTCGAAGCCGCCGAGCGCTTCGAGCGCGCTTCGGCGCAGCGCCATCGACTTGCCGACGACGAGGTCTTTGTCGGCGAGCGTCTTCGCGCCCAACTGCGCCGCGCCGATGCCCGCCGCCAGGTGCAGGTTGTCGAGCAGCGCGCCGAAGCTCTCGTGGCCCAGCCCGCTGACCGGGTTGGTGACGCACGCCACGCGCTCGTCTTCGAAGCAACCCGCGAGCTCCGACAACGCCCCGACTCCCAGGCGCGCGTTGCTGTCAGAGACGAGCAGCAGCGTGTGCTCGGCCTCACGCGCGAGCGTGATGAGCTGGTTCATCTTGGGGTTCAACCCCGGCGCGCTGCGCTGCTGCACCACGCGAAAGCGCCGGTCTCTGACGGCCCACGCGCACGCCAGCGGCCAGGCCGGGTCTGCGCGGTCTTTGACGCCCAGCAGCACCTCGAAGTTCGGGTACTGCAGCGCCGCGAAGGCCGCGAGGTTCTCGTCGAGCGCGTCGTCGATGCCACACAGCGGCTTGAGAATCGAGATGCCCGGGGTCGTCTGCGGAGCTCGCTGCGGTCTTCGCAGCGCGACTCCGAGCGCGAGGCGCTGCAGCACCAGCGCGAGCAACCCGACACATGACGCACACAGCAGCAGGGTCGTCAGCATGGCGACCTCCTTCTGGGAGCGTGAATGTGGAGAGCGCCTGCGACGACTGCGCGGCGCTCCCGCAAATCATGGGCGACGGCACCGCAACGGCTGCGTCACGTCACGGCAGCGCGCGCGTGACGGTCATCATCACCGACGGCTCGAGGCGCGAGGCGAGAAACTCCACGGCCAGCTCACGAGCGAGCGGCGCGTGCGTCGCGTCGACGGAGAAGCGCGCGAACAGCCCGTCCCACTCGGCGCGCGGGTCGAGCATCGGCGCCTGCGGAAAGTCGTCGAGGAACAACGCGCCCGGGCGCAGCGTGGGCGACGAGAGCTGCCACTCGAGCATCTCGGGCACCGCGTGACGCACGCGCGCGGCGACGCCGAAGCTGACCTGCTCACGCACCGTGTCTTCGATGAGCCCCAGCAGCTGCCCCGCGAGCCCGCGCGCGAAATTTTCCTGCAGCCCCAGCTTCGCGACGTACGCCCCGACGAGATCCACGGTGCTCCTTCAACGACGTTGGTCGACGATCTGCAACTGCGTCTGCATGCCGCCCGGCGCCACGAGCCGCGAGGTGAGCGCAAAGTCCTGGCCGACGGTGAGCTCCAGCGACGGCGTCACGTCGGGGTTGCTGCGCCATTCTTCCGACACGTGCACCGTGCCGATGATCTCTCGCTCCGTCGCCGTCTGGTCGAGCGACTCGAAGAGCACCAGCGGCACCGGTGCGCTCCACGGCGGCAGCCCTTCGAGCTGAATCGACCTGGTGCACGGCACCGGCGTGTTCGACGAAATCACCTCGACGGTGCGACCGCCGACGAGCATCACGCTGATGGGCATCGCCACCACGTCGTTCAACCCGCTGGTGCGCGTGCGCGCGAGGTTGCGGCCGAGGATCGCCGCGCCGACCGCCACCCCGAGCTCCGGGTGCACGTCTTTCTCACTCGAGACGCTGGGGAAGTGTGCGAGGCGATTTCGAATGGCCGGCATGCGCGTCTGACCGCCGACCAGCACCAGCTCGTCGATGTCTTGCGCCTGCAGGCCCGCGCGCGCGAGCACGTCGTCACACGCGCCGACGCACCGTTCGACCAGCGGCGCCACGATGCTCTCGAGCTCCGCGCGCGTGAGGCGATGCGAGAAGTCGATGAAGCCGCCGTTCTGTCGCTGCGCCACCACCGGTACGCGAACGTCGAGCACCTCCTGTCGCGAGAGCTGAATCTTCGCGAACTCTGCGGCCAGCGCGAGGCGCTGCATCACCGTGCGGTTGTTGCGCACCGAGACGCCCTGCTCCTGCTCGAGCTTCGCGGCGAACGTCTCGGCGACGAGCTCGTCGAAGTTGCCGCCACCGAGGAACCCGTCGCCGCCCGTCGCCAGCACCTTGACCACGCGGTTCTCGACGCGCATCACGGTGGCGTCGAAGGTGCCGCCGCCGAGGTCGAAGATGAGCACCGTCTGCTTGGGGCTGCGGAGGTTCGCGTAGAAGAGCGCCGCCGCCGTCGGCTCGTTGACGATGGCCGCCACCGACAAGCCCGCCGACTCTGCCGCTTTGCGGACCGCTTCACGTTGTCGCACCGACGCGTGCGCAGGCACCGTCATCACGCACTGGGTGAACTGATGGCCCGCCGCACGCGCCGCCCGCGCCACGATGTCGCGCACCACCACGCCTGCGACTTCAACGAGGGGAATCGTCTGCCCGTAGATGAGCACCGCGCTGTACCCGTCGCCGCCCTCCACGAGGTCGAAGGCGAAGCGGTCGCGGTGCCGCGCGACGTATTCAGAATTGTAGCGACGCCCGAGGAACCGCTTGGCGCCGAAGACGGTGTGCTTCTGGTCGTCGATGAGCTGCGTCTTCGCGGCCTGGCCGACGAGACACTTGGTTTGATCAGCAGAAGGAAACCAGACCACCGACGGCAACACCGCCGACTTGTCGGTCACAGGCACCACTCGCAACTTCCCGCTCGCGTCGAACCACGCTGCCGAGGTGTTGGTCGTGCCGAAGTCGATACCCAGAATCGGCTGCATCACGTCGCAATGTACGGAGCGGCGTCCACTCCGGGTGAAACAAATTCAGGGTTTCTACGGCACTGGAACGTTCCACGGGCCTCGTCTACATCTCCGCGCCATGCGGAAGCTGTGGTGGTGCCTCGTGCTGGCGGGTTGTGGCGGCGGGCTGGAGCGCGTGACGTACGTGACGGATCGCCTCGAGTACCCGCCGGGCGGCCGCGTGATGTTGTCGCTGGGCAACGTGAGCGGAACGCCGGTGAAGGTGAACCTGTGCTTGAGCCAGCTGGTGCTCGAGAACGGCGAGGCGGCGGGCGTCGCCAACGTTGAAGCGTGCGAGCGCCTCGAGGGCGAAATCGTCGCGCCCGACGAGCAGCTGTCGGTGCGCAAGACGTTGCCGCGCACGTTGTCGGGCCGCTTTCGCTACGAGGCCACCGTCGTGCTGCCGAGCGGCGCCGGTGAGCGCGTGCTGACGCCGGCCTTCACCGTGCAATAGAGCGAAACCTGTCGCCGTTCGTTCCACCGACTACCGTGTGGCGCGTGGCGAAGTTCTTCCTCAAGTTGTTCGGGAAGTTGGCCTGGTGGCAGCAGCTGCTGGTGGTGGTGTGTGTGCCGTTGGTGGCGCTCAACACCGCCGTCGCGTTCTTCGGCAACTCGGTGGTCTCGCCGCTCTCTCCGTTTTTCTTGAAAGAGAAGTGGAGCGCGCTCGGGGCATACGCGAAGCACCGCCCGTTCTGCGTCCTCACCGGTCACGATGACCTCGGCGCGATCGCCGACGCCGCCGGGCGCCGCAACGGGCTGCCGAAGGGCCTCATGCGCGCGCTGGTCGAGGTCGAATCGGGCCTGCGGGCGCACCGTATTTCTTTCGCCGGAGCCATGGGCCCCGCGCAGTTGATGCCCGGCACCGCGAAGCAGCTCGGCGTGGCAGACCCGTTCGACCCGGAGCAGTCCATCGACGCGGGGGCGCGCTACCTGGCGCAGCAGCTGCAGCGCACCGGCCGGCTCGAGCTGGCGATTGCGTCGTACAACGCGGGGCCCGGCGCGGTGAACGGCGCGGTGCCGAAGAACGGCGAGACCGAGTTCTACGTCGCGAAGGTGCTCAAGGCCTACCGGCGCTGACTACCGCGTGGTCTGCACGAAGTTGCGGCCGTCGTTGTTGAGCCACAGCTCGGCCACGTCGCGCGCGCCGGCGGTGTCGTGCGGCGCGTGGCACGCGAGGCCGACGTGAATGGCGAACTCCACCTCGGTGCCACTCGCGCAGCCGCTCAGGTGGAACGTGCCGTTGACGACCGGGCAGGGCACGTCATTGCTCGAGAGCACGTGCAGCGTCTTCCAGCCGTCGTCGCTCCAGTGCAGCTCGAGCCACGCCACCGAGAGCGTCGTGAAGCCGCGCGTGTTCCACCCTCGCGCCTGCGCTTCACGTTGAAGTTCGGCCATGCCCGGGTGCACCAGGAAGTGCAGGGTGCTCACCGGCCCGCGCGCGCCGAAGAGGTTCGAGCGCCCGTCGAGCTGTGTGGGGGGCGGCGGCAACACCGGGGAATTTCTGGTTGATGCCTTGGGCTTCATGGCGCTGAACGCTACGCCTTTTTGACCTTTTTCGCCGTCACGTGTTGGTTGACGAACGGTGAGCCCTCCAGCGCCAGAGCTTCGCGTCATCTCGGGAGGAGCGGCCGGTGAGCCCTCCGAAGCCGAGCTGCTGCGCGCGTTCTTCGCCGGTGACATGGCGGCCTTCGGGCAGCTGGTGCGCCGTCATCAAGAGGCCGTGTACCGGGTGCTTCGCCGCTACGCGCCGTCGGCAGAAGACGCGCGCGACCTCACGCAGAAGGCGTTTCTGCAGGCCTTCGAAGCGGCGCAGCGCACGGCCCCGAAGCTGGAAGCGAGCGAAGAGCCGGTGCCGTTCAAAGCGTGGGTGCTTCGCATCGCGGTGAACCTCGGCAAGAACCACGCGCGCGACGCGGGCCGGTGGGCGTGGGCTCCGGTTGATGCGTTGGAGCGCGAACGTTCAGCCCCGAATCGCGCGCAGGAAATGTTGGAGCGCAAAGAGCAGGAGGCGCTCACGCGACGCGCGGTGTTGGCGCTGCCGCCGCGTCAACGCGAGGTCTTCTCGCTACGCATCGACGCGGGCTTGCCGTTCGGTGAAATCGCCGAGGCGCTCGAGATTTCTGAAGGCAACGCGAAGGCGCACTTTCACCACGCGGTGAAGCGCCTGAAGGAAGAAGTCGCAAAGCTGGGAGGCCTGTCATGACGTGTGAAGAGACGGAGCTCGAGCTGTCGGGCGGCGCGCTGTCGGCAGAAGGTCGCGCGCACCTCGATGGGTGCTCGTCGTGTCGCGAGACGGCGCGGGTGCTCGGCCTGGCGGCGTTGCCCGCGGTGACCGACTCGGAGCGGCTGATGCTCAAGAGCCTCGCGTCGACGACGCAGCAGGCGTGGCGCGCCAGAGAGCATCGCAGCGGCTCGTTGCGTCGCGCGGCGTCGTTGGCGCTGGCCGCCGGAGTTGGCGCGCTGCTCGCGTCGGCGGTCGCGGTGAAGTTTCAGCCGGCGCCTGAGGTTCGCGTAGAGACGATTCACGTCACGCCGCCCGAACTGCCCGGCATCGAGTTCGCCGATGCCAACCTTTCTGAGGACGAAGTGTTCTTCGACGTAGGTTGGCCGTCGCCGACCGAAGGAGACCTGTGATGAAGACCAAGCTGATTCTCGCGGTGATGATGTTGAGCTCGGTGGCCGCGTTCGCGCAGCGCCCGGGTCGTGGGCCCGAAGCCAGAGAAGAGAAGCGTGAAGAGCGGCATGAGCAGGCGCGGCTCATGTACGTCGTCGCCATCAGCGACGCGCTCGACCTGAAAGACGCTGACGCGCTCAAGTTGTCGGCGACGCTCAAGGGCTTCGAAGACCGTCGCCGCCCGCTGCGCCAGTCGATGGGCGAGGCGATGAAGGCGCTGCGTGACGCGTCTGAAGGTGATGCGGCGGCGCAGGCTGCGGTCGACGCCAACGTGCAGAAGGTGCTCGATGGCCGCATGCAGATGGCGACGCTCGACAAGGAGCTCTTCACGGTGCTCGCGCAGGGCCAGCCGCCGCAGAAGAAGGCGAAGCTCGCGCTGGTGCTCGCGCGCCTCAACATGGAGATGAAGGGCGCGTTCAAGAAAGGCCGGCGTTAAGTCAGCGGGCATGCCCCGCGCGATTCGAGTTCACAGCCCCGGTGACGCTTCGGTTCTCCAGTTGGACGAAGTCGAGGTGCCGCCGCCGGCTGCCGGCGAAGTGCAGGTGAAGCACACCGCCATCGGGCTCAACTTCGTCGACATCTACTTTCGTACGGGGCTCTACGCGGCGCCGTTGCCGATGACGCCGGGGCAAGAAGCCGCCGGCGTCGTCGTTTCAGTGGGTGAAGGCGTGACGGGTTTCACGGCGGGCACGCGCGTGGCCTACGCCGGAGTGATGGGTGCGTACGCCGACGTGCGCAACGTGAAGGCCGAGCGATTGGTCTCGCTCCCCGACGGCATCGACGACGTGACCGCCGCCGCGGTGATGCTCAAGGGCATGACGGCGCACATGTTGTTGCAGGGCGTTCGCGAGACGAAGCGCGGCGACGTCGTGTTGATTCACGCTGCGGCAGGTGGCGTCGGTCAGCTCGCGACGCAGTGGGCCCGGCACCTGGGCGCGATGGTCATCGGCACCGTGGGCCGCGCCGAGAAGGTCGAGTTGGCGAAGCAGGGGTGCGACCACGTGCTGCTCACCAACGGCGATTGGGTTGAACAGGCCAGGGCGTTGACTGGTGGTCGCGGCGTCGACGTCGTCTACGACTCGGTTGGCAAAGACACCTTCATGGGCTCGCTCGACGCGCTCCGTTCGCGCGGCATGTTGGTGTCGTTCGGTCAGGCCAGTGGCAAGCCGCCTCCGCTCGACGTGGTGGCGCTCGGTGGCATGCGCTCGTTGTTCGTCTCGCGACCTGCGTTGCACGCGTGGGTTCACGAGCGCGCGGAGCTCGAGCAGCGCGCGAACGCGTTGTTCGACGTGCTGAGGTCCGGTCACGTGAAGGTGGCGGCGCCGCAGCAGTTCAAGCTGGCCGACGTAGCCGAGGCGCACCGCGCGCTCGAAGGTCGGAAGACGACGGGCTCGGTGGTGTTGATTCCGTGAGCGCGCGTGTGTGGTGCCTGTTCGCGCTGACCGCATGCGGCGCGACGCCGATGGCTGTCGACGCAGGCGCCGTCGATTCCGGTGTCGTCATCGTCGATGCAGGCATCGTCGTCACCACCACGCTCGTCGTGAAGTACCCGACGACTTCACACACGCTCTCCGTGCGAGGCAGCGCGCCGCCGCTCAACTGGAACTCCGGCGTGGCGATGACGAAGGTCGACGCCGAGACCTGGTCGCTGACGCTGACCACGCTCACGCAAGACGTCGAATGGAAGCCGCTGCTCGACGACACCACGTGGAGCAAGGGCCCGAACTGGACCGCGAAGAAAGGTGAGCGCACCGAAATCGCGCCGCGCTTCCTCCGAGACACGGGCACGTGGAGCCTTCGTTGGCCCACGTTCACCTCGACGGTTCTCGGCAACACGCGCGGCGTCTACGTGTACCTGCCGCCGACGTACCTCGAGAACGCGGCGGCGCGCATGCCGGTCGTCTACATGCACGACGGGCAGAACCTCTTCGACCCGGCCGCTGCGTTCGGCGGCGTCACCTGGCGCGTGCCCGAGACGATGGACGCCGCCGCGAACGACGGGCGCTTTCGGGAAGCCATCGTCGTCGGCCCTGAGAATGCTGGCGCCGCGCGCATCGACGAATACACGCCCAGCGCCGACCCGATGTACGGCGGAGGGAAGGGCGACCTCTACCTCCGGTTTCTCTTCGAAGAGCTCAAGCCGCGCGTTGATTCAGAGCTGCGCACGCGGGCCGGTCGCGACGACACCATCTTCATCGGCTCATCGCTCGGCGGGTTGATCAGCAGCTACGCGGGCGTGCGACGCGCCGATGCAGTCGGTCACCTCGGCGCGATGTCACCGAGCGTCTGGTGGGACGGGCGCGTGTTGCTCTCGCTCATCGCCGCGTCACCGACCTCGCGCCCTCTTCGTGTCTACGTCGACAGCGGAGACAGCGGCCCGTCGAACGATGGCGTCGTCGACACGCGCGAGCTCGTCGGTGCGTACCGTGCGCTCGGCTACGTCGACGGCGTCACGCTCCGCTACGTCGAGCAGGTCGGCGCGACGCACACTGAAGCGGCGTGGGCTTCGCGATTGCCCGGAGCGCTCGAGTTTCTGCTCGGCCCGCGGTGATCAACCCAGCGGCGCCTGCACGTCGTCGGCGAGCACGGCGCTGAACCACGCGCGGAGCCCTCTGAGCCCGCGCACTGCGGCCACGTCTTCGACGAGCAGGCCGCCCAGCGCACGGGCGACGTCGACTTCTTTCCCGCGCCCGCGTGGCGTCAGCCGAAACGCCACGCGCCCCAACTCGTCGAGCAACACCGGGTGCAGCAGTCCGCGTTCGACGCGCAGCGTGGCGCTCACCGACACTCGCCGAGACAGCACGAAGGCGCGCCGGTAGTGGAAGACGAGGCCGCCGTCTTCGAGGCGCAGCCAGCCGGTGGTGCGCACTGGAATGCCGAGGCCTGCGCCGGCAAAGGCGAAGACGCCGTGCTGCCGCGTCGGCTCGATGCGCGCCCGCACGAAGCCCGTGGCGAAGGACCAGCCGAAGCGCATCCATCGGTATGAATAGCCAGCCGTCAGAATGGCGAAGAGCACCACCACGCCGCACGCCAGCGCGCCGACCATCGGAGCGAAGCGTGCCAACAACGCGAGCCCGATGAGCAGGCTCAGGCGCAGCAGCCTGAGCAGGTTGTCTACGACGGCGAACGGGCACAGCAGAATGAGCACGTTGATGGTGTGCGATGCGAGCCACACGCTGCCGTAGACGACCGTCGAGCCGACGACGGCGAAGGTCCACGTGAGCCACTGTGGGAGCGCCGCGAAGGGGGACGCCGAGTCAGCGGCCCACGCGGCTCCAATGAAGAGGCTCGACACGGCGCGCGCGTCGACGCCTTGCATCGCGTGGTGAAGCGCCGTGGCGAGCGCGCCGATGGCGAGCGGCGAAGCGATGAGCCCGGACACCTTGTTCTCGACCAGCTGCAACACGTCGAGCGGCTTCTTCACGCCGGGAATGCGCGCGATCACCGCCTCCTTGAAGAAGATCAACGCGAGCAGGAACAGCGCCGGGCCCCAGCACCAGGGCTGCGCGTAGAACGCCAGCTGCGCGCGCTGCGACGGTTCTGTCTGAAACCACTTCCACGCGCTCAGCGCCGTGAGCGAGAGCAACGGAGAGATGGCCAGCTCGGTCGCTTGCGACAGCGCCTGCGACACGTTGAGGCTGTCGCCCCGGAGCGTCGTCAGCTCCTGCTCGAGGCCCGACGGCGAAGCGCTCGCGACACACGACCACAGCACCACCAGGAGTGAGACGCGCATGGTCGCCGTAATCTACGTGCTTCCGGGCTGCCTATTTCGCCGGCGTTTTCTGTCGGGTTGTCAGGCGGAAAATCGCCCTGCGTCTGAACGTGCAGGTTGCCCGGCCCGAGAGGCCCTACACGCACAATTACCCTTCCAAGGTCGAGGCCGCGGGTTCGAATCCCGCCACCTGCTCTCTGTATGCAGGTGTAGCTCAGCGGCAGAGCGCGAAAATCGAGGCTTCTCACCTCGGGCGACCAACCTTTTTCTTCTTCCACTCCTTCAGGTTGTCCGGCCCGCGAGGCCCTACACGCTCAAATGGAATCTGATGCTGCAGGTTCGAATCCTGCCGTGCCGACAACCGGGACGTGGCGGAACGGTAGACGCGCAGATTTGAAATCGTGGCTTCGCTACTCGGGCGACCTGTATCTCTCATTGATCCGTTGGGGCGCGGGCTCTATCTGCCGCCCCCATGCAGCACTCCGCAGGCGTCATCGGTGCGTCGGGCTACTCGGGCATCGAGCTGACCCGAATTCTGCTCGGTCACCCGAGCGTTCGTTTGCAGTTCGTCACCTCGGACCGCTGGGTCGGCCAGACCATCGCCAACCGCACAGGCCTGAGCAGCGAGCTCGCGTACGTGAGCAACGAGCAGGGCGTCGCGTCATCGAAGGGCGTCGACGTCGTCTTCCTCGCCACGCCGGCCGAGACGTCACTCGAGCTCGCGCCGAAGCTGCGCGCGCTCGGAGTTCGCGTGGTCGACCTGTCGGGCGCGTTTCGCCTGCAGGAGCTCGCGAAGTACCCGAAGTACTACAAGTTCGAACACGCCTCGCCCGGGCTGCTGAAAGAAGCGGTCTACGGAATGCCGGAGCTGTTTCGAGATCGCCTTCATGGCGCGCAGTTCATCTCGAACCCCGGTTGCTACGCGACGGCCGCTGCGCTGTCGGTGGCGCCGTTGCTGCGCGCGGGCCTCATCGACCCGCTCTCGCTCGTCATCAACGCGGCGTCAGGCGTCTCGGGCGCTGGTCGCAAGGCGAGCGAAGAGTTCACGTTCATGGAGATCGACTCCGATTTCCGCTCGTACAAAACGCTCTCGCATCAGCACGTGCCTGAAATCGAACAGACGCTCGGCTTGCAGAAGGTCGTCTTCACGCCGCACCTGTTGCCCATCAAGCGCGGCATCTTGAGCACCGCGGTCGCGCGCCTGAAGCACGGGGTGAGCCCCGCGCAGGTACAGCAGGCCTTCAGCGGCATGTTCGGCAGTGAGCGGCTGGTGAAGTTGCTGCCTTCGTCAGACGCGGTGCGAATCGCCGACGTCGCGAAGACGCCGTTGTGCCTCATCGGTGCGAGCGCAGACGAGACGCACGTCGTCGCCATCAGCGCCATCGACAACCTGCTCAAGGGCGCCGCGAGTCAGGCCGTGCAGAACATGAACCTCATGCTGGGCCACGCTGAAATCGAGGGCCTCTAACTCCATGCCCGTCGCGCGCGGTTTCCTCTTCTCTGGCCTGCACGCAGGCATCAAGCCGTTCAAGAAGGATCTCGCCCTGGTGCTCAGCGAGACGCCCTGTTCCGCAGCGGCCGTGTTGACCATCAACAAAGCGAAGGCCGCGCCCGTCGAAGACTGCGTGCGCCGGTTGCCGATGACCGGCGTGCGCGCGGTGTTGATCAACTCGGGCAACGCGAACGCGCTCACGGGCGCCGAAGGCCTCGAGGACGTCGGCGAGCTCTGCGCGGCGACCGAGAAGGCGTGCGACCTGCCCGCAGGCTCGGTGTTGATGCAGTCGACCGGCGTCATCGGCCAGCGCTTGCCGAAGGCGAAGATTGTCGACTCGTTGCCCAAGCTGCGCAGCCTGCTCAAGGCGGCGCCGGAGCAGGCCGCCGAGGCGATCCTCACCACCGACACGCACGTGAAAATCGCGAGCCGCGCGGTGCGCCTGAGTCGCAAAGAAGGCCGCATCACCGCCATCTGCAAAGGCAGCGGTATGATCGCGCCGCAGCTCGCGTCGACCATCGCGGTCATCTGCACCGACGTCGCGATTTCACCGGCGATGCTGCAGCGCGCGCTCGTCGGCAGCATGGACGGCAGCTTCAACAACCTCACCGTCGACAACGACATGAGCACCAACGACGCGGTGCTCGCGTTGGCGAACGGTCAGCTCGGCAACCCCGAAATCACCGAGCCGGGCCCGGAGTTCGACCTCTTCGCAGCGCAGGTTCAGTCGCTGTGCGTCGAGCTCGCGAAGGAGGTCGCGAAGGACGGCGAAGGCGCGACGAAGTTGCTCGAGGTGCGTGTGGTGGGCGCGCCGAGCAAGCCCATCGCCGTCGACATCGCGCGCAGCGTCGCGGGCAGCACGTTGGTGAAGGCCGCGGTGTTCGGCGCCGACCCGAACTGGGGCCGCATTCTCGCCACCGTCGGCGCGCGCTGTGGCTCGCAGAGCTACGACGTGAACCCGGCCGAGGCGAAGGTCACAGTGCAGGGCATCGTGGTGTTCGACAAGAAGCCGATGCTGCTGGCGGCGAGCGTCACCGAGGCGACGACGACGGGGCACCAGAGCCTCCGCGCGCGCATGCGTTCGCCGGAGGTGTTGATTGAAATCGACCTGCGCGCGGGCAGCGAGAGCTCCGTCGGCTGGGGCTGCGACCTCTCGTACGACTACGTGAAGATCAACGCCGACTACACCTCGTTGCTGGTGCCGACGGCTGACGGCAGCGTGGCGAAGGACGATCGCCTCACCAACTACTCACCCAAGTTCAAGGTGACGTTGGTGAAAGAAGCGCTCACGTACATCTCGCGCTTCGCCGACAAGCGCGTCGTCTTGAAGCTCGGGCGCCAGGCCATGGGGAAAGACTCGCTGCGCGCCTCCATCGTCGAAGACGTGAACCTGCTGCGCGCCGTGGGCCTCGTGCCGATTCTCGTGCACGGCGAGAGCCCCGAAGGCCAGTCGAAGGGTGACACCCACAGCAAAGAAATGGTGCTGTCGGGTCAAACCAACACCGAGCTGGTGACCTTGCTCAACCGCACCGGCGTGCAGGCCATCGGCCTCTCGGGAATGGACGCGTCGTTCATGAAGGGCCGCCGCGTGGGTGACGGCCAGTTCGGCGAGGTGATGAACATCAACCGGGACCTGCTCGAGATGTTCTTGCAGCGGAACTACGTGCCCGTCGTCTCGCCCGTCGGCTTTCTCGATGACGGCAGCACCATTCCGCTCGAGCCTGATCAAGTGGCGAGCGAGATCGCCGTGGCGGCGCGCGCCTCGAAGCTCGTGTACCTGGTGGGCGGCCCGGGCTTCGTCGAGAACGACGAGCTGCTGGGTCAGCTCACCGTGGCCACGCTGCGCGAGAAGTCCGAGAAGGGCGTGTTCAACCGCAACCTCGCCCGCAAAGCGCGCTGGACGATTTCGGCGCTGGAGCAGGGCGTGGAGCGCGTTCACGTCATCGACGCGCGCACGCCGCATTCCATCATCGCTGAGTTCTTCACTGATCAGGGCATCGGCTCGCTGATTACCCACGGCTGACTTCAAGGAGAGAGACGTATGGCGCTCGCAAAGACAGAGGCTTCTGGTGGTTCGGGCCTGCTCCCCGAGGTGATGACGTTCTCGAGCTCGCTCTCGCTCGACCGGCAGTTGCTGCGTGAAGACCTCGTGGGTTCGCTCGCGCACGTGACGATGCTGGGCCGCACCGGTGTGATCCCCGCAGCTGACGCGCGCGCCATTCGTGACGGCCTCATCGACATCTGGAAGCGCGCCGACGCGGGCTCGCTGGTGTTGCCCGACGAAGAAGACGTGCACATGGCCGTGGAGGTCGAGCTCAACCGCACCATCGGCGCTCCGGCGGCGCTGCTGCACTCGGCGCGTTCACGGAACGACCAGGTCGCGACCGACTTGCGCCTGCACGTGCGTGAAGTCGCCGCCACGGCGCTGCGTGAAATCACCGCGTTCATCGGTGAGCTCGTGGAGCGAGCGCGCAAAGAGAAAGACGTGATTTTGCCGTCGTACACGCACCGCCAGCGCGCGCAGCCGGTCTCGCTCGCGTATTGGTTGTCGTCGTACGCGGCGGCGTTTCTGCGTGACGCGCAGGCGTTCGCCTTCGTGCTCGAGCAGTGCAAGTTGTTGCCGTTGGGCGTCGGCGCGATTTCAGGCACGTCGTTGCCCATTGACCGTGAAGTCACGCGTGAGCTGCTCAGCTTTGAGGGCACCACGCTCAACGGCATGGACACCGTGGGCGACCGCGACTTCGCGATGGACCTGCTCTACGCCACCGCGCGCTTCTTCGTGCACGCCAGCCGGTTGTCGACCGACCTCATCGACTTCACCACGCAGGAGTTCGGCTTCGCTTCGCTCTCGGGCGACATCTCGATGGGCAGCTCGATGATGCCGCAGAAGAAGAACCCCGACGTGTTCGAGCTCGTCCGCGGCAAGTCGGGCAAGGCGATTGGCAACCTGATGGGCTTGCTGACGACGGTGAAGGGCCTGCCCGGCGGCTACAACCGCGACCTGCAGGAAGACCGCGCGTCGCTGCTCGAGACCGCGCCGCTGCTGCTCGGCTCGTTGTCGGTGCTGCGCTTGTCGTTGCCGCGCGTGACGTTTCACCCCGAAAAATGCCGCGTGGGTCTCGAAGAGGGCTTCACGCAGGCCACCGACCTTGCTGAAGCGCTCGTGAAGAAAGGCATGCCCTTCCGCAAGGCGTACATGGCGGCGGGCGCGCTCGTGCGGCGGTGTCAGGAGCAGGGCCTCACGCTGCGCGCGGCGTCGCTGGAGCTCGCCAAGTCTGTCGACGCGGCGTACGACGCGCAGGTGCTCGCGGTGCTCGAGCCTGCTGGCGCGGTCGCTCGCAAACTCTCGGCGGGCAGCACGGGCCCGGCGGCCGTCGACGCGACGCTGGCGTCTTTGGAGTCGCAGGCGAAGGCCTTGCACAACCGCGGCGCTGCGGTGCCGAAGCTCGCGCACCTGTTCTCGAAGCTGCAGCTCGCGACGGTGTGACGCCGTTCGAGCTCGTCATGAAGTTGCTGTGGCCCGTGGGCGCCGGGGTGACCTGGTTCTTCGTGCGGCCACACTTCGGGCTGCTCGGCGCGTTGGCGCTCAGCGTCGTCGGTGCGTTCGCGGCGCAGCTGGTCGCGTTCTTCGTCGTAGGTGGCGTCGCCACGCTCCTCGAGAAGACGAAGAAGTAGCGCTCAGCCGAACTTCGCGAGAATCAATTTCACCGTGGCTTCGCGGTCGGGGTTCGTCGACTCGATCTCGTGCTGCGCGGCCGCCGCGTCGAGGAAGCCGCCGCACGCGGTCTGCAGCGCCTGCACGAACTCTGACCCGGGCTTTACCCACTTCATGCGCAGCCAGTGTGTCGCCACGTGAAAGCCGAGCAGGCTCTTCGGCTTCGACTGGCGCGCCGTGTCGGCGAAGAAGGCGAGCTCCTTCTTCCAGGTCGCGTTGCTCTCGGTTGCGCTCGGGTCTTTGAGCCCGCGGAAGAAGAGCGGCACCAGCACGTCATCGAAGCGCTTCATCGCCAGGCGCTCGCGGGCGCGGCGTTGAACGTCAGCGTCGAAGGCGTCTTTCCACGCGAACTTCTCTGCGAGGTACTCGTTCATCACTGCCGACTCAAAGAGCACGAAGCCGTCGTCGTCGAGCAGCGGCACCGCGCCGGTCGGCGACTTCGCGAGGAACTCAGGCGACTTGTTCGCGAGGTCGACCTCGATGAGCTCGAAGGGCTGGTTCAGCGCAGTGAGCAGCGCACGGGTGCGCTGCGCGTAGGGGCAACCGGCTGCGGAAAAAAGGCGCATGCGCCTTCATTCCACGGTGCGTCGCTCAGAGCGAGCCGAGCTGCGGGTCGTAGTTCACCATGATGAGGCGCTTCTCGAACTCATCGCGACGAATCGACTCTTCGCGGCCCCACGGGTTGACGATGTGCACGTACTCCTGACCGTCGCGAACTTCAGTGCCGGTGACGAGCACTGCGTGGCCGCCTTCATTCCACGAGAGGCCTGCGACGACCGACTCGCCGTTGCGGACCTGGTCGGTGATGAACTCGGTGCCGGCTGCTTTTTCCGCCGCGCTCCCGACGTTGTGAAACGCGAAATCGCGCCCGTAGAGGCTCTCGAGCAGGCGGTCTCCCTGCGCCGCCGTCAGGCCCGGTTGCCCCTTGCCCGGCTGGTGTCGCTGCGTCTCTGCAAGCTCGGGTTCGAAGCTTCGGTCGAGCGTGTTGTTGTAGTCGGCGCGGCCGTTGGCGACCTCCATGAGGGCCGGAGCAAGCAGGCGCTGTGAGACCGTGCGGTCGGTGTTGTCGGTGAGCGCGTCGGCCTCGACCTTCAATGTGTCGCCGCCGGCCGTCTGCACTTCACCAGCGGGTGACGCGAGCCCGCCTACCAGGCGCACGTACTCGGCGGGGTTCTTCTGCATGAGCTGAATCTCGATGGACGTGGCCATGCACGTGCCTTTGCTCCGCTGCGCCACCGACTCGGGCGTCGCCACTTCCTGCACCACGTCAGAGAGCAGCTGCTGACGGTCGATGCCGGGCGCGAGCTCCTGCGTGGTGAGCTTCTCGAGGCCGCCGAGCAAGGTGTCGTTGCTGCCCAGCGCGGCTTCGCCGGGGAGCGAGCCTTCGAGCAACATGGTCTGCAGCGCCAGCGCGGCCACCGGGTCGCCGTTGGGTTTGCCGGCGCCGGGCGCCAGCAGGTCTTCCTTCACCGACTGGTAGCTGGCCTGGTCTGCCGGCGACAGCTTCGCGAGCGCTTCTGCTTCGAGCTGCGCGTTGCCGCCGACCTGTCGAAGGGCCTCGGTGGCGCGCGCGCCGGTGAGGTCGCTCGCGTCGTTGGCGTGCGGCGCGTCGTTGGTGATGACGGTGTTGTCGATGGTCGTGCCGGCCGTGCTGCGACCCGAGAGCAGCTCGCGGGCCTTGCCGATGGCAGCCGAGGGGTCTTGCGCGGGCACCTTCGGGTTGAGCTCGACCTTCGGCGGCTTCGCCACCTCGAACGACGAGTTGTCGCCCGGGCTCCAGGTGCGCGGCTTGTTCTCGGTGCGCGTGAAGTCGGCGCGCGGAGGCGGCACGTTGCGCTCGACGCGAGGCTTGTTCTGGAGCTGCCGGGTTGCCGCAGAGGTGGTCGTCATCGGTGTGGTGCTCCGTTTGGAAAGTCGGGTCACCGTGAAGACGGAACGAGGTGCCACTTGTTGCGCAGTTTCTTTCTGGGCGAATTCAAAGGCTCGAAACCACGACCCTTGCTGCTCCCGTTCATCTGGGGCACACCCGGGGCATGACCGGTACGAAGCGCGACTTCCTGAAGTTCACCGACCTCTCATACGACGAGCACCAGGGCATTTTTCGCCGCGCCGCCGTGCTCAAAGACGCGCGCAAGCACCGCCGCGTGGTTCGCACCATGGCCGGCCGCACGCTGACCATGATTTTCGAGAAGGCCTCCACGCGCACGCGCCTCTCGTTCGAAGCGGCGATGTTGCAACTCGGTGGTTCATGCATCGACCTCTCGGCCGGCAACTCGCAGATGTCGCGTGGTGAGCCGCTCGCCGACACCGCGAAGGTCACCGGCCGCTACTGCGACGTGGTGATGATGCGCACCTTCGCTGACGCGCGCCTCGAGGAGTTCGCCGCGAACTGCGAGGTACCCGTCATCAACGGCCTGACCGACGGCGGTCACCCGGTGCAGATCCTCACCGACCTCTTCACCATCGAAGAGAAGCTCGGCCCCGTGAAGGGCAAGACGCTGGCCTTCATCGGCGACACCGCGAGCAACATGGGCCGCAGCTACACGCGCGCGTCGGCGCTGTTCGGCTTCCAGCTCAAGCTCGCCTCACCCGAGGGCTACCACCCGTCGGCCGACGTCACCGACACCGCGAAGGGCTTCGTGCACCTCGTGCGCGACGCGAAGGAAGCGGTGAAGGGCGCCGACGTGGTCATCACCGACGTGTGGACGTCGATGGGCCAGGAGGCCGAGTCGGCGAAGCGGTTGAGCGACTTGAATGGCTACCAGGTCAACCCGGAGCTGATGAAGCTCGCGGCGCCGCACGCGCTGTTCCTTCACTGCCTGCCCGCGCACCGCGAAGAAGAAGTCACCGCGTCGGTCATCGACGGCCCGCAGTCGGTGGTGTGGGACGAGGCCGAGAATCGTCTGCACGTGCAGAAGGCGTTGTTGGAATACCTGGTGCTCGAGAACGAAAAACGAGGCTGACATGTGCGCGCTCGCCGTGGCGTTGTCGGTCATCTGAATGTTCCGCGGTCGACTGCTCCCCATTGCTGCGCTGTTGGGGTTGAACGTTGCGTTTCGTGTGCCGGCGTTGATGAACGCAGGCGGGCTGGGTTCAGACGCGGCGGTGGTCGGCCTGCAGGCGATGCACATGCTGCGCGGCGAGGTCGACCGCTTCTTGTGGGGCGCTGGTTACCAGGGCTCGTTCGACAGCGCGGTGGTGGCGTTGTTCTTCAAGCTCTTCGGCGTCAGCCCGTTGGCGCTGATGTGGGCGCCGCTCACGGGGCACCTGCTGCTGGTGGTGTTCGCCTTTCTCACCATCGCGCGGCGCGTGACGTCGAGCGGGTCAGCCTTCCTGTTGTGTCTGGTGCTGACGTTCACGCCGCAGGCCATCAACGGCGTGGTGCTCGCGCCGCCGAGGCAGTGGTGCGTGACGGCGGTGTTCTTCGCGGTGTGGCTCATCGACGGTGGCGCGCGGTGGCGGCCTGCGCGCTTCTTCGTGGGCGCGCTGGTGGCGTGGCTGTCGACGTTCCTCGACTTGTTCGGGTTGCTGCTCGCGGTGCCGTTCATGGTGTGGCTGGTGGTGCTCGCGCTCGACGCGCCGGCGCGGCGGTGGCTCATCGGTGCGGGCTTCGCGGGCGCGTTGGTGGGTTGGCTCGTCGTCGCGTGGTTGCGCGCGGTGCCTGGCGCGGTGAACGCGTCGCCGACGGGGCTGGCGCTGACGCCGGCGCGGTTGGCGCAGACGTTTCCGTTGCTGGTCGAGCAATGCCTGCCGTGGGTGTTGGGCGCGAAGGTGTGGGCTCCGGGCGCGAACCTGTACCCGGACCTGTGGGTGCCGCCGTGGCCGGTGTCGCTCGTGCAATACGTCGCGGCGTCGGTGTTTCTGTTGCTCGTGCTGGGGGCGCCGCTGTGGCTTCGGTCGCCGCGCGTCTCATGGTCCGCGCGGGCGTTGGGGGTCTTCGGCGCGCTCGGCGGTGCGGCGTGCATCGCAGGGTTCCTGATGTCGAACCGGCCGAGCGACATGTGGGCCGCGCGGTACCTGGCGCCGTTGGTGTGGCTGGCGCCGTTCGCGCTGGTGCCGTGGGCGCAGGCGCTGCGGCCGCGCGGGTTGGCGGTGTTGCTGGTGCCGTACCTCGTGGTCGCGGCGGTCGGAGGTTGGCGCTCCTTCGGTACCTTCGTCGACGGGCCCGTTCCGCGCGTCGACGCTCGAGGCAGCGCGCAGGAAGAAATGCGGCTGGCTGAAGCGCTGCGCGCGCGTGGAGTCGAAGTGGCGCACGCGCAGTACTGGCTCGCGTACCGCCTCACGTTCTTGTGGCAGGAGCAGCCGATTGTGCTGTCACTCGATGAAGACCGGTACCCGCCGTATCGAGCTCAGACTGCGGGCGCGAAGGTGACGGCGTGGCTGTTTCACCCGACCGAGCCGCGCTCGAAACCTGAAGACGTGCTGGCGACGCTCGAGGGCCCGGTGGAGCGGCTGGAGCTCGAGGGCTTCACGGTGTTGCTGCAACGGCCTTGAATGGAGGCAGCGGTTGAAGTCGCCGAGCGTCGGCGCGTGAGGCGAACAGGCTCTCAGCACGAACACACGGAGCAAACGTGTGCTGGAGCGACTTGTGGGCCGGCCCGGCTCCAGTCGCTTGGAAGCGCACCGGCCCACCTGCGCGACGTGGCTCGAAATCGAGGGGCAAGGTGGCGACGTGCACGGCCGAGACCCTGAATCGCTGCCCCCGTCGAGGCGGTCATTCCAACAAGTAAAAAGGAGAGAGCCCCGTGTGCTGTGCGCTCACCACTACTGAGCGCGGGCCGACCTTCTCACCCGACGGCAACACCACCTCCACCGCGTGCGGACCCACCTCCAACTCGAAGTGTCCGGGCGCCGTCCCGAGGCGCTTGCCGTCGATGCGCACCTCGCCGCGCAACAACCGCTCACCACCCACGGCCAACACGCCGCGCTGTTTCGGTGCGCTCACTACCGAGGGCTTCACCACCTTCGCGACGGCGGGCTTCTCTTCAACCTTCGGCGCTTCCGTCTTCTTCACCACCACCGGCGGCGCAGCGACTTCCGTCGGCGAGGTCGCGACCTCAGGTTCTTCGACGCTCCTCAGCGACCACCCCACACCCAGCGCAGGAATCGCGAGCGCCAACACGGCCCACGGCCAGCGCGCCTTCTTCTTCACCAGCACTGGCGTCGCCGACACCTCAAGAACATCAGGCGTCAGCGCCTTCACCCACGCCGCGAGCGCTGTGCGTGGGTCTCCCTCGAAGTGCGAAGGAATCAACGCCGCGCACGCGAGCGCCATCACTTCGGCGTTCTCGTAGCGCGCGGCTTTGTCGCGCTTCGTCGCGCGCGCGATGACGTCACGAATCGGCTCCGGCAACGCCGGGTCCAACTGCAGCTCCACGCCCGCGAGCAAATCGACGAGCGCGTTCTCGTCACGCAGCGCGCTCTCACCCGTCACCAGTGAATGCAGCACGCAGCCCAACGCGAAGACGTCGGTGCGCCCGTCCATCGCGCCGCGCACGGCCTGCTCCGGCGCCATGTATGCGGGCTTGCCACGCGCGATGCCGCCGACGGTCTTCTCGAGGCGCCCTTCAGCGAACGCGATGCCGAAGTCAGACAGCTTCACGTCGCCACCGCGCGAGAGCAGCACGTTCTGCGGGCTGACATCGCGGTGCACGATGTTCAACGGCGCTCCCGCTTCATCACGAGCGCCATGAGCGAAGTGCAGCGCATGCCCGACCTGCGCGCAGATGTGCAACGCGAGCCCCAGCGGCAACGGCCTGCCCTGCTCACGACCCCAGCGCGCGAGCCGCGCCGCGTCGAAGCCGTCGACGAGCTCCAGCACCTGAAACGCGCGCCCCGACTCCACGCCGAAGTCGAGAATCGAGACGATGGCCTGGTGGTGCAGCCGACTCGTCAGCCGCGCCTCGTCGAGGAACATGCGCTCGAACATCGCGTCGTTCTGACGCGCGAAGAGCTGCTTGATGGCGACGCGTCGCGTGAAGCCCGCATCTCCGTGCGCCGTCGCGAGCCACACTTCGGCCATGCCACCCTCGGCCAGCCGCTCGACGAGCTCGTATCTCCCGGCCAGACGCATGCGAAGGCGACCCTACACGTTCCCCGCGTGCGGCATGCCGGGTGCTAGAGCCACGGCGTGATGGCCTCGTTGCTCTTGCCGTTGCTGCTCCACGTCGCTCCCGCAGGTGCACCCGCCGTCACCGTCGTCGTGGAAGGGCCTGCGTCTGCCGAAGCGAAACAGTCGCTCTCGTCGACCACCTTGCCGGTGGAGCTGCGCTTCTCACCCGCGCCGTCGCTCGAGCCGGTGAAGACGACGCCCAGCCCCTGGCCCACGCGGCTGGCTGCGGCGCGCACGGCCTATGTGACGGCGAACTTCGTCGAGTGTCTCAGGCAACTCGAGGGCGACGCTGCGCCCGCAGAGCTGCTCGCGACTGGTGAGCGCCTGCTGACGGCGCGCCTGCTCGCGTGGCGCGCCGCGTGTCACACCGGCGCGCGTCAGCCCGGGCCCGCGCGCGCGGCCGCCGAAGCGCTCGCTGCGTTTCAGGTGCCGCTGCCTGAAGACGTCGCGTCGATGACGCCCGAAGTCGAGAGCCTGCTGGCGCGCGCGCAGACTGACGTGGGCGCGAGGCCGATGACGACGGCGCGGCTGGAGACGATTCCTGCGGGCGCAAGCGTGGAGCTCGATGGTCGGCCTGTGGCGTGCACTACGCCGTGCAGCATGGAGCTGCTCGAAGGCACGCACGTCGTTCGCCTGTCGGCCGACGGCTACACCCCGACGTGGCGCCTGTTGGCTGCAACCGACAGCCCCATCGCGCTCGAGCCTGCAGCGCCGGAGCTCGCCGCTGCGCAGTGGCGCAAGCGGGTCGAGAAGGGTGACGCGCTCGATTCAGCGGCGTCGTTGCGGTTGCTCTCGACGTCGTTGCGCGCGCCGCGCCTGGTGGTGATGGCGTCTGACCCGGCGACGCCGAAGTTGCTGCGGGGCGCGTTGGCGGTCGACGGTCAGCTGCTCGTGCGCGCAGAAAGAAATGACGACGCCGAGGGGCTGGTGCGCGACCTGCTGGTGCGTGGCCAGGTCGTCGAAGAGGCGCCGTCCATCTTCGCGCGGTGGCCCTTCTGGCTCGCGGTCGGGGTGGCGGTCGCGGCCGGCGTGACGACGACGGCGGTGCTCGTCACGCGCGACCCGACCACGCGCGTCGAGGTGGGGTTCCAATGAGATTCCTTCCGCTGGTGGTGCTCTTCGTGGCCTGCGCGCCGACGCGCACCGTGTCGTTGACCTTCGGGCAAGACGGCGAAGGCCTCGACGGCTTCATGTGCAAGGACGACGCAGGCCAGTACTTGTTGAACCGCTTGCCGCCCGACGGCGCGGCGAGCCTGGTGTTCGACTTCGTGCAACTGCAGGGCGTGCCCGGGTGCCGCACGGGGCAGCTGCTCGAGTGGTGCAAAGACCACGACTGCAGCCCCATACCCAACGCGCGTGGCTGCGTGCCGGTGACGTTGTCTGCGCCCGACCCCGACCGCGAAACGCTGCGGGCCGCGTTGCGCGAGTCGATGAAGAGCGTGCGTGGCCATGAAGCCATCGGCGACGCGCCCGATGAGTTCGTGCTGGTGCGCGTGGTGGGGACGACGCAGACCTGTGACGAGGTGCGCGCGCGCAGCACCAGCGAGCCGCTCGAGACCTCGAAGTTGTTGGGGTGTGCCTACAGCTGCCCGGTGCTGTTGGATCGCGTCGAGCAGGCCGTGTACCTGGGCTTCGACGGCTTCGTCGGGAAGTGCGCACAGGGCGTGCTCATTTGCAGCGCTGAGCAGCTCTCGTGGAAGACTCAGTGAGTGTTTTTACGGCAAGTCAGCCCAGGTGCATTCTGAGAGATTGTAATTCATCTCGAATTCCTTGATTGGCTCGCCGTTGCAAAGCGTCAAAGTGTCTGTTGGTGAGCTGAAATACGGCGGTTCAATGCGAGCGGTCAGCTTGCCGTGTGTCTGCTCTGGTATTGGGCAGCGAACAAAGGCTTCATTGCCGGAGATGTCGCCGGTTGGCAGTGCTGCCTGGCACGACGCCACGGTGCCATCAAAGTGGAGGGTCAGTGCTGAGTTGATTGCAGAGGCGGCGAATGTCTTTATTGTGTTTGAGAACTTAAGGTTCACGGCGACATGCGGGTCTTCGCCAGCGATGCCGCAAGCTGAGGCAGAGGTAAGGCAGATCTCGGTGCCAAGGCGAAAGTTCAAGGTCCACTGAGTTGGACTTCGCTTCTTGAAGAAGGTGTCGAGAGATACCTTCTCGAGCGAGGCTCCCGAGACCTCGACGACAAGGGTGTACTCCCCAGTGGCGAGTTCCTTTGTTTGATATAACGCGCTGTTGACCGTTCTGAAGGCTTGCTCGACGGTGCTTTGCGTGGCGCCGCTCGGGTCTTCAATCCACAGGCTTGCAGTGAAGTCAGACGGAATGTTGGTGAAGTGAAACTCTACCGGCCCCGACGTTGCTCGCAATACAGCGTGGTTGGGAAAACTCGGGCTCACGACAAGCCGCGAATCGCCTGTCGGAGGCTGACCATTTCCATTGCTGGTTGAGCATGCGGAGATGCTCAAAGTTAAAAGCAGTGCGGCAATTCGGTGCATGGGTCGTTTACGCCTCGTCGCGCAGGTGGTGGCGCTGCAGCAGCTCGATGAGATGCGACCGGTCCATCTTCGCGTGACGCGACGCGGCCGACACGTTGCCTTTGGTGAGCGCGAGCAGCTTCGTCAGGTAGTCGAGCTCGAAGCGGTTCAGCACGTCGGTGCGCGCTTCTTTGTACGTGCGCTCCGGGCCGGGAAAGAGCGGCGCGGTTCCAGCCGGTGCGCCTTGCGCTTCGAGCAGCGGAGGCTCGCCCATGGCCAACGTCGCTTCGACGAGGTTGCGCAGCTCACGCACGTTGCCGGGCCACTGGTGCGCGCGCATGGTCGAGAGCACGTCGGGTGGAAACAGCTGCGCGATGGTGGCCTCGCTGCCGGCTTCACGAATGAAGTGGGTGATGAGCAACTCGAGGTCGTCGAGGCGCGCACGCAGCGGCGGCACGTCGAGCTTCACGACGGCCAAGCGGAAGAAGAGGTCCAACCGGAACTGATTCGTGTTCACCGCCGCGCGCAGGTCGCGGTGCGTCGCCGACACCACGCGCACGTCGACGCTGAGCTCTTCTTGAGAACCGACGCGACGAAACCGTCGGCGCTCCAGCACACCCAACAACGTCGCCTGCAGTGACGGAGGCAATTCGCCGATTTCGTCGAGGAACACCGTGCCGCCATTCGCGCGCTCGAAGGCGCCGATGTGGCGACGGTCGGCGCCGGTGAAGGCGCCGCGCTCGTGGCCGAACAGCTCGCTCGTCACCAGGCCCGGCGACAACGAGCCGCAGTCGACGGTGACGAAGGGCTTCTTCGCGCGCGGGCCGCGTTCGTGGAGCGCCCGGGCGATGAGCTCCTTGCCGGTGCCGGATTCACCGTTGAGCAACACGGCGCTCTCGCTGCGCGCGGCGGTGTCGATGCGAGCGAGCAGCGCGCGCATCACCGGCGCCTGACCCTTCAGCGGCCCGAGCGTGTCGTGCTCCGCGAGCTCGACGCTGCCATTTTTTCCACCGCTGACCTCGAGCTGCGTGTGACCCAGCTGCAGCACCGTGCCCGGAGGCACCGCGGCTTCGGTCAGCATCAACCCGTTGACCTGCGTGCCGTTCGTCGACCCGAGGTCTCTGACGAGGATGCGGTCGCCCTTGCGCGAGAGCTCGACGTGAAAGCGTGAGACTGACGGGTCGGTGAGGCGCAGCGTGTTGCCGTCAGCGTTGCCGACCGTGAGCGCGCCGGTGCCGTCGGTGAGCGCGAGCCCGAGGTCGACCCCGCCCACCACGCGCAGCGACAACGTGCGCACCGGGAGCCCCACCACTGCGACTGGCAACGTTCCCTGACTCATGGCCGCAGACCATAGCGGCGCGCGCGCAGCGCCTCGGGAGGGAATCGTGGCGTGTTGGCTGTACCCGACAGCTGTCGGCTCGGGCCTGCAGGGTGGGCGCGACACCTCGTTCACGTCGAGAACGCGCGAGGCAGGCACGCGGCTTGCGAAGGCGGTGCGCATGATCCTCCGACGACTGCTGGTCGTGCTCGTGGCAACAGGTCTCCTCGCGTGCCCGCCGGCGCCTCAACCCGATGGCGGGAGCGGCGGCGGCGAGGCCACCGGCGGCGGCAGCGCGACCGGCGGTGGCGACGCGACGGGCGGCGGCGGCATGCAGGGCCCGATTCTGCCGCGCGCAAACCACTCCACGCCGGTGCAGATCTCCACCACTGACGGCCTCGTGGCCATGGTGAATCAAGGCTCGGACTCGCTTTCGATTTTCAACACCGCCGGCGCGAGCAAGAGCCGCAGCGCGGTCGTCGACTTCGGCGCCGACACCATGCCGGTGTCCGTCGCGCTTCACCCCGACGACACCACGGCCTTCGTCGTGCTTCGTCGCAGCAAGCAGCTCGCGAAGGTCACGGGCCTCAACACGCTCACGCCGGTCATCGCACCGACGCGCACCCCGCTCGGCGCTGAACCCACGGGCGTCGCGTTGTCACCCAGCGGCGCCATCGCCGTCGTCGCCAACTTTGGTGAAGGCACCGTCACCTTCATCGACACCGCGAGCATGAGCGTGCTCGGCACCACCACCGTCGGGGGCAGCCCGCGCGCGGTGGCCATCACCAACGACCTCGACAGCGAAGACACCGACGAGAAGGCGTACGTCACGCAGTTCTTCGGCGACGCGACGGCGGAGGTCTCGGACACCGGGCGCACCGGTCGCGTGCAGGAGCTCGACCTGGCGACGCGCACCGTGAGCGCCACCATCACGCTGGCGCCGATTGCGACGACGGGCTTCGGCGTCGGCCTCGCTGACGGAGGCACCGGCCCCGACGTCACGTGCTCGCCCAACCAGCTCTTCAGCATCGCCATCAACAACGGCAAGGCCTACGTGCCGCACGTGTGCGCGGCGCCGCAGGGCCCGGTGTTCAAGTTCACCAACGTCTTCGCGGCCGTGTCGGTCATCGACCTGTCGACGAAGCAGGAAGACCTCGGTCAGGCCGGCACCGCTGCGCTCTCGCGGCTCATCGCGCAGCAGGGCACCGCGAGCTCGAATCTCCTCGGTGTGCCGGTGGGCATCGACTTTCGGCCGGGCACCAACGTGGCGTACGTCGCCAGCCAGGCCGGTGATGTGCTGCAGCGCGTGCACTACCGCGGCCTGAGCGACGGGCGCGGCCCCGTCGTGCTGGGCACCGACGCGGCGTTCGCGCAGATCAACCTGCGAGGCACCGGCGGCATCAAGGTGCCGCTCGGCGTGGCCGTCGCGCACTCGGCGAACTTTGCGTACGTGGCCAACTGGGCCGAGCGCTCGTTGTCGGTGGTCGACCTCGCGCAGCAGGCGCTCGACTCGGACATCGTCGCGGCTGACAAACCGGCGCCCAACACGCGCGACGCGCACGTGCTCGCGGGCCTCAAGTTCTTCTTCACCGGCACCGGGCGCTGGTCTGACCGCTCGGTCAACTCGTGCGGCAGCTGCCACCCCGACGGCTTGTCTGATCAGCTCACCTGGCTCTTCGCGGCGGGCCCGCGGCAGTCGACGGCGCTCGACGGCACGTACGCCAAGAACGACGCGACGGATCAACGCGTCTTGAACTGGACGGCCATCTTCGACGAGCTGCACGACTTCGAGCTCAACACGCGTGGCACGGCGGGCGGCAAGGGCGCCATCACCACCGGCGCGCCTCCCGGAGACGTGGCCTTCAACCTCACCAATGGCGTCTCGCTCGACGGCGGCCTCAACAACGTCACGCGCAACGACTTCTTGTCGGGCAGCACGAAGGCCGTCGTCGCCTCCGCCGCTGCGCTCAAAGACTGGGACGAGGTCGACGAGTACGTGAAGACCATCAGGTCGTACCGCGCGCCGACGACCCTCGATGCGGGCGCCGTCGCAGAGGGCCGCGCGTTGTTTCAGAGCAACAACTGCCACGCCTGCCACGGCGGCCCGAAGTGGACCGTCTCTCGGCTGCCGTACACGCCGTCACCCGAGAAGAACGGCTCGCTGCCCGGCGCCAACGCGTTGCCCGCTGCGGCTACGGGGCTCCGCACGGAGGCGCGCGCGGCGATGTTGCCCAACGCGGCGCTCAACCTCGACACGCAGAAGGTGGCCGTCGAGACCGCGGTGCAGCTCTTCGATGGCGGTACCGGCAACGTCGGCCCCGAGCGCGTGACGTGTGTGCTGCGCGCCGTCGGCACCTTCGAGGTCGCCAACCCGCTCGAGCGCAAGGCAGACGGTACGCAGGCGCAGGGCCTCAAGGGCTTCAACCCGCCGTCGCTGTTGTCGGTGAATGCGGGCGCTCCGTATTTCCATCACGGTGAAGCGAAGACGCTCGAGGAGGTCTTCGCGGCTCGCTACGCCGGCCACCATCAGGCGGGCAACGCGAACTTCCTGGCCAACGGCGGCACCACGCCCGCAGAGCAACTGCAGGTTTCCCAGCTGGTCGCGTTCCTCAAGTCCATCGACGAGTCGACGGCCCCGTTCTCGATTCCCCCGAATCAGGACATTTGCGTGAACTACTGAGCGGCCTTCTGGCTCTCATGAGCCGAAACCGCTGATCACCCGGTGGGGCCAAAAACGGCTCACGCCGGGGAACGTTCTTTGGTAAGCGCCGCGCACCTTCCAAGCAGTCCCCCAAAGGAACACCCAGATGCAGATCCGCGCCGACGAAGTGAGCCGAATTCTCCGCGAACAGATCAAGGACTACGGCAAGCAGGTCACCGTCTCCGAGACGGGCACGGTGCTGTCGGTCGGTGACGGTATCGCCCGCGTGTACGGCCTCGACAACGCGCAGTCTGGCGAGCTCGTGGAGTTCGCCAACGGCACCAAGGGCCTGGTGCTGAACCTCGAAGAAGACAACGTGGGCGTCGCCATCATGGGCGGCTTCACGACGATTCGTGAGGGCGACACCGTCAAGCGCACGGGGCAGATCGCCCAGGTGCCGACGGGCAAGGCGCTGCTCGGCCGCGTGGTCGACGCGCTCGGTAACCCCATCGACGGCAAGGGCCCCATCGAGGCCACCGAGATGCGCCGCATCGAGCTGAAGGCGCCCGGCATCGTCAAGCGCAAGGGCGTGCACGAGCCCATGCAGACCGGCATCAAGGCGCTCGACGCGCTCGTCCCGGTCGGCCGTGGTCAGCGCGAGCTCATCATCGGTGACCGCCAGACGGGCAAGACGGCCGTCGCCATCGACGCCATCATCAACCAGCGCGGCCAGAACGTGTTCTGCGTGTACGTGGCCATCGGCCAGAAGCAGTCGACCGTCGCGCAGGTGGTCGACAAGCTCGCGAAGTACGGCGCGCTTGAATACACCATCATCGTCGCCGCTTCGGCCGCGGACCCCGCGCCCATGCAGTTCTTCGCGCCGTACACCGGCTGCGCGATGGCCGAGTACTTCCGCGACAACAAGATGCACGCGCTGGTCATCTACGACGACCTCTCGAAGCAGGCCGTCGCGTACCGCCAGCTCTCGCTGCTGCTGCGCCGCCCGCCGGGCCGTGAGGCGTACCCGGGCGACGTCTTCTACATCCACAGCCGTCTGCTCGAGCGCGCGGCGAAGCTGTCTGACCAGGAAGGTGCGGGCTCTTTGACCGCGCTGCCCATCATCGAGACGCAGGCCGGCGACGTGTCGGCGTACATCCCGACGAACGTCATCTCCATCACCGACGGGCAGATCTTCCTCGAGACCGACTTGTTCTTCGCCGGCATCCGCCCGGCCATCAACGTCGGCCTCTCGGTCTCGCGCGTCGGTTCGGCCGCGCAGATCAAGGCGATGAAGCAGGTCGCCGGCTCCATGAAGCTCGACCTCGCGCAGTACCGTGAGCTCGCGGCCTTCGCGCAGTTCGGCTCTGACCTCGACAAGGCCACGCAAGAGACGCTGGCCCGTGGCTCGCGCCTCACGGAGCTGCTCAAGCAGCCCCAGTACGAGCCGCTGCCGGTCGCGCAGCAGTGCATGCAGATCTACGCGGCCATGAACAAAGACGACGCCAACAAGCGCGGCTGGCTGCGCGAGGTTCCGGTCGTCGACATCACGCGCTGGGGCAAAGAGTTCCTCGAGTTCTGCACGGCGAAGTTCCCGCAGGTCGAGAAGCGCATCGCGGCCGACCAGAAGTTCCCCGAAGTGAACAAGGCCGCTTCTGACGCCGAGCTGAACAAGGCGCTCACCGAGTTCAACGCGGTGTTCGTCAAGACGCCGGGCGCGAAGATCTAAGTCGTCACCCGAAGTGGTGACGTGCGCGGGAGTGGGTCTTCGTGACCCGCTCCCGTTTTCTTTTTCAGCGCAGCGTGAAGCTGGCGACGTCGTCGTAGTCGCCTTCTTGCGCGTGGTTCGAGAACAGCACCGCCTTCTTCGCGCCCGGCGGCACCGGGCAGTCGAGCGCGACGTCTTCGTCATTCACCGGCCCGCACACCACCTCGCCGATGTGCAGCATCAGGTACGTGTTCGCCGGGTTGTCGACGCGCAGTGAAAACGTGTCGGTGACCTCCACAATCATGCGCTCTGGCGAACGCAGCGTGAGGCGCTCCTTCGCGAAGCCCGGCCGCGCGAGCGCCTGACGCAGAAACGCGGCCCGCGACAACGGCGCGCTGCGCAGCTGCCACCGCGCCTCGTCCGGGAAGTGGTCGAGCCCCGCGAGCTCGGGAGGAATGAACAGGTAGTCAGTGCTGTAGACCTCGCTGCCGTCGCTCATCGACGCGTCGTCCCACGTGGCGTCCAACAGGTACCAGGCGCCTTGAACTTCGACCGCGTTCCAAGCGTGGCCGACGGGCATGAGCGAGCCGTCGTCACTCCGCACGTCGCCCGTCACGTAGACGATGCGCGTGTCGGTGTGCTTGCCGAGCTCCACCAACAACCGCGCGTAGCCTTCACACACGCCCAGTCGCGACGTGAAGACCGAGCGCGCGTCTTGCGGCTTGCGCGGGCCGGTGACCGAAGCGTGGTCGTAGCGGAGCCTCGTCACCACCCAGTCGTGCAGCGCCTTCACGCGCTGAAACGGGTCTGTGACGCGCGCCGAGATGTAGCGCCCGACGGCTTCAGGTGTCGTCTCGTCGGCCGCCGACATGCCAGCCACCACCGGGTGGATTTCGCTGCGCCACGGCCAGCGCGTCTGCCCGATGTCGAAGACGGCGTCGGGGTGCTCGTCGACGGGCTCTGGCTCCGGTGGCGCTTCGGGAAGCTCCGGTCTGCGCCAACGTTCTCCGCTGCCGAACGGCGTCACCACCGAGACCACCGGCTTCACGTCTTCCGGCACCGGCGCCTTTTCGTCTTCTTCGGTGCGGTACGGGTTCTCGTGCGCCGCTTCATGCAGCCACTCGAGGCCCGATGACGCGCCCACCAACGCCGCCCGCGCGCGGTCGACCCAGGGGCCCTTTTCATCGCCGAGGAACCAGTCACCGCGCGTGGCCAGCGCGGCGAACGCCACCTTCGGCCAGGCCACCAGCAACACCGCGACGAAGACGAGGTTGATGAAGACCGTCCTCAACGCGACGCGCGTCGGGCCCGTCAGCGCGCGCTTCTTCGGCAACAGCCGGCGCGTCACGCGGAGCCGTGCGTAGAACGCGTCAGACGCGCGCTTTTCCCACCAGAGCGGCAGCACTGGAAACAGCAGCACACCGCCCACGCACGCGAGCGCCGCAGGGCCGCCGGCGAACGCGACCAGCGACGACGCCAGCCACACGCCGAGGCCAGTCACCGCAACGAGGCCGAGCACCCACATGAACCGCAACACGTCACGGGATTGTGCCCCGGAAGCGCTGGCCTTTTCTCTTTCGGTGACTAGAAGCCTTCGGCCATGCGCCTCTCCGCTCTCGTTCTTGGTGTGCTGCTCGCGGTCTCCGGCTGTGCGCTGCGACCCCGCTACAACGACTTCATCACCAAGCAGACCACGGGGAAGGAGGCGCGCTTCGTCGTCATCGACACCGACACCAACAAGCCTGTCGCCGGCGCGAAGGTCGAAGTGAGCGAAAACAAGAACCGCATTCTCGCCACCACCGACGCCGAGGGCGCCTTCGTGCTCCCCGTCGAGAAGAAGTACATGGACGAGAACTCGTTGTTCGTCGTCACGCTGCCGAAGGGAGTGACGGCGTACAAAGTGTTGCTGCAGAAGGCCGTCGAGCCTGCGCCGGTAGAGCTGATTCCGGTTGAAGTGCCCGCGCCCGTCGAGGTCGCGCCGCAGCTCGATGCAACCGACGCAGGTGTTCCGGCGTCGTACTGAACGTCATGAGACTCGTCGCGTGCATGCTGGTGCTGTCGGGCGCATGGGCGGTGGCGGCTGAGAACGAGACGTTTCACGGCTGGTCGAAGGATGGCTCGTGGCTCGTGTACGAGCTGCACGGCGACGACGAGCGCAACGAGCTCTATTTCTGTGCGACCGACGCCAACGTGCGCCCGTCGTGGCCCGAGGGGCTTAACGAGCTCGAGCGCGAGAGCAGCGGCGAGTTGTCGTGCGTGCGCCTGCTCGACCCGAACAAGGCGCCGTACCAGTGGAAATTGAACCTCACGGTGCCGCCGCAGTCGCACAAGCAGGGCGGGGTGAGCATCTCGAGCGAGCTCGCGTTCATCGGTGACCCGGGCTTCGTGCTCGAGGCCGGCGAGAAGAAGCAGATTTGTTACGCCTCAGGCACGTACGAGACTTCGAAGCTCGAAAAGACCTGGTTCCACCCGAGCGGCAAGTTCGTCGCCGCGCAGATTGACGGCAACTTCCGCCACTGCGTCGTCACCGTGATTCCGGTGAAGGCGCCGAAGGTCGAGAAGCCGAAGCCTCCGGTGAAGAAGAAGAAGTGAGCTGCTGCGCCGCCGCGAGGTCGGCGTCGCTGAAGAAACACAGCGTCACGTCAAGCTTCGCTGCGCGCGTCACCTTCAAGGCGATGCGTGTCGCCCGCTCGAAGGGAAAGCCGAAGATGCCAGTCGAGATGGCGGGGAACGCGATGCTGCGATGCCCGGCTTCTTCCGCGAGGCGCAGCGCGTTTCGGTAGCAGCTCTCGAGCAGCGCATCTTCGTTGCTGTGGCCGCCGCGCCAGACGGGCCCGACCGCGTGGGCGATGGCCTTCGCTTTCAACTTGAAGCCCGGCGTCAGCTTCACCTGCCCAGTGCGCGCGCCTCCGAGCGTGAGGCAGTGCAGCCGCAGCGCGAGCCCGGCCGCGCGGTGAATGGCGCCGTCGACTCCACCGCCGCCGAGCAGCGCGACGTTGGCCGCGTTGACGATGACGTCGACGTCGAGCTTCGTGATGTCGCCTTTGATCAGTCGCGGCTCATTGGGCATGAACGCCTTTAATCAGGTTTGAAATACTCTTTCAAGCCACTCTGTGACTCGTGACTCGGCCCAGAAGTGCGGTCGCCACGGCGCGCCTGCGACGAAGCCCACGTGCCCGCCGCGGCGCGTGAGCAGCACGTCGAGCTTCGGGTTGTCGGCGACGTTCGGCGGCAGCGTCGGTGGCGCGATGGCGTCGTCGGCCGCCGACAGCAGCAGCGTGCGCGTGGTGATGCTCGAGAGCAGCGGGCCTGACGAGCACCGCGCGTAGTAGTCCTCCGCTGACGAGAAGCCGAAGAGCCGCGCCGTGACGAGGTGGTCGAAGTCGCGAATGCGCGTGGTGGCCTTGATGGCTGGCACGTCGAACTCGCTCGGGTGGGTGACTGCTTTCGCGAGCGCCTTCTGCTTCATGGTGGGCAGGAAGTGGGCGAGGTACCGCCGCGCGATGAACGAGTCAGAGTCGAGGTAGCGCGCCCCCAGCGCGAGGTCGAACGGCGTCGACACCGCCGCTGCCCCCGCGAGCCGTGACGCCGCAGCGTCTTTCGCGAGGAAATTGAGCAGCACGCTCGCGCCTAACGAAAAGCCAACAGCGAACAGCGGCCCGTCGAGCGTCTTCGCGAGCCACGAGAGGTCGCGGGAGTCGCCCGATGAATACGACGCCGCCTGGCGATTCGGCTCGCCGGAACACGCGCGTGCGTTGAGCGCGACGCCTGTCCACCCGCGCGCGTGCAGGTGACGCAGCATCAAGCGCATGTAGCCAGAGCCCGACGAGCCCTCGAGGCCGTGCAGCAACACCACCGTGGGCTGACCCTTCGCGCCGTCGACGATGTCGAGGTCGATGAAGTCTCCGTCGGGGGTCTCGCGACGCTCGCGGCGCAGCGGCACCGTCACCGCTGGCCGCGCCATCACGCCGTACAGTGACTGCGCGTGTGTCGACCAGAGACCGGGAGCGGGACTGAAGTCGTCTTCAAGCGTCGGCACCACGAGCTCCGGGAAAGACAGGAGCCGCCTCGATTACGAAGAGGCGGCTCCCTTTCAAACGCTGCTTTTGGGCCACTCCGCGGTGTCACTGAGGCTGCATGCCTTCAGTGGTTCGCCGCGGAGATGGGTCCCTGATTTTCGTTATGCAAGGCACCACCTCCTTTCGCCCCGCAGGGCTCGCGCATCATTACGCAGCCGCGCGGCCTCGCAAGGGTGCGGCTGTGGTCGGAGGTAGTAGAAACGGAGAGGTGAGCTCCTCCGACGGGTGGTCTCCCGAGGTCTACGGCCGGTTCTCCGAGCAGCGCGCAGCGCCCTTCGACGACCTGCTGGCGATGCTCACGCCATGCCCCGGAGGCGCGTTGCTCGACCTGGGTTGTGGCACCGGCGCGTTGACGGCGAAGGCCCACGTGGCGCTCGGCGTGGCGAAGTCACTGGGCCTCGACAGCTCGCCTGCGATGTTGAGCGCCGCGCGCGCGCCCGGCGTCACGTTGGAGCAGCGCGACATCGCGGTGTCGCTGCCAGGCGAGACGTTCGAGCGCGTCATCAGCAACTCGGCGTTCAACTGGGTCGAGCACCACGCTTCGTACTTTCCGCGCGTGCTGGCGTTGGTGGCGCCCGGGGGTGAGCTCGCCGTGCAGATGCCGTCGAACCCGAGCACGCCGTTCTCCGACTGTGCGCTCGAGGTCGCCGCTGCGTTCTCGAAAGAGCTGAGCGGCTTCGTGTACCGCTCGCCCGTCGAAGCGCCGGAGTTCTACGCCGAGCTGTTGGCGCGCGACGCACGCGTGAAGCGCAGCAAGGTCGGCACGTGGCGCTACCCGCAGCTCCACGCGTCGTCAGACGGCCTCGCGGAGTTCGCACAGGGCGGTCTGTTGTCGGCGTACCGCTCGCGCTTGTCGGCGGAAGACTTCACGCGCTTCGTGGTGGCGTACCGGGCGGCGCTGCGAGCGCGCTGCGGTGACGGCCCGGTGTTCTTCGCGTTTCGTCGTGTGTTCGTCTTCGCCGCCATGGCGTGACGGTGCACCTCACGGCGCGGGCTTCACCTGCGACTCGGGGAAGTAGCGCGACAGAATGCCCTTCGCGTCGACGCCACGTTCGGCCAGCGCCTTCGCGCCAAGCTGACAGAGGCCGACGCCGTGACCCAGCCCCGTGCCCTTGAGCACCACCGTCGTGTCGGTCGCGCTGGCGGTGAACTTCGCGCTGCGCACCGACTGCCAACCGAATGCGCGACCGGCTTGAGAAAGAAACGACTGCCCCGACATGCGCTTGCCGAACACGCGCAGCTCGATGAGGCGACCGGCCTTGTCGCGGCGCAGCGGTTCGACGGCGGTGCCGACCGGCTTCACGTTGAAGGCCTTCGCGAACTCGGGCTGCGTGGTCTCGAAGCTCCAGGTGAAGTCGTTGGTCTTGCAGCGCGGCTCGCCGTTCTCGACGTCGCTGACTGCGCTGCCCGTCGCGTCTTCGCCGAACACTTCGGCGGCGCTGCTGGTGTGGCCTCCGCACGATGAATGAAAGAAGGCCGGCTTGAGCACGATGCCGCCGATGAGCAGCACCTCATTCGTGGTGTTCTTCACCGCTGCGGTGGCGTCGGCGCTCGCGTCGGCGCCGCGGTACACCTGACAGTGCGCGAGGTCGCACAGGTGGTAGCCCTGTGAGCCGTGGCGCTTCGCGGTGAGCGCGAACGTGCGCGACACGATGGCCTGCGCTTCGAGCGCTGCGGGCTTCATGCCGTCAGCCTCGGCTTGAAGCACCGACGGGAGATAGGCCTCCACGTCGACCACGTTCACGAGCTTCAGCAAGCCGCCCTGCAGCGAGACGCGGAGCTGCCCGGCGTACCTCCGCGTCGTCGACTTCGCCGTCACCGTCACGCCGTCTTCGGCGACGAGCTGCTGACACAACGTCGCGCCCACGCGCACCTCACGTTGACCTGCTTCGGCGTCGACCACCTTCGGCAGCGGCTTGCCGTCACAGGCGATGCGACCCGCTTCGAGGTGCAGCGACGACGGCGTCTCACGCTCCAGCACGCGCACTTCCAACGGCGCAGCGGCCAACACGGCCAACAACACGTTCATCATTTCTCACCCACCACGCGCCACTTCGGCGCTTCGAGTACGAGCTGCGCGGTCTTCCCCGCCACCAACTGACCTCCGACGGCGACCTCCTTCCCGAGCGCCTCTTCAGGCCACGCAGTGAGGCCATCGACCGAGACCGGCTCGCGCTCGACGAGCAACACCGCACCACGCTTCGTGTTCCGCGCGACACCCGAGAGCCGTACCCGTTTGCCCAGCATTGCGCGCGGTTTCTGCGCAGCCTTCTGCGGCGCGCTCGGCCCTCGCAGGTGCGGCGCCAGCAAGGACTGCTCTTCAGAGAGCGACGGGCTCAACAACCCGCTCACCTTCACGCGTGCGCCGACCTCCCAGCCTTTGGGCGGCTCTTCGTACGTCACGTAGATGGTCGTGTCGTCGTCGAGCACGACGGCCGTGCCGTGCTTGCCCTTCGAGAGCGGCACGCGCTCGATGATGCCGACCACCGTCGCCTGCTGGCCCATCTGCCGGCGCACCTCTTCGAGCGACGTGACGTCGACGGCGCTCAACACCGCGACCATGACGAGTGGGCTGAACATGAACGCGAATCGAAGCACACTTGCTCTCGTGAAGACCGAGCGCGTGCTGCTGCGTGAATGGCGTGACGAAGACCTGCCGCGCTTCGCCGCGCTCAACGCCGACGCTGAGGTGATGCGCTATTTCCCGGCGACGTTGACGCACGAAGAGAGCGACGCGCTGGCGCTGCGCATTCGGCTTGCGTTGGCTCGACAGGGTTGGGGGCTGTGGGCCGTAGAACACGAAGGCGAATTCATCGGCTTCGTCGGGCTCTCACGGCCGCGCTTCGAAGCGCACTTCACGCCGTGCCTCGAGCTGGCTTGGCGCCTCGCGCGGCACGCACACGGGAGGGGCCTCGCGACTGAAGCCGCCACCGCCGCGCGTGACTTCGCGTTGCGTGAGCTGTCGAACGAGCCGCTCGTCTCTTTCACCGTGCCGCAGAACGTCGCGTCACGGCGCGTGATGGAGAAGCTCGGGCTCACGTACGACGGCGACTTCGAGCACCCGGCGCTCCCGCCCGGGCACCCGTTGCGCACGCACGTGCTCTACCGACTTCAGTCGACGAAGAAGTCGGGCGTCGGCTCGGTGTTGGCGTCGACGTTGTAGGCCTTGATGTCGGTGACGCCGATGCTGCGCAGCACCTCGTCGTCGATGCAGAAGTTGCCGGTGAATTCGAGGCCCTTGCTGAAGATGGCGTAGGCCGCGTCGGCCATGATTTCGGGTTTTCGGCTGGCCTTCATGAGGTCTTCGCCGCCGAGCATGTTGACCGCCGCGGTCGCAATCGTGGTGCGCGGCCACAGCGCGTTGATGGCCACCTTGCCGCGGAACTCACCGGCCATGCCCAGCGCACACATCGACATGCCGAACTTCGCCATCGAGTACGCGACATGCGTCTCGAACCACTTCTCTTTGATGGAGGTGATGGGCGGCGAGAGGTTCAAGATGTGCGGCGTGAACTTCGACTGCAGCAGGTGCGGCAGGCACGCCTGGCTCACGAGGTACGTGCCGCGCGCGTTGACCTGGTTCATCAAGTCGTAGCGCTTCATGGGCGTCTCGAGCGTGCCGGTGAGCTGAATGGCGCTCGCGTTGTTCACGCAGATGTCGAGGCCGCCGAACTTCTCGACGGTGGCGCGCACCGCGTCGAACACCGCTTCTTCAGAGCGGATGTCGCACATCAACGGCAGCGCCTTGCCGCCAGCTTTCTCGATGGCTTCAGCCGCGGAGTAGATGGTGCCCTCGAGCTTCGCGTGCGGCGTGGTCGTCTTCGCGGCGATGGCGATGTTGGCGCCGTCGCGCGCCGCCCGAAGTGCGATGGCCAGGCCGATGCCGCGGCTGGCGCCGGAGATGAACAGGGTGCGTCCTTGGAGTGCGCTCATGGGCGTGCGGCTTAGCACCGGAGTAAGGTCGCCGACGCTCGATGCGCGCCTCCGTTTTCATTCTGTCGCTGTGCGCCGCGTGCGTGACGCCGCCGCCGGGGCCCGCGCTCACGGGCGTCGAGCCGACGGTCTTCGACGGTGAGCTCGGCGTGACGCTCGCGATTCGTGGCACGCAGTTGTTGCCGCCGGTGCGCTTCGACTTCGACGTGCCCGAGAAGTCCGTCTTCGGAGACGCGGGTGTCAGCGGTTTTCTCGTCGGCGCCGATGGCGGGCGCGTCGAGCTGCTCGACGTCGCGTGGGTCGATGGCACGCAGGTGCGCGCGCGCGTCGACGGCCCGGTTGATTTTGGCGTCTTCAGCGTGCACCTCGTCGAGCCGCGTGGTGCCGAGCTGGTGCTCGCCGACGCGTTGACTTCGCTGGAGTGCAGCGACGACGAGTGTGTGTACGCCGACGGCGGGCTCGTCGACGCGGGCACGCCGTGTGCGCAGCTCAATTACCGAGACCGCGACAGCGACGGCTTCGGCGCGGGCTCGGCGGTGGCGCGCTGTGGCGTCGGCTACGCGTCGCGCGGCGGCGACTGCGATGACCGCGACAACCTCACGTTCCCCGGTGGCGCGGAGGTCTGTAACGGCCTCGACGACGACTGCGACGGCTCCGTCGACAAACCGACGTGCAGCGACGGTGGGTGGACCGCCGACGACTCGTTGCGCGCCGACGCGAATGACCTGGTCAGCGCGTCAGCTTTCGGGCGCGGCGAACTCTGGTTGGCGACCGACTCACGTGTCTTTCTTCGCCGCGGAGACGTCGGGTACAGCGAGCTCTCGCAAGGTTGCCCGTCGGGCATCACCTCGGTGGCCTCGACGCGCAGCGGTGAAGCGGAGGTCTCCGGGGCTGCGGCGTTGGCCAGTCAGAGCCTGGTGGGCGTCGGGTGCTCCAGCAGTCGCCCGACGACGGGCGCGTTGGTGGGCATGGTCGCGTTCTCGAACCTCGGCAACGCTGACTACGTGGGCGTGCGCGCGAATGGAGACGTGTGGCGTTGGCGCGCAGGCGAGTTTCCGCGCGTCACGGCGACGAACCTCTCGTCAGCGGTGACGGTGCGTGACCTTCACGGTACGTCGACGACGCAGCTCATCGCGGTCGGCTCCATCGACGTCAGTGGAACGCCGCACGCGCGCGCGTGGCTGCTCGGCGCCGACGGTGGTTGGCAGGAGGAGCGCCCCTTCGGCTCATCGACCTCGAGCTGGTCGCAGGTTCGCCTCAACGGCGTGTGGGCGTTGTCGTCGAGCAGCGCGGTGGCCGTCGGTGAGAATGGCAGCGTCGTGGTTCGCAGCAGCGCCGGGTGGCGCCGTGGGTGGAGCGACACCAGCGACGACCTCACCGCGGTGCGCGCCTTCTCGACGACGCGGTACTACGTGGCGACCGGAGACGGGCGCGTGCGCCGCCGCTCCGGGTGGGCGTGGAGCACGGTCTTCCGCGCGACGCCGCAGGTGCCCTTCACCGCGCTCGCCGGCACGGCCGAAGACGACCTGTGGGTCGTGGGGCAAGACGGCGTCATCGGCCGCAGCGCGCACTGACGAAGCTGTTGCGTGCAGCGCCGCCGCGACGCAGGTTGCACGACCATGGGCTGGACACGAAACGACATGCCGTCGCTCGACGGGCAGGTGTGGGTGGTGACGGGCGCGAACTCCGGGCTCGGGCTCGAGTCGGTGAAGGGCCTGGCGTCGCGAGGCGCGTCGGTGGTGATGGCGTGCCGCAGCCCCGAGCGCGCGCAGAGCGCCGCGAATGAAGTCCGTCGCGAGACGCCCGACGCGAAGCTCGAGCTGCGCGCGCTCGACGTGGCGTCGCTGGCGTCGGTCGAGACGTTCGCGAAGTCGTTGTCGTCGACGTACGGCGCCATCGACGGGTTGATGAACAACGCGGGCATCATGGCGGTGCCGCGCAGCCTCACGGTTGACGGCTTCGAGTCGCAGCTCGGGACGAATCACCTCGGTCACTTCGCGTTGACGCTGCGCGTGTTGCCGTTGTTGGAAGCCGCGAAGGCGCCGCGCCTGGTGGTCATCGCTTCGACGGCGCACCGCACGGGGAAGATGCGCTTCGACGACTTGATGGGCGAGAGGTCGTACTCGGCGACGGCGGCCTACGGGCAGTCGAAGCTCGCGAACCTGCTCTTCGCGTTCGAGGCCGCGCGCCGCTTCAAGGCGACCGAGCGCAAGACGCTCGTCGCGGCGGCGCACCCGGGTTTTTCGTCGACCGGGTTGTTCAACTTCTCGGCGCGCGGCGGCAGCAAGTTCATGGACTGGTTGGTCTCGTTCGGTTCGTTTCTGTCTCAGTCGGCGGCGCAGGGCGCGTTGCCGCAGCTCTATGCCGCGTGTGCGCCCGACGTTGAGAGTGGCGCGTACTACGGCCCCGACGGCTTCATGGAGCTGACGGGCGCGCCGAGGCGGTGTGATTCGAACGGTCGCTCGAAGGACCTCGCCTCCGCCGCGAAGCTCTGGGAGCTCTCGGAGCAGCTCACCGGCCTGCGTTTCTCGTAGCGCTTCAGCGGAGCTCGGCGTCGTACGGCTGGCCGAGCGCGGCGGGCGCGACGTTCTTCGCACCCTGCAGCGCGAGCACCACCAACGTGAGCACGTAGGGCAGCGCCAGCAACACGCCTTGAGGCACGACCTCGAGCAGCCCCGGCGCCGACGACGCGAGGCCGATGCGCAGCGCGTTGCCGAACGCGAAGAACGCCGCCGCCGCAGCAGCGCCGAGCGGCGTCCACCGGCCGAAGACCATGGCGGCGACGGCCATGAAGCCCATGCCCGAAGGCATGTGGTGTTCGAAGCGGTCGAGCGTCGCGGTGCTGAGCGCGGCGCCTCCGAGACCGGCGAGCGCGCCCGAGAGCAACACCGCGGTGAAGCGCAGCGGCGCGACGCGCACGCCCATGGCGGCGACGGCCTGCGGCTTTTCTCCGACGGCGCGTAGGCGAAGGCCCCACGGCGTGCGCGTGACGACGAAGTGCACGACGAAGGGCAACACCACCGCGAGCCACGTGAGCGGCGAGTGACCGAACCACAGCGGCAACTGCGTGATGGCCGGCGTCGACGACGGCGAGTTGAAGACCGCTTCGAGCAGGAACGTGCCGAGCGCGAGCATCACCAGGTTCAGCGCCATGCCCGAGACGACCTGGTCGCTGCGGAGGCGAATGGTGAGCCAGCCGTGAAGCGCGGCGACGCCGGCGCCGGCGGCCATGCCGACGAGCACGCCCAGCGGGGTCGGCATCGCGAGGGCCGCGACGGCTGCCGCGAAGGCCCCCGCGCGCATCATGCCTTCGACGCCGACGTTCACGACGCCAGCGCGCTCGCAGAGGGTGGCGCCCAGCGCGGCGAACACCAGCGGAGGCGCTGCATCGAGCACCGACGAGAGCAAGGCGAGGATCACGGCGACTCCTTGCGACGCCACACGCGGGCGATGAGGCGGTCCCACATGAGCCGCGCGGCGACGAGCAGCAACGCGAGGCCTTGCATCAACTCGGGGAAGCTCTTGTGCACGCCGAACAGCTGCATGCGCGTGCCGCCCGCCCGGAGGCCTCCGAACAGCGTGGAGGTCGCGAGCACGCCGAGCGGGTGACCCTGTCCGATGAGCGCCATGGCGATGCCGTCGAAGCCCCACGGCGCGCCGAGTGACGCGGGGTACTTGAGCTCAGTGCCGAGAATGAGCACCGCGCCACCGAGCCCCGCGAAGGCGCCCGCCAGCAGCATCGCCTCGAGAAACCCGCGCTCGACGTCGATGCCCGAGGCGCGCGCTGCGTCTTGCGAGAGGCCGATGGCGCGCCACTCGAAGCCGCGCGTGAAGCGCGTGAGGAAGAGCCACGTGGCGAGCGCCGCCAACACCGCGAGCACGAAGCCGAAGTTGAGTCGCGAGACGTCGCCGAGCAACCGCGGCAGCTCCGCAGAGGCGAGGATCTGATCCGTCCCCGACACCGAGTTGTCGCCGCTCGACGTCGCGCGCAGCGGGCCCACCACCAACCAGTTGTCGACGAGGCTCACTGCGACCCAGTTCAACATGATGGTGCTGATGACCTCGTGCACGCCGCGCTTGAGCTTGAGCAGCGCCGGGCCGAGCGCCCACAGCGCGCCCGCGAGCGCTGCCGCGAGGAGACACAGCGGAATGTGGAGCAGCGCCGGCAGGTCGACCTTCGCGCCGACGACGGCCGCCGCGAGCGCGCCGACGACCAACTGGCCCTGCGCCCCGATGTTGAAGAGCCCGACGCGGAAGGCGACCGTCACCGACAGCCCGGTGAAGGTGAGGATCGCCGCCTTGGTGGCCGACTCTCCGAGGGGCCGAAGCACGAGCGCGGCGTTGCCGGTCTCGAAGAAGCGCGGCCAGTCTCCGAAGGCGCCCCACGTCATCGCGATGAAGGCGTCGACGGCGGTGCTGAGGTCGCGCGTCAATGCCGCCGCGAAGAAGCAGACGACGACGGCGGTGATGACCGAGAGAATGCTGGGCAGCGCGCCGCGGAGCTCACGCATCGAGGATTCCCAACATGCGGCGGCCGATGACGCGCTCGTCGAACTGCCCGCGCGCGAACTCACCGGTGAGCTGGCCTCCGTACATCACGAGCACCCGGTCGCTGAGCTCCAGCACTTCATCGAGGTCGAGCGAGACCAGCAGCACCGCGCACCCACGACGTCGTTGTTCCCGAAGCAGCTCACGCACCGCCGTGACCGCGGCGATGTCGAGGCCGCGCGTAGGTTGAACGACGACGAGCAGCTTCGGCTCACTCGCGAGCTCACGGCCGACGACGAGCTTCTGTTGATTGCCTCCCGACAGCGCGCCGACGCGGAGCGCCGGTTCGCGAGGGCGAACGTCGTTGGCCTCGAGCAGCGCGGTGGTGTGGGCGCGGCGCGTCTCGAAGTCGATGCGCGCACCCTTCGCGAAGGGCGCGCGCGTGTGGCGGCCGAGTGAAGCGTTCTCTTCGACGCTCAAGTCGCTGATGACGGCGCGGCGAAGGCGGTCTTCTGGAACGTGCGCGACGCCGCGTTCCCGCGCGGCTCGTGGTGTCCACCTCACGACGGGCTCGCCCTCGAAGTGCAACGCGCCTCCGTCCCACGGGCGCAGGCCGGTCAGCACCTCAGCGAGCTCCCGTTGACCGTTCCCGTCGACCCCCGCGATGCCGAGGATTTCTCCCGCGCGAATCGACAGCGAGAGCTCACGCAGCCCTGGCGCGGTGATGCGCTCGAGCGCCGCGACCGTCGCGCCCGGCGTCGCGCTCGCACCCTGCGGAGGCGCTTCGACGCGAACGCCCACCATCAGCTCCGCGAGCTGCTCGGGCGTCGTCTCGGCAGGAATCGCCTCGGCGACCTTCTTGCCCCGGCGCATCACCGCGATGCGCGTCGAGAACATCAACACCTCGCGCAGCTTGTGGCTGATGAGCACCACCGCGAGCCCTTCGTCGCTGAGCTTGCGAGTCACCGCGAAGAGCTCGTCGGCTTCAGACGGCGTGAGCACCGCCGTGGGCTCGTCGAGAATGAGGGTCGTCACGCCGCGGTGGAGCGCCTTGACGATTTCGACCTTCTGCTGGCTGCCGACGCTCAGGTCACTCACGCGCGCGCCGGTGTCGAGGCTGAAGCCAAACTTCGCGCACGTCGCGTCGACTTCTCGGCGGGCGCGCTGCAGGTCGAGCGCGCCGAACTTCGTCGGCTCCCGGCCCAGCACCACGTTCTCGGTGACTGACAACGTGGGCACGAGCGTGAAGTGCTGGTGCACCATGCCTACGCCGCGTGCGAGCGCGTCGGCGGGCGTCTTGATGCGCACCGGTTGGCCGTCGAACGTCACGTCGCCGGAATCGGGGTGGTACAGGCCGTACAACACGTTCATCAATGACGACTTGCCGGCGCCGTTCTCGCCGATGAGCGCGAGACGCTCGCCTGACTTGATGTCGAGAGACACGTCGTCGAGGGCCGTTACGCCTCCGAAGCGTTTGGTGATGTGTCGGAGTGAAATCACCTCGTGCGACCCTACCCGACAGCGATTCGGGTTGCGGTGTGAACGCAAGTGAACACGACGCTGGCCCATGGCCACACCAGGTGTCGCTTCTTGACCACGCAAGGGCCTGCTTCTGCGTGCGTGGAGCGATGGCCCGCCACGTGCTCCTCGTCTCCGTGGGAGGCGCCATGCTGCGAATCGTCATCATTGCTGTGGGGCTGTCGGGGTGCTTGTCGTCGAAGCCAGCGGCTCGACTCGAGGCGACAGGCGCGCCCATTGCGGTCGAGGTGTGTCGACGCGTCGAGGGGTCGGCGCTGGGCGCGTTACCGTTGGAGCTCGATGTTGGCGGTCACACGGTGCGCTTCGCAGAATGGACGACGGCCGAAGAGGGCGGTCGTACGTACTTCGGCTTCGCGGCGCAGGTGCCAGCGGGCGTGCGGTTCACCGTCGAAGCAGGTGAGCGCACGTTCGTGAGCGCTTCGCCGCGTTGGCTGCACCCCATGGGCGTGACGGGCCCGCGTGCTGCGCCCATTGAGTCGGTCACGTTCTGCGCGTCGGTCGAAGCGCCGCCGGTGCTCGCCGCGCGCTGAACCGCGAGGGCTGCAAAAAGCACCTCTTCGGTGCCCGCTGCAGCCCTCGTCTGCCGGACATGTCGGAGCTGCTTGCTATGCCGTCGGCGTGGACGAGCGGATCGCGAGATGTCTCAAGGTGGCTGCGAGCCAGCACGGGCTCATCGGGCTCGAGGGCGCGCAGCGCAGCCGGGTGAGCCGGAGGCAGGTTCAGCGGCAGGTGAAGTCTGGTCGCTGGTGTCGGGTGCTGCCGGGCGTGTACCGCGTCGTCGGCGCTCCACAGACGTGGCACCAGGCGCTGCAGGCAGCGTCGTTGTGGGCCGAGCGCGACTTCGCGATTTCGCACCGGGCCGCCGCCGCGCTGTGGGGCTTCGCGCGCTTCAAGCGTGGGCCCGTCGAGGTGTCGGTGTGTCGCAAGCAGCGCGCGCCGGAAGGTGTCGCCTGCCACTTCGTAGAGCCGCTGCACGCCCGCGACGTGACGGAGCGGCATGGCTTCACGGTGACCACCGCCGCGCGGACGTTGCTCGACATTTCAGCGACGACGAACGAGCAAGACCTGCGCGCGAGCATCGATGAAGCACTCCGGCTCAAGTGGACGACGCTCGAGCAGCTCGAAGCGATTCTGGAGCGCCGGGCGGGGCATCGCGGCGCAGACCTGTTGCGCAAGCTCGTCGACGACTTCGCAGGCGGCAGCGGGCCCACCGAGAGCGAGCTCGAGGCGCGCGTGCTCGACGTGCTCGACGACGCAGGTCTGCCTCGGCCTGAAAAGCAGCGTGCGGTCTACGCGGGGCGGCGGCTGCGGCGGCTCGACTTCCACTTCCCCGGGTCACGCGTCGTCATCGAGGCCGACGGCTACGAGCACCACGCGAGCCTCGCGGCGTTCGAAAATGACCGCGCGCGACAGAACAGCCTCGCGGTGCGTGGCTTTCTGGTTCTTCATTGGACGTGGATCGCTTTGAAGCAGCGCCCGGAGCAGCTCATTCAAGAACTCGTGCGTGTGTTGGGTCGCTGAGCGGTGATGGCCCGACTCCCTCGCGCTGAGTCATCGGAACCATGCGCGGAGGTCGACGCATTCGTTGTCCCGCATACCGAAGGCCCACGTGCCCATGGAATGATGCGGTGTGCCCATCGACGCGAATCAACGTGAGTTCGTTGCACGACTCTTTCCTCGCGTGGCTCCCTCGGAGCTGCTGCCCCTCGCGAAGTGGGTCACGCGGGTGGAACTCGAGGTGGGCTTCGTGACGTTGCGCCAGCAGGCAGCGATGTGCGTTGAGAAGGGTTCGCTCGAATCTGGGAGGGGGACGGAGGCTGTGTGGCAACCGTTCTGGACATCGAACGCAGGCACCGTCTTCAACACGCAGGCGCTCTATCGCCGCAAGCCAGCTCCGGGGCTGTTCCGCGTTGCTGCACCGGCGACGCTGCTGGTGCTCACCGCCGACGACTTCGAGGCCGCGCTCGCCGAGGACGGAAACTTGATGGCGCTGCTCGAGCCGTTCCGCCCCAAGGCGGGGTGACATCGCTGCTGCGCCCCACGCGGACGGCACCGTCGTTGGTCTCGGTCAAGCCGACGTGTCATTGCGGTGAGCGCCGCGCCACGTCCGAGATTTTCACTCCTGTTCGCAACGGACGCGCGCTGTTTCCTGCCGACTACTGCGCGGGTGGGGTGAATCGCTCGAGGTCGCTCGTGTTCGACGGCACCTTCACTTCACCCGCGACGACCTTGCCGCGCAGCGCTTCGACCTTCGCGAGCAACGCTTCTTTGTCAGCCAGCTCGACGCGCACCGGAGCAAACGTCACGCCGCCTTCTTTGAGGCCCATGGTGACGTCCCCCGCGGTGAAGCTCCCCGCCTTCAAGTCGCTGATGGCTTGCCACACCGCGAGGTCGACGCGCTTGACCATGGAGGTCAGCACCGCGTCGGGCGCGACGTGCGACTGGTCTGAGTCGACGCCGATGACGAACACCTTCGCGCCCGCAGCGCGCGCTTCTTTGATGGCCTGAATCACGCCGTTGCCGTCGCTGCCGGCCGCGTGAAAGACGACCTCACAACCCTTCGCCACGAGGTCTTGCGCGGCCTGCTTGCCGCGCGCCACGTTGTCGAAGCTGCCGGTGTACTGAACCATCACCTGCGCCCTGGGGTTCGTGGTCATCACGCCCGCGCGAAAGCCCGCCTCGAACTTCTTGATGAGCGGAATCTCCATGCCGCCCACGAAGCCGACCTTGTCTTTCGCGACCAACCCCGCGAGCGCTCCCACCAGAAAGCTGCCTTCTTCTTCTTTGAACACCACGGTGCGCACGTTTGGCAGTGACTGCGGCACGCCTTTGGGGTCGAGAATCGGCGAGTCGATGAGGAGGAACTTCGAGCCCGGGTTCTGCTTCGCGACGACCTCCACCGCGTTCTCCAACATGAAGCCCGTGCCGACGGTGAGGTCTGCGCCCTGGTCCGCGATGAGCTGCAGGTTGGGTTGGTAGTCCTCCTGCGCCTTGCTCTGCACGACGAGCGGCCTCACGCCCTGCGCCGTCACCCGCGCCGCCAGCTCAGGAGGCACCGCCGCGCTTCGTTCAGCGGAGGTCAGCGCCACGTACTTGCCGTCGACCGACTTCACGTCACCGGCCCACGCTTCGAGCCCGCGCAGCGCCGAGTCGTTGAACGATTGATCTCCACGGCCGCCCACGTCGGTCACGAGGCCGACGACCAGCCCTTTGGGCGCGTCAGGCTGCTTGTCTTTCTTGCAGGCAGTGAGCGCGAGAGCGGCGAGGAGAAACAGGCGGGCGTTCGTCATGGCGCGCGAACATGCCTCAAGAAGTGGCCGCCGTGGGTCGCCGCGCATAGCTTCCGCGCCATGCGTGCTTACGAACTCATCAAGGCGAAGCGAGATGGCCACGTGTTGCTGGGCCACGACATTCGCGCCTTCATCGACGCCTACACGAAGGGCGACGTCACCGACTACCAGATGAGCGCCATGTGCATGGCCGTGTTCTTCCGTGGCCTCAACCCCGTCGAGCTCGGCGCGTGGACGCGCGCGATGCTCGAGAGCGGCGAAGTGCTCGACCTCTCCGAGACGAAGGGCCTCAAGGTCGACAAGCACTCCACCGGTGGCGTGGGCGACAAGGTGTCGCTGTCGCTGGCGCCGCTGGCTGCCGCGTGCGGCGTGCCGGTGCCCATGATTTCGGGGCGCGGCCTCGGCCACACCGGCGGCACGCTCGACAAGCTCGAGTCGATTCCCGGGTTCAACGTGAACCTCTCGGTCGCCGACTATCGCCGCCTCGTCAAAGACGTCGGCTGTTGTCTCATCGGCCAGACGGCCACGCTCGCGCCGGCCGACAAGAAGCTCTACGCGCTGCGCGACGTCACCGCGACGGTCGACTGCATTCCGCTCATCGCCTCGTCCATCATGAGCAAGAAGCTGGCGGAGGGCATCGACGCGCTGGTGCTCGACGTGAAGGTCGGCAGCGGCGCCTTCATGAAGACCCTCGACGACGCGCGCACGCTGGCCACCACGATGATCGGCATCGGCAAGGAAATGGGGAAGAACGTCGTCGCGCTGCTCACCGACATGGACCAGCCGCTGGGCAACACCGTCGGCAACGCGCTCGAGGTCATCGAAGCCGTTGAGATGCTGCGAGGCAACGCGCCCTTCGACTACACCGAAATCACGCTCGCGCTGACCGCCGAGATGCTGGTGCTGGGTGGCAAAGCTGACGACACGAAGCGCGCGCGCGTGCTGCTCGCCGAGGCCATGAAGTCGGGCGCGGCCGAGAAGAAGCTGTGCGAAATCGTCGAAGCGCAGGGCGGCGACCCGTCGGCCATTCGCGACCTCTCGAAGCTGCCGCGCGCGAAGAAGCTGGTGGCGGTGAAGGCGCCGACCGACGGCGTGGTGACGGCCATCGCCTCTGAAGCGCTGGGTCTCGCGGCCATGACGCTCGGCGCCGGGCGCGCGAAGTCGAGCGACGTCATCGACCCTGCGGTGGGCTTCGTGCTCGAGAAGAAGGTGGGCCAGGCGGTGAAGGCCGGTGAGACGCTGGTGACCATGCACGTCAACGACGAGGCGCGCGTGAAGGAGGTCACCGACCGGGTCATCGCCGCGTATTCGTTCGGGGAAGTGGCGCCTCCGGTTCGGCCGCTGGTGCTCGAACGGCTGTCTTGACGGGTGAGCAAGTAGCGCTCAGCGCCCAAACCGCGTATCGGGCCTCCACATGGAGACCCCCGCTGCCCCCGCCGTAACCTTCGAGTCCTTCGGGCTGCGGAGTGAAGTTCTCAACGCCCTGAAGGGCCTTGGCTACGAAGAGCCGACGCCCATTCAGCGCGAGACCATTCCCGCGTTGATCAACGGGCGCGACGTGCTGGGGCAGGCGGCCACGGGTACCGGTAAGACGGCGGCCTTCGCGCTGCCCATTCTCGAGCGCGTCACCCAGAAAGACCGCAAGCCCTTCGAGGCGCAGGCGCTGGTGTTGGTGCCCACGCGTGAATTGGCGATGCAGGTCGCCGAGGCGTTGCAGAAGTACGGCGCCGGCATCGGCGTGTCGGCCATCGCCGTGTACGGCGGCCAGGAGATTTACCAGCAGGTCAAGCCGCTCAAGCGCGGCGTCGACGTCGTCATCGCCACGCCTGGCCGCGCGCTCGACCACATTCGTCGCAAGACGTTGCTGCTCAAGAACGTGAAGGTCGTGGTGCTCGACGAGGCCGACGAGATGCTCGACATGGGCTTCGAGGAAGACCTCCAGTCGATCCTCAACGAGCTGCCGAACACGCGGCAGACGGCGTTGTTCTCGGCCACGCTCGCGCCCCGCATCGCGAAGATCGCCGAGAAGCACCTGAAAGACCCGGTGCGCGTGACCATTGCCGCGCGCGCGCTCGACGCCGGCACGCTGCCCAACATTCGCCAGGCGGCGTACGTGGTGCAGCGCAAGCAAAAGGAAGCCGCGTTGATGCGCGTGCTCGAGTGGGAGACCCCGACGAGCGCCATCATCTTCTGCCGCACGCGCAACGAGGTCGAAGAGCTGACGCACGTGTTGATGCGCACCGGCTACGAGCCTGCGGCGCTGCACGGCGGCTTGACGCAGGAACAGCGCGACGCGGTGCTGCGCAAGTTCAAAGAGGGCGACATTCGGGTGCTGGTCGCGACCGACGTCGCGGCGCGTGGGCTCCACGTCGAGAACCTCAGCCACGTCGTGAACTTCGACCTGCCGACCTCGCCCGAGGTCTACGTGCACCGCATCGGTCGTACGGGCCGCGCCGGTAAAGACGGTGTGGCGCTCTCTTTCCTCGACCCGCGCGAGATGCGGTTGCTCGGCAACGTCGAGCGACAGGTGAAGAAGAAGCTCCCGTTGCTGCAGGTGCCTTCGCGCGCGCAGCTCGACGCGAAGCGCGCTGACACGGTGGCCGAGCAGGTGAAGGCGGCGATTTCGTCGCCGCGCGTGGCGTCGTTCAACGCGCTGGTCGCCAAGGCAGGCGAAGGCGCGACCGTCGAGCAGGTGGCGGCCGCGGCGATGATGCTGCTGCAGCAGAAAATGTTCCCCGCGACCGAAGGCGACGACGTCGACTTCCCCACGGGCACTACGCGGGCACCTGCGCGTGGCCGTACCGAGCGCAGCGATCGCCCTGAACGTGGTGAGCGCCCGCAGCGCGGAGGCCGTGAAGAGCGCTCTCGTGGTGGTGGTTCGTCGACGCCCATGACGGCGTTGACGTTGAGCCTCGGCGAGCACGCCGGTGTTCGACCGCAAGACCTCGTTGGGGCCATCGCGAACGAGGCGAACATCTCTTCGAGCCTGATTCAGGGCGTGCGCGTGAACGAGATGAACTCGCGCGTGGAGGTGCCGACGGAGTCGGTCGACGCCATCATCACTGCGCTGCACGCGACGCGCATTCGTGGCCGCAAGGTTCGCGTCGAGCGCGAGAGCGGCAAGGCGGCGTTCGGCGGCGCGTTCGGTGCCAACGCCGAGTCGGGCCCTTCACGGCTGTCTGACGAGCAGGAAATTCCCTCGCGCAGCGAGCAGGGCGAAGAGGCCGCAATGCCGCGCCCGCGTGCGTCGGCCAGCCGCGCCGGTGCCAGGAAGGACTTCGGCGCCAAGCGCGACTTCAATGAGCGCAAGCCGTACGGCGACAAGAAGCCCTTCGGCGAGCGCAAGCCGTTCGAGGGAAAGAAGGTCTTCGGCGACACGAAGCACTTCAGCGAGCGCAAACCCTTCGGAGAGAAGAAGGAGTTCGGCGAGCGCAAGTCGTTCGGAGAGAAGAAGGAGTTCGGCGAGCGGAAGTCCTTCGGAGAGAAGAAGGAGTTCGGCGAGCGGAAGCCCTTCGGCGAGAAGAAGGAGTTCGGCGAGCGGAAGCCCTTCGGAGAGAAGAAGGAGTTCGGCGAGCGGAAGCCCTTCGGAGAGAAGAAGGAGTTCGGCGAGCGCAAACCCTTCGGAGAGAAGAAAGAGTTCGGCGAGAAGAAGACCTTTGGCGCCAAGCGCAGCTTCGGTTCGAAGCCCGGTGATTCAGCGCAGCGTCGCTTCGGCGCTCCGAAGCCCGGTGACCGCTTCAAGTCGAAGGCGCCGCGCGGCCGCATGGAGCCGAAGAAGCACTGAAGCGCTCAGCGCTGCAGCTTCTTCAACACTTCATCAGCCGTCAGGCCGTTGCACTCAGCAGGGTGGAGCTGTGGCCCCACCCACTGCGCGACGTCGACGTCGTCGAGCAGCCCGTCGGGCTTCGGCAGAAATGCTTTGAAGCAGTCGCGCAGCTCCAGCTCGACGGCGACTTCGCGGGCGTACTCGGCGCCGCCGCGGCTCCAGCAGTAGAGCTCGGCGCGCGTCGACAACGCACGCACCAGCGTCACCATGTGACTGATGGCCACGCGCTTGCTGCCCAGCGTGCGCACCAACGTGTCGTCGACATCGACGTAGAGCACCGGCTGCATCGCCATGAAGCACCTCAGCCCAGCGTGACCTTCCGAACGCCCTTCTTCTCGAGCCACTTCCCCGTGCGCTCACGAAGGTCGCCTTGCAACACCAACGCGTCGCCTTCGAGCGTGCCGCCGCAACCGAGCGCGCCCTTGAGCTCCTTGAGCCAGCCTTCACGCTCTTTGAGTGACAGCTCGAGGTGCTCGATGACGGTGACCTCTTTGCCCCCACGACCGGTGCGCTCCATTCGCACCACCGCGCGTGCGGGGCCCTTCTTCACCTTCTCGGGCTTCGGCGGTTGAACCGGCAGCGCTTCACGCAGCCCACCGAGCGCGCCGAAGGGGTTGTTGAACGGCTTCTTCTCGTCACTCATGCGGCTGCGCAGGCGGCGGCGGAGGCGGGAGTCGCTGGAAATGCGGCGCGTCGGCGTTGCCGCCCGAGAGCACCATGCCGAGCAGGAACACCGGCGCGGGCGGCGCGTTGCGGTTGTTGAGCACCACCAGCGGCGTGCCCTGAATGTTGAACAGCTTCGCGTACGCGATGTCTTGGCTGAGCCGCGCGGCCGTCTCGGGAGACTTCATGCACGCCGCCAGCGTGTCGCCGTCGAGCCCGTGCCGCGTGGCGATGGCGAGCATCATTCCCTGGTCGAGCTGGCGCTGGTTCTGGAACAGCTCGCGGCGCATGACGAAGAACTTCGGGCTGGCCTCTGCGCAGATCTGCAGCTTCGCGCCGTAGCAACGCACGCCGTCGCCCGCAGTGCCTTTGATGTCGGGGTTGCACTCGTTGTCGAGCGGGTAGTACCGCGGCTCAATCGACAGGCCGCCCTGCGGAGACATGCCTTCAATCTCGCGGAGCACCTCTTCGAATTGCGCGCAGTGGCCGCACAGAATGTCGGTGAACTCGACGATGCGCACCGGCGCTTCGGGGTTGCCTTTGCGCGCGTGCACGGGGAAGCGCGACGTGTCGACGGTGGGCGCCTTCTTCCATTCGTTGCGCGCCCAGCTCGCGGTGAGCTTCTCGCGCTCGGGCAGGTTGTCGACGACGGCGCCGAAGTCATTCGGGTCGTGCTTGTCGATGACGGGCAGCGCGGCGCTCTCTGTTGGCGTCTTCGCGCCCGGGTACAGCAGCCCGAAATAGACGGGCACCGTGAGCACCAGCGGCCACCCGAGGCTGCCCATGAGCTCGCGCCCCGGAGGAAGCATGGGGCCGGCGAGCAGCTTGAGCGCCGCGACGGCGAACACCGCGGTCAGCGCGTACGTGCCGAGGCAGGTGAGGCACACCGCGCGCGCCTGGAACGACGCCGAGATGAAGGTGACGCACGACAACGCACCGATGAGCGCCCACAACTTCACCGCACCGGTGAACGTGCCCGGGCGCTGCCACACGAAGAAGCTCAACGTGAAGGCCACCACGCCCCACAGCACGCCGAGCGCGGCGACGGGCATGCCCAGCCACTCGTGTACCAGGTGGGCGAACGACGAGTTCCACACCGTCGCGCAGTTGACCGTCTCGTTCACCGAACACGCGGCCGTGTGGCCCGCGCGAACCTCGATGAGCTCCAGCCACTGGTAGATGGAGAGCGCCACCATCGAAGCCGACGAAGCGAGGAGCGTTCCAACGGCGACGCCCGAGGGGCGTGGATCAGACGAGGGCGCAGACACGTCGCGCCTTATATGCAGCGCGACCCCCCGGGGCCACGGCTTGTGTCACCGGCCTCCGCGCAGGCTGAAGTAGCGCCCGGTGAGGTCGACGGAATACGCGAGCTCCAGCGTGGGACCAGCGGCGGCGACGAGGTGTTGGCGGTAGAGCAGCTGCTTGCCGGGCATCGACGGCGCGCTCCAGTTGAGCGACTCGGAGGGCTCCAGCGAACCGCCCAGGCGACGCCACTGGAACACCTCGGGCAGGTGCACGCTGCTCTCGACGCGCGCGGTGGGCCATGACGCGCCGGGCAGCGTGACGCCGAGCCGCCCCGAGAGATGAAACACGCCGAAGTCGCGCTCCAGCGTGAGCTCGAGTGACGCGGTCTTTTCGCCGGCGCGCACGGGGTTCACCGCCCACGACACCTCGCGACCTTCGGGCACCACGAGCGGTGAGCCATTCATGCTCACGCGCGTCATCGTCCACGACTCGGGCAGCTTGAGCGTGAGCCGCTGTTCCCGGTCGAGCTCCAGCGCGTATTGCACCGTGAGGCGCGCGCGACCTTCGACGGTGGTGACGAGCTGCGCGTTGGCCGCGGTGATGACGGGCTCCATCGGCGGGCGCGCGGCCACGATCTGTTGCTTGCGTGCGGTCAGCGTCTTCCAGCGCAGCGCCCACGCGCCGTGCTGCGGCAGCACCTCGGCGCCGTGCAGCAATTCGTCCAGCTCGCCGTCGACCTCCACGCGCATCACGCTGTCCATCACGTCGGCGCCGCGCGTGAGCCGAGCGCTGCGCGCCACCGAGAACTTGAGCTCCAGCGGCCAGGTGCCGGCGGTCTTCGTCACCAGCACCAGCTCGTCGTTCTGCGCGGCGATGAGCGCGCCTTCGACCTGCGTCGACGAGAGCAGCGTGACGCCCGGCGTCAGCTTGAAGAGCGACAGCTTCGTCCACCTCGTGGTGTCGATGACGCTGACGACCAGCTGCGCGGTGACCTCCACGCTGTCTCCGGCGACGCGCGCGGTGAGCCGTTGGTTGATGACCGCGCCTGCGAGCGGCGCAGGTTGAACGACGTCGCTGGCCGCCGCCCGGTATTCAGACAACGGCAGCGTGACGGTGGCTGAAGCGTCAGTCGCGGCGAGCAACAGCGCGATGAGGGCGGGCGTCATGCGGCACCTCCGGGCGAGAGACGGTCAGAGAGAAAGGCGCGCACCTGCTGGTTGGTGATGAGCGCCATGGTGGCGAGCAACGCCGCGAGCAACTCGAGCGTGTAGATGAGGCCCGTGTAGCCGGGCAGCAACACCGCCGCGGTGGGGATGACCTGCGTCGCCAGCCACGCGCCGGCGATGACGCGCTTCTTTTCGTCGGGGAACAGGCGACTCACGAAGAGCACCACCGCCGCGCCGAACGCCGACATCGTCAGCCCCCACGCGAGCACGAAGTGCATGAAGGCGCCGAGGTACGCGAGCAACACGAAGGTGAACCCGAAGGCCGCCGCCGCGATGTAGCTCTCGAAGACCGAGAGCCGCCGGCGATGCTTGAGCGCCAACAACGACAACACCGCGAAGAACGCGAGCGCCGGGAAGAACGCGCGAAACGACATCGTGGCGACGAGGTCGTCGTACTTCTTCATCGACGGCAGCACGACACCGAGCGCGACGCCGGACTCGAGTGACGGGTACTCCCAGGTGAGCGACGCGTGGCCGTTGCCGACGGTCTTCTGGCTCGCGGCGAGCACGTACGGCGGGTAGTCAATGTTGTCGCCGCCGGTGACGTCGATGTTCAGCGTGACGTCGTGCGCGGGCAGCGACGGGTCGAGCGAGTACACGAACGACTCGAGGCCGCGCGCCTTGTAGTGAATGCGAAAGTTCGCCTCGCCGCCGACGGGGAGCCGGCCCGTCCACACCAGGCGGTTGCCCTGCTCGCCGAGGTCGAGCGACGCGGCTCGTTCATTCACCGCGAAGGACAGCTCAGAGAGCAGCACCTGCGACTTGTCGACCTCGATGGGGAAGACGAAGGCCACGTCGATGTCGTGGGGCTGCTCGTTCTTCGCCACGTAGGTGCCGTCGAACACGAAGTCGAAGCCCGAGAAGTACGCGAGGCCGCGCTTGCGGTAGTTCATCTGCGCGTCGACCTTCACGTGCTGTCTGGCGAGCGCGAGCGGTGAGAGCTCGGTGAAGACGGTGCCGCTCTGTACCCAGCGCACCGACGGTGCGGCCTGCTGCACGGGCGCGCCCCAGCGCGACTCCACGGCGTCGGCCACCTCGGTGTTGGCGAAGTCAGTGCGGCTCGAGACCTGGCCCGCGATGACCAGCGTGGCGACGAGCACGATGGTGAGCGAGCCGAAGAGGTTCTGTTGCCACAGCCAGGTGAACCCGCGCGCGAAGGCCCCGGGTGGTGTGGGCGGTTGGTTCGTCGTCATGCGACGCGACGTGTCCAAGCCGCGTGCCAACGGTGTTGTCGGGGGGCCGCGGTGCCAATGCGTGGCAGGAAGGCGACGCCGCGTGGTCTGCGAGCCGCTGCGGGAGGTAGGTTCAGCGCTCATGCGAGCGCTCTTGTGTTCATTCCTGATGTTTGTGGCAGCGGGCTGTTCTCCGACGGGCGGCGGGTCGGGGGGCGGTGCCGGCGGCGGCCTCGCGGGTGGCTTCGGCGGCGCGGGAGGCGGCTCAGCGACAGGCGGCGGCACAGCGACCGGCGGAGGTGCCGCGACGGGCGGTGGCACTGGCGTCGCTGGCGTGGGCACCTTCCCTCGCGTCGGGTTCGGCAATCAGCTCCTCGCGGCTGCGCCCGACGGCTCGATGCACCTGCTCTTCAACGAGGGGTTCGCCGAGCGCGTGGTGTACGGCCGCTGCACGACGAACTGCAGCGACCCCGCGTCGTGGAACCTGGCGACGGTGCTCGACCACGCTGAAATCAACGCGAACACCATCAGCGTGGCTGGCCTGGTGGTCGACGGCGCCGGGCGCGCCCACGCGCTCGTTCACGGCGTCGCGATGGCTGGGAGCGGAATGGCCGACCCGCTGCTCTACGCGACGTGCGCGAGCGACTGCGGCACGGCGACGAACTGGGACGCGGTCTCGCTGGGAGATCGCGTGCAGAACGGCGCCGTCGGCGTGGTGAATGGGCTCGCGGTGAGCGCGAGCGGCGTCGTGTCATTCGTCTCGCGCGGCGCGTTCGGCAACTACTCGGCGCACTTCGCGACGTGCGCGAGCAACTGCACCGACGCTGCGAGCTGGTCGGTCGGCGCCATCCTCGATGGCACCATCACGCACCTCGCCGTCGACGCTTCGGGCGTGTTCCACATTCTCTACTCGGCCGGCATGACCTCGAACGGCGAGCGGCTGCACTCGTACGGGCGCTGCGCGAGCAACTGCACACAGGCGGCGAGCTGGCAGCTGTCGTCGCAGGGCTTCGTGCACTCGACCTTCGCGCCTGGTGGCTTCGTGGTGACGCCCGCTGGCCACGTCTACCTCGCGTTCAACCAGGGCATGACGACCCTCGGCTCCGAAAACAACGGCACGTTGTTCCTCAGCTCGTGCACCGCCAACTGCACCGAAATCTCGAGCTGGACCTCGGCCGCGCTGGGCTCTGACGAGCGCGAAGATGAGACGTGGTTGGCGCGCGAGGGCGACTCGTTGGGGCTCATCACCACGTCCACTGGCGAGGTCCGCGTGCGCGTCTGCGACTCGAACTGCGCGAGCGCCACGAGCTGGTCCGCGCCGGCCGTGGTCGACGAGTTCATGGCCATCGCGCAGTCGATTCCTCCCGCTGCCGGGAGCTCCTGCCCGAACTCTGCGACCTCGGCGTTCTGGTACGCGGCGTACCCGCGCGGCGCAGCGAGCAGCCGCGGCGTCATCATCACCCACGCGCCGTACGGGTTGGTCAACTGCCCGGGCTTCACCACCTACGAGCGCATGGCGAACATCGGCCGCTTCTATTCGACGTTCTGACCCTGCCGACGGCGCGCGACCGCGTTATGGGTCTGGGCATGTCTGTCGAAGCCGTCGCCTCCGAGTACGAAGCCGCAGCGAATTCATGCGCCGTGTACGACGCGTCGTCGCGCGAGCAGCTGCGCGTCACCGGGCCTGACGCGGTGAGTTTTCTGCAGGGCATGGTGACCAACGACGTGGCCGGGCTGCCCGTGGGCGGCAGCTGCTACGCGGCGCTGTTGACGGTGAAGGGCTCGATGGTCGGCGACCTGCGCGTGCTGCGACGTGCCGACGACGTGCTGCTCGACACCGGGGCGGGGCGCGGGGCGACGGTGAAGGCCTTCTTGAACAAGTACCTCATCAGCGAAGAGGCCGAGATTTTCGACGCGCCGGAGCTGGCGGTGCTCTCGTTCATCGGGCCCAACGCGGCGGAGGTCGCGCAGCGGGTTCAACCGCGTGAAGGTGAATTGCGCTCGTTCTTCGGCGGGGTCGACGTGGTCGTGCAGCGCGCAGCCGTCGCGACGGTGCTGGCGGCGTTGAGCGACGTGCCGAAGTTGTCTGACGCGACGCTCGAGGTGCTGCGCGTTGAAAACGCCGTGCCGCTGTTCGGCGTCGACATGACCGAGGTGACGATTCCCCTCGAGGCGAACCTCGACCACGCCATTCACTACAAGAAGGGTTGCTACATCGGCCAGGAGGTCATCGCGCGCGCCACCTACCGCGGGCAGATGAACAAGAAGCTGGTGCGCCTCGAGCTGGGCGAAGCGTCGCCCGAGTACAAGACGGAGCTGAAGGTCGGCGACCGCAAGGTCGGCTGGGTCACCAGCGTGGTGAAGAGCGTGAAGCACGGCCAGCACCTCGCGTTGGGCTACGTGCACCGCGACTTCCTGACGGCCGGTACGAAGTTCGACATGGCCGGCGGCGCCGCGACCGTGGCGTGACACACTTTTTCGGGTCGACGACACGGCTCTGTGCATGAGCTCGTCCGCCGACACATTGCTTCAGTTGATGCAGGCCGGAGACGTGCGCGCGCTCGACCTGTTCGCACGTACGTACGGCAAGCGCTTGACGGCGGTGGCGCGGCGGCAGTGCCACCTCGCCGCTGACGCAGAAGAAGCGGTGCAGCAGGCGCTGCTCACGGCTTCCACGTCGATGACGCAGTTCCGTGGAGACAGCTCGCCGTTGTCGTGGCTGTCGACGCTCGTGACGCGCACCTGCTCGCGCATGAACCAACGCGCTGCGCGGCTCGAACCCGAGGCCGAGGTTCCCTGCGCGTGCGCCGAGAGAGACGTGTTGCTCGAGGGCCGCATCACCGACGCGTTGATGACGTTGTCGCGCAGTGACCGGGTGGCGTTCATGCTGGCTGCCGAAGGCTTCACCGGCGACGAGATTGCCGAGCGCTTCGGCGTGACGTCGAACGCGATTCGCAGCCGCCTCAAGCGTGTACGGGCGCACCTGCGTGACACACTGGCCGACGTCGCCGACACAGACCGGGTGAACCACTCACCTGGAGCACCTGATGCTGCGCACCACTGACGATTCCCGCTTCGAGACTGACGTGAACTCCGCACCTCTGGTGCTGGTCGAGTTCGGAGGCACGTGGTGCCCACCGTGCAAGGCGCTGAAGCCGACGCTCGAAGCGATGGCTGCCCAGCACCCGGAAGTGCCGGTGCTTTGGCTCGACGTCGACGAGAGTCAGGCCGTCACGCAGCGCTTCGGCGTGCGCTCGATTCCAACGCTGATTGCCTTCCGCAATGGGAAAGCGACGGGGCAGCTCGTTGGCGCGGTGCCGCGCTCGATGATTGAAGCGCTGCTCTCAGAGCCCGCCGAGCCAGCTCGCGAACTCCGGTGAGCTGGCGATGGCGCGAATGCGCACCGCGAGCTGCTCCGTCGCCACCTCACGCGTGACCTCGAGCAGCCCGAGCTCCACCAGCACGTCGCGCGCGCTCCGCTGGGCATCGCGCTGCAGCGTGAACTTCGCGACCTGGCCCAGCTGCGCCTCGGCCTCCTTCGACGCCAGCCAGCGCTTGAGCCCCGCGCGCAGCTCCTTCGCGCCGCCCGTCACGTCGAGGTTCATCAACTCACGCGCCAGCTGCGGGCCCGTCAGCTCGAGCACGCCGTCGAAGAACGCGATGCGCAGCTCGGCTGCTTCTTCCGCGCGCTTCGGGTCGGAAATCGCGTCGGCGATCTGCCCGAAGACCCCGCCGAGCGCCGCGTCGACGAACTCCGCCGCGCGCTTCTCGAGCTGACGTTCGACCTCATTGCTCACCGCGCCCACGAGCGACCCCAGCCCTCCGGTGCGCGACTTCACCGTCTCGCCCGCGAGCTTCGCCAACGAGCCCAGCCCTCGCGCCATGCCCGCCACCGGGGCGCTCGCCTTGCGCCCGAACTCCAACACCGCGTCGAGCAACAACGCGCGCACCAGCTCCCGCATGGGCTCGCGGTCGATGACGGTGAGCACCAGCCGACGGTCGGGCGAGTACGGGCGCCGCAGCAGTGCGTGCGCGGCAGCACGAACGTCGCTCGTCGTCAGCTCTTTGAGCGTCAGGCGCTGTTGCTGCAGCTCATTGGCGAGCGTCTCGACGACGCGCGTGAGCACCTGCAGCGCGGTGTCTGCTTCGAGCAGCGCCTCCATCGCCTTGCGCGTGGTGCCGCGCGCGAGCGCTTCGGGGAGCAGCTCACCGACCGGCGTCGAGAGCACCTGTTCAACCGAGAGCGCAGCCAACGACTGCGCCGCATCACCCTGCAGCTTCGCGATGAGATTCTGGGCGTCCACGTCGCCGCAGTAGCACGGCCCCACGGCGTGACGTAAACGCGCCGCATGACTTCCGAAACCCGCCTCGTGTGGTGCGACCTCGAGATGACCGGCCTCGACACGGCCACCAACTCCATCATCGAGATGGGCCTCATCATCACCGACGGGAACCTGAAGCCCGTCGCCGAGTGGGAGGCCGCCATCTGGCAGCCTGAAGAGTCGTTGGCGCGCATGGAGCCGTTCGTCAAAGACATGCACACCCGAAACGGCCTGCTCGAGCGCGTGCGCAAGTCAGACATTTCGCTGCGCGTGGCCGAGCGTGAAGCCACGAAGTTGCTGCTGCAGCACTGCGACTACGCCGACGGCATTCTGTGCGGGAACTCCATTCACACCGACCGCGCGTTCATCACGAAGTACATGCCGGGCTTCGACCGCGCGCTGCACTACCGCATGGTCGACGTCTCGAGCCTGAAGATCATCACCCGCGCCTGGTACCCCAACGCGCCGGGCCGCTCGAAGGTCGAGGCGGCGCACACGGTGTTGTCTGACCTGCGCGCGTCCATCGGCGAGCTCGCGTACTACCAGCAGACGTTCTTCAAGAAGCCGTCCGACGTCTGAAGTGCGGCGCACGCTCTTCATCGGAGACGTGCACGGCTGCAACGAGGAGTTCGGAGATCTCCTCGTCGCTGCGGGTTTCGGTAGCGACGACCGCCTGGTGCTCGTCGGCGACCTGACCGCGAAGGGCCCCGACTCGCTCGGCGTCGTCGCGCGCGCCCGGGAGCTGAAGGCGCTCGCCGTGCTGGGCAACCACGACGCGCGGGTCATCGAGCTGCGCAGCAGTGACTCCAAGGCTCCGCACGCCGCCATCGCGCGCGCGCTGCCCGCAGACGACTTTCGTTGGCTCGACCTGTTGCCGCTGTGGCTCGACTTCCCGGAGCTCAACGCGCTGTGCGTACACGCGGGCGTGGTGCCGGGTGTGCCGCTCGAGAATCAGCCGCGACATGTGTTGTTGAACCTGCGCTCCATCGACGCCGAAGGTCGGGGCTCGACGCGCATCGAAGGTGGGGTGCCGTGGGCCTCGAAGTGGAGCGGGCCTCGCCACGTGGTCTTCGGTCACGACGCCGTGCGCGGGCTGCAGCAGTACCCGTTCGCCACCGGCCTCGACACGGGCTGTGTGTACGGCCGCATGCTCACCGGCCTCTGGTTCCCCGAAATGCGCCTGGTGCAGGTGCCCGCGCGCCGCGTGTGGCTGCCCGTCGACGCGCGAGACTGATCGACGTCGCTCACGAGATGGCGGGCAGCAGGTTCGCCACCGACAGCGCGCGCATGACCTGCTTCTTGAGCCGCGGCTCGTTGGTCGAGGTGACCACCATGCCGTAGACCAACCGGTGCACCGCGAGCACGTCGTCGACCTTCAGCGCGCTCGAGATGAGGCCCGCCCGCTGCGCGCGCCGGAGTGACTTGCCGAGCACCTTCTTGAGCCGCGCACCGCCGTCGAAGTCGGCGAGGTTGCGCCGCGCGTCGATGACCATCTCGATGAAGGCCAGCTCGTTGATGGTCTTGTCGACCAGAAAGCGCCACTGCCGCTCGAAGGCGCGCGGGTCTTCGTCGTTCTCGAGCGCGTCGAGCGCCGCCCAGTTGTCCTCGAAGACCGCGAAGGCGATCTCCAGCCGCGACGAGAAGTTCCGGTACAGCACGGCCTGCCCGACGCCGGCCTTCCTGGCGATGGCCGACAACGGCGCGTGAAAGCCGCGCTCCGAAAAGACCTCCCGCGCCGCCGAGAGCAGCGCGTTCCGGTTGTCACCCGCTGCGGCAGGTCCTCGATTGGCTTTGCGTTTCTGCATCTCTTATACGTTACTCCGGACAACGTTGTCCGGATGACGCAAAGAGGAGCCGACATGCAATTCGACAAGACGTACGACGTGGTCGTGGTGGGGACTGGAGCAGCAGCGTTCGCGACGGCGCTCGGCGCGGTGGACTCAGGGTTGACGGTGTTGATGCTCGAGAGCACCGACAAGTGGGGCGGCAACAGCGCGATGTCGGGTGGCGGCATGTGGCTGCCGAACAACCCGTTGCTTCGCGCCGCTGGCGTCGGTGACTCGCGTGAAGAGGCGCTCACCTACCTCGAGGCCACGGTCGGCAATGAGGGCCGCGCCACCAGCCGCGCGCGCAAGGAAGCGTTCGTCGACGGCGTCGATGACTTCGTGAACACCGCGCAGAAGTACGGAATGAAGTTTCAGCGCGCGGCCGAATACGCCGACTACTACCCAGAAAAACCGGGTGGAAAAATCGGGCGCAGCATCGAGCACTCGCCCTTCAACCTTCGCGTCATCGGCACGTGGTGGAAGTCGTCGCGCGCGCCGATGGCCGTGCCGATTCTCACCGACGACGTGTGGTTGCTGACGCGCTCGTGGTCGACCTGGAGCGGCTTCAAGCGCGGCGTGCAGTTGGTGTTTCGAGTGCTCGGTGGCCTGCTGCGCGGCGCGAAGCTGGCGGGCATCGGCGCGGGGTTGACGGCGTCGTTCCTCAAAATCGTGGTGGTCGACAAGAAGGGCGAGCTCTGGCTCGAGTCGCCGCTCGAAGACCTCGTCGTCGAATACGGCCGTGTCACCGGCGTGCGCGTCACGCACGAAGGCAAGGCGATGACGATTGGAGCCACGCGCGGCGTGATGCTCGCGGGCGGTGGCTTCGACTTCAACAAGGCGTGGCGACAGAAGTACCACGGCATCGACGGGGCTCCGTCGGGTGCGCCGGGCAACCTGGGCAAGCCCATCGACATCGCGATGAAGCACGGCGCGGCCACGGAGCTGCTCGACGACGCGTGGTGGGGTGCCTCGGTCGCGCCGACCAGTAAGTCGGGCGCGGGCTTCATCGTCGGGGAGCGCGCGATGCCGTACTCCATCATCGTCGACGCGAAGGGCGCGCGCTTCGCCAACGAGTCGGAGTCGTACGTCGATCTCGGCCACCACATGCTCGAGCACGACAAAGACGGCGCGTATTGGATGGTGACCGACGCGCGCCACGGCCGCCGCTACCTGCGCACGTTCTTCATCGACCCGAAGGTGAAGAAGGCCATGGCGGCCGAGGGCGTGGTGTTTCACGGCGAGACGCTCGAAGAGCTGGCGAAGAAAATCGGCGCGCCGCAGTTGGTGAATACCGTGCAGCGCTTCAACGGCTTCGCGCGCGCAGGCGTCGACGGTGACTACGGCCGCGGCAACTCGGCCTACGACCGCTACTACAGCGACCCGTCGGTGCAGCCGAACCCGAACCTGGCGCCGCTCGAGCGCGGGCCGTTCACCGCGTTCAAGCTGGTCATCGGAGATCTCGGCACCAAGGGTGGCGTGGTGACCGACGAGTTCGCGCGCGCGCTGCGTGAAGACGGCTCGGTGATTGAGGGCCTCTATTCGTCGGGCAACAACTCGGCGGCGGTCATGGGCCGCACGTACCCGGGCCCCGGGTCGACGCTCGGGCCTGCGGTGGTGTTCGGGCTGCGCGCGGCGCGACACATGGCGAAGAAGGGCTGACGCGGAGTAAGTCCGCGCGTCATGAGCAGCGAAGAACTCGTGCCGTACTTCGAAGGGCCGTTGGCGCAGATGCGTGAGCTCGAGCGTCAGCTCCACGCGCAGGAAATCGACGCGGAGCTCGCGAAGCCGCCGCCCAAGGCGTGCTGCGCCGGTGGCTGTGGCTGCGGCTCGAAGCTGCAGTTGATGATTCACCGCGACGACGTGCCGCGCGTCGCGCAGTACATGCAGAACGAGTGGCTGCAGGCCGTGCAGCGCGAAGGCGTGGTGCCGGGGCTGGTGCAGCTGGGCTCGCCCGCCGAGCTCCCTGAAGGTGCCGAGCCGCCGTGCCCGGCGTGCAGCTTCGTGGGGCCGTTGGTCGCGGGCGCGTGCGGCGACTGCGGCCTGCAGCTCGAGTGACGGGTCAGCGCAGCTTCGGCGTGAGCGCGTCGAGCACCATGCGCGTGACACCGGGGAAGTAGCGGCCGAGCACGTTCATGAACGGGTAGATGATGCGGTGCTGTTTTGCTTCGACCGCGTCGGCCACCAGGCGCGCGAGCACGTCGGCGTCGCCGGCAGGCGCGAGCAGGTTCGCCGCGCGCGACTCGACGTAGGCAGAGCGGCCGGCGGTCTCCATGGGCGTCTTCACCGGGCCCGGGTACACCGTGAGCACGTGAATGCCGTGGGGCTTGAGCTCGGCGCGCAGCGCCTCTGAGGCCGCGGCGAGGCCGCCCTTCGCTGCGTTGTAGAACGCCATGCCGGGCGTCGGAGCCATGGCCGCCATCGACGAGATGTCGACGAGCGTGCCGCTCTTTCGCGCCACCATTCTTCGCGCGACGAACTGCGAGAGCTGCAGCGGCGCGAGGAGGTCGACCTGCAGCAGGCGCGCGCCGTCTTCGAAGGGCGTGTCGGTGAAGCTGCGGACAATCTGCACGCCCGCGTTGTTGATGAGTACGTCGATGGGCCCGTTCACGCGCTCGGCTTCGTCGACCCACGCGGTGACCTGCGAAGGGTCGGCGAGATCTGCTTGCACGACGTGCGCAGGCTTGCCGGTGGAGACCGCGAGTTTTTCAAGGAGGTCTTTGCGCCGCGCGACCAGCGTCAGCTTCGCGCCGCGCCCTGCGTACTCGCGCGCGATGGCCTCGCCGATGCCGCTCGATGCGCCCGTGATGACGACGTGCATGCGGCGAGGTTTACAGGCTCCGTTCGGTCTTCTCCGAGAAACTTTCCCGGAGGCGGAGTCAGAACAACTTCGTGCGCAGCGCCTTGGCGCGCACCTTCACGTCGTCGTCCAGGCTCGTCATTTCCTGCGACTTGAGGCGCTGCTCCAACGAGCGCGGCGCTTTCTCTCGAATCAACCGACCATCTTCGGCGAGCAGCTCGAGCCGCGCGAGCGCCTTGTCGACGATGCGGTCTTTCGGGTGGTCGAGCAGCGAGTCGAGGAAGAACGGGTCGTCGGGCAGGTCGTACTTTTCGATGAACTCCGCCGCGAGCACGGCCCACGCTTTGCGGTCAGGCGCTTCGCCGACCTTCTGCATCGCGGCCTTCTGCTCTTTGCGTTTGCCGTCGGGGTCGAACGTCGACTCGAGGCCCTGCGGCAACGCGCCGCCACTGAAGAGCGAGTCAGCGGCCTTCTTGTACTTCTCGTAGCTCGCGCTGCGCTCGATGCGCTGCTGCTTGGGGTCGTCTTGTCGCGAGTGGTACTTCGACTTGCCGCGCTGTGCGTCGAGCTCGCGGAACGACTTGTTCCGCTTTCCCGTGAAGCCTGAGCTGTCGTCGTCTTTCGGAGCCATGTTTGTCTTCCTGGTCGGGCGCTACTTCGCAGTGTCCCACATCGCTTTCGTGGCGCGGGCCACGAGGTCGCGAACCTTCACTGCTTCCTTTTCCGGTAACGGATCTTCTTCGCGCGTCGCCTCATCGATGAGCGTCTCTTCGAGCCACGCGCCCAGGTCACCCGGCAGCGCTTCGAGGCTCGCCTTCTTCGGCATCATCGACTCGTCGAGTGACGCGACCTTCTTGCCGCCCAGCTCGAGCACCGCGAACGCCTCACCCAGCAGGTGCCGCGCGAGCCCGAAGCCCGCATCTTCAAGCCCCGAGTCGTCGAGCCACGACACGAGCGCGTCTTGCCGGTTGTCGAACGCGTGGTGAAGCCGCTCGCGCTCTTTCTTGTAGTCGTCGAACCACCGGCTCGCGGCGTCGATGAACTCGCGCGTGGGGCCGGCGTCTCCGAAGGCCTCTGGCTTCTGCGCTTTGACGTGCTTCACGCGCGGCGCGTGTTCTGTCGGGCCCTTCAGGTCGCCCGCAAGCGCGAGGTCGAAGAGCCCCAGCAGGTTGCCGAACAGCCGCGCGGCGTCGGCAGGGCGGTTGAAGCGGGGCTCGTCGACCCACAGGTCGTGAATCACTTCAGGCGCTGACACGCCGTCTTTGACGGCCTGCTGAAACGCTTCGACCACGTCGTCTGCGTCGGCGATGGCGCCGGAGTCGGCGAGCAGCTTCTGCAGCACTTCGTAGCCCTCGAACTCGCGGTCGATGTCTTCGTCACGTCGGCTCATGCGGGGGACACCTTCTTCCACACCTTGTTGGCGATGAGCAGCACCAGCAACACAGCCTGCGCCGCGATGAAGCGCAGGCCCAACGCGGACGTCAGCTGGCTCATCGCGAATTTTTCCCACATCAACAGCAGCGTGATGCCCGAGCCCCACGCCACCAACGGGTTCACCTCGCGTTGAATGGCGCGCTTCCACGCGAACGGCCCACGAAGCTCGCGCAGCTTCGAGAGTCGTGGTCGCCACGCGGGCACTTCTTTTTCCCACGCCTCGAAGACCTCGCCGAACGCTCGTCGCAGGTGCTCGTCTTCAGCGTGGGCGATGAAGAGCTGACTGGCGAACACGTAGAGCAACCCCACCACCCACGCCCACGGCTCGTTCGCGATGCTCAGCAGGCCGAAGGTGATGAAGAAGTTGCCGAGGTACAGCGGGTGACGCACCACCGCGTACGGCCCCGTGGTGTTGAGCGCCGCGGCCTGAATGCGCCGCGACTGCAGGCTCGTACCGCGTGGAATCGCCGCGATGGTGACGAAGCGAACCGCCGCGCCCAGCACGCAGAGCACCACGCCCACGGTGTTCATCGCGATGTTCGCCGGCGACTCGACCAGGTGCGCGCGCCACGTCATGTCGAGCGCCACGAAGATGATGAGCAGCGGCGCGAAGCTCCGTACCCGGAAGAAGAAGGCTCCAGCCAGAGTCCACACGCGGCGTGACACGTCGTGTCGTGTAGCGACAACCATTCGGACTTGCCCGGCTTTTGACGCGCGTTCGTCACTGAATGCATACGCGCCGAGCGGGCACTGACGGTTGAATGGAGCTCTCGCTTTACATGTGGAGGACCCCAGCGCTACAGCGCGCGCCCGTGACGTCGCCCGGTTCCCGCGCTGATGCTGTCGAGCGCGCCCGCGCCGGTGACGTCAGCGCCTTTCGAGAGCTCTACGCACAGCACCAGCGACAGGTCGCGCGGCAGTTGACGTTCCTCGTTCCGCGCGCAGACCTCGAAGACGTATTGCAAGACGTCTTCATCGAAGTGTTCCGCTCCATTCGTCGCTTCGAAGGAAAGTCAGCCTTCACCACGTGGCTGTACCGGCTCACCGTGCACGTGGCGATGAAGGCGCGGCGCAAGCACACGCGCTCGCGGCTCGACATCGTCGAAGACGTGCCCGACCGCGCTGACGAGGGCCCCACGCCCGACGACGTGTCGTTGTCGGCCGAACGGCAGGCTCGTGTGGAGGCGCTGCTCGAGCAGCTCTCGCCCAAGAAGCGCGCCGTGCTGGTGCTGCACGACCTTCAAGGTGTCGAAGCGCAGCGCATCGCCGAGCTCCTCGAGACGAACATTCTCACGGTGCGTACGCGCCTGTTCTACGCGCGCAAAGAGCTCGAGGCGCTCGCGAAAGACGACCCCGCGCTCGCCGATTTCTTCGGGGGAGACGAGCCATGAAACACCTCGAGCCTGAAGCCATCGAGCTGGCGGCGAAGGCGGCTGCTGACGGTGACGTCGCCACGCACCTCGCGGCCTGCGCCGACTGTCGCGCGCAGGTGAAGAGCGCGCGGGCGCGGCAGCGGCTGCTCGGCGGGCTCAAGCCGTACACGCTGTCTGACCTCGCGTTTCGTCGCGTCGAAGCGCGGCTCGATGAGGCGGTGGCGCACGGTGACGTGTCGCGCTCTTCGTGGCGTTGGTTGGGCTGGGTGGCCGGCGCGGTGGCGCTCGCTGCGGTGACCTTCGTGGTGACTTCGCGTGAGCCGCAGGCGGGCGGCGTGGTGGCGATTCCGCAGCCGAACATCGCCGTGGCGCCGGTGCCGTTTCATGCGCTCGTCGCGGTGCGCGCGTCGGCCGACGCTCAGGTGCGCAGCGGTGCGGCGGCGTGGCGCGAGCTCGTCGGTGGCGCGGCGCTGCATGAAGGTGACGCGTTGTCGGGCGAAGCGGTGACGCTCGCTGCGAGTGATGCCGCGTGGCGCTTCGTGACGTCGGGCTCGTTGTCCCTGGGTGGCGCCGCGTCGGTGACGCTGGGCGCCGGCGAGGTGATTGCCGATGTGGGCGCGCCCGTCGAAGTGCTGGCGTCGTCGCGGCGCTTCGCGGCGAGTGACGCGCTGTTCGCGGTCTCTCGTGTGGCGGCGGAGGTGGTGCTGCAGGTCTCGCGGGGTGAAGTCGAGGTGCTCGATTCAGTCACGGGCCAGCGTCGCAAGGTGAAGGCGCCGGAGGCCGTGCGCTGGAGCGATGGCTCCGCGTTGGCCGACGGTCGTGACGAGCCGGCGCGCGCGTTGACCGCTCCAGCCGTGCCTGCGCAGCCGTGGGTGCCGTTCGACGCGTCGTCGTTGACGGCGGGGAGCGCGGTGTCGCTCGACGGTGTGGCGCTCGGGCGCGCTCCCTTCATCGAGCTGGTGACCTCAGGGCGGCGTCGGTTGTCGGTGACGCCTCCGTCGGGCCCGGTGCGTGAGTCGTGGGCGGAGTTGGTGGCCGGCGCGCCGTACGTCGCCAGCCTCGAGAGCGCGCCGGAGCTGCCGGCCGCGGAGCCTGATGAAGCGGCGTTGACGCGCGTGATGAGCGAGCTCAAGAGCCAGCGCCCGAAGTTGGCCGCCTGTTACGAGAAGTGGCTCAAGGCGAACCCGCAGGCGCAAGGCGAAGTGGTGCTCGAGCTGACCGTCTCTGCGCAGGGTCGCGTGAAGCGCGCGCGCCTCGAGAGCGGCACGGTGAGCGCGCCTTCGGCCGAGTGTCTGGTGACGACCGCGAAGTCGCTGGTGCTCTCGCCGCTCGGTGTCGACGCGACGCTGCAGGTGCCGTTGCTGCTTCGTCACGGCGCTCGCTGAAGTCGCCTGAAGCGGCGCTCCACTTTCACCTCGAAGAATTCACCGGCCACCTGCGCGCACGTTTCGCTAGAAACCGCACACCGTGAGCAAGGCACAGAAGCGACCCGAGGGAGTCCCCGCGAAGGCCTGGTGGGACGAAGGTGACAAGGAGTGGGTCTTCGGCCCGCTTCAAGACGACGAGAAGCACGGCGACTTCACCTTCTGGCGAGGCGACGGCACCAAGTGCAACGAGTGTCACTACGAGCACGACAAGCCGGTCGGCCCGTTCAAGCGCTTTCACGAGACTGGTGAAATCAGCCAGGACGGCCAGTTCGACGACAACGGCCAGCTCCACGGCACGCGGCGTTGGTTCAGCATCGACGGCGAGACCACCGAGAACACGCGCCCCGCGCAGGTGCACGAGAGCATCTGGCGCAGCGAGATGGACTACGTGCACGGCCGCGTCGTCGGCATTCGCCATTTCAACCGCGAAGACGAGCGCGTGCTGCCCACCACCGGCGAGCCGTACCCCACGCGCCCTGAGTCTGTCGAAGCGGGCGCCGAGTACATCGAGTCGAGAGACGAGTGGAACCACGGCGGCGCCGACGGAGAAACGCAGCACAAGCAGGGCCCGTGGAAGCGGTGGACGCGCGACGGCCGCATCAAAGAATCGGTCACCTACGAAGACGACGTGCTCACCGGCGCGGCCACGCTCTACGTGACTGACGACAGCCCGTTCTCCGACGCGCGCATCGTCATGGAGCGCGGCGCGTTCGGGCAGAACGACCGCGTCGGCGTGTGGGAGCTGTGCGCGGAAGACGGCGAGGTCATCACGCGCTGTGACTACGGCGACACCTCGGCGCTCGAAGAGGGCCCGCTGGCGGCGTTCTCGAATGACTCCAGCGTCGACTACGCGGCGTTGGCGAAGAAGCTCGAAGCGCAGAACAAGAACGTCGAGGCGCTCACCGCCTGGGCGCGCGCGGCCGGCATCACGAAAGACACGAAGGGTTTCATCGCGCTGCTCACGCGCGTCGCCCGGCCGTTGTCGGAAGACGCCGCAGCAGCGCTCGCCGACGAAGCCGACCGCCCACGCAACTGGATCTGCTTCGACCTCATCGAAGGGGCGAGCGCCGCGGTGACGGTGAACAAAGTCGCCGTCGCGCTCGACCAGGCCTTTCAGAGCCGCGCCGCGCTCGACTTCACCAACGCGGCGATGCTGCTCGCGCCCGAGCGCTGGTCGTTTCTCTTCACGCGCGCGCTCATCCTCATCAGCCTCGGGTTGCACGAGCAGGCGCGCCTCGACGTCGAAGCCCTGCGCGCGCACGACGAAGGTCAGGCCGGTTTCCTCGGCACGTACTTGAAGGGGCTCTTCCCCCGGTACGACTTCGAGGCCGGGAAAGAAGCGCCGAGCACCACGTTCGAAGACGTGCCCGGCGCGCCCGACCGTCAGCTCGAAGACGTGCAGCTGCTGGTGCAGAAGTACGCCACGCGGCTGCAGCGGGTGCGCACCGCGCTGCTGGTGAAGTTGAGCGACGCGAACCCCGCGTTGCCGCCCGACCTCTCGGCGTTGTTGCCTGAAGGCCCGGTGGAGCTCGAGGCCGACGAGTTCGAGCTCGAAGACGGTGAGACCGTCTCGTACGACGAGAACCCGGAAGTGAAAGACGCCGACGTGCCGACGCTGCTTCGCCAGGCGCGCGCCGATTGGAAGGCGTTGTGCTGGCTGTGCTGGGCCTGTGGGCTGTCGGAGGTCACCATTCCCGACGCGCTCAACCCGCCTGAAGATTTCGGTAAGGCGGCCGGCATGGCCCAGCAGCGGCTGTGGCGTTCGAGAGATCAACGCGCGTTCAACGGCCGCAACGCCCGCGCGCACGGAACGCCCAGCTTCGTGTGGGAAGGCGAAGACATGAACACCATCGCGTCGCCCAACGCCGGCATCGCAGAGCAGGAGTTCGCCGAAATGCAGGCGCTCTTTCTGTGGCTGTGCGACGGGCAACTGAAGACTCCGTGGCAGGACAACCTGCGAGGTAGCTGAGCAACCATGAGCACCGTCACCATCGCTCCCCATCTGCAGCGCGCGCTCGAGACCATGTCGAAGGACATGGCGGTCGACCCGCAGGCGCTCGTGAATCAGGCCGTCTTCGCGTGGCTGCGCATCAACGGCTACGTCACGCCCGGTGCGCCGACCGTTCAAAGTGCGCCCGTCGTCGCGCCGCGCATCGAGCCGGTCGTCGAGGTCGCGCCGGTGCCGCCGCCCCCCGTGGTCGTGCGCGAGCCTGAACCGGAACCTGAACCGCAACCCGAGCTGGTCGCTCCCACGCCGCCGGAGCCAGCGCCGGAGCCGGAGCCGCTGCCCGAGCCCGTCGTCGCTGCGGCGCCGACGCCGGAACCTGAAGCTGCAGCGCCCGTCGTCGTCGACCCGCGCCCTCGCATGCGCTTCATCGAGGAAGACCTCGCGCGGCTCACGAAGCCCTGGGCCGCGTGGCACGGCGCAGAGTCAGAGTCGGAAGAAGACGAACAGCCGCAAGAAGACGCGCCACCCGACGACGACGCGCGTGATGAAGCTGAACGTGCGCTCGACGAAGCACACCGCGCGCTCGCGGCTTCAGCCGATGAAGACGGCGGCGTCGACACCGACCGTCACGCGTCGCGCGCCGTCGAAGAGCCGACGGGCACTGCAGGTCAGTCGCTCGCGGAAGAAGAGTCGCTCGACGGCAACACCGGCGAGACCGAACTGGAGCCGCCGCCCGAGAGCACCGTGGTGCTCAAGTCGAACCCCATCACGCTGTATCTCGAGCGAGAGGGTGAAGCGCCCATTCGCGTCGGCGGAGATCGCTTCGTCATCGGCCGCGGGCCGCAGTGCGACCTCATCATCGACTCGCCGCGCGTCTCACGTGAGCATGCGGTGCTCACGCGGCTGGGCGTCACCTACGTGCTCGAAGACCTCAACTCGTCGAACGGCACGTGGTTCGGCGAAGAGCGCGTGACGCGCCACGAGCTCGAGAGCGGCGACACCATCAACCTCGGCAACGAGCCCATCACCTTCGTGCTGCGCGCCGAATAGTCAGTCTTCTTCGGGGTAGCGGGCGTCGAGGCAGTCACTGCACAGGCCGTGGCTGAACTTCGCGCCCGAGTTTCGCTCGATGTAGACCTCGAGCTGCTCCCATAACTTGTCTCCGTTGCGGATGCGTTTGCAGTGCATGCAGATGGCGAGCATGCCCTGCAGCTCGGCGATGCCCTCTTCGAGATGAATGATGCGCTTGCCGGTGTTGAGGCGCGCCTTGAGCTCGGCGGGGTCGATGGGCTTGGAAATGAAGTCGTCTGCGCCGGCGTCGAGGCCCGCGACGACGTCGGCCTTGCCGTCGCTCGCCGTCATCAACAACGTGTACGTGTAGCTCGTGCCTTCTCGCGCACGAATGCGTCGACACAGGTCCATGCCGTCGATGCCGGGCATGTTCCAGTCGAGCAGCACGATGGGCGGCGCGTTGGCGCCTTCGAGCACGTTCCACGCGTGCAGGCCGTCGGCGACCGAGATGACCTCGTAGCCAAACCGCGTGAGGTGCGCTTCGAGCAAGCGGCGGGTGACGCGCTCGTCTTCTGCCAGGAGCACCTTTTGACGGGGCTCGTTTGTCTGCGCGGTGGCCACACAGCATTGTTGAGCAAACGCCGCGCCATGCAACTGCGTGCTCATGATTGCGCAGCTTTTCGCGCAGTCGGCGGCTGACGCGTCTCTTCACGCGCGGTTGGCGCTGGTCCTCCGGGTGAACTGTTTCGCGGCCATGTTCTGCGAACCCTGTGGCCGCGAGCGCAACTTCGCCAGGTACTGCATGGTGTGTGGAGCGGCGCTCCACGCGCGGCCAAAGGCGCAGATCGACGCGGATCTCGAGAAGGTGCGCTGGCTGCTCGGTGAGGTGACGACGTGGGACGAGAGCCTCGCGACGCAGGCCGCGCGCCGGTCGATTTCGGAGTTCTACACACGTCAGGAGCAGATGCTGGCGGCCGCGCTGACCGAGGTGGACGGTCACCCAATGGGGCTCCCGGGACCCGCTGAAATCGAAGCGCCTCCGGTGGTCGACGTGTGGGAGCCGCCTGTGCCCACACCGCCGCCGCCTCCACCTGCTCGGGTGGCTCCGCCCGTCGTGCCGCCGAAGCCGCGCGGGCCTTCGGTGTGGCAGCGCGCGTGGAAGCCGTTTCTGCACGAGAGCCTGGGCTGGTTCATCGGCGCGTTCCTGATTCTGTCTGGCGCGCTCTACCTGGTGGCCGACGCCTGGTCAGACATGACGTCGACCACGCGCGCGTTGACGGTCTTCGGGTTGACCGAGGCGTGGGCGGTGGGCTTCGCAGCGTGGGCCGCGGCGCTCGCGCGCAAAGAGACGACGAGGGCCGCGTCACGCAGCCTGTTGCGCATCGCCGCGTTGGTGGCGCCGCTGTCGGTGTTGGCGCTGGGCCCGTCGTTGTCTTCGCCGCTGACGTGGCTCGCGCTCGCGGCGGGCACCGGCGTGGCGGCGTGGCTCACGTGGCGCATTTCGGGTGCGCTGCATGACGCGCGAGTCGAGCTGACGGCCTCGGTCGCGGTGACGACGCTCGGCCTCGGGCTGGCCCCGGTGCTGCCGTCGGTCTGTGGCTGGCTGGTGTTGTTGCCGGTGCTCTGCGCAGCCGTCGCGTTTCGTCGCGCGGCGCGGGGCAGGGTGGCGATGGTGGCGTCGTTCGCGGTGCCAGTCATCGTGCTCGCGGCGCGCCTGGGGCTCGCGTGGCCCGATACGTCGCACGTGTTCGCCGGCGTGTGCGTGGGCGCGGCGTTGTTCGCTTCGGCCACGGTGTGGCTGCGCTCGCGCGGTGTGTTGACGGTGGTGTCCGTCAGCGTGTTGGTGACGAGCTTCCTCGCGTCTTTCGCGGCGCCGAAGCCGGCGTGTGTACTCGTCGCGCTGCTGGGCGTGTGGGCGACGAAGCGGCTCTTCGCGGAGGTTGATGACGCGCACCCGCGTCGGCAGTGGTGGCTCGCGGGCACGTATGCCTTCGCGTACCTCGCGTGGCAGCGCCTCGACCAGCTGGTGCCGCCCATCGTGTGGGAGTGGTGGAGCGCGCTCAAGCTGCAGCTTGGGTACGCAGCGAAGCCGATGCCGGCCTCGTACGGCTCGGTCTTTCAGGCGCTCTTCATCGCGGTCAGCACGCTGGCGGCGGCGTGGTTGCTCAAGCGCGCGGCGCCGCACCGAGGGGCGCACGTGTGGCTGCGCGCGTCGGTGGTGGCGGCGATGGCGTCGGGCGCGCTGGCGTTGGTGGGCTTCGTCGAAGACCCGCGCCCGGCGCTGGTGGCGCTGCCGTTGCTGCTCACGCCGATGTGGGTCGCCGGGCTGCTGCTCTCGCGGCGCGACGCGCTGTTGGCGGCGAGCGTGCTGTCGGTGCTCTTCGTGTACGTGGTGGGTGGTTGGCCCGCGGGCGTCATCGCAGCGGCGCTCGCGGTGGTGCCGTATCTACTTGCGCCCACGCGTCAGAATCGCGCGCACCGCCGGTGGCTCGCGGCGACCTCGCTGGTGAGCGCCGCCGTCGTGTTGCTGAGCGCGCGCGGCGAGCTGATGCTGGTGCTCGGCGCGCTCTCGGCGCTCGTCGCCTCGCGCCAGTTGCCGCTGCGGCTGCGTGAAGGGAGCACGGTCTCTCCGTCGAAGGTGTTGATGGGGCTGGCGGCGTTCTCGCTGGTGTTGCCGGTGCTGCGCTTCGGTGACCCGCTGGTGAACACCGTCGTCGCGTTGCTCGGCGCCGCGTGGCTGCAGCTTCGTCGCGGCAAGAAGTGGCGCGTCATCTGGCCGGCGCTGGTGACGCTCATCGCCATCGCGCCGCTGCGTGGCGGAGGCGCGTTTCCGCTCGGGTGGGCGTGGCTCGCGGCGGCCGGTGCGCTCTGGTTGTTGTCGAAAGCGCTGCGTCGTCACGCGGTGTGGTTGCAGGTGCCGGCGCTCGTCGCGCTGGTGGCGGCCTTTGCGCCGGCGCCGTTCCCTTCGGGCTTGTGGGCGACGTGGTCGGTGTACGCGTCGCTCGTCGCGTCTGGAGCGCTGGTGCTCGTCGCGTCGGCGCGCTCGCTGCGTGGTGGTCGCGACTGGCGCTCGGTGGTGCTGGCGGCGCTCGCTGCGGTGAGCGCGCTGGCGTGTGCGCCATCGGGTGAGGGCGCGCTGCTCGGCGCGGCGGTCGTCGTGCTGCTGGCCACGCCGGCGCTCGTGGCGTGGGTGACGGTGCCGGTCTCGTTGACGTTGGCGGCGCTCTTCATCGGCAACAACCCGCTGGGGCTCACCGCGCTGGCCGTGGTCGCGACGTGCATCGCGCTCGCGGAGGAGTTTGACGTCACCTGGACCCGGCTGCTCAATCGCGCTCGGGTGGCGTGGGTCGCGAGCGCGGCGGCGGCGCTGCTGTTGCTGCTTGCGCGCGTGCTGGGCGACGCGAGCCTGTTGCTGCAGGTCGCGATGCTGGTGCTCCCGCTGGCGTGGGTGCGCGCGACGCGCTCGGGAGCCGTGCTGGCGGCGAGCGTGGCGCTGGCGGCGTTCTCGTTTCCCGCATGGGTGGCGCCGGTGCTCGCGGTGCTCGCCGCCCGCGGGCTGCAGTTCGTCGCGGTGCGCGCGCGCTTCGGGTTGTCGCCGAAGCAGGGCGCGGGTGAAGCGGTCGTCTTTCAAGTCGTGGTCGCGCTCTGTGGCCTCGCCGGGGTGCTGCGCGGTGACGCTCCGGCGCTGTGGGCGGTGCCGCTGCTGGTGCTGGGTGGGCCGCTCCTCGCGGCGCGCGTCGTCATCGCGGCGCTCTTCTGGCTCGGCGCTTCGGAGCAGTGGCCGATGGTCGTCGGTGGGCTCGTCACGCTCGCGGCGCTCGTTCGCCACGCGCCGCTGGAGCTGCGCCGCGTGTTGGGGGCGCGGCAGCTCGGCTTCGTCGAGGTCACGAGCCTGCTGGTGGCCATCGCCGGAGCCGCAGCGACCTGGTTGTTGCACCCGTCGGGCGCTCCGCTCGTCGCGTTGGGCGCAGGAGGCGTGCTGGTGGTCAGCGCTGCTGGTGCGCGCTTCACGCGTGGGGTTGCTCGCAAGGCGCTGACGGCGCTGGCCTGCGTCGCGCTCGGCGTCGGCGTCATGACGCTGCCTTCGACGGTGCTGCTCGGCGCGGTGCTGGCCGTCGCCGCCGTGTTGCTGGGCATGCCGCAGTTGCTCACCGCGTCGGTGGTGGCGCTGGGGCTCAACGTGCGCGGCTTGAACGTCGAGGCGCCGCACGCGCTGCTGGTGGCGCTGTCTGCGGGCTCGTTGGCCGTCGCGCTGCGCGTCGACGTGGTGCGCGCGGTGGTGACGCAGGCGTGGCGGTGGCTGGGCCGCGTGGCCGACGCGGACGTCGCCTCGTGGCTCTTCTGGGGCGCGGCGTTGCTGGGCGGGGTGTCGCTCGTTGGCCACGACCTGAACGTGTTGTGGCTGTTGCCGGTGCTGTTGTTGACGCCGCGCCGGGTGGAGGCGATGGCGGCGTTGTCGTTGAGCACGGTGGCGGTGACGATGTTGTTGCCGTCGACGGTGGCCGTGACGGTGCTGTGCGGCGCGGCGTTGTCCTTCGCGGCGCTCGGCAGCTTCACGTCGTTGCCAGTCTCTCGTGTGTGGAAGCACGCCGGGTGGTTGCTCGCCACGGTGGCGGTGGTGTTGGCCGGCATCGACCTGCACTCGCCGGCGATTCCGCTCGCGTGGAGCACGTTGGCCGCCAGCGTCTGGCTGCTGGTGCGTAAAAACGAAAAGGCACACGGCTGGGCGTGGGGCTTCACGTCGCTCTCGCTGCACGTGGTGCTGGGCTTCGTGGGCACGGTGCTCTCGAAGGGAGACCCCCAGGCGCTCATTCTTCCGTGGTGGGCGTTGAGCAGCGCGGGCCTGGCGTTGCTGCGACAGCTGCGCGGCGGGCGCACGTCGGTGTTCGTCTTCGCGGCGGTCGCGTTGACGGAGCTGCTGCTGGCCGGCGCGGCGCTCTCGGCGCCGTTCATTCGGGAAGCGGTGGTGTGCGTCGTCGCAGCGTCGGTGCTCGTCGGCATCGCGTGGCGTCGCGTGGTGCAGCGTGACGAGCCGGCCGCTGCGTGGCTCGGTCAGCTCTCGCTCGTGGGCGGTGCATTCGCAGCGCGCGTGCTCGCCTCGGGTTCGATGCCGGGCCTCACCGACGCGTGGGTGTTGCTCGTCGTCGCCGCGTTCATCAGCGGGCTCGCGCAGCTGCTCTCGCGAGAAGGTCGTACGAAGTCGGCGCGTGCGCTGCGCGTCGGCGCGTTGGTGCTGCCGCTGGTGGGCGCGGCGCTCGTCCCGTGGACGCAGTGGACCGTGGCGTCGGCGTGGTTGCTCGCGCTCTCGACGGTGGGGGCCTTCAGCGCGCGCATGGGCTCGAAGCGTGCGGGCTCGTTGGTGTCGGCGGCGGGCTTCAACGCGGCGCTGCTCTTCGCGGCCATCGGCACGGGCTTCGATTCGATGCAGCTGCTGCTCGTGCCGCTCGGGGTGACGTTGTTGGTGTTGGTGCGCGTGTTCACCAGCGAGCTCCCGGCCGACGCGGCGGTGAAGCTTCGCGCGCTCGGCATGGGCTTGCTCTACGCGGCCGTCGCCTGGCAGCCGCTGTTTGCCACGTCACTGCCTGCGTTGGCGCTGTGCGTCTTCGTCTGCCTCGGAGGCATCGCGCTGGGCATGCACTGGCGCGTGCGCAGCTACGTGTTGCTCGGCACCGGCGCGCTGATGACGACGGTCATCACCACGCTGGTTCGCAGCGGGCTGGCGGAGCCGCGGCTGGGCGCGCTGTTTCTTTCAGCGCTGGGGCTCGCGGTGGTGGTGATGATGGTGGTGCTCTCGACGAAGCGCGAAGAGCTGCGCGCGCGCTTCATGTCGCTGCAGCGCACGATGGCGACGTGGAGCCCTTGAGCACCCGCTGCGAGGACGGCGGGTTCCCGTTGAGCGACCCGGTCGACCGTCGCGGCCGCAGCTCGCTCAGAGCTCGAGGTCGCTGCGCGAGGCGACGACGTTCTTCCACCGCGCCACAGCGCCTTCACGTTCCCGCTCCGGCCCGTCGGCGAAGTACCCGAAGTTGTCACCGAACGTGCGCGACAGCTCCTCGATGGCCGAAAGGCGGAGATCGAAATCATCAGCGTCGAGCGCTTCGACCAACCATTCGATGCGGCGGCGATCTCTCGCGCGCGCCCACCACGCCGTCCACGCGCTGGCGTTGGTGCCGAAGCCCGCGCGCGTAATCTCCTTGAGCGCGTCACCGGAGCTCTGCGCGCAGAGGTCGTCGTCGCTGCCGGTGAGGTTGATGAGCGCCTCAATCGACTGCCGGTCATGCAGCACGCCCAGCGCGCGCGCCGCGAGCGAGCGCCGCAGCCCATCAGACGACGCGAGCTCCTGGCGGAGCTGCGGAAGTCGCGACTGGAAGTGCGGCAACAAGCGCAGCGCCGCCGACGCCGCGCGCGCCGCCGAAGAGATGTCGGGCTCGTAGTCGAACAGCCCGCGCAGCACGCCGTCGACGACGTCGGGGTACCGAAGGCTGCCGGCGGTGAGCAGCGCGAGGTAGCGCGTGTCGCTGTCGGCGTGGTCGAGCAGCGGCGCCACCGCCGACGCGCCGGCCTGCCCCAAACGCGCCAGCGCACCCGGCAACGGGCCCAGCTCATCGGGCTCCGGCAATTCGACCACCGGCAACCGCGACCACCCCGTCGGCCCGGGGAACGCGGTGGCCAGCGCCTGCGCCGAAGCGTCGGGCGTCTTCATCAACTCCATCATCGCCATCGAGCGCTCGGCCGAGTCGGGCCCGGTGAGCAACGTGATGAGGCCGCTGAACCAGTCGGCGTCGGCCGGCGCGTGGCCCGTCGCGCCGTCTTGCGCATAGCCCGGGTCGGGCATGATGCCCGACGTGCTGGCGAACTCCTGCGGCACGCGCGGGTTCTGTTTGCGGAACAGAATCAGCTCGTGGAACGCGCTCGGGAGGTCCTGACAAAACAAAATGAAGTCAGCGAGCCGCCGCTGCGAAATCGGGCGCGCACCGCAGTCGCCGTAGATCATCGCCACCAGCCGTGACTGCACCTCGACCGGCCAGACGAAGACCGTGCGCGGCAGCCGACCCAACAACGCGAGGTAGTGCTGCGAGAGCGCGTCGGGAGGCAGCGGGCCCACGTAGCTGCCCCGTGTGAGCGCGACGGTGCGGAACACGCTGGCTGCATCGAGCGGGATCGCCAGCTGACGAATCGCCGCGACCTCACCGTCGCCGCGCGCGTCCCAACCGACAGCAGCGCCGCGCATCACCGCGAAGGCCCCCACGTATTCGAACGTGCGGCGCGCGTACTCGAGCACCACGTTGATCAACGCGTCGCGGTCGTTGACCGTCGCCTTCAACGCCGCGCGCGCCTGCGCGAGGCTCCACTCGGTCGCTGACGACGCCGAGAGCCCCGGAGGCGCGGGCAGAATTCCCGGCTGCGCGTAGTCGATGACGGGCGCGGGCGCAGGCGGCTCCGGGAGCGGCTCCGGCGCCGGTTCGGGTTCAGGTGCCGGCGCGGCCAGGTGCTGCCGCGTGAAGTCGGGCGGGGTCGCGGGCTCTGGCGGCACCACGGGCGGCGCTCCGGGCGACGAGATGACCTCGTTCACGTCGGAGAAGTCCATCTCGTCGAGGGGCTCGGCAGGGGCGGGCGGCTCGATAGGCGCGCTGGTGATGACGGGCGCCGCCGGCTTCGACGGCGGAGGCGGCACGGCCTTTCGTTCGGCAGGCCGCACCTTCTCGGCGCTCGGGCGTGTCGCCGACGCCGGTTGCACGAAGGCCACCGCGTCGGCCTTGCGCACCACCGGGTGGTCGCTCGAGTTCTTGCGCGGAGGCAGCACGCCTCCGGGGAACGAGATGCGCGGCGGCGGCGGCGGCGCGGCCGTGGGCGGCGGCGGGAGCTCGGCGGCGCTCGCGCTGCTGATTTCTTTGGCGAAGGTGTTGTAGCCGCGCAGGTCCATCACCCGGGTCGACTGCAGCTCATCGAGGCCGACCTCGGGCGCCGTCGCGGGTTCTGCGACCTGATGACCGGTGCGCGCGAAGCGTGAGTACGCCGTCACGTCGAGCACCGAGGTCTTGTGCTCGTCGTCTTCACTGCCGAGCGCGACCGGCGGCGCCTCGTCGACGATTTCAATGCGCGGGCGCGGCTTGCTCGGCGCGGGTTTCGCTTTGGCCTTCGGCTTGTCGAGCAACAAAGGCTCTTCGACGATGCCCTGCGCGATGCGCTCGAGCACGTCGGTGCTCACCGATTCGGCCCCGGGCTTCACAGGCGCTTCGACGAACTTCGGGCGCGACGGGTCGAGACTCGAGAGCAGCTTCGCGTAGCGCGGCTCGAGCTTCTCGGCGTACAGCACCTGTTGCCAGTCGCGCACGCGGGCCTCGAGCGCCACCCACAGCTCGAGCTTGCGACCGAGCAGAAAGCCCACGTCTTTGAGCTGCGTTTGCTGCAGCGGGTACGCACAGGCGATGTGCAGCGCCGTGCCGTCGACCGACAGCGGCACCACGTTGAGCTGTCGCGCCATCTTGAAGGGCATCAACGGGCCCGCTTCGGCGTTCGGCTCGAAGTCGGCCAGGTTCACCAGCCGCACGCCGCTCACGTCGGAGATGGCCTGGAGAATGCCGGCCTCAGACACCGCGCCCATCTCGAGCAGCATGGTGTCGAGCGAGCCGCCTTCACGGCCCACGCGGCGCAGGGCTTCGTCGACGACACGCGCGGGGAGCAGGCCCCTTGCAATCAGGTGTTGGGCGAGGCGCTGGGGCATCGAGAAGTCACGCGTCCTGCAGGCGAACCACGAACGTGCGCGTCAGTTTGTCATGGAGCGTCTGCCCGTGGCGGTCAAAGAGCGCCAACCAGAAGCCCGAGAGAAACAACGCGAAAGAGACGAGTGAGAGCCCTGCACGCATCAGCGCACGCATGGGGCCAGGCGCGTGCCCTGTGGTGTCGACGAGGTGAATGCCCAGCGCGCGGCGGCCCGGGGTTCGCCCGTTCCACAAGAAGGCGAACATCGTCGTGTAGACGAAGGCCAGCACCGCGGCGAGCGCGGCGCCAGGCACGGCGAGCAGCGCGAACTGCTGCACGAGCGTGAGGTTCTTCGGCGCGATGACGGTGATGGCGACGGCGAGGAACGCGGCGACGAGGCCGACCACGAAGGTCAGGTCGAAGGCCCACGCACCCATGCGACGCCACAGCGCTGCGGGTTCTGCGCGCACCACGTTTTCTGGTTGTTGCACGGCGGCGCTGGCCACCGGCGCGGGCTTGTGAATGCGCGGCGCGGGCTGTTGCGCGAACGGCCCCGGGCGGCCCGGCTGCGTCACCATCATCTCGAGCGGCAGCACGGCGGCGCGCTTCGGCGCACCTTCGGGAATGGTGGGTCGCGCGATGACGTCGGAGGTCGGCTGCGACGAGAACGCTTCCTGTCGCGCCTCGGCGAGCGCGTCGGGCGTGGGCTGCGCGACGGGGGCCGGGCGAGCTGCGGGCACCGCGCGCGTCGTCGGCGGCACGGCGGCATGTGCGGGCTGCGGTCGCGCGGGCGTGCGCTGCCCTTCGGGAATCACGGCGCCTTGCGTGGGCACCAGCGGCGTGACCTGCGGCATGGGCTGCGCGGGGCGGGCCTGCGCGAACTGCACCGGCGACGGCGGCGCGGTGCGCGGTGCCGCCGTGACGGGCCGCACGGGCTCGGTGGGCGTGGGCACGTGCACGCGCTGCTGCGTGACCCACTGCTCTGCTTGCGTGGGCGGCGCGACCCGCACCGGTTGGCGCGGCTGCAGGTTCGGCGGCACGCGCGCGGCCGGCGGAGGCGGCTGCGGTGCGGGCGGCTGCTCGGCGACGGCCTGCAGCTCCTGGAACGTGGGGACGCGACGGCGGCGATCCAACGACAGGTCTTGCTGGAGAAGATCAGGCGTCTGCGCGGGCGCAGGGTCGAAGGGCTTCTTGGGGTCGCTGCTCACGTCGCAGATGAGACGCCGAGAGTGTCGTTCGAGCAAGAAACCTACCTTGTCCTACCCGTCAACCCAGCAGGCCGTCGAGGTGCCGCAGCACGGAGACGGCGGCGAGGCCCGCTGTCTCGGTGCGCAGAATCAACCGCCCCAGCGTCACCGGAATCGCGCCGGCTGCTTTGAGCGCGGCGACCTCAGCGCGCGACAGCCCACCTTCTGGCCCGATGACGAGCGCGAGCGGCCGCGCCCCGAGCGGCGCCACGGCCGTCGACAACGGCAGCGCCTGTTCTTCTTCGTCGAGCACCAGCACGGCCACGTCTTTGTCGAGCCCGCGCACCGCGTCCATCAAGGGCCTGGGCAGCGCGACGTGAGGCACGTCGGCGCGCCCGCTCTGCCGCGCGGCTTCTTCGACGATGCGCTGCCAGCGTTCGCGCTTCTTTTCTTCTTTGCCGTCGAGCTTCACCACGCAGCGCTCACAGGCCACGGGCATGAAGCCGCTCGCGCCCAGCTCGGTGCCTTTCTGCAGCACCAGCTCCAGCTTGTCGGCCTTGGGCAGCCCCTGAAGCAACGTGAGCGGCCGCGGCGCAGGCGCTTGTCGCGGCGCTCCCAGCTGCAACGTGGCGTGCGTCTCCGTCAGCGACGTCACGCGCGCGTCGAACTCGTGGCCCGCCCCGTCGAAGACCTCGAGCGCGTCACCGGCCTTCACCCGCAGCACACGCGAGACGTAGTGAAGCCGCGCGCCGTCGACGCGCACCTCACCTTCCGTCGCGTGCGGGAGCAGGAGCCGAATCACCGGTCGAGGTCGATGCGGATCCACTCGCCGATGACGGTCTCTCCCGCGGGCTTGAGGCCCTGCGCGACGAACGCGGCGGTGACCTCTTTGGCCTGCGGCACCAGCACGCCGGCCAGCACCACGCGGCGCTTGACCTTCGGCGCGATGAGCGGCGCGAGCTCGATGAGCGTGTTGGCCAGGATGTTGGCGAGCACGAGGTCGAACTGGCCTTCCACTTCATCGAGCGTCTTCGTCGAGAGGTCGACGCCGACCAGCGCGTTCTCGTCGGCGCACTCTTTGGCCAGCTCGATGGACACCGGGTCGTTGTCGGTGCCCACGCAGCGGGCCGCGCCCAGCTTCTTCGCCGCGAAGGCCAGCACGCCGGTGCCAGTACCTACGTCGAGCACGTCGGCGCCGGGGTGCTTCGCCATGAAGTCGTCGACGGCCGCCAGGCACAGCGACGTCGTGGGGTGATCTCCGGTGCCGAAGGCCATCTTCGGCTCGATGAAGAGGCACACCTTGTCAGCGGGTGCGGTCGGCTTTTCCCACGGCGGGCCGACCCACAAGCGGCCGACGGTGACGCTGCGAATCTGGTTGCGCCACTCGGTGCTCCAGTCGCGCTCGACGACCTCTTCGAGTGCGAAGCGTGCGGTGGGCACCTCTTCGAGCAGCTGCGCTTGCGCGGCCTCCGCGTCGGCCGGGTCGTCGAAGTACGCGACGAGAATCGCTTCACCCTTCGTCGGCGCCCGTACGTCTTTCATCGTGAGCGTCAGCGCGTCGCGCACCTCGAGGCCCGAGGCGCCGTGCTCGTACAGCACGCTCTGCGAGAGTTCGCTCTGGTCTTCGGGAATGTCGACGGTCAAGGAGTACCAGGCCATGCGCCGCCCTGTATCAGCAGCGCGCGGCTATGCTCCACGGCCGAAAGTGCGCGCCTTCATCTTCTCGAGTCTGTTGTTGGTTTCAGCCTGCGTCGGCCCGGAGGCGCCTGACGTGGAGCTGTGTCGCGACGTCATCGGCCGCCTCTGTCTGCCTCAGTATTGCCCCACGGCACAGAGCCGCCTCAACCTCCCCGAGATGGGTTGCGAGGCCACGCTGCGCGCGCGCACCGGCTGCGACGCCGAAGACTTCGCGTTCAAGACGCCCGACCGCAACCGCGTGTTGGACTGTCGCGTGCCGCTGGTGCGCGAGAGCACCAACCGGGGCGCGAAGCCGAGCTGCGACGTCGTCGACGAGACGCTGCGCAACTGCCCTGACCTGGTGACGTTCCTCGGAGGTGCGCCGTGAACGCGCTGTTGCTGGTGGTGCTGACGCAGTTCCCGATGGACGTGTTCGAGGCCGGCGGCGCCTTCAAAGAAATGAGCCGCGGTGACTACGGCGTGCTCTCGAAGCGCGACGTGAAGGGCAGCCCGTACCCCGAGCACCGCATCGTGGTGAGCACCGACTCGACGGTCGAGACGCTGTGCGACGCCGTCTTCGCCATGGGCACGTCGGGCGAAACGCCGGGCCTCGCGCTGCACAAGACGGTGCGCGACGAAGGTGATGTTCGCGTGGTGTACGAGCAGCTCGCGATTCCCGTGGTGAGCAACCGCGACTACGCGATGACCGTGGCGCGCTGGCCGAAGCTCGAGGGCGGCAAGTGTCGCATTCGTTTTCGCGCCACCAACGCCGACGCACCGAAGCTGCCCGAGGGCTTCGTGCGCATGGACAAGCTGTGGGGCGAGTGGCTCTTCGAGCCCGGTGAAGAGGGCAAGACGAAGCTCACGTACACCATGTTCTCTGACCCGTCGGGCGCGGTGCCGCCGTTTCTGGTGCAGGGCAGCCTGGTGAAGGCCGTCAAAGACTCGGTGCTGCAGGCGTTGGCGAAAGCGAAGGGCGCAAAGTGAGAATGCGCGCCCTGTTTCTGCTGGTGTTGTTCACCGGCTGCACCGCCATCGACACCAACACGCGCGTCGAGCGTGGGCCGTTGCTGCGCACCTTCGAGCGCCCGGTGTTGTTGCCCGGCGGCGTGACGGCCGACGTCCGCGCCGACTGGCCGATGCTCAAGCTGACGGTGGTGGGCCACGACGTGTGTCGCGCCGAGCAGGTCGAAGAGTACGCCGAAGAGTCCATCACCGAGCGCACGTCGAACGCTGCGGGCCCGTCGTTGTCGACCGGCATCGCCACGGGCATCGCCAGCGCGGTGTTGTTCGCAGTGAGCTTCGTGGTGAGCAGCTCGGCCGACACGCAGCTCATCGACGCGGCGGGGCGCTACGGCCCGTCGACCAGGCAGTACCTGCAGGGCGCGAGCGCCATCACGCTGGGCGTCGCGGTGCCTGCGTTGGCGGTGGGGCTCATCGCGCGGTTCCGTTCAGGTGAAGAGGTCGAGACGCGCCGCGCCGAGCAGGTCGTCAGCCAGCGAGACGCGCGCTGCAATGACCGCCCAGAGACGGGCCCGTTCTCACTGCACTCTGCGCAAGGCGCGCGCGTGCCGCTGCAGGTGACCGACGGCGCGCTCGACATCGACGGCGAAAAGATGCCCGTGGTGCCCGAGTCGATGCGCTTCGCCGACCGTGAGCTCGAGCTGAGTGAAGAGGCGCAGGCGACGTTCTCGTCGTGGGCCGCGTGCGTGGCGTTGAAGGTTGATGCTTCGAAGTCACTCGACGCGTTGAGCGAGACGGGGCTGTTGGCGCGCGCTGAGCGATTGCGTGAGTGTCGACGCATTCGTGGTGACTCGATTGCTGCCGACGTGAAGGCGGCTGATGACGAGCTCGCGCGGCGCCGTGAATCAGGCAGCCCGGCGGCGTGGGCTCCGGGCACCAACGTGGCGAGCTTCGAAGAGGCGGTGTCTGCGTACGCGCCAGCGTTGAAGCTGGCCGTCGGCTCGAAAGACCTGGCGGTGCTCGATACGCCCGAGGCCTACGAAGGGCGCGCGGTGTTGGTGCAGGGCATCGTCGGCGACGGGCTGACTGAGAACATCGGCGTCATTCAGGTCGGTGAGCGTGAGTTGTTCCTCTTCATTCCTCCGAAGAAGGCGTGGGGCGGGCCGTTCGCGGTGGGCACGCGCGTCGAAGCGGTCGCGCTGGTGTCAGGTCGACAGACGCTCGGTGAGAAGAACCTGCCGTTGCTCCGCGCGGTGTGGATGCGCACGGCCTGGTGATTCACCGCCCGGCGAGGCACCTGTATAGAGGTGCCATGAGTCCCCTCGATGAGCTCGCGACGCTGCTGCGCCCCGCAGGTGCCGGTCTCTTCCTGGTGAGCACCGGCAAGGCCGAGCAAGAACGTCTGCAACAGCGGCTCTACGACGCCGCGTCGCCTGAACAGGTGAAGCAGCGCTTTCGTGACGCGCTCGAAAAAATCGTGACCGCGAAGGGCGTGCTCGTCGGTGTGCCTTCAGACATCGGCGCGGGGTTTCGGCGCTGCGCGAACCTCGGCCCGCAGGCGCTTCGAATGCAGTTGCTCGACGACGGCGTCGACCTCGCAGCGAAGGGCGTCGTCGACCTCGGAGACGTCTTCGTGGTGCCGCAGTTGCTGAGCGACGACATGCTCAACGGCGAACAGCTCGAGGCGAGTCGCCGCGCGGTGTACCCCGACGTGCCGCCCGCCATTCGCGCCACGCTGCCGGTCGCTCCGCTGTCGATTGAGCGGCGCGTGTTCGAGCTCGTCTTTCAGCTCAACCCGCGCGTGAAGCCCTTCGTGCTGGGCGGAGATCATTCGACCGCCTTGCCCGCAGTGCAGGCCCTCGCGAAGGTCGCGCCGCAGCCGTGGGGCATCGTGCAGCCCGACGCGCACACCGACCTGCTGGAGACGCGCCTCGGCATCAAGCACTGCTTCGCCACGTGGAGCTGGCACGCCAACGAGCTGCTCGGGCGCAAAGGCCGCCTGACGCAGGTGGGAATCCGCGCGTCGGGCCGCTCGAAGGAGCACTGGGAGTCGACGCTCGACGTGAAGCAGTTCTGGGCGAAAGACGTGCTCGCGAACCCGCAAGCGCAGCTCGACGCGCTGCTCGCGCACGTGAAGTCGACCGGCGTGAAGGGCGTGTATTTCAGCAACGACATCGACGGCACCGACTCGAAGTGGGCCGACGCGACGGGCACGCCAGAGCCCGACGGCCTCGAGCCTGACTGGCTCGTCGAGCTCATTCGCAGGCTCGGTCGTGAAGTGGGGTTGCTCGGTGGCGACATCATGGAGGTCGCGCCCGCGCTGACGCCGACGCCCGAGAGCGGGCCTCGCACCATCGCGCTCGCCGCGCGCTACTTCCGCGAGCAGGTCGACGCCGCGCTGTGAAGGTCACATGCCCCTGCTGCGGCCAACAGCGCAGCCCCGACGAGCTGCTCGCGCAGGAAGAAGTGCTGGCCTCGAAGCGTGCGTCGCCGTGGTGGTCGGAGCCCGGGTGGACGATCTCCGCCGCGCGCACCGGCTCCATTCGCTGGGCGTGTCGCACGTGCCTCAAGTCGCGCAAGGCGTTGCTCGCGAGCCCGTGGCTGCAGGTGTTCTGCGACCATCCGCCGTTGCTCGCCTACGTGCCGATGACGACGCGGTGCCGCAGCTGCGAGGTCGACTTCGTCTTCTCTGCGAGCGAGCAGCGGTATTGGTACGAGCAGCTCAAGTTCCTCGTGCAGTCGAAGCCGGTGCGCTGCGCGACGTGTCGCCGCTCGAAGCGCGAGCACGCGCGTCAGCAGACGGAGCTGACGCGCATCATGAAGACGCTCGATGAGCGAGACCCAGCACAGCTCGCGCGCGCCGCGACGGCGTTGCTCGCGGTGGGGAGTCGCCGGCAGGCGGCGCTGTTTCTTCGTCGCGCACGCACCCTCGCGCGCACGCCGAACGAGAAGGCCGACTTCATTCGGCAGCTCGAGTCACTCGCGCGCTGAAGCGGTGCACAGCGGGCACGACGCCGGCGGGTGCACCACGCGCCCCCGGTGCAGGTCGAGCACCGCGCGCGAAATTTCAGCGAGCTGTCGACGCACTTCGCGGCGCTCGCCCTTCACGCGCGCAATCTTCATCGAGTCGTAGCTCGTCGTCTGGTGGCGCATCCACGCGACGACGGCGGCTTCGGCGCGCCGCTCGATTGGAATGCGCTCGGTGCGCGCCACGGTGCCGCTGCCGACGGGCGTCGCGTGCGCCGTCACCTTCTTCGCGAGCACTTGCTCGAGCGCCTGCCACTCCGGCGTGAAGCGCAAGAAGCGCCGCACGGCGCCTTCGAAGTCTTCGACGTACTCCGCCTGCTCGACGTCACGGCGCGCCTTCGCCGCTGCCATTTTCTTCGCGTAGGCGGGCGTCGCGCGCTCGGTCACCAGCTGCGACTTCGCCGCTTCGATGTTCTCGCTCGGCGCCCAGAGCCCCTTCGAGAAGCTCTTGCGCCCGACCTTCTCGATGACCGCCCAGCTCGGGCCGGCGGCCTTCACGCGGCGGGTCAGGCCCGCATCACCGGGCGGCAGACAGCTCCAGCCGGTGGGAATGACGTGCAGCTTTCCGTCGGGTGCGCGCACCTGACGTGGGTCCTTCGTGGGCGCGAACACCAGGGCCTGCGACATTTCACGCAGAGGAATCACAGTGTAACCGCCATGACAACTCCTGCGGCGCGGAGCTAGGAGCGTCGCATGGAGACGTTCGTATTCGTCGGCGTGGGGTTGATCGTTGCGGCGCTGCTCGGCGCTCAGGAGTATCGACGACGAATCGTCTCGAAAGCGTCGGTGGTCGAGGCGCCGGCCGCACAGCGCAGGTTGATCGTCACCGCGTTGTTCGTTTCCGTCGCACTGGTGTGCGCGGCCTTCGCGACGTTGGCTGCGTTGTCGTCATCGTGGGTTCCGGCGCTGGTGTTCGCCGCCATCGCCGTCGGTCTCTGCGTGATTTTGCTGCTCACGCGCAAGCCGCTCGGTGTGCTGCGCCTCGACGCTGAGCAGCGTGAGCTCCGTGCCTCAGTCCGCGAGGTGGTGACGCGGGTTGACCTCGGCCAGCCGTTTCAGCTGCGCTCAGACGTGAAGCTGTCGCTGTACCCTCGCAGCCAACCGTGGATGCTCGTGACCGTCGAGCAAGACGCGTCGACGATTGCCTTCTGCTTTCCGTGGACGATGCGAGAGCTCGCTTCGATGCCTTCGACGCAGACGTCGGCGCCGCTCCCGGTGTTGATGCTCGACTGGCGCGGGGCGCTCATTCTCGAGCGACTGCGCAAGCTCGCTTCGGCCTGAAGTCACGGAGCTCGAGACCACGTGAGAGCGCACCCATTGACGCGGGTTTGTGGCAGGGTCCGCGGCCCGATGCGTCACGCCGTCTTGATCTTCGTCGCTGCGTTGTCTCTGGCTGGCTGCAAGAGCCAGTGCCGTGTGTTGTCCGAGAAGCAGTGCGACTGCGCGCTCTCGACCACCGAGCGCACCGGTTGCCTCCAGGGCGTCGCCAACCGCGAGAGCCAGAACCCGCCGAACGCAGCCGATGAGGCCCGTTGCGGGGCCATCATCGACGAGTGCGATTGCCGGTTGATTGACACGCCGCAGGGCAAACAGCGCTGCGGCATCGCCAACTGACTTTCTCAGCCGCGCTGCACCTTCATCAGCAGGCGGCGCAGGTCTTCGTTCACCTTCACGAACTCGGTCTTGCCCTTCTCGTCGGCGACCTGCTTCTCGAGCGCGGGCAGGCCCTGCTGAGCGGTCTTCATGGCCTCCTTCGAGTCGTCGATGAGCCAGTCGGCGCCCTGAATGATGGCCAGGCGGGTGTCGAGGTTGGGCTCCGGCAGGCGCTTCATCAATTCACCGATGACCGCAGCGTTGCCTGAGCGACCGATTTCGTAGGCCGCGCGCTCACGCACGCCTTCGTCCTTCGCGTCGAGGTGCTTCACCCAGCAGGTCGCGTCGCTCTTGCACTCGGCCGCGGCGGTCGCGCGGTTCTTGTACGAGGCGATCTTGTCCTGGTGCTTCTTCACCGACGCCGCGACGTCTTTGCACTCGGTCTGCTCGTCGTCTTCTTTGCACTCGGCTTCGAAGAGCTTCTGCTCGGCGGCCGCGAACTTGTCGAACACCGCCGCGTCTTCCCCCAGCATCGCCACGCCACGCATCGACTCTTCGCGCGCGCCCCACGGGCCCTTGCCGGCGGTCTCGACCAGCTTACCCACCGCGTCTTTGCCGCCGATGCGCGCCAGCGACCACACGTATTCTTTCCGGGCGTTGGCTTCGTTTTCGTCGAGCAGCGCGGCGAGCGGCTTCACACCTTCTTTGCTGCGCATGCGCCCCAGCGCGTCGGCCGCGCGCATGCGCATGATGAGCTTGATGTCGTCGAAGTCAGACTTGTAGTTGAGGAAGCCGACGATGGTCTTCTCGGCGCGGCGGTCGTGCAGGTCGCCCAGCACCTGCACCGACTTGGCGAGCAGCGCGACGTCTTTGACGTTGTTCTTCGCGGCCCAGTCGAAGAGCTCCTTGTCTTTCTGCTCGACCACCGGCACCAACGCGTCAGCTGCGGGCGTGCCCAGCTGGTACAGCGCGAACGACGACTCCATGTAGAAGCTGATGCCCTTGCGCTCCTTGAACATGGCCTTCACGAGGCCCGGCACCGCGCGCGCGTCGCCCAGGTTTCCCAGCGCGATGATGGCCTTCTTGGTGATGAAGGGCTCGATCGCGTCGTCGGTGGCGATGGCGTAGAGCGGGTCGAAGCTGTCCTTCGTCTTCATGTCGCCCAGCGCGTCGATGGCGGCGAGCACGGTGAAGTTGTCTTTGGTCTTGAGCAGCTTGGTCAGCGCAGGCGCGGCCCGGGGGTCGGCCAGGTTGCCCAGCGCGATGGCGATTTCCTTGTTGAGCGTCTTGCTCTCGGAGTCGCTCGCGGCCACGTCGATGGCGTCGACGAGCGCGTCGACCGACGACTTGTCTTTCGCTTCACCCAACACGCGCGCGATGGCCGTCTTCACCTCGGGCTTCTTCGCCTCGGCCAGCTGCTTCTGCAGCATCGGCACCATCTCCGGCGTCATGTACTTCGAGGCGCGCAGGTCTTCGACGGCCTTCACGCGCTCCTTGGTGTTCTTCGCGCCGCTGATGCGCTTGGCCCACGTCTCAGGCAGCGCAGGGTCTGACTTGCAGGACGAGGTGAGAAGCGCGACCGACAGCAAGCCACCGACGATGATTCGACGCATTGCGAACCCCTTTGACGTTCGAGGGAAAAGTGAGGGACCGGCGCCTTAAAGACCGCCACTTCTTCAGGGTCAACGATTGTGCGCGCGGCGCGCGTGTGCGTCGGGCACCATGCGCGGCATGAACACCTTGCTCGCCGTAGTGGTGATGATGGTCGTTCCGTTCGAGGTTAACGACATCGAAGACGTGAAGCCGAGAGGCACGCTCGACCGCGCGCAGCTCAAAGGCAAAGCGCCGTGGTGCACCGGGCCATTCCTCGGTGAGCCCGGGTGGGACCGCGGCCGCCTGCGCCGCACGGTGAGCGGTGGCACGCAGTTCGTCGTGGCCGCGATCCAGCTCTGCGAGTCGCCTGATGACCCCACCTGGCAGAACGCCGCGCGTGTGGTGCTGCAGAAGTGGATCAACGAGTGCGGCTGCACGCAGCCCGAGGCCGAGCAGCAAATCGTCAAGGCCATCGCGAAGTGGAAGAAAGACAAAGACAACGAAGGCAAAGAGCCGAGCGACGAAGACCGCTTCGCGTTTGGCGAGAGCGACTTCAACGTGGTGCAGCCCGAGCCCGGTGTAGAGGCCGTGAAGCCCGGCCCGCTGGCGTGGTGTGACGGCGTCGACGTGAGCGAACGCTGGGACGCGCGCCGCATTGCCCGCACGGTCGGCAACCAGTACGGCATCGAGGGCACCATCGAAGGCGCGGCGCACCTGTGTTGGCGAAGAGACGACGCCACCTGGCAGCAAGAAGGCGCCTACGTGCTCCAGAAGTGGATGAACTGGACCCGCCAGTCGAAGGCCGAGGCCGAGCGTTCGCTCAAGGCGCGCGTGAAGGCCGACGCGTTCAAGGCCCAGCGCGAGGCGTTGTGCAGAGCGCTTGAGCTTTCGCCTGAAATTTCGGGCGCCGAGAAGGCCTTTGGAGAAGCGCGGCGCGTGTTCTTCGCGTGCAGCACGCGCGACAACCAGGCGCTCTGGCAAGAGAACGCGTACGTCGACGACCTCGGCTTCTACATGGACCCGCTCGGAGAGCCGCCCAGCGAGGTCGTGCGGCTGGTGTGGCTCTTCAACGCGCTCGACAACCCGTGGGGCCGCGAGCTGCCTTCGAAAGACGCGATGGAGAACGCGTCGCTGCTGGAGTTTGCCGTCGCCCAGCGTGACCTGCAGCAGTTCAGCCAGGCGGCGCTCGACAAGGAGCTCTCGGCCGAGCCGTACAACGACTACGCGCGGGTGCTCGCCAACGAGCTCGTCGCGCGCATGAAGGGCATGCAGAAGGTCTACGAGGCGGCCATCGACAAGGTGACGAAGGGCGACGCCGACGCCGCCGACCTCTTCAAGGCCGCGCCCAGGAAGGGCGCCTCCGACTGGGAAAAGGTAGCCAGCCAGTGGAAGGCCGAAATCGCGCGCTCCAACGCCTTCGAGCTCAAGCTGGGCCAGCCGTCACGCAAGGCGCTCAAGGGCTGCTCGGCCGAGCTGCGCGGCGACGTGGGCAAGGTCATCAAGGGCTACAAGTTGACCGACTACAAAGCGCTCGTCGGGAAGATCTCCACCGACCCCATCGCCAACCTGTTGATGAGCCGCCTCGCGGTGTGCGCCGCCGCAGAGAACGTCGGCGGGCTCTCGGGCGCGCTCGCAGACCTCGTGCAGAAGGGGCGCGGCCTACGGGGCCCCCGGTCGATGACGTACTACGCGGTGGTCGACGCGCTCGCGGCGGCGCTCAAAGATCGCCCCCGAATGGTGTTCTCGTTGAGCACCTTCACGTACCGCCAGCCGAGCCTCGCGCAGCTCTACGGCCGGGAGTTCAACTTCAGCGGCTCGATTCCCTACGACCCCGAAGACACCTACGCGAAGGGCAGCGTGGCCTCGAGCGCGAAGGTGCCTGAAGGTGTGCAGATCAACTTCAAGCACAGCTCGTACACGTACCCGGAGGCCAACTGTGTCGACGATAAGTTCCACCCGTTGAAGATCGAATCGAACGGCACCATCTCGTACGCGCAGAACTGCAAGTACACGGGCCGCATGCTGAAGGTCGACACCACGCCGCGCCCCATCATCGTCGCGCCCGAGCTGACCACCAACGTGAAGCCCGGCGTCTACGTCGTCGGCCAGGAGTTCACGGAGCGAGGCAAGAACGGCACCGTCATGGGCACCGTGCACTTCACGAAGAAGAGCCCGACCGAGAAGAAAATCGACACGTTCTACGGCTTCGATCTCTGAACCCGGTTTGAGGTAGTCGGGTGCCCATGAAGATCATCTTCATGGGCACTCCTGTTTTTGCGGTGAAGTCACTCGAGGCCTGCCTGGCCATCGGAGAGGTCGTCGCCGTCGTCACTCAGCCCGACAAGCCGCGCGGTCGCGGGCAGGAGGTGAGCTTCTCGCCCGTGAAGGCGCTCGCCGTCGCGAAGAACATCCCGGTGCTGCAGCCGGTGAAGGTTCGCGGCACCGACTTCGCGCAGCAGCTCGCCGCGCTCGGCGCTGACATCGCGGTGGTGACGGCGTACGGAAAAATTCTGCCGCAAGACGTGCTCGATGCGCCGCGCCGCGGCTGCGTGAACGTGCACGCGTCGTTGCTGCCCCGGTGGCGTGGCGCCGCGCCGATTCAGTGGGCCATCGCAGCGGGCGACGAGAAGAGCGGCGTGTGTCTCATGCAGATGGACGCAGGCATGGACACCGGCGGCGTCATCGACCGCGCGGAGCTGCCGATTCTGGCCGACGACACCTCGGCATCGCTGCACGACAAGCTCGCCGACCTCGGTGGTGAAGTGCTCGAGCGCTCGCTGCGGCGCTACGTCGAGGGTGCGTTGCCGGTGGTGCCGCAGCCCAACGAGGGCGTGGTGATGGCGCCGATGATCAAGAAAGAAGACGGGCGCCTCGACTGGGCGAAGCCCGCCGTCGAGCTCGAGCGGCGCCTGCGCGCGTTCACGCCGTGGCCCGGGGCGTTCTGTGCGTCGGAGCACGGCGTGCTCAAGGTGACGAAGGCGGCGGTCCGCGCGGGCTCCGGCGCGCCCGGCACCGTGTTGGCGGCCGGGCCCGACGGCATCGAGGTGGCGTGCAGCGCAGGCTCGCTGCTGCTGCAGGTGCTTCAGCCTGAAGGGAAGCGCGCGATGGCGGCGAAGGAATTTCTCGCCGGTCGCAAGGTCACCGTCGGCAGCGTGTGGTGAGTCACCGCGCGTCGTAGCCGAGCATCAACATCGGCGTGACGGTGGTCATCAGCTCGCGCGTCTCGACGTTGATGGAGGCGCCCATGGGCCCTGCGGTTTCACGCACGACGAGCGTGTCGGGGTGGAACATCACCAGCGCCTGCAGGCCGATGTTGAAGCCACCGCGGCGGAAGGACGGCGCCGGTTTCGCTTTGCCGAAGCCGAAGCCCATTCGCAGGTCGATGGTGGGCTTCGCGCCGCTGGCCGCCAACGCGGTGATGGTGCCTGTGTTCGACTCCACGCCGATGCCCGCGACGGCGAGCCCACCGATGGCGAGGCCGGGGCCACCGGCGACGTAGAAGACGTCTCCGAACATCGCCTCGGCGATGACTGACATCACGTAGTGGTTGATGGCCGTGATGCTCACGCTGCCGCCGCTACCGGACACGCTGCCGCCGAAGCCGATGCCGAACTGACCGCCCAACGTGAAGTACGCCGAGAAGATGTTGCTGACCTGGTAGCCCACGCGGCCCTCGAGCCCGAGGCCGAACGCCGAGTACGGAAAGTGCCACCCGGCGCCCGCTGAAACTCCCCAGCGCACGCGGCCTCCTTCGTCGCTCAGCGGCGCGTCAGCTGGCGTCGTCACTTCAGTCGGAGGCTGTACCTCTTGCGCGAGGGCGGTTGCAGACAACAGAGCGGTCAGGAGCAGTGGGCTTTTCATGGTGCGCCACCGACGGGGTGCCTGGCGACGTATTCGGCGCGCGTTCTGTAAAGGCCCTATTCAGCGCGCGTCGTAGCCGAGCGTGAGCATCGGCGTGACCGTCCACATCTTGTCCTGAAACATCACCTCGACGTTGGCGCCCATGTCGTTGGCTTCCACGCGCGTGAAGACGGCGCCCGGGTGGTACAGCACGAGCGCGTCGAGGCCGATGTTGAAGCCGCCGCGGCGGTGCGTCACCGGGTTCTTCTTGCCGAACGCGAAGCCCAGGCGCACGTCGAAGCCGGGCTTGAAGCCGTACGAGCCCACGCCGGTGATGACGCCGCCCGCCGACGACGCGTTGATTCCGGCGACCGCCAGCGTGCCCACCCCGAAGGCCGGGCCTGCGCCGACGTAGAAGCGATCTCCGAGGAACGCTTCACCGATGAGGCCCATGACGTAGTGGCCCATGAAGGTGCCGCTCACCGACGCGCTGCTGTTGGTGACGCCGATGCCGAGGCCCACGCCGAGCTGCGCGCCGAAGGTCACGTACGTCGAGAAGACGCTGTTGAACTGGTAGCCCACGCGACCTTCGAGCCCGACTCCGAGCGCGTGGTACGGCAGATGCCAACCGATGGCCGCCGACACGCCCCAGCGAACGCGGTGACCTCTGTCTTCCGTCGGCGCGTCTTGCGGCGTGGTGGCGTACGCGAAGCCGGGCTGCTGGTAGCTCGGTACGAAGGGTTGCGGCGCAGGCGTCGGCGGTGGCGTGGGCTCGAGCTCTTGAGCCAACGACGTGAAGGACACGAGGGCGAGCAGCAGCGCGACGGGTCGGCAGGGCACGAGGTGCATGGAATCATGGTTGCCGGACCACCGCCGTTTGATCCGCACCACATGACGCGCGCGATGGCGTAAACGAGGAAAATCATGGGTCTCGCGGTGCTTGTGCTTCATGGGCCGAACCTCGCCGCGCTCGCTGAAGAGCAGCTTGACGCGCGCCTTCAGGCAAGGGCTTCGGAGCTCGGGGTGACGCTCACCATCGCGCAGGCGAATGGTGAAGAAGGTCTGCTCGACGTGCTGCACGCAGAGGCGCGTGGGCATGACGCGGTGTTGGTGAACCCGGGTGTGCTGGCGCCGACTGCGTTCGCGTTGGCCGAGGGGCTCACGCAGCTCGCGTTGCCCACCGTCGAGGTGTTGTTGAACAAGCCGCGGGCCGCGTCGGCGTTGAGCGGCGTGGTGCTGCGGCAGGTGCATGGTGAAGGCGCCGACGGGTACGTGACGGCGCTCGAGCAGTTGGTGGGTGAGGGCGTGCGGACGCGGGGTGGTGGGGCGGGCGTGAAGCGCGCGGTGGGCGTGAAGAAGAAGGCGCTCGGTCGCCGCGCGACGGTCGCGAACAAGACGCTGGGTCGGGCAGGGCCGCGCACCACCGACAAGCACGCGCGACTCGCGGTGACTCGTTCGCAGGTGCGTGAGCGCATCAAGGAACGACTTCGCGGTGTGATGACGGCCGATGCGCTCGCGGCGTGGGCGCGAGAGACGTGGGCAGGGTTGCAGGCAGGCGCCGTGAGTGAGCCCGGTGCTGAAGCGCTCATTGAGAGCGTGCTGCTTTGGTTGATGACGCCGCGTGGCGATGACGCGGGTTTGATTTCTCAGATGGCGAGGCTGGATTCGTGACGAAGAGACCTCCGAAGCAGGGTGGTGGTGGCAAGTCGTTCGGCGGCGCGAAGTCGGGTGCGCGCGGCGGTTCGACGTTCGGCGGTCGTGACGCGAGTGCGCGCCGAGGTGACGCGAAGTTCGGCGGTCGTGACGCAGCAGAATCGCGCGGTGGCGCTTCGAAGTTCGGTGGTCGTGACGCAGGTGAAGCGCGCGGTGGCGGCGCAAAGTTTGGAGGTCGTGACTCGAGCGCGCGCAGCGGTGACGCGAAGTCCGCTGGGCATGACGCAGGCTCGCGCGGAGGTGGCGCGAAGTTCGGCGGTCGTGACGCAAGCACGCGTGGTGGCGGCGCGAAGTTCGGCGGTCGTGATGCGACCGGGCGCAGTGATGGCGCGAAGTTCGGTGGTCGGGATGCGACCGGGCGCAGTGATGGCGCGAAGTTCGGTGGTCGTGACGCAAGCACGCGCGGAGGTGCGGCGAAGTTCGGAGGCCGTGACGCGACCACGCGCAGCGATGACGCGAAGTTCGGTGGTCGTGACGCAAGCACGCGTGGTGGCGGCGCGAAGTTCAGCGGTCGTGACGCGAACACGCGCAGCGATGACGCGAAGTCCGCTGGTCGTGACGCAGGTCCTCGCGATGGTGGCGCGAAGTTCAGCGGTCGTGACGCGAACACGCGCAGCGATGACGCGAAGTCCGCTGGTCGTGACGCAGGTCCTCGCGATGGTGGCGCGAAGTTCGGTGGACGTGAC
>JAMHXF010000090.1:0-522035 GCA_035910535.1 Archangium sp. | reverse complement strand
TTCATCGGCGTCGAGCACACCGTCGCCGTCGCACGAGCCGGGCGCTTCGTGCACCGACATCGAGAGCAACCGCGCAGAGCCCGCCATGCGGTAGCTCTCGACGACGAGCACGTTGTGCGGGTTGTCGCGCGCCGGCCCCGACGCGCCACTGCCGATGCCGCGCCGGGCGAACGCGGCCGAGAATGACAGGTAGTCGTTGAGGTCAGCCGCTGCGGCCACCGAGAGCAACGCGTCGCGCGCCTCGATGAACGTGGGCACCATGGGCGTCGCCTTGAAGGCCGCGATGAGGTAGCCCTTCATGCGGCGCTGCGCCTCGTTGAACGAGAGCCGCGGGTCGCGCAGCAGCGCCACGTAGCACTCCCACAACATGACGGACCACACCTCGCCGGTGCTGTGCGCGTAGTGATTGGGGACGGAGGTGGTCTGCATGGGCGCCGATGTCGGCAACGCCACGCCGCGTTGAATGTGACGAAACGTCAGCGGGTTGACGGCGAAGTTCGTCGACATCGGAACGCGGCGAACGCCGAACTGAAAGTCGTGCGTCGAGAAGCCGCCGGCGACGTACGCGCCACCCCACGTGCTGTTCGAGGCCACGTTGGTGTCGTCTTCGGTCGCGAGCAGCAGCGCCGCCATGAAGTCGGCCCAGCCTTCTCCCATGCCGAAGCCCTGCTGGTTCGAGATGCCCATCGAATCGCCCACGAGCCGGTTCGAGACGTAGTGGCCGTACTCGTGGGCGATGACCGAGGTGTCCATCGCGCCGTCGACGTCGACCACGTCGCGCCACTCGAACATCGTCATGCGCGGGCTGCGACCGTCGGACGGCACCGAAATGTACGCGTTGCCTTGACCGGACCAGTCGAGCACCTCGACCACCAGCGCATCGTTCGACGCGCCGCCGCGACCGAAGTTGTTGAGCTGCGCGTTGCGCGCGCGCTCGTCGAAGCCCGAGTCGTAGAGCCAGTCGTGCAGGAAGTTGGTGGCGTAGAAGATGTGCGCCAGGGAGCTCTGAAGCTGCGCGGCGGTCGCGCCGGGCGGCAGCATCGGATCGAAGATGGCGTGGAACTCTCCGGGCGCCGACACATGTCCCTCGACGTCGAGGCCTGGCGTGAAGCCGTCGCTCGGGTGCAGGTCAGCGTAGGCCGTCACGTTGTTGCCGCGCAGGTCACTCGCGCCCGCGGGGAGCCACGGGTCGTTGGTCGAGAGCCCCGCGTTGTCGAGCCGAATGAATGACTGCGGCTGCGCCGGCAGCGAGTGCACCGGCTCGTAAGGCATCGAGCGCGGTCCCAGCGGGCTCGGCCACGGCACCTTCGTCACCGGGTCAGCCCACACGGCGTACGAGTGCCGCGCGACGAGGTCTTTCTCGAAGAGCACCGCACCATCAACCGCGGAGACGACGAACGCGCGCGCTTCGGCGCCGAACTCGACCTCGACGTGAAAGCCGGGCTTCACCCCGTCGGCGAGCGGAAACCACGTGGGCCGCGCCCGCGCAAAGCCGCCTTCAAAGGGCCACGTGACGAAGCCCGCCTCGTCCAGCACGTCGCGCGCTGGCACGTCGCGCAACGTGCCCGTCACCTCGCGCCACGCCGTCGCGACGGCCGAAGCCGCGGTGAGCGCAAAGTCGCCGCGCGGCTCGACCTCGGGCGTCAGGTAACCGCTGATGGCGACGAGCTCGAGGTCTCGATTCATCACCACGTGCACTTCGTCGCGAAAGACGCGCACCCCACCGAGCCGCTGCTGAAACGCGACGATGACGGCGCCGCTCCCCGTGTCGTGAACGCTGCTCACCACCGCCGCCGCCACGCGCGCAGCGCTCGTGCGGTACAGCGAGCCCGACGCCAGCAGGTGCTGCCGCGCAGCCTCGACGGAGGTCAGGCCTGCAGCGCGCGGCGTCACGGCGCGCGTCAACGGCTCGGCCCAATAGAACGTGGGCACGCCGAGCCGCTGCTCCGTCGCGGTCACCACGCCGCTGGCCGGCGCCTTCACGGCCCGCTCTTCACGCGCGGCCAGAAATGCGTCGCCCGCAGCGGCGACCGCAGAGAACCCCAAACACAGCACCACGACCCAGCGCCCCATGGCGCCTCCTTGCGCAATAAGCCCTGCGTCAGCGAATGCCCGACAACGTGCCTGAGTCGGAGTCTTCGTCGAGCACCTCGAACACGGCGGCCTTCACGCGCTGGCCTGCGAGCGCCCGCTCGCCGAGCGGGGTCACGTCGAAGCGCGCACCGACGTGCGCCAGCGTCTTACCGGTGATGAGCAGCTGCCCCGGCTCGGCGCTCGAGCACAGCAGGTACGCAATCTGCGCCGACTCGCCGAGCAGCACCGGGTCGAGGCGCGCTTCGGTGCCGACGGCGCCCGCGAAGACCCGGCCCGTGGTGAGGCCCGCGCGCACGGCGAAGCGCTCTTTCGTGGTGCGCCGCGCAGAGACTTTTTCCCACTCGGCCTTGAGCGACATCGCGGCGCGCACGGCACGAATCGCGTCGTCACCGCGCGCCCACGGCACGCCGAACACCGCGCGCACGGTCTCGCCAGTCACCAAATCGATGGCGCCCTCGAAGCTCATCAACAGCTGCGTGGCGATGCGGTGCCACTCGCTGGCCATGTCGGCGAGGCGCTCCAGCTGCAGCTTCGGCGCGGCCTGCGTGAGGCCCACCAGCTCGGCGAAGAGCACGGTGCCGTTGAGCTCTTGAAGCTGGCTGGGGCCGCCGGTGCCGGCGCGAATTTCTGCGACGCGACGCCGGGCGATGTCAGGCGCGTACAGCCGCTCGAGCGAGAACTCGAGGCGGTCGACCTTCGGCACCTGACCTGTGGCCTGAAACTTCGCCACGCCGGTCTCGAGCAGCTGCGTGATGGCGGTACACACGTCGAGCAGCGCGTCGAGCGACTCGGAGCCGCTGCGTGAACGGTTCAAGTACAGCACGCCGGCGAACGGCGCTCTGGTGCCGATGGGAATGCAGAGCACCTGGTCGACGCCGTAGAGCACCACCGACTCGCGGTCGGCGAAGCGCGCGTCGTCGTGAACGTTGGCCACGGCGATGGCCTGACCCTTGGCGAGCGCGGCCTCGAGCACGCCGTCGCTCACCGGCACCTCGCCGCGCGTCAGCTTCTGCTCATGACGAACCGCGGCCGGAACCATCACCCCGCTCGCGTGGCGCAACAGCACCACGCCCGTGGTGGCCTTCACGCGCTTCATGACGAGGTCACACGTCTCGTCGAGGAACGTCTGCAGGTCGGGGGCGCGCGCGAGGCACTCGGCCACGCGGTACATCAACACCAGCGACTGCACCGCCACGCGCGCGCCGCTCTCGCCGGAGCCCGTGGGGTTCTCGGCGGTGTTCGTCTCTCCGCCTTCGCCTTCGTCGGTGTCTGACTGACGCGGGCCCGCGAAGGGCAGCGGCGGCTCCGACAGGTCGAAGGGCGCGAAGTTGTCGAGCGCCTTGAGCACGTTGGCCGGCGCGATGTCGCGCGCCATCACCAGCGCTTCGTTGATGTCGACGCCGCGCCCGAAGCGCTTCACGCGCCCGCCGCCGCCCACGTCGACCATCTCGGTGGCGAGCGCCTCGGAGTTCGCGGGCCGCTTGAGCGCCAACGTGTTGTCGCCGATGTGCACCACGTCGCCTTCACGGAGCTCGATGGTGCCCTTGAGCGGCGCGCCGTTGAGCTTCGTGCCGTTGCGGCTGCCGAGGTCTTCGAAGCGCACGCCCGCCGCCGCGACGTGAATGCGGCAGTGCTTGCGCGAGACGAGGTCGCCCGAGAGCACGACGTCGTTTTCGTCGGCGCGGCCGACCTGCGTGACGCCCTCGGGGAGGTCGTACGCGGTGTCGAAGTAGCCGGGGCCGTTGATGACGAGCTGCCACATTCAGGGCCGGACGATGCCACAGCCGCGCGGCTCGCCAACTCTGCTATTCGCGCGAGTCACTCATGACCATTCGGCTCGTCGTCACTGACATGGACAACACGCTGTACTCGTGGATCGACTTCATCGTGCCGGCGGTCGAGGCGATGGTCGACGCGGTGCAACGCGCGACGGGCTTTCCGCGCATTCAGGTCGTGCAGGCGCTCAAAGAGGTCTACGGAAAATACGAGTCGAACGAGTACCCGTTCGCGCTGCAGGAGAGCCGCATCTTCCAGGCGTTCCCCGAGTTCGGCAGCTTCGACAAGCTCGTCATCGAGCCGGCGCGCGCCGCGTTCTCGTACGCGCGGCGCAAGTACCTCGTGCCGTACAAAGGGGTCGTCGAGACGCTGACGGCGCTCAAAGAAAAGCGCGTGCTGGTGGTCGCGCTCACCGACGCGCCCATGAACCCCGCGCGGGCGCGCGTCAAAGCGCTGGGCCTCGATGAACTGCTGACCGCGCTCTACACGATGCCCGGCTTCGATTTTCCCAAGCACGCCGACGGCTCGCCGCTGGTGGCCGCAGAGATTCTGCAGAAGAGCCAGCAGGGTGCGTACGACGCGAAGTGCCCCGCCATCGAGCTGCCGCGCGAGTGGGAAAAGCCGAACACCTCAGGCCTCAAGAAAATCTTGAACACCTATGGGCTCGCGCCGCGCGACGTGCTGGTGGTGGGCGATTCAGTGAAGAAGGACATCGCCATCGCGCAGGAGCTCGGGTGTCACGACGCGTGGGCCGAGTACGGCACCTGGGTCTCGACCGAGTACCGCGAGCGCCTCGACATCATCTCGTCGCCGGCCATCACGCGACGGCACGCGGCGCACGTGCTCGAAGCGGGCGCGCAGCCGGTGAAGCCGACGCGCGCCCTCTCGAACTTCACGCAGGTCCTCGAGCTCGTCGCGACGCTCTGACGCGCCACGATGCTCGCGAACAGCGCGTCGATATTCTCGGGAACCTTTTTCCAGCTCGCGACTCCATCGCGCACCATGCCGACACTGAACAAGACCACCACGAAGGCCGCGGCGAGAGCCACGGCGACGCAGCCCCGTTCCACCAGCAAGCCTGCCAAGGCACCCTCCAGGCCGGCGGCCGAAGGTTGGAAGGCGAAGACAGTCACCGAAGGAAAGGGCAAGTCGTCCGAAGCCACGTACCGCGGTACCAGCAAGGACCTTGGCATCGGCGGCCGAGGCAGCATCGGCGGCGGTGGCAGCTCGGGCCGGAAGAAGTGAGTTGAGCGCTGAGCCGTTGCGCGCCCTCGCGCGTGCGCGACTCCCAGCGCTGCTGAAACGGGAAGGGTTCCTCGCCGTCGCGCTCACCGGCTCTGCCGCGCGCGGCGACGCGGAGCCGGGGTCAGATCTCGACCTGTGGTGCCTGGCGCGAGGCTCGCTCCGGCACCACAGAAGAGAGCTCCGCTGGAGTGGCGTCGACGTGACGTTGCTGGTCGACGGTCAACGAAATGCGGGCACGCTGGAGTCGCTGTCACAGTGCGAGACCGAAGATCTTCTGGTGCTCCACGACCCACGTGGACTCTTTCCGCCGCTGCAGCGTCGCGCGCGCGAGCTGCGACCGAAACTCAGCCGGCTGCTGATGCGAGCGACCGAACGTGCGCTGAACGCCGAGTTGCGGGAGGGCGCTCGTGGCTCCGCGCTCAACCGCGTGCCGCCGCTGCGTGAAGCCGCGCTGAGAATCGCGTCAATCTGGGCGTTTCGTCACTACGGCTATCGAACACCGCGTTGGCGAACGCTCGCGCGCATTCTCCCTCCGAAGGCACGCGCGCTGCTCGCGGAGCTCCTCGACGTACCTCCGACGCGAAGCGCGAAGCTGGCCCTGACTCACGCGCGGCGCACGGCGCGCGCGCTTGGGAGCCCCTTGCCGAAGACCGCGCTTTCGCGGCTGCGCGCCGCGCAGTGGGCCGAAGCGACCCTGCTGACGCGGCGTCATCTCGAGCGCGAAGTGCTGGGGCCGCTCCTGCAAAGCCAGGGCTATTGGGAGGTGACGCAGCTCGAGCACCCCTCCTTGCTGCTCGCGCTCGAGCTGCTTCACCGCACGACGAGGACGAACGCCGACGCGCTCCTGCGCGACGTGCAACGCCTCGCGTTGGCGCTCGACGTCAGGTGCCCATGAGCGCGGGCGACGCACGGCGTGGTACGCGATGAGAGACATGGACTCAGTCACCGACGAAGGCCTCGTCGCGCGCGTCATCGACGGCGAGCCGCAGCTCTTCGAGCAGCTCATGCGGCGCAACAACACCCGCGTCTACCGCACCGCGCGCTCGGTTCTGCGTGACAACGCGGAAGCCGAAGACGTCATGCAGGACGCCTGGGTGCGCGCCTACGAGCACCTCCGCGAGTTCGACGGGCGGTCGCTCTTCTCGACGTGGCTGACGCGCATCGCGTTGCACGAAGCGCTCGCGCGCGTTCGACGTCGTCGGGGTCATGAGCCGCTTCAGTCAGTGCCGGAGGACGACGTCATGTTCCATGCCGAAGAACGAAGCCCCGAGCAGAACGCGACCGACGGCGAACTGAGAGGGGTTCTCGAGCGCGCCATTGATGCCCTGCCCGATGAGTTCCGCACCGTCTTCATGTTGCGAGCCGTGGAAGAGCTGAGCAGCGTCGAGACCGCCAGCTGTTTGGGGATTCCAGAGGCGACCGTCAAGACGCGGTTGCATCGCGCGAGAGAGAAGCTGCGCGTGCGGCTGACGCAGGACCTCGAGCCTCAGCTGGCCGTGGCGTTCGAGTTTCTGCGGCCTCGCTGCGATCGCGTCGTCGCCGGCGTCTTCAGCCGGCTCGGCCTCGACCTCGCGTTGGCGCAACACACGCGCGGCCGGTGACTTCACGCAGGTACGCGAGCTCGCCGCGACGCTCTGAGGCGCCACAGCCAGGCGAGGCAGTCGAGCAAGCCGGGCTCGCCAACCTGAAGCACGCTGCCCTTCGCGGCGAACGTGCGGCCCTCAATCACACCTGCCTCTGCTTTTTCTCGCGGGAGGAACGCCGCGCCGAGCACCGCCAGCGTCGCGCCCACGATGCTGGCGGCCAGCGACATGGCGTGCGTGTCGAGCAGCAGGTCGTCGATGAGCACGAGGCCCAGCAACGCGCCGGGCAGCGCGCCCAACAAGGCGACGCCCATCACCCGCCACGGCCGCGCCGGCCGCAGCTCTTTGGGCGCGACGAAGAGGCCGATGCCTCCAAGCGCGAGCCCGACGAGCACCGAGGCGAGCACCGTCACCACGTGGCACCACCTTCGTTCTGCCAGCGGTCGACCTCACCTTCGAGGCGCGCCTGCGGGCTGTTGGAATGCAGCCAGCTCGGCCGCAGGCTCGACAGCACCCGCCGCAGCGCGTTTCGCGCCTGTTCACCCAGCACCTCGAGACCCAGCGTCAACGTTTCGGTATTCATGTGCGTGGCTCCTTGTGTGTTGCGAGTCACTGCACTGCGGGTGCCACCGTCGCTTCCGAGCGCGCACCCACATCGGCACAGAGCGCTGCTGTCTCACTGAAATGCAGAGTGAGGCGTGCGTGCGCTGTGGGCGCGGCGCAGACCCGCAGAATCAGGTGCGGCACGCGATGTGTAATGCACGAGCGCTCACCCCCACTGCCTGAAGGAGGCACCCATGAAGACCATGACCCTCTCCATGCCGAAGCTCACGTCTGACAACCTGCTCGAGGCGATGGGCCTCGAACGTCGCCGCAGCGCCAGCGAGCGCGTCGCCGTGGGCCTGGGCCTCGCGGCGTTGGGCGCGGCGTTCGGCGCCGGTGCGGTGCTGACGCGCGCGCTGATGCTCGGTCGTGAGCGCCAGAGCGCCACACTTGAAGACGTGACCTCGCTCGAGAGCGTGGTCGCCTAGCGCCGCGATGTGGCGTTCTTGCGCGGCCGGGGAGAAAATGGCCGCGCAGTCCGTACTCGCGACAATGGTTGGGTGAGATGCTGAACCTGTTGGTGGTTGATGATGACGCAGTCGACGTGATGACGGTGAAGCGGGGTCTGTCTCGGGCAGGCATCGCGCACCAGCTCACGGAGGCTTCGAACGGCGTCGAGGCGCTCACGCTGCTGCGTGAAGGCAAGATGCCGCCCGGGCGACGGCTGGTGTTGCTCGACCTGAACATGCCGCGAATGAACGGGTTGGAGTTCCTCAAGGCGCTGCGGGAAGACCCGGCGCTGGCGTCGACGCCGGTGGTGGTGCTGACGACCTCCACGCAAGAAGCGGATCGCCGAGAAGCGCACCGCCTCCACTGCGCCGGTTACTTCGTGAAGCCGCTCGAGTTCTCGACCTTCGTCGAGCTGCTCGGCACCATCGACCGCTACTGGTCGGCGGTGCAGTTCGCGACGTGAACGCTAGAGCTCGACGATAAAGACAGTCTGGCCCTCCGGCGATGACGTCGCCGTGAGCGAGCCGCCGTGCGCGTGCACGACCTCGCGGCTGATGAAGAGCCCCAGCCCCAGGCCTTCGCTGACGGCCGACGTCTGCCCTTGCACGAAGGGCTCGAAGAGCGTGCCCAGCAACGAGAGCGGAATCGGGTCGCCCCAGTTCTCGACCGTCAGCGTGGCGCCCTGGCCCTTCGCCGTGAGCGCCAGCGTGACGGGGCGCGCGGCGTCGCCGTGCTTCACCGCGTTGCCGAGCAGGTTGCTGATCACCTGACCCAGGCGGTCTCCGTCGGCGTCGACGGTGACGACCTCGGCGCGCACGTCGATGGTGCGGCCGCTCGCCAGCCGCGTCTCTTCGGCCAGCGTCTCGACCAGCGCCTTCAGGTCGAGGCGCTTGCGCTCCAGCGGTAGACCACCGCCCAGGCGCGCGCGCGTGAGGTCGAGCAGCTGCGCGATGAGCTTCGACATGCGCTCCACGCTGGTGCTGATGTTGGTGACGAGGCGCTGCTCTCTTTCATCGAGGCTCTTGCTGCGCGCCAACAGCGTCGCGCCCATCTTCACCGCAGACAGCGGGTTGCGCAGGTCGTGGCTGGCGATGCCCATGAGGCGGTCCTTCATCGCCAGTGTGCGCGCCTCGTCGGCCTTCGACGCGCTCACGTCCATCACGGTGCCGTAGTAGCCGGCGACTTCGTCGTCGTGACGGCCGCGCAGCTCGACCCAGCGCCCCGCGACAGCAGGCACCTTCACCTGCAGCTTCACCGCGCCGCTCGGGAGCGATTCCCGCAAGCGCGCCGCGTCGTCAGGCGCCAGGCACGAGAGCCAGACCTCCATCGGCCAGGCCTCGCCGGCAGGCAGCGCGAAGAGCTCACGAAAGCGCTCGTCACCGGTGACGACCTGCTTGCGCAGCTGCGTGCTCCACGTGCCGGCGCCCGAGGCCTCGAGCGCGAGCGCGCACCGCGCCGCTTCACGGTGGGCCTGCGCGCGCAGCTGGCTCGACTCCAACGTGTGACGCACCAGCTGCGAGAGCCGGCGCGGCTCGGAGACGGCCGACTTGGGCAGGTAGTCTTCTGCGCCGGCCTTCATCGCCTCGACGGCGACCTCTTCACTGCCCTGCCCCGACAAGAACAGACACGGCAACCCCGGCTGCACCTTGCGCAAGCGCGCCAGGACTTCAGGCCCGGTGTCCGGAGGAATGAAGAAGTCGAGCACCACGAGGTCTGCGGGCGCTTCTCGCAGCGCGGCTTCAGCGGCGGCCGCCGTGCTGGCCTCGCGCAACGCAAAGCCCTTGAGCGCGCGGCGCGTGGCGATGCGGTCGACTTCGTCGTCGTCGACGATGAGCACCGAAGTTTGCGTCACGAAGCCGCGCCTCCGACGCCGTCAGCATCGACGCGCTCCGTCGGCAGGCCCCACCCTTCGAGGCGGCGGTAGAGCGTGCGGCGGTCGATGCCCAGCATCTGCGCGGCGCGGCTGCGGTTGTCTTTGACCAGGTGCAACACGCGCAGCACGTAGCGCTTCTCGAGCTCCTCGAGCGTCACCACCTCTTCGGCCGCGTCGACCTGCATCGCGAAGCGCTCACGCTCGTGCAGCCGCACCGCGTCGGGCAGGTCGGCCAGCGTCGCTTCATTGCCGCGCGCGAGGGCGGCCAGGCGCTCGACGCAGTTCTCGAGCTCGCGCACGTTGCCGGGCCACGGGTATGCGAGGAGCTTCTGCGCCACTTCGGCGGGCAGCGTCAGGTTGGCGCGCGCGTCGCGCTCACACACCGTGGCGATGAAGCGCGTCGCCAGATGAACGATGTCCATGCCGCGGTCGCGCAGCGGCGGGAGGTCGATGCGGATGACGTTGAGGCGATAGAAGAGGTCCTGACGGAAGCGCCCGGCTTCGACCTCGCTCTCGAGGTCGCGGTGCGTGGCCGCGAGAATGCGCGCATCGAACGAGACCTCGCTGTTGCTGCCCAGCGGGCGCACGCTCCGCTCCTGCAGCGCGCGCAGCAACTTGGCCTGGTTGTCGAGGCTCAGCTCCGCGATTTCATCGAGGAACAAGGTGCCGCCATTCGCCTCGACGAAGAGGCCCTGACGTGCGGCGCGCGCGTCGGTGAAGGCGCCCTTCGCGTAGCCGAACAACTCACTCTCGACGAGCGCCGCCGGCAGCGCCGCGCAGTTGATGGCGACGAAGGGGCTGCTGGCCCGCGGAGACTGCGCGTGGAGCGCGCGCGCCACGAGCTCTTTGCCGGTGCCGGTCTCGCCGTGCACCAACACGCTCGCGCCCGACGGCGCCACGCGCGTCACCAGCTCCCGCACGCCGCGCATCGCGTCGCTCTGGCCGAAGAGCCCCGACTCCGACGCAGGGCGCGACAGCGTCGCCTCTTTCAATTCACGGGTGAGGCGTTGGCGCTCGACGGCGCGGCTCACGCACGGCAGCAACAGCGCAGGCTCGAGCGGCTTGGTCAAAAAGTCCCACGCGCCCGCACGCAACGCCGCCACCGCGTGCTCGACGCTCGACTCGGCCGTCACCACGATGACGGGGAGGTCGGCGCGCGACTGCTTCAACGCAGCGCACAGCTTGAGCCCGTCGAGGCGCGGCATCGTCACGTCAGTCACCACCACGTCAACGCGCGTGTTGCCCTCCAACGCTTCGAGCGCCGCCTGCCCGTCGGGAAACGCGACGACCTCGTACCCTTCCGCCACAAGCGTGCTCTGCAGCATCTCCGACTGGAGCGAGTCGTCTTCGACGATGGCGATTCGAAAGCGCATGTCGGTGGCAATAGCAGCAATGGAGCCACCACGGCGTAACGCACGGTTACGCAGCCCGAGCGTCACCACATCGCCCCATCATTGGTCGAAAGTGAGGCGTCTTTGCGCGGCTTCGAACCTGACGACGAGGCTTGAGGCTGTTGGCACACCCGATGCTCTGAAGACCTCCATCGAACCCCACACAGGAGGAAGTCATGGGCTTACTTGCCATCGTCATCATCGGGCTGGTCGCCGGGCTCATTGCCCGCGCGTTGGTGCCCGGCTCACAAGCGATGGGGGTCGTCGCCACGACGATTCTGGGCGTCGCCGGCAGCTTCGTGGGCGCGCTCGTCATCAACGTCATCAACCGCAGCCCTGACTGGCTGACGCTCCAACCGACGAACCTCGTCTTCTCGGTCATCGGCGCGTTGGTGGTGTTGGCGCTCACCAGCGTGGGGCAACGCGTTCGCTCGTGAAGTCACTTCTTCAAGCGGCGCGGCCACGTGAAATAAAACGCGGCGCCCTGGCCGGGTGACGACTCGAGCCAGGCGCGACCGCCCTGCGCCTGCACCACCTTGCGCACCACCGCCAGCCCGATGCCGGTGCTCTCTTTTTCGTCGCGCGCGCTGAGCGTCTGAAACATGCCCCACACGCGCTGGTGGTACTCGGGCGCGATGCCGGGGCCCTCGTCTTTCACGCTGAAGCGCACGTTGGGCCCGTCAAGCTGCGCGTCGATGACAATCTTCCCGTCAACCGGGCCGTGCTTGATGGCGTTGCTGATGAGGTTCATCAGCGCCTGCTGCAAGAGCGTCTTGTCGCCGTTGATGACGAGGCCCGGCGTCGGCAACGTGATGCGCGTCGACGACGGCAGGCCCAACAACGCCACCGCCTCGGCGCTCGCGCTGCGCGTGTCGAACGACTCGAGCGTCTGCGTCGATTGCCCGGCGCGCGCGTAGTTCAAGATGCCGTCGATGAGCGCCTGCAGGCGGCGCACGCGGCCCTGCAACAGCGAGAAGTGCTTGCGCGCTTCACCCGTCACCGCGCCGCCGAGGTCTTCTTCGAGGAACTGCGCGAGCTGCGCGATGCCCCGCAGCGGCGCCTTCAGGTCGTGGCTGGCGACGCTGGCGAACTGGTCGAGCTCGGCGTTCGAGAACTCGAGCGCGGCGATGAGGCGCTCGCGGTCGGCCTCGGCGCGCAACCGCGCGGTCTCGTCGCGCGTCACCAGCACGCCACCGGCGCTCTTACCGTCTGCATCTCGCAGCGGAGAGGCAGACCCCGAGAGCACCGTCTCTTCTCCGTCGGGCCTCCGCACCAGCCACCGGGCCTCGCGCACCAGCTCACCCTGCACCGCGCGGTACAGCGGCGTGTCTTCGAGCTTCAGCGGCGAGCCGTCGAGCGTGAAGAGGTTGAACGTGCGCTGCCAGTGCTGACTGGCGATGTCAGTCTGACTCACGCCGTGCTGCACACCGGCCGCAGCGTTGAAGATGCGCACCGTCGCGGTGTCGTCTGCCATGACGATGCCGTCTGAGGTCTGCGCGACGACGAGGTCGAGCAGCGCGCGGCGGCTCTCGGCTTCATCGAGCGCGTCGGCGGTGGCCTCGGCGGCAACTTCGGCGGCGCGGCGCGCGCGTTGCTGCTGAAAAATGAGGCCCGCCAACGCCAACGCCAGCAGCGAGCCGACGCCCAGAATCGCCACCACCGCCTGGCGCTCCGACGGGTCTTGATGACGCTCGGTGGGCGTGAGCTCGACCAGCAACGCGTGGCCACCGAAGCCGATGGTGCGCGTGACCATGGGCTCGCCTTCACGCGCGGCGAAGCCCTTCGAGGCGCCGACGGGCTCCACGCCGAACTCGGGGTCGAGCACGCGAAACTCGAAGTACGGAGAAATGGCGCCCAGCGAGCTGGCGAACAGGTCGTCGGTGGCGCTGGTGACGAAGACCACGCCACGAAACAGCGCGCGCCGCTCTTCGAGGGTGTCGGGCCGCACGCCTGCGTAGGCCGGGTAATAGACCTCGACGCTCTGGCGCTCTTCGCCCAGCGCCATGACGTGCGCCATCGTCACCGTGCCTTCGTCGCGCGCGCGCTCGATGGCCTTCAGCCGCGAAGGGAAGTCTGCGAGGTCGACGCCGAGCTGCTCGTTTTTTTCAGCCGCGCGCGGCGCCAGAAACAGCACCGGGAAGCGCGGCACGTCGCGCTCGAAGCGGTAGCCGGCGAACTCGCGGCGGCCCTGCACCAACAACACCTCGGTGGTCTGCCCTGCGGCCGTCGGTGCCCAGCCCACCGTCGCCGCACCGAACCACCGCGGCATGGCCTGCGCGGCGACGTAGGCCTGAAAGGCTTTGGGGTTCACGGTGCGCTCTGACGAGAAGAGCGCCGCCGTCCCGCGCGCGACGCTGGCGGCGCCCTGGAGGCGATCTCCCACGCGCTCCGCGAGCGGCCCCGCAATAATCTCCAACCGCGCGCGCTGCGCATGGTCGAGCGACTCGCGCGTCGCCACCGCGGCGCCCACCGTGAGCCCCACCGTCACCAGGAAGACGACCGCTGGCAGCGCCATCAACCACGAGCGGCTCGGTGCGAAAGACCTGCGAGGCGCGCGCTTCGACATGCGCGCTGACTTAACCCGCTCGCGCGCTGGCCACGCGTGTTCCTTCGCGCTGCGCACGCACGCCACACCTCTGCACAAACGCCACACCTGCCGGGCCAGCGCCGCTCACCCGACACACGTCAACTCAGCGATGCGACTGGGTGGCACGCGCGCTGCTCCGTGAGTCGTCAGTCGTTCACCAACTCACCAGGAGCACACCATGCGTTCACTTCTCATTTCGGGCCTCGGCCTCGGCCTGTCGCTCTCGTTGCTCGGCTGTGACCCCGGAGAAGGAGGCGCCCCGCTGCCAGGAGACACCGACAGCGCGGCGCTCGAAGGTCGCGTGACGGACGAGAGCGGCGTCAGCGGCGAGGCCGACGACACGGGTGACGCGCTCACCGGCTTTGCAGGGCGTGGCACCGTGGCTGCCGCCGTGAAGGTGGAGGTCGCCGCCGTCGAGCCGAACGGCGCGCTGACGGTGCTGGCGAGCGCGAACGTGTCGGCCGACGGCACCTACGTCGTGAGCTCGCCCGCGCACACCGGCGTGCTCCTCGTGCAGACGCTCAACGCGCAAGGCGTGGTGACGGGCCGCGCGTTGTTGAGCCGCGCGCCAGTCGCCGGCCAACGTCGACAGGTTCAACCCATCACGTCGGAGAGCTCACTCGAGGCCTCGGTGCTGCTCGAGCTCGCCGCGAGTGGCCACCCGCCCCGCGAAGTCGACGTGACCATGTTGCGCGTGCTGGTCGACGAGCGCGCCGCCATCGTGGTGCGCTCGCAGCAGAGCGCCGAGGCCGCGAAGCGGCAGGTCAACGCGCTGGCCACCGCGGTGTGGGCCGCGCAGAGCTCCCAGCGTGAAGCGTGGGCGCGCGCCGGCGCCGACGTGAAGGCCCGCGTGGCCGCGCAGCTCGACGCCATCGCCGCGTACGACGCGAACCTCGCCGGGCGCCTGATGACTGAGCTCGACGCCGAGGCCGACCTCCGCGCGCAGCTCGCGGCGGCGAACCTGCGCGGCGACGTCGACGTGTCCGTCATCGCGTCGATTGAGGCGAACGCCTCGGCGGCCGCGCGGCGCGTGCTGAGCGACGTCAGCCTGCACGCTGAGGTGGCGCTGATTTCGGCGTGGCAGCACGCCTGCGCGCAGCACGAGGCGGCGCTCCACGCCGCGGTGATGATTCAGGTGATGACGCGCGGCGCGGTCGACGAGGCGCACCTGGTTGCGCTCCGTACGCTCAACGCGTCGCTGCTGGCGCAGGTGCGGGTGGCGAACGATGACGCGCAGGTGGCGGCGGCGTTCTCGACGTGGCGCGTGGGCGTGCGCGGCGTCGCGGCGGCGGGCAGCACCTCCATGGGCTTGATGAGCCAGGTGACGCAGCTCCAGGCCGCGCTGCTGGTGCAGGTCGTCACGCAGTCGAGCGAGCTCGGCGCGGGGCTGAACGCCAGCCTCATCGCCGCCGTCGCCGCGAGTCACGGCGCCGACGGCTTCGACTTCGTCGCGTTGGCCCGCGCCACGGCCGACCTCGACACCCACTTCCGCGCGCAGCTCGACGCCATGGTGCGCGCGACAGTGACCGGTCTCGACGAGCGCGACAGCGCGCTGCTGGTGAGCACGCTGGTCACGAGTGAGGGTGCCTGGCGCTGAGTGGGCAGCGCCAGCGCGCCTCGAGGCCCCTCCTTCGCTCCGCGCGGAGGAGGGGCTTCGTTTTTTTTGGGGCGGGCGTTCACGCGCTCGCCACAGGTGTGTGAGGCGCTCCTGCGCGAGTGGGGCGCGGCTGCAGCGAGACCTCATGCAACTCGCGGCAATCACGACGCGGGCCCCTGGCATCACTCTTGGAATGAGCTCCTGCACACGCAGCACACGCCAAGGAGCACACACCATGAAGCGACTTTCTCTGTTGGGCCTGATGACGCTGGCGCTCTCGCTGCCTGCCTTCGCGCAGTCGGCGCAGGAGACCGTGAAGGACACCGTCAACGACGCGAAGCGCGGCGTGAAGAAGGGCGCCAACCGCGTCGAAGAGACGCTGTGCACCGGCACCAAGGCTGAGTGCGCGGCGAAGAAGGTGAAGAACCGCGCGGAAGAAGCGGGCGACGCGGCGAAGGACAAGGCCATCGAGGTCAAGGACAAGCTCGACTCCGACAGCAAGTGATTCACGGCGAAGCGCTGATCAACCCCCTCACTCACTTCAACCAGGGAAGACCCACACCATGCTCACGCTCACCCTCCGTAACGTCGTGCTCCGCGCTGCTCTCGTCGGCGCCGGGCTGATGGCTGTCACCGCGTGTCGCCCGGTCGACGCGGCGCTCGACTGCAACACCGTCTGCACGCGCTACAAGGACTGCTTCGACGGCGACTACAACGTCGAGAACTGCGCCACGCGCTGCCGCAACTCGGCAGAGAGCGACACCGAGTTCTACCGCTCGCTCGACACCTGTGAGGCGTGCATCACCGACCGCGCGTGCGCGGCAGCGACGTTCTCGTGCGGCGGCGAGTGCAGCGAGGTCGTTCCGTAAGCGGCTGACCAACCGCCGCAAGTCACGCCAGCTCGGGGTACTTGCGGCGGTAGTATTCGCGGAACTCGCCAGCGGTGATTTGGCCGTTGCGGTCGAGGTCGAAGATTTTGTTCTGCGCCGCCACCTTCGCGCCGCCGATTTTGTAGCTGTCAGGCTTGCCGAGGCCCGCAGGCCAGAACGTCGCCATGTACATGTCGGGGCCGCTCTTCATCTTCCCCGCGTACGGCTTGAAGTACTTCTCGACGTACTTGAGTTGATCCATCGCGCTCATGTTCTTGAGCGCCTCGACCGAAGTGCCGAGGCCTCGCGCGGTGTCGGGCATGAACTGAATGAGCCCCGTCGCGTCGCTGTACGGGTTGACGGCCTTCGGGTCCATGCCGCTCTCGTTCTTCATCACCGCGAAGAGCCACTCGGGCTTCACGCCCAGGCGCTGCGACATCGCCTTCACCTCGGCGACGAACGCCGGGCCGTGTTTCTTGAGCGCCATCGCCTCGAGCTCGCGCGCCGTCGCCGTGTCTCCACCCGGCTGCACCGGCGTCGACGGGTCGGTGGGCGCAGACGGGTCAGTCGGTTGCTCAGGCTGCGGGGTCGACTGCCCGAGCAGCGCGCCGCGCGTCTGCGGCCCGACGATGCCGTCGACCTGGAGCCCGTTGGCCTGCTGGTAGGCGCGCACCGCCGCCGCCGTCGCCGGGCCGAACTTGCCGTCGATGGGGCCGGGGTCGAAGCCGGCTTCTTTCAGCTTCGTCTGCAGGTCTTCCACCGCCGCGCCCGACGCGCCGTTGCGCAGAAACGTGGTGCGGTCGCTGGTGATGTCTTCGACCGAATTCACGCCTGCGGCGCGCGGCGCAGACAGCGCCACCGGCCCCGAACGCGAAGGCTCGAAGCCGTCGTCGACGCGCGGCGGCGGGCGCGGAGGCAGCGAGGCCGTGGGGCGCGGTTGGGTCGGCAGTGAGGGGCGGGGCGAGTTGATCTTCATGCTCACATCATCCGGAGAAGTCGGATTTTGGTTTCGATGTGCGACACTTTTTCCGGCCCCAAGAGAATGTCGCGCTTCATTCCCCCAGCACTCCTCGGCGCCGCGCTGCTGTTTCTCGTACAGCCGCTCGTCGCGCGCGCGTTGTTGCCCTGGTTCGGCGGTTCCGCTGCCGTGTGGACGACGTGCCAGCTCTTCTTTCAGGTGCTGCTGCTCGGCGGCTACGCGTGGACCCACGGGCTCGTGGCCAGGCTCTCGCCGGCGCGACAACGCACGCTGCAATTGGTGTTGGTGCTCACCGCCCTGGCCTCGCTCGCGCTGACGACACTCTGGTGGGGCGGGCCGGTGGTGCCCTCGAACTCGCTGCGCCCGGGCGGTGAAGACGCGCCGATTCCACGGCTGCTGCTGACGTTGTTGCTCTCAGTGGGCCTGCCGTACTTCGCGCTGGCGACGACGGGGCCGCTGGTTCAAGCGTGGGCCGCGCGCGTCGAACCGGGCGGCGCGGTGTACCGGCTCTATGCGGCGTCGAACCTCGGCTCGCTCGCGGGCCTGCTCGTGTACCCGTTCGCGATGGAGCCGCTGCTGCGCCTGCACGTGCAGGGCTGGTGGTGGCTCGTCGGCTTCATCGCGTGGGGGCTGAGCCTCGCGTTCGCCTCGCGTGGGTTGAACGGCGCGGCGCAGGCGCTCGAGCCCGTCGTGGAGCGCGAGCTGAAGTGGCTGCGCTGGCTCTCATTGTCGGCGGTGCCGGTGGTGTTGTTGCTCGCGGTCACCAATCACCTCACGCAAGAGGTCGCGCCGATTCCATTCCTCTGGGTGCTGCCACTCGCCGCGTACCTGCTGAGCTTCGTCGTCACCTTCGAGAGCGAGCGCTGGTACCGCCGCGCGTGGGCCGTGCCGCTGTTGTGCGCGCTCTCGCTCGCCGTCGCCGGGCTGCGCAGCTTCGAGCAGGAGCTGCCGCTGCCGGTGCGCGTGGTGCTCTTCCTGGGCTACCTCTTCATGGTCTTCGTCACCGCGCACGGCGAGCTCGCGGCGTCGCGGCCACCAGCGTCACACCTCACGGCGTTCTACGCAGCGCTCGCGACGGGCGGCGCGCTCGGCGGCGTGCTCGTGGGCCTCGTCGCGCCGCTGGTCTTCAGTCAGTTCTACGAGCTCGAGCTCGGCTACGTGACGGCGTTGGTGGTGCTCGTGCTGTGCATGGGTCGACAGCGGTTGCTGTGGCTCACCCTGGGGCTCGTGGTGGCCGCGGCGACGCTTGGGCTCGTGCAGAAGCAGCGCGGCGTCATCGCGGCACAGCGCGACTTCTTCGGCGTGGTGCGCGTGGTGGAAGCCGGCGACGAAGACGACGAAGCGACGTTGATGATGCACGGCCGTACGGTGCACGGCGCGCAACGGAAGACCGAACCGCGCGCGGCGACCACGTACTACGCGCCCGAGAGCGGCGTGGGCCGGCTGCTGCTCGCGCCGCGTGAAACACCGCGCCGCGTGGGCGTCATCGGGCTCGGCATCGGCACCGTCGCGACGTACGGGCGCCCCGGTGACGTGTACCGCTTCTATGAAATCAGCCCCGCAGTGCTGACCTTCGCGCAGGGCGAACACTTCTCATTCCTGCGCGACTCGAAGGCCACCATCGAGCTCGCGCTGGGCGACGCGCGCACGTCGCTCGAAAATGAAGCGCCGCAGCGCTTCGACGTGTTGGTGCTGGACGCGTTCTCGAGCGACTCGGTACCGGTGCACCTGCTCACGCAAGAGGCGCTGCGGCTCTACGCGTCGCACCTCACGCAGCACGGCGTGCTGGCGATGCACCTGTCGAATCGCTCACTCGACCTCGTGCCCGTCGCCTCGCGCATCGGTCGCGCCACGGGCTTCACGCCGCGACAGCTCTACGCGCAGGGCGTCAGTGACTGGGCGCTCAGCTCGCGCTGGTTGTTGCTCTCGCGTGGTGACTGGGCGGGCCTCGGCGAACCCGAGCCCGAAGAAGTGACACTCACCGACGGCCCGTTGTGGACCGATGACTTCTCGTCGCTGTGGCCGGTGGTGCGCTGGTGACGTGCGCGCGCACGGCGCGATGGTCCGACACGTCGCCGGTGTCGATGACCTCCGCGTCACGCACCGCACCTCCGCGACTCAACACGTGGTCGATGTGCTGCCCGTCGCTCGGAGAGTCACCGAAGCGCGTCGCCAACTGACCGCCGAGCTCGCTCCGCGAAAGCGCTGTACCCAGCGCGGCGTGAATCACCTCGAGCGGCGCGTTGAAGTCGCCCAGCACCAGCGAGTCGTTCACCAGCAACGCCTCGAGCCGCTGCAGCTGCGCTACGCGCTTGTTGCCGAAGCTCACGTGCGTGTTGAGCACCGTGACGTGCGCCAACTGCACCTCGAGCACGCCCTTGCCGCCATCGGTCTCGAAGCCTTCACCGCGCGAGCGCAGCGCCACGTGCTTCGACAACGTCACGAGGTATTCAGCGGGCCGCGTCAACGACGCACGCGACGGAACTCGCAATGCAGGCACGCGCGGGTGTTGGTGCGCGTAGACCTGAACGTTCGAACCGACAGCGCTCCGCAGAGACTCGAGCAAATCTCCGCTCACCTCCTGCAGGCACACCACCTCGACGTCGCCACGCAGCCACTCGACGACGCGCGCCGTGATGCGCGCGCTGCGAACGCGCTCGTCGGGGTACGTCGTGGCGGGCGCTTCACCCCAGTTCACCGCGTGAATGCGATGCAGCACGTTCCACGTCGTCACTCGCATGCCTGGCATCATTACCCGTTGCCACGCGCGAGCGGCCAGCGCATGACAGACGCATGTTCGACCTTCTCCTCCGCGGTGGAACGTGCGTGACGCCTTCGGGTCGCGTGCAAGCTGACGTCGCCATTGTCGATGGCCGCGTCGCGAAAATCGGCGCCGTCGACGCCGCGCAAGCACAGGAGGTCTTCGACGCGACGGGGCTCCACGTGCTGCCCGGCGTCATCGACCCGCAGTGCCACTTCCGCGAGCCGGGGCTGACACACAAAGAAGACCTCAACTCCGGCAGCGCGCAGGCCGCGCTCGGCGGCGTCACCACCTTCTTCGAGATGCCCAACACGCAGCCCAACACCGACTCACCCGAGCGCCTCGCGTGGAAGGTCGCGCGGGCACGGGAGACCTCGTGGGTCGACTTTGGCTTCTTCATCGGCGCGACCAACGAGAACGCGGAGTCGCTCGGAGAATGGGAGCTGCTCGAGGGCTGCGCGGGCGTGAAGATGTTCTGCGGCTCGTCGACCGGCACGCTGCTCGTCGACAAGCCCGAGAACCAACGCCGCGTGATGAAGAGCGGCCGGCGTCGCATCGCCTGTCATTCAGAAGACGAAGCGCGCCTGCAAGAACGCAAGCACCTCTTCGCCGGGCAGCCCGTGCGCTTTCACCCCGAGTGGCGCGACGAAGACTGCGCCGTGATTTCGACGCGCAACCTGCTGCAGCTCGCGAAGGAGACCGGCCGGCGCCTGCACATTCTCCACGTCACCACGGCGGGCGAGATTCCGCTGCTGTCGGCGAACAAGCACCTCGCGAGCTTCGAGGTGTGCCCGCAGCACCTCACGCTGAGCGCGCCCGATTGCTACGAGCAGCTCGGCACGCTCGCGCAGATGAACCCGCCCATTCGCGACGCGCGTCATCAGGCCGCGTTGTGGGAGGCGATTCGTAACGGCGCCGTCGACGTGCTCGGCAGCGACCACGCGCCGCACTCGCTCGAAGAAAAAGCAAAGCCCTGGCCCGCGTCTCCGTCGGGAATGCCCGGCGTGCAGACGCTGGTGCCGTTGATGTTGAACCACGTCGCCGCCGGGCGCCTCACGTTGGAGCGCTTCGTCGACCTCACCTCGGCAGGGCCAGCGCGCGTGTTCGGAATGCGCGCGAAGGGCCGCCTGGCGCCGGGCTACGACGCAGACCTCACGCTCGTCGACCTCGCCGCACAGAAGACCATCACCAACGAGTGGTCGAAGTCGCGCTGCGGGTGGACGCCGTTTGACGGCATGAAGGTCACCGGCTGGCCCATGGCCACGCTGGTGCGCGGCAGCTTCGTGATGCGTGACGGCGCGCTGCAGGGCAAGCCGTCGGGCCTGCCCGTGAAGTTCGACTGACTACTTCAACAACGCGCGCGCCTTCTCGGCGTGAAACGCGAAGGCCTTCAACACGCGCGCCTGCTGCGCCTGCGTCAACTTCGGCGCCTGGGGCAGCTTCAGCAACTCGAGCTTCCCGTCGTCGAAGGGCATCTGCGCCACGAGGTCGACGAAGAGCTCGCTGCGCGAGGCTTCTGGTACCAGCGAGAGCAGCACCGGCGCCACGCGACGCTTCGCGTCTCCGAAGGTGAACGTTTCGTACAGCTCGCGCGCCTCCACGAGCTCGAGCTGCGGCGCCTCGCTCTGCAAGACCTCGAGTCGTCGGTCTGCGTTCGACGTTCGCCGGAGCCACGTCAGCAGCAGCGCGCGTCGCTCCTCGCCCGCGGTCTCGGCCAGCAACAAGCGCGCGCCTTCAGAGCGCTCCGCGTCGGAGCGCAGGAGCTCAAGCACCTCGAGCCGCTGCGAAGGCGTCAGCTGCGTCGTCGCTTTCCACTTGCGCAGCAGCTCCAGCCTTCCGCCGTCGAAGGTCATCGCCTTCATGCCAGTGACGAGCAGCGTCGGCAGCTCGTGCGGCTTCGCGCGGAGCAGCACGTCGTCGAGCAACTTCACGCGCGGCGCGTCGAACGAGAGCGTGTGCAAAAGCGCTTCGGCGCGCGGGCCGCGCAGCACCCGGTCGACCCACGACGGCACGCGACGCAACGAGGCCAGCGCGGCGTCGGGTGATTCGCGCGCGATGACGGCGAGCCCTTCGTCGTCGGAGAGCCGCTCGATGAAGTCGGGGAGTGACTTTTGCAGCACCGCCTGCGGCAACAACACCGCCAGCGCCGCGCCTTCACCTTCGGCGAGCGGCGCGGTCTTCAACGCACGCAGCGCGGCGGCGTCGAGCGCCTCGGCACCACTCGCCACCGCGCGCAGCGTGGGCATCGACCCCGAGAGCACGCCTTCGATGCCGCTGAGCCACCGCGCCTCGACGCTCTTCAACGCAGACGCCTGCAGCGCGCGCGCTTCGTCAGTCGTCGCGGCGTGCAGCGCGTCGGCCGCCGCCAACCGCGCGACGACCCGCGTCAGCGCCGCGTCATCGACCCCTGTCTGCCGAGCCAGGCGCAACAGCGGCCAGCGGTCGAGCTCCGGCGCGCGCTGCACCAGCGCCGTCACCAGCTCGAGCGAAGGTGAACCTGCGAGCACCAACAACGCGCCGAGCGACTCTGCGTCGACCTGGCTGCCGAGGCGCAACTTCTCGAGCGCTGCCAGCGTGTGGGCGCTCTTGCGCCACGTCTCGAGCGACCTCTCGAGGCGCGGGGCCGGCGGCGAATCCATCCTCGCGACGACTGACGTGTCGTTGTGGCCGGGCAGCACCACCATCCCCGAGAGCACACCGATGGCCAACGCCGCGAGCGTGTCTTTGGTGCGCCCCGTCTCCGCATTCACCACCACGACGAGCGGGAGCTCCGGCTGATGGAGCGGACCACCCGCACGGCCCGCGCACGTCCCTTCAAATGGCCCGAGCAACGGCGAGGCACACCACACGCGCTCCATCGACAACACGCGCGGCGGCACGGCTCGCGTCACCAACTCGCGCGCCTGGGCGCGCTCTGCGTCGACGAACATCGCGACGCCGTTCTCGGTCCACGTGGTGAACGTCGTCTTCTGCTGCGAGCTCGCCGTGCGAACCGTGAGCGTCAACGGCGTCTTGCCGTCTGCGTCACGCGCGCCGGTCTCGACGGTCCACCACTCGCGCGCTTTTCGGGGCGCCGGCTTGTCGCTCTCCATGAACAACAGGAAGCGCCCTGAAATACCGCCGCCACTGACCACCGACCACGACCACTTCGACGACTGCGGCAGCTCCGCATGCGCCACGAATGGGAGCAGCACCGCCAACGCCAGCGCGCGCTCAATCATCGGCGTCGGGGGCGGGCGCTGCTTGCTCGAGCAGGTCGATGCTCTGGCCACCCGGGAGCGAAATCTCGGCTTCAGACAACACCCACTGGTCAGGCTTGAGCGCCGCAGCGACGACGTGCAGCGTGCCCTTCCCCTTCGGGCCGGAGATCGGCACGCGGAAGTCGGCAGAGCCGGTGCCGTTGCTCTCGCTGATCTTGCCAGTCACGCCCATGCCCGCCTTCAACGGCGTGCCCAGCAGGCGCTCGACCTCGGAGTTGGAACCGGCGAGCACCATCGCGTCTTTGAAGGCAGTGCTGTGCTCAATCATCGACGAGATGCCGAAGTACGTGGCCGCGACGAAGCTGCCGCAGCACAACATCGGCACCAGGCAGCCAATGGGAATGACCCACTTCCAGTTTCGGGCGAACCACGACTGCTGCTGCACAGGCGCATCGGGTTGGGGCGTCATGAAGAGACTCTAAGGTCGAGTCTCTGCAGGGGCGAGGAGGTCGAAAGTGCGGCCCCCGCTCTCGACCTCCAGCACCACGTATTCCCAACCTCGGTCGACCTTGAAGCCCACCGCGCGCAGCGTGCCGCGGCCGTTCGGCCCTTCGATGGGGCCGTCGTACGAGGCGGCGCGCGAGGCGCTTGAGGTGCCTCCGAAGCCCAGCTTCATGGGGCTGCCCAGCAGCGCGACGAGGGCCGCGTCGTTCTGCGCGCGCACCAACGCTTCAGCGGCCACCACGTTGTCAGGCGCGCCACGGCTGAAGGCGAACAACAGCACGCCGCCCACGCCACCGAAGACGGAGAAGAAGAGCAGCCCGAGCCCCATGAGGAACGTCTTCGTCGCGCGCGCCATCGCGCTCAGGCCGGGCAGTAGCGCGCGGTCAACTCGGCGACCGGCACGCTCCACATTTCTTCGTAGGGCAGCGTGAGCACGTTCCGCGACTTCTTGCCGCGGCGGTACGCAGCGACGAGGCGCCGCACGACCTTGCCAATCGAGCGTTGCTGAAAGCACAGGTACGGCAGCCCGAACGTGACGATGAGCCGCGCATGACGGAGCCCGAGATTGCCGATGTAGAAGGCCTGGATCTCGACCTCTCCGAACTCGTCGATGGCGTAGCCCGTCAGCATGTGGTGGATGTCGTGCGTCTCGCGGTACCGCTTGTAGAGAACGTCGGCTCTGCTCTGCACCGGGTACTCGTGCGTAAACGGGAAGATGCGGTTCGCCTGGAAGTAGCCCGAGAACACCCTCGCCAGCGTTCCTTCGGGGTACGCGGCGAGCCGCTCGAGCGTCGGCTCCGGCACGGTGCGCGGCGCCGAGAACAGCTCGGCGTTCGTCGCGTTCAGCTCGCGACCGAGCGCTTCGTAACGACCGTCGTCCATCGCGGTGTGCAGCAACCACGCGAGGCGCGGGTTCGCCGCTTCGTTCTTCAACACCAGCAGCGTCTTGAACGAAACGAACAGCCGCTGGAGGAACGAAGTCGCGCGCGGCAGCTCTTCAGGCAACGTCATCGACTCAGCCATGCACCGCACGATGTGCGGAAGCGGACACCGCTGTCCAGTACGCGCGCTACGGAGGTGAGAGCCGGAAGTCTGGCGTCATCACCGAGTCATTCGTAGTCACCGCGGCGTGGCAGTCGTTACAGGTCTGCCCCGACTTCGAGTAGTTCTCGCCCAGCGGAGGCCCGAGCCCTCGCCACTTGATGCGCGTGATTTCGTTCGCGTCGCGCGTGAGCTCGAACCACTCCCAACCGTGCGCGCCATTGGCGTTGTAGCCGTTGCCGCGCTTGACCATCGCGAAGGTCGTGAAGTCCAACTCCTTCACGAAGATGGTGCCCACCGGGAACTCAGTCGAGCCCTCCGGCGGGCGCTTGTTCAAGAACACGCGGCGCGGGCCTGCGGTGTGCGCTTCGTCGACGAAGACCCCTTCGAAGGCCTTCACTTCCCAGCGCTCGTAGCCCGCGAAGTCGCGGTCGAGCGCGATGAAGCCAGACGGCGCGGGCGGCGGCATTTCAGAGCCACAACCCGCGACGAAACACACCAACAGGGCAACCGCGTACCGCATGGAGAACCTCTTGTTATTCCGGCAGCGAAGGAATGCCGAGCGACTCGGCGACCTTCAGCATGTTGGCGACGAGCGCGTCGCCCTCGGTCTTCGTCTCGTTCTCGACGAGCGTGAAGAGCTTGCCGAACTCGGTCTCGCGGTCGGCTTCAGACGGGTTCACCGAGCTCCACGTCGTGGGCGGCGTGGGCAGCGCTTCACCGGACACCGCGTCGAACGCGGCCTTCACGCGCGCGAGGCCGTCGGAGATCTTCTTGTCGAGGTCGCCCTGCCCCTTCGACTGCACCCACGGGCGGAACGCGTCGTACGTCGCGCGCGCACCCTCGAGGTTGGCGCGCATGTCGGCCAGCGTGTGGCGGGCGTAGCGCGACTCTTCTTCGCCGGTCGCCGCGAAGGTCGTCTTCTCGAGCTGCTCTTCCATCGAGCCGATGACGCCGCGGAACGCCGCCGACGTGTCGAGCGCGAGCGGCGCGTAGTCGTTCTTCATGGTCGTCGCGTCGGCCACGAGCTTCGCGCAGAGCTTCTCTTTGAAGTCACGCGCTTCGGCCTCAGTCTTCGGGAACGCGGCGGCGACGTACTTGGTGCCCAGGCCCTCTTCGAACTCGACGACCGAGGTGGGAATCGAGTCGCTCCAGAGGATGCGCTCGATGCCGTGCACGCCGGTGACGACCTGGTCGTCGAACAGGTTGGTGTCGGTGTCGTTCTCGAGGAAGCCGTCGTAGCGCTCGTCGGTCGCCGCATCGAGCTCGGGGAAGAGCACCGCGATGGACCCTTCGACGCGCTCGTACGCGATGCGGGCCTTCTTCCACTCGGTCTTCATGGTGGCGACCGCAGCGGCGTCGGCCGTCGCGTTCCAACCATCGGCGTCGGGCGCGGGCGCCGCGGCGCACAGGGCCGTCGACGCAGCGACGAAGCCGTCGATGTTCGTCGTGACGTACGCCTTGGTGTCGGTCAACGCGCCCTCTTCAGGAGGCGTGCAGGCGGCGGCGAAGATGGAAACGGCGGGAAGCAGGAGACGCAAACGCATGATGTTCAAACTCACAATGACGACACGTAGTCGAGCAGCGCGGCCCGGTCGTCATCAGCCAGCGCTGTATAGGTTTCCACGGAAACTTTCGCTTCGCTGCCGTCCGCCCCGTGCATGCGGATGGCCTCGTCGACGGTGGCCGCTCGGCCATCGTGCAGAAAGGCAGTCAGAAAACGCACGCCGATGAGCGGCGCCGTGCGCCACTCGCTCGGGCCTGCCTGGACATCGGTGAGACCGTCGGCGAGCGAGGGCCCCATGTCGTGCAACAGCAGGTCGGTGAAGATGGCCGCCTCGGCGTTGGCGAGCTGCGGAATCGGGTAGTCGGCGCGCGTGCGCAGTGACGGAACGTGGCAGGTCGCACACCCGGCCTGGTTGAAGCGCTCTTCGCCCAGCGGGTTCACCTTCTTGCGTACCGGAATGGCGATGAGGCGCACGTAGTCGGTCAGCGCGTTCACCTGCGCCATCGTGGCGTCGATGCCGGGGTGACCGTCGTCGATGAGGCCCTCGGCGTTGGGCACTTCGCGCGGGCGCAGCGGAGACGTGAGCCCCATGTCGCCCTGCAGCGCGTCGGCGGAAAAGTCGTCGAGCAACGGCTGGCGCGCCTTCAACCCGAAGCGGCCGATGACCACGTCGCCGATGCGGTGCTGGTGAAAGCGCGCGTCGTCGTTGGGCTCGCTGAGCCACACCACGCGGTTGATGCGGCCCGAAACGCCGTCGGTGCGCAGCGCCTGTTCAGCCTCGATGCGCTCGATTTCTTCGTCGGCGACGGCCTCCATCCACCCGCGGCCCATGACGGGAATGCCGGCACGGCGAGAGACCTTCACATCATCGCGGGCCGGCGCGAGCAACGGGCGCGCTCCCGACGTCGCGAACGGGCGCACCACGCTGCCGTACGGCAACGCCGGCTGACCGGGCGTCGGCGAACCGTCGGCGTCGACCTGCAGCAGCCGTTCAACGACCCCCGGGCCACGCGCTGCGGCGCGGTGACAGCTCACGCACGACGTGCGGATGTAGAGAGGCCCCAGCCCGTCGGCTTCACGAAACGGCGTGTCGAAGAGCGCGTCGCCCTCGTCGAAGGCCAACTGCCACTCAGCCTCGAGGTTGGCGATGGGGAGGTCTGACGACGTGTCGCTCCGCGTCTCGGGCGGCGTCGGAACCGGCCCGCAAGCCGCGAGCCCGAGCAACAGAGCCAGCTTCTTCAATGACGAACCTGAGGCTGCGCTGGCGTCGCCACCGCTTCGATGCGCGCGGCCGCTTCGCGCATCGTCATCATCACGGCGCGAAAGACGTCGGGCTCCATGCAGACCGAAACCGGGCCGACCGTCAGGTGAAGATGGCCGCCGTCACAACGCGTGACCTTCGCGCAAGGGCTCTGCGCCAACAGCTCCACGGTGGAATGCATGCCGCCGCGCTTAGGCGAATTTGAGAATCAATGTCAACTTTGTCCCGTTCTGCCCCGGATCAGCCCAGCTGATCAGGTGAATCAGACCGGGTCGAAGCGCTCGAAGGGGTTCTCCATCATGTCGCGCACGGTCTTGGCGATTTGCCCCGCGTGAAAGCCGTCGATGAAGCGGTGGTCGAACGACGCGTTGAGGTGCATCACCTTGCCGGGCACGACCTTGCCGTCTTCGACCACGGGCACGTCTTGCACGGCGCCGGGCGCGATGAAGATGGGCGTGTTGGTGTACGGCACCAGCGGCACGTACGCGACGTCGAGGCCCAGGCTGCCGACGTTGGTGATGGTCACGCCGCCGAACGCGTCTTTGGGCATGCCCAAAAACGAGAGGTCGAGGTTCAACGTGTACATGAGGAAGCCGAGCAGCTTCAGGAACGCGTTCATGAACATGAACGGCATCTTCTGAATGGTGCCTTTGCTGTCTTCGAGCGCCTTGTCTTTGCGCAGGCGCACCTTGTCGACAGCGTCCTGCATCTCGGCCGCCATTTCTTTGAGCGACTTCTGATCAGCGTCGACGATGCGCGCGGCCGTGAGGTCGACCTTGCCGTCGCCCTGATCCGTCTGCACCACGAGCACTGACAACGTCACCTGCTTGCGCAGGTAGATCTTGTTGAAGCGCAGAATCGCGTTGGCGTCGGGGCACTTCTTGAGCCCCTCGGCGATGGCCTTGGCCACGAGGTGCGTGACGGTGAGCCGCACGCCGTGCACTTCACGGAAGCGCTCGATGTAGTGGAGCGCCTTGTCCATGCGGATGCGCATGGTGCCGTAGACGGTCGGGTCGTAGGCCGTCTGCCACGTACCGATGGCCAGCTTCCTGAAACTCGAGACGTCTTTTTTGGGAATGAGGTCGAGGTGGGCCATCGGGCGAGCGTGGCACCACCGTCGCCCGTTGACGACACATTCAGCCCGGCGGCCAGGCCAGCTTCCGGCCCGCGAGCAGGTGCAGGTGAATGTGGAAGACGGTCTGCCCCGCGTCGGCGTTGGTGTTCATCACCACGCGGTAGCCGCTGTCGGCCACGCCGGCTTCACGCGCGAACTTCGCGGCGCTGATCATCAGGTGGCCCAGCAGCTCGCGATCTTCACTGGTGGGCTCGTTCAACGTGGCGAGGTGCCGTTTGGGAATGAAGAGCACGTGCTCCGGCGCGTGCGGCGCGATGTCACGAAAGCCCACGCAGAGCTCGTCTTCGTGGACCTTCGTGGAGGGGATGGTGCCGGCGACGATGCGACAGAAGAGACAGTCAGACATGCGCACATTGTTACCGACTTCGGACTCAGGTCGCGCCTGACTTCTCGCGCCTTCCCTCGAGACGTAGAACCCGCGACGGCTTTCGGGGGCGAGGGGAAAACGGAATATGGGCGTCGAGAAGAAGCGGTACGAGCGACCAGTGGTCGTTTCGCGCAGCGTTGAGGGCACGCAGCTCTTGCTGGCGTGTTCGTTCGGGGGAGAACCGTGCCCCGGCAACGATGAATGCTGCGTCATGGACCCCGAGGAGTGCGCACAGCCCGACCCGATGTGCCTCCCGTAGTCAGCCGACGACCACGCGCGCGCCCACGTTCACGCGCCCGAGGCCGCGATGCACCAGGTTCATGCCGAAGACCGCGCGGTGGGCCTCGCCCAGCGTCTTGAGCGGCGCGTTGCCGTGAGGTCTTTCGCCGGTGCGTTGGTCTGTATTGATGATGACGCAGCGAGCGCACGGCTTGACCCCATCGAAGCGCACACCATCGAGCTCGAGCTTCGCCCACCCGTCTTCGGCCCACGGCGCCTCGGCGCGCACCACGAGGTTGGGGCGAAAGCGCTCCATGGGAATGGGTGACGCGAGCTGCGCATTGAGCGCGTCGAGCGAGGCTTCGTTGGCAATCAACAGCGGGTAGCCGTCAGAGAACCCCGTCTGCGCAGCGGCCGCGTAGCGCGGGTCGACTTCACGACGCACGTCACGCGCGAAGGCCACGAGGCGCACGGGCTTCGCGAGGCGCTCACTGAGCCAGCCCGCCGCTTCGTCACCTGCATCGAGGGCCTCGAAGGTGTCCTCCCACACCGTGACGAGAACGCGCCTCGCGTCAGCTGGAGGTGACGCGACGACGAGCTCGTGCAACCGCAGCGCCCCACCCTCGAGCGCGGGCTGAAGCGTGGCCATCGCCGGCACCGTGCGCTGCGTGACGAAGACGCCGCGCGCGTCGACCACCATCCACCGTCGGTCTCCCACGGGCCCCAGCGCGTCGAGCTCGAGCGACGAGACCTCCACGCCGCGCAGCGACTTCACCGGGTAGATGAAGGCGCGCAGCAGCTGCATCACTGCGCCTCGAGCCACGTCCCGAAGCGGCGCATCACCCGCTCGTGAACGAGCGACTGCGTGAAGCGGTACACGACGAACGGCAACGTCGGCTTGAACCCGATGAGCGCGGCCAACACGCTGCCGTCGAGCAAAACGCGGAACTCGAGCCGCCCTGCCCCGCGCTCGGCCAACGCCCCGTCGGCGATTTCGAGCCACGCACAGTCGGCGTCAGAGCGGCCCGCCACCCTTCGCAACACCAGGCTGCGCACGCCGCCGAACGACACGGTGAAGGCATTGTTGAGCCGCGTCACCTTCGTCATCGGCGCGTTTGCGGGCAGCCACTCGAAGTACGCCTCAGCGAGCTTCGTCGCGTCCCACCCGCGCGGGAGCACGTAGCGCTGCACCGAGCACGTCGGCCACCGGGGCTCTTCACGCGACGGCGGCGCTCCAGACCACGCGACCGGCGCCGGCACCGGGCCTCCGTCGACGATGGCGGCCAGCGCTGCGACCGGGTCAGGCCCACCGCCGCGCAGCACCGACACCGCGACGCCGCTCTTCTCGAGCAACGGCACGCGCACGTCGTCGTCACCACACGCGAAGTGCACCAGCCGCTGTGCGCCCACCAGCTTCGCGGCGCGCGCGACTGAGTCGGCCAACAGACGGTCGACCTCGGCCGCAGCGGCGGTCTTCAACGGCGCCGACGGCCCGCGCGTGGCGGCGAGCAGCACCACCGTCTGCGCTCCGGCGAAGGCGACTTCAGCCTCGTGGCGCGCCGTCAGGTCGACGCCGCTGGTGAGCCGAACCTCGTGGCGGCCAGCGAGCTGCTGCGAGAGTTTCTGAGCGAGGGCTCCTGCACCGGCGATGACGACGCGCGACATGTGCGCGCCGTGTACCTCAGGTCAGGCCCGTGGGCACCGCGCCTCGCGAACACAGCGGGTCACCCCACGAATTCACGTCGTTGAAACCCATGTACTTGAAGGCGTGAACCTGCAGGTCAGAGAAGCTGTTCGACCCGTTGGCCGCCGTCGTGAGGTTCACGTAGCGCCCGGTGCGGAAGTACTTCTTCGCGCCGCCGCCGCCGAACATCACCAGGTTGTTCGAGTTGGAGTGCGTGTCGCCCTGCGCGAGCTCGCTCCAGTGCATCACCATGGTGTTGTCGTAGACGCTGCCGCCATATTCCTGAACGCCCTTGAGCGCGCCGTAGAGCAGCTCGACGGTCTTCTCGCCGAGCTTCCTGTGAATGGCGCGAATCTTCGTGAAGGCCTCAGCGCTCGAGTCGTGCGACATGGTGTGGTGGCCGTCGGTGTGACCGAGCTCGGCGTACACGCGGTCTGACGTGTTGCCCGACCAGTTGAAGTTGACGACGCGGGTCAGGTCGCACGCGAAGGCCATCGCGGTAATCCGGAAAAAGAGGCCGCCCATCTCGTCCCAGCTGGCGGCGAGGTACGGGTCGATGGTGGCGCCCGTGTTGAGCGTCGTGCAGGCGGGCACGTTGGCCGTCATCGACGAGAGGCTGCGCTCGATGTCGCGCACGCTGCTCTCGTGCAGCTCGAGGCGCCGCACGTCGTCGGTCGAGAGCTTCGGCTTGAGTGCGCTCAGCTCGCCCTTCACGAGGTCGAGCGCCGACTGCCGCATGGACAACCGGCGCAGCGCCGCTTCACGGGCCTCGGGGCTCACGTCAGTGAAGATGCGCGTGTACGCAGTGAAGGGGTTGGTCTCGGGAGGAATCGGCGCCTGCGTGCCCTCGGGGCCGAGGTGCGCGTGCTGGTTCCAGATGTTGTTGCCGCGATCTCCGACCCGGTACACGAGGTTGCCGTGGCGCACGTTGTCGCGCGCCTTCACCAGGTCGCCCAGGCGCTTGTCGAGGCTCGGCCCCAGCACGTAGCCGATGGTCGCGCCGTTGCCGCCGCCAATGGGGAAGCTGCCGGTGCCCGACTTCCACGGCGCCAGCGCGCTGCCGCCCTGCTGGTGCCCGTCGGCGCGCGCGCCCTCGGGGAGACGGCCGTGGTACTTGTCGACGCCTTCGACGAAGAGCATGTCGGCGCGCTGCGCCTCGAACGGCCGCAAGAAGTCGCCCAGCACGAAGCCGGTCTCCGACTTGGTGGTGAAGCGCTTCGAAATCTCGTCGCCGTTGGCGGTGAAGACCGAGATGAAGCGCCGCGGCGCGGTGGTGGTCTGCGCGCGCGCGGCCCGGGGCAACAACGACTCGAGCAACGGCAGTGCGAGCACAGCGCCACCGGCGCGGAGAAATTTCCGGCGATTCATCGGGTCACCGTGGGCTTGAAGAGGAAGTCGTCAGTCTGCGTCATCGCGACGAAGAGCTCCTTCACGTTCCAGGCGTTGTTCGAGAACGCCTCCAGCGCGCGCTGGCGGCTGCAGAGGTCGGCGGTCTCTTCGCTGCGGCCGTGCCCGAAGCGGAAGAGCTGCCGCACCATGCACTCCTGCACCTCGGCTGAGCCGGCGAGCGTGTTCATCAGGTCCATGCCGTCGGTGACGGGGCCGTTGACGTTCTGCGTGTTCACGATGGAGCCGGCGGTCTTCAGCGCGCGGCCCGCTTCGTCGACGGTGCGCTCACGGCCGACGGCGTCGATGTTCTCGAACGGCTCACCGAGCGGGTCGAGCAGCGCGTGACACCCGGCGCACGACGCGTTGGTGCGGTGCGCAGCGAGGCGGTCGCCCTGAGAGAACGTGGCGTCGATGGGCCCGAGCGACAACGGCACGTCGTCGGGCGGCGAGGGCACCGTCTGGCACAGCAGCAGCGTGCGCACGCGCAGGCCGCGGTTCACGATGGAGGTGCGCGTGAGCTTGTCGTGGCTGATCAGCGAGCCCGACGTCATGAAGAGGCCGCCGCGCTTGCCGCTCGTCCACTGCACTTTCTGGAACGCGGCGCCGGTGATGCCGGTGAGGCCGTAGTGCGCAGCGAGCGAGCCGTTGACCCAGCCGTACTGGCCGGTGAGCAGGTCTTTGAGCGACGCGCCGTCTTCCAACACGGCGTGCTTCACGAACTGGCGCGCTTCTTCGCGCAGGTCGCGGGCCAGCGTGGGGCTCAAGCCGGGGAACGTAGTCGGGTTGCGCGCCATCGAAGGCAGCTCGTCGATGTCGAACCACTGCTCGAAGAACTCGAACACGCGCTCGGCCTTTTCGTCGGTGAGCATGCGGCGCGCTGCACGTTCGACGTCTTCGCGCGTGGTGAGCTGGCCCGTCTCGGCGGCGGTGAGCAGCGCCTCGTCGGGCATCGACCGCCAGAGGAAGAACGAGAGCCGCGACGCGAGTTCGACGGGGGAGAGCGCGCGCTGCTCGCTCGAGCCGTCGACCTCAGGGCGGTAGAGGAAGTGTGGCGACTGGAAGGCGGCCAGCAACACCCACTCGACGCCGGTGGCGAAGTTGGTGCCGGTGCGGCCCTGCCGGTAGACGGCGAGGTAGGTGTTCACTTCGTCGGTGGTCAGCGTGCGGCGGTAGAGCTTGCGCACGAAGCCTTCGATGACGCGCCTCGCGCAGGCTTCGTCACCGGTGGCGTGACACGGCGCGATGGTGGGCAGCGTGGCCGTCGACACCGCGCGCGTCGAGAGCGTCTCCGCGGCCTTCATGTATTCCTGCGCCATCACCAGCTTCACGTCGAGGAAGCGCGCGCTGTTACGAAAGCCGAGCGAGACGGGGTCGGAGATGAAGTCCTGCGTCACGGTGCGCGCGAGCGCCTCGTCGCCGAGCAGGTCGACGACGATGTTCTGGTACTCCTCGTGCGAGAGGCGGCGCAGCGGCGCGGGGCCCGGCGTGGGCGCGTCGCTACACGCGGTGACGATGGGCGTGGGCGGCTCTTCGCCGGGCGGTACGACCGGAGGTGACGGGACGTAGTCGTCACCCGGAACGATGGTCGCTTCACAGCCTGCGAACACCAGCAGCATGAGTGGGAGCGCGCGACGCATGAGGTGCGGGAGGATCCGCCTCCGAGCGTGACGCCGCAAGATGGGAACTGGTGTGCACAGGTGCCGAGACGTCGCACGTCGTTGATCTCTCTGTGAAATCGGTTTTCCGGTGGGGCCCACACCCCACGGTGCTATGGGCGCGCGCGTGTCGGCCCTGCTGCCCAGCCTGGTTGGTTTGACGCTCGGCATGCGCCACGCGCTGGAGCCTGATCATCTCGCTGCGGTCTCGACGCTGGCGACTGATGAGCGCGGCGCGCGGGCGGGGTTTCGGCTCGGCGCGTTCTGGGGGCTGGGACACACGCTGTCGTTGATCCTCGTCGGCGGCTCGCTGGCGCTGTTGGGCGCGCAGATGCCTGAGCCGCTCTCGGCCGTCTTCGAGCTCGCGGTGGCCGTGATGGTCGCGGGGCTCGGCGTGCGCGCGGTGCTTCGCGCGGTGCGTGAAGGCCGCCTCGGCGCGGAGCACGCGCATGCACACGGTGATGTGACGCACGTTCACACCGCGCCGGCTGCGCACGTTCACGTCAGCCGGTGGACGTTGGCGACGCGGCCGCTGTTGATTGGCTTGCTCCACGGGCTCGCGGGCAGCGGCGCGTTGACGGCGCTGGTGCTGGCCGAGCTGCCCACCGTCGCCGCGCGCCTCACGTACATCGCGTTGTTCGGCGCCGGCAGCATCGTGGGTATGGCGATGCTCACCGGACTGGCTGGAGTGCCGTTGATGCGGCTGGCCAAGTCACAGCGCGCGATGGCGGCGCTGCTGCTGACGACAGGCCTCTCGTCGGTGTGCATCGGCACGTGGTGGGGCCTCGAGTCGCTGTCGCGGCTCTGAGAGTCAGCGAACGCCAGGCCGTGAAAGGTGTTCGCGCTCGCGCTGAAGACCGTCGTGCATTCGATCTTCGTCGTCAGTGATTACCCTTGTTGCGCTTGTGAATCGCCGCGCGCTCCTATTCAGGCAAAAAGAAGCAGCACGGCGCGCAAGTACCTCGTTTCGTCGTTCACCTACACCTCGAGGTCACTCGCATGCAGACGCGTCGCTGGAAAATCGCAGCAATTACCGCCTTCGTTGGCGTGCTCTTCGCAGCCTGCGAAGACATCATCGTCACCGTCATCGACAACACGCCGCCCGAACTGGCGCTCATGTACGTAAGCACGCCTCCGGCGAGACACCCTGATGGCTCACAAGTCACCGCCGACCACCCCGTCATGTCCGGTGGCCAGTTCGTCATTCAGCCGACGCGCTCGCGGGACACCATGAACTTCGTGCCCGTCGCGAGAGACGGTGAGAGCGCCATTCGCAGCCAATCTGCGTCGGTGACCTTCACGTTCACCTGCACCGCGCTCGTGCCCGGCGGCTACGTCTCGAAGCAGGTCTCTGCGTCGGTCTACGGCAGCCAAACGACGCCCGACGCAGCTGGCACAGAAACGAAGGACACCGAGGGCTTCGTACTCGGAGTGACAACCAACGAGCTCTGGCAGCGCGGTGGCTGCGAACGCTGGGGTTCAATCATCGACGTGCGTAGTGGCACCATCCGCAACATCCGGGGCGTCGTTCGCGCCACTGCGGTGAACAACGCGCAGCCTTCGCTCGTGGGCACCTTCGAAGCGAACTTCACCAACCCGTCGAACTACACCATCTCGTACTGACGAAACCTCGCGACGGGGTGCAAGCCTCGTCGCGTTCTCGCCTCGACACGGTGGTCGTCGCCGGCCTCTCGTCGGTGTGCATCGGCACGTGGTGGGGCCTCGAGTCGCTGTCGCGGCTCTGAAGCCCTCAGAGCGGCCACACCGGCACCGCGACCGTCATGTCGACGCGAACCGCCGAGCTGTGATCATTCGTTTGATCATTCGCGAAGAAGAACGCGGGCTCCGCCGCGAGCCCCCACGCTGAGACCTGCGCCTGCGCGCCCATCGTCGTGGTGATGCCCCACAGCGCGAACGTGGCGCGTTGATCTCGCTGCGTGACCCACGAGAGCGCGATGAGCAACGCGTCGTTGTCGTCGAGCTCCGGGCGCGTCGCGTACGTCGAGTAGCCCACGCTGACCTTCACGTCGGCCCACGTCGCCTTCGCCACGATGCGCTCATGGAGGTACGCCAACGTCCAGATGTCCCAACCGCGCGCAGGGTCGTTTTCCCGCTGCGCCCAGTAGTGAACCCACTGCGTGAAGAACGCCATGCGCAGCCCATTCTGCGCCGCGTACTCAGGGTCGGCCCAGGCGCGTTGATAGACGCCGTCGATGGGGTTGGCGGCCGCCTTGCCCGCGACGATGGCGTCGAAGGCCGCGCGGTAGTCGACGCGGTCTGCTTCACGGTCGTCGGCGAACTCGCGAAAGAGCCGCCAGTTCTTGTGCAACGGAAAGAGCTGGTTGCTCACTTCGCTGCTGCGGTCGTCGTAGACGCGGAAGGTCTGCAGGTTGTGCCCCAGCTCGTGGCTCTCGCCCCAGCCGCGCGGCGCCAGGCCCCACGACTGGTCGTAGGGGTTGCCCGAGCAGCCAGCGCCACAATGCGCCGACACGTCGACGTTGATGTGCTGCACACCCGGCGGTCGATGCCACGTGGCGTTGGTGCAGTCCCACCCCAGCGTCTGACATTGAGCGAGCACGCGCGCGGGCAACGGCTGGTTCGGCAACGCGAAGCCGGCGAGCAGGTACGCGTCTTCGAAGAACAGCGCGTTGATTTCGCGCAGGTAGCGTTCGGTGTCGTTGGCGTATTCGTCGGTGACGACCTCGCGCAGCTTGTCGACGCGCGTGTGCACCTCGACGCCATTGAGCTTGAGCTCGGCCCAGTCGGCGCCGCCGGCATTCAACGCCGCGATGAAGGCGACACGCGCCGCAGCGAGGTCACCCACCGCGGTTTCGTCGAGGTACGGGTGCTGCGCGACGGCGCGCAGCCGCAGCGTCACCACGGAGCCCGGCGTCGCGTCGGCGTAGTGCAGCTGCAACGTGCCGCCGTACGGCCCGACGATGGCCAGCGTGCGACCCTCGGAGAGCGGAATCTTCGGGCTGGTCAGAAAGCGCGGGCGATTGAAGCCGTCGGTGTCCCACGCGCGCGTCGAGCCAGTGCGCTGGGTGTTGAGCGCGAGCGCGACGGAAGCACCGGCCGCGTCGACGAGCGTGGCCTGCAGCGTGACGCCGGGCACCGCCATGCGCCCGACGATGGTGAAGCCGCTGCCTGCCGGCAAGGTGACGCGCACCGCCTCGTCGGTCGTCGACGGCTTCATCGCGAGCTGCGCCGGGCCCGCGTAGGTGCCGAGGTCCGACTGCGCCGGTGCGAACTGCCGCACGTAGGGCACGACGGCATCGGCGATGAACGCGGCCTGAAAGCGCGCGGGCTGGGTGACCTTGTCGAGCGGGTAGTGCCGCCCGCGCCGCTGCACGTCGGCCCACAGCGACCACAGCCGCAGCACCGTGGTGTCGGGTGTGGCGAACACGTCGCGCGCGGACGCGCTGAACCCGTCGATGGCAGCGCGCAGCGCGTCGACGTCACCGGTCCACGTGGTGAGCCCGGGCACGTCGCTGCAGCTCGTGGCGCCGACGCTCGAGGTGCACCGCGACCAGTCGAAGTCGGTGCGCCACGCGTCAGTCGCCACCTGCTGCGCGAGCACGTCGAAGCCGCGCGCCGTTTCCAGCAGAGCCTCGGCGCTGCGACCCGCGGCGACCTTGTCTTGCGCGAAGTAGTTGCCAGGTTCGGGCACGAGCTCGAGCGACATCGCGGCCAGCAGCTGACGACCCGAGGGGCTGTCGGGCCAACCGCTGTTGATGTCGTGCACGTAGAGCACCGGCAGACCTGCGGTGAGGTGCGCACGAATCGACGCCTCGAGGGTGTCGCTGACCGCGAGTTGATCTCCAACCACCAGGAGCTGCGAGTCGCTCGCGCACGCCACGTTGTTGCAGGCGCTCCGCGTGAAAGTGACGCCTGCGGCCTGAAGTCCCGCGGCCGCTTCGTTCGCGCTGGACAGCCCGGCGAAGGTGACGGTCAACGGCGTCGGCAGCGGCGCGTTCGCGTCGCCAGTGAGCAACCACTTCACGAGGCGCACGAACGCGGGCCGGTGCGCTTCGTTCTCCGAGTCGGCGAACTGACCCAGCACGTTGACGCCGTAGCCTGCGCTGCGGCCACCGTTGGCGATGCTGAAGCTCGCAAGCACGTGACCGTCGTCACCGACGATGAAGGGCTGCGCGACCTCCCAGTTCATCGGGCGCACGTAGTTGCTCCAGCGCGTGGGGTCGTAGGCGCTGTCGACGCCGGTCCACAGCGAGGCGAGGCGGGTCTCTTGTGCCTCTCGCAGCGCGCGGCTCGCGCGACCGAGTCGTCGGGCGATGGTGTCGAGCCCGAGCTCCGTCGCGTTGCCCGTCATCAACGCGATGTCGAGCAGCGCTTCGTCGTCGAGCGACGCGTCGGGCACGCTGCTGTCTGGCGTCGACGCTGAACCGGCGTCTTCTTCGCTGGGGCCGGCACCGCAGTTGGAGAACAGTGCCAGGGCCGTGAGCACGGCGACGAGTTGCTGAGCGCGCATGGGCACGCAGGAAATACGGTTTGCTCGTCGTTGGCACTGTAGGTGGGAGTGCCCGCACCGCGGCGACGTCGCACAACGCCTCGACGAGGGCGCCTCAGGCTTCGGCGAAGAGCACGTCGAGCATCACGCGCGCCACTTCAGGGCTCGGCAACCCGGCCACGCGCGCCACGTCGGCGTCGTACGCCTCCAGCACTTCTTCGCGCAGCGTCTCGAGCGCGCGGCGGCGCGCCTGGCGAATCGTCACGCGCCCGGCGGCGCCGAGCTGGTGCTGGGCCCACGCGTCGATGTCCCACGACAGCTCGGCGTGGCGCGTCTCGTCTTCGGCGATGCGCTGCATCGACGTGCGCACGTCTTCGTCTTCTGCGTGGCGAGCCTGGTACTGCGCGACCAGCGCCCCGAAGGTCTCACGCACGCAGCCCTCAGCGGCGTTGTCGACGGCCAACGACAACAGCGAGCGAGGCTTCGACGGCGCCACTTCAGGCACCACCGGCTCTGCGCCGAAGCGACGCGCGAGGCGCGCGGTCACCTTCGTGTGATGAAACTCGTCCAACGCGGAGCGCAGCGCCTCGTCACGCAGCGCGACCGGCGCGCCGTGCGCGGTCAACTCTGCATGCAGCTGCTCGAAGGCCGGCACCGACGCCGCCTCGAGGTGCGCAATCTGCGCGAAGTGACGACCGAGCGCTTCGTCGCACCCGCTGGCGCCGCTCGACGTGAGCCCCACCGGCCGACGACCGATGGCGCAGCCGGGCTGGCCACGCTCGAGAATCTCCGAGCGCTCTTCGGTGAGCACCCCTTCGCTGGTGACGTGCAGGTAGTGGCGCACCAACGCCGTGCCCTCACCACACGCGAAGCCGCTCGTGGCGAGCACGTCCCACCCGGAGCCGCTGGGCGTCGCCGAACCTTTTGCGAGGTCGTCACAGCTCAGACGAAACTTGTGCGCGAAGGCGATGAGCATCGCCTCCTGCGGCGTGTCGATGGGCCCGAGGAAGATCTTGAGCTGCTCGAGGCTCGCGACGGCCGAGACGTCGTCTCCGCGCGTGGTGGCCACGTGGTAGTCGACGCACAACTGAAAGCACTCGTCGGCAAAGCCAGCGTCGGGGGCCAGCGCGTTGAACGCGGTCTCACAGACAGGTTTGTCGGTCGCGGTGGCACAGACTTCACCCACGCGGCCGCTCGCGCGCGGCGCTTCTTGATTGTCGGAGAACTGCCGGTTCCACACCGTGCGCAGCTCCATCACGTCGGGAATCACGGGGAGATTGAGGCCCGTCAACGCCGCGCCGTTCTCGGAGCACTGGTAACCGATGGCGCCCTTCAGGTGCGGCCCACAACCGGCGAGCGCGAGCGGCGCGACGACGGAGGCCTGCAACGCCCGACGGATCCACGAACGAATCGGTGACGACATGAGGCCATGCTGTGCAACGTCGGGGCCGCAATGCAACGTCGCGAGATTCATCGCCCCGCGTCAGCCTCAGCAGCGGTTTTCTGAGGCCTATTCGAACTTCTTGTTGATGAGCACCTCGGCGCCCGGTGGCTCAATCGCGACGAGCGTCGGAGGCACGCTCTGCACCGAGAGGCGCACCTCACCTGGAAACGGCGGGGTGCCATCGCGTCACGGCTTCGAGCTCCATTCGCACTTTGAGGGAACGCGTCGTGTCGCGACGCGAGCCGAACTACGACAAGGTCACGCGCGTGAACTCAGAGCACCGCGCAACCATGCTGTGGGTCGCCGTCGCGCTGCTCGTCTTCGCCGGCGCGTACGCCTGGAAGAAGACGCGCGCCGTGCCTGAGGCCGCGCGCGCCGACTGGCAACGCTCCGTCTCCGAGCTCACCAATGCGCAGCAGCGCGTGTACCGCGAGCTGCGCGCTGGAATTCGTGCCGCCGAAAACGAGCGCGCCCGCACCGGGCGCTGGCCCGAGCTCGACCTCACGGCGAACGCGAAGTGGTCGCGTCAGCAGCAACGCCTCGCCATCAACTACCTCGCCGATGCTGAAGGGCTCCGCTGGCTGGTGCTCTTTCTCGAGCCCGACCCGCGCGCGACCGAAGCGCCGCCTCCCGACGACGATGAACACCACACGCTGAGCGACGGCACCCCGCTTCACGTCACCGTGTGGACACAGCCACTGACGACGCCGCGCGCCGAGGTCGTCACCGCGTTCCCCGCAGCAGAAGGCTGGGTCGAACGCGTCGCGCGCTGATACATCGCGAGCCATGCCTTCGCTCACGACGCTGCGCTACCTGTTGGTTGTCTGTGCAGTGAGCTGGGCCGCGTTCCCGCTGTGGGGCTCGTTCCCGTTTCTCGCGTCCATCACGTTGCTCGGCTTCGCCAGCCTGCGCATCATCGGCAAGGCGCGCACCGCGCTGGACGAGCACCTCCCGTCACTCGGCACGTTCGACACCGAAGCCCGCGCCTTCGCCTACCGTTACCCGCTCAACGTGATGTGGCCCGACGCCGCAGAGCGCTGGGGTTCGACGTGGCAGGTGCTGGGCCCGCTCGCGTTGTTCGAAGGCCTCGTCTTCATCGGTCGCGCCGCGCTGAACCTCGACTGGCAACCGTTGCTGTTTCTGGTGCCTGTCACCGCGCAGCTCTTCCTCGGCGGCGGCGTGGCGCGGTACTTCCACATGGAAGAGCGCGTCACCTCTGACCTCGCCGCCGACAAGCCCGCGTGGGACGCACTCAAAACTCGCCTCACGCTGCGTACGACGCTGGGCACCTGGCCTCCGGTACCCGCGCCTGACGTCGAAGAGAAAAAAGACGAGAAGACCGCTAGTTGAGCGAAATCTTCCCGTTCTTGATTTCAATCTTCTCGCCGCCCTTGAGCTCGATTTCGCCGCCGGAGTGCTTCACCTTGCACGGCGCGCTGCCCTGAATCGTGGCGCTGCCGGTGGTGCTCGAGTCGGTCGTCAGCTGCGCCTTCGAGCCCGAGCACACCGCGTCGAACACGTGCTTCTGCGAATCACCGTTGTGGTACCGCACGGTCACGGCGGCGAAGACCTGCGTGGCAGCGAGCGCGACGGCGACGACGACAAAACGCTTCATGAAGTGGGTCCTTGGGTTGGGGTTCGCAGCCGTTGACCCATGACGGCCGAGCCGAGTGCTGACTTTCACCCCCACGCGTGACGACGCTGTCAGAGGCGCTCGCGAGACTGCTTGTTTTGCTGGGTGTTTCGACACTCTGAAGGTGCCGCACGCACATGACGAAACTGCCTCGCGACGAGAGCGAAAATGAAGTCACACGTGACCCGACCGTGCATTCTGCAATTCATCGCTGCAATGCGCCGTGCAGCGCTGAACGCGCACGAACCACGATCCAACAGGTTGCGGCGGCAAAACGTGCGGCCCGGCGCGTGCACAAGAACGCTGCATGCTCCAAATCCAAGACCTGCCCCTCGAGACGTGTCTGGCTGTTGGTAGCACCACGTCGGTCGCACGCGTCGTCGAACTCGCCAACAAGGCTGGTGCTCGCTACGTGATGGTGCGTGAACCGACCGGTGACGTGCGCGGCGTGCAGTTGACGTCGGTCGCGAGCTGGATGGCGTCCCAGTCACCCACCGTCACTGCTGATGAATTGCCCGTCGTGCAGGGCATGCAGGTCGAGCGCGGCACGGCGGTGCTCGACGCGTTGACGATGTTGGCGCACTCGTCGGCGCCGATTCTGTTGGTGCGCGGCGGCCAGCTCGAGAGCTGCCAGGTCGTGCAGCGCAACATGGTCGAGATGACCGCCGGCGTTGAAGCGCACGGCGCGCTGCGCACCGAGTTGCTGAGCTGAAGCCTTCCGTGGCGTGTGACCCGGCGACGGGAGCACGCCACGTCGAAGCCGCGAGCCCTTTCGAGGTTCGCGCGCAGAGTTTCCCGCCGCACCGTGCGTGAACGTGGCATCACCGCTGCGGGGTGGGAAATGAACCGATTGCTGGTGGTGTGTTGTCTGGTGCCGACGTTGGTGTTTGCGCAGTCGTTGGCCGAAGCCGAGAACCTGTACGGCGACGGTGACTTCAGCGCCGCACAGAAGATGGCCGATGTGTTGTTGAAGCGAAGCAGCAACGCGGCCGACACGTCGCGACTGCACGTGCTGCGGGGCCTGGTGCAGGTCGCGCTGGGGAAGAACGACAAGGCGCGCGCGGCGTTCGTGCTCGCGCTGCAGGCCGACGCGGCGGCGCAGCTCAACGCGCAGCGAGATCCACCTGCGGCGCTGGCGCTCTTCGAGCAGTCGCGTGAGAGCGTTCCTCCCGGCAACGTCACGGTGTTGTCGACCCTCGCCGAGGCGACGCTGCGCATCGACGGCGTAGACTTCGGCCCGCTGCCGCTGACGACGAAGCTCACGGTGGGCCGACATGTTCTCGTGGCGACGGGCGCCGACGGTCGCGTCAGCCGCGCAGAGCTTGTGGTGACGAGCGGCGCGAGCCAGTCAGCGCAGCTGGACGCGCCGACAGTGGTTGAGGAGCCGAAGCAGGTCGCCGCAGCAGCGCCGCCGCCTCCGCTGGTGCCCGCAGAGCCTCAGGTCGACACCTCGAGCCGCTCGGCGACGCTGCTCGAGCAGCCCGACCGCAGCACCAGGATGACGTGGTGGGGCCTGATTCCCATCGTGGCAGCGGCCGGGGCGGGCTGGCTTACACCGTTGATGCTCGTGAATGAGAGTCTCGCGAGGATAGGAGTGCCCACGGCGCTCGCCACGGTTGCAGTGCTGGGGCTGGGCGTGGGCTTGCTCGTTCAGTCGGCGGTCCGCGCCGACGCGTGGAACGGCAAGTCACCGACGATGAAATGGTGGGGCCTGATTCCGCTCGGCGTGGGAGTCGCGGCCACCATCGCCACGCTCGCGACACTTCCATGGCTCGGTGGCGGGAACACCGCTCCTCCGCTCGTCTTTGCATCCATCGCCATCGTCGGGCTCGGCGTCGGCGGCGGCATGCTCATCGGCCACGCGCTGGGCCTGCCCGCGAAGTCGCCGCAGGTCTCCATCTTCCCGTTGCCGCAAGGTGGCGGCGCGGTCTCACTGTCTGGCCGCTTCTAACGTTTACGGAGCGACGTAGTTCGCCGTGAGCGAATACGTCGACGCCGCGTAGCCGTTGACCGCCATGTAGAACTGCGTCGCGTTGGCCGGCACCGTCAACGTGCACGTCTCGGCGGCGCCGGTCTGGTACGGGCGGCAGTCGAACAACGTCAGCGTGGGCGCACCGACGAAGCGCACGTACAGGTCCGGGTCACCGGAGCCCGACATCGTCACCGTCAACGCGGTGCCCGGCTTCACGGCGATGGGGTTGTACTGAATCAACTGGCCCTGCGAGACCGAGCCGCTGGCGGTGGCGACGCTGGGCGTGCCGCCGCTGCTCGGAGGCGCGCTGGTGGTCTTCGTGTACGTCACCGCGAGCGCGAAGGTCGACGCCGTGTAGCCCGAGACCGTGATGTACGCCGCGCTCACGCCCGTCGGCACCGACAGCTCGCAGCTCTCAGCGGAGCCGCTGAGGTACGGGCGGCAGTGGTACGACGACGCCGTGGGCGCCGCGCCGAAGCGCACGTAGAGGTCTGCGTCGCCGCTGCCGCTCAACACCGCGCGGAAGGTCGTGCCGGCCTGCACCGCGAAGGGGCCGAACGCCTGGTTGCCGCCCTGCGCGACGGAGCCGTTGAAGTTCTCAGTCGCGCCCGAGCCGCCGCCAGTTTCACCGCCCGTGCCGCCGCCGGTCGACGGAGCGCCGTACAGCGCCGCCGCGCCCTGCTTGTCGAGGTTGGTGAGGTTCATCACCGAGAAGCTGTTGGTGCCGTTGCACTGCGGGTAGTGCATCACCGACGCCGCGTCGTACGAGGTCAGCTCACGCCACTGGTTGTCTTCGAAGCAGCTCGACGCGCCAGCCTGCGGGCGCGTGTGCTCGTGGCGGAACCCCAGCACGTGGCCCAGCTCGTGACGAATGACGCCGACGGGCGAGATGCCGCTGCTGGTGAAGAGCGTGTTGTCGAGCAGCACGTTGCGCGCGCTGCGCGAGTTCGACGGGAAGAACGCGCGCGCCAGGTACTGGCCATTCACGTTCACCGGGCGCACGTCGAAGACGACGCTGCTGTTCGACGCGGTGCAGTTCGCGTCGTGCGCGGCGAGGTAGACGAACTTCACGTTGGCGGCCGCTTCCCACGCGCCGGAGGCCTGGCTCATGGCGGTGACGACCTGCGCCTTGCGCGCGCCGAAGGTGTCCGACACGCAGTAGGTGAGGTTCAGCTTCTGCGTGTTGCTCCACTTGTCGTCAGCCGAGCCGACGCGGTTCACGATGAGCTGACCTTCACGAACGTTGAGCTCGTAGAACTCGCGCAGCAGCTTTTCGCTTTCGAAGAGCGTGTCGCCGTCGGCGATGAAGTGGCCTTCGGGTTCGACGAAGACCTTGGTGGCGCGGAACTGCTCCCAGGTGAGGCCGGAGCCGCTCTGCGTCACGTCTTCGCCCTGGTCGGAGATGCGTCCCTCGCCCACGCCACACGCCGTCGACACAACCGCCAGCACCGCTGCGAACAAGGTCTGCTTCATGGCGGATGCCCTTGAGCACGCGCCTTGCCAACGCCAACCTCATGATTTCAGACGTGAATTCAGAGGTGGGACAAAATGAGCGGACTCCATGTGCGTGTATCTGACTTTGACATTGTGAATTCGCGGGTTTGCGAAATCATGAATGATTCAGGTCGGTTGTGATGGTGGTTGGGCCGATTGTTACGCTTGGCGACAGCGCGCCGGAGATCGTCTTCAACGGCGACAAACGACAGTGTGCGCTGACTTGATCTCATTCATGGGCTGATCAGCGCGCAGGTACGCGAAGTGCGCAGAGAGTAGTTCAGGATGACCAACGCACTGACTCACTCTGCTTCTCGCGGAACACCGGAGAGTCCCGCCCAAACAACAAACGCGACAAGCCCGGAAACAAGAACGCAGAAAATAAGAAGCACCCGAAACGACAACCCCTCCAATCCGGACTCCTCGACATACCTCGAAGCACTGGACACAACGTTCACGTCAGACTGCGACACGTACTCAATCAACCGCTCGACATATAAATACCTGTCGTTGTCTTCCAGCGGCGCAGACGTGCAACTCAGGACTGCGCTTTCAACTCGCCCGTCCGCGGGAGTACAGACCGCCCACAGCCCCTGTCGACAACGCTCACCCGGGGCGGCGTCGACCGCGCTACGCACCCGCTTCTGAAGCGCCGGATGGTCGGACAACTCGCACGCTGGGACAGTGATGCTTCGCTCGTCCACGCGGCCCACACGAAACTCGGTCTTGTCAGCCAGCATGACCAAACCAACGTCAGGCCTCGTCTCGAAGCGGACTGCACACCAACGACTTGACGGGCAGCGTCGCACCGCCTCCGAAATCACAGACACATCTCCGACGCCCCAATAGCCCCATAAGGCTCTGTTGAGCAGAATCGCCCCGAGGAAACCGCCTACGAAAACCAAAAGAGCGATTGCCATTAATTTCATCGCGAGTTCCTCCTCGCCGGACAAAACGAATCCGACTCTTCCTTCGCCAACTCCGGCAACCGAGGCCTCCTCACAGAACGCTGACGGTACGGACCGGCAACATGGGTAACACCATAGACCGGAGACATGGGTGACACGTCGGGCATGCGCGAGAAGCGCGAATTCGCGGCAATAGAACGCTTGGCATGGTCACGTCGCATGCCCGGCGCAGTTGACCGCATCGCTGTTGCCGGCGACCGCACCCCACGCGACCTTCAGACGTTTCCAGCGCCGTCTGACGTCGCAGCGCGGAACACACGCCCGGCCCATCATTCAGGCAAGTCCGCGCCTCGACTCACGTGATACCCAATTCATCGACGAGTCGACTGAAGGTCTCACGCGAAACCAACTGCAGATGCACCACCCTTCTCTTTGTGAGCCACATGACCCAGTCCGCCAGCGCGACACTCCTCTCGAGCGCGGCGACGTCAACCTCGTCCGGGCCAACTCGCAAAACAACACCTCGGAGAGCAATTACCTGAGATGATGAGAGCAATGGCGCCACCGACCGATCAATCGAGAGTTCTTCATATCCAAAAATCTTGGGCGAACTCACTTGGACAAGTCCTCAGACCGCATCGACGGTCGATACGACAACCAGTGATCGATCTGCGACCCGCGCCTCCTTAACTCAGCACACCCTGGCATGGCGTCTATTCTGCGTGTCATACCGGTATATATACGAAACAGAGGCGCCATTAACTGCCCAACCTCGACGAAGCGGGACACCGAGACACTCCCAAGTCCGATGCCGACGCTCCCGCTGTGGCTCATCGTCCACGCGCGCCTCCTGTTGAGTCAACTGGCCCAGTCATCGAACTCACTCGCCACGCCCGTCGTACGAATACTGCTTCGAGTAGAAAGGGCCGTGCCGTCGTAGCCATAACCACTGCCCCGCAAGTACTCGCTCTCGAGATACTCCGCGCCGCCGTCCGCGCCAATGCGGTAGCAGACGGCTTCCAACGACGACCGTTTGACCGCAAACAAGCCTGAACACAGTAGCCACACAACGGCGTGTGCGCTGTCAATCCATCCTCCAATCGCTCGATGTGAGGAATGGCTATCGTCAACCGACTCCCGCCGCCGCCGTCTTTGCGCTCGAAAGTTGACGTCAATCATGGGTTGCGCGCGCCACCGGTGCTACGCGCGCGCCCATGTTCAAACGAACCCTTCCGATGATTGGTGTTCTCGCGGTGTCGGGCTGTGCGCATCAAGAGCCGCCTCCGCCGGTGAAAGAAGAAGTGAAGGCCGAACCCGCGCCGCCGCCGAAGAAGACGTACACCGCGCTGTCGCGCCTCGACTTCAACGCGCGCGCGGCCGAAGCCTTCGTGCCGCTCTTCTGGCGCGCCGACGCGAACAAGAACAACGAGCTCGACCCCGCAGAGCTGGTGACGCTCATCGGCCCGTGGAAAGAGACGCGCGCTGACTTCGTCGACGCGAAGGGCTTCACCGCGAAGTTCGACGCGCTCTACGCCGCGCTGCAGAAGACGGCCGAGCCCAAAGACCCGCGTCAGGTGGCGCTCAAGTACGAGCTCTCGCAAGGCAAGACCACGCTGGTCGAGACCGACCTGAGCGGCGCGACCGACGCCGACAAGAAGGCCTTCCCGCACTTCGCGCGCGCCGCGGCCATCATCGAGCGCATCTACGCGCAGCAGCACGGCAACCTCGAGCAGGGCGAGCAGATTCCCGAAGGCGACCTGCTCTCGCGCGCCGTCTTCCATCGCAACCAGAGCCCGTTCTGCGTCGCGCCGAAGACCGAGAAAGACCCGCTGTGCAACGCGCTCGTCACCACGCCTCCGCGCGTCTTTGGGCTCTACCCCGCGGCCGTGCAGGCCGACCCGAAGTTCTGCGCGGCGCTCGAGAAGCAGAAGAACAAGGCCGACCTGATGGGGCACTTCTCGACCGTCGTGGAAGACGGCAAGGGCTTCAAGGCGCTGCCGTACACCGAGGCCTACAAGGCCGACATGGAGGCCGTCGCCGTCGAGCTCGAAGCCGCCGCTGCTGCGTTCGGTGACGACGAAGCGGCGTTCAAGACGTACCTGACGGCCGCCGCGAAGGCGTTCCGCACCAACGACTGGGAGCCGGCGAATGAGGCGTGGGTGGCGATGGGGCCGCTCAACTCGAAGTGGTACCTCCGCGTCGGGCCCGACGAGGTCTACCACGAGCCCTGCGCGTGGAAGGCGGGCTTCGCGCTGCAGCTGGCGCGCATCAACCTCGCGTCACTCGAGTGGCAGAAGAAGCTCGAGCCAGTGAAGGCCGACATGGAGAAGACGCTCGCGACGTTGGCGGGCCCTCCGTACAAAGCGCGCGACGTGAAGTTCAAGCTGCCCGACTTCATCGACGTGACGTTGAACGCGGCTGATCAACGCAACCCGCACGGCGCCACCATCGGCCAGTCGCTGCCCAACTGGGGCAAGGTCGCTGAAAAGGGCGGCCGCACGGTGGTGATGACGAACCTCTACACCGACGCCGACAGCCAGCAGGCGCTGTCTGACCAGATGGCCTCGCTGTACTGCAAGGCGACGTTCGACGGCGCGACCACCGACCCGAAGGCCGCGTTGTTGTCGGTCGTGCTCCACGAGGCGGCACACAACCTCGGCCCCGCGCACGACTACGCGGTGAAGGGCAAGAAAGACGACGACGTGTTCGGCGGCCCGCTGGCCTCGACCATGGAAGAGCTCAAGGCGCAGACCAGCGCGCTGTATTTCACCTGGTGGCTCGTCGAGAAGAACCTGCTGACCGAGCAGGAAGCGAAGCACGCGACGCTGCGTGACGTGGCCTGGGCCTTCGGCCACATCAGCCGCGGCATGTACGACGGCGCGGGCAACCCCAAGCCGTACTCGCAGCTCGCGTCGATTCAGCTGGGGCACATGTCGAAGGAAGGCGTGCTGGTGTGGAAGGCCGACGAGAAGGCCGCCAACGGCACCGACACCGGCTGCTTCGAGGTCGACTTGGCGAAGTGGAAGCCCGCCGTCGACAAGCTCGCCAGCCGCGTGCTCAAGGCCAAGGGCAAGGGCGACAAGAAAGACGCCGAGGCCATGAAGACCTCATTCGTCGACGCGAAGGACGACTGGTCGAGCCAACGCTCCACCATCGCCGACCGCTGGACGCGCGCGCCCAAGGCGACGTTCGTCTATTCCGTGAAGCAGTAAGCAGCTTCGTCGGCGCGGACTTCTTCGTGAGGTCCGCGCCGGTTGGTGCCGAAATCCGAGGTCGTGACGCGTCAGTCGCGGGTAAGTGCGGCCACGATGCGTTTCAGTTCATTGTTCTGTCTGTCGTTGGTGGTGCTGCTGTCGACCTGTCGTCGTGACGACGCGATGCAGACCACCGGCGCGCTGCGCGTCGAGGCCACGCGGCTCGACTTCGGCGGTGTGTACATCGGCGCCACGAAGTCGCTGGTCGTCGTGGTCGTCAACACGGGTCGCGCGCCGGTCTCGGTGACGCCCGAAACGTCTGCCCCATTTACGGTCGCTGGTGCGCTGCGCGTGGCGGGCGGTGAGCGCGTCGAGGTGCCCGTCACTTTCACTCCAGCGTCCATCGGCGCGGTGGCGGCGACGTTGACGCTCGCTGAAGACCTGCAGGTTCAGCTCGACGGTGCTGGCCTCGAGGTGCCTGCGTGCGCGGCGAGCGCGTGTGCGACGTCGACGTTTTCGTTCGACGAAGGTCGCTGCGTAGAGACGCTGCTCGCCGACGACACCGCGTGTGACCCGGGCTGCGGTGCAGTCGGCGCGTGCGTGCAGGGCGACTGTCGCGCCGTGCGCGGCGGCAGTTGTGACGACGGAAACCCGTGCACCATCGACGCGTGTGCGGCCGACGGTGGCTGCGTCGCGCTGCCACGCGAGTGCCCGGTGACGAGCGGCTGCAAGGTCGCTTCGTGCGAACCGTCGACCGGCTGCGTGGAGACGCCGGTGGAAGACGGCATCGCGTGTGGCGAGCCGACGTGCGCTGAAGGCCGCGTCTGCCTCGCTGGAACGTGTGAGACGCGACGCCGCGCCGATGCCGCCGAGCAATGCAGCTACGTTGACGTGGCAGCCCACGGCTTCAGCGCGTGCGCGAAGAACCGCGCCGGCGTGACGCGGTGCTGGGGTGACAACGGGGTCGACCAGTTGTTGCGGGGCGCGCCTACGAGCTCTGTCGCACCAGCGGCGTGGCCGGTGGGCTTCGAGGTCGCGTCATTCACCGGCGGCGCGTCGCTGTGCGCCATCGACGCCGACGGGCGCCTTACGTGTCCGTCCATCTTCGATGGCGGCAGCGAACGCTTCGCGAGCCTCAGCTCACCGTATGGCCTGTGCGGTGTGCTGACCGACGGTGGGCTCTCGCGGTGTCTCGACCTCCCCGGGCCCGCGCGTGAAGCGTTGTCACCGGCGCGCAAGACGTGGTCTTCAGACCTGTGGGAGGCGGCGCAATGCGTGCAAGGCGTCGATGGCGGCGTCGGCTGTTGGGGCAACAAGAGCCTCTTCAGCAGCGGCACGGGCAACGGCTTCGAGCGACTGCAGTTCGACACGGCGCCCGTCGACCTCTTCGTGAATCGAGGCGTGTGGGCGCTGATGCCTGACGGCGGAGTCGAGACGCGTGGCCATGCGCTGGAATGGCTGGCGACGTTGCCCGAAGGAAATCGCCCATGGGCTGCGTTCGCCGTCGACACGTACTCGCAGCATTACGCGTGGGGTCACCTGGCCGATGGCACCGTCGAGACCTGCGCGATGGCAGATGACGATGCGGGGTTCACCACGCGCCGCCCCTGCGCGCCGCTCGCGGGCAATCACGTGTTCACCAAGATTCGAGCGGGCGATTTGTTCGCGTGCGGGCTCGATGCGCAGCAGCGCGTGTGGTGCTGGGGCAACAACCAATACGGGCAACTCGGTGAACCGGCGGTCGCGCAGACGCCACGCACCTTGCCGCTGGAAGACGTCGAAGACCACGAAGGCAACATCACCTGCTTCCGAGATGGTGGCTGCAAATACGGCGACGCGCGCTTCGCGAGCCCCGGCCCCATTGACGACATGTGCCGCGACTACATTCGCAGTGGCCGTCGTGTCTGGCGCGTCGATGCCGACGGCGGGCTGCACGAGCAGGCGCTCGACGGCGGCGCGGTGTCGCTGTCGTCGGACTGGTCGGGCTTCTCGTGCGGCACCACGCAACGCAGCGAAGACGGCACGGAGCAGGTCGTCGGCTCGTTCTCGAGCCGCTGGACATGCGCGCGGCACGGTGACGGTGGCGTCGACTGCAACGGCGAGATTCCCTTCGAAGCGAACCCCATCGGCACTCGCTACGTCATCAATGAGCCCGTGCCGATGCCGGCGGTGACGGTGCTGCGCTCGAGCGGTCTGGGCATTTGCGCGCTCACCGCGAACGGGCGCGTGTGGTGCTGGGGCGCGGCGCTTGGGTACAGCACCGTCGGTGAAGTGCCGTTGGTCGGTGTGCGGCAGCTCGAGTGCAGCGACCACGCGTGCTGCGCGTTGCATGGCAGCAACGGGGTGTCGTGCTGGGGCGACAATCAGCGCAATCAGCTCGGCGCGAATGGGCCGCCGTCGCTCGTCCCGCGCGCGGTGAGCATCGACGAGCCGGTGAAGCGGCTGAACCACGTCGCACAATGCGTGACGTTCACGTCGGGTCGCGTGCGCTGCTGGTCGAGGTCGGCCACCGCTGCGCCGGTGAGGTCAGAGACGCCGATTCAGTTGACCAAATAGAGCGACGACCGCCCTCCTCTGCAGTCGACGTGCCCTCACAGGCGGGCCGCACAATCGTCATCACCGGCGGCAAATTCAGGCATCGGCTTTGAGGCCGCGAGTACGTCGGGGCAAATCCGCCCGAAATCGGCAAGGCCAGCGACGCACCGCGAAGAACCTCTGTGAAATCTCCGAGAAGCTCTCGGGCGTGAGCTCCAATGCGCAGCCTGAGGTCGGCGCTACGCTTCACTGCATGCGAAGCGTGGTGCTGTTCTCGGTGGTGCTCGCGGGTTGCAGCGCGATGACGGAAGCACCCGACGCGGCAAACGACGCGGGTAACCCCGTCGACAGCGGCGTCGTCGTCGATGCCGGGGTTCCCGACGCTGGAACTCCCGACGGCGGCATCGTGCCTCCGAGCCCGCAGCTCGTCTTCACCGGAGGCGGCTCGACGATTCGTGTCTTCCGCTTCGAAGCCGACGCGGGGCTCTCGCCGCTCGGGAGCGTGAGCGCGGGCAACGGCAGCAGCTTCCTCGCGCCTGACTTGCTGCGCCGGCGGCTCTACGCGGTGAACGAGAGCTCGAGCCAGGTCGCCGCGTTCACCTTCGAAAGCGACGCGGGGTTGACCTTCATCAATCGCGTGTCGAGTGGCGGCAACGGGCCGGCGCACGTGTCGGTCGACCAGACCGGCGCGCTCGTCTTCGTCGCCAACTACGGCGGCGGCAATACGTCAGTCTTCCCCGTCACCGACGCGGGCCTCGGCGCGGCGACCCAGACGCTCGCGTCAGGAGCGCAGGCGCACCAGATCTTCGCCGACGCGAACAACCGCTTCGTCTACGCGCCGTGCAAGCAGGCTGACGCCATCGCGCAATACGTACTCGACGGTGGCGCGCTCGCTCCGCTCTCTCCGCCGACGATGCCCACCGCCGCCGGAGCCGGGCCGCGACACCTCGCGCTGCACCCCACGCTGCCGCGCGCGTACCTCATCAACGAGCTGCACAGCACCGTGCAAACGCTGGCCATCGACGCGCAAGGCCGACTCACGCCGCTGCAGACGGTGTCTTCACTGCCGTCGGGTTTCATGGGCAACAACACCGGCGCCGAAATCGCGGTGCACCCCAACGGGCGCTTCGTCTTCGCGAGCAACCGGGGCCACGACTCCATCGCAAGCTTCTCGGTCGACGCGACGAGCGGCGAGCTGTCGTCGCTGGGTCACACCGCGACGGGCGGCAACCAACCGCGTCACTTCTCCATCGATTCAACGGGGCTCTGGCTGCTCGTCGGCAATCAGAGCTCCGGCACCGTGGTGCTCTTCGCCATCGACACGCAGCGCGGCGACCTCACGTCACGCGGCGTCGTCGCCAACGTGCCCAACGTCGCGTTCGCGGGCTTCGTCCACGCTGTTCCATAGACGTGCGACGCCTTCAAACAACACGGTCGACCACCTCGGGAAACCCGCGGGCGTCGCCATGAGCTACCGCGACGCCACGCCCTGACTATGACAATCGGTACCCGCGCGCCGCACCGCCGAACTGTACGCTGCGCGGCTCATGTCGACCCCGCACACGACCGACGAACTCCTCAAGCTGCTGTGTAGCGTGACCTCCGCCTCCGACTTTGCGGCGCGCCACGGCATGACGCTCGAAGAAGTGGAAGCGCTGCGCGCTCATGGCCTCTCGAAGATGTCGCGCGTGCTCTCACCTCAACCGCGGCGTCGGCTGGTGGGCCTGATTGTCGGCCTGGCGTTGGTCGCGCTCGTGCCCGCCACGGCGTTGGCACAGCTCGTCTCCTTCACCGCCGACACGCCGGCGCGCGCTGATCAGGTGAACAACAACTTCACGCAGCTCAAGACGTGGCTCGAGGCGAAGGTCGGCCTCGTGACCGCGACGGGCGTGCAGGCAGGCACCCTGACGGCGTCGAGCATCTCGGCTCCGAGCATCGGCGGCGCCACGGTGAGCGGCACCACCGTCTACGCAGGCGCGCTCGACGCCGGTGTGGTGAGCACCCCGTCGTTGCTGGCGAACACGGCGACCATCAACGGCGCCGTACAGTTCGCCGCCACGCTCGCTGCAACCGGTACGACGTCGGTGCCAAGCAACGCCGGAACGGCGACGGCGCTGCGGGTCAACGGCGTCATCTTGCGCATCAAGAGCGGCAACAACGGCTCGGTGGGCTGCGACGCCTACTGCGGCGGCGGCTACGACAACTGGACCGGAGCGTGCCTCGGCGCGCGCTTGCCGAACGGCGGCTTCACCGCCGACTGCGGGCATGTACCCGGCAACGGCAACCCGCTGGTGTGTCTCTGCGCGAGCTACTGAGCCTTCAAGAACGTCGCGATGCGCTCGGCCGCAGCGGCGGGCTCCTTCATCCACCGGAAATGCGGGTTCAACTTCGCGGGCGCTGACGGCGCCGCGACCTCTGCCCACGTCACCTGCGCGCGCGGGAGCTTTCGCACCAGCGCGTGGGTCGCGCTCTTCGGCGCCATGTCGTCACCTGCGACGTGAATCGCCAGCACCTCGGGCGCGAGCTCCGAGAGGCGATGCTCCAACGGCCCGTGACGCGCGCTGCGGAACTCGCCGGTGCGCGACGCGTTCGACCAGTCGGTGATGAGCCCCCTGCCCTGCAGCCCACCGAAGCCCAGCCGGTGCCCGGGGAAATAGCCGAGCCCGCGCGCGATGACGCCGGCGACCTGCGTGCCCAGCCACACGCGCCAACGCTCGAGGCCGTCGTACGCGCGGTAGTGCACCGTGCCCGAGCCGATGAGCACCAGCTTCGCGCCGTCGACGTACCAACGCGCGAGCGACACCGTCGTCAGCTGGCCGCCGAGTGAATGACCGAGCACGTTCACCACGTGGCCCCGCGCGCGCAGCCACTCGACGTGGCGCACGGTGTCTTCGATGAGCTCGTGGTACCCGTAGTCGACGCCGCGCCGCGCTCGCACCGACGAGCTGTCACCGCCGCGCAGCTCGCTGACCAGCGTCGTCACGCCACGCGCGGCGAGCGCTTCACCGAGGCGGTCGTAGCCGCGCGCGTTCACGCCCATGGCCGGCACCACGAGCAACGCAGGGGCGTCACCGGGCACCTCGAAGAGCCGCGCTTCGCTGCGCGCGCGGTCGAGCTGCATCGGCACCGGCGTCATGGCGCGAACCTTCAGCGACGGGCGCGGCGGCGCAGCGCGAACGCGAAGAGCGCGAAGACGCCGAACGGAGAGACCGTGGTGCAGCCACAGCCCTCGACTTTCCCGCCGAGCGCTTCGTCGGCGGCGTCCAACAGCACCGGGTTCACGCCACCGTCGACTTCACCGACGCCGGCGTCGACCTCCGGGCACTCGTCGGCCTCCACGTAGCTGAAGCCGAGCCCGTACACCTGGCGATCTCTGCGGCTGTTGTTGGCGAGCGCGAGGTACAGCTCACTGCCGCACGGCACGTCGATGTTCAACGTGCCGGCGAGGTTGCCCTGGCTGCTGGTCGGCACCACGCGACCCTGCGCGTCGTTCATCAACACCGAGCCGTTCTTCGCGAATGACACGCGCCGGTCGACGGCCGCGAGCAACTCGAGGCGTGAGCCACCGCCACCGCCGAAGCTCTGCCCACGAATGCTGACGCTCTTCGCGCCGCGCGGCAGGCGCAGCTTGAACTGGAACGGGCCGGGCACGGCGGAGTTGTCGGCGACCTCGGCGAACTGCGTGCCGGCGATGCCGAAGTACGCGCGGTCGGTGGTGAACGTGTCGGTGATGTCGAGCGCCTTGCTGCAGTTCTTCACGCCGCGCGCGGTGAAGATGGCCTCGAGCTTCGTCCGCGCATCAGTCACCTCGGGGAAGGCGCGCACCACGGTGTTGATGATGAGGTCTGCCGCGCTCGCGAAGTTCACGTTCGAAGGAAACGAGACCAGCGCCGCGTACACCGCCGCGTCGTACGTCGTGCCCATGTCGGTGCCGAGGAACGCCTGACGCGCCTCCCACACCGCACCCGAGAAGTGCTGCGAGTCCTGGTGCTGCTGCCCCCACAACACGTCGGGGCACTTCGCCTGGTTGTTCACGTTGCGAATCGCGCTCTGGAGCGGGTCGATGCGCGGGCCCACGTAGACGCCGACCGCCGGGTCGTTGTCGCTCGTCATCACCGCGATGACGTCGGCCATGCCTTCGTTGAGCGCCGACGATTCGTTGTTCGCGCTGTACTCGTCGAAGGTGACGAGCGTCGCCCAGTCAGAGGTGGAGTGAATGACGCCGTGCCCGAACTCGTGCCACAGCACCGGCCCGTCGTACGCAAAGTCAGCGGCCGCAGCCTGGTAGATGACGAGCGCGTCTGAAGCGAGCACCTGCGGAGGCAGCAGCAGGAACTCCATGTTCTCGCGCGCGAGGTACATCGCGTTCTCGGTGCGGCTCAGCGTGTTGCTGACGTAGACGCCCTGCGCGTTGGCCGTGGCGCTGTCGAAGTCAGAGTCGGCGACGTTCACCCAGACCGCCGGCAAATCGCCACCGGCGCCCGTGTCGCGCATCGAAAAGACGGGCACGCCGGCGTCGGTCGCCAGCGGACCTGACGAGAGCGCGCGCACCACGTCGTAGGCCTTGTTCACGTGGAAGTACGCGTGCACCTCGGCGAACTCGTCGGAGTCGGCCGGGTTGTTGATGCTCGGCCGCGGCGTGTTCGGCGGGTCGACGGGCGCGTAGACGTAGTCGCCGCTGGGGTGAATCGACGGGTCATTCGTGGCGCGCTGCAGCTGCGCGCAGATGGCGACGTCGAAGTCGACGACTCCATCGAAGGTCTGCGTCTGCCCGGTGGCGCGCGCCGGGCCTGCGTCGGCTTCGCAGTTCGCCGTGGGGCAGCAGTTGAGCGCACGAATGCGCTCGCCGCGCAGGTAGCCACCGTCGAGCCCGTTGAGCGTAGTGGAGATGGTCTGCGTCACGCCGACGCCGCCCGTGCGACCGCCGGGGCTCGACGCGTACACGTTGGCCGCGTTGGAAGCCCACGCGCGGTTGCGCACCCACAACACCGAGCCGTCGGTCGCGTCGACGGCCACGTGCCAGCTCTCGGAGTTCTTCAACGTGGGGATGAACGTGAGGTAGCCCGCGTGCACTTCGCCATTCACGAAGAAGGCGCGCTTCGTGGCGCCGCCGTACGGCTCGCCGGTGCGCTGCAGCCACGCGCCCTGCACTTCACGCGCTGCAATCACGAGCGCCTGTTGCGGCGTCAACAACGCGGCCGTCTTCGCGGCGGTGAATGACTTCACCGTCGAACTGGTGCTCACCACGCGCTGCTGCTCGTCGAAGGTGACGATGACGCGCGCGCCGTGAACGCGCAGCCCGCCAACGCTCTGCTCCAGGTACACCACGCCGCCGAGCCGCGTCGAGAACGCGCGGCCGACCTCCAGCTTCGAGCGCGAATCGAGCCCGAACGATTCAGCGCGGGAATTGGCGAAGCGCAGCGCAGCGTCGGAGGTGGTGCCGATGAGCGGCGGCGTCAACACACCCGACTGCGGACCAACGACGACGGGAGCAGCAGACAGAACCAACAGAACCGGAAGCAACATGTGCCCGCGCGTGTAGGCGCGTCATCGCCAGCACGCAAGGCGACGCACGTCGTTTGAGCAGGCCTTCACCGTGTCGTAACGACACACTCAGCCGAGCCGCGCTCCCCAATCAGTCGACGTGTCGAAGCCGCTGGGCTTGATGTCACCGAGGCGCAGGCCTCGCGCGCGCAGGGCCGCCATGTATTTCTCTGCACCGCCGCGCACGCGCTCGAGCTGCAGCGGCCCGAGCTGACCCAGCTCTCGGGCGTAGCGGTAATGCGGGTTCTCGAGCAGCGCGCGCTCGAGGCGCTCGGTCAGGTGCTGATCAGCATGCTCGGCGAACAACGCGTAGTGCGGCGGCTCACCCAACACCGGAGCCACCAACGCGAACCCGTCGACGCCCACCGCCCGCAGCGCGTTCTCGACGAACACCGCGCTCAGCTTTTCGCCACGCAGGTCACTCGTGCGGTCCAACCGACCTTCGAAGCGCAGCAGCGGCGTCGCCCGCACGAAGCCCACGCAGCGCAACACGTCAGCGAGTCGGTACCGCGCAAAACCTCCACGCGTCGTCAGCAACGGCGAATACGTCGCGCCTTCGCGGAGCTGATGCACCAACACCGGAGCGCCTCCGTCGACGGGCTCGAACTCGAGGAAATGGCTGGTCACCGCAGCGACCGGCGCCGCCTGCCCCCACAGTGGAAACGTCACCACGCCTTCCGTCGCGAGCAGGCCCTTGCCTTGAAATGGTGTCCGCGGAAACCACTTGCGCAGCGCTGGCGACGCCTGTGCAGCCCACGCGTCAGTCCAGCAGCTGATGACCTGCAGTCGCGGCCACAACGCCTCACCGCTCAAGCCCTTCGCTTCGACCTCAGCGCGACGTGCCCTCGGGAGCTCGTCTCGCAACGAAGCCCAATCGCGCTCCAGTGCGTTCATCAACAAGGTGAGGAACGACGGGTTCCACACCGAGATGAAGCCGAGGTCGTCGGCGCGCAGCAGCGCCCGCAGCGTCTCGCGCCGCCACGTCTCGACGTCGGCCAACCGCGCCACCGAGCCATCGACCGCGAAGAGCCGCTTCATCGCCGCGCGCGTGAGCGGGTCGAAGTACTCCGTGTCGTCTTCGAGGCCGATTCGCAGGCCGCCCTTCGTGACCTCGGGCGCGCGCGCAGCCGGCGACACGCTCCAGTAGTGCCGCGCGGTGAGCATTCGTGGAAACGCGCGCGTCACGTCGTCGAGCCACGGGCCCGTCGCGGCGCCGAAGTCTCCGAGCAACCCGGCGGTGTACGGAATCAACTTCGCCGCCGCGCTCGTGCCCGAGGTGCGCTCGAGCATCTTCACGGGCTCGTACGTGAGTACCCCGGGTTCACCGTCGGCGATGCGCTCGACCCACGGACTCAGCGCCTCGTAGTCGACGACGGGCACGCGCTGCTGAAAGCCGGTGACGCTGTGAAGGTCGCCGTAGCCGTGCGCGCGGCCGTACGCCGTCTGCGCGTTCGCTTTGAGGAACTTCGCCAACCAGCTCGCCTGCGCGCGCTCGGGGTTCGCGAGCGCGGCGTTGAACTTTCGCACCGACGCGCGACGTGAAGCGGCCCACGCCACGTTGAGCGCGGTCACCAGCATCACAAGAAAATCCGCGTGGTCTTCTCGACGAAGTCGTCATCGGCGCGGGCGAGGCAACACAGCTCGTCGCCCTGCGCCCACCGCGGGTTCGTCTCGAGGAAGAACTTCACGTCGTCATCGGTGCGCAAGCGCGCGGGCACGTCGGCCAACGACTCACTCAAGCGCACCGCGTCGGGCGCGCCGCTGTAGCGGAGCAGCCCTGCCTTCGAGTCCCACGCAGGCCCGAACTTCGTGGTGCACAGCGCGTCGAGCAGCGCCGCTTCTTGTGGAGGCAACGGCGCGTCGTGACGCGGCCAGTGGTTGGGGAAGTAGCGCGAGAGCAGCAGATACGTGCGGTAGCCCTTGGTGATGAGGAACCAGTACACGCTCACGCCGGGCCTCCGCAGCCGCTGCGTCATCAGGTACCAGATGAACGCGCGCTGCAGCGCCGTCTGCCCCCAGAAGCCCGGCGCGATGATGGTGTCGCCAGAGAACACGACGCACGAGCGCGCATCGTCGAGGCGCAGCAACGTCGAGAAGCCCTGCACGTTTCGCTGCGCGTCTTTGAGCACGATGACGTGATTCTTTTCGGCGAGGTCGCGCTCGAAGTCGTCGCGCTTCGCACCCGCATAGGACGCCTCGAAGAGCCGCCACATCGCGTCGCGCTCCCCCGTCGTCAACGTCGGCACGCGGCGTACGCGAGCAGCAAGCCCGCGGCTCCTGCGAAAGAAGCCGCGCGAGCGCAGAAGCCCGGGCGTCACGGTACGGTGGGTATTTCCCCGAGACGTCACGCGGAGCACCTTACGCGCTCGGGCGTCGCAGCTGCGTGCGAGAGTGCAGCGCGTGACGCCGAGGCTCGCGATTCCTGCCGACAACGCCGCGTGCCTCGAGCTGTTCAGCGCGGTGCCCATGCGTGGAGAGTTGGTGCTCTCGACGCAGCGTGAGCCCGACTTCTTCGCGCTCTACAAAATGCAGCGAGCGACGGCGTACACGTACGTCGGAGACGACGAGCGCGGCGCGCTGGTGGGCATGGCCAGCGCGTTGGTGCGCGACGGCTGGCTCGATGGTGCGCCCGCGCGCGTCGGGTACCTGGGAGATCTCCGCGTGCGCTTCGACCGAGGTCGGCACTTCGGGCGCTTCTTCGGCGAGTGCTTCGACGCGCTCTGTGAAGAGACGAAGTGCAACGCCTACGTGACGTCGATTCTGACGTCGAACCGCGCCGCGATGAACGCGCTCACGAAGCGCTCGCCGCGGAGACCACGCCAGCCGCACTACGCGCGCCTGCACGGCATCGACGCCGTGTCGGTGCAGCTCACGCGCGCGCGCACGCCGTCGACGACGGTGAAGGTTCGCAGCGCGCGGCCCGGAGACGTCGCACAGGTAGTCGAGGTGTTGAGCGACGCGCATCGTGCCCGCGCGTTCGGCTACCGCTTCGACGCCGGCGAATTCGAACATCGGCTCGCGCAGTGGCCCGGGTTCTCGCTCGACGACACGCTGCTGGCGGTCGACGGAGGTGAGCGCATCCTCGGCCTGTGCACGCTGTGGGACCCGTCGCCCGTGAAGCGCTACCGCGTGCACGCGTACGGCGGCTCCATGAAGTGGGTGAAGCGCGGCTTCAACGTGATGGCGTCCCTCGCGCGCTGGCCGAAGCTGCCCGAGCCGGGTGGTGAGTTCCGCTACGCGTACCTGGCGAACCTCTGGGTGCGCGACGAAGCCCCGGCGACGTTTCGTGCGCTGCTCGAGCACGCGTACGCGCGGCTGCAACCGAAGGGCTTTCACTTCTTCACGTTTCAGCTCGACGAGGCAGACCCGCTCGAGCCGGCGCTGCGCGGCTTCATGGCTCGCAAGCTGGGCTTCACGTTGTTCGGCGTGACGCCCGCGTCGATGTCGCGCAGCGCGTGGCAGCAAGGGCGTACCGGGTTTGAGATAGGGCTCGCGTGATGAAGAGCTGGTCGGTGCAGGTGGCGAAGTGGCGCGGCGTTCCGATTCGTCTTCACGCAAGCACGCCCGTGGGCCTGCTGTTGTTCGCGGGCACGTCGCCGATTGGCTGGGCGGCGTTTCTCGGGCTGATTCTGTTGCACGAGCTGGGTCACGCGGCCGTGGTGCTGGCCGTCGGTGGTCGACCAACCGAGGTGATGCTGCACGGGTTCGGCGGCCACTGCGCATGGAGCGGAGACGTCACGCCCATCGCTCGCGCGGCCATCGCGTGGGGTGGCGTCGCGGCGCAGCTGGTGCTGTTGATGGGCGCGCTCACCTTCTGGGCCTTCGACCTCGTGCCCCTGGAGTTTCAGTACTCCGAGCTCTGGTACCGCCTGGTGTTCAGCAACGCGTGGCTCATCGGGCTGAACCTCGTGCCGATTTCACCGCTCGATGGCGCGGAGGCCTGGTCGCTGCCGTACCTGCTCGGGCAGCGCGCGCGAAGAGGTCGCGCAGTGTCGAGCTCAGTAACGGAGGCGGAGGCGAGAGCCGTCGCGGCTCGACTGCTCAACGATGCGAGGCGCGGTGATGAGTAGCGTGTTCGTTCTGTTGGCCGTCATCACCATCACGTTCACCGCGGTGTTCGTCGTCGGCTTCGCGCGAAAGCCGCCAGACCGCGTGAAGCAGCTCAAGGCCCGCTTCGCGAAGCTCTCGCGGCATGCGCGCGGTCGCGCCGACGCGGAGTTGATGGAGCGCGTCGAGGCGCTCTCGGAGCGATTCCCTGGAAAGAGCTACGTCTGGTACCTCGAGTGGCTGGTCACCGACCTCGAGCGCGCAAAACGCTGAGCGCAGCGAGCACCGCCAGCAGCCCGAGTTCACCACCCGCCATGCAACCGCAGCCGCTCGGTGGTGGCGGCGCCGGCTCCGGCGTCACGCCCGCATCGACGACGCCAGCGTCGAGCACCACGCCCGCATCAACCGTCACCCCAGCGTCAGGCGCGTCGGGCTCTTCGTATGCACCACACGCGGGCTCGAGCGCGCGCCCGGCTCGATGCGCGAGCGCCAACACCCACGCGCCCGCCCCGAAGCCGACCATCGGCGAGTTGAACTTCCACGCGCCGGTGCCCTCGTCATACGTCTCGGCGAACACGTTGGCGTTGCGCAGCGACTGCTGTCGCGTGAAGTCGAGCAGCGAGTCAGCCCGCGTGACGCGCCCCGCTGCGCGCATCGCCAACGCGCCGCGCATGTCAGTCACCACCCACTCGGCCGAGTCGTACTCACTGCCCCACGGAGACAGGTCCGTCGCGCCCGAATGATCAGCGCGGTCATCATTGCGAGACCAGCCCGGGCCGTTGGTCACCTTGAGCTGACGGTCCATCGCGTCGAGCGTCGCGCGCGCGATGCGCCCGTCAGCCGCGAAGAGCCCCATCGAGATGCCCTCGAGCACCGCCGCGTCGAAGTAGTCGCGACCACTCAGCAGCTCCTCGCGATTCGACGCGAGCGCGCCGGCGGCGTCAGTCAACCGCGAGGCAATCGCGCGGCGCAGCGCCCGGCCCGCTTCCCGGTACTTCGTCGCGCGCGTCGCGTCTCCACGGCGCGTCGCCAGCTCGGCCGCGTCGCACAGCCCGCGCGCCGCCGTGAGGTTCGTGTACGCCCACGTTCGCTCACGACCATTCCAATGCGTCTCCCAGATGGACGAGTCTTTGCGCAGCAACCCCGTCGACGGCTCGACCAGCGCGACAAGCGGGTCGGCAATCAACGTCGCGACGTCATTCCACCGAGCGTCGACCAGCGTGACGTCACCGGTGCGCAGCTCATGTTCGCGCAGCGCCCACAGCACCAGCCCGAAGCCGTCGAACTCGAGGTTGGGGCCGAAGTCGTTGAAGTCGGTCTCTTCGACACCGAAGCCCACGTAGCGCGTGAGGCTCAAGACGTACGGAGGAAAGCCCGCAGGCTGAAACTCAGTCCAGTCCCTGAAGCGGCCACCTTCTGCGTCGAGGAAGAAGCGGAGCCCTTCGCGAGACTCTTCGACGAGCCCCAGCTCCGAGAGCGCCACGATGGCGTACGCACCGTCACGCACCCACGAGTACGTCCACTCTCCGGGAGGCAGGCTCGCGAGCACGGCGCCCTTGCCGCGATGTCTCACGGTCGCGGGCAACGTCGAGCCACCGTCGAGCGTTTGAAAGCGCGTGCGCCGCGGGTCGCCGTCTTCCGACAACCACTCGCGGAGGAACGCCGTGTCTTCACGGACCTGCGCCATCGCCATGACGGCCGCGCCTTGTCGCGTGACCGCGGCCTCGTCGGCGCTCAGCCCCGCGGGCAACGTGAGGCGCGCTTGAAATGCGGCCCAGTGCGCGAGCTCCGCGTCGAGCAGCTGTCGTGCAGTCTGGTTCGCGACGTACGCGTCGAGCCACGACGTCACCTCGGCTTGCGCGAAGGGGTCTCCGTGGTGCGCGCTCACCACGCCGACGCACTGCTCTGCGCCCGCCGCGACGGCGCCGAGGTCGAACTGCAGCGCCGTGGCCCAGTCGTCGGCCACGCCGAGGTCTCCCGCGCGCGCCGTCAGCGAATTCGTGGTGTCGCGCACCGTGACGTAGCCATTCTCGGCGCTGCCCGGGTTCCACGCCGTGGCGATGGCCGTGCCGAGCGGGCGCGTGCCGACCACCCCCGCGAAGGCGCGCTCGAAGACGTCGCCGGTGGGCGTGATGACGACGGTCTCTCCGTTGCTCGCGAGCTCGCCGCGCACACCGGGCCGACCAAACCCCAGGTGCAGGTTGGTGAGCTGAAAAACGCTGACGCCGTTGATGGCGTTCGCGCTCGTGTTCTTCGCGCACAGCACCGCGACGTAGGACGCGTGCGGCAACGTCCGTGGAGAGAAGATGGAAGTCGTCAGTGAGAGCCCGAGCGCGCTCTGCGTGAAGGTGACGATGCCGGTGCCCGGCGCGTAGCCGCTGGAGGCGATGGGCGTAGCGTCGAGCCAGCGCTGCTGACCTCCGGCGCGCAACCCGAAGTACGCGTCGAAGAGCAGGTCGCGCGTGTGAACGAACTGCGGTTGGTTGCCGACCCAACGCTCGTTGCCCATGGCGTCGAGCTGCGGCTCTTCCGTCGCCGGGAGCCGCTCGCGGAAGTGCACCAGCTTGCCGTTTCGGCCGTCGACCAGCACCGCGCCATGGCCGTTCGACGACGGCAAGTCGAAGAACGAACGCGCGGGCACCACCTGCGCGAGCGCCGAAGTTGCGACCACCAGAGCGACGAAGAGCATGCGCACGCGCGGCACCTTATTTCTTCCTGCGGCGAGCGCTCAGCGCAGCTCGAGCGCTTCCACCAGGTACACCTCGACGAAGCGCGCCGAGTTCACGCGCAGCCACGGCAACCCGTCGGCGCGCGAGACCACGCGCAGCCCCGCTTCAGCCGCGAGCGCATCGAAGCCGCTCGGCGCTGGAGACGTCAGCAGCACGCGCCCGTTCTTCTTCAGCGCCGCGCGCGCCGACACGAAGAACTCCGAAGGCGCGTCGAGCAAATCGACGAGGTGTTCAGCGACGACCACGTCGACCGCACCCACCTTCACCGGCAGCACGTGCGCGTCGAGCACCACGCCGACCACCTCGGCCTTGAAGCGCATCGCGCGTTGCCGTGCCCGCAACACCGCGCGCAACGACAGGTCGCCAATCACCAACTGCTCCGCGCGCTGCGCCAGCTCTTCCGAGCGCTCGCCTGCGCCGCACCCCAGCTCCAACACCAGCCGCGAGCGCTGTGGCAACGTCTTCTGCAACCACGCCGCCGGGCCGTGCGCACGCGCCGCCTTCATGAGCGCGAACACCGCGTCAGCCGCCGGTCCTTCGACAGGTTCCGGCTCCGGCTCGCCGCGCACTTCGTGTTCGGTCCAATCGTCGCCGAACAACTCGGGGCCTTCGCCGCTCTCTGCCGCGAACGCGCGCACCACCTCGACGCTCTTCGTGTCGGCCGCGTCGAACTCCGCGAGCGTCGCGAGAATCGATTCCCGAAACCGGGCACACCAACCCCAGGGGTCACCCACCAGCACTGGTATGCCCGCGAGCAACGGGTACGGGCCGCACTTCGCGCAGCGCACCAGCACCTCGGCTTCGCGCAGCGCGCCTCCACACACCGGGCACTTCAAGACCTTCAGCCACCACGCAGCGCTCGTCATGGCGCCGCTTGTGTCACGCAGGCGCCGCCGACGGCCACCACACGTGAAAGGTCGTGCCGTCGCCCACGGTCGAGCTGACCTTGATTTCGCCGCCGTGCTGCACCACCAGCTGCTGCACGATGGCCAGGCCGATGCCGTGGCCGTCATTGCGCGTGGTGAAGAACGGGTCGAACAGGCGACCGAGGTCGTCCTCCGCAATGCCCACGCCGGTGTCGATGACCTCCAGCGCAACGCCACCGCGCCGCGCATGCGCACGCACCAGCACCACGCCACCTTCTGACATGGCCTGGAATGCGTTCGTCACCAGGTTGCTGAGCACCTGCAGCAACTGCCCTCCGTCGGCGTAGACAGACAACGACTTCACCGCGTCGACGACCAACCGCACACCCTCGGGTCGCCGCGGCGCCACGAGGCTCTCGAGCTGCGCGAGCAACGGCGCGAGCGCCTGCACGACGGCGACCGGCGTCTGCCTCCGCCCCAACGACATCAACTGCGAGACGAGCGTCGCGGCGTGCCGCGCAGACTCCTCCATGTCGGGCAACACGTCGCTCGACGAGCCCTCGCGCTTGAGCACGCTGACCCCCGAGGTGATGACCGTCAGCAGGTTGTTCAAGTCGTGCGCGATGCCAGCCGCCATGCGCCCCAACGCGTCGAGGCGGTGCGCGTCTTTCAACTTCAGCTCCAGCGCGTGCGCCTTCTGCTGCGCCGACACCCGCCCATCGACCTCGAGGAAGTACGAGACGAGGTCGGCGACGGTGGCCGCGAACTGGCGCTCTTCACGGCGCCACTCACGCGGCGCGCCGACGTGCTCGTGACACACGATGCCGACGACCTGCCCGTTGCGGTACACGGCCGCGTCCAACATCGAGGTGATGTTCCACGCCTCGAGGTACTCGCGCAGCTCGCTCGTGTTGGGGTCGATGCGGGCGTCGGCCGTGGCGACGAAGCGCAAAGCGCACACCGCGTCGACGTAGTGCTTGAGCGATGCCATCGGCAGCGGGGCTGGTGCCGCGTTGCCGCGCGCGTCGAACAACGACTCACACCTGACCTGCTGTGCGTCGGAGTCGAAGAGCCACACGCCAACGCGCGCGACCTCCAACGCCTGCGCCGAGATGCTCGTGAGCTGTTGGTAGAGGTGAGCAAGCCCGGAGTCGAGCTGCAGGCGGCTCAACTTCAGCCGCGCCCCTGTTAGAAACGCCTGCTGCGTGATGGCGCTGTTTTCCCCCGCGAGAGCCATGATGCAGAAAGCTAACCACCGGGCATCGCGAAGCGCGTCATCAGGTATTTCCTGATGACGCGAGGTGCTACTCGAGCACGCAGCCGCGCTTGTCGTCGACGTAGCGCGCCGTGGCGGCCCAGCTCAAAAACGCCGACGCCTCCACCTTGCGGTTCGTCATGTCGAAGTTGACCTTCGCGACGTCCGGAGAGGCCTTCACCCACGCGCGGCAATAGTCCTCGCTCATCTCCATGACGAAGAGGCAGCTGCAGCCCATACGCGCCGAGTTGCCCACGGCGAGCTCGAGGTCGTTGTTGTCGTAGGTGCGCGGCGTGCCGTCGGGGTTGGCGCACGAACCGAGCACCAGCGCTGCGAGTGCAGAGAAAACGAAGCGCTTCATTTCGCCACCTCGAGAGCCAGCTTCGTCAGCTCGTTCACGTCGATGCTGCCTTCACGGTCGTCACCGGTGCGCACGACGACGATGTCGAGCGACGGCACCACGATGATGCGCTGCCCCCAGTGGCCGAGCGCCGCGAAGGTGTCTTCAGGCAGGTCGGGCCACGGCTTGGGCTTGTTCTGCGTGGGCGTCGGCTTGTTGAGCCACCACATGTAACCCGACGGCGTCTTCTCGTTTTCAGGCGCGTGGCCGACGAAGACATCGGAAGGCGTGACGCTCGTGCGCGCCCAACCCTCGGGCACGATTCGCGTGCCGTCCCAGCAGCCTTCATTGAGGTACAGAAAGCCGAACTTCGCGAAGTCGCGCGGCGTGGCGTAAATCATCGAGCCACCCAGCGGCGTGCCTCGCGCGTCGAACTCGAACATCGTGCGCGGCGTGCCGATGGGGTCGAAGAGCAACTTCCAGAAGGCGTCTTTGCCGTGCACCGGCTCGAGCGCGCGCTGGGCCAGGGCCGAGGCGAGCTCTGCGTCGCCGGTGGAGTAGCTCCACACCTTGCCGGGCTCGCCGACGAGCTTGTGCGAGACGATGTGCGTGAGCTGATCTCGGTGGCCGGCGCCGAAGAGCATCGAGATGACCGACGACACCTGGTAGCTCGCGTCTTCGTATTCTTCCTGCCAGCCGAGCGCGGTGCCGAAGGTGATGGCGTCCTTCACCGTGATGGCGCACTGCGGCCTGCCTTCGTACTCGGTCAGCGTGGCGCAGATGGAGTCGCTCAGGTTGAGCAGCCCCTCTTTCACCGCGATGCCGACCAGCGCGCCCGAGTAGCTCTTGGCGACGCTCCACGAGAGGTGCCGGTTGGTGTCCTTCCAGCCGCGGCCGTAGCGCTCGTAGATGATGCGGCCGTTTTGAACGATGAGCAGGCCGTCGGTGCGCAGACCTTTTCGGTCGCCGTCGTTGCCTTCGAGCGTGAAGGCGAAGTCTTCGAGGCCCTTGATGGCGGCGGCCTTGGCGGTGCTGTCGACGAGGCGCACCGGCCACTCAGCGGTGGGCCACGAAGAGCGGAACGGGCACGTCTGCGCGGCGGCGGCGGTCGAGAGCAGCGCCGCGAGCGTGATGACGAGGTTCTTCACAGCGCCACCTTCGCGAGCGGAATGAGCGCGGTGTCGGTGACGCCGGGCACGAAGCTGGTGATGGTGGGCGCCGCGACCTTCGTCTGCGTGACGTGCATGAGACCCACCGACGCGCCGGTCATCAACAAGCCGGTGACGAGCGAGTACGCGAGGATGCCTGCGGGGTTCGTCCACGCGATGCCGATGACGAAGGAGGCGATGAGGAACGCGCCGATGTTCACCGCGAAGGCGCCGAGCGCCGGCAGCCAGAAGCCGAAGCGCCCAGGCTCGTTCCAGTTGCCGATGAGCTGACCCATGAGCGTGGTGAGAATCGGCGGGAGAAACGCGTTGATGAGCAGCCCGATGAGCGGGCCCGCGAAGAGCGAGATGCCCAGCGAGCCGATGCCCGCCGCCAACATCGCCGAGCCCATCACCGAGATGACGCCCACGGCGGAGGTCTTGCCGAAGTGTTCACCGAAGCCGATGCCTTCAGGCGCGGCCTTCACACCGGCGGCGGCTTCAGAAGCGGTGAGGCTGGCCGAAGCGAACTTGCGGGGAGCGTCGTCGAGTAACCGCGGCATCGCCACGGCCTGAGTCGCCATCAACGCGGCGACGAGCGTCAGCGTCTTCGTCATGCCTGCTACGTAGAGGAAACGTCGCGCGCGGGCGAGTCACGAAATGCCCCTGACGAGCCGCGTTATGAAGTCAGACCGTCAGGACCCTCGTCCAGCCGTCTTCGAGGTGCTCTTCGACGAAGACATCGGTCGGCTGCGGGCCCTCGGCGAAGGCTGACCCGAAGTCGCCGTCGATGATGAGGATCCAGGACGCCGCATCGAACTTCCACCACGGCGTGAGCAACGTGCAGCGGTACTCCTGCCCCCCACTCAGCGGCAGCTCATAGCCCCACGGCTCGATGGCCAGGGTCCGTGACTTCGCCGCCTTGATGACGATGATCGATCGCATGCCTCGGCGAGGTTGCCACGAGTGTCCTACGTCGAGAACGGCGGCAGCTTCAGAGCGCCTCGCTTTTGAAGACGATCATCTTCTCGTGCGACATGTCGTGCATCGTGAAGGGGATGCCTCCGACGCCGTAGCCCGACTGACGGTGCCCGGCGAACGGCATCCAATCGGTGCGGAACGCGGTGTGGTCGTTGATCATCACCGCTGAGGCATCGACCCGGCGCGCGACCTTCAACGCGGCGTCGAGGTCGCTCGAAAACACGCTGGCCTGAAACGACCAGGGCAACGCGTTCGCGATGTCGATGGCCGCGTCGAGCTCGCTGAAGCCGTACACGCAGGTGACCGGCCCGAAGATCTCCAACGTCGAGACCTTCGCGTCGCGAGGTGGGTTCACCAGAATCGACGGCTTCAACGTGGTCTCTGAAACGCGCCCGCCCCCGAGGTGTTTCGCGCCGCCCTTCACCGCTTCGTCGAGCCACGCCGTCACGCGCTCGGTTTCACGCGGGAGAATGAGCGGCCCCATTTCAGTCTTCGGGTCCAACGCGTCACCCACGCGCAGCGCCGCGACGCGCGCCGAGAAGCGGTCGACGAAGTCATTGAGCAGCGTCTCGTGCACGAAGATGCGCTGCACCGAAACGCACACCTGACCCGCGTGGTAGTAGCCGCCCTTCGCCACCGGCTCGATGAGCCGTTCGAGCTTCGCGCTGCGGTCGATGATGACCGGCGCCGCGCCACCATGCTCGAGCGCACAGCGCGTCCCCGGGGGCAGCTTGCTGCGCAGGTACCAGCCCACCTTCGCCGAGCCGATGAAGCTCAAGAAGGCGACGCGTTGATCCGTCGCGAGCTTCTCGGCGAGCGCGTTGTCGTCGGTGATCAACGTCTGACACCACGCCTCGTCGAGCCCGGCTTCGCGGAGCAACGCCACGAACGCGATGCACGACAGCGGCGTCACCTGCGCGGGCTTGATGATGACCGGCGCGCCCACCGCGATCGCCGGCGCGACCTGGTGAACGATGAGGTTCAACGGGTGATTGAAGGCCGAAATCGCCGCGACGACGCCAATCGGCTCTTTCGTGGTGAACGCGATGCGGCCGTCGCTCGCTGGCGTCAGGCCCATGGGAACTTCACGGCCCGCGAAGCTGCGCAGCTCGTCGGCCGCGTTCTTCAACCCGTCGATGGCGCGCACCACCTCCACGGCCGCGTCGGCCCACGGCTTGCCACCTTCCTGCGCGATGCGCTTCGTGAACTCGTCTCGCCGCTCGCCGAGCAACTGCGCGGTCTTCAGCAACACCGCCGTGCGCTGGTGCGCCTTCGGCCAGCCGCCACGGTCGGAAAATACCTTCGCTGCGAGCGCGAGCTTCTTCTCGAGCGCCGCCGCGTCATCCATCGGCAGTGAAGCGATGCGCGAACGGTCGAACGCCTGAAACACCTCCAACGTCTTCATCGGGCCTCCCTGGCGATGAACAATCGCGGCTTCAACACTTCACCCTCGTTGCATCATGAGTCGACATCGTGCGCGCACGGTCGAACGCCTTCAACGTTCTCCTCGACCCGTCGCGCCATTCATCGAAACCATGAGCGCACGGCGCGCAGGCTGTCGCTGCTTCAACGCTTCACTTCGGTCGCGAGGCACCATGAGCGACTGCTCGAACGACTGAAATACTTCATCGCGCCTCCTCGGTGACGGGCAGGCGCTGCTTCAATTCTTCGACGAGCACGCGCTGGTTCTCGGAGTAGTCGATGGGCACCACGACGAGCTGCACGCCGCCTTCGGTGAACGCACGTTCGAGCGTGGGCTTGAAGTCTTTGATGTCGGTGACGCGAGCGCCCTTCGCGCCGTAGGCCTCGGCGTACTTCACGAAGTCGGGGTTGTTGAACGTCATGCCGAAGTCGGGGAACTCATCTACCGCCTGCTTCCAGCGGATCATCCCGTACGCGTGATCTTCGAGAACCAGCACCACCAGGTTCAGCTTGAGCCGCACCGCCGTCTCGAGCTCCTGGCTGTTCATCATGAAGCCGCCGTCACCGCACACCGCCATCACGCGGCGCTTCGGGTACAGCATCGACGCGGTCATCGCCGAAGGCAGGCCAGCGCCCATCGTGGCGAGCGCGTTGTCGAGCAACAGCGTGTTCGCCAGACGCGTTCGGTAGTTCCGCGCGAACCAGATTTTGTACATGCCGTTGTCGAGCGCGAGCACGCCGTCTTCCGGCATCACCGCGCGCACGTCGTGCACGATTCGTTGAGGCGTGAACTTGTCTTCGGTCGCGCGCGCACCGATGCGGCTGAGAATGCCCTTCTGCAGCGAGCGCAGCGCTTCCGCGTTTGGAATCTTCCCCTCGACGCGGTCCGCCAGGCGCTCGAGCGACGTGCCGATGTCACCAATCACTTCAATCTGCGGGAAGTACACCTGCTCGATGTGCGCCGGCAGGTAGCCGACGTGCACGACCTGCGGCCCGCTCGCGCCCATCAAGAAGGGCGGCTTCTCGGCCGTGTCGTGACCGATGGTGACGATGAGGTCAGCGCGCTCGATGGCGTCGTGCACGTAGTCGCGCTCCGAGAGCGCCGCGGTGCCCAGGTAGAAGTCACTCGCGCCCGACACCGTGCCTTTGCCCATCTGCGTGGTGAAGAACGGAATGCGCGTGCGCAAGACGAACTTCGCGAGCGCGTCGGTCGAACGCGGGCGTGACGCCGCGGCACCCAACATCACCAGGGGCTTCTTCGCGTTTCGAAGCAGCTCGGCCGCGCGGTCGAGCGCGACGTCACTGGGCGCCGACAGGTCAACGACGTGGGGAGGCACCAACGGCACCGAGTCACACTGCGTACCTGCGATGTCTTCGGGCAGCTCGAGGTGCACCGGGCCGGGCCGCTCGTCGGTCGCGACGCGGAAGGCTTCGCGCACCAGCGTGGGAATCACCTTCGGCGAGACGACCTGCGCCGAGAGCTTCGTCAGCGGCTTCATCACCGAGACGGTGTCGACGATTTGAAAGCGCGCCTGCTTGCTCGACAGAATTCCCTTCTGGCCGGTGATCATCACCATCGGCATCGCGCCGAGCAGCGCGTACGCAGAGCCGGTCGCGAGGTTCAGCGCGCCGGGCCCCAACGTCGACAGACACACGCCCGGCTTTCCAGTCAGCCGCCCGTACGTGGCGGCCATGAAGGCAGCCGCCTGCTCATGGCGAACGAGCACGAGCTCAATCTTCGAGTTTCGCATCGCCTCCAGCAGGTCGAGGTTCTCTTCGCCTGGCAGCCCGAAGATGCGGTCTACGCCCTCGTTTTCGAGTGCTGCGACGAACAGCTCGGCTCCGTTCATGACGCTCTCCTGAAGGTGGGAGCCGTCTATAACCACGAGGCAGAAAACAGCACGGCCCCCGACGCCAAAGGCACCGGAGGCCGGAAGACTTCACGCAGCGAAAGAACTCAGTAGTTCTCGTGCGCCAGCGACTCTTCGAGGCGCGGATCGTTGATGGCGACCGCCTTGTTGCGGTTCACCAGCAACCCGAACACCGCCAGGTACACACCGAACACGCCGATGAGCGCCGTGAAGTCGAGGTAGCTGAACGAGACGTGCGGCTCGTGGTGACCTTCACCGTGCGCGCCATAGTTCGGCATCACCAACCAGTAGATGTCGACCAGGTGCAGCACGAGCGTCCAGATGGCGCCGACCGCGAGCAGCGTGCGGTTTCGTTTGATCTGCCGCGAGAGCAGGAAGAGGAACGGCACGAAGAAGTGCAGCACCGGCAACCCGTACGAGATGTACTGCCAGCCACCTTCGAGGCGCACGAGGAAGAACTCGGTCTCTTCCGGCATGTTCGCGTACCAGATGAGCACGAACTGGCTGAACGCGATGTACGCCCAGAAAATGGTGTAGCCGAACATCAGCTTGCCCATGTCGTGGAAGTGCTCGGTCGTAATCGCCGTCTTCAGCACGCCCGCCGACTGCAGCGCCATCGACGCCAGAATCAAGAACGCGAAGAACGCCAGAATCGACGCGGCGAAGTAGTACACGCCGAAAATCGTCGAGTACCAGTGCGGCTGCAGCGACATGAGCCAGTCGACCGCCGCGAACGACAACGTCAGGCCGTAGAGGAAGATGCCGCCCGCCGCGACCTTGCGGGTCACGTGCACGAGGCGCGCGATCTCCGCCTTGTCGGTCATCGAGTCCTGCTTCACCGAGGTCTTCCAGATGAAGAAGCCCAGGCCGCTCCACACCACGAGGTACAGGACCGCGCGCGCGTACCAGAAGCCCGTCGAGAGGAACCAGCGCTTCTTCTCGAGGATCGCGTCGGTCTCGTGACTCCACGGGAACAGCTCGTGGAAGCCGATGAGGCCAATGGGCAGCCACAGCAACGCGAACACCGGCAGCGTGCCGACCATGTTCTCGGCGATGCGGCGCACCACGACGTCCCAGCCGCCGCGCACGGTGTGAGCGATGAGCACCCAACCCAGCGCGCCCAGCGGCAGCGCCAACGCCGCCTCGTAGGCCCACAGGTAGCTGAACATCGCGCGGGCCTTGTGCTCGCCGAAGGCCGAACCCAGCGTCGCGCCGAGGCCCGCCACCGCGAGAATGCCGCCCAGCATCGGCAGCTTCCCGAGGAAGCTCGACGGCGGCACCACAATGTCTTCCGGCTTCTTGATTTCTGCGTGGCTCACTTAGCGCCTCACTTCAAAGACTCGATGAACAGCGCGACGCTCTTGATCTCGAGCTCGCTGAGCTGCTGCGGCGGCATCGCAGGCGGGTAGCCTTCGGTGATCTTCGCCATCGGGTTGAGGATGGACTCAGACACGTAGGCGAGGTCGACGGTCACTTCGCCGCCGCTCGTCTTTTCGGTCTTGCCCCACAGGGCCTTGAACGTCGGACCGACGATCTTCGACCCGTCAATGGAGTGACACGCGTTGCAACCCTTGGCCTTGTAGAGCTTCTCGCCAGCCTCGACGCTCGCCTCGGTCACGATGACAGGCGCCGCGCCACCGGGCTCGAGCTGATCAGCAGAGCCCTTCTTGAGCTGCGCCTGCTTCAAATACATGACGATGGCCCAGCGGTCGGCGACGGGGATCTGCGCCGCGTAGCTGGGCATGTTGCCGTCGTTCACGCCGTTGCGAATGGCCGAGTAGATCTTCCCGACGACCATGTCTTTGGCGATGCGCTCCTGGTGCAGGTCAGGCGGCGGCAGCGTCAGGCGCGGGCCACCGTCGAGCGCCGGGCCCGCGACCGGGCCTTTGCCGTCGAGCGCCGAGCCGTGGCACGGCGCGCAGTAGATCTGGTACCGGTTCTGGCCGCGCGCGGCCTGCTCTTCGACCGCCTCTTCACCCTTCACGGTCGCGGGGAACTCCTTCGTGGGCTGGCCGTCTTCGCCGAGGCCCTCTTCCCACAGCAGGTCTTCACCCAGCTGGCCCTGCGCCACCGTGCCCTCGACAGGCGCGCGCATCATGCGGCCGTCGGCGAACAGCCCAGAAGTGTCGCGGCGGTACGCCTTGCCCTTCTCCTGGGTGTCCATGTTCTTGATGAGGTGAACGGGGCGCTCTTCGGTTTCCCAACCGCGGCAACCCGTCAGCGCAAACACCGCGCTGAACGCGGCGAGTTTGAAGGTCGTCTTCACGGCTCGAGCTCCTCGACCTGCGTCGCACCGGCCTGGCTGAGCAGGGCCTTGGTCTTCTCGAGGTCGAACCTGGGGTCCGTCGCTTCGATCATGATGAAAAACTTGTCGTCAGTGACGCGCTCGAAGGCCTTGCTCGCGAACGCGGGGTGATGCGGTCGCGGCAGCCCGTTGAGCAGCCAGTTCGCGAGAAACGCAGCGACGCAGCTCGAGAGAACCGTGAACTCGTACCAGACGGGCACGAACGCGGGCAGCGAGAACAACGGCTTGCCGCCGACGATCATCGGGTACGCCGAGCCCATGGCCCACGACTCGAAGAACAGCATGAACGTCGACCCGGCCAGGCCGCAGCTCAAGACGATCCACGGCAGCTTCGAGGCCGGCGCGCCCATGGCCTTCTCGAGACCGTGCACCGGGAACGGCGTGCAGGCGTCCCATTGCTCGTAACCGGCGTCGCGCACCTGCTCGCACGCTTTGTAGACCGCGTGCGGGTTCTCGTACTGCGCGAGCACACCCCAGAGTTTCGTGTCGCTCATGATTCAGTGGCCCCCGGCGGCGGCGGTAGCCGGCGCGTGGTGCTCTCCGTGCTCGTAGCCTTCCCAGTGCGGGTTGGCCTGCGGCATCACCGACTTCACCTCAGCCATCGCGATGACGGGGAAGAAGCGAATGAAGAGGAGGAACAGCGTGAAGAACAGGCCGAAGGTGCCCAGCAGGTAGAAGACCTCGGTCACGGGCACGAAGTAGTCCCAGCTCGAGACCAGCGCGTCGCGGTGGAGCGACGTCACGGTGATGACGAAGCGCTCGAACCACATGCCGATGTTCACGAAGAACGCGAGGCCCCAGCTCCAGGCTGGCGACGTGCGGATCTTCCGGAACCAGAAGAGCTGCGGCGTGATGACGTTGCAGCTCACCATGATCCAGTACGCCCACCAGTAGGGGCCCGACGTACGGTTCAAGAAGGTGAAGCCCTCGTAGTCATTGCCTGAATAGAAGGCGACGAAGATCTCCATCGCGTACGCGTAGCCAACGAGGCTGCCCGTCACGAGGATGATCTTGTTGATGTTCTCGATGTGCTTCGCCGTGACCAGGTCCTTGAGGCCCAGGTACTTGCGCGCGGGGATCATCAGCGTCTGCACCATGGCGAAGCCCGAGAAGACGGCGCCGGCCACGAAGTACGGAGGGAAGATGGTCGCGTGCCAGCCGGGCAGCTGCGAGACGGCGAAGTCGAACGAAACGATGGTGTGCACCGAGAGCACCAGCGGCGCCGAGAAGGCCGCGAGAATCTGGTACGCCTTTTCGTAGGTGATCCAGTGGCGGTGTGAGCCACGCCAGCCCAGCGACAGCGCGCCGTAGAACACCTGACGCCAGCGCACCGTCGCGCGGTCACGCAGCGTCGCGAAGTCGGGCACGAGCCCCGTGAACCAGAAGAGCAGCGAGACGAGGAAGTACGTGTTGACGGCGAACACGTCCCACTCGAGCGGCGAACGGAAGTTCGGCCACAGGCCCATCTGGTTGGGAATGGGGAAGAGGTAGTAGTCCATCCACACGCGGCCGGTGTGCAGCGCGACGCAGGACGACGCCGCGATGACCGCGAAGATGGTCATGGCCTCGGCGTAGCGGTTGATGGACGTGCGCCACTTCTGCCGGAACAGGTACAGAATCGCGCTGATCAGCGTGCCTGCGTGGCCGATGCCGACCCAGAACACGAAGTTGACGATGTCCCACGCCCAGCCGACGGGGTTGTTGTTGCCCCAGATGCCGGGGCCTTCCCACAGCAGGTAGCCGATGTAGCCACCGAACATGGTGAGCACGGCACCCGCGAGCGCGATGCCGAACAGGAGCGGCTTGGGCGTGTCTTTGATGGGCGCTTCGTTGACCTTGCACACCATCTCGGTGACGGCGTGAAAGTCGTGCGGTCCGCGAACAAGTGCTTCGCGCCCTTCGACGACGTCGGGAAGAACGACGTCGCCTCGGGTGTGAATGTCGTCAGGCAACACGACGGATTCGGCGGTGGAGGTGGCCATGATTACGCGAGCTCCTCGTTCTCGTTACGCACGCGCGCGAGGTACGTCGTGCGCGGGCGAACGTTGAGTTCCTGCAAGAGCTCGTAGTTGCGCTCGCTCTGTTTGAGCTTGGCGACGCGCGACTCGAGATCGTTGATGTTGCCGAAGGTGATGGCCTGCGTCGCACACGCCTGCGCGCACGCGGGCGTCACGGCGCCGTCAGGCAGCTTCTTGCGGTCTTGCCCGGCGCGCTTGGCGGCGATCTTCGCCTCCTCGATGCGCTGGGTGCAGAACGTGCATTTTTCCATCACGCCGCGGTAGCGAACGGTGACGTCCGGGTTGCGCTGGAGCTTGAGCGTCTTCATGCGCTCCTTCCAGTCCATGTCCTTCTCGCCCTTGAACGGCCACGGCTGGCCCTTCTCGACCATGAAGTCGCCGGTGTGCGTGAAGTCGAGGTAGTTGTACCGGCGCACCTTGTACGGGCAGTTGTTCGCGCAGTAACGCGTGCCGATGCAGCGGTTGTAGGCCATCGAGTTGAGGCCTTCTTCGTCGTGCACCGTCGCCGACACCGGGCACACGGGCTCGCACGGCGCGTTCTCGCAGTGCATGCACGTCAGCGGCTGGTGAATGGCCCGCGGCTGGTCGACGTCGCCCGAGAAGTACCGGTCGATGCGGATCCAGTGCATTTCGCGGCCGAGCATCACCTGGTCGCGGCCGACCACCGGAATGTTGTTCTCAGCGATGCAGGCCACCGAGCACGCGTTGCAGCCGAGGCACGCCGACAGGTCGATGACCATGCCCCACTGCTGGCCTTCGTACGTGATTTCAGTGGTGGGCTGAATGAGCTTGGCCGGCTTGTTCTTCGGCGTGCCGAGCTGCACCAGGTTCGCCGGCACGTCGCCTTCACGCGCGAACTTGCCGCCGTCGGCCGCGTACTGCTTCGCGGTCGCGCTGCGGAAGAGCGGGCGGGGCTCGAGGCCGATGTGGCGCGACGCGGCGCCGGCGGGCTCCGCCGACTGCTCGGCGAAGGTCAGCTCGCGCACCACGTTGCCGGGAACACCGAAGTGGTCCTGCGTGGAGCACAGGTTGGTCTGCTCGCCGGTCTTGGTGAGCTTCACGCCCTGCACCACGGTGCCGGTGGTGCCGAGCACCGCCGTCGCGCTGACGCCGACGTTGGTGGCGACGTCACCCCACGTGCGGCCGAAGCCGCGCGCCATCACCACCGAGTACTGGCCGATGCCGGGCAACACGAAGGTCGGCGCCTTCACGCTGCGCCCGTCGACCGAAATCTCGACGATGTCAGACGTGTAGTTGTTCTTCTGCACCGAGCTGGTGATGCCGAGCTCTTTGGCGAGCGCCGGCGAGACGAGCAGCGCGTTGTCCCAACACAGCTTCGACATCGAGTCGGGCATCTCCATGAGCCACGACACGTTCGAGAGGCGCCCGTCTTTGAGGTGACCGTCGAAGGCGATGAACTCCAGCGCGTCTTTGTTCGCGGTGGTGGCCTTCACGTTGCCGAGCGCCGCCGTGATGTCGGCCGTCTTCACCTCGGCCGCGCCCGCGCTGCGGCCGGTGCCCGAAATGGTGCCGTCGTGCAGCGCCTTGCGCCACGCGCGCGTGTCGGCGATGCCCTTGCCGACCCACGTGGCCTCGACGAGCTTCTTGTCGCTCGTCTCGGGCTCGCCGACCAACTGCGCGAGCAGCGAGATGCCGGGGCGGCCACCGTGCAACGGGAGAATGATGGGCTGCACGAGCGACGCGATGCCGCTCCACGCCGTCGCATCGCCCCACGCCTCGAGGAAGTGCGCGGTGGGCAGGTGCCAGTTCGCCTTGACGCCCGTCTCTTCGGGCAACACCCCGGCGTGAATGAAGGTCACCTTCGCGGCGGCCTCGGCGAACTTGAACGCGGCGGGCGCGCTGTAGAAGGGGTTGGCCTCGAAGGCGACGAGCGTCGTCACCTCGGTGCCCATCGCCTTGATCAACGCCTCGAGCTGCGCAGCCTGGCCCAGGCGCGCGACCCGCGCGTCGGAGAAGCTGACCGAGACCGTCGAGCCGACGTTGCCGAGCGCCGCGTCGATGGCGTGAGCCAGCGCGTGCACCGCAGGCGGCTGACGCTCACCGACGAAGATGATGCCCGTGCCCTTGTGGGCCGCGAGGTCTTTGGCGAGGCCGGCGACGAACTTCTGCTGCGCGTCGTTGAGCGCGCCACCACCGGCGGCCAGCTCGCCCAGCCCCAGCGCGCCCGCGAGCGCCTTGAGCACGTTGATGCCCTCGCCCGAGGTGATGCGCACACGGTGATCAGCGTTGCTGCCGACGGTCGAGAAGACACCCTCGGCCGCGTAGAGGCGGATCATCTTCTCGACGTCGGCGGTGGTGTGCACCGCGCGCGACTGGCCGAACGCCCGCGCGTGCGCGAGGTGCTCCGGGCCGCCCGACAAGAAGTCGGAGTCGAGCGAGAAGATGACCTTCGACTTCGAGACGTTGTAGTGCGCGCGCGCACCGGGGCCGAACGCGAGCTGCGCGCCCGTGATCGCGTGATCAGGCGCGAGCGGGTCGAAGCGCACGACCTTCGCCTGCGGCAGCTTCGCCAGCAGGCGCTCGAACGTGGGGCCCATGTCTTCTTCGACGAGGAAGGCCAGCCCGGCGCCCTGCGCGGCCTGCAGCTTGCCGAAGTGTTCCTTCGCGAACGTGTCCCATTCTTCCCACTTGGCGGCGGTGCCGGCCTTGAGCGGGCTGCGCGCGCGCTGCGGGTCGTACAGCTTGAGCACCTCGGCCTGCGACCACGCGTCAGACGCACCCAACGACGCGCCGTGCGCCGGGTTGCCTTCGAGCTTGGTGGGGCGGCCTTCGTTGGCTTCGGCGAGCAACCCGACGGCGCCATCGGAGCGCTGCATGGCCGTCGCGTACATCAGCTTGTTGCCCGGCACGTACTGCTCGGGCTGGCGCACGAACGGGAGGATCTCGTCGGGGTCGCGGCGAACCTTCTCACAACCGGCCAGCGAGCCGAGCGCGATGGAGGCGCCGGCGATCTTCAGCGCGTCGCGGCGGTTGTAGCCACCGGGCATCGTGATGCCGTTGCTGAACTCTGCGTCGTAACTCTTGATGACGGAGTCGTCGGCGTTCTTGTGCTCGACGGAGCGCCAGTACTCGGGCGCTTCAGTCATCGAGTCGCGGATCGGAGCGTAGGGATCCTTCTTCATGATTTCTCTCGTTCCCTGTGGAGCTTGATTAGCGGTGGCAGCCAGAGCAGCCGGCGGTCGCGTAGGTCTGCATGTGGCCGTCGACGAACTTCTGCGCACCCGACAGCGAGCCCGGCGGGTTCAGCGTCGCGGCGATCTGCTTCTGCTGCTCCTGCCACGCCATGTCGGCCGACCAGCCCATGGTGGTGATGTTCTCGACGGGGCGCAGGTTGGGGCCCGGGTTGCTGTGGCAGTCGATGCACCAGCTCATCGACAGCGGCTGCACCTGGCGGACGACCTCCATCGTGTCGATGCGGCCGTGGCACGTCTCGCAGCCGATGGCGGCGCGCTTGTCACCCACGCCGACGCCCATGTGCGCCGAGTGGTTGAAGTACGCGTAGTCGGGCAGCTTGTGAATGCGCACCCACTCGATGCTCTTGTCAGTCGTCCACGACTCGCGCACCAGCTTGAGGTTCTCGCTCTCGGGCTTGACCTGCTTGTGGCAGTTCATGCACGTCTGCGTCGGCGGCACGCCGGCGTGCGGGCCCTGCTCGACGCCCACATGGCAATAGCGACAGTCCATCTTCAGCTCGCCGGCGTGCAGCGCGTGGCTGTACGGCACCGGCTGCTTCGGCGCGTAGCCGACGTCGGTGTGGTAGGGCGACGCCCACCAATAGAGAGCGAAGACAGTCGCGCTGAGGCCCACGAGGGCTCCGAGCGTGATGAGCCGGGGGGTCTGGTTGCTCCACCGGGGGAAAATCTGAGCCATGTGGGTCGACCTCTATTGAGGGTGCGGCACGTACCGAAATCGCTCTGGCTGAACAACTTTTATTTCCCTCACGCGCGAGCGTATTTCGTGAAGGAACGCGCAGGGTTTGCGCGATGACGGCGACCAATGACGGCGATGAGCCGCACTACGGGTGGGGGCCCTCTTTCGACAGCAAACGGGCCGCGTTGATGGAGTTGCCGCGGCCTACGCCGTCGGCCTGCCAGAAGCCGCGAATGGCGTCGTTCTGATCGATCAGCACGATGCTCTGCGTGCCGGCAAACACGGCGCCGGGCGGCGGCAGAAACGCGTCGAGGCCCGCCTGCATCTGCGCGGTGAAGGCGTCGTCAGCCACCGCGAAGCGCCAGGCTGACGTGCCCGCGGAGATCTGCGCGGCCAGGGCCTCTTTCGCCTGCGGCCCCACGACGGTCACCAGCGTGATGGGCGTCTTCTTCAGGTCGTCGACGTGGCGAACGGCGGTGCCGAAGTCGAGCTGCCGCTGCACGCACGCCGCGTCGCACGCGCCCAGCTCGGCTGAGAGCAACACCACCTGCCCCGCCAGCGCGCTCGAGCCGACCGCTCCACCGGAGAGCGAGGTCAGCGACCACGCGTCGAGCTGCTTCACCGGCGCCGGCGCCTTGAGGAACTGGCGCTGCAGCAACGGCAACACCGTCAGCAGCGCGGCGCCGATCAGAAAAGCGATGACGTACGGCCGCCAGCCCGCGCCGGGCTCGGGCAGCGCCGACGCCGATTCAGGGGGCGGTGGGGCCAACTTGCTTCTCTTCGCGCGCCGCGGCGCGGCTCTTGACGACGATGTACCCGACGATGCCGCCCAGCATGGCCAGCGGCAGCCCCGAGATGATGAGCGTCATCACCACGTACGAGCCCTGCGACGCCTCTTCGCCCGCGCCGCACACCGCGCACGCCAGCGCTGGCGTCGACAACGACGCGACCGCGGCAACCAGCGCGCGCATCAGAAGTACACCCGCGCGTAGATGACGGGCCACATCAGCACCACGAAGTACCAGAACGTCTGCGTGGCGAAGAACAGGCCGTTCGACGGCTTGCCGCGCGCCATCTGCAGCCACGAAATGAACAGCGCCACCAGCGCCACGACGGCGTGCAGCGCGTGCCCACCGACGATGATGTAGAAGAAGCTGCCCATGGGGCTCGACGTCAGCGTCAGCCCGCTGCCGAGCAGCGCGACCCACTCCACGCCCTGCAACGCCACGAAGCCCGCGCCGAGCGCCCACGCCGCCAGCGTCACCCAGTGCGCGATGGGCGACTGCTTCTTCCACAGCCGCGCGCCGATGATCAGCACCACGCCCGAGAGCAGCAACAGCACGGTGTTGAGCGCGGTGGCTTCAGCGGGCAACCGCGGCTGCCCCGGCATGGGCCAGGTGCCCGGCAGCGCGCCGGCCTTGGAAATGGTGTGCGCCGAAATGAGCCCCGAGAAGAACATCACCTCGGAGACCACGAAGATGAGCGTTCCCAGCACCGCGCTCGGCAACACCGGCCGCTGCACCCGAGGCGGCGGAACAGGTTGGCTCGGCGCGGTCGCGGTCGCTTCCATCGGTGCTCTCAGTGCGGAGGAGGAGGAACGTCGGCCGGCTTCTTTTCGTCGTGGCCGCCGCCGTGGCCGTCTTCAGCCAGGCCCTTCTTCACGACCGCCTCGGCCGCGTCGTTCGTCCACCGCTGGCCGGAGTGCTTCATGACGTCGGGCGAAACACCGGCCACGAAGACCAGCATGAAGGCCAGCATCGTCAGCATCAGGAAGCCGACGTACTTCTTTTCGACCGTCAGGTGCATGAAGTGCTTGATGACGAGGTACGCCTTCACGAAGGCGATGCCGAAGGCCGTCACCAGCGTGAGCATGGGGTGACCCAGCTCCGGGCCGATGATGGAGATGACCAGCAGCACCAGGAGGATCGCCCAGATCTTCACGTACTGCCGCGTGTGATCTTCGTGGTGGCCACCACCACCGTGACCTGCGTCGTGGGCTGCCGGAGCAGTCGTCGTGTCAGACATGGGCGCGCTCACTTGGCGATGTAGAGAAGCGGAAAGAGGAAGATCCACACGATGTCGACGAAGTGCCAGTAGAGGCCCACCGCTTCGACGCGCTGCAGGTCGATGCCCTTGGCCGCGTCGCGCGCGATGACCGCCATGATGATGGCGCCGATGATGACGTGCAGGCCGTGAATGCCGGCGGCCGTGTAATAGAACGACCAGAACGTGTGCGAGGTGATGGTGAAGCCGTGGTGGATCTCGTTGCTCCACTCGAGGCTCTTCACCACCAGGAAGATGAGCGCGCCGGCGATGGTCAGCCACAGGTACTTCGCGGCCTTCTTGCCGTCTTTCATTTCGGCGGCGTTGTGCGCGAGCACGGCGGCCAGCGATGACGTCAGCAGCACCAGCGTGTTGAACGCGCCGGCCCAGGTGTTGGTGTGCGCCGCCTGGCTCGCCCACTCAGGGTGCCCGAGGCGGTGCATGAGGTAGCTGCCCAGCACGCCACCGAAGATGACGATTTCGGAGGCGATGAGCCACCACACGGCCAACTTGCCGGTGGAGATACCCGTGGCACTGCGCGTAGTCGCAATGGGTCGAAAAGCGCTCATGATTCAGCTCGCGGAGTTCTGCGGCCAGTAGTCGTCCTGGCGGTCGGGGTGACTGAACTCGTACGGCCCGCGGTATACGTTGGGCAGACCATCGGGGAAGTTGCCGTGCGGCGGCGGCGACGGCGCCTGCCACTCGAGCGTGTTCGCCTTCCACGGGTTGGCGTCGGCCTTGCGACCCTTGAACATGCTGTAGAAGTAGTTCACGAGGAACACCGCCTGGAACGCCAGCAGCGTCACGAGCGCGCCGGTGGCCAGAATGCGGAGGTCCTGCATGCCCGGCTTCATCAGGTCGGGGAAGTGCGTGTAGTCGTAGATGCGGCGGTGATCACCACGCGCGCCCAGCAAGAAGAGCGGAATGAAGATGACGTTGAAGGGAATGACGGTGCCCCAGAAGTGCACCTTGCCCCACGTCTCGTTCATGTGGCGGCCGAACATCTTCGGGAACCAGTACGTCACCGCCGCGAACACCGCGATGAAGGCAATCGGGAAGAACGTGTAGTGGAAGTGCGCGAGCACGAAGTACGTGTCGTGGAAGTAGATGTCTGCGCCCGACGCGCCCAGGAAGATGCCGGTGACGCCACCCACCAAGAACTCGGCGATGAAGGCCAGCGCCCAGAGCATCGGCGTCTGCAGGCGAATCGAACCGCCGTACAGCGTCGCGATGTAGACGAAGACCATTTCGGCGACGGGAATCGAGATGAGCAGCGTCGTCACCGAGAAGATGTTCGCCATGCGCGGGTCGATGCCGGCGATGAACTGGTGGTGCGCCCACACGAAGAAGCCGAGCACGCCCGTGCCGACCGCCGTGTAGAGCACCGTCTTGTACGCAAAGAGCTTCTTGCGCGCGAACGTGGTGACGACCTCCGCCACGATGCCCATGGCGGGCAACAGCACCACGTACACCTCGGGGTGGCCGAAGAACCAGAAGAGGTGCTGCCAGAGAATCGGGTCTCCGCCCTTGTTGGGGTCGAAGAAGCCGGTGTTCAAGGTCTGGTCGAACAGCAGCATCACCGCGCCTGCGACCAACGGGCCGACCGAGGCCATGAAGAGAATCGAGGCGATGATGATCATCCAGATGACCATCGGCACGTCGAACATCTTCATGCCCGGCGCGCGGCTGTTCATCACGGTGGTGACGAAGTTGATGCCGCCCAGCAGGAAGGCCGCGAACTCGAAGACCACGGCCAGCAGCCACAGCGGCGCGCCGGCAGGCGTGAGGTTGTATTCAGCCTTCGACGAGAGCGGTGGGTAGCTCGTCCACGCGCCACCGAAGGCGCCGCCGTCGACGAAGAACGAGGCGAACAGAATGATGATGCTGATCAGGAACAGCTGGTAGCTCAGGCGGTTGAGCCGCGGGAACACCATGTCGTCGCAGCCGATCATCAGGGGAATCAGGTAGTTCCCCAACGCGGCGATGAGCACGGGCATCGCGACCCAGAAGATCATCACCGAGCCATGCGTGGTGACGAGCGCGTTGTAGTCGGTCGCCGAGACGCGGCCGTAGCCCGGCACGCTCATGCCGGGAAACGCGAGCTGCATGCGGAACACGTACACGGCGAAGCCGCCCACGAGCGCCATGAACATGCCGGTGAACAGGTACTGCATGCCGATGATCTTGTGATCAGTCGACCAGAAGTACTTGAGGAAGAAGTTCGGCTCGGCGTGGTGACCGTGCGCCCCGTCGCCGTGGGCGTCGTGCCCATGGCCGTGGCTGTCGGCGGTGGTGCTGCTCATGGCATGCCTCCGGTCTGCTCGGTCGGAGTGGTGAGGGCCGCCGTCGCCGGGGTCTGGCTCAGCACCCACGCCGCGTGGTCTTCAGAAGAGTGAATGAGAATGCGCGCCGGCATGAGCCCGTGGCCGATGCCGCAGATTTCAGTGCACTGAATGTCGAAGCCGCCGGTCATCGTGGGCTTGAACCAGCCACGAATGGTGCGGCCGGGCACGATGTCCTGCTTGAGGCGGAAGACGGGCACCGAGAAGCTGTGGAGCACGTCGCGGCTCTGCAACTCGAAGTGGTACGTCTTGCCCTTTTCGACGTGCAGCTCGTCGACGAGGCGAATGTCGTCGGCCGTGTCGAGCTTGCCGTCGGCGCCGGGGTGAATGAACGTCCACGCCCACTGCTGCGCGATGATGCGCACCGTGGCGTCGGCCTGCGGCATGGTCTGCTTGACCTCCTGCCAGACACGAATCGCCGAGACGATGATGAACACGTCGAAGACGAGCGTCGCGTAGTGGGGAATGGCGACCCAGCGCTTCTCTTTCGCGTCTTCGCCGGCCACGTACTTCGCGCGCACGCCTTCCTGCGCCGTGTAGCGGATGATCAAATAGAAGAAGACGACCTCAGCGAGCAGCCACCAGAAACCCACGATGGCGGTGACGATGAAGATCAGGTGATCAATGTCACCCGAGAAGGTCGCAGCCGATTCGACGTACTTGTCGATCATCGATCAGTTCCTCAGCACGAAGAAGAAGACCGCCGCGAAGAAGGCGATGGCGCCCCCCGCGGTGAGAACGAAGATGGTCTTGGAAAGCCCGTCGGGGTTCGTTTCGCTCATCGCTTGTCTCACTTCGCCAGCGTGCCGATGTGGGCGACCACGTTCTTCATGGCCTGCTCGTCGGCCAGCGTCATGGCCATCGGGCGCATCTGCGCGCCGGTCACGTCTTTGGGGTGCGCTCCACGAACGCCGGTCTTGAACTTCTTGATCTGGCTGACGAGGTACCAGTCGTGCTGGCCGACGATGGGCGGCGCGTTGAGCGCCTGGTTGCCCTTGCCGTCGGGGCCGTGGCACGCCGTGCACGTCGCGTACGACTGCGCCCCGGCGACGACGTCACCCTCGATGGTCCTGGCCTGGTTCTTCACAGGCATCGACGCCACGTAGGCGACGACGGCCTTGATTTCACCGTCGTCCAGCATCTGGCGCGACATGGGGCGCATGCGAAGACCTTCGAGGTCGTCGGGGTGCGCGCCGCGAACACCGGTGCGGAACTTGTAGAACTGCGCCTCGAGGTACCACGCCGGCAAACCAGCGATGGCGGGGGCCGCGATGTTCTGCTGACCGTAGCCGTCTTTGCCATGGCAGTTGACGCACGCCGCGTAGAGCTCTTTGCCCGGCAACGTTTTCTTCGCGCCATCAGGGCGGCAGCCGCTCAACACCGCCACCAGCGCGACGCTGGCGAGCATGAGCGGGTTCAGCGACTTCGACTTTCCGTGCATGTGATGCTCCGGCTCCTGCATGGGGACGCAGAACGTGCGAATGACACGCCCGGTTCGGGGCGGCCATTTGGCACACGGTGCGCATCGTTCCAAGGGAATTACTGGCGCAAAAAACGCGCGGTGGATCAGCGCGCCTCGTCACATCGACCAGACGAAACCCATACATCGACGTCGTCGACGTACACCACGTCGCCCGCCTTCGCCGCCGTGGGGCTGTTGAGCACTGAGTCGACTTCGAAGAACAGCTGCAGCGACTCGCCCGCAGGCACCGTGACATTCAAGCCCGACGTCGGCGGCGTCTTCTGCCATTCACCGTCGAGCGGCTCGGCGAAGCGCTGCTGCGTACCGCCTCCAGACCGGGCGCTGACCAGCACCGTGCGCACGATGGGCGCCGTTCCTTTGACCCACGCCTGCGCGCAGTACGTCTTACCGGCGCCATCACCCACGATGGTCGTGGTGTACGCGAAGCGACCGCCGGCCGCGCTGACAGTGAGCTTCGCGGCGGCGCCGGTGCGGCCTTCGCCGACGGCCCGCGCGAGCGTGCCGTAGATGGCGTTCCACCCGGTGGGCGTGGCCTCGCCGCACTCGAAGCCCGGGTTGGTGATGAGAATCTCCGGCGACTTCGTGGGGCCGACGCAGGGGTCGGCCTGGCCCGCGTCAGGCGTCATCATCTGGGGGCCACAGGCGGCGAACACGAAAACGAAGAGAGAGGCGCGCATCGGGCTGCGCCTGTAGCAAGCAAAGCTCAGAAAATCCTGCGACGCCGGCGCACCACGAGCCCGAGCAACAACGCGAGCGGCGCCAGTGGATCAACCGTGGTGCAGCCGCAGCCGGGCTTGGCGACGACCTCACCGCCGCCAGCGCCGCCGCCAGCGCCACCACCCTCGCCTCCGCCGTCACCGCCGCCCGTCGCGACGCCACCGCCGGTTGCCGAGCCGCCGCCCGTCGCGACCCCGCCGCCGGTCGCCTGGCCTCCACCCATCGCGCTGCCGCCGCCGGTGCCTGAGCCACCGCCAGTGCCGCTCATCATCGCGTCGAGCGTGAAGACGCACTCCGTCCACGCGGTCATGTTGAAGCCGTCGAGGAACCGCACGCGCAGGCGGTACTGCGTGTCTTCGAGCCACTGCACACCGGCGAGCGAGAACGTGGTGTCGGTCGCCCCCGACTGCGTCACCGTCTGCGAGAAAATCGGCGTGGCGGTGAGCGGGTCGGCTCCCGCGAGAAAGAGCTTCGCCTCGACGTTGATGGTGTCCAGCTCCACGTCGCTCACGTTGGCCACCACGACTTCGACCGGCGCCAGGTTGAACGTCGTCGACACGCCACACGCAGCGAAGGGCGCGCTCAACACCGGCGGCGTGGGGCTGGAGTTCATGCGAATGCGGAACTCATTCACGTTGCTGCGCGGGCTGCTGGCGCCGCGCGCGTCGGTGGCGGTGACACGGCCGAAGTAGGTGGTGCCCCAGCTCAGGTCCATCGGCACGGTGAAGAGCGTGTTCAACGAGCCCGCCGTCGTCGGCACCGCGCCGCTGCTCACCACCACGTTGTTGAACGTGACGTCGGTGGCCACCTCGAAGTGCAGCGTGACGGCCTCACCTTCAGGGTCTGCGGGGTTCGTCGCCTCGAGCGTGGCGCGGCGCCCCGGCAGCTCTTCACCGTCGGCGGGCTTGTTCAGCACCGGCGTGCCCGGCGGGTCATTGATGGAGTCGACGAAGAAGGTCCACGCATCGCTCCACACGCTGGTGCCGTTGAGCGCCACGCCATCGAACGCGCGCGCGCGCCACGTCACCAACGAGTTCTCGGGGAGCGCGGTGGCCGCGTACACCACCGTCGGCGCCGCTCCGGCGTCAGCGCGCCAGCCGCCGTCGACGCCCGCCACCGTGCCGCGCTGCACGCCACCGTCGCCCCACGTCAACTCGAACTCGTAGACCAGCGTCTCTTCGTCGACGTCGGTGGCCTCGAGACACGCGAGGCTCGGCGTGCGCGTCGTCACCGTGCTGCCCGCGTCGGGCGAGAACAGCAGCGGCGCCGACGGCGCGACGTTCACACCGGCGATGACGATGTTCACCGTGCGGCTGGTGGTGAACTCCGGGTCGGAGACGCTGGCGGTGAGCGTGTACGGGCCTCCGCGCTGTGCGGTCTGGGAAGCCGTCCAGTTGACGGTGTACGTACCCGTCGAGGTGCTGAACGTGCCGCCCGCGACGATGACGTTCTGCGCGTCGCGCAGCTCGAAGGTGCCCGCGCCGAGGTTCCCGTCGGGGTCGCTGAAGTCGAACGTGACAGAGACGTCGTCGCCTTCGTCGGCGTTGAGCATCGTCACCGGAGTGCCGCCCACCGACGCGGTGAGCGACGGCCGACGGTTGCCGAGCACCATGTTCAACGCGTACGGGCCGGCCGACGTCTGGTTCGTACCGTTCCACGCGGTGTCACCGAAGGTGCTGACCACCACGCAGTAGCGGCCCGCAGCGCCGAGCTCTCCGGTGTCGAGGCGCGCGGCCATACCGGGGCCGTCGTCGTCGTCTTCGCCGAGCCGGGTGAGCGGGCTCACGCGCCAGAACGAGACCATCGGGTCGACCCACGGGCTGGGCACGACGGTGCTGTCTTCGAGCGTGAGCGTGCCGCCGACGTCGATGATGAAGCGGTCGCTGGCCTCGCCATCGAAGCAGAACCAGTCGGTGTCTCCCGCGCTGCGCGGGCCGACGGCGCCGGTGGCGGTGAAGGGCGAAGGCGTCGGGCCGCGAAAGACGCTCGCGTCGAAGCCGGAGCCCGGGGCCGTCGCGTTGTTGTTGGGCTCCCGCGCGTCAGCCGGCGCGGGCAGCATGGTGAGGTTCGGCACCGTCGGCGCCGTGTTCGCCGTCACCGTGATGTTGGCGCGAATGGTGTCGCCCAGCGTGTACGTCGGGTCGTGCAGCACGAGGCGCGTGTTCACCGGCCGCAGCCCTCGAAACGAGAAGAGGCCGGGCCAGAACGCGTCGCTCCTGGTGGTGTCGTTGTGGTGCACGCGGCGGTCCGTCATCGCCTCAGCGCGCGCGAGAATGCCGCCGAGGGTGGCGTTCGACGCGTTGACGGCGCGGCCGTCGAAGCCGCCGTTGACCTCCACCAGAATGTCGAGCGCCGAGAGCGTGTCGCTGGCCGTCAACGGAAACACGTCGGCGTCTTCCATGACGTAGCCGTCGCTCATGGGCGCCACTTCGTCGTACCAGCGGTCGCCCCAGTTGCCGGTGACGCCGTTGGGCATGCGCGTGTCGACCTTGTACGAGCCGGCCGCCACGCCCGAGAACACGTAGTTGCCGGTGGCGTCAGTCGTCGTGACGGAGCCCTGCGGCGCCTGAAACGTGTAGCCCTTGGGCCCCACGCCCCAGAGCCGAACCTGCATGCCTGCCACGCCCGCCGTACCGTTGTGAATGCGACCCGAGACGGTGGCGCCGAAGGCGACCGAAGACGCGAGCGCGAGAATGAGCAGTGGCTTCATTGGGAACCTCCCCCGAAGAGGTGTGGAGCGACGGCCCAGCGTACTCGCGTCACGGTATGAAAGTGACGGTGGTGGTCAAACTCGCCGCGCCGATGGTGGCCGTCACCGTCTTCATTTCAGCGACCGTCGACGCGAGCGTGGTGGTGGCCTCGCCTGAGGCGTCAGTCGTCACCGTCGCCGCGCCCAGCGTGTTGCCCGTGCCCGAAGCGGTGAACGCCACCGAGACCCCCGCCAGCGCGTTGTTGCCTCTGTCGCGCGCGGTGAGCGTCAGCGTGGTGAGCGAGGCGCCGTCGGCGATGACGTTGACGGGCTGCGCGATGAAGGTGCTCGTCGCGGGGAGCAGCGCTCCGAGCGTGACGTCGAACAGGGCGCTCTCGTCGGCCGCGCCGCTGGGAGTTTCAGCGCGCAGCGCGTAGCCGACCTGCGGGCGATTGATGACGAGCTCGTCGAAGGTGATGAGCCCATCGACCGCGGCTTTCATGGCGCCGTTCTGCACGCTGCCGCCGCTCGAGCGCACGAGCCGCAGCGACGCGGCAAAGGCGCCGGTGCTGCGATTGCCGTTGCGGTCGGTGACCTCGAGCACCACCGCCGGCGTGATGGGCTCACCGGCCTTCGTCGTCGAGGGCTGCGTCTGAAACCGAAGGCCCTCGGCGGGCCCGGCGGTGAACGTGAGCGCAAGCTCCTGCTCGAGCTCGGTGATGACGCCTTTGAACGAGACCGACGCATTGACCGTCTTCGCTTCGGCCTTCGTGCTCGCGAGGTGAACGTTGGTGGTGCCGTCTTGCGAGGTGGGCGCGCCGCTGGAGTTCAAGCTGTTGCCCGAACCTGTCGACGTGAACGTGACCTGCGCACCCTGAATCGGGGCGCCGACCGCGTCGCGCACCGTCGCGGTGATGATGATGCTCGTCGTGTTGTCCGCCACCGCCGACGCCTGAGCCGCGAAGAGCCCGGAGCGCGTCGCGTCGACGACCTGATCGCCGCTTCCATTGGGGCCACCAGAACAACCGATGAAAGTCAGCAGAACCGGAGCAAGGGCGCGCATGGAGCCACTTTCTACACTTCTTTCAGGCACTTAGCGTGGCGCAAACTGTCCTTTGCACTGGCGCGACGTGCCGGGTGTCAGCCCGACAACTCCGCATGTCTTCCAGCGAACTCGTCCTCCTCTACAAGCGCTTCGGCCCGGTTCTCTTCTCGCACTTCCTGCGCCGCCTCGGCGACGAGAACAAGGCGATGAAGGCGACGCGCTACGCGTTCGAAGCGCTGGTGCGCCAGGGCCGCTCGACGGAGCGCGAGGTCGTGCAGTGGATTCGCGAGCTCGACACGCCCACGCAGGTCGCGCAGACCGACTCGGTCTATTGATTCAGCCGCCGCGCGCGACGACGGGCGCCTTCTTGAAGCGGCCCCACGCGACGAGCGCCGAGAGCCCACCCAGCACGAAGTTCGACGGCAGCGCCGCGAACTCGCCCTGCGTCACGTGCCACAGCGCGGCGAGCACCATCACCAGCGCCAACGCCGCGCCCGCGACCGGCGTGACCACAGGCTTGACGCGCAGCGCCGCCGGCAACACGAGGCCGATGGCGCCGGCGATTTCAGACACGCCGATGAAGCGCACCACCGGCTCGGGGAACGTCTTCACGAAGCCCATGCCCGCCGCCGCGAGCGCGTCGATGGGCTGCGTCAACTTCATGAAGCCGGCGCCGAGAAACGCGAACGCCAACAACACCTGCAGAATCCACAACGCGATGTTCCAGCCTTTGCTCATGGTGTGACTCCCGTATTCGAAGCAGCGAGGAGCGCTTGTCGCAGCGTCTCCGTGGGTTGGGCGCCTGACAGCTTCTGGCCACCCGGAAAAACGAAGAACGGAACGCCGGTGACGCCCGCGCTCGAGGCCGCCTGCGCTTCGGCACGTACCGCGGCGAGCTCCTGCACGTCATTCACGATGCGCGTGACCTCTGCTGCGGTGAAGCCATGCGGCGTGGCGAGGCTGATCAACGTCGCCTCGTCGGAGATGTTCTTCCCCTCGAGGAAGTTGGCGCGGAACAGCGCCTGCTCGAGCCCGCGCTGGGTGCCCTTCTTTGCGGCGTGGCGCAGCAACGCGTGCCCGCGCACCGTCGAGTACTGACGCGGCTGCTTCGAGAGGTCGAGCGGAATGCCGCTCTCTTTGGCGAACGCCTCGACGCGCGCGAAGAGCTCGGCGGGCTCACGGCCCGTCTTCGCGCGGAGCATCTGCGCGACGTCGATGCCTTCCGCGGGCGTGTCGGCGTTGAGCAGGAACGTCTTGTGCTGAATCACCACGCGATTGCCGAGGCCGCTCTGCGCGACGGCCTGGTCCAACCGCTCGGTGCCGACGAAGCACCAGGGGCACACCATGTCGGCGTACACCTCGACGACGATGGGCTGCGCAGGAGGAGGCGGCGGCGAGGCCTTGCAGCCGGCCACGGTCATCAGGAGCGCGACCCAGGCGAACTTCACGACGGGAGCTCGCAGCCGTCAGGCCCGCACACCGCCTCAGTCGGGACCACGGCCGCCACTTCACGCTCGTTCCACGCGGTCTCGAGCGCTTCGACGAACGCCTCGACAGGCTGCGCGCCCGACACGCCGTACTTGTTGTTGATGAGCACGAAGGGCACGCCGGTGACGCCCAGGCTCTGCGCCTCGCGGCCGTCATCGAGCACCTGCTTGGCGTACTTGCGGCTGGTGAGCACCTCACGCGCCTGCGCGGCGTCGAGGCCCTGCTCCACGGCCAGCTTCACGAGCGAGTCGACGTCGAAGACGGAGCGCGCTTCGCCGAAGTACGCCTTGTAGAGCGCCTTCCACATCGCGTTGCCCTTGCCCAGTTCGGTCGCCCACGCCGCGAGCTCGTGCGCCATCGACGTGTTGCCGGAGTTGTTGTCACCCACGATGTACGGCGAGAGCCCCTGCGCGGCGGCGAGCTGCTCGACCCGCGCGGTCATCTGCTTCACCGAGTTCAACGGGAAGCCCTTCTTCTTGTGCAGCATGTGCGTCACCGGCTCCGACACGCCGACCGGGGCGCTCTCGTCGAGCTGGTACGAGTGGTGAACCAGCTCCACGTCTTTGCCGAAGCTGGCGATGGCCTTCTCGAGCTGGTGAGTGCCAAGCCCGCACCACGGGCAAATGATGTCGGTCCACAGTTCTACGCGCATCTTATCGCTCATGGGCGTCTCATTACGGCGGCAGATAGTCTGAATCAAGACAATCGCATCTCAGACGATGAAGAGTTACACGTGCGACATGGGCACCGTTGGCCAGAATGACGACCTCGCGTGGTTGCTGCAGCGCAACGCACACAGGCTCCGTGGTGCCGCTGACGCGCTGGGCCTGAAGCGGGGGCTCGAGGGCGGCTTCCGCGACTACGCGTTGCTGTTGATTCTCGACGTCGAGAAGCCGAGCACGCAGATCCAGCTCGGCACGCGGGCGGGCGTCGACAAGACGACGTTGATGTTCACGCTCGACCGCCTCGAAGACGACGGCCTCGTCGAGCGGAAGTTGAACCCCGAGAATCGGCGCGTGCGGCGCCCGGTGCTCACGACGAAGGGCCGAAGAGTGCTCGCGGCGGTGAACGAGGCGCGGCGCGCTTCTGAAAAAGTGCCCGGCATGACGTCACGCGAGCTCAAGACGCTGCGCGCGTTGTTGGTGAAGCTCGACCAGGCCTGTGAAGCTGCGGGCATGAAGTCGCCCGGCTCGTGCATGTGAGCGCTACGACGCGAACGCGACGGCCAGCAGCGCGAGCTGAAACAACACCTGCGGCACGTTGAAGGTCGAGGTGATGCGGTTGATGCGACGAAACCGCGCCTCGTCTTCGCTCGCGAACCAGATGCCCTTGTCGCCAGTCGTTTTTCCGTCGACGGCTTTGAAGAACAGCGCGGCGTACAGCACCTCGACCACCAGCGAGAACAGCAGCATCACCACCAGCGCCGGAGCCCACCAGCCCCACGCCGACTCGACGGGCCAGCCGACGAAGAGCGAGAGCCCGAGCACCGTGAGCAACGCGAACACGTCGTGACCGATGCCCATGGGTGGGCGCCAGGTTTTGGTGACGTGGAGCAAGTACATTTCGGCGCCGCCGCGCAGCCACATCGAGCACGCGTGCGCCCCGAAGATGACGCGGTAGCTCCAGGGCAGCGACGGCTCGAAGGCCAACACCGCGCACTCGAGGAGCCAGAACCAGATGGCGAAGAACAACCACAGCAACTTGGGGTTGCTGATGCGACCCCCGCGAAACTGCCCGGAGTTCTGCTTGCCGCGGAACCAGGCCGCGGCGATGGCGCACAGCCCCAGCGTCGAGAGCAACGCGACGCGGGAGCCGAGCGTCAGCACTTACGGCTTGGCGTCTTTCTTCGCGGCGCCGCCCATTTTGTACTGCGCGTTGTACATGCGGATGAGCTCGTTGGTGAGGTCGAGCGACGCCGGCGCCCACGCGAGGCCCGAGCTGGAGCGGTCGAAGACCATGGTGAGGCCTTCACGCTGTGCAATCTGGCCGAGCAGTTGCTCGAGCTTGGGGAAGATGGTGCCCAGCTCTTTGCGCTCCGACTCCGAGAGCTCGACGCGGAGCTTCTCGGCCTTCTGCGCGAAGTCGTAGGTCTTCTTCTGGAGCTCCATCTCTTTGGCCGACGCGATCTTGTCGTCCATCGTGGGCTTCTGCTTCGTGTACGCGTCGACCTCGGCCTGCAGCGCGGCCTTTTCCTTTTCGAAGGCCTTCTGCTTGCTGTCGGCCAGCGACTGCAGGCGCGTCTTGGCGGCCTTGCCTTCGTCGACCTCCTGAACTGCGCGCTGAATGTCGACGTACGCCGCTTTGAATTCGGCGGCGTGGGCCGCGCTCGCGAAGAGCACCGCAGTGCTGATCAATGCCTTGAACGACATGGTGAAGCCTCCGAAGAGAATGATGACCGTCGAAACGAGCGGCCCCTATAGCTGCCTTCACACGGAATGAAAGCCTCCGTATTTCACGGGGGAATGCCGAGCCACGCGGGCGGTTACGGAACCGTCGCTTGAGTCTCGCGCAGCGCTCGTGCACTCATGCGCGCGTGATTGCCGCCTGGTTCGAACGCACGTTGCCCGCCTTGTTGGTCAGTCGCTTCGACGACTTCCTCGCCGTGCAGGGTGACATCACGTTTCACGTGGGCGACCAGGCGTGGACCTTGTCCTTCAGCGACGTCGAGACGCCGGTGAAGCCCGGCGCCAACGCAGCGGCAGCGCTCACGTTGCGCTTCAAGCCCGAGGCCTTCTCGTCGTTCATCGACGGCACGCTCGACACCGCGAGCGCCGTGGCCCGGGGCGACGTGAAGGCCGCGGGTGACTTCGAGCTGCTCGCGATTCTGGCGACGCTCATGCAACCGCTGCAGCGTGACAACCTGGGCTGGGACGCGGGCTGACGACTACTCGTGGTGCCGCAGCGGTTCGAACTGGGGAATGTTGTTGCGAATGAGGTTGCCCCAGAGGTTGCGCTTCTTCGCGTAGGTCTCGAGCATCTCTTTCGAGAGGTGGTGCTCCGGGCCGAACGTGGCGATGGGCGCGCCGTCTTTCAAGACGGCCTTGCCGTTCTCGTCGCGCGCGATGGTGTACTGAATGAAGCCGTTGGCCGGGTCGGCCTTGTCGTCTTCGAAGGCCTGCATCAAGTCGGTGGCCAGCTCCTTCGACTTCACGACCGCGCCGACCTCGGAGTTCACGAAGCCCGAGAGCAGGTCGAGGTTGTACGTGCTGATGACCGCCTCGTCGTCGTCGATGACGGCGCTCTTGGTGTGGAACTTCCGGTCTCCCGTGGCGACGTAGATGTTCGCCGTGGGGCAGCGCTGCAGAATCGTCTGCCAGTCTTCGAGGAAGAAGGCCTGCGTCACGTCAGAGTCGGTCGACAACGGGCTGTTGGTGATGATGTCGATTTTCACGCCGCGCTCCGACGCGCGCTGCAGCGCCGACATCATGTCCTTCGTCAGCACCACGTAGGGGTTCTGCACGACGATGCGCTTCTTCGCGCCTTCGACCATCGCCAGCAGTGCGGGCGCCATGTTGTTCACGCGCAGCCCCGACGCGGCCGACGTCTGGTCGATGATCTTCGCCTGCGTGTCGTGCTGCGTCTTCGCGTTGACCTCGTAGGCCGCGCGGCTGCCGCGCGTCTCGGTGTGCGTCACCAGCTGCAGCGCCTGCTCGGTGAGGAACTCGACGTCGCCATTCGAGGGCGTGCGCTTGAGCTTCTCGGGCAGCGACTTCTGCACCTCGACCAGCGCCTGCTTCACCAGGTCTGCGGCCATCGACTTCTGCAGCGCGGGGTCGGCCTTGAGCTGCGCCTTCTGCGCGTCGTCGAGGGCGGGCGCTTTCGTCCACGCCTGCATGAGCTCGTAGGCGCCGAGCAGCTGAATGTCTTTCTTCGACCAGTTGCCGAGCACGTCTTTGGTGACGGCCTTCGACGCACCGCCGTTGTTCAGCTCGGCGTCGAACGCCTCGGTGAGCCCCGCAGCGGTCTCGGTGCCCTCGAGAATCACGTCCATGTCGCGCCACGCGCCCTTCAGGTCTTTGGGGCTGGCGAAGTAGTCCTGCGCGATGTTGCGGCCGCCGGTGATGCCGACCTTGCCGTCGGCCACCAGAATCTTGTCGTGGTTCGACGCGAGCGCCGAGTAGTCGCCCTTGAGCGCCTTGAGCGGGCGGTCGAGCACCGGGTGGTACACGTACGCTTCGCCGCCGTGGTTGACGATTTCTTCGAGGTAGTCGCGGCCCTGCAGCGGCGCCTTGAAGCCCTTGGTGCCGAAGGTGTCGGCCATGGCGTCGACCGACACGCGCACCTTCACGCCCTCGAGCTGCTTCTTGAGCAACCCGCCGAGGAACGCGAAGCCGTAGGGGTCTTTCTCCATGATGAAATACGAGGTGTCGATGCTGGTCTTCGCGTTCTCGATGACGTCGAGGCGCGCGTTCCACGAGTCGAGGTTGTCCGAAAGAATGCGCGCCTTCGCCGGGCCGCCCGGCGCCTTGAGCGCGTCGAAGGCGACGGCGGTGCTGGGCGCGACGGCGGCCGGCGCGACGCGAGGTGCGGCGACCGGCGCGTCGAAGCCCGTGCCCTTCACGGTGACCGGCGCGGCGTTGGTGCCCCAGGTCTTCGACGTCGGCGCCGTGACTTCGGCGGCCTTCACCGGCGTGGTGCTCGAGCGCGTGACGGGAACTTCGGGAGCGCCAACCTTCTTCGGGCCGATGGGCATGAAGCGGGTGCTAGCTGCTGTCGGGCGATGACGGCAACAGCGCATTGCTGTTCTCACCGACTGAGAAATTTCAGCCGAGCAGTTTGCGTAGCATCAACGAGCTTCGCAGCGAGCTCGCGCGGAAAAGCCTGCGGTGGCATAGAGCGACGGCTGATCAGCCACACCCACCGCGCCATCACCGAGGGTCAACGCGCGCGTGCCGAGCGGGTCGCACTGCAGCGCCACACGCCGCGTGAGCTTGAGCGCGTCGACGCCCAGCGACGCACCGACCGCGTCCAACCTGCGACGGCGCTGCGCTCAGCATCGAAGTGCCGCTTCCACACCACGAGCTGCGCGACGACCTTCTGGCTCGATGCGGTCTGCGCTCATGTCGTGAACTTCAACAAAGTCATGCAGGCGCTCTTACCCTCGCGCTTTGAATTCTCATCAGTCGAGAAACGCGGCTGATCATTCCGGCCGCACTCTTGACGTACCTCTGCGCACACGCGTACTGCCGAGCCCTCACTTCTGGGGAAGAGGTCTCGATTTTGCGTTCCTTCGTCTTCGCGCTGTTCGCGCTCGTGCCGTCACTCGCTGCCGGCCAGGTCGTCATCAACCCCACGGGCGGCACGACCGCCGCCAACGGCATTCGCACCGTCATCGGCAACACCGGCCAGGTGCAGGTGGTGCGGCTGGGCACGGGGCAGCTCTACAACCCGACGCTGACCGCCGGAGCGACGACCAACTCGAGCATGACCAACGGCGTCTTCCTCGCCGTGGGCAACACCGTCGTGGTGGGCCCGCAGAACTTCGCGACGCTCGCGAGCCCGGGCGTGACGCTGCAGGCGTGGACGCCGGTGTCGAACACCGTGACGCCGCAAGGCAACGGAGGCACCGCCACCACCGTGCTGCGCGCCACCGTTGCCGGCCGCAACTACGACCTCACCATCACCTGGAACTACACGTACCCGAATGACTACGTGGTGGTGACGCACTCGCTCGTCATCCCCGCCGGCAACCCGTCGACCACGCCGGTGCGGCTGTACCACGTGGCTGACGCGTACCTCGCCGCTGACGACTTCGGCCCGAGCTTCTTCTCGCTCGGCCCGCCGGCCATCGTGGGCGGCTACCGCGTGTCGGCCAACATCGTCGAGGCGTGGCGCTACCGCAGCGGCATCAACTGGACGGGCTACTTCGCGGGGCTCTACGCGTGCCTGTTCGACGGCACGCGCTGCCCTGCGGGGCAGATCAACTCCGTCAACTCGGCGCAGACCTTCACCAACTACATCGAGCCCGCAACCGTCGACAACTCGTTCGGCATCATGTGGAACTTCGGCGCGGCGCCCGGCACGTACAGCTCGCAGAACGACCTCACGTTCTATTCGTACCAGCCGCAGCTCTCGAAGCGCTTCGGCGCGACGGCGCTGACGGTGCCGCAGAGCACCACGCTGACCTTCACCATCGACAACGTGCCCGGCGCCCTGCCGCAGAGCACGCTGGGCTTCACCGACACCTTCCCCGCCGGCCTCACCATTTCGAGCGCGGTGTTGAGCAACACCTGCAACGGCTCGGTCACCACCGCCGCGGGCGCCGCCATCGGCGTGGGCGCCACGTCGGTGCGCCTCGCCAACGGCAGCATGGCCTCGGGCACCTCGCGCTGCACCATTCAGGTCAGCGTCACCTCGACCACGGCGGGCGCGTATACCAACGGGCGCTCCAACATCTCGGGGCTGTCGGTGCTCGAGAACCAGGTGTCTGACCAGACGCTCTCGGTGGTGCAGGGCTCGCCCATCGTGCGGCTCAACCCGCCGGGCACCATCAACGCGGGGAATGCAGGCGCCTACAACGTGTCCGGCACCTGCCAGGACTCCAACGGCGTCGTCACCGTGAGCGTGGGCACGTTGATGACGACCACGCCCTGCTCTTCGAACGCGTTCTCGACGACCTTCAGCGTGGCCGCGTTGCCTGACTCGACCAGCGTCACGGTCTCGGCGTCGCAGACCAACGCCGCCGGCACCGGCACCGACTCGGCCAACACGCGCAAAGACACCATCGCGCCGGGCGTGCCGGTCTTCACCGCGCCGCCCGCCGGTACGTCGACCAACGACGACACGCCCACCTTCGAAGGCACCGGCGAGCCCGGCGCCACCGTGCGCGTGACCAACGGCAACAACGAGGTCTGCACCGCCGTCGTCGGAGCAGGCGGCAACTGGACGTGCACCGCGGCGTCGCTGCCCGACGGCACCATCACCGTCACCGTGCGCGCCACCGACGCAGCCGGCAACACCGGCGGCAGCTCACCGGGCCGCACCATCACCATCGACACCACCGCGCCGCTCGCGCCCGTCATCACCAACCCGGCCAACGCGGCCGTCGTCGCGCCCAACCCGTCAATCAGCGGCACGGCCGAAGCGGGCGCCACGGTGCTCGTGGTGCAGGGCCCCACGCAGCTGTGCAGCACCACCGCCAACGCGTCGGGCCAGTGGAGCTGCCCCACCACGCTGGGCATCGGCAGCCACACCGTCATCGCGCGGCAAGTCGACACCGCGAACAACATGGGCCCCGTTTCTCCGGGCCGCACGTTCTCGGTCGACAACGTGCCCACGGTTCGCCTCAACACGCCCTCGGCCATCAACGTGGCCAACGTCACGTCGTTCCCCGTGTCGGGCACGTGCACCACGGCGGCCGGCCTCGTCACCGTGCGCGTCGGCTCGCTGCCGGCGGCCACCACCAACTGCACGGCGGGCACCTTCAGCCGCTCCGAGAACGCCTCGAGCCTCGTCGACAGCACGTCCATCGTGTTGACGGCCTCGCAGACCAACGCCACGGGCACCGGTACGGACACGCGCAACACCATCAAAGACACGGTGGTGCCGACGACGCCGGCCATCACCTCGCCGGCTGAAATGAGCTTCATCAACACCACGACGCCGACCATCACCGGCACCGGCGAGCCCGGCAGCACGGTGGTCGTCAGCAGCGGCGGCGCCGAGCTGTGCCGCACGCAGGTGCCCGTCACCGGCCAGTGGGCGTGCACGTCGACCGCGCTGGTGCCCAGCCAGGTGCAGGCCACGGTGCGCGCCACCGACTCTGCAGACAACCAGTCGGCCGTTTCGCCCACGCGCACCTTCACCATCGACACCACCGCGCCGGCAGAGCCCACCATCGTGGTGCCTGCGCAGGGCGCGTCGGTCGCGCCGTTGCCGACGCTGGCCGGCAGCGCGGAGCCCTTCGCGCAGGTCAACGTCTTCGAGGGCACCGCGCTGGTGTGCAGCGTCAACGCCGACGCCACCGGCAATTGGTCATGCCCGACGGCGCTGGCCACCGGGCCTCACGTCATCGTCGCGAGGCAGGTCGACCGCGCGGGCAACATCTCCAACGACTCGGCGCCGCGCACCTTCACCGTTGAAGGGCTGCCCAACGTGCTGCTCAACACCCCGATGGACATCACCGGCGCCAACGCTGCGGCGTACGTGGTGACCGGCGCGTGCACTGCCAACGCGGGCAACGTCACCGTCAACGTGGGCCTCATCAGCACCATGGTGCCGTGCGCCAACGGCATGTTCTCGGCCACCATCGACGTGACGGCCATCAGCGACGGCAGCTCCATCGCGGTGCGCGCGGCGCAGACCACGGCGGCGGGCACCGGCGCCGACACGCGCACGGTGAGCAAAGACGCGACGCCGCCCGGAGCGCCCGGCATCAATACCCCGACGCCCAACACCGTCAGCACCAACAACAACCCCACCATCAGCGGTATGGCGGAGCCCGGCTCGACGGTCAGCGTGTACTTGAACGGCAACCTCGTCGGCACCACGGTGGCCAACGCCCAGGGCTTGTGGACCTTCAACAACCCCACGGCGCTCGCCGACGGCACCTATGAAGTCACCGCGTCGGCGACTGACGCGGCCGGCAACGTCGGCATGCGCGGCACCGGGCCCCGCTTCACCGTCGACAGCCAGCCGCCTCCAGCGCCGGCCATCGTCACGCCGGTCGAAGGCAGCGGCGTCGACGAAGACCGCCCGTTGGTCATCACCGGTATTGCCGAGCCGTTGAGCACCGTCACCATCTTCATCGACGGTCGTGAGGTGGGCACCGCCACGGCTGATCAAGACGGCCGCTTCTCGTTGCCGGTGAGCCCGTCGGCCATCGGCACCGGGCCGCACACCGTCGAGGCCAACGCGCGCGACGCCGCGGGCAACACGGGGCCCAAGTCGGCGCCCACGCACTTCTCGGTGAACCAGGTCGACGCGCGCTTCGCAGGCGCGGGCATCATCGGCTGCTCTTCAGCGGGCGGGCTCGAGGTGCTGGGCCTCGGCCTGCTCCTGCTGCTGCGCCGCCGTCGTGAGGTGCGTTCGTGAAGCGCCTTCAGACTGCAGGTGCGGCGCTGTGCGCCGCGGTGCTCGTGTCTTCTGTGGCGTCAGCGCAGCAGGCGCAGCCGTTGCCCGCGTTTTCGCTCTCGCGCTTCACGCTCAACGACGGCGGCAAGGGCGGCATGGGCGCGGCCACTGGCGACACGCTCGACCAGTTCAAGTTCCGCGCGACGCTGGCGATTCACTACGAGAACAACCCGCTCGTTTATTACCGCAACGCCATGCCGCAGGGCTCGCTGGTCAGGCACCGCGCGCAGCTGCACCTGGGGCTCGCGTTCGGCATCACCTCGTGGCTGCAGGTGGCCGGCGAGCTGCCGATGGTGGTGGTGCAGAGCGGTGACGACCTGTCGTCATCGGCCGGCGCCGTCGCGCCCGACTCGTTCGGCCTCGGCTCGCCGCGCTTCGCGTTGCGCATGGGCATTCTCTCGCAGGGCGGCGGCGGGCTGGCCTCGTCGATGCCGCTCGACCTCGCGTTGCAGGTCGGCGTGGCGCTGCCCTTCGGCGTGGGCAACGCGCTCAACGTCGAGAACGGGTGGAACGTGATGCCGCAGCTGTCGGCCGGTCGCGACTTCGGCCCGGTGCGCTTCGGCGGTGAGTTCTCGGCGCTCATTCGTCAGGGCGTAGCGCTGACGTCGAGCTCCACGCGCGACACCGTCGGGCACCAGCTGGGCCTGCGCGCGTTGGTCTCGAGCACCGGTGAAGGTGCGCGCTTCGAAGGCTCGTTTCACACCTTGATTCCGCTCGACGGCGGCGTGCCTCCGGGCTTCGAGCTGCTCGGCGGCGTGCGCATTCCCATCGGCCCGCTGGAGCTCTTCGCGCTCGGCGGCCCCGGCTTCGGCAACCTGCCCGGCACGCCGACGTTCCGCGTGATGGGCGGCCTCGGCATCAAGCCGTGGGCCGAAAAGTGTGACGCCAACTCGTCGCACACGCCCAACGACTGCCCCGACCTCGACGACGACCAGGACGGCATTCGAAACAAAATCGACCGCTGCCCGCTCGAGCCAGAAGACCGCGACCAGTTCGAAGACGACGACGGCTGCATCGACCCCGACAACGACGGCGACCGCGTGTTGGACGTCGACGACAAGTGCCCCATCGAGCCGGGCCCGAAGTCGAACCAGGGCTGCCCCGTGCGCGTCAAAGACAACGACAACGACGGCACGCCCGACGCCGAAGACAAGTGCCCGACGATTCCCGGCCCGAAGAACCGCTTCGGCTGCCCGGTGAAAGACCAGGACCTCGACGGCGTGGAAGATGAGGTCGACGCGTGCCCGACGGAGCCCGGCCCGAAGGAGCGCAAGGGCTGCCCGCTCAACGACCGCGACGGCGACGGCGTCGAAGACAAGTCAGACAACTGCCCCGACGAAAAGGGCCCCGCCGAGAACCAGGGCTGCCCGGCGAAAGAAAAGCAGCTCGTCATCATCACCGCCGACAAGCTCGTCATCACCGACCGCGTGTACTTCGCCACCGGCAAGGCGACGATTCTGCCGGTCTCCTTCGGGCTGCTGAACCAGGTGGCCTCGGTGTTGCGCAACCACCCGGAGATCCCGATGGTGACGGTCGAAGGCCACACCGACGACCGCGGCTCGGCGAAGGTGAACCGCAAGCTGTCGCTCAACCGCGCGAAGGCCGTGCAGCAGTACCTGGTGCATCAGGGCATCGACCAGAACCGGTTGAACGCCATGGGCTTCGGGCCCGACCGGCCGGCCGACACCAACAAGACCGAAGCGGGGCGCGCCAACAACCGCCGCGTCGAGTTCATCATCGAGCAAACAACGGAGTGAGCTGAAGTTGTCAGTCAACCTCGCGTGGTTCTCGACCAACCTGGCCGAAGCGGCGCTCGATGAGGCGCTGCGCGGTGCCGGAAAACAGGCGCCGCGCGGGCTCCATCACTTCACCGTGCGGACGACGGCGCGAGGTGCCGTCGCGCGGGTCGACGAGCACGACGTGCGGCCGTGGGCGCAGGCGGTGTCGGCAGCCTCCGGCGCGGTCACGTTGGCGGTGACGGTGTTCGAAGACCACTGCAGCCTCGACGTCTTCGAACGCGGCGCGCACCTGCTGTTCCTCGAAGACACTGCGGGGCTCGGCGTTCTGCTCGGTGGAGACCTCGAGCGCGCGGCGACGGCGCTGGGCACGACCGCGAAGGCGCTGCGGCGCTACCACCGGCTCCTCGAGGAAGACGACGCCGCCGACGCGTGGGCCTTCGTCGAGGTCGTCGACGCCTGCGCGAAGCTGGGCACGTTCCCCGAAGACTCGTTCTCCGGCGCGTCGAACCGTGAAGTCAGCGGAGCACTCGAGACGTGGGCCGAGCAGCCGAGGCTGCCGCTCGAGAGCGCGGCGCCCGCGAAGGTGCCGTCGTCGCTCAAATACAAGACCATCTCTGACCAGCGTGAAGCCGCGGGCTGGGCGAGCACGTGGGTGGCGGTGGCGCCGAAGCTGTCGTTGTCGGTGGTGCAGTCGCTGCGAAAGCACGGCGTGAGGGACCCGCTCCAGAACGCGCGCCTCGACTGGCTCGAGCGATGCGCAGCGTTGGTCGACGGGAGTGCAGCGCTCGCTCCCGCCGTCGAGCTGGTGGAGGCGTGGCTCGGGCCCGACGCGCCGGGCGCCGCCAATCAGGTGCTGACGCACGACGAGGTGCGCACGCTGGCCGCGCTCATCAAGAAGCACGACGCGTCCGTGGGCGCTGGGTTGCTCGAGCGCGTGCGCGTTCGACCAGAACCCGAGTCACTCTTCGCCGACGGCGACTTCCTCTGACGTGTGGCCTGACGACGCTCGGGCATGAGACACCTCGCGCATGTTCGCGACCCTGATTGCGGTGGTGCTGTGCGCCTCGACTGACGTCGGCAGCACCTGGTCGTGGAGCGTCGAAGACACGCGGCAGGTCTCGCTCAAGCCCACGCCGAGGGGCGCGCGGCTCGTGCCTGAAGCAACGCTCGGCAAGAGCACGCTGCACGTCAAGGTGCTCGAAGTCGGCAGCAACGGCCCACGAAAGCTGCAACTCACGGTGAAAGACGGCCCCGCGACGCTGCGCGGCTCGGTGTGGGAAGTCGAGAGCAACTACGGCGACATTCTCTCGCGCCGCGTCACCAACGCGAAGTTCGCCGACGGGCTCCCGATGCCGCAGACGCCGCAAGAAGCAGAGCTCATGACCGCCGCGCGCCTGCTCTTCTTGCCCGACCCTCTCGTCGAAGCCGCGGCACAAGGCTGCACACCAGAAGCGAACGCCGCGATGCTCAAGGCGACCGCCCGGGCCGTCGAGCGCGTGTACTCGAGAACCGAGCAGTCACCCGAAATCACAGGCGAAGCGAAGTGCGGCAAGACCCCCGGGAGCTACGACGTGCGCTTCAACCTCAGCCACACGGTGCGTGACGACGCCGTCGTCATCGAGTGGAGAGGCACCGTCACCGTGCCGCGAGGCGCCACCCACGCGACGCTGCAATTGACGGGCAGCTGCGACTCTCCGTTGACGCTGTTCAAGCAACCCACGCGCATCAACTTGCGCTCCACGTTGCGCAGCAGCGTGACGCCGAAGAAGTGACGACTCAGAACGACTTCGGGTCGACCGCGATGCAGCGCAGCTCGCACACGAAGCGCTGCCCTGCAGCGTCGCGCAGCCACAACCCTTCGGGCCCGGGCAACATCTCCGAGAACGAGAGCCACTCAGCCTGGCGCGCGAGCCGGGCCAGCAGCTCGACGAGCACCGGCGCCTCGAAGTCGATGTAGAGCGGCTTCACCTCTTGCGGACTCCGCACGAAGACACGCCGCGGCAGCCCGTGCGCTTCACGGAACTCCGCGCGGAGCTCCGGCACGTCGAGCTGCTCAGTCGCCACGCGCGGCAACTTCCAGTGCGCGCGCTGCACGACGAGCCCGCCCAGCGTACGCCGTGGCCCCGCGTCGAGCCCGTCGCTCAGCGAGAAGTGAATCGCCGCGAGCATCTTGATGCGGCGCTCGAAGACCTGGAGCAAGTCGAACTCCAGCGCGCGCTCACGATGCACGGCCACGAGGCGCCCCTTCTTCTTCACCACGTCGAGGTCGGCCGCGCGCAGCACGCGCTTCGTGGGGCGCTCCGATTCGAACTCGAAGCCCACGTCGAGGTGCCAGTGCTGCTTCGAGAGCCGCGCGTCTTGCGAGGAGCGCGCGAAGTCTTCCCACGGAATGGGCGTGATGCCGTCGACGCCGAAGTCTTCACGCCACTGCCGCTCGAGCGCCGGGCGGTCAGGCGCGTGCGCCAACACCGAGAGCGTGGTGAAGGGCGTCACCGCCGGGTGCAGCTCACCGAGAATCGGCGTGCCTTCACCGCGCAACATGGCCTCGGCCGACGCCGCTTCCCACATCAAGTCAGGCGCGTGGTGACGCGCGCCGGGCCACCCCGGTGCATCAGCTCGAAAGTGCTTCGTGACGAAGGCCTCCGCTTCGTCAATGGACACTTCAGCGCGACCGTTCCACAGCGCGCTCCACTTCTTGCGCAGCGCGCGCGCGGTGGGCATCACCACGGGCGGCGCCTCACCGGCAAAGAGCGACGCGGTCTGCGCCCAGAATACGTGCAGCGGCGTCTTCTTCTTGAAGCGCGCGTTCAGCCTTCGCGTGAGCTGTGTCGCCAACTGCGCGCTGTACCAACGCGCCACCTCGAGCACGACGGTGAGCGGCCGCGCCACCCGCCTGCGCATCGCGTCTGACAGCTCGAAGTCGAGCGCGCGACGACACTCTTCGTAGACGAGCCCACGCCCGCCGTAGGTGCGGCCTTCGTGACGTTTGGGAGCGTGCTGCGTGAGCGCGGTGAAGTGCTGCTCGAGCGCCTCGCCCGGAGGGCCCACCGGCGTCTTCAAGACGTACGGCGCCGGCAACCGCGCGAGCGGCCGGTGCGAAATCGCGACCGGGAACGTCGCGCGCACCACGCCGCGTGAGGCGAGCGACTCGAGCAGCGCGCGCGGCAAGGTCTTCGCCTTGCGTGGCGTCGCGAGCTTCTTGAGCAACGCGGCTTCTTCTTTCGTCAGCGCGTGCGTGCTGCTCGGCGTGACCAACGTGCGCCCGTCGACGCGCAAGTCACCGGGCAGCCACACCAACGCTTCACCACGAAACTTCGGGTCAACTGCGGCCGCGTCGGCCAGCACGCGGCCCACCCACGGCTCGAAGAACGTCGCGCGCGCCTCGAGCAGCTTCGCCTGCGGCACGAAGCGCCCGGCGCCCCACTTCGCCCAGCCCACCGGCCCGAAGAAGCCGATGGTGTCGTTCTTCGCGCAGTACCGCTGCAGGTACCGCACGACCATCAACTCCTTCTTGCGCGTCTTCGCGTCGGTCGCGCCGGCGGGCTTGCGCAGCAACGAGTCGAGGCCGTCGACCACGGCCGCGCGGTTCTGCCAGCTCACCGCCTCACGGAACGCCTCGTCGCGCGCGACGTCACGCAACGCCGCCGACACGTCGGGCGAAGTGACGACTGAGTCGAGCCACGAGAAGGCGAAGCCGGCGCCGCGCACCAGCACCTGCGGCCACAGCGCCCACCCGCGCGCGAGCTCAAATCGCGAAGACCGTCGAGAAGCCATAGTCCGGAGGAGGGTCGGTCATCACCAGGCCCTCGGCGTCGGGCGCGTGGCGTGCTGCGCCGCCAGAGAACGCGCCGTCGTAGATGAAAGACGACAGCTCGACGCGGCTCTCGACGAACTCGAGGTGCTTCTCGTCGATGAAGACGGGGATTCGCGCGCGGGGAATCGACACGTATTCCTGCGCGACGTAGCCGTCTTCACCGGTCGCCACGTCAGCCACCTCGCGCCACAGCGCCTTCGAGCGCGCGATGCCGATGTGCGTGTCTTTGCCGTCGAAGGCGCGCTTGAAGACCCAGTCTTGCGGGCGCCGCGTGTACTTCGAGGGCGCTTCACCTTTCGGGAAGTGCGTAGGCGCCAGCTCGAAGCGAAAGCCGTCGGCGCTGCGGTTCGTGAAGTTCGCCTCGAGCTCGTGCATCAACGGCAGTACGCCTTTGTCCATCAACGTCGCCGCCAGCGGCTTGACGATGGGTACCTCGCCGATGCGCGCGCCGCGGAAGTGCGCCAACGCACCACCGGGCCGCAGCAGCTCGGGCTCGTCGAGAAACGAAGAGCCGATGGTCACCAACATCACCAGGTCGGGCCGTCGAGCATCACCGACGATGCGCGGGTTGCCGTCGCGGCCGACCACCAGCTGCTCTTCGGTGACGATGCGCGACTCGATGCCCAGGCGGTACAGCTCGCGCTGCACGTAGTCGAACTGGTCTTCGACGCGCTTGGGGTAGCTCTGAATGACCTCCCACTCGCGGTGGTGCGTGAGCATCGCCACGAAGGGCTTCGCCGAGCGCCGCATCGCGCGCGCCATCACCTGCAGGTAGCGGGGCAACGGGCGGCGGTGGTACCGGCTCACGTCGATGCCGAGGCGCTTGAGAATCGGGTGCTCGCGCCAATAGTCGGCGACCACCTCGGTGTAGCCGCAGCTCACGGCGATGCCGTTGCCGAAGTTCACTTCAGACAGCACGTAGCGGTCTTCGAAGAGAAAGCCGTCGGGCCGCAGGTGCGAGAGCCAGTCGTGGGAATCGAGCCCGGCGCCGACGTCGACCGCGGCTTCGAAGCCAGGCGGCAACGGCAGCAGCTTGCCCAGCGCGCCCTTCTTCTTCGCGACTTCGCGCAGCCGCGCACGCACCTCCGTCAGCCGCGCGTGCAGTGAAGCGGCGACGAAGTCCAACCGGGCGGCGGGCACGAAGAGCGGACGCAACGCCCAGCCCGAGCCGCGAATGGTGGTGATGCCCCAGCGCTTCCACCGTTCGTGAAAGCGGTGCGTGAAATCACGAAGCTCACTGACGTGACGACGAATCGCCGCGTCGGTGAGCTTCGAGAGCTGCGCATCATCGGGGAAGCGTCGTGACTGACGCTTCACTTCACTCGACCGGCTTCTTCTTTCCGGGCGTCCAGTCGCTCTTGCCGGGCGACGACGGCTTCGCGGGCGTCGGCTTCTTCGGCGCGGGGCCCGGCTTCGACGGCTTCACCTTCGGCAGCGACGGCGGCTTGGAACCAATGCGAGGCATGGTGTCTCCTTGGGAAGAACAGCGGTTGAAATGATCTACCTGAACGGCGCCCGAAACAAAACCGGCGCCAGCCCGCCGCCCTGATGCACGTTCACCACGGGGCTCGTCGAGGCCCTCACGAACGCGCCCGCGAGCTTCGGGTGAAACCACAGCGAGTGAATGAGAAAGGCGTCGTGCTCCGAGCCGTCGAGCAGCGTCACGCGCTCGCGCGGCAACGGCGCGTAGCGCTGCGCCACGAAGCGCCCGGGCGCCTCGAGCGCCCCTGTCACCGCGACGTTCCACTCGTCCTTCGAGACGAACGGGCCGACCACGATGCCGAAGCCGCCGTAGCCGTCGACCGGCTTGAGCACGAGCTGCTCACGCCCACCACGCAGCGTGGCTTCGAGCTCGCCGCGCACCACGCGCGTCCACGGCACGTGCGCTTCGTGCAACGCCGAGAGCGGCTCGAGTAGCGCCTTGTCGTCGGCCAGCGCAGCGGTGAGCGGGTTCATCACCGTCACCACCTTGGCGCGCAGCGCGGCGACCAACGCTTCGCCACCGACTTTGAAGTCACCGACGAAGAGCTCGTCGAGCGCGTCACGAAACACGGCGTCGACAGGCGCGCCTCGAGCGAGCAGCTGCGCACCGTCGAAGTGCAGCTCGCGCGGGTCGACGACGTGCGCCTGCCAGCCGTGCGCGCGGTAATGCTCGGCGAGCAGCCGGTGGTCGCTCTCGACGATGGAGCCCCTCACCACCACGAAGGCGATGCGCCGCGCGTCGGTGAGCGCTTCGAACGCGCGGCGATGTGACGCCATCAACGTCGGTGTCTCTCCGAGCGCGACAGCGAGCGCGTCGTGCCAGCCCATGGCCGACGGGTCTCCGGCTTGAACCTCGAGCACCTGAAAACGCTCTGGCGCGCCCGGCGGAATCACCACGTCGAAGCGCGTGAAGCCCAGCCCACGGCCCGCCGCGCGTTCAGCCGCGATGACGTCGGCGTACGGCAACAACAACGCCGGCAACGGCGCGTCACGCAGCAGCTCGCCGACGCTCTGAAAGATGCGCCCGCCGAGTTCTTCGAAGACGTCGCGGTGCGAAAGAAACGACGCGCGCGCGAGGGGTCGCAGCGGGTGAACGCGCCCGGAGGCCACCAGCTCGGTCAACGCCGTCACAGCGCGCCGAGCTCGCGCAAGTGCGAGACCACCGAGCGAACGTCGTCATCAGAGTGCCCGACGCCCAGACACAGCCGCAGCATCGCGTTGCCGCGCGCCACGATGGGGAAGAACGTGACCGACACGAAGTGTCCGCGGGCCTTGAGCGCGTCAGCGAGCTCGATGGCGCGCTGCTCGTCGCCGACCTCAATCATACGAATGGGGCTGAACGGCAGCGCGCGGCCCACGAGTGAATCGTAGAGCGCCACCTTGCGGCGCAGCTCGGCCTGCAGCGCCTTCACTTCACCGCGCTCATGCAGCTCGAGCGACGCCAGCGCCGCGCCGACGACGGCGAAGTCGAGCGGCGCCGAGAACGCGTACGTCATGCCGAAGGTGCGCACGAGGCGCTCGGCTTCGCGGTCAGGCAACAACACGCCGCCGCCATTGCAGCCGTAACCCTTCGAGAGGCTGAAGGTCAGCATCACGTTCTCGGGCACCACGCCGCCGAGCCGCGCGAGCACCGTGCCTTCGCCCTTGTCCCCGAAGATTGACGTGCCGTGCGCGTCGTCGATGTAGACGGAAAAATCGAGGCGCTTCGTGAGCGCGAGCACGTCTTCAATCGGGCACAGGCCGCCCATCGAATACACGCCGTCGGCGACGTACACCGCAGCGTCGCCCCGTTCATGCGCCGCCTTCACCGCGATCTCGAGGGCCTGCAGGTCGTTGTGCGGCAACGTCTCGACGCGGTGCTCGGCCGCGAGAATCGGCCTGAGGAACTGCATCGAGGCGTGCGCGAGCTTGTCGTAGAGAAACGTGACGCGGCCCCCGAGCCGCGAGGCGATGAGCGGCATCGTCGACATGTGCGCGGTCGTCACCGACGGGAAGGTGATGGCGCGCCCGCCCCACAGCGACGACAGGCCTTCTTCCAGTTGCTCCAACGGGCCGATGCTGAAGCGGCTGCGCGCGCAGCACAGGTGCACGCCCCACTCGTCCATCACCTGCTTGCCGCGCGCGATGACGTCGGCGCGCGTGTCGATGCCGAGGTAGCTGCAGTTGATCCACTCGGTGACCCACTCGCGCTGCGTGAGCGCCACCTTGCGACCATCACGCGCGTGGAGGTTGCGCTGCATGAGCCCGCGAGCGAGCGCTTCTGAATAGTGCGGCTGCGCGTGAACCTGAACGGCGGCGGTGTTGCGCAACTTCGACGAAGGCTCGGTCATAGAGGCTGATCAACGACACCCTGAAGGGCGCCCGAGCGCAACTGTGACGAACGTCGGTGGTCGGCGCGGTGTGACAACTGAGGTAGAGGGCTCGGGTGCGCGAACTCGAGCCGCCGCTGCCGTTTCGGTTGATCAACACGCGCGGCTGGGAAGTGCCGACGCTCAAAGACCCGCGGGTGCCGTTCGCGACGTTGCTCGCGCTCTACGCCATCGCGGGGTTCACGTTCCTGGGGTTCAACCGGCAGTGGTGGCAGATGGCCATCATCCTCGGCTCGGGGTGCGCGCTCGAGGTGCTCTTCAGCTGGGTGTTCAACCGCCGCAAAATCGTGCCGCTCTCGGCGTTCATCTCGTGCGCGGCGCTGGCGATTCTCCTGAACTATTCCCACCACTCGTGGGTGCTGCTCTTCCCCGTGTTCCTCACCATCGGCTCGAAGTACCTGCTGACCTTCGAGGGCAAGCACGTCTTCAACCCGTCGATGTTCGGCATCTCGATGTCGCTGTTGTTGTCGCGCGAGCTCATCACCGCGGCGCCCGCGTACCAGTGGGCCGGCGGCGCGTTCACGATGTCGGTGTTCATCGGCACGGCGGCGTTGATGCTCTTCGTCTTCCGCGTGGGGAAGGGGCCGCTCATCGTCAGCTTTCTCTTCTTCTACGCGCTGCAGACGGCCATTCGTGCGTACGTCATGCGGCACCACTTGCCGTGGCAGACGTTGTTCCTGGGCACGCTCGAGTCGCCGCCGTTCTTCTTGTTCACGTTCTACATGATCACCGACCCGGCCACGTCTCCGAAGGGCTGGAAGGGCCAGGTCATTCTCGCGTTCGTGCTCACGGCCATCGACGGGTATCTGCACTTCAAAGAGAGCGTGTACACGTTCTTCTATGCAGCGCTCACGGTAGGCACCGGCCGCTTCGTGTTCCTGCACGCGCGCGCGTTGTTCAAAGGCGGCGCGGCGCGCCTCGAGCAGCTGTTCGACTTCGACTCACTCAAGCGCTTCGCGATTGTCGGCGGGCTCGGCGCGGCGATGGTGCTCGCGTGGAACCTGAAGCTCTCGGCGCTCGACGCGCCCGAGGTGAACTTCGCCATGCAGCCGGTGCCCTTCACGCACTCGGGCCTGCAGTCGACCATGGGCAAGACGCTCGAAGAGGTCGACCCGCGGCTGCTGCACGTCGCGAAGTGGGTGTTGTCAGTCGGTGATTGCGTCGCGACCGGCGACGTCGACGGAGACGGCAAGCTCGACCTGCTCGTCACGCACCCGCTCGCGGTGCCTGAAGACCGCGTCGGGCTCTACTTGAACAAGGGCGACCTGCGCTTCGAGCGCGTGGCGTTGCCCGCCGTCGACGCGTTGATGCGCGACCCGCACGCGCACGGCCTCGCGGGTGGAGCGGTGCTCGTCGACGACGACAACGACGGAGATGCAGACCTCGTGCTGTCAGTCGCGTTCGGCAAGACGCGGCTGCTCCGCAACCGGCTCAAAGAGACCGGCGTGCTGAGCTTCGAAGACGTGTCGGTGGCATCGGGCATCGACGCGCACACCGTGTCGCTGCAGTCGACGTTGCTCGACTTCAACCACGACGGCGTGCTCGACCTCTACGTGCTCAACGCGCTCACCACGCACCTGCCCGGCTACGAGCAGCCCACACCGCTCAACGTCTTCAACCTGCCGCCACCCGCCTTCGACGGAGATCGCCGCGCGTTGCGCTTCATGCACAACGGCTGGCACGACGCCGACAACGGCGGGCTCAACCACCTCTACCGGGGCAACGGAGACGGCACGTACACGCGCGTCGATGCTGCGGCGTGGGGCCTGCCCGATACGCGCTGGTCACTCGCGGTGGGCACGCAAGACTTCAACCACGACGGCTTCACAGATTTGTACGTCGCCAACGACTTCGGCCCTGATGATTTGTATTTGAATGAAGGCGGCAAACACTTTCGCCACGTCATCGGCCCTCGCTACGGAGACATCGGCAAAGACACCTACAAAGGCATGAACGTGTCGGTGGCCGACTTCGACCACAACGGGTGGAGCGACGTGTACGTGAGCAACGTTCACCACGCGCTGCAGTCCGAAGGCTCGCTGCTGTGGATGGTGCGGCCCGGCGCCGACCCGTTCGTGCCTGATTTCATTGACGAGGCCACGCAGCGTGGCGCGCTCAATGAGCGACGCTTCGCGTGGGGCGCGGCGGCGGGCGACGTGAACCTCGACGGCTGGGACGACCTCCTGCAGGCCAACGGCATGGTCGACGACCGCCTCGACGCGCGCACGCTGACGAGCAAGCGCCGCGACTACTGGTACGTGAATCAGAAGCTCATGCAGTCGGGCCCCGACATCCACACGTATGCAGACCGCTGGGGTGACATTCGCGGGCGCGACATCTACCCGAACGAGGCGCGCCGGCTGTTGCTCAACCGCAACGGGCTCTTCGTCGACGTCGCCGAGCAGGTGGGCATCGCGGAACCGAACAATTCACGCGGCGTGTTGCTGGCCGACCTCGACGACGACGGAGATCTCGACGCGCTCGTCACCAACCAACACGCGCCGCTCTCGCTGTACCGAAACACGCTGCGCGACGGCGCGAACAAGCCGCACTTCATCGGCATCTCCGTGGGCAACTCGGTCGGCACCACGGTGACGATTGGCGACCAACGCAAAGAGTTTCAGTTGATGGCCGGCTTCAGCGCGCAGGCAGACCCACGGCTGCTGTTCGGGCTGGGCGCCGAGGCGCCGAAAGAAGTCGACGTGAAGATTCAGTGGCACCGAGGGCCGACCGAAACGAAGCGCCTCGCGGTCGACGCGTACCACGCGCTCACCCCGCCTCCCCAGTCGACTCGACGGTGACCGAGGGGAACTCGCTGCCGACACACGCGTCGATGACGCGCACCAGGTCGTCGTAGACGAGCTCGTCGTGGACCTTCAGCGTGATGGCGGCTTGTTCGGGCAGTTGTGACTTCACGCTCACCAACTGACGCGCCAGCTCGTCGACGGCGAGCCGGCCCTGCGCGTCGCGCACCCGGGCGAAGGTCGCTGCGGGCAGGCGGCCCACGAGCAACGTGAAGTCTCGCGCGCCGATGACGAGCGCGACCGGCGGGAGCTGCGGCGTGGTCCGTTCCACCATGTCGTGGCCGGGCAGACCGACCTGCAGGCGACCGAGCTGCGTCCACACCGCGGTCATGATGAGGAACACAATCGTCACCGCCATCAGGTCGATGAAGGGCACGAGGTTCAACGCCGCGTCGAGCGCCCGCTTCTTCCCACCGCCACTCCCCAGGTCCATTCCGCCAGCCATGCGCGAAGAGACAGCGCGTTGAATTCACGGTTCCGGGTGGCGCATTTCTCTCGTCGCGTTGACAACGGATAAACGTCCGTTTAAACAGATGAGCACTTTCCGCCATGCGTCTCCATCGCGCCCGACAGATTCAGATGTGGCCGTCGATGACGATGCATCGCCGCTGTTGCTGAGCGTCTTTTCGCGTTCGCCACCGGCCGGAATTTTCAAACAGCAGCCCCCCGCAGGAGTTCCCATGTCCCGTCTCGTCGTCGTCGAGAGTCTCCGCAGCGCAGTCTCCGCCCGGCACGAGTGGGACGTGGTGATGGACTCGGCGCACCCGGAACGAGGCCTCGACCCGGCGGTGTTGCTCGAGAAGGTCGGTGCGGTGGCGTCGTCACTGGCGCGCGAAGCGGCCGGCGACGCGGTGGTGGCGACGTCGCTGCACAACCTCGAGGTGCTGGGCTCCGTGGCGGCGGGTGAGCGGCTGATCATCACCGCGGCGCTGGAGCTCGAGCGCGATGGCGTGCTGCCGATTTCGCTCGTGGCGCGGCGGCGCCGTGGCTCGCCCGGCGCGGTGGTGCTCGCGGGCGTCCTGCACTTCTCGACGGGTCGCAACGTGAGTGACGGTGACGCGCAACACGAGCGGCTGTTGCGGGGTGGCGCCACGCCGATGGTGACGTCGTTCCGCGCGCGGGTGCCGGGGAACGAGGTGCTGCTGTCGGGCAACATCGTGCCGTGGGTGCACGCGTCGTCGCTCGTGTCGGCGCAGGGCTTTGCAGGCGGGCCGGTGGCGCTCTCAGAGGTGCAGAGCCTGTCGGTGCTCGGCCCGGTGCGCGCGAATGAGTCGCTGACGTTGCAGTGCAGCGTGGTGCGCTCGTCGGGCGAGAAGGTGACGGTGTTGAGCCTGGTGCGCAGTGATGACGCGCAGCGCGCGGTGTTGGCGGCGGTGACGACGTTCAAGGTGAAGCAGGGAGAAGCACCGCTGCTCGTAGTCGGCTGAACTCCCTCTCCCTGCGAAGCGGGAAGATGGCTGGGGAGAGGGGCAAGTCGAATCCGCAGCCCCTCTCCCGGCCTGCGGCCGACCTCTCCCCGCTGCGCAGGGAGAGGGACAAATTGACGCACGCGACTGCAGCACCGACGCGTTAAGCCCGCGCCATGAAGAAGTTCCTCGTGGTGCTCGCTGCACTCGGCGTCGCCGCTTCCTTCACGGTGTTGCTTGCCGCGCGCACCCGCACGCGCTCACCGACGACGGCGGAAGACTTCGCGCACCTCCCGCGCCGTGAGCTCCCCGCAGCGCTCTGGGCCTCGCCCGACTTCGCTTTTCGCGCGCACACCGGAGCGACCGTCACCAGACAGTCGCTGCTCGGCCAGCCGTACATCGCGAACTTCATCTTCACCACGTGCCGCACCATCTGCCCGCTGATGACCGCGAAGATGGTGCGACTCCAGCGCGAGCTGCCCGGCGTACCCACGCGCTTCGTGAGCTTCTCTGTCGACCCCGACAACGACACCGTCGAAGCGCTCTCGATGTACGCGAAGCAATGGAACGCCGACGAGTCGCGCTGGCTGTTGCTCGAGACGACGACACCGGGCCTCGAGCAGGTCGCGAAGGGGTTTCACGTCACCGCGCAGAAGACCGACGGCGGCCTCGACGCCGTCATGCACAGCGCGGTGTTCGTGCTCGTCGATGAAAAGGGCGTCGTGCGCGGCGTGTACGACTCTGAAGACCCCGTCGACTTCAAGGCGCTCACCGCCGCCGTCCGCCTCGTCGCGCGCAGCACGACGCCGCCACCGCCGCCACAGGCGCGCAGCGGTGAGGTGCTCTTTCACGAGCTCTCGTGCAGCAACTGCCACGAGCGCGCCGACCTCGCGCCACACCTCGGCGGGCTGCTCGGCCAGCGCCGCACGCTCGAGAACGGCCTGCTCGTCACCGCCGACGTCACCTATTTGAAGGAGTCCATTCTCGCGCCCGACGCGAAGCGGGTTCAGGGCTACCCGTTGAAGATGCCGTCGTACGCAGGCCACCTCAGCCTCGAGGAGCTCGACGCGTTGACGAAGTACGTGACGGCGTTGCCTGCCGCGGCGCCGACGGCCGATGTGAGCCTCGCGGTCGACCCCGTGTGTCACATGAAGGTGCGCGTCACCGCCGATGCGCTGCAGCACGCCGTCGACGGCGGCGCGCCGGTCTACTTCTGTTCAGCGTGGTGCAAGCAGCGCTACGCCGAGAACCCCGACGCGTACCGGCACTGAGCAACACTGCTCAGCGCTCCCGCTGCGGCGCGCGGTCCATGAAGATGGCCGCGACCAGCACCCCCAACGTCACCGCGTGCAGCACGCCGCTGGCGAAGCTCACCACCGCGACCAGCGAGCCCATCTCCGACGGGCTCATGCGCATCGGCAGCACGACCCACAACGCGCGCGTAATGAGCTCGAGCGCCAACATCGTGCCCGCGCCCGCACACACGTACATCGACACGCGCGGGTGTTGAGGCCACCGCGACATCGCCAGCGTGATGGCCGCGATGAGCACCAGGTACGAAGGCACGCCACTGACCAACGAGCCGAGAATCGGGAGCAGCGTTTCCATGAGACGCGTTCTTCACCACGCTTCGAACTACGGTGCCCGCATCATGAAGTGGAGGAGCGAGCCCACCACCCCCGACGCGCACGCCGGCGAACGTCGCATCAACCTCGAGGCCGAAGCCGACCTCGACCGCTGCGGAGCGCTCAAAGACTTCTGGTACGTCGCGTGTCTGTCGAGCGAGCTGGTGCCCGGCGGGTTGCTCAGCCGCACGCTCTTCGGCACGCCGCTGGTGCTCTTTCGCGACGCCGACGGCGCGCCCGCTGCGCTCTTCGACCGCTGCCTCCACCGCAACGCGCGCCTCTCGGCCGGGGCGTGCTTCGACGGAAAAATCGGCTGCCCGTACCACGGCTGGGTCTACGACCAGACCGGCGCCTGCGTCGAAATTCCCTCGCTCGGCCCGTCGCAGCGCAGCGCGCTGCTCGACGACAAAGGCCACGCCGAGGGCGGCCTGCAACACCGCCCGTGCGACGTCGGGCGCGTGCGCTCCTTCGCCGCGCGAGAGCAAGACGGCCTCGTCTTCGTCTTCATGGGAGACGACGTTCACCACGCGCGGCGCGAACCGTTCCGCGTACCGAAGGCCACCGAGCCCGGGTGGACCGTGTACTTCATGGTCACGCGCTTCCCGAACGGCGTGACCAACCTCGTCGAGAACTTCATGGACGTGCCGCACACGGTCTTCGTGCACCGCGGCTGGTTCCGCAATCGCAAGGTCCGCCAGGTGCCGGCGACGGTGGCGCGGCGCGACGGCGAGGTGCTCGTCACCTACGAGCAGGAAAATGATCAGCTCTCAGGAGCAGGCTTGCTCATGAACCCCACCGGCGAGCCCATGCTGCACACGGATCATTTCATCGAGCCCAACGTCACGCGCGTCGACTACCTCTGGGGCCAGCGCAGCGGCTACGTCATCAGCAGTCAGGTCACGCCGGTGAGCGCGCTCGAATCAATCGTATACACGTCTATTTCGTATCGACTGCCGTTTGATTTGCCCGGCAACGTCGGCGCGCGCGGGCTGCGTCGTTTGATGAAGTGGTACACGACCCAGGTCATCAATCAAGACGTGCGCATCATGCAGGTGCAGCGCGAAGGCCTCACGCACGCGCCCGGTGGGCTCGACTTCACGAGCACCGAAGCAGACCTGCTCCATGCAGACATCGAGAGCGTGCGCAATTGGTTGCGAACGGGTGGAGAAAGACCCGGCCCCACGTCGCATACGCACCGCATTTCATTTTGGATTTGAGCAACGTTCGTCACCACAGGTGGGGGAAGTCACACATTTGCAAACCCTCCACGCGACGTAAGAATGGCTGCTCAGGAAAAACCCGGACATTTCAGTGGGGGGGTACATGAGAATCGTTGTTCTTCTGATCATTGGGCTCACAATGCAGGGCACCGCTTTTGCCCAGGCGGCGTTGCCGACGGCCGGTGTCGACAGGCTGGTTCTGGTTCCGGGCTCGGGCCCAGTCGTTGGTGGTGACGCCAGCACGCTCGAAGGAGGCCGCTTCCGCATCGCGCTGGCGGCGCACTACGAGCGCGCTCCGCTTCTTCTCGCGACCACGGACTCGGCGGGCAACCGCACCCTCAACGAGGTCATCGGGCATCGCGTTCAAGCGCACCTGCTCGTGGCGTTCGGTGTGCTCGACTGGCTCGACATTCAACTGCAGGCGCCGCTCACCATCTTCCAGACGGGGCAGGCGCTCGCGGGCATCGGCCTCGCGCAGCCGCAGAGCTTCGGGGTCGGCTCGCCCGTCATCGGCCTGCGCGCCGGCATTCTCTCGCAGAAGCGCGGCGGCCCCTTCGACCTCGCGCTGCAGTTGGGCGTGGCGTTGCCGCTCGGGACGCCGGGCGCGCTGACGGGCGGGCGTCTCGCGGCCCTGCCCTCGCTGCACATCGGTCGCAGCTTCGGAATTCTGCACCTCGCCGCGTCGGTCGGTGGCGCCATCGAGTCGCAGCTCGCCCTCGGCGCCCAGCGCATCGGCAGCAACATCGAGGTCAACGGCCTCGTGGGGGTCGGCGACGGGCTGCGCGCCGAGCTCATCTCGCGCAACGTGTTCTCGGTCGCCGGGGCGCCGCACACCGGCGAGCTGCTCATCGGCGGTCGCGCGTTGTCGCTCGAGCCGTTCGACTTCTTCCTCCACGGTGGCCCGACGTTCGGTGACGCGCCGGGCGCGCCGGCGTTTCGCATCATCGGCGGCATCGGCGTGGGCAACGCGTACGCCCAGCCCAAACCCGTCGACCCGTGCACGCAGCCCACGCACACGCCCGCGCAGTGCCCGCTGCTCGACGACGACAAAGACGGCGTCGCCAACGGCGTTGATCAATGCCCGCTCGAGCCTGAAGACCTCGACGGCTTCAACGACGCCGACGGCTGCGTCGACGAAGACAACGACAGCGACGGCATCGTCGACGCCCAAGACAAGTGCCGCGACGTGGCCGGTGTGGCTGCCTACGAAGGCTGCCCCGTGCCCGACGCCGACAAAGACGGCGTGCTCGACGCCGACGACAAGTGCCCCAACGAAGCGGGCCCGGCGAACCGCCAGGGGTGCCCGTTCCGCGACGCGGACGCCGACGGGGTCGAAGACTCGGTCGACGCGTGCCCGAATGAAGCGGGCCTCGTCGAGCTGCGTGGCTGCCCCGCCAGAGACCGCGACGGTGACGGCGTGGCCGACCACCTCGACAACTGCCCCGACGAAGCGGGCGTGAAAGAAAACCAGGGGTGCCCGAAGAAGAAGAAGCAGCTGGTCGTCATCACCGCCGAGCGCCTCGTCATCAAAGACAAGGTGTACTTCGCCACCGGCAAGTCGACGATTCTGGCCAAGTCGTTCCCGCTGCTCGACCAGGTCGCCGAGGTCATCAAGGGCCACGACGAGCTCAAGAGCGTGGTGGTCGAAGGCCACACCGACAGCGCGGGCAAAGCCGAGACCAACCGCAAGCTGTCGCAAGACCGCGCGAACTCGGTGATGGCGTACCTCGTGAAGAAGGGCGTCGCCGCCGAGCGCCTCGCCGCGCGCGGCTACGGGCCAGACAAACCGGCCGCAACCAACTCGACGGCTGCGGGCCGCGAGCAGAACCGTCGCGTCGAGTTCATTTTGCCGACCACTGAGAAGGAAGGGGGTACGCCGTGAAGCCGGGAATCAAGACGTCGTGGAGTGTGGTGCTGCTGGCGCTGGTCGTTTCGTGCAACCCGGTCAACGAGGGCCCGCACAGCAACGTCGGTGTGCAGCGAGAGAGCGTGGTGGCGAACTTCGCCGTGGGCACGCTCATCATCCCCATGGACACCACGTACCAGAACAACGGCATGCTCCGGGCGTATGGCCTCGCCTACGCGCTGCTGAAGGCGAACGTGCCGGTGCGCTGGGCGGTGAAGAGCGCGAAGGCGGCGCAGGGCGTCGACTTCAGCGCCACGGGCCGCGACATCGTCTCGATGGCCGCCATCACCAACCACATGTACCGCGGTGGCCCCTTCATCATCGACGCGGCCGACGCTGCCGCGGCGCGACCCATCATCAACGCGTGGCTGATTTCGAACCCCACCGTGCGCGTGCACGAGGCGACGACGGCCTTCAGCGCCGACATCACCGAGGTGCTGCGCGCGGCGCCGCGCGTCGGCGTGTTCACCGACGAGTACGAGCTCATCGCCTTTCGCGTGCTCAACGCGGCGGGCATTCCCGACTCGGCGGGGCAGACCTGGCCCACGGCGTCGGCGTCGAACTACCCGGGCCGCGTCGACGTGCTCAACGCGGCGCAGGTCGCCGGCCCTTCGAGCGGCAGCGGCGCCGACGGAGCCCTCATGCGCGCCGACGGCACGCCTGCGTTCCACTTTCTCATTTCGATGCACTACGACTCGCCGAGCACGGAGGTCGTGCGTGAGGTGCGGCAGTGGCTCGACGCCACCCCGCTCGCCCACGCGTACATGCAGTGCAGCGCGGTGACGGCCTTCGAGAACAACGCCAACGGCCGCTTCCTGACGACGCAGGGCCTCGGGCAGGAGACCCGCACCACGTGCGTGCTGATTCTCCTCTGCAGCACCTCCAACATTCAGCCGCCGAACCCGCCGGTCAACCGCTTCGCCGACGACCTCTTCAACCAGTACGACGGCCCGCTCGAGGTCGACGTCGGCGCCCTGCAGTCGATGGGCCTGGCCAACGGCAGCGCCTTCAAGAGCGGCGTGAAGGTGCTGCTCGCCGGCGAGGCCACCGGCAACAGCGCGATGGCGTACGTGCGCGGCAACCTCGACGGCAACACGGCCAACGGGCAGGTCAGCTACCTCGTCGGTCACGACTACTCGACGGCGCTGCCAGTCACCTCCAACGCGGGCACCAACGGCGCGCGCCTGCTGCTCAACTCGCTGCTGGCCTCGAGCGTCACCACGCTGGCCGCGCAGCCGACCCCCGCGCTCACCGTCACCGGCCCGGCCATCACCAGCGCGAACGCCGTGACGTGGACCATCACGTACACGAACACCGGAGCAGGCGTCGCTGAGGCCGCCACCATCACCGACGCGCTGCCGGCGGGCACCACCTTCGTGTCGGCGACTGCGGGCGGTACCCACAGCGCGGGCACGGTGACCTGGCAGCTGGGCACCATCGCGCCGGGCGAAACGGGCTCGGTGACGGTGACCGTCGCGGTTCCCGCCGACGGCAGCTACTCGAACCAGGCCACGTTGAACTACCGGGTCGGCGTGACGCCGCGCACGCTCACCAGCAGCCCGTTCGTCACGGTGCGCGACGCGACGCCGCCTGACACGGTGCTGACCACCACGCCTCCGGTGCTCACCAACCTGACCACCGGCACCTTCGCCTTCACCTCGAGCGAGACGAACTCGAGCTTCGCGTGCAGCCTCGACGGCGCGGCGTTCACCACGTGCACGTCGCCGCAGAGCCTGTCGGGGCTGGGCGATGGCTCACACACGTTCCGCGTGCGCGCGGTCGACGCGGCCGGCAACTTCGACCCCACGCCCGCCACCTTCGTGTGGACGGTCGACACCACGGCGCCGGCAGCGCCCGTCATCAGCGCGCCGGCCATGAATGACGTCACCACTGGCACGCCGACCATCAGCGGTCTGGCGGAGCCCGGCGCGTCGGTGGCCATCACCGTGGGCGCGACGTTGGTGGGCACGGTCACGGCCGACGCGGCCACCGGCGCGTGGAGCTACACGCTGACGCCCGCGCAGGCGCTCAACAACGGCATGTACACGGCTTCAGTGCGCGCGACCGACCCGGCCGGCAACCAGGGCCCGGCAGCGACGCGCGACTTCTCTGTCGACACCAGCGTGCCGCCGTCGCCAGTCATCGTCACGCCCGTCAACGGCAGCTCGACCAACAACAACGTGCCGCTGGTCACCGGCACCGCGCAGCCCGGCTCGACCGTGCGTGTCTTCGTCGACGGTGTGCTCGTCGGCGCTGCGGTGACGACCGCCGGAGGCGTCTGGCAGTTCCAGCTCACCGCCGGCCAGGCGTTGCTCGACGGGCCACACGCCATCTCGGCTCGCCAGGAGGGCGTGACGTTGAGCGCGCCGACGGTGGCCAACATCACCGTCGACACCCTGGCTCCGGCAGCGCCGGTCATCGTCGCGCCCACCTCGGGCCAGGCGGTGAACACCTCGTCACCGACGGTGAGCGGTACGTCTGAGCCATTCGCCAGCATCGCCGTCTCGGTCGACGGTGGCGCGGCGGTGACTACGACGGCCAACGCGACCGGCGCGTGGTCGGTGACGCTCAGCGGCATCGCGGAGGGCATGCACAACGTCGTGGCTTCGGCTGACGACGCGGCAGGCAACTCCGGCCCCGACAGCCCGCAGCGACCTTTCACGGTCGACCTCACCGCGCCGCCCGCGCCGGTGGTCATCGCTCCGGCGAATGGTCAGGCCACCAACAACACCGCGCCCGTCATCAGCGGCACGGCCGAGGCCGGCGCGACGGTGCAGATCTTCGTCGACAACGTGTTGGTGACGACGGTGCCCGCCGATGGCTCCGGCAACTGGACGTACACCCCGACGACGCCGCTCAACGAAGGCGCGCACCAAATCACCACGCGCGCCGTCGACCCCGCCGGCAACCAGTCACCTTCGTCGATGCCGGTGACCGTCGTCATCGACACCATGGCGCCGGCGACGCCCGTCATCATCTCGCCCAGCATGGGTTCGACGACGGGCTCGGCGTCGCCGACGTTCTCGGGCACTGCAGAGCCCGGGGCGACGGTCTCACTCATCGTCGACGGCGCGCATGGAGGCTCGGCGGTGGCCGACGCGTCGGGCTCGTGGACGTTCACGCCGACGACGACGCTGCCCGATGGCGCGCACACCGTCACCGCCACGGCGACGGACCCCGCTGGCAACACGAGCGCGCCCACGGGCTCGGTGGCCTTCACCATCGACACCATTGCGCCGATGGCTCCCGTCATCACCTCTCCGACGATGGGCGCGATGACGACCACCACGCCGACGTTCTCGGGCACCGCTGAACCTGGCTCGTTGGTGTCCATCATCGTCGACAACGCGACCGCAGCGACGGTGCTGGCCGACACCAACGGCAACTGGCTCTACGTGCCGGGCGCGCCGATTCCCGACGGAATGCACACCGTCACCGCAGTGGCGACCGACCGCGCCGGCAACCAGAGCACGCAGACGACTCCAGCCATCACGTTCACTACGGCGAGCGGCTCGGCCGACGGCGGCGTGAATGATGGAGGCACCGGTGGTGGCGGCGGCACCGACGATGGCGGCACGGGAGGTGGCACCGGTGGTGGGTCCGGCAATGACGGTGGCACGGGTGGTGGTACCGGCGGTGGTGGCAACGACGACGGCGGCACCGGTGGCGGTGGCAACGACGACGGCGGCACCGGCGGTGGTACCGGCGGCGGCGCCACGGGCGGAGGCACCGGCGGTGGCGCGACGGGCGGAGGCGCAGGCAACGACGCTGGCGTCACCTTCGAATACGTCGGCGGTGGTTGTGGCTGCAGCACCTTGAGCCCCGACACGGCGCTCTACGCGCTGCTGGGCCTCGCGGCGCTCGCGCGCCGTCGCCGAAAGAGCTGAACCAGACGCCTCAGACGCGTCGACTCGCCCTCTCTTCCTTCGCGGAGGAGAGGGCGGTTTTTTTGCGTCAGCGCGGGTGCGTCGCGCGTGACGAGCAAGATGACTGCAGAGGTGCGCGCGCTTCGTCAGCGCCGGTACTGCTCGGGCTCGAGGTCGTGCGTCTCGAGCAGCCGGTACAAGTAGCTGCGCGCGATGCCCGCCTCACGCGCGACCGCCGACGCCGAACCTTTGTGCTTCTCGAGCAACGCCTCGAGGTAGCTGCGCTCGAACGCGGCCAGCGCCTTGTCACGCGCGGCGTGAAAATCATCGACCTCCGGCGCGACACCGGGCGCCACCGGCGCCGGCGCTTCGCCCAACGTCACCGCGCGCTCGACGGCGTTCTTCAGCTCGCGAACGTTGCCCGGCCAACGCCACGCGCTGAGCGCCGCAACCGCAGAGGGCACCAACGGCACGCGCGCCTTCGCCACCTGCGCGAAGTGCTGCGCCAGCACCGGCACGTCATCGAGCCGCTCACGCAGCGGTGGCACCTCGACGACGATGGACGCGAGGCGAAAGTAGAGGTCACCGCGAAAGCGGCCCTCTTTCACCAGCCGCGGCAGGTCACCCGTCGTCGACGACAACACGCGAAAGTCGACGGTGCGCACCTTGCCTTCGCCCACGCGCTGCAACGTTCGCGTCTCGAGCACGCGCAGCAACACCGGCTGCAGCTCGAGCGGCAACGAGGCGACCTCATCGAGGAACAACGTGCCGCCGTCGGCCGACTCCACGAGCCCCGCAGCGTCTCGCACCGCGCCGGTGAAGGCGCCACGCACGTGACCGAACAACACCGACTGCACGAGCGACGGCGTCAACGACGCGCAGTCGACCGCGACGAAGGGCTTGTCGGCGCGCTCCGAATTTTCGTGCAGCGTGCGCGCGACGAGCTCCTTGCCGACGCCTGTCTCTCCACGAATCAGGCACGAGGCATCGGTGGGCGCGAGCTGCTCGAGCATCGCGAACAACCGTCGCATGGCCGTCGAGCGGCCGAGCAACCCACCGAGCGCCTGACGCTCGCTCAGCACTCCGGGGCGCAGCACCGGCAACACCGCCAACGTGGTGTTGCCGAGGTCGACGCTCGCGCCCAACGGCACGTCCAACGAAGTGAAGCGCGCGCCGAGGTAGCGGCTGCCATTCTTCGAGCCCAGGTCACGCACCCGCACGCGCGCGCCGACCAGCTCGACGCTCAGGTGGCGGCGCGAGACGCCGGTGTCGGTGAGCTGCAGCTGACAATCAACGTGGCTGCCGACCAGCGCCGTACCGTCGCGCACGTCGAGCGACTTCCCTGCGTCGGGGCCCGACAACACCAGCAGCCGCGCGGGCAGTTGCGCGTGGGTCAGCAGGCTCGAATCAAGCGTGTCGGTCCGTTCTTCCATCGGGCAGCGACGGCGACGTTAGCGCACGCGTGCTCACCTTCGCGCCGTTGCTCGACGCCGTGCGGCAAAGACTTCGCGCGTGCTCGAGCGCGCGCTTCACGTCACAGTGCCGCCACCCATGGCGCTGCCCGGCCTCAAGCCTTCCATCGAGTTGGAGTCAGACGAGAGAGGCGTGCGGCTCGTCGAGCGTGAGGCAGGCACCACGCTGCCGTTGAGCGAGCTGGAAGCAGCGCTGCTCCACGCGTGGGACGGCGTCGCAGGAGCCACCGCGCTCGCGGACCTCGTGTTGCTGCAGGGCCTGAGCGTCGAGCCGCGACAGGTCGAGCAGTTCTTCGCGCGCCTCGAGCGCTCGCGGCTGCTCGTCACCACAGCGCCGCAGGTGCCGTACGTGCCGGCGACGTCTGTCGGTGGCGAAGCAGAAGACGACGTGGTGCCGTTGCTGCGCAGCGACCTCGTCATCACGCCCTCGAAGACCTCGCGCGGCACCCTCGAGGTGATGGACCCGACCTGCGAGCGCGCCTTCACGCTGTACGACTTCGAGGTCTCCATCGCGCGCATGCTCGATGGTCGTCGCACCGTGGGTGAGGTCATCACCGCGTCGAACCGGCTCGGCATTCCGGTGACGTTGGCCACGCTGCGCACGTTTCTGCAGCAGCTGCGCGCGTACCAATTCATCGACACCAACGCGCAGCCTGCGGGCGACTCGACGTGGGCGCCGCGCAAGCAGTGGACGGTCGAAGTTCGCGAGCTGTACCAGAGCGCGCTGCGGCTCATGCGGGCGGGCCGCTTCGACGAAGCACGCAGCTATGTCGACGCCATGGCCGCGGCCGACCCTGCGAGTGATGAAGCGACGGCGCTGCGTCAACGCATCGACGCTGAAGCGCTCGGCTCGCGAGAGCTGAACGTGCCGTTCGACGAGCTGCACACACCGGTGACGACGGCGGCCGTGGTGCTCGACGGGCCCGACCCCACGGTGTCGCACGCGCCCATCAGCCTGACGACGCCGCACGACGAAGCGCCCGCACCGCCGAAGCCGCTCAGCCTGCACACCACGCCGTACGGCGGAGCGCCGCTCGAGGTGGTGTCGCTCGCGATGCCGACCGCACCTCCGAAGCCGAAGCCGGAGCAGGTTCGCCCCATCAGCCTGCGCACCACGCCGTATGGCGCGCCCATGCTCCAGCCGCCCGACCCCGACGCGCGCATCGTTCGTGGCGGCGCGGCGGCCGAGCAACATGACGCCGGCGTGCCGCTCCCGTTGACCGCAGCGCCGGTGGTGGAAGCGCCGCTGCCCGCGACGACGCCGTATGGGCTGCCGAGCGCGAGCGCCGAGCCTCCAACGGCGCCGGCGATGTGGCCCGAGAACGAAGCGAAGCCCGGTGACCCGTTCGCCAGCTTCGGCTTTCACTCTGCGCCGCCGCCGACGGAGACGCTCACGCCGATGCCCAGCGGGCTCTACAAGACGGTGCCCGCGCCGGAGGTGCCGAAGCGCTCGCGCAGGTGGCCCGTCGTCGTCGGGTTGCTCGTCGTGGTGGCAGTCATCGCCGGCGTGCTGCTGCGGCCAGTGGAGGTGCGTCGCTCGATTCCGTGCGAGCTGCGCGCCGAGGTGCTGGGCGCAGCGGTCGCGCCGCGTGAAGGCGTCGTGAAGGTGGCCGACGTGAAGCACGGTGACGTCGTTGAAGCCGGCGCGGTGTTGGCGCGGCTCGAAGACTCGCTCGACGACGCTCCGGCGGTGTTCGACGAGCGCATCGCGGCGGCCGAGAAAGAGAGAGCTGCGCTGCCGAAGGCGGTGCCCGCGAAGCTGAAGAAGGCGCGCGCGGCGGTGAAGAAGGCGGAGCTCGCGCTCAAGGTTTCGCAGAAGGGCCTCGCGAGGCTCACCGGGGCGAAGCTCGCGGCGGCGAACAAGAAGGTCGAGCTCAAGCAGCGCGCGGTCGACAAGGCACAGGCGGCCGTCGAAGCGATGACGCAAGACACGAAGCGCGCCGACCTCGAGCAGCGCATCGCCGAGCTGCAGACTGAAAAGAAGAACGCGCTCGCGAGCCGTGAACGTTCGGCCATTGAAGCGCCCGTCGGCGGGGTGGTGTTGCTGCCCCCGACGTTCCCCGTGGTGGTGAAAGAGAGCGGCGAGTTCGCGACGCTCATGTCGCCGACGTTGCGCGTGGTGTCGAAGGAAGAAGTTCCGACACAGGTGAAGAGCGGCACGTTGCGCATCGGCTCGACGGAGCAAGCGTTCACCATCGCGCGCGCGAATGAGGCGTTGGGCGTGGTGCCATTCGAGCCGTCGCTCGTCGACGCGAGCGCGACGCTGGAGGTCAGCGGCGGCACGAAGCCCTGGGTGCTGACGCTGCGCTGAACGGCGTGACCTACTTGAACTCCACGCGCACGGCGGTGACGGCGCCCTCCGTGACGACCACGGTGCGTCGGAGCGTCACTCCGTTCGGGCCGCGAAACACCAACGTGTAGCGACCAACAGGCAACGGGTAACGGACGAACGGCGTGCGGTCGAGCACCTTGCCGTCGAGCGACACCTCCGCCCACGGCGCGGCGTCTGCCGTCACGTAGCCAACGCGCACCGCCGCCGGAGCCACCACGCGCGGCGCCCGCTTCGGTGGAGGCTTCGTCACCACGCGCTTCGGCTCGGCGTCGACAGGCTCGACCGCGACGACGACAACAGGAGGTTCTTCGCGCGGCACTTCGACGACCGGCGCAGGCGGCGCTTCGACCGGCTGAGGCAACGCGAAAAACACCGCCGCCGCACCGAGCGCCACCAACGCGACGAACGCCGGCCACACGCGACGGCGTGGCTTCGTCACCACCGGCGTCGGCAACTCGAGGTGCGTCGGCGTCACCGTAATCACCGAGCGCGTCGCGCCCGGCCCGTCATTCAATTCGGGAGCGCGCGACACCTCGCCGCACACGCGGCGCACGTAGTCAGCGAGCTCCGGCGACGTCGCGACCGGCCCGTCGACGAAGGCCTCCCGAAACGCGCGCGCCGTCTCGAAGCGCTGCCCCGGAGTTCTCGCCATCGCGCGCTGCAGCGCCTGCGCCATGCGCTCGCTGACGTCGTCACGCAGCGCGCGCGCGTCTTCCACCCCGCCCTTCGCCACCGCGTCCAGCGCGTCTTTCATCGAGTCGCGCCGGTATGGCTGCACCCCGGTGAGCGCTTCGTAGAGCGTCAACCCCGCAGCGTAGATGTCGGCGCGCGAGTCGACAGGCGCGTCGTGCAGCAACTGCTCCGGCGCGAGGTACGCGGCTTTTCCACGCAGCACACCGGGCTCCGTCTTCGCGCTGTCGCGAACGCGCGCGATGCCGAAGTCGGTCAACAACACCGCGCCCATGGCCGAGACGAGCACGTTGCCGGGCGTCACGTCGCGGTGCACCACGCGCAGCGGTCGACCCTGGCCGTCGCTCAAGGCGTGCGCGTACGACAGCGCTTCACACAGGCTCGTCGCCAACAACCGCACGATGGGCAGCGGCAACGCTTCGCCCTTCGTCGACGCTTCCCGCAGCAACTTCCCCAGCGTCACGCCCTCGACCCACTGCATGGCGATGAAGGGGCGACCATCGGCTTCACCGACGTCGAAAATCTCCACGATGTTCGGGTGGTGCATGCGCGCGGCGAGGCGCGCCTCGTCGTGAAAGCGCTGCAACAGCTCGGGAGCTTCAGCGAGGTGCGGCAGCAACAACTTGAGCGCCACGTGCTTCTCGAAGTTGCCGGCCCCCGTGCGACGCGCGACGAAGACCTCGCCCATGCCGCCACCGGCGATGCGACGGATCAACTCGTACCCGGGCGTCACTGCGGCAGAGGGTAGCGCGTCAGGGGCAGGAACTCGTCGAAGACCGCATCAACACCGCGTCGTCGACGAGAAACCCCAGGCCCGCGTCGAAGCGCGTCGACGACTGCAGCCGCAACTGCAGCGTGCTCTGGCCGAACGAGAGGTGTTGCTCTTTGACCTGTGCCCACCCGTCGCGCGCGGTGAAGCGCACCCCCGCCGTCGAGTCGAAACCTCCGTCGGCGTAGCGGTCGCGCAGCGTCAACGTCACGTCGACACCGGCGTCGCTCTCGGCGCGCACCCAGATTGACGCGCAAAACAACATGCCCTGCTCGGTGCCTTGCTGGTCGACCGACGGCACCATCACCATCTGCTGGCCGACGCCCGATGAATACAGGCGCGCCGCGCGATTCCCGGAGCGCTCCTCTGGAGAGCTCTGCAGGCGACCGGTGCCCGCACGCCAGCCGACCACACCACCGTCTGACGAGAGCGCTTCGAAGCCCGGGTTCGCCAACAGGTTCACGTCGACGGGAATGCCCGCATCGAGGACGCCCGCGTCGATGCCGGCATCAACACCTGCGTCGAAGCCAGCGTCGAAGCCGGCGTCGAGCCCCGCATCGACCTCGGGGAGTTCATCGGTCAGCACACAGCGCTCACGCCAACACGAATACCCGTCACCACACGCGCGCTCGTCGGTGCAGCGAAGACCGGAGACGTCGAGCGGGCCCAGCTCGCAGCCTGAAATGAACAGCACCACTGCGATTCGACGAAGCACGGCGCTCACCACGCGAGCACCACGCCGGTGCCGAGCGTCAACCCCGCGCCGATGAACAACCCGGTGCTCACCGCCTGCTGCGTCGCGCCGTCGCGTTCAGCGGCACGCGCCGTATCTGCGAAGTCACCCGGAGCCCGCGTCATGTCGCGCGCATCTTGCCGCAGCTTCCACCCATTCACCGCGAGCCCCGTCGCGAACGCCGCCGCGACAATCGCCACGCCGATGACGACGACGCCCGCCACGCGTCGCGGGTTCGCGCCCTCCACGAGCGGCGTCGCCGACTGAACGATGCGCGGCGCTTCGACCCGACGCGGCGCTTCCGCCGTCGCGACCAACGCCGCCACCGCGTCACCCGCGCGCGCCTCGACGTACCACTCGAGCGCCGAGCCCACCGCGACCTGCAGTGGAAATGACAGCTCACTGACTACCTCACGCCACGGCCCCGCATCCCGACGCTCGAAGCGCACCAGCGAAGTCACGCGCCTCCACGGGTCGACGAGCCGCAGTTGCACGCGCCCTGCCGGTGAAGGCGTCTCTTCGAGGCGAACGTAGTCGGGTGGATACAGCGCGCGCTTCGCAGCCTCGAAGACCTCCAACACCTTGGGCGAGCTGCGCTCTTTCTCGAGCTCCATCGACGGCTCGGCGCGCAGCAGCTCGATGTACGTCGCCTCGGCGGCGTCGCGTTGGCCTTCAGCGACCTGGCAATACGCGAGCAACTCAATGACCTCGCGACGCTGGGCTGCCGTGAGCGAAGGCACCTGCCGCGCCACCTCGAGCCGCGAAATCGCCTCGCCAAAACGCAGCGCGCCGACCAACGAGCGAGCCTCGTCCAGCCACGCGTTCGATGGAGACGCCAGCAACACGACCGCGATGGTCACCGGCATCAGCATCGTCGCGCCCACTCATGCCCCGTCGCCGACACGTCGCGCAAGCGCTCAAAACCGGTGTCCTCCCGCAGGGGACAGTGGCCTGCGCGCAGACAGTCCACTTCGGTGACGCGCCCTCGAAAGACGTCTGCAAGCCGTTGATTTAGCTCCGGCTCTTCGTTGGCCCCGGCCTTGCGATGGAGCCGCGAGCCATGCGCCACGCCTCCGTCATCACTGCGCTCCTGCTGACCGCCTGCACGGGCGAAATTCGCGTGCCGGTGACGCCGACGCCGGTGGTGATTCGCGACATCGAGGTCGTCTCGGTGGCGCCACGAAACAGCGCGCGCCCTGACCGCACCACGCAAGGCACCTGGTCGGCGCCGTCGGCGCTGTGGCTGCAGAACGGCGCGGTGACGGTGCTCGACGGCGCGCAGGTCAAGCAGCGCAACGGCACGAGCTTCACGACGCTGAGCATCGGCACCGACACCACGCCCTCCGAAGTCGGCACGCTCAAGGCGCTGAGCCGCCGCGGTGAAGGCGTCTTCTTCGCGTCGACCGGCGGCTTCTTTCACGACGCGCCGGGCCGCCTGCTGCGCGCGCCGCTCTCCGACGACTTCACGATGGCGGCGGTGCGCTTCGTCGACGCCACCGGCGCCGCGCTCTGGGTGACGACGGCCACCGACGCGTACCGCATTCTGAACGGCCACCGCGAAGCCGTGCGCGTGAGCGACCCTGAAGAAACGGGCGCGCTGCAGGTGGTCGCCGGGCGCACCGAAACGAAGGCCCTCGTGGTGCTGGGCAGCTCGCTCTACGCGGTCGACCTCGAGGCGCGCACCATCAAGCCCATCGCGCGAGGCGTCGGCACCGTCACCGCCGTCGACCACCAGGCTGACGGCACGGTGTTGCTCGGCACGTCAGCGGGCCTCGTCACCGTCGGCACCGACGACGTCGTCACGCGCCAGACCTTCGCGAGCGACGTGGCCATCGTCGACGTCGAGGTCATCGGCGAGGTGACGTTGATCAGCACCACGTCACAGTTGCTGCAGCTCACGGCGACCGGCTCCGTCATTCTCGCCGACCTCGCGCAGCCCTGGCCCGACGCGGTGACGCGCGATGCGGCCGGTGACGTGTGGGTGCTCGACGGCGCGGCGCTGGTGCGCCTCTCGACGTCGGTCACGGTGCCACCGCCGTCCTTCGCGGCCGACGTGAAGCCCTTCATGACGGCGCACTGCAAGAGCTGCCACGTCGCGGGCGCCAACTACTCGCCGGTCATCAACCTCGAGAACTACGCCACCGCAAAGCAGTGGGCGTGGCAGCTCGTGAGCCGGCTGCAAGACACGTCGGCGCCGATGCCGCCGACGTCAACCGAAGTGCTGACCCCGAGCGACTACGACGTCGTCGTTCGCTGGGTCGAAGGAGGGCAATTGCCATGATGACGACCCGTCTCACGCTTGCCGCGGTGGTGCTCGCCTCGAGCTTCGCGACCGCGCAGGTGGCGCCGAGCTGTGACCAATCGCGCGAAGTCGACAAGTACCAGCTGCTGCGCCGCATGAGCCTCGACCTGCGCGGCAAGACGCCGACCTTCGAGGAGTACTCGGCGCTCGACACGCTCGGCAGCATTCCGCCGGCCACCATTCGCGACTGGCTCGCGAGCGACGACTTCCGCCTCGTCATGCGGCGGAACCACGAAGAGCTGTTCTGGCCCAACGTCACCAACGTGCAGCTCAACGGCGTCAACGCGCAGCTGGGCATGCTCGCCACGCCGGCCGCGTACGCCATCACCTCGACGGGCAAGCGCCGCCAGTTTCGTGGAGCCACCGACGTCGACACCGCGCTCGGCCTGCAGTGCGGAGACTTCGAGCAGACACAGTTCAACGCGGGCGGGAAGTTCGTGCCCGCGACCGCTGGCCTTCGCACCACCGTCGTCAACGGCGTCACGGTGAAGCAGGAAGGCTGGCGCATGGTGACGCCGTACTGGGCGCCCACCACGCAGGTGAAGGTCTGCGCCTTCGACGCGATGGAGACGGAGAGCGTCACCGTCAGCGGCACCGTCATCGCGTGCAACACGCCGGCGGGCGACGCGCGCGTCGAGTGCGGCTGCGGCCCCGGGCTCCGCTACTGCTTCGGGCCCGCCGCGCAGGTGCGCACCGTCATTCAGCAGGCGATGCGTGAGCAGCTGGGGCAGATGGTGGACCGCGTCTCGACCGGCGGCCGCCCGTACACGGAGCTCATCACCGCGCGCAACGCGCCCACCTCGGGCCCGCTGATGTTCTGGAAGAAGTACCTCGCGCCGCACCTCACCTACGCGCGCGTCGTGGCCGAGCCCGACCCCAACGAAGCGATGCCGCGCGACACCTTCACCGACACCACGTGGAGCGTCGAAGACCGCGGCAGCAACCTGCACGCCGGGGTGTTGACGACGCCGGTGTTCCTGCTGCGCTTCCAGACCAACCGCGGCCGCGCCAACCGCATGCGCATAGACTTCGAGTGCGAGAGCTTCGTGCCGTCGTCGACCATCGAGACGCCGGCGGCCAATGGCTGCTCTGACTCGAGCGACGACCTCACCAAGCGCTGCACGTGCCGCTACTGCCACCGTCAGCTCGAGCCGCAGGCCGCGCACTTCGGCCAGTTCGCTGAAGCGGGCACCACGCTGATGACCAACACCACCACGTACCCGCGCACGCGCGCGGCGTGCGTCAACTCCAACAGCGCCTTCTGCCGTCGCTTCTTCGTGACTGATGACTCGGCCGACAACCCGGGCGCGCTCTTGCCGTACCAGTACGCCGACGCGGCCCACACCGACATCACGGCGGCGCTGGCGTCAGGCCCGAAGGGGCGCGCGAACGCCATCATCACCGACGGCACGTTCGCGCGCTGCGCGGTGAAGCGCACGTACGCGAACTTGATGAAGCGTGACCTGCGCGTGCTCGGCACCGACGCCGACGAAGCCGCGACGCTGCAGACCCTGGCCACGGGCTTCAAAGACAACGGCTACAAGTTGCCGTGGCTCGTCGAACAAATCGTCTCGTTGCCTGCGTACCGGAGGGTTCGATGAGAGCCGCAATCTTCTGCAGTGTCCTCGTGCTCGCAGCGTGCGCTGAAGAAGCGCCGCCCGTCGAACAACCCGCAGGCCCCGCGCTCGACGTCGAAGACAAGGGCCCGGTGTTGCCGATTGATCACCCACCCATCGACGGCTTCGGCGGTGGCGCGGCGACGGGCGGCGGCGCTGGTGGGGGAACGAGCTCCGACGCAGGTTCAGGAGGAGGCGGCGGCGGTGCGGTGGTCATCACCCCGGAGTCTGCGGGCACGCAGCGCCTGTCGATTCGTCAACTTGCCTTGTCGATGCCCGTGGTGCTCGGCGGCAACACGTGGATGACGAACAGCACCACGCAGGGCTTCACCGCCCGCGCCGCGACGCTCGGCGAGCCCGACTACATCAACGTGGTCGACGAGAACCTCGAGCCCTCGGCGCTGCACCTCAAGTTCATGGGCGACGCCGCGCGTGACGGCTGCACGCGCACCGCGAACGCCGACGCCGCGCTCGCTTCGAATTCACGCGTGTTGATGCGCTTCGTGGGGCTGACCGACACCGTCACCAGCAACAGCGCGGGCGTCGACGCCAACCTGCGCTACCTGAAGCTGCGCTTTCACGGCGTGAAGGTGGCGACGAATGACGGCGCGCCCATCGCCGGCCTGCGCACCGTCTTCGATGCCGCCGTACGAGGCGCCGCCGGCACCGCGACGCCCACCGCAGCGCACGTGAAGGAAGGGTGGCGCTCGGTCTGCGTCGCCCTGCTCACCGCGCCCGAGTACCACCTCTACTGAGCCGAAACGGAACGCACGCCATGTCGAACTCTTTCGTGTCTCGCCGCAGTTTTCTGGAAGTGATGGGCCTGGCCACCGGCGGCATGTTGCTGCGTCAGACGCCGCTGGGAGGCGCGCTCGCGCAGACCGCCGACCCGCACTTCATGTTGATGGTGTACTTCGACGGCGGGTGGGACCAGCTGCTCTCGCTCGACCCGCGCAACGCGAAGCTCGCCCAGTACCAACGCGTCGCCGGCGCGAGGCCGACCTCGGGCATCGAGCCGGCGTACGCGCAGACCGCCGCCGAAACTCCCTTCGTCGACACCGTGATGACGGCCACCGGAGGCACCGGCGTACAGGCGCGCGGCAACCTCACCTTCGGGCCCGCCGTGCCCGACTCGATGCTCGCGCACTCGAGCGACCTCTGCATCGTGCGCGGCATGAACATGGACACGCTGACCCACGAGGTCGGCCGCCGCTACCTGCTCACCGGCAAGTTCCCGCGCGGCCTCACCGCGTCGGGCAGCTCGCTGAACACCGTCGTCACGGCGCAGACCGGCTCACGCGGCGACGTGCCCAACATCGCCATCGGCACCGAGTCGTACAACGAGGGCCTCGCGGCTTCGTCGAGCGCCATTCGCGTCAACAGCTACCGCGACATGCTGACCGTGATGCAGCCACAGGCCGGCGCCACGTTGCCTGCAGCGAGTGAAGCGGCGGTGCGCAACTTCGAAGACACCGACGACACCTGCGAGCAGCACGGCTACGACGTGGGCGGGCTCGTCGGCGCGTTCAAAGACGGTCGCAACATGGCGCGGCAGCTGGTGAACCCGGCGAAGTCGGCGCTGTTCAACTTCGCCATTCCCGCTCCGGCGGCGCTCACCGACCTGTACTCGGCGTTCTCGTTGAACGTGTCGGCAGACCTCACCAGCATGCGGGGCCGCGCGGCGCTCGCCGGCCAGGCGATGGTCAACGGCGTGTCGAACGTGGTCGCGGTGTCACTGGCCAACGGGCTCGACGACCACTTCGACCTCTTCAACCAGCAGGCCGTCTCGCAGCAGGCCGGGTGGGACGCGCTGGGTCGCCTCATCGCGTACCTCAAGTCGAAGCAGGTGCCGGGCACGTCGAAGAACTTCTGGCAGTGCACGTCGATGCTCGTCTTCAGCGAGTTCAGCCGCACGCCGATGATCAACACGCGCGACGGCCGCGACCACCACCTCGTCTCGAGCTGCCTGCTGTCGGGCCCCGGCATCAAGGGCAACACGGTCTTCGGCGCGTCATCGAATCAGGGCATGCAGGTGCAGAAGTGGAACTTGAACTCCGGCGCGCTCGACCCGAGCGGCGGCAAGGTCATTCGCCCGGCCGACGTGCACGCCACCATCGTCGACTCGATGGGGTTGTCGTACTCGCACCTGTCGAACCAGTCGCCGAACCTGATTCGCGCGATTCAGCGGTAGCTGCGCGGCGCCAAACACCTGAAATCGCGCTGTTTTTACTCCCGGCGCGACAAGTAGAGAGGTGCGACGTCTTCATCAGGCCATGACCATCAAATCGACGACCGAGCCCCGCCGCACGACGCCCACGCGCCACTCCGAAGACGCCTTCACGCAGGCGGCCCCCGCGAAGCGCGCCGAGGTGCAGCCATCGCTCGACCGCCGGGCGCAGCGCAACCTCACGAACCTCGGCGGCGGCAGCAACTTCAGCTCGTCGAACCTGAAGCCGGTGGGCGTCGCGAGCAAACAGTCGACGGGCGCGATGACCCCGGCGCTCGAACAGCGCGGCTTCGACGCGATTGGCACCATTCGTGAGGTGCAAGAAGGGGTGGAGACGCGCACCGCCGCGCTGGAGTCCGCGAACGAAGCGGTGAAGGCCTCCGAGACCGCGTTGGCCGAGCACCTCGCGCACCTCCAACACGCGCTGACGCCTGAAGAGCTGCAGGCCTACGCCGACGACTTCCGCAGCGACGAGCCTGCCTACGCGCAAGCCGAAGCCGCCGCGCAAGAGCTCGCCACCTACGTCGCCGACAACACCGCGCGACTCGCCGACGCGGAAAGCGACGTGGCGAAGTACCACCCGCAGCCCGAGGTGTACGGCGAGGTGCTGCAAGGCGCGCGGCGCACCGCCGCGGTGTTCGAAAGCGCGGCCGCAGAGCTCGAAGAGCACGTCGCGCTCTCGCTGACCGGCTCTCCTGAACTGCAGGAGACGCTCGGCCGCATCGACGTGGGCACCGTCGTCAGCCGGTTGGAAGACGTCGCGGGCCTCGCCGAGTCGATTCCCCGCTTCGCCGCGCTGGCAGAGCGTGCGGGCGCCGCGTTCGGCATCATCGGCGCGGTGGCCGACGGGAAGACGTTCCTCGATGGCGTGCTGAAAGACGGCAACCCTGAAGACTACGCGGGCCTCGCCGCCAGCGGCGTGCTGGTGGCGCAGGGCGTGCTGACGATTGCGGGCGTCGCCGTGAGCGCGCCGGTCAGCATGGTCGCCGGCGCGGTCTCGCTCGTGGCCAGCGGCGTGAGCGACTGGCGCGACAACGAAGAGCGCGTGGCCGACATGACGGAGCGGCTCGTTGAGCTCGACATCGCCCCCGCCGAGACCGCCGAGACCATCGCGCGCGCGAACCCCGCCGCGTTCGAGGCCCTGGCCGACGCCGGCTACTCGGCCGAGCAGCTCCGCCGAATCACCTCGCTGGGAGCCACCACGTTGATGTCCGCGCACGCCGAAGAAGCGCGCACCTTCGCGGCGGCGGTGCGCACGCTGGGGCTCTCTCCTGAAGACGCGGTGCGCATGCTCGAGGCCGCGGGCCCGGGCCTCGCGTCGCGCACAGCGGTGTACCTGAACAATGCGCGCGCCGGGAGCAACGGCACCGCCGAAGACCTGCTGCGCGCGCTCCGCGTGCCGTACCCCGACACCGAGCGTCAACGAGAGGTCATCTTCGCGGCGCTGGGCTGAACTCGTCAGGCGCTCCGTCTCAGCGGGTAACCGCGCGACGGCATGGCCCGCCGTCGCAAGAGCGGCTCACCTCGAGCCGCGCAGCGTCTGTGGCGAACGCCCACCAGGAATGTCGTCAGAGAAGTTCCTTCGTCGGTCACCGGAGCTCACGCCGCGCCGAGCTGCAGCAGCGAATGCGAGATGCCGACGTTGTTCACCTCTTCGGTGAGCGCCAGGCCCGCTTCCTTCGCGAGGCGCTTCATCACCTCCGAGTGGTACATGCGCGAGTTCCCGTTGGCGATGCACGCGAAGTACAGCGACGTGCCGATGACGCAGAAGCGCGCCGCGTCGTGACGCTGCTGGTCCCAGAAGGTCTCGAGAATGAACACGCGTGAATCCGGCCGCATGGCCCCGCGCACGCGAGAGAGAATCGAGACGATTTCTTCTTCAGAGAAACAATCGAGGAACTGCGAGAGCCAGTAGACGTCGGCGCCCACCGGCAACGGCGCCTTCGGGTCGAGCACGTTGGTCGGCGCGAACGTGATGCGCGCGTGGTGCGGCGTGAGGTTCTCTTTGGCCACCGCGAGCTGCCCCGGCAGGTCGACCAACGACATGCGCACGTCGGCCTGCGTGCCCAACACGATGCCCGCGAAGCGGCCGGTGTTGGCGCCGATGTCGACGACGTGCTTCACGCCGTCTTTGAGCACGCGCGGCAAGATGCTCTCGAAGACGCCGTCAGAATAGAAGTGGTCGAACTCGAACCACGCGCGCTTCACTTCGGGCGCCAGCGTGCGCAGCGCTTCGTAGACGGTCTTCGCGCCGGTGCTGTCGATGGCCGGGAGCCCCGACGGCTTGCCCTCGAGCAACGCGTCGCGCAGGTTCGCCGCGCCGCCGTAGCAGACGTGGTGGTTGAACTCGGCGTTCACGCGCGTGAGCTCGTCGCGCAGCCAGTACACGCCCATGTGCGTGATGAAGAAGCGCGGCTCGGCGGCGCTGGGGTTGGCGCAGCTGCACAACCCCGAGGCGAGGCCCGCCTCCAACAACAGCGCGGCGGCGTAGGCGTTGACGCCCGTCTTTTCGACGGCCTCTTTCGCGGTCAGGCCTTTGCTACGCGCCATCGACAAGCGCTCGAGAATTCCAAAGTCGCGCAGCGCACGGCACGCCTGGAACATCAACGGAGCGAAGGCCAGGCGTTGCGCCGCAAAGCGGGCTTCGGTGTTGGCAGAGGAACCTTCGAGCGCGACGTCAGTCATGGAGAATCCACCCAGAATGAATAGAAGTTGAACCAGTTCAGCGGCGCACGCCGCGTGAAGTCTTCGAGCATCTTCGCGTAGCGCGCCGCTTCGCCTTCGAGCGCCTCGTTGCGACCCTTGCGTGGCAGCTCGACGCGCTCAGACATCGGCACACAGTAGATGTCGTAGCGCGAGGGCGCCTCATAGAGACCAGCGACGAAATAGACGGGGCACTGCAAGACGTGCGCGAGCACGTAAGGACCGACGGGGAACTTTGCCAGACCGCCGAGGAAAGGCACGGTGACGTCGCGACCTTCGCGGTCGGTGCGCCGGTCTCCCAGCATCGCCACCAGCTCGCCGCGGTCGATGGCTTCCTTCACCTTGAGCAGCCCCAGTGGATCGTTGGCGTCGAGCTCCAGCAGGCGGAAGCGCACGTTGCCCGAGAGCGTCTGCAGCAGTGAGTTGACCTTCTGCGCGTTGGCGAAGTCGGCGAGCACCAGCAGCGGCACGTCGTGCCGGTTGGCCAGCGTGCGCATGGCCTCGAAGCTGCCGAGGTGCGAGCCCAACAACAGCGCGCCGCGCTTCGCCTGCGTGACCTTCATCAGGTCGTCGTGGCCGTGCAGCTCGATGGTGAGGCTCTTGATGTCGCCCAGCAGAAACAACAGGCGGTCGAGCCCGACGCGCGCGAAGCGCCACACCAGTTTGTGCACTTCACGCAGCGTGGTGGGCCGCCCAATGCGACGGAAATAGTCGAGCGCCGAGCGCCGCTGCACGCCACCGAAGAAGACGAAGTACCAGGCGATGCACCACAGCAGCGCGCCTGCGAGCGTACGACCGAAGAGCCGGTACGTGCCCGCCACGAGGCGAATGCCGAGCACGGTGCCTGCTTCTGGTACGGAGCGCCACGCCATGAAGGGCCCGCTCCTACCGCAAGGTAACGCGCGCGCCGTGCCCTATTTCCGCCGATTGACTTCATCGTCATGCGGGGCTGACTTCGCCTGCATGCGACGACTCTTCGTGTTGGGTGGAGCGCTGTTTGCGCTGGGCTGCGACTTGCTGGAGCCCGAGCCCATGGGCGGTGACGGCGGCACTGCGCAGCTCAACGGCAACGTGACCGTGTTCAACGGTGCAGGCCAGTCGACGCGGCGCGCGCTCGACCCGAAGCTGCGCGACGTCGCGCGGACGTTGTTCTCGCAGCGCGCCCAGCGCTCGAAGGCCACGGCGCTGGCTGCCGACAAGGCCGCGGGGCACCGCTGGCTCGGCCCCATTCACGTGGGCGCGTTGCGCGGCGTGGGCCTGCCGTCGAGCATTCGGCCCGGTGAGGTCATCGTGCGCTTCGACGAAGTGCTCGACTCGAAGGCGGCCACGGCGCGCCTGCAGCTGCGCGGCTACCACGTCACGCACGGAGGGTTCGCCTCGCCGTACCTGCACCTCGCGCGCGTCACGAAGGCCGACGGCGCGGCGCTCGATGAAACTCAGACCCTCGAGGCGACGGCGCAGCTCGCCAAGCTGCCGGGCGTGCGCTTCACCGAGCTCAACCGCGTGCGCCACGCGCTCGCCGTGCCCAACGACTCGCTCTACCCGGCGATGTGGCACCTGCCGCCCATCAACCTCCCCGCCGCGTGGGACATCGAAAAAGGCACCACCGCGCCCGTCACCATCGCCGTCGTCGACACCGGCATCACGTCGCACCCCGACCTCATGAGCCGCGTGGTGAATGGCTACGACATGGTCTCCGACCTCGCCAACGCGAACGATGGAGACGCACGCGACTCGAACCCCAACGACCCCGGCGGCGACCTGCCGCAGAACCAGTCGAGCTGGCACGGCACGCACTGCGCGGGCACCATCGGCGCGCACACCGACAACGGCAGCGGCATCGCCGGCATCAACTGGAACGCGCGCATCGTGCCGGTGCGCGTGCTGGGCAAACAGGGCGGCACCGACTTCGACATCATCTCGGGCATGAACTGGGCCGCGGGAGGCACCGTGCCCGGCGTACCGGCGAACGCGAACCCCGCGAGCGTGGTGAACATGAGCCTCGGCGGGCCGGGGCAGGCCAGCCGGTCGTACCAGGACATCATCGACGACGCGGCGAGGCGAAACGTCATCTTCGTGGTGGCGGCCGGCAACGACAACGTCGAGGCCTCGAGCTTCGTGCCGTGCAACCAGAGCGGCGTGTTGTGCGTCGGTGCGACGCGGCTCAACGGCAAGCGCGCGAGCTATTCGAACTTCGGCGCGCGCGTCGACTTGATGGCCCCGGGCGGAGAGGTCTCCGAAGACGCCAACGGTGATGGCTACGCCGACGGCGTGCTCTCGACGCTGCGCGACGCCTCGAACATGCCGACGTACTCCTTCGAGAACGGCACCTCGATGGCAGCGCCGCACATCGCCGGCGTGGTGTCATTGCTCAAGGCGCGCAACCCCGCGCTCACCTTCGCGCAGGCCCGGCAGATTCTCACCGAGACCGCGCAGCGCAGCTCCCAGTGCACCGAGGGGTGCGGCGCCGGGTTGGTCAACGTGCAGGCGGCGCTGCTGCGCGTGACCAACACGCAGCCCAGCGGCCCGGCGAAGTTGTCCATCAACACCTCGTCGTTGTTCTTCACGTCGACGGCCACGCAGCAGAACGTGCTCATCTCGAACACCGGCGGCGCGACCTTGAACCTCACGCTCGCGCCCGGCGGCGCCGAGGCGTCGCGCGTCACCGTGCTGGGTGGCAACACGCGCACCGTCGGGGCGGGCGAGACGACGTCGGTCTCGTTGAGCGCGAACCTGCAGGGGCTGACCGACGGCGTGACGGCGGCGGCGGTGTTGAACGTCAGCTCCAACGGCGGTGGCGGCAGCGTCGGCATCAAGCTGCGCGCCGGCGGGTTGACGGGCCCCGACGTGGCGGTCGCCGCCATCTACGAAGACGCGCGCGGCGAGTGGAAAATCGAAGAGGCCGTGCTGGCGACCGCCGCCGGAGGCTTCGCGTTCTCGGTGCCGGTGACGGCGGGCCGCTACTTTCTCTTCGGCGTGCAAGACACGAATGGCAACGGCGACTACGACGACGGCGAGCCGCTCGGGCTGTACCCGAACAGCGACAACCCGAAAGAGCTGTCGGTGACGAACGGCCAGCGACTGCAGGGGCTGGCGTTCGCGGTGACGCCACCGGGCAACGTGAGCGGCAACGAGTCGTCACTCATCGGCGTGGCGTGCGCGAACGACGCGACGTGCGGCGACGGCTTCTGCGCCACCGCTTTCCCAGGCGGGTATTGCGCGGCGCTCTGCGACACCAGGGCGTGCCCCATCGGCTCGACGTGCATCGCGGGCGCGACAAGCTCGGTGTGCCTGGCGGCGTGCGCGTCACCACGAGGCGGGCGGTCGACGTGCCGCGGCAGCTACATCTGCGAGAGCGACGGCGCGGGCGGCGGCGTGTGCATTCCAGGTTGCACGTCGAACGCCGACTGCACGCCAGACGTCTGCAACACGGGCACGGGGTACTGCGAATGAAGGCGCTGCTGCTGAGTTCGGTGTTGTTGCTCGCGGGCTGCAAGCACGAGCCCGAAGTGAAGCCCGTCGACGTGCGCGTGAGTGAAGTCGTGCTGGGCACCACGCAGCCGACGACGGTCGACGAGCTGATGGCGCTCGCCGCGGTCGAGGGCTACCGCGTGGAATACGTGGCCGCCGCGAGCGAGACGACACACCTCGTGAAGGTGCGACGCGCCGACGGCAGCGAGCTCGACGAGGGGCAGACGCGCGCGGTGGTCGAGCAGCTCAAGGCGGGCAGCAAGTTCCGCTTCGTCGAGCTCAACCGGGTTCAGCAGCCCCGCTGAAAATCGCGTCCGACAACAACATCGCCCACGCGCGCGGCGCGAATTGGTTGAAGCCGTTTCTCGGCTCGTTAAGTCGCGTCGCCGATGCCGACTCTCTTCGACCCGATTCTTCTCGGCGCGATTGCTGCGCCCAACCGCATATTGATGGCGCCGTTGACGCGTGGCCGCTCGACGGAGAACCACGTGCCGACCGCGTTGATGGTCGAGTACTACCGACAACGCGCGAGCGCGGGGCTCATCATCACCGAGGGCACCGGCATCAGCCACGAGGGCCTGGGCTGGCCCAACGCGCCGGGGCTGTGGAGCGACGCACAGGTCGAAGCTTGGAAGCCGGTGACCGAAAGCGTTCACGCCGCCGGTGGCCGCATCGTTCCGCAGCTGTGGCACCTGGGGCGGCTCGCGCGCAAAGACGTCACCGGCAACGCGCCCTTCTCTTCGTCGGCGACGACCGCGCCTGCGCGCCCGGGCGCTCCGCAGAACCTCAACGTCGAAGCGCGCGCGATGACTCGAGACGACATCAACCGTACGCTCGACGACTACTCACGCGCGGCACGCAACGCGCTGCGCGCAGGCTTCGACGGCGTCGCGCTGCACGCGGCCAACGGCTACCTCATCGACCAGTTCATGCGCGACGGGACCAACGCTCGCGACGACGCATACGGCGGCTCGGTGGACAACCGGTTGCGGTTGTTGCGGCAGGTGATGGAGCGCCTCGTGAGAGAAGCGGGCGCTGACCGCACCGGCGTTCGCTTCTCACCCAACGGCGAAATACAGGGCTGCGACGACTCGAACCCCGAAGCGGTATTCGTACCGGCGGCGGAGCACCTGCAGTCACTCGGCATCGCGTTTCTCGAGCTGCGTGAAGCCGCGCCCGACGGCACGTTTACGAAGAGCGACGTGCCGAAGTTGAGCCCGAAGCTTCGCGCGGTGTTCAAGAACACGCTGGTGCTCAATCAAGACTTCGACGCGGCCAGCGCACAGGCGGCGCTCGAGTGCGGAGCGGCCGACGCCATCAGCTTCGGCCGACCGTTTCTCGCGAACCCGGATCTCATCGAGCGCATCCGCCGCAACGCGCCGCTCAACACGCCGGACCGCCGCACGTTCTACACGACGGGTCCCGAGGGCTACACCGACTACCCGACGCTCTGAGCGCCGGCCGCGTCACATGAAGAGCCCCAACAAGTCGTCGCGCGTGAGTGAAGCGCCGCCTTCGCCACCTTCGAGCGCGGCCTCGAACAGGGCGCGCTTCTTGTCCTGCAGCTGGAGAATTCGTTCTTCGACGGTGCCTTGAGAGACGAGCCGGTACACGAAGACCGGCTTGTCTTGACCGATGCGGTACGCGCGGTCGGCCGCTTGCGCTTCAACCTGCGGGTTCCACCACGGGTCGACGAGGAAGACATGGTCTGCCGCCGTCAACGTGAGGCCCGTGCCGCCGGCCTTGAGCGACATCAGCAACACCGTCGGGCCATCGGCCGCCTGGAACTGCGTCGTCACTGCGCCACGGTCGGCCGTGCTGCCGTCGAGCCGCGAGAACGTGAGCCCCGCAGCCTTCAGCTCCGGCTCGATGAGGTCGAGCATTGAAGTCCACTGCGAGAACACCAAGCAGCGGTGCCCGTCGGCCGCGGCGTTGACGAGCGACTCCACCAGCACCTGCACCTTCGACGACGTCTTCGCCTGCTGCCCGGGCACCAGCGCCACATGACACGCGGCCTGTCGCAACCGCAGCAACGCCTCGAGCGCCTTGAGCACCGAGCCGCCGCTCTCGAGCAACCGCACCACGTCGGCGCGCGTCGCGGCGTGCACCGCGTCGTACACAGCGCGCTCTTTGTCTTCGAGCGTGACGAAGCGCACGGCCTCTGTGCGCGGCGGCAATTCGGGCGCCACGTCGCGCTTGAGCCGTCGAAGAATGAAGGGCGCCAACTTCTTGCGCAGCGCCTGCGTGGCGTCGCTCGAGCCCGCTTCGATGCGCTCGCCGTACTTTTCGTTGAACTCCCGCCGCCCACCGAGCAGCCCGGGGTTCGTGAAGTGCATCAGGCTCCACAGCTCTTCGAGGCGGTTCTCGAGCGGCGTGCCGGTGACTGCGAGCTTGAGCCCGCCCTGCAGCCCGTACGCAGCGCGCGTGGCCTGGCTGTCGGGGTTCTTGATGGCCTGGGCTTCGTCGAGCACCACCACGCGCCACTTCTTCGCGGCCAGCGCGTCGGCGTCGAGGCGCAGCAACGCGTACGTCGTCAGCGTCACGTCGGCGTCGTTCAACGCCCGTGAAGGCCCGTGGTACGCGTTGACCGTCATCTCAGGGCGGAAGCGCGAGAGCTCTGCGCGCCAGTTCGGCAACACGCTCGTCGGGCACACCACCAGCGAGCCCTTCTCGAGCGTGCAGATGGTCTGCAGCGTCTTGCCAAGGCCCATGTCGTCGGCCAGCACGCCGCCGAGGCCCGCGGCCTTGAGAAAGCCCAGCCAGTCGACGCCGTGCTGTTGATACGGGCGCAGCGTCGCGTTCACACCTCGCGGCAACGCCACGCTCGGCAACGTGTCGAAGCCGTCGACCAGCGGTCGCAGCTTCTCGAGCCCCGCCGGCGGCGGTGACTCCATCGACTCACACAGCTCCGCCAACTGCGGCAGCGCGTGGTTGGCGACCGCGCCGTCTTCACCGCGCGCCGCGAGCAACGCCTGCACGCGCGCGCCATTCGTGTCGAGCCACGCCTGCGGCAACGGCGCCCAACCACCACTCTCCAACGGCACGAGCCCCAGGCCTTCACGCCACGCGCGCAGCACCGCATCACCACTCACGCTCGCGCCCGGCGGCCCGCCCTCCACGTCGAAGTCGAGCGAGAACTCGGCGCGCGGCGCACCGTACGCGTCGAGCGCCGACTTCGCGTTGAGCCGCGGCACGAGCGACAACCCCGTGCCGACGACGCGACGCGCGTCACCCGACAGACCACCGCGCCAGTCCTTCAACTTGTCGACGAAGCGCGCGAGCTCCTGGCCGTTGAACGTGGTGCGACGGCCCGGCATCAACCCCATCACGTCGCGCAGCGCAGACGTCACGCGCACCTCGGCGTTCTCTTTGCGCACCGGCATCGGCCCGCCGAGATGCACCAATTTGCCCGCGTCGACGCGCGCCACCGGAGGGCTGCCGTAGACGAGCACCGGCAACACCGAGAGCCCGATGTCCATCTGCGCGAGCTGCAGCTCGATGCGCGGCTCCAGCGTGCGGTCGATGCGCGGCAAGCGGCGCGAGTGGTTGTCGATGGGGAACCGCAGCGCGAGCTCCGGCAGCACGCGGCTCATCAACTCGCCGACCTGGTTCGCGTCGTAGCGACGCACCGACGGCAACAGGTGCAGCCACGGGCCCGTCAATTCGGTCTCGCCCAGCTTGCACACCGTGTCGCCACAGCGCGCGACGCCGGCGCTCACCACTTCGCTCACGCGCGGGTCGGCGTGCACGGTGACGACGATTTCGCCGCCCTCGTCGACGACCTTCACGCGCGGCAACATGACCTCGTTCGAGAAGGCGACGGGCTGCCCTTCGAGCAGAATCTGCTTCGAGGCCGACAGCAGCCCCAGCAACCCCTCGAGGCGGTCGGCCGACAGCGCGCCCCGCCACGGCCGCTCCAGCACGCGGTCGGCGAGCAGGTCACCGTTCTCCAGTTGCAGCTTGCTGGCCTGTCCGTTGGCCACCATCGACTGCAGCGAAGACGGCAGCGGCTCGACCTTGCCGTCGGCGTGCAGCAGCTCGCGCGCAACGGTGAGCCCGTTCTCGACGCGCGTGAAGCGGTAGACGAGCCTCGTCCACGTCTGCGCAGCGGTGGCGACCTCAGCGCCGCCCTGCGCGAGCGTGATGGCGGCGGCGACCACGTGCTCACACGGGTCGAACGCGCCGTCGCAGCTGCACTCCCACGAATCGTCGGGCGTCAGGTACACGGTGAAGGCCACCGGTCGGCCTGCGGGCTTCACGCGAAAGACGCGCTCGTTGCCCTGCACTTTCTCGAGCGCCGCAGCGTTGGCGCGCGCGAGTTTGACTCCGTTGGCCCAGAGCGCGGGCTTGGCCTCCGCGCGAATGGCGTCGAGCAAGGCTTGCGACATGCGCGGCGTGTATCAGCCCGCGCATGTCACCGCCTTCGTGAATCAGGTCAGGGCGCGCGTGTGGCCGCGCTCGCAGGTGAGGTTGCCCTCACTCGCGTTGACCTTCATGCCGCGCCCGCACACGCGGCACGACGGCAGCGCGCGCTCGGTGACGGGGTTCGGCGTGGGCCTCGGCCTGGGCGCGGCGACGGCCACCGGCGGCGTAGGCGTCGGTGAGTTCGCGCCAGGCCTCAAGCGCATCAGCTCTGCGCGGACCTTGGCGAGCAGCTCGCCGCGCACGCCTTTGTACTTGGCCTGAATCGAAGCGAACTGCTCCATCATCGCCTCGAACTGCTCGAGCCGCGCTTCGTCCAACGTGTCTGGTGCGTGTGTCAGTGCGTTCATCAGTGACCTCTTCTCGACATTCCTGCGCACGACGACCGCGCGCCGCAAGGGGTGTTCTGAGCGCAGATCCACTCGGGCGTAGAAGCGACGTAGACACGGTGAGTTGGGCCGTCTTCCTGATCGCAAAAACCTCGCTGAAGGGCCGGTATTCAGCCTCCGCGTCACTCGGCGCACGCATTGGAGCAGCGGGCGGTACCATTCACGCAATGACGTCCTGGGCCGCCGTTCACGTACTCGCTGCGACGTCGGGCCTCGTGGTCATCGCGTTGGCGCTCTCGCGAGGTTCTCCGAGCCCGCTGCGGCGACCGCTCGCGTTGTTGGCGGCTGATCAATTCGCGTGGAACGCGGCGGCCGTCGGCTCGACGCTGACGCAGCACGAGGCGTACACGTGGCTCGGCAGCGTCGCGGCGCCGTTCTTCCCGCCGGTGGCGCTGCACTTCGTGCTCGTCTTCGTGGGGCGGCGCACGCGCAACGGCAAGCTGCTCGCCGCGACGTACGTCGTCTTCGCGTTGCAGGCGTTGGCGGCGGCCGTCGAGCTGGTGGTGCCCGGCCCGCAGATTCCCGGCGGGTTGCCGACGGTGGCGCTCACGCTCGTGCTGACCAGCCTCCCGGTCGCCATCTACGCGGTCGTCGAGGTGGTGCTGCACCTGCGGCGCGTGGCGTCTCCGCTCGAGAAGCTTCGCTCGCGCGTGTTGTTGTTCGCGGTGGTGTTGGTGGTGCTGCTCATCGTCACTGACCCGCTCGCAGACGTCGGCGTCAACGTGCCGCGCCTCTCGACGCTCGGGAGCTTCAGCTTCAACGCGCTGCTCACGCACCTCACGCTGGGGCTCGGGCTGTTCCGCAGTGAGCGGCCGCGCCGCGTGGCGCTGGGTCAAGCGCTGGTGGTCGGGCTGTTCTTCGCCACCTGCTACCTCGTCATCTACACCGGCTTTCGCGAGCAGCTCGGCGTGTTGATTACGTCGCTGACGGCGCTCTCGCTGGTGCTTGCGGTGTTCGCGTGGCTCTTCATCACCTCGGCTTCGGCCGCGCGCGCGGGCCTCGAGCGCTTTGCCGCGTTGGGGCGTTTCTCGGCGCAGATGGCGCACGACCTCAAGAACCCGCTCGCCGCAGCGCTCGGCGCCGCCGAGTACCTCGCCGAAGAGCTGCGCCGCGACGGCAAGGAAGACATGCAGGCCATGTCGAAGCTCGTCGTGCAGCAACTGCTGCGGCTCGACACCGTCATCGACCGCTACCAGCGCCTCTCGCGGTTGGAGCCGCAGCGCGAGCTGCTCGACGTCAACGCGCTGGTGGTACGCGTGCTCTCGCTGCAGCAGTTCGCAGCGGGCGAGCACATCACCATCACGCAGCAGCTCGCGCAGCCCTCACCACAGGCGTCACTCGACGCAGATCTGCTCGCGTCGGCGCTCGAGAACCTGGTGAAGAACGCGATTGAGGCGATGGGCAAAGGCGGCGCGTTGACGGTGTCAACCGAGGTCACCTCGGGTGTTGATCAACCGCAGCTCGTCTTCGCGGTGAAAGACACCGGCAGCGGCCTCGACGCCCGCGCACAAGAGCAGGCCTTCGAGCCATTCTTCACCACGAAGGCGACCGGCAGCGGGCTGGGGCTGGCCTTCGTGCGGGAGGTCGCGCAGGCGCACGGCGGCGACGCGGCCATCGTCTCGCGCGAAGGTATGGGCACCACCGTGTCATTGTGGGTCCCGATGGAATCTCTTCGCTCGCATTGATTTCACGACGCATGACGCGTGACGGTCGCTGACTTGGTCATTTTCTATTCGTTCGAATAGAAAACAGCTTCATGGCGACCCTTCGACGGGAAAAGACCACAAAATCAATGCGAACGAATGAGCTCGACTGGCCCGCACGCCTCGGCGCAGCGGTCAGAACGCGGCGCCGCGCACTGCGCCTGACGCAGCTCGAGCTCTCATCGCTCGCCCATTGCGGGCCTGCGTTTCTTCACCAGCTCGAGCACGGCAAGCCGACGCTGCAGCTCGACAAGGTCATCGACGTACTTCACGTGCTCGGGCTGCAGTTGACCGTGGAGTCGGGCCAGGGGCGGCTGGTGCACCGGTGAGAGACGTCCGCACCCTGAAGCGCGCCGACGTGTACCGAGGCGAAGAGAAGGTCGGCGCGCTCGAGCGAACACGCGGTGGCTGCACGTTCACGTACCTCGACACGTTCTTCGCTGCACACCGCCAGCTCCCCGGAGGCATCGCGGCGCAGTTTCCCTACGCAACCCAACGCTTCGAACAACACGGCGACAACCTGCACGCCTTCTTCGCCGGCCTCTTGCCTGAGGGCCTCCGCCTCAAGGCCATCGTCAAGGCGAGCAAGACCTCCGAGAGCGACATGTTCTCGCTGCTGCTCGCGCTCGGTGGCGACACGACCGGTGACGTCACGGTGGTGCCCGAAGGCGCCGGCTTCCGCGACTCGACGAGGCTGGCCGAACCAGCCGCCGAGAGCTTCGCGGAGCTGTGGACCCGAGCCGTCGACCGCGCGCGCTTCGGCGCCACGGTCGCGGGCGTTCAAGACAAGATTTCACCGAGCACCATGTCGCTGCCCATCACCGGGCGATCGAAGAAGAAGGCGTACATCCTCAAGCTGAACCCTGCGCAGCTCCCACGACTCGTCGAGAACGAGTTCTTCTTCATGAAGTGCGCGAGGGCCTGCGACGTGCTCGTCGCAGACTGTGCGCTGGTGCACGACCGCGACCAGGCCGCCGGGCTCCTCGTCGAGCGCTTCGACCGACGGTGGAACATCGAGACGAAGGCCCTGACCCGCCTGCGACAGGAAGATGCGTGTCAGCTGCTGTCTCGATTTCCGCAGGACAAGTACGCGCTGCCCTGCTCCACCATCTCGGAGGCGCTCGCCGTGTGCACCGCGCCGTTGCCGGCCCGCGCGCGCTTCATCGAGCTCGTCGCCTTCAGTTACCTCATCTGCAACGGCGACCTGCACGCGAAGAACGTCAGCGTGCTGGCTGACGCCACGGGGCTCGCGCTGTCGCCTGCGTACGACCTCGTCAGCACGCTGCCGTACGGAGATCGCCGCATGGCGCTCCAATTCGAAGGTCGCGACGACAACCTCAAGCGGCGCGACTTCATCAACTTCGGCTCGCGCAACGGCGTGGCCGAGGCCTGGGTCACGAAGCGGCTCGACCAGCTGGTCGAGACCGTCGCCGAACACGTGCCACGCCTCGGGGAAATCGGGCTCGGAGCGAAGGCCACCGCTGACCTCGAGCGCACCATGCACAAGCGGCTCCGTCAGCTCGCCTGAGCTACGGTGCGCGGTTCATGAGCGACGTGAACTCGATTCTGGTCGTCGACGACGACGAAGCCGTTGGCCGCGTGCTCGCCGCGCTGCTGACGCAAGCCGGCCACAAAGCCACGTGGGTGAACTCTGCTGAAGCGGCGCTCGCCACGCTCGACAAGCACGCCTTCGACCTCGTGATGAGCGACGTGCGCATGCCGGGCCTCTCGGGCCTCGAGCTGCTCAAGGTGCTGCGCGCGAAGTGGCCGGAGCTGCCCGTCATCATCCTCACCGCGCACGGCACCGTGCCCATGGCCGTCGAGGCGATGCGCGACGGCGCCGCCGACTTCATGCTCAAGCCGTTCAACCGCGAAGAGGTGCTCTTCACGGTGAAGAAGGTGCTCACCGGCAGCAGCGCAGAGCGCGCGGCGCCACCTCGGCAAGAGCGCACGAAGGTCGAGAGCGCCGACGGCATGGTGGGCCGCTCGTCGTCGCTCGACGAAGCGCGGGCGCTCATTCGGCAGGCGGCGCCCAGCAACGCCACCGTGCTGGTGCTCGGAGAGACCGGCACCGGCAAGGAGCTCGCCGCGCGCGCCCTGCACGCGCTGTCACCGCGCGCCAAGGGGCCCTTCGTTCGCATCAACTGCGGCGCGCTGCCCGAGACGCTCTTCGAGTCGGAGCTCTTCGGTTACGAGAAGGGCGCCTTCACCGGCGCCGTCGCGCGCAAGCCCGGCCGCGTCGAGCTCGCGCAGGGCGGCACGCTGTTCCTCGATGAGGTCGGCGAGCTCTCGGCCGCCTCGCAGGTGAAGCTGCTGCGCCTGCTGCAAGAAAAGGAATACGAGCGCCTCGGCGGCACGCAGACCATGAAGGCCGACGTACGCATCATCGCCGCCACGCACCGCAACCTCAGCGAGCGCGTGCAGACCGCCGAGTTCCGCGAAGACCTCTATTACCGGCTCAACGTGGTGCCCATTTCGCTGCCGCCGCTGCGCGCGCGCCGTGAAGACGTGCCGGAGCTCACGCGCCACTTCCTCTCGACGCTCGGCGCGCAGAACGGCCGCCCCCAAGCCGCGCTGCACGAAGACGCGCTCGCGCTCATCAGCGCGCAGCCGTGGCCCGGCAACGTCCGCCAGCTTCAGAACTTCGTCGAACGCCTGCTGGTGCTCGCGCCCCCGGGCGACGTCATCGAGCTGGCGACGGTCGAAAAAGAGCTCGCGCGCGCAGGGCTCGAAACGAAGGCCGCAGACGTCTCCGGCGATTCACTGACCGACCGCCGCCGCGACGCCGAACGTCAGGCCGTCGAAGAAGCGCTGCAGCGAGCGAAGGGCAATCGCAGCGTCGCCGCGCGGCTGCTCGGGGTGAGTCGCCGCACGCTCTACAACAAGCTCGAGGCGCTCGGTCTCGAGCAGACCAGCTAGGGTCCCCGCCATGCGTCACCTCGTCTTCGTACTCACGGTTTCACTCGTCGGCTGCGGCGCGCCCACCGGGCCCGCATCGGGCGGCGTGTACTTCTGGAAGATGCTGACCAGCACCGTGGAGTTCGGCGCCTGCAGCGACGAGCCCGCTTTCCGCGCGGAAATCAAACCCGTCTCCATCGGCGCGAATACGTACTTCGTCTACAAGGTCGCCGCCGACGGCAAGACGGCCATCACGCAGCGCTGCGATCGCCTCGACCCGAAGAGCTGCGTCGACCCCGAGGAGCCCGACGTCTACGACATCACCGGCAAAGAGCTCACGCGCACCGAGACCTTCAAGACGCCCATCGACATGTCGACCTGCGCGCTCTCGCAGACGGTGACGGAGACACTCATCGACGCAGACAAGACGATGACGCTCGACCTCGTGAGCGTGTTGACGCTGGTCGACTCGCCCACCGATTGCGCGACCGTCGAGACGAACGTCAAGCGCACGGCGCCCAACATGCTGGGCATCGAAGGCTGCGTGGTGACGCGCAAGCTGACCGGCGAAATCAAGTAGGTCAGCGCTGCAGGTTCACCAGCTGGTTCAGGTTGATGGGCACCTTCTGCCCGCCAGAATCGAGCTGCGCGTTGAACGTCACCTGCGCCTGACCGCCCTGCGCAATCTTCGTGGCCGCGCCGGCGGCCTGAAGGAAGTTCACGGTGAGGGGAATCGAGACCTGCTTGTCGCCCTTGCCCTGCATGGCGCCGAGGTTGCCGGTGCTGATGGTGCCGATGTTGCTGCCAGCGAGCGCGATGTTGCCGATGACCGCCGCGACCGGCAGCGGGTAGCTATTCTTGTTCGTCACCGTCATCGGGAACTCCACCGTCGCGCCCTGAAAGTTCACGTTCGAGACGCGCGGGTTGCCGAAGACGATGGCGGGAATCTTCGGCACCTCGAAGGTGCCTTCAGTCGAGAGCGGCAGCTTGATGACGCCCACCGGCGTCTGCACGCCGAGCGAGCCCGACGCGCGGTACTTCGCGTTGTCTTTGTTCAAGAAGGTCTGCACCACGCCGACGAGGTCTTGAAACTTGATGCCAGCAGGAAAGTGCAGCTCGGAGCTGCCCTGCGCCGCAATCTGCAAACCCTGGCGCGGGCCGCCCGAGACGACCTGCTTGTCTTCGACCTCCAGCGCGTAGTCGATGGACGCGAGCGAGAGCCCCACGGGGTTCGGGTTGTCGAGGCGCCACACGGTGTCGAGCGTGATGCCATTCAACGAGGCGTCGCTGAGCGCCATGTTCTTGAAGGCGAACGCCGGCTGCTTGAACGCGGCGCTGAGAAACTGGCTGAGGTACGCGCAGCCCGACAAGAGGCTGAGCACGAAGGTCGCTGCAAGGAGGCGTCGCATGGAGGAGCGCAAGATTGCCCCTCCCAACGCGCCACGGCTCGCGAAATTCGCGTTACGGCAAGAAGCCGTCGACCGACAGGTACCGCTCGCCCGTGTCGTAGCTGACGGTGAGCACGCGGGCGCCGGCAGGCAGGTCGGGCAGTTTCTGCTTCACCGCCTGCAGCGACGCACCCGACGACGCACCGATGAAGAGGCCTTCTTCACGTGCCGCGCGCCGCGCCATCTCGAAGGCGTCGGTGTGCTCGACCTGAATGGTGCCGTCGAGCAGCTCGACCTTGAGGTTCTTGGGAATGAAGCCCGCGCCGATGCCCTGAATGGGGTGCGGCGAAGGCGCACCACCCGAAATCACCGGCGACTTCGTGGGCTCGACCGCGAAGACCTTGAGCTGCGGCCACTTCGGCTTGAGCACCTGCGCGAGCGCGGTGATGTGCCCGCCCGTGCCCACACCCGTGATGATGGCGTCGAGGCCTTCGGGGAAGTCGTTGAGAATCTCCTGCGCGGTGGTGCGGCGGTGCACCTCGATGTTCGCCTCGTTCTCGAACTGCTGCGGAACCCACGCGCCGGGCGTGGCGGCGGCGAGCTCTTGCGCGCGCGCGATGGCGCCCTTCATGCCCTTCTCACGCGGCGTGAGGTCGAACTTCGCGCCGTACGCCGCCATCACCCGGCGCCGCTCGAGCGACATCGACTCGGGCATCACGAGGATGATTTCGTAGCCCTTCACCGCGGCCACCATCGCCAGGCCGATGCCGGTGTTGCCCGACGTCGGCTCGATGATGACGCTGCCCTTCTTGAGCAACCCCTTCGCTTCGGCGTCTTCAATCATCGACAGCGCGATGCGGTCTTTGATGCTCGCGCCCGGGTTCGCCCGCTCGAGCTTCACCCACACCTCGTGCGTGGTGCCGAAGAGGCGGTTCAACCGCAGGTGAGGCGTGTTACCGATGGTCTCGAGGATGCTGTTGGCGCGCATGACGTCCTTGTTCCGCTTGAGTGGATGGACGTCCGTTGTAATGGAGAGCGCCTGACGCGGCAACTCTCTCTTACGTCGCGCACGTCACCAGAAACGTGTCGGCGGCGGCCTCTGGTTGGCAGCTCAAGGTGACGTCGAGAAAGCGAGGAATGAGCGTGAGCTGCGTCGTGGTGTGCGGCGTCGGCGCGACGGTGCGAAACGCACCGCCACCAGCAATCGCCATCGGCACGAGCAGTTGATCAGCCAGATGGAGCCCGACCGGCGCGTCGGTTCGCAGCGCGCGCCGCACCTCACCGCACGCGCGCCGCGCCACCTTCTCGGCCGCGATGCCACGCGCGCCGAGGCCCACGAAGACCTCGGTCACCTGCTCATATTCGAGCGAAAGCGCCAACGCATTGCCCGGTGACGGGGCCTGCACTTCACGCACTTCGAGCTCGGAGTCGGTGAACGCGAGCTCTTCACGAACGACGTCGAGCTCACGGCGCGCGACCTTGAGCGGCACCGCCGACACGAGTACCTCTGCGGATCTCCGCACCAACGCGCCGCGCTGCAACAGCTCGAAGCGCCGCAGCGGCGACGGCAGCACGGTGACCTCGATTCGGCCACCGCCAGCAGGCTCGAAGCCGCGACGAAGCAACGACACCGACAGCTGCGCGCCCATGCGAGCGAGTAGCGGCACCAACGAGCGCTGCAGGAATTCGAACGGCGGCGCCGACGAGTTGTGCGTGCCACCTTCGATGGCCACCGTCATCGGCGACGGCGCGCGCAACAACGCCGGGAGCAACGCCTGCAACACCAGCGTGGTGCTGCCCGCACTGCCGATGACGAACTCGAAAGCGCCACCACGCAGCGCGCGAGGGTGAAACTCGAGCTCGAGCGAACCCAGCTCCGCGCCGCGCACCTCTGCATCACTCAGCGCCGCCGCCGCGTTCACGCACGTGAGGTGCTGTCGCAACAGGCCCGGCTTCTCGCGACCGCCGCGAATGCGCGTGATGCGAAACGACCTCCCCGTCACGAGGGAGAGACCAAGCGCGGTGCGCAGCACCTGGCCTCCTCCCTCACCTGCTGACCCGTCGATGAGCAACATCACGTTCACCCCTTCACACACACGACCTGCCGCAACGTGTGCACCACTTCGACCAGCGCTGTCTGTGCAGCCATCACCGCTTCAATCGACTTGTACGCAGCCGGGGTCTCGTCGAGCACCCCGGTGTCTTTGCGGCACTCGATGCCCTTCGTCGCCTCGGCGTGCTGCTCGAGCGTGAACTGCGCGCGCGCTGCCGTGCGAGACAACGCGCGACCCGCACCGTGGCTGCAGCTCTCGAAGCTCTCGGCGTTGCCCTTGCCGCGCACGATGTACGAACGTGCACCCATGCTGCCGGGGATGATGCCGAGCTGCCCTTTGCCCGCGCGCACCGCACCCTTGCGCGTGACGAGCACGTCTTCACCGAAGTGCCGCTCACGCGCGACGTAGTTGTGGTGGCAGTCGACGGCCATCAACGCCGCGTCGAACGCTGGCAACACGCGCGTGCTCTTCGCGCCCTCGATGACGGCCAGCATCATCAAGCGGCGGTTCTCGACCGCGTACTCCTGCGCGAGCGAGACGGCCTCCACGTATTCGTCGAAGTGCGCCGTGCCGTCTTCGAGGTACGCGAGGTCTTCGTCGGGCAGCGCCTTCTGGTGCGCGCGCATGTCTTCACGCGCCTGCTCGATGAAGATGGTGCCGAAGCGGTTGCCCAGGCCACGCGAGCCGCTGTGCAGCATGAACCACACGCGGTCGGTTTCATCGAGGCACACCTCGATAAAGTGGTTGCCGGTGCCGAGCGTGCCCAGCTGCGTGACCGGGTCGCGACTCGCCAGCGTCGGGCGGTTGGCGAGCAACTTCTCGTAGCGCGGGCCAAGCCGGGACCACACGTCGAGCTGGCCCTGCGGAGCCCTCTTGAATGAACCGCGGCCAACCGGCACGCGCATCTCGATGGCCGTGCGCAGGCCCTTGAGCGAGTCGGGCAAGTCGTTCGCCGTCAGCGTCGTGCACACCGCGCTCATGCCGCAGCCGATGTCGACGCCCACTGCGGCCGGAATCACCGCGCCCTTCGTCGGCACCACGCTGCCGATGGTCGCGCCGATGCCCACGTGCACGTCAGGCATCGCCGCCACCCAGCCGCGCACGAAGGGCATCGAGGCCGTCCGTCTCAGCTGCTCGAGCGCGCGCGGCTCCACCGGTACGCCGCGCGTCCACGCCTTCACCGGCACCCCACCCGGGTTCTCGACAGTCTCGTAGGTCGTCGTTTCCATGAGCGTCACAGGAGCACCGGGCGTGCCAGCAGTCGCACGAGGGCGCGCCGAGCTGACCGATGGCCTGGACTTATAGGAAAAGATAAAACACGAGACGATTGGAGCTCCCGTGAGCAAACAGAAACCGGTGGTGGTGCTGGGGTTCGTCGGCACGAAAGTCGATGAAGGGCAGGACTCCCGGCGGTGGTCGCGGTGGCGCCCCTCCATCGCGCTCTGTCAGGACCCGTCGCTGGTGGTGAGCCGCTTCGAGCTGCTCTACGACCCGAAGTTCGCGCAGCTGGCAAACGTGGTGAGCGCCGACATCACGCAGATCTCTCCCGAGACTGAGGTGCGGCCCACGAAGTTCGCGCTCACCAACCCGTGGGACTTTGAGGAGGTCTACGGCGCGCTGCACGACTTCGCGCGCAGCTACCGGTTCGCGCCCGAAAAAGAGGACTACCTCGTCCACATCACCACCGGCACGCACGTCGCGCAGATCTGCCTCTTCCTGCTGACCGAGTCGCGTCATGTGCCGGGCAAGCTGGTGCAGACCGGGCCGCCGCGTCGTGGCGCGAACGGCCCGTGGGGCAGCCGCGACGTCATCGACCTCGACTTGAGCCGCTACGACCGCCTCGCTTCGCGCTTTCGCGCCGAGGTCGTCGAGTCGGTGTCGTTTCTCAAGCAGGGCATTCCCACCCGAAACGCTGCGTACAACGGGCTGATGGCCGAAATGGAGCACGTGGCGGTGCGCACGCGCGCACCGATGTTGCTGCTCGGGCCCACTGGCGCGGGCAAGTCACAGCTGGCGAAGCGGCTCTTCGAGCTCAAGCGGTCGCGCAACCTCGTCAGCGGTGACTTCGTGAACGTGAACTGCGCGACGTTGCGTGGAGAGCAGGCGATGGCGGCGCTCTTCGGTCACACGCGCGGCGCCTTCACCGGAGCCAGCGGCGCACGTGAGGGCCTGCTGCTGCGCGCGAATGAAGGCGTGCTGTTCCTCGACGAAATCGGCGAACTGGGGCTCGACGAGCAGGCGATGTTGCTGCGGGCGCTCGAGGAAAAGACGTTCTTTCCCGTGGGCTCCGACCGTGAGGTGCACAGCAACTTCGTGTTGTTGGCTGGCACCAATCGCGACCTGAAGAATGGCTCGTTCCGCGCCGACCTGCTCGCGCGCATCAACCTCTGGTCCTTCGAGCTCCCCGGGCTCGCGCAGCGCCGCGAAGATCTCGCGCCCAACGTCGCCTACGAGACCGAGCGCGCCAGCACGGTCGTCGGCACGCAGGTCACGTGGAGCCGCGAGGCCCTGCAGCACTACCTCGCGTTCGGCACTTCGAACGAAGCCACCTGGCCCGGCAACTTTCGTGACCTGAACGCGTCCATCACGCGCTTGGTCACGCTCGCCGACGGAGCGCGCATCAGCACGGCGCTCGTGGCTGCCGAAATTTCGCGGCTCACCGCAGCGTGGCGCAGCGACTCGAGCGGAGATTTCGACACGTCACACCTCGACGACTTCGACGCCGTGCAGCTCACAGAGGTGGTGCGCGTATGCAGAACGAGCCGCACGCTGTCAGAAGCCGGGCGCAGGCTCTTCGCCAAGTCGCGCCAGAAGAAGCGCTCGAGCAACGACGCCGACCGCTTGCGGAAGTACCTCGCGCGCTTCGACCTCGACTTCGAAACGTTGGGTCAAATCACCCAGTCGTAGTCTTCGAACGTCGCCGCTCCCGGCTGGCGCGGGCGCACTTCTGACTTTCGGCTCACGATGGAGTGCGGCGGCACCGACTGCGTCAACCACGCGTTGCCCGCCACGATGGAGTTGCGACCGACCACCGTGGTGCCGCCGAGAATCGTGGCGCCGGCGTAGATGACGACGTCGTCTTCGATGGTCGGGTGACGCTTGCTGTCGGCCAGCGACTTCTCGACCGTCAACGCGCCCAGCGTCACGCCCTGGTACAGCTTCACGCCATTGCCGATGCGCGTGGTCTCTCCGACGACGACGCCCGTGCCGTGGTCGATGCAGAACCGCCGCCCAATCGTCGCGCCGGGGTGAATGTCGATGCCCGTCTTTTCATGCGCGTACTCCGTGAGCAGTCGCGGCAACAACGGCAGCCCCAGCGTCCACAGCAGGTGCGCCACGCGGTACGTGGCGATGGCGAAGAACCCCGGGTACGTGAGAATCACCTCGTCGTAGCTGCGCGCCGCAGGGTCACCTTCGAGAATCGCGCGCGCGTCGGCCTCGAGCGTCTCGTGCACCGCGGGCAAGCCGCCGAGAAAGCGCTCGACCAGGTTCGGCGGCATCGCGTCGTGCAACGTGCCAATCGCGCGCTCAAGGCTCGCCAACGTCTGCGCGAGCTGCGTGACCTCGTCTTCGACGGCCGCGGCGCTGTTCACCGAGGTGTTCGAGAAGTGCGGGTACAACAACCCCAACACCTGCGTCGCAAAGTGGAGCGACAGCGGGCGCAGCTGCGCCGGCAATTGGTGCTGCTGACGCGCGGCCAGCAGGCGGGCCTTCAAGGCTTCGGGCACGAGAGACATGAAGCACCCCTTTGAATCGCTTGCGTGCGCCTGTCAATAAAGTCAATATGACTCTATGACTCCGCAAGAGCGAATGCAGCGGTCGTTGGACGGGCTCTCGGTGGGCGACGCGTTTGGTGAACGGTTCTTCGTACGAGAAGACGTGCTCGCGACGGCGCTCAAGCTGCGGCGCGTTCCAGCCAACCCTCCCTGGGGGTGGACTGACGACACCGCGATGGCGCTCGCGCTGACGGAGTCTCTTTCGGGCCGCGAGGCGCTCGACGCCAACGACTTCGCCACGCGGCTCGGCGCGCGCTACGCCAGAGAGCCGTCACGTGGCTACGGCGCCGGCGCACACGAAGTCCTCGGTCACCTGAGTCGAGGCATGCCGTGGGAGCGCGCGGCGAAGACCCTCTTCGATGGCGCCGGCTCGAAGGGCAACGGCGCGGCGATGCGCGTGGCTCCGCTGGGCGCGTACTTCGCTGATCAACCCATTTCTCGCGTCGTCGAAGAAGCGTTTCGCAGCGCCGCAGTCACGCACGCGCACCCCGAAGGTCAGGCCGGCGCGGTCGCTGTTGCCGTCACCGCCGCGTGTCTCGCGAAGCAGGAGCCGCGCGCACTCGTCTGGGCCAGCCTGCTCGCGAGGACCCCGCGCGGCGCGACCCGCGACGGCCTCGAGCTCGCGTCACACCTCGGCTTCGACCAGCCCTCGACGTACGCCGCAGAGAAGCTCGGCAGCGGCGCGAAGGTGCTCAGCGAAGACACGGTGCCTTTCTCAATCTGGTGCGCGCTCAAGCACCACGACGACTACGTCGAAGCGCTGTGGGCCACCGTCAACGGCCGCGGCGACCGAGACACGACGTGCGCCATCGTCGGCGGGCTGGTGGGCATTCATCACCCGCCGCCGGCCGCATGGCTCGAGGCTCGCGAGCCGCTGTGACGCGCATTGCCTCGTCGCGGCAACTCAGGTGAATTCAGTGCATGGCGTTCTGGCCCCGACACCTCGTGTTGATGACGTCCCTCGTTGCCGCTGTGGCGCAAGCCGACGAGTGTGAGCAACGGCTCGCGCGCGCGCTGCCGACCGCCGAGCAGTTCACGCGCCTGTGCCCTGCGCTCGGCACCGTGAAGGCCCACGTCAGCGGAGACGCCACTTCGTGCTGGGTGCAATTCGAGTCGGACAGCGCGCCGCCCGACGTGCGCGACCCCAGCGGCGTGCAGGCCTTCATTCGCCTGCGCCTCGAAGCACCGGCGGCTGACGCCAAACTCGAGCCCCAGGCGTGGAAAGGGCTCGCGGCGCGCAGCGTTGCTGGCCCCCCCTCGAAGGTCTTCGTGACCTCGGGCGCCGTGCGCTGGTCACTCGAAACATCAGGCGGAGGGGCGCGCGGCTGCGATGAGGCCATCGCCCGACACGCCCACGCCGCGCTCGTTCGCAGCGCGAAGAAGCAGTGAGGCGACACACCTTCGAAGCCTCCCGGGTGCGCGCGTGAACGCTCCTCTTTCGCTCGTCGGCATCGCGTTTCTCACCGCGCTGCGCTTCGCCATCGGGCCGACGTTCGTGCTGCTCGTGCTCTTCTCACTCGGGTGGAAGCAGAAGACCGGCGCGTGGCTCCCGCTGTGGAAGCTCGCGGTGCCGCTCGTCGCGGTGGCGGTGCTTTCCACCATCTTCTTCGCGGTCGCCTGGCACGACACCGTCTACCCTTGAGCCGACATGCGCCCCGTCATCATCTCCGGTTCGTCACACCCTGTTCTCGCCGCTGAGCTCGCCGCAGAGCTCAAGCTCTCGCTGGGCGCCTGTGCGTGCCGCCGCTTCCCCGACGGTGAGCTCGACCTCGAGCTCCACGAAGACGTGCGCGGCGCCGACGTCTTCATCGTGCAGTCGCTGCACGCACCGGCAGGCGAGAACCTGCTCGAGCTCGCGCTGCTCTCCGACGCCAGCCAACGCGCCGGGGCGCGCTCCGTCACCGCCGTCATCCCCTACCTCGGCTACGCGCGCCACGACCGCCGTGTCACCGGCCGTGAGCCACTCGGAGCCCGCGTCGTCGCCGAATTGCTCGCTGCAGGCCGCGTCGACCGCGTGGTGTGCCTCGACCTGCACTCGCGCGCCGTCGAGGGCTGTTTCCCCCGGCCCGTCGAACACGCCGACGCGGTGCCCGCACTCATCGAGCACGTGAAGAAACACCTGCTCACTCCGGCCGTCGTCTTGTCGCCCGACCTCGGCGCCGTGAAGCGCGCTGAAGCCTTCGCGCGGCCGCTGGGGCTGCCAGTCGCCGTCGTGCACAAACAGCGGCTCTCGGGCTCCGACGTGCAGGCGCAGGCCGTGGTGGGTGACGTCGCCGGGCGTCACGTCGTCATCGTCGACGACATGATTTCCACCGGAGGCACGCTGGTGGCCGCCGTGCAGACGGCCATCGTGCACGGCGCGAAATCACCCGTCACCGTCGTCGCGTCACACGGGCTCTTCGTGGGCCCCGCGTTCGAGCGACTGGCGGCGCAACCGCTCGCGCGCGTCATCGTCACCGACAGCGTGCCAGCCGTGGCGGGCGCGAACTTTCCACTCGAGCGCGTTCGCAGCGCGCCCGCCCTCGCGCAGGTCATCGCGCGGCTTTGCGCGTAGCGCTGTTCCCAGGTGGCCTGCGCCCGATGCAGGATTCACGACCCATGGCAGACATCAAAGGCATCGAGGGGCTCAGCGTCGGCGATGTGCACCAACACGTTCAGCAGGGAGGCAAGTTCGTCACCTACGGCTACGCGATGTCGTTTCTCATCGTCTCGCTCAAGCGCACCAGCGCGGTGTACTTCGTAAAGCCCGGCGAGAGCGCGGTGGCGAAGGGGCTGCCATACACGCTGCTCTCGTTCTTCCTCGGCTGGTGGGGCTTCCCGTGGGGCCTCATCTACACGCCGATGGTGCTCATTCAGAACCTGGGCGGCGGCACCGACGTCACCAGCGAGGTGATGCAGGTGCTGGGCGGCGAAGCACCGGCACACAACGGCGGGCTGCCTGAAGTGAAGGTTCAGTGAAGCGCGCTCATTCATTGCGCTTCAAACGAATTTCCTGAACGTCGCGGAGCTCGGGCCCGTACTCGTGGGCATGAGAATTCTCGTCTGCGCAGGTGCAGGTGGTGGCGCAGTCGAAGACTCCGACGACGAGGTCTATTTCGTCGACGGCGCGTACTGGGTGCACCGCGGCCCGAAGTGGTACCGCCGCTTCAAGCACGGCAAGTCCGTCGAGAAGGTGAAGTTCAAGAAGGGCAACCGTCGCGGCCGCGACTGAAGGCTTCAGCGCAGCGGGCGCGGCGCGGCCACTTCGAGCGTCGCTTTTTCAGGCGAGCGATTGCCGGCGGCGTCGAAGAGCTCGAAGGTGAGCTTGTACGCGCGGCCGTCGTCGAAGCCGAAGTTGCCGCTGCACGCGTCGTGGCCGAGCACCAGCGTGTCTCCATCGAGCGGCACCGGGTACATCTGCCGCGCCGAGCTGCCGCGCGCGCGTTGCATGCTGACGAGCAACCACGCAGGGCCGCTCTCTTCGATGATGGTGCGCAGCTTGAGCTTTCGCGTGAGCGCGCCGGTCTTCGGGTTGAGCTCGTAGAAGCCCTCTGACGACGCGGGCTTCTGACGGTAGCGCGGCGCTTTCTTGTCGAGCGCCCCGCCGGTGAGCCAGCGCAACGTGCCGTCACCCATCTTGTCGTTGAGCAACGGCACGCCGGCGAACGACTGCGGCAGCGCGAGCGAGTACTCGACGTTGGGCTCCATCGCCTTGAGCGGCCGCAGGCGCAGCGCGACGCGCGACATCTGCGAGACGAAGCCCTTCTCGGCCTTCACCTGAATCGGCTCCTGCCCGGTGGCCACCAGGGCGATGGCGTCGGAGGTGAGCAGCTCCTGCACGTGCTGCTGGGCAGCGCCGGTGCCTTCGAGAATGAACTGCGCGTTGGTGGGGATCACCGAGCCCGGCGTCGGGAACAACAGCAAGCCGTCTTTCGTGCAGTCAGCTGCGAAGGCGAGCCCCGCAAGCGACCCGACAGCGAGCATCAGGAGCCGACGCACGCGCATCAGTGCACCGGGGTTCCGGGGTCGGTCACTTCGACGGCCCCGAACTTCGCTTCGTACTTCGCCAGGTTGTCTTGAATGGCGAGCATCAACCGCTTCATGTGCTTGGGGTTGGTGATGATGCGCGAGAGCACCTTCGCGCGCGGCTGCTGCGGCTGCACGTAGATGAAGTCGAGCGTGAACTCGGTCTCGGTGTGATTCACGAGCGCCATGTTGGCGTACTGGCCGTTGGCCACCGCGTCGTCGAGCTGAATCTGGAGCTGAACTTCGGGCGGTTTGTTCGTTTCGGACATGGGGCCTGCCTAGCACGGCGCAGCGAAGGCGTTTCCGTGAAGCGTCGCGGTGCGAATAGGGTGTGTTCGTCATGGCCGAGGGAATGGACGAAGCAGCAACGCGGGGCTTCACACTCGGCCCGCCACTCGAGCAGGCCGACGTCGCGGTGTTGTTGCTGCACGGCTTCACCGGCAGCCCGTGGGAGCTGCGCTTGTTGGGTGAAGCGTTGGCCGCGCGCGGCGTGCACGTGCGCTGCCCGCGCCTGCCGGGTCACGGCACGACGCCGGAGGCGATGTTGTGGGCGGGCTACGGCGACTGGCTGCGCGCGGCAGAAGAAGCGCTCGCGTCGTTGCGGGGCGCGCGCCGCGTCATCGTCGCCGGGTTGTCGATGGGCGGCCTGCTGGCCATGGTGTTGGCCTCGCGGCATCGTGGCCTCATCAGCGGGCTGGTGCTGATGGCGCCGGTGGTGAAGCTGCGCGGGCGCGGGCCCAGGGCGCTGCAGGCGTTGCGCTGGCTGCCGGTGTTCGACGCCGCGCCGCGCTGGGTCATCAAGCACGGCACTGACATCGAAGACGACGGCGTGCGCGCCACGGCGCCGGTGTTGGCGAAGTACCCGCTCGCGCGGGCTTTCGATTTGTTCGCGTTGCAGCAGCTCGCGCGTGACGCAGAGCCACGCATCGGCTGCCCGTCGTTGATCATCGCGGCGGTGAATGATCACGTCGTCGACAGCGACGCGGTCCTCGAGCTGCAGGCCCGCCTGCCGTTCTCGCAACGCGTGGTGTTGCAGCGCGGCTTCCACATCATTCCGCGCGACACCGACCGCGCCGTGGCGTTGACGGAGATCGCCCACTTCGTCGACCGCCTGCGCTCGTAAGTCGAGGTCGGCGGAGGTACCCCCAACCAAACGGCTCAGGCGTCGCTGGTGCGTCACCGCGACGAAGCACAGCATCGACCTCGCACGAGGTCGGTATGGCGCAGCTCCTCGCAGATGCGGGTCCGTGGGTCCTGACGACCGCGGTGGCGCTCATGCTGCTGCTCGAGACACGTTGGTCGCTGGTGCCGACGTTGCCTGGTGCGCTCCGCTTGAATCACGCGCTGCGAAACCTCGGCCTCGCGCTGTGCGCTGCGGGCTTCGCCATCGGCGGCACCTTTCTTCAGGTGCGCATCGCCGCGTGGACGGACGCGCACGACGTGGGCCTGCTGCACGCCTTCGCGGTGCCGTGGCCGGTGAAGCTGGTGTTCGTGCTCGTCAGCTTCGACCTGCTCGAGTGGGCGCGGCATCGCCTGCATCACCGCGTGCCGGTGTTGTGGCGACTGCATCGCGTGCACCACTCCGACCCGCACCTCGATGCGTCGACGGCGGTGCGAGGGCACCCGCTCGAAGGGTTGCTCGCGTGGCTGTACTTCTCGGTCTTCATTCTGGTGCTGGGCGTCGACGCGCTCTCGCTCGCGGTGCGGGCGCTGTTGGTGGCCGTGGCGCTCGCGTGGCATCACTCGGTGCTGCGCGTGCCTCGGCGGGTTGATCAACTCATCAGCTTCATCACGCCTACGCCGCGCACGCACCGCATGCACCACTCACGCGACGTGCGCTTCACCGACACCAACTACGGCACGCTGTTGACCTGGTGGGACCGGCTCTTCGGCACCTTCACGACACCGCGCAGCGAGCCCGAGCCGCAGACCGGGCTCGAGGGCTTCGACACGCCGCGACATCAATCGCTCACGGGCCTGTTGCGCCTGCCCTTTGAGCGGGCGCCCCTGTCTCGCGAGCGCACTTGAGGGTAGCGTTGCGACCTCATGTCGGACGAGAAGAAGGACCCACCTCCGGACCTGTTTCCCTACGACGAGATGTCGACGGGCGTGGCTTCGGCGCTGCAGCGTCGCGCGTTGCAGGTCAGCGGCGCGCCTGATCAACCGGTGCTCGACCCCACGTTGAAACCGATGACCGGCGCGCAGCTCGCGTTCCGCCCTTCTGCTCCGCCGCGCCAGCCGTCGGGCACCACCGGCACGCACGCCGCGTTCAAGCCCGGCGCGAAACCCACGACGGGCACGCAGCCCGCGTTCAAGCCGACGACCGGCACGCAGCCCGCCTTCAAGCCCGCCGTGAAGCCGTCGACCGGCACGCACTCCGCGTACCGCCCGCGCGACGAGGCCGATGAAGAGCCGCCCACCTTCGACCCTGAGAAATTGCAGGCGCAGTTCCGCGCGATGTCGCTGACTGACTCTGCGTTGGGGCACGCGGGGGCCAAGCCTGCGCGGCCGTCCAAGACGCCGCAGAGCGCCGCTGAAGACACGTTCGTGAAGACGAAGATGAAGGAAGCCGAGAGCAAGGTGCCGGACTTCAACTTCGACGAAGATCTCGGCTGACGTGCGGTAGAACGGCCGGCATGAAAGCCCTCCTCCCTGTGCTCGTTGCCTGCCTCGCGGCGCCCGCGTTCGCTGCGGACAAGATCATCACCGTCACCTTCGACTCCATCGCGGCGATGGAAACGAAGAGCGGCGAGAAAATCGACACCAAGCTCTTCAAGTTCGGCCCTGAAGTCGCGGGTGCAGAGCAGGACTCGTCGGCGGCGAGCAGCAACGGCTTCGGCAAGTCGAAGGAAGAAGCGTGCAAGTGGGCGCTGCTGGGCAGCTTCATGAAGCTGCAGGCCAACGCGAAGATGAAGAACAAGAAGGTCGTCGGTGTGCGCACCTACGCGGGCGCGACGGAAGGCGCGAAGGCCGACTCGCTGGTCTGCATCGCGGGCGCGATGGTCGTGCGCAGCACCGTGAAGGCTGGCTACAAGTAAGCAGTCGGAGCTCGCCGTACGCTTCTGTTGCTCGAGTCGCTCCGCGAAACCAGATGCAGCACTCGCTTCCTCTGGTGCTGATCAGCTCCACGTCGAAGCGTGCCAATCGCCGCTGTCGTGTCTGATTTGCTCGAGGCCTCGTCGGCGTTGATCAGACCCACGTCGAAACGTGCATCGCCGCCGTCGTCACCGCTTCCTTTTTGAGCTCAGCGGTGGCCGGAAACTGGACGCGCTACGGGCCTGTGCCACCGTGTCTCTCATGACGACGCGCCGCCAGACCATTCGCCGCTCGATCCGCCTCCCGCTGTCGCTGGGCCGCCGCCTGCCTGCGCTCTCCGCCGACGTATCGCGCGGTGGGTTTCAAGCCGAGCTGCCGCAGGTGTTCCTGCCGGGCTCGAAGGTGCACGGCTTCTTCCTCGTCGGTGAGTCGGAGGTCGGCTTCCGCGGCACCGTCGCGTGGGCCGAGGCGGGAAATCCGCAGCTCTCCATCTACAGCCGCATCGGCGTCTCGTTCGACGTGCTGCCCGAGAAGCTCGACGCGCTGCTCGCCGTGCAGGACCGCCGCCCCAAGAAGCTCAAGCCGCGCGCGAAGAAGAAGTGAGCATGCTGCGGCGAAAGCCGGGCTCGCGACTGCAGGCCGTGACGCTGGCGATTTCCGTCGCGCTGGCTGCGGTGCTCGGCGCCATCATCTACTTGGCGGTGACGAGCCTGCCGTACCTGGCCACGTCACCGACGACAGACCCGGTGTTCGGCGCGTTGAACTCGTGCCTGCTCTCGTCGGTGCCTGAACGCGTGGGCTTCGCGGTGAGCCGTGACAACACGCGCGCCGCCGCGTTCTCTCCGGGGAAGTTGGTGGAGTGCGCGGGTTCGCCTCCGGTGCCGACGGTGTTCGAGCGCGCCGGGCTGACGTTGGCCGCGTACGACGTGGAGGGTGCGTTGTGGGTCGCGACGTCGGCTGACGACGCCGGTCATGCGGCGTTGTTGCGGCTCGAGAATGGCGCGCTCGTGGAGCGCGGTCCGTTCGCGGCGGCGGCGTTGGTCGGGGTGGCGGGCGGCGTGGTGGCGCTGGAGGCCGATGGCTCGCTGGTGTCGCTGAGTGGTGATGGTGCGCTGCGCGCGTCGCGGGAATTGCCGAGCGCGCGACACGTGCAACTGGCGACGAATGCCGATGGGTTGCTGGTTTCGGTTTCGGGCGGAGGCCGGCTCACGGTGGTGAACGCGGCGACGCTCGCGTCGACACCGGCGGAGGTCGCGTGTTCGGTGAGCCGGATGTGGTGGCGACCGGAAGCGCCGTTGTTCCTCGCGGAGTGCGTCGACATCACGCTCGAGGTTCATGCGGTGACGTCGCACAGCATGTTGATGGACGCGCGGCGTCGGGTGCCGTCGGTGTTGTCGGGCCCAGGTGGTGTGTATGTGCAGGCGTGCGACGTGTTGCCGTGCAGCGTCGAAGCGCCTCGGTGAGCGGCGTCACGAGGCGCTGGTCGCGAAGGTCGTGTGCGACTGAGCATTCGCGGCGCGTCGAGAACTCCACACAGAACTGATCATGCACGCTGCGGCAAGAGTCGAAGCATTCGGGTCATCTACTCGCGTCGCGTAGCTCAATGCGCGCATCACGCACTCGCGCCGCGCAACGCTGAGCATTCACGCCGAGTCACCTCGCTGCGTCGCGTGGCGTTGAGCATTCACCACGCGTCATGAAATCGGAGCACGCATCGCACGCACTCGCGTCGCGTGACATTGAGCATTCGTGCCGCGTCATGAATTGGAGCGCGCGCCGCACGCACTCGTGACGTTGAGCACTCGTGCCGCGTCATGAATTGGAGCGCGCGCCGCACGCACTCGTGTCGCGTGACGTTGAGCATTCACGACGCGTCACGAGCAAAGGCTCTCGCGCCATCTCGCTCGCGTGTGCGGCGTTGGCCCCTCTCCCCAACCCTCTCCCCGCTTCGCAGGGAGAGGGAGACCTGGTTACGGGGTGACGGTGAGCGTCGTCGACGCGGAGATCGCCCCGATGGTGGCGCTCACGACCGACGTGCCGGGCGACACACCAGCGGCCACACCTCCCGGGAGAATCGTCGCGACCGCCGGGTTCCCCGACGACCACAACGCCGTCGCCGAGACGTCGCTCGTCGACGAATCTGAGTACGTGCCCGTCGCCGTGAACTGCAACGTTCCCGGCATCGTCATCATCGGGTTCACCGGCGTCACTGCAATCGACACCAGCGCCGGCGCCACCGTCAACGTCGCCGAGCCCTGCACCGCACCGTGCGTCGCCACAATCTGCGCCTCGCCCGCTGCCACACCCGTCGCCAGACCGTCCGCGGCGATGGTCGCCACGCCTGCATCAGAAGAGCTCCACGTCACCAGCGAGGTCACATCGCCCGTCGTCGTGTCGCTGTAGCTGCCGCTCGCGGTGAATTGCTGCGTGTCACCTTCTTCAATCGACGCCGTGGCCGGCGCGACCGTGATGGAGACGATTTCTGCCGGCCCGACAGTCACCGTCGTCACGCCTGTCACCGTCGCCTGCGTCGCCGACACATCAACCACTCCGACCGCGACCGCCGTCGCGAGGCCACCATCGGTGATGCTCAACACGCTGCCGTCGTTCGTCGCCCACGTCACCGACGCCGTCAGGTTCTGCGTCGTCGCGTCAGTGAACGTGCCCGTCGCCGTGAACTGCTGCGTGAGGCCCTTCGCGATGCCGGGCGCCGCCGGCGTCACTTCAATCGACGCGAGCTGCGCGGCCGTCACCGTGACCGTGGTGGTGCCCATCACGCCGCTCATCGCCGCCGAGACCACCGAGCTCCCGACCGCCACCGCCGTCGCGAGGCCCGCGTTGTCGACGGTGACGTTCGCGGCCGTCGCGCTCGCCCACGTCACCTGCGAGGTGAGGACCTGCGTCGTGGTGTCGCTGAAGCGACCCGTCGCTACCAGCTGCCGCGTGAGGCCGACGCTCAACGACGGCGCCGCTGGCGTGACGTCGATGCCCACCAGCTGCGCCGCCGTCACCGTCACCGTCGTGGTCGACGTGAAGCCCGAGACCGTCGCGGTGATGACTGACGTGCCCGGGTTCACCGCCGTCACGAGGCCCGAAGCCGAGACCGTCGCCGTCGCGGGAGTCGCCGACGCCCACGTCGCCGTCACCGGCTGCGTCAGGCCATTCGAATAGCGACCATTCACCGCGAGTTGCCGCGTGGTGCCCTTCGCCAACGACAACGTCGGGGGCGCGACTTCAATCGACTGCAGCACGGCCGTCGTGGTGGTGACGGTCGCGGTGGCACTGAAGGTGAGGCGCGTCGCGGTGATGGTGGCGCTGCCCATGGTGACGGCGGTGACGACGCCGAGCGAGTCGACGCGCGCCACGCTGGCCGCTGATGAAGCCCAGGTGACCTGCGTGCTGAGGTCTTGTCGCGTGCCGTCGCTGAAGACGCCCGTCGCGGTGAGCCGCCGCGTCGCGCCGGTGATGATGGCGGCGGTGGTGGGCGAGACCTCGAGCGACGTCATGATGGCCGAGGTCACCGTCACCAACACGGTCGAGCTGCGGCCTTCGAATTCGCCGCTGATGGTGGTGGTGCCGAGCGCGATGGCGGTGACTTCACCACTCGCCGACACCGTGACGATGGACGTGTCAATCGAACGCCACGTGGTGCTGGAGGTCACCTCGCGCCTGGTGCCGTCTCCGGAGACGGCGGCGCTGCTGAGCTGCAGCTTCGTGCCGAACGCGAAGATGGGGCGACCGGGCGCAATTTCGAGCCGCTTCAACGTCGCGGGCGTCACGGTGACGGTGAGCGTCGCGGTTTCGTTCTCGAGCTTCGCGGTGAGCGTCGCGGTGCCGACGGCGAGCGCGCGTACGGTGGCGGTGGAGTCGATCGTGGCGATGGCTTCGTCGCTCGATGACCACGCGACGCCTCCGACGCGGACGCCATCGCGCGTGGCTGCGAGGTTCGCGCTGCCGCCCGCTTCGAGCGAGAGCGACGACGGGCTGATTTCGAGTGGAGACGGGGCCGGCGGGCAAGCAGACAGCACGAGCGACGCGACGAGAACGAAACGGGCAGAGAGACGCATTGGCGCGGCACTCTGCCCGTGGTTCACGGCCACGTCACGGCGTGACGGTGAAGACCGGCAACGCAGAGAGCTCGAAAGAGAGCCCTGAGTTCGACCCCGCGCCGTTCAGGTCGCAGTAGGTCCAGTTGACGCCGTCGAACGAGTAGCGCGCGGTGTAGCGGTAGTCGCCCGCAGCGGGCGCGGTGAACGTGGCCTGGTACTCGTCGTCGGCGCCGCTCTGCACGTTGTAGGCGGCGGGGAACCACAGCCAGCCGCTCTGGTTCTGCGGGTTGGCCGTCGCCGGGCCGTAGCCGAGCTGCGCGTGAATCGCGGGGTTCGCGCCGGCAGCCTCGGTGGCGCCCTCTTCGTAGACGCGCGTGTACACGGGCAAGGTCGGCTGGCCGGCTTGCGCGGTCAGCGACGTCGGGTGCTGCACGTTGCAGTAGTCGAGTTCGGGGCCGGGGCCGACGTCGGTTTCGTTGATGCTCCGCGAGCAGATGTTCGCAGCACTTGCGGCGTTGCGCGGCGTCGGAGTCGCCACGATGAAGTCGACATCATTTGCGCCAGTGTCCTTGTTGCCGCCATTCAAACGAATCGCCGCAGTCGTGGGGGAGAGGTTCGGCGTGTTCGGAATGCCGGCACAAGTCGCACTCGTTCCGAAATTCAGGAAGTCGATGAGCGAAGCAGCCGTGGGGCACGCACCAGTGAGAGCGACCGTCGAGTTCACGAGGGCGACCTTTCCCGACGCTGCGGCCATCGCGATGCTTCCCGTCGCATTCGCAGTGGGCATTGGCAGGCCGACGGTGCCGCCGGCCTGCTGCACGAGATAGTAGCCACCCGCGGGAATGCTCCCGCTGAGTGCCGTCGTCGCCCATGTAGTTCCGGCCGCGCTGGCGTACTGCACGCTCCAACCCGCGACGGAGATGGCCGCAGCAGTAGGATTGTGAATCTCGATGAAGTCGTTCGTGTACGTGGCGCCGGCGTTTCCACCAGCGCCATAGACCTGACTGATCAACAACGTCGTCGGGCACACCGTCGTGTCAGCGCCCGTCGTGAACACATCAGCCAACGTGAACGTCGCCGGGAACGAGCTCCCCGTCGCCGAGGCCAGCGCCGTCGTCACGCGGTACCGGTACGACGTACCGAACACGAGCGCCGGAACCGGCGTCACCGTCACCACCGTATTCCCCGCGCTCAACACCGGCGCCGCGACACCGAGACACGTCGCGAAGTCGTCGCGAGAAACCTGCAGGCTGCCGCTGCACGCGCCGCTCGTCGACTGCACCGTCACCGTCATCGCGTTGACCGCCTCACTGAACGTGAACACCACATTGGTGAGCGCCGACACACCGGTCGCTCCCGACGCTGGCGTCGACGACACCAGCGACAACCCCGCCGCCACCGTCACCGCCGAAGAACCCGACACCGCCCCAACCGTCGCGGTGATGCTCGCTGAACCCAGCGCCACACCCGTCACGCCGCCCGCCGCATTCACCGTCGCCACCAACGCGTCGCTGGTCGCCCACGTCGCCTGCACACCGACGTTGGCGGTGGTGCCATCAGAGAACGTGCCCGTCGCCGTCAGCGGCTCCGTCGCGCCGACGACCACCGTGCGCGGGTTGGGCTGCACGTCGATGGACACCACGACCGGCGCGCCGACCGTCAACGTCGTCGAGCCGCTCACCGCGCCGAGGGTCGCCGAAATCACCGCCGAGCCCTCCGTCACGCCCGTCGCCAGACCGCCCGCAGAAATGCTCGCCGCCGCGTCGGCCGAAGCCCACGTCGCGGTCGCCGTTACGTCTTGCGTCGTCAGGTCGCTCAACGTCGCCTGCGCGGTGAACTGCAGCGTGAGGCCCTTCGCCACCGCCGGGTTCGTCGGAGAGACCGCGATGGACGAAACCACCGGCGCCGTCACCGTCAACGTCGTCGAGCCGCTCACCGCGCCCAGCGTCGCCGAGATGACGCTCGCGCCTTCGGTGACCGCCGTCGCCAGACCGCCCACATCAACCGTGGCAGCAGCCGTCGACGAAGCCCACGTGACCTGCGTCGTCAGCGGCTGCGTCGTCGAATCGGAATACGTACCCGTCGCGACGAGCTGCTGCGTGTGGCCCTTCGCGACCGACGGGTTCAACGGCGTCACCGCGATGCTCACCAGCGTCGCCGCCGTCACCGTGACCGTTGCCGACGACGTCACCGCGCCCTGCGTGGCCGAGATGTTCGCCGTACCTGCATTGACGCCGGTGACCCGCCCCTGCGAGCCCGCCGCGTTCGACACCGTCGCCACCGACGAATCACCCGTCGCCCACGTGACCTGCGACGTCACGTCTTGCGACGACGTGTCTGTGTAGTGCCCCGTCGCCGTGAGCTGCGTCGTCCCGCCCACCGTGACCGACGCCGCCGTGAGCGAAATCGACACCAACTCCGCAGCCGTCACCGTCAACGCGCTCGAACCGGAGACCGCGCCCGCCGTCGCCACCACCGTCGTCGAGCCCTGCGCCGCGCTCGTCGCCAAACCGCGCGAGCCCGCCGCATTGCTGATGGTCGCCGTCGCCACCGTGCCCGTGGTCCACGTGACCTCCGCGGTGACGTCGGCATTCGTGAGGTCGGTGTACGTGCCAGTCGCCGTGAACTGCTGCGTACGCCCGAGCGCAACCGACGCGCTCGCCGGGCTCACCGCGATGGACACCAGCGTCGCCGCCGTCACCGTCATCGTCGCGGTGCCTGTCACCGTGCCGCTCTGCGCGGTGATGACCGACGTGCCGACGAGGTTCGCGGTCGCCAGGCCCTGCGAGCCCGCTGCGTTGCTGATGCTCGCGTTGGTAGGCGTTCCAGACGTCCACGTGACGGTGGTGGTGAGGTTCTGAATCGTCGCGTCAGAGAAAGTGCCGGTGGCGATGAACTGCTGCGTGCGGCCCTTCGCGACCGACGGGCTCGCGGGCGTCACCGCGAGGCTCACCAGCGCGGCCGACGTCACCGTCAACGTCGACGAACCCGACACCGTGTTGAAGCTCGCCGTCACCACCGACGAGCCGACGTCGCGCGCCGTGGCCAGCCCGTTGCTGCCCGACGCGTTCGAGACCGTCACCGCAGCCGGCGTCGCCGAGCTCCACGTCACCGTGGTGGTGAGGTTCTGCGTCGTCGCGTCGGAATACACGCCGGTCGCCAGCAACTGCTGCGTGCGGCCCTTCGCGATGGACGGGTTCACTGGCGTCACGTCGATGCGGCTGAGCGTGGCGGCGACGACGTTGATGCTCAGCGTGCCTGTCACGCCGTCGAGCTCCGCGGTGATGCTCGAGCTGCCGACGTCAACCGCGCGCAGCAGCCCTTCGGAGCCCGCCGCGTTGCTGATGGTGGCCGTCGCCACCGTGCCGCTGGCCCACGTGACCTGCGAGGTCACCGGCTGCGTCGAGCCGTCTGAATACGTGCCCGTCGCCACGAGCTGCAGCGTGAGGCCTCGCGGCAAACTCACCGTCGCCGGCGTCACCGCGATCGAGACCAGCGTCGCCGCCGTCACCGTCGCCGTAGTGGTGCCGACAATCGCGCCGCTCTGCGCCGAAACCACCGCCGCGCCGACGTCGACCGCCGTAAGCAACCCCGCGCTGTTCACCGCGGCCACCGTCGTCGTCGCGCTCGACCACGAGACGCTCGCCGTGAGGTTCTGCGTGGTGGCGTCTGAATACACGCCCGTCGCGGTGAGCTGCTGCGTGCGGCCCTTCGCGAGCGTGGGGCTCGCGGGCGTCACGTCGATGCGGTCGAGGCGCGCGGCCGTCACCGTCACGTCAGTCGAGCCGACGATGGCGCCCTGTGACGCACGAACCGTCACCGTGCCGACATTCAGCGCCGTGAGCAGGCCGATGTCGGCAGCGCCGTTGCTGACGAGAGCGACGCCCAGCGCGTCAGTCGTCCACGTCACCTGGTCGGTGATGTCGAGCGTCGAGAGGTCCGAGAAGACGCCGGTGGCCGTCAACTGCTGCGACACGCCGCGCGGCACCGACGGGTCGGTCGGCGTGACCTGAATCGCCGTCAACGTCGCCGTCGTCACCGTGAGCGTCGTGGCTCCGCTGATGGCGCCGCTGGTCGCGGTGATGACCGTCGTGCCCGCGACGAGCGTGGTGGCGAGGCCGTGCGAGCCGCTCGCGTTGCTGACGGTGGCCACGGTGGCCGTGCCGCTGCTCCACACCACAGCGTCGGTGAGCGGCTGCGTGGTGGCGTCGGTGTAGCGCCCCGTCGCCGTGAACTGCTGCGTGAGCCCGCGCGCGACGGCCGGCAGCGTGGGCGCGACGTCGAGGTGCGCGAGCTCGGCGGCAGTCACCGTCACCAGCAGGTCGCCCGCCACGCCATTCAACGTCGCCGTCACCAGCGCGCTGCCGACGACGTTCGCCGTGGCGAGGCCCGAAGACGAAACAGAGACGATGGCCGCGTCATCGCTGCTCCACACGGCCTGCGCGCTCAGGTCTTGCGTGCTGCCATCAGAGAAGTGGCCCGTCGCCACCAATTGCCGCGTCAGCCCTTTGGCGAGCGAGAGGCCCGTGGGCGCGAGGTCGATGCGCGTCAACGTGACGGCCGTCACCGTCAACGTGGTGCCGCCGGAGACGCCGCCGAGCGTCGCGGTCATCAACGCCGTGCCTTCGGCCACGCCCGTCGCCAGCCCCGCCGCGTCGATGGTGGCGGTCGCCGTCGCCGACGAAGCCCACGTGGCCTGCGCCGAAACGTCTTGCGTGCTGCCGTCAGAGAAGAGGCCCGTCGCCACGAATTGCTGCGTGGTGCCCACTGCGATGGAGGGCAGCGGAGGCGTCAGCGAGATGGACTCCAGCGTCGCCGCCGTCACCGTGACGTCGAGGCTCGCCGTGCGCCCGCCCTGCGTCGCGGTCACCGTCGTCGTGCCTGCCGCGACGCCCGTGACTTCACCGCTCGTCGACACGGTGAGAATCGTGGCGTTCGCCGAGGCCCACGTGGCCATCGCCGAGAGGTTGCGCATGCTGCCGTCGCTGAACACGCCGGTCGCCGTGAGCTGCAGCTTCGTGCCCGCCGCGAGCGACGGTGTGGCGGGCGTCAACTCGAGGCGCGTCAACGTCACGGTCGTCGAGCTCACCGTCACCGAGACGCTCGCCACGAGGTCGGTGAACTTCGCCTGCAACGTCGCGCTGCCCACCGCCACGCCCTGCACCGTCGCGGTGCCGTCGGCGTTGCCGCTCACCGCGACGACTGCGGGGTCGCTCGAGCTCCACGTCGCGCCGGTCGCCGGCGAGGTCTCGTCGCCCTGCTTCACCGACGCGGTCACCGTGCGCGTCTCACCGACGTCGAGCGCGAGCGTGGCCGGAGACGCCTCGAGCGTGGCGGGCGGCTTCGAGGCGTCGCGACAACCGATGAACGTGAGTGAAGCGAGCAGAGCGACGCGGGCGATGAGGCGCATGGCGCCGGCTCTTGACCCAACCGGTGCCGCGCTTCAACGGGACGAGGCCAAATTCTTGAAGCGGCGTTTTGCACCTCTACGCTCGCGCGTATGGACAAGGTCTTCCTCACTGCCCAGCTCTCCGAGAAGTTGAAGCGCATCTACGAGCAGTCGCTGCGCTCGGCCGAAGACGCGCGCACCGACGCCAAGAGCGGCGCCTCGCGAGCGGTGAACCTCGCCGCGGCCACCACCAACCGCCTCGACGCCGCGCAGGCCGCGTGGGAGCTGGTGCACGACTTCAAGCCCGCACCGCTGCGCAAAGGTGAACGCATCGGCCTCGGCGCGCTGGTCGAGGTGGAAGACGGCGAAGGCGGCAAGACGCTCTTCCTGGCTCCCGCCGGCGCCGGTGAAGAGCTCGAGGGCCCCGGAGGCGACGGCTTCTTTCAGGTCGTCACGCCCGGCTCGCCGCTCGGCAAGGGGCTCATGGGCAAGAAGGTCGGCGACGTCGTGGAGGTGATGGTGAAAGGCGAGCTCACCGAGTGGGACATCACCTGGGCGGCGTAGCGGCGCTCAGCCGGGCAGCAGCGTCATCTCCTGTGAGAAGTCTTCGCTCTGGAACTCGAGCGTAATCGCGCCGCCCAGCCGCACCTTCGCGCCGGGCCGCAGCAACGCTTCTTCACCGCGTGCCACCGGGCGCCCATCGAGCTCCGTGGTGCTCGTCGACACCGAACGCAGCATGAAGCCATCGGCGCGGCGGTGCAGCTCGAAGTGCCAGCGGCTGATGCGGCCCTGCAGGTTCGGGTCAGACAACGCGATGACCACGTCGTTGGCCGTCACGCCGTCTTGCTCGCGGAGCCGCCCGAAGCGAATCACGTCGATGGTGGGCAGCCGAACTTCGCTGCCGTCTTCGAAGCGCACCAACGTGGGGAAGCGCGTCGCGTCGAGCCAGTCGAGCGTGAAGAGCTCCTGCGGCTTGTCGACCCCCTTGAGCTCGATGGCGCGCTGGCGGCGGCTGCGCAGGCGGAACTCGACGTCGGCCTGCTCGGCGTGCGCGGCCAACGACAAGCGGATTTCGCCCGACGCCGCGGCGCCGGCCACGCGACTGCAGAAGTTCACCGCGTCGCCAGAGACCTGCGCGCCGTCGGTCAACACCGGGCCCACGTGAAGGCCGATGCGCACGTGCAGCCGATGGTCGACCGCGCGGTTGTCGTTGTCCTTCACCACCGAGCGCTGCAACGCCACCATCGCGCGCGTCGCCGAGGTCACGCTCTCGAAGCACATGAACGCGCCGTCACCGGCCGTGTCGACGACGCGGCCGTGCTCGGGCGCGATGGCCGCGTTGAGGAGGTCGAAGTGCCGCTGCTGCAGCTTGCGGCCCGCTTCGTCACCGAAGCGCGCGAAGTACGGCGTGCTGCCGACGACGTCGGAAAACACGAGCGCGAGCCGCTTCTCGAAGCGCCGCACGATGGCCTTCGAGAGCACGTCTTGCAGACGGATGAGCTCCGTCATCGACAGCTGCTCGGCCGCTTCTTCGAGGTTCTTCACGTCAGACACCGTTCACCTCGCCGCGGAGAGGGCGCGCACGCGCTCCGCGAGGTTGTTGCTGAAGAGCCGGTAGATGCACAAGGCCGCCGCCGGCGTATTGAAGAGGTACTGCGCGAAGCCCTCGCGCGAAATGAAAAGCGCCTTCACCGGCGTGCGCGCCGTGACCCGCGCCGACGTGGGCCCGTCGAGCAGCAGTGAAATTTCACCGACGTAGCCGCCGACGCCCAGCGTGTTGAGCAACCGCGCTTCAGCACCGAGCCCTCCGAAGACCTCGACCTGCCCGTCGATGATGACGAACAACCCGCGCCCCGGCTGGCCGGGCTCGATGAGGTGCATGCCCGGCCCGAAGCCGTGCTGCGTCGAGACCCGGAAGAGCGAGCGCATGTCGTCGAGCGAGAGGTCGGCGAACATCGGCAGCGCTTTGAGAAAACCGTACGCGTCACCACCCGGCGTGCTCGGCGGCGCAGGCGCGGCGACGACGACTGGAATCGGCGCAGGCGCGGGCACCGGAGAGCCCTGCCCGATGCGCGCGCGGACCTTGGCGGCGGCGGGCGCGTTGTTGGTCGCCTCGAGCAGGCGCGCCAGGTACTCGAGCAGCGTGGGGTCGTTGCGGGCGGCCTTCGAGACGCGCGCTGACTCCATCAGCAGCTCCACGGCGCGCTGCACCTGACCGTGTTGCGCGTGGAGCTCGGCGAGCCGAATCGACGGGCCGGCGGCACCGGGCGTGGTGGCCAGGCACGCGCGCAGCGTCTCGACTTCAGCGTGGAGGTTGCCCAGGTCGCGGAACAGCGCCGCTGCGGGCTCGAAGCGGCGTGCGCGGGCCAGCGTCTCGGCCATCTGCTCGCGGGCGCCAGCCTGGCCATAGAGCTCGACCGCGTCGTCGATGCGCCCCGCACGTTCGAACGCGGCGGCCGCGCGCATCAGCTCGCCGCACTTCTTCCACGCGCTGCCGGCGCGAACGAAGTCGTTGCCCTGCTCGAAGCACGGCGCCGCTTCCGCGTGCAGGTTCCCAAGCTCGTACACCGCAGCCGCCGAGGCGAAGTCGCGCGCACGTTTGAACATCTGCGCGATGGCTTTCTTCAGCTCGAACGACGCGACCGCGGCTTCCTGCAGCAGCCCCACGCGCGCGCCGCCGCCGGTCTCTTCGAATAGCTGCACCGCGCTGTCGATTTGGTTGCGCGCCAGCAGGCTGCGCAGCGACGCCACGGGGCCGCCGACTGAAACGAACTGCCCGCCGCCCTCGTCATCGTCCAGAAACTCGAACTCGCTCGCGTGCGTCATGGGGCCGCGCCGACGTTAGCGAGTCGCGCGCACGCGGTGGATCTCTTTTGCCTCCATGTCCACCGGAGTGGACGGTGTAGAGCGTTCCACATGTCGCGAGTGTGGCTGGCGTTGACGGCGTTGAGCGCAGCGGGCTGCGACGTGTCGAGTGACGACTTCAGTCGCCGCTACGCCGTCGCGGTGTGTGAGCGAGATCTCCGCTGCGGAGACCGCGCGGCGAATGCGCTGTGCGCCCAGCAGGTCGCGCACCCCGATGCTGAACGCGTGCTGCTGCAGGTTCGTGAGGGCTACGCCACGTTCTCGGCAGCGAACGCGAAGGCGTGCCTCGAGGCCATCAACTCCGCGCCGTGCGACGCGGCGCCCACGCGCGCGGCCCCGTGCGTGCGCATTTCGGCGGGCACTTTGAAAGAAGACGCGGGGTGCCTGCCCGGAGACGCGTGGCGCGGTGGCTGTGAGCCGGGCCTGGCGTGCTTCAGCGCCGTCGGTCAGTACCGATGCCCGCGCTGCGTGCGCGTCGGCCGCGAAGGAGAAAGCACTCCGTGTGACTACGGCTTCGACGTGAACTCGTACCGCGAGGCGCCGACCTGCATCGAGATGCCGCGCTTCGGAGAACCCTGCCGCTCGGCGCCGGTGCTCGACGGTGACGCGCCGCGCCTGCAGTGCGGCCCCGCGCTGACGTGCGGCGCCAACGGGCGCTGTGAATGGCTCGTCACCACGACGAAGGACTGCGCCGCTGACGGTGGCTGCACCGTGCCGCCGGTGCTCCGACCGCTGAAGCCCGAAGGCGCGGAGTGCCTCTCGAACCTCGACTGTGCGCTCGACCAGTGCCGCGAAGAGGTCTGCGCGGCCGAGCTGGCCATGTGCCGCTGAAGCGTCAGGTGCCGGTGACGCGCACGCGTTGATTGATTCGCCCGAAGATGGAGCGACCGTTCGCGTCTTTCATTTCGATTTCGACGCGGTCGCCGTCTTTCATGAACGAGGTCTTCGGCGCGCCGGTCTCGATGGTCTCAATCATGCGCACCTCGGCGAGGCACGAGATGCCGCGCGCCCGCTCTTCGTTCGACACCGTGCCGCTGCCCAGAATGGTGCCCGCGGTGAAGCTGCGCGTCTTGCTGATGTGCTGCATCAGGTCGAAGAAGCTGAAGTGCATTTCGGGCCCGGCGTGCGTGTCGCCCACCAGCTTGCCGTTGAGCCACGTCTGCAGCGTGAGGTGAACGCGGCCGTCTTTCCACGCCGCGCCGAGCTCGTCGGGCGTCACCGCGACGGGTGAGAACGCGGTCGCCGGCTTGCCTTGAAAGAAGCCGAAGCCCTTGGCGAGCTCATCGGGAATCAGGTTTCGCAGCGTGACGTCATTCACCAACATCACCAGGCGCACGTACTTCGACGCGTCGGCCGACGTGGTGCCCATGGGCGTGTCACCGAGCACCACGGCCACTTCTGACTCGAAGTCGGGGCCGAACTTCTCGTCGCGCACCACGATGTCTTGCGTGGGGGCGAGCATCTCTGACGAGCCACCCTGGTACACGAGCGGGTCGGTCTTGAGCGTGGGCGGCGGCTCTGCCTTGCGCGCCTTGCGCACCAGAATCACGTGGTTCAAGTACGCCGAGCCGTCGACCCACTCGTACGCGCGCGGCAACGGAGCCAGCAGCTTGCTGACGTCGTACGGCTCGCTCGTCACGGTGCCGGCTTCGAGCTGCGCGGCGAGCGCCCGCAACTTCGGCTCGACCTCGACCCACGCGTCGAGCGCGGCTTGCAGCGTGGGGGCCAGATGCGAGGCCGACGTCCACGCCGAGAGGTCTTGCTTCACGAGCAACAAGGCGCCGTCGCGCGTGCCATTCTTCAGGGTCGCGAGCTTCATGTGGGCGACGCATAGTCGGGAAAGCGCTTGCCCGCCCCCGCTTTCGGCCTGAGAGTCGCCCGTTCAAATGGTCGACGAGCCCGGGCTTTCCCCCGTGCACCGCATCATCTCGACGTACTCCCGCGCAGTCGAAGCGTTGGGGTTGGGCGTACCTCCGCTCTTCATCGAGCGATGGGCGGTGTCGGTACATCAAGCGTTGAGTTCCCGCGCGCGCGAGTTCCACACGCACCAGCATGTGCTCGAGCTCGTGCGCGACGCCGACGCCATCGAGACGCTCGCGGCGCTGTACCACGACATCGTCTACGTGCAGGTCGACCTCGACGTGCCCACGCACTACGCCGCGTTGCTGGCGCCGCTCGTCGCGCGCGACCCGTCGACGCCGCACGGTTGGCGCCTGCTGCCGCACACCGGTGAAGACCCGACCGCGAAAGACGTGCTGCACGTGTTCGGTTGCCAGCCCGGCCAGGTGCTGACGCCGTTCACCGGGCTCAACGAGCTGGCCTCCGGCCTGGTGGCGGCCAAAGAGCTCGAAGGCGTGCTGTCGCGAGAGCAGCTGCTCGCGGTGGTGGCGTGCATCGAAGCGAGCATTCCGTTTCGTGACGGTGAAGCAGTGGCGCTCCGCGACCGCCTGACGACGCTGGGCCTGGGCGCCGAAGAGATTGGCGTGATGGTGCGCCGCGCGACGCGGTTGTCGAACAACGACGTGGGCAACTTCGCCGACCCCGACGCGGCGCGGTTCCTCGACAACACGTGGAAGCTGCTGCCCGAGACGAACCCGGCGCTGCACACGCCGACCACGTACAGCATCAAGGACTACCGGGTCGCGCTGATGAAGATGGAGGGCTTCTTGTCGAAGCTGCCTCCCGAGCGCGTGTTTCATACGTGGGGAGGCGAGCCCGCGAAGCCCGAGCACGACCGCCGCATCGCCGCCGCCGCGCGCAACATCGACCTCGCGGTGCGGTACATGCGCTGCAAGCTGTACTCGTCGAGCCTCATCGAAGCGCTCGCGGCCGAGTCAGGTGGCGACGGCCCATTGCCGTACTTCATCGGTGGCACGCCCGACGGCAGCGGCATTCAGATGAAGCGGCTGGAAGACTTTCTGCCGGCGCCCATCGTGGTGCGTGAAGGCATGCGAGACGACGTGTTGCGACAGCTGCTGCAGGGTGGTCGCGCGACGGCCTCGAGCTTCGACATCGCGCCGTCTCCGGTGGCCGACTTTCTGTATGTCTCGCTCGGTGAGCCGCGGTTGATGAAGGGCTTCGACGAAGCCAACAGCATGTGGGACGCGACGATTTCTCCGCGCGTGTTCCTCTCGTTGCAGCCGCGTGAGCCGGTGCTGGCCATCGCGAAGGCCGTCAGCGAGCTGGCGCCGACCCGCGCCGCCGCCATCGGCGAGCTGATGAAGCTGCTCTGATTCAACGCGCGAGGTTCTTCAGCGGCGTTCCGTCGCGCAGCGCCGTCAGGTTCTCGGCAATCAAGCGAGCCTCCCTTCTGGGTGGTGTGGACAATGGAGTACCTGCACTTCTCTCAAGGCTGGGGAATGTTCGGTTCGACGCCGCGTGAAGACTCGACGGTGGTGGTGCGCGCGCGCACGGTCGACGGGCGCCTGGTCGACCCGATTTCAGAGCGGGCCTCGCCGCGTTCACCACCGGCATGAGCGCGATTCTCACGCGCCTCGACCACGACGTCTTCTGGTGCAGCTACCTCTCGCGCATCGCGGGAGATCGCGCGTACGAGCCGCCGCTCCGCGAGTGGATTTTGAAGTACCCGGAGCGCACCGGGAACCCGAACGACCGCATCGCCAGCTTCGACGTCGTGCAGCTCACCGACACGTCACCGATGTACGGCGAGCCCGCGCCCACCAACCAGAAAGAGCGCGTGGTGCTGCACTACCCGTGAGCGCTCAGAACAGCGGCTCGTCACAGCTGGGGCAGCTGCGCGCCTTCTCATACTCGCCGGGCTTCGCCTCCCACGCGCAGCTGCGACACCAGCGCCGCTCACCGCGCACCTCCGGCTCCGCGACAGGCGTGCGAAGCACCAGCGGCGGCGGCTTCGGCACCGGCTGACCGACGCTCCACACCACCTCGAACTCCGCGTCGGCGAGCGGCCGCACTTCGCCGGGCGACAGCTCTACGGTCAACACACTCGGCAACACGCGCGCCTTGTGGACCTTCACCTTCACGTCGTCGGTGTCGAGGCTGACGCCGCCCTGCACCACACGCGCGAGGAGCCTCGCGCTGTGCAGCCCGGCTCGCCTCGACGACATCAGCCCCGACATCACCCTGGCGTCGACATCGTCGCGGTCGCGCTCCATGTCATGCAGCGTGGGGACCTCCACGGTGTCGAAGAGCCGCCACGCCGGCCGCACGCGCAGCTCACCCGCACGCGGCTCACGGCACTCGGCCCTCAGGCCCACCGAAGACAACGGTCGGCGGGCCCGCAGCGGCGCGCGGAGCCGCAGCACGCGCCCGCCTTCGAGCGCCGGCACGTCGACCCGCAAGAGCGAGACTTCACCGTCGAGGAACTCCACCACGGCTGGCGGCATGGGCTCGAAGGCGCCCTGCAACAACACCGTCGCCACGTAGCGCCCGCTGTCGACCAGCTTGAGCGACTCCAGGTGTACATGCAGCGCGCCGAACTCGCGCGGTGTCTTGCCCATCGCGTCCAACACATCGGGGAACTCAGCCATGGAGCCGACGGTAGTGTAGATGGCGGCGCCCATGAGCATTCCCGTGCCGCCGGTGCCGTCGTTTCCTCCTGCGCAGTTCACGTTGACCTCGGTGCAGGGCCTGACTGCGGCCGGCGTGCGCGCAGGCATCAAGGCGAGCGGCAACCCCGACGTCGCGCTGCTCGTGTCTGATGCGCCCATGGCGTGCGCGGGGCTCTTCACGCAGAACCACTTCGCCGCCGCGCCGGTGACGATTTCGAAGTCGCACCTGCTGCGCTCCGGCGGGTTGGTGCGCGCGGTCATCATCAATTCGGGCAACGCGAACGCCTGCACAGGCACACAGGGCGACAAAGACGCGCTCGAAATGTGTGAACGCGTGGCGAAGGCGCTCGGCTGCCCGGTGGAACAGGTGCTCGTCTGCAGCACCGGGGTCATCGGCGTGAAGTTGCCGATGGACAAGGTGCGCGCCGGCATCGACGCGGCGCTGGCCGAGCGCTCGAGCGACGTCGAAGCAGGGCGACGGTTTCTCGCCGCCATCATGACCACCGACGCGTACCCCAAGGAGGCGAGCGAGCAGCACGAAGGCGGCACCATCGCCGGGGTCTGCAAGGGCGCGGGCATGATTGAGCCCAACATGGCCACCATGCTGGCCTTCGTCGCCACCGACTGGGACTTGCGCACCGAGCAGCTCAAGCGCGCGCTGCCCACCATCGCGGCGACGAGCTTCAACGCGGTGCACGTCGACACGCACACGTCGACCAACGACACCTTCCTGCTGCTCTCGACGAAGAAGGTCGCGCCGCCCACCGACTGGGCCCGACACGTGGAGCCCGTGGCGCGGCGCCTCTCGTGGCTCATCGCGCGTGACGGTGAAGGCGCGACGAAGGTGACGACCATCGAAGTGACGGGCGCGTCGAACGAAGAGGCCGCGAAGGCCATCGCCAGGCGAGTCGCGTCGTCGGCGCTGGTGCGCACCGCGTTGTTCGGCAACGACCCGAACTGGGGCCGCTTCACGAGCCAGGTCGGCAACGCGCCCGAAGTGCGAAACGCGAAGGCGTTGTCGTGCGTGCTGCAGGGCGTGGAGGTCTTCCGACACGGCGAGCCGACCGACTTCGATCGCGCCGCGGCGTCGAAGGCCATGGCAGTGGAAGACGTGAAGCTCGAGCTCAAGCTCAACGACGGGCCCGGCCGCGCGGTGATGATGACGAGCGACCTCGGCTACCGCTACGTGCAGGTCAACGCCGAGTACACGACCTGACTCGTGCCAGTCGCGCGGATCTCCTGGAGCTCCGCGCGGCACCTCGACAGGCGGCGCCTCACGCGCAGTAGAGTTGAGCTGTCTCTCGGGGGGACACCACATGAAGAACCATTCGGGAACGGTGCGGCTGCTCTTGCCGCCCGCCAGTGCGTCGTTGCCGCGTGCACGACGAGAAGAGCTCGCGCAGTTGGTCGGCTGCGCGTTGTCGGCCGCCGCTGAAATCGTCGTCGCCGAGAGCTACGAGCAGCTCACGCGCAGATTATTGAGTGGTGAAGCGGACCTCGCGTGGGCACCGCCGCTCATCTGCGCGCGCTTCGAGACCATCGACATCCCCGTGCTGATGCGCGCGGTGCGACGCGGTGAAGCGACCTACCGCGCTGCGTTGGTGTGTGGCGCGGGCACCGGGCGCTTGTCGCTCGACGCGCTCGAAGGCCGCCGCATGGCGTGGGTCGATCGCGATTCGTGTGCGGGGTACCTGTTGCCGGGTGCATGGCTGCGTAGTCGCGGCGACGTACCGACCTTCGGGAGCGAGGTGTTCTACGGGACGTATACGCGCGCGTTGTCGGCGGTGCTGAAGGGCGAGGCCGACGTGAGCAGCGTGTACTGCGCGTGCTCGGAGCAGCAGCCTGACTTCAATCGGCTCATTCCCAACAGCGGTCGGCGGTTGATGGTGCTGGGGCTGACCGACGACGTGCCGAATGACGGCGTGGTGGTCGGGCCGTATGCAGACAAGAGCCTCGCGAAGGACCTCGAACTCGCGTTGCTGCACCCCTCGTGTCTGCCCGACGGCGCGCGCGTGCTCGAGAGCGTGTTCGGCACCAGCACCTTCGAGGCGGCGCCGCGCCACGGCTACCGCGCGTTGTATTCGTTGCTGTCGGGTCGGTCTGAACGCGCAGCCAGCTAAGCGCGGCGCAGGTAGAGCGTGTTCTCGAAGCGCACGGCTTCGAAGCGGCGCAGCGGTCGCGTTGCGGGGCCGGTGAGCACGGTCCCGTCGATTGAGAATCGAGCTCCATGACATGGGCACACGAAGCCTTCGTTCTTCACCGGCTCGACGTCGCACGCGCCGTGCGTGCAGACGCGCCACGCGGCCGTGAAGGTGCCGTCGTCGAGGCGGATGATCCAGAGGTTGATCAACGCCTCGGGAAGCTCGACGACCGCCGCGCCCACCGACTCGAGCTCAGACGGAAACGGAGTCGTCTTCCAGCCGTCGCCTGTTGGCGGCGCGCCAGCGTCGACGATGCTCGCGCTCCCACACGCGCTGAGCACGAGCGAACTCAGCAGCACCGCTCGGCGCGTCGGCCGTTCGCTACGGGGCCGCACCATTCACCACGGCCACTGCGTCGAGGTCGAAACCGCCGCCCGGCGCGCCATAGAAACGATTCGCGCCTGAATCAGTGACGCGCACGAAGCGCGCGCGCTGCAGCCCCACGTCGGCCAAGTCGAAGCCGTCACCACCTGCCACCGCAGGGTCTGTCCCTGAAACGCCACGCTCGGGGTTTGCGTACACCGGCCTCAGGCCCGCGCAGCCGCTCATCGCGTCACAGGGAAACGTGCGCCAGTCGACGCCGTCTTCACTCACCGCGACGATGCCCGTCTCGAGGAAGCCCACGAAGCCGTTCTCGAACACCAGCACGTCGACGCCCGGGCCATCGATGGCCACGAGGTCCGTGAACTCCAGCTCGATGAACCCGTCGCGGCCCAGCGACAACACGTCGAGGCTCCCCGCTGAATCACCTCCGCCACTCGGAGGCCCCAGCACCACGTCGGGAAACCGGTCCTGGCCGAAGCCCGCACCGGCTCCCGGCATGAAGCGCACCACGGCGTCAGCCCACGGGTCGGGCGTGCCTGCGTCCACCAGCTCGACGCCGGAGTCAGGTTCTTCGACTCCGGCATCGACGGCTGGCGGCAGCGGGCCGCACGCGCTCACGAGCAACGCGATGGCGGCCAGGCGTTTCACGGCTGCACTTCGATGACGCGCTCACCGTTCTTGTCTTCGACGCCCAGCAGCAGCGTCGCGCCGTTGCCGATGGCGAACTTGATGTTGGTGCACACGTCGACCGAGTTCACGACCGTCACCGGCGCGCCCGCGTCAACCGTCTGCACGCCCGAGCCTTCGAGCGAGAGCGGCAGGCGCTCGATGCGCACCGAGCGGTACGAAGAATCGGAGCGGACCAGCAGGCCGTCGTTGCCGACCGCGCCGAGCGCCGCGAGCCCATCAGTCGAAGCGCCCAGCGAAACGTACTCACCGGCCGCGAGCGCGAACGACGTGCGCGCCTGCAGGTGCGTCGCGTAGGTCGAGGGCGGCACCGCGTGCACACGGTTCGTGTAGGTCGAGTCGGAATACCCGAGCAGCAACACGCCGTTGCCCGTCGCCGCCGTGTAGCCGCTCGACGAGCTCGCCGGGAACGTGGTGAAGCTGAACGCGCCCGTGTCGTCGAGCGCCAGCACGCCAGCGCCGGTCGCCGTGTCGAGCCCGATGCCGTTGACGAGCCACGTTCCGCCGATGGAGGCCGCCGTGTAGTTGCCGTTGGCCGGCACGTAGCGAACACCTGCGTCGGTCGTCTCATAGATGAGGACGAAGCCGTCGGTCTCCGCGATGCGCGTGTAGCCCGCCATCAACTGCGTGCCGTTGGTCGCCAGGTAGCCGCTGGGGAAGCGCGCGCCGCCGTCACGGTCTTGCGGAGCGATGAGGCTGGCGATTTCAGGCCCGGGAATCAGCGTGGGGAACGAGCCGAGCTCGCGGAGGTTGTTGGTGAAGGTGATGCCATAGAGCGTGTTGCCGACGACGCCGAGCGTCGCGATGCCCGCAGGCAGCAGCGCCGAGCGCACCACCGTCGCGCCGTTGTTCAACGTCAACGTGCCGAGCACCGCGTCGTACGTGACCGCGTCACAGTCGACACCACCGTCAGGCAACGTCGTGCCGCCACCACCGCCAGTCGCTGAACCGCCGCCCGTCGCGTCACCACCGCCGGTTGCCGTGCCGCCACCCGTCGCCGTACCGCCGCCCGTCGCCGTACCGCCGCCCGTCGCTGTACCGCCGCCCGTCGCTGTACCGCCACCGGTCGCTGTGCCACCGCCCGTCGCCGTGCCGCCACCGACACCCGCGTCCATCCCGCTCGGCGCAGGGCAACCCAGCAACGCCACGGCGCACGCCGCGGCCATCATCACGTTCAAGTTCTTCATCACGTCTCCAGCGCGACCCCCTCGGGTCACGTCTTGCTCAGCGAACGGACGCGCGATGGAAGAACGGCGAGAGGCTCGACGTCACCCCATCACGCTCCCCTCGGAGCGGGTGGCACCTTCATCGCTGGCAGGTCTTCGGACTCACAGGCTTCGGTCACTTCGACCACCTACTCGCCGTCGCTTCCCAGCCGTCACCATGACGGCCAGTGCTTCGAATGACGGCTTTCGTTCCTGCTTACCGCTGCGGGGCAGTGCCGGACTTTCACCGGCTTCCCTTTCCAACGACGCGTCGGGCTCTAAGGGGCTCGTCGCACATCGTCAACGACTTCGATAAACGCGGCCCATGGGACGCATCTTCGAGACCCGCAAGCACACGATGTTCGCGCGCTGGAACAAGATGGCGAAGGCCTTCACGCGCGTGACGAAGGAAATCACGATTGCGGTGAAGGCCGGCGGCGTCAGCCCCGAATCGAACCCGGCGTTGCGCAGAGCCATTCAGAACGGCCGCGCCGTCAACATGCCCAAAGACAAGGTCGACATCGCCATCAAGCGCGCGAGCGGCCAGGACCAGAAGTCGTACGACACCATCGTGTACGAGGGCTACGGCCCGCACGGCGTCGCCGTCATCGTCGAGACTGCCACCGACAACGTGGTGCGCACCGTGGCCAACGTGCGCATGCACTTCAAGGACTGGGGCGGCAACATGGGCAACTCGGGCGCGGTGGCCTTCATGTTCAAGCGCATGGGCGTCTTCCGCCTCGACCCGTCGGGCATCGACGCCGACTCGCTCGAGCTCGACCTCATCGACCACGGCCTGCAGGAGCTCGGCGAAGGCACCGGTGAAAAAGGAGAAAAGCAGCTCATCATTCGCTGCGACTTCACCGACTTCGGGAAGCTGCAGTCGGCCCTCGAAGAGCGGAAGCTCAACGTCATCTCCACGTCGTCAGAATACGTGGCGCAGACACCGGTCGACCTGCCCGACGAGAAGGCGCAGGAGGTGCTGAAGATGGTCGACGCGCTCGAGCAAGACGACGACGTACAGCACGTGTTTCACGCGCTGGCGTGAATCAACGCGGCCGCGGCAGCGCTGCGAACGTCACGAGGTCTGCACCCAGCTGCGCGTTGTTGATGACGTCGTCGTGCTGGCCCGGCAGCTTGCGCGCCTCGTCGGCTGCGTCTTCGAGCGTCCGCACCACGCGCATGTTCTCGGAGCTCATCAGGCTCAACGCAGCCAGAAACGTGCGCGCGATGATGGCGGCGAGCCCGCGCGTCAGCACCACGACGAAGTTGCCGAGCCGCTGACCGCTCAGAAAATTCGACGTCTTCTTGAGGCGCTCCCGGAGCTCGGGCGGCGGGTTCTTCGTCGCGCCCATCACCACTGAGATGAGCGTCACGCGGCCGTACTTCGTGGCGAGCGCGGTCTGGTGTCGCTCCATCATGTCGAGCGCCGGCATCGTGAGCTCGCTGTACCAGGCGGTGACGAACACAGAACCAGAGTGACCGACTCGGCACTCGGGCAGCTCTTCGAGAATGGTGATGGGCATCGCGCCCGTCACGATGGCTCAGCGCGCCGTCGAATGCGCGCGCGTTCTCGCCGGTGGGTACGTCACGACTTCGGCGCAGGCAGCGCGACGTACGCCATCAGGTCGGCCGCGAGCTTCGTGTCGTTGGTGATGCTCGCGTCTTGCCCGGCGATCTTCTGAACCTCAGCGGCCGCCTCTTCGAGCGTCTTCACCACGATGAGCGAGCTGCGGCTGACGAGGCTGAAGCCGACGATGAAGCTGCGCGCGAGAATCGCTCCGAGGCCTTTGGCCAGAATCGCGATGACGGTGCCGCGTGAGCGCGCGAGGTCACCCGGGTTCTTCTTGAGGAACTCCTGCACGTCTTTTGACGGCGACGACGGAATGCGAATGGCCACCGAGAGATTGGTGATGCTCGGGTGCGTGCGCAGCAGCAGGTCCTGCTGCTCCATCAACAGCTCCATGCCGCGCACCGTCGCCTGCGAGTACCAGACGCTGACGTAGAGCGAACCTGCGTGACCCAGCCGAACCTCGGGAAACTCCTTCAACGTCACGATGGCCATGAATGCGCGGCAGCAAAGCACGCAACCCTGAAGTCGCCGCGTCCGCTCACTTGACACGAGCATCCGTTATGACGGATTCTTTGTTTGTCCGCTGTAGCAGATGAATTTCCGCTTCAAGGAGCACGACCATGAGCGCCGCCGCCGTCATCGACCTCGAGACCTTTCGCCAGCAGCGCCGCGAGAAGAGCGTGAAGCCGGTCGCCACGACGGTGCCGATGGCCTGGCAGCCGGTGTGGGTCTGGTTCTGGGTGCCCGTCCGCTAAGACAGATGAAGCGCGTGGCCGCCAAAGTCGAAGTGACCGACTCGCTCCCCGTGGTGGTGGGGCGGAGCCTGCGCAAGCTGCGCACGCAGCGCGGCCTCTCGCTGGAGCGGCTGGCGGTGGCCTCGGGTGTGAGCCGCGCCATGCTGAGTCAAATCGAGCTGGGGCAGAGCGCGCCGACCATCAACTCGGTGTGGAAGATTACGAAGGCGCTCGAGGTGCCGTTCTCGGCGCTGGTGGGCCAGACCGAGCGTGGCGCCGCGGTGCTGCGCGCGAAAGACGCGAAGGTGTTGGAGTCGAAAGACGGCGCGTTCACGTCGCGGGCGTTGTTCCCCTTCGGTGGGGAGCGCCGCGTGGAGTTCTACGAGTTGACGCTGCGGCCCAACGGCGCAGAGCAGGCCGACGCCCACGCCCCGGGCACGTTGGAGAACCTGGTGGTGCAGCGCGGCCGGTTGGAGCTGGTGCTGGGTGAGCAGACGCACGCGCTCAATGAAGGTGACGCGTTGTTCTTTCAAGCAGACGTGCCGCACACGTACCGCAACCCGGGTGCAGAGGCGGCGAAGGTGTACCTGGTCATGACGTACGCGAACGCGCGCAGCGGTTGATCAGCTGATGAAATTTTTCCGGGGCGCGTGGCGACACGCGCGGAGCTGGCCGGTTTCGCCTGTGAGGGGGCGACGCCGGCCGCTTTTTTTTCACGGGTACCAGCAGTGCCTGAAGGCGCTGCCCGGCACGAGGGCCCGGCACTTGCCCGCCTCGCACTGCAGGTCAGCGTCGCAGCGACGGGAGCAGTAGCCGACGTCACTGCCTTCGTTGGCGATGCACACCGAGTGCTCACACTCGACCGCGCCTTCGACGACGACTTCGCCACGCGCGGGCACGTCACAGCTCGCTCCGAGGTCATTCACACCGCACCCGATGAGACACACGCTCAGCACCAGAAGTCGCATCACCGGTGAGTGGCGAGCGGCCGCCAATTCCGTGGCCGACGAGCCCAGACACGACGACGCCCCGAGCCCTGTGAGGGGAGGACCCGAGGCGTCGCGCGCTGATCAGCTGATTACTTCGAGCACATCATCATCGGCATGCCGTTCATCATCATCATGCAGGGCATGCCCATGGCCATCATCGAGTTCATGGCGTCGCAGCACTCGCGCATCATGTCCATCGACATGCCTTCCATCGGCATCATCTTGCAGACCATGCCGTCCTTGCCCATTTCGCAGGTCATCTTCGCCATCATCATGGGGCGCATCATCGGCATCATCATCGGCATGCCCATCATGTTGCCCATCATGCCGTTCATCATCGGCATGCCGCCCATCATCGGGTTCATCATCTGACCCATGCCCATCATCATCGGGTTCATCATGGGCATCTGGTTGCCCATCATCCCGTTCATCATCGGCATCTGGTTCATCATCGGCATCTGCATGGCGTTCATCATGGTGGGCTCCGAAAGAAGGCGAGTGAAGAAGACAGGCGACTCGTAAGCCCGCCGACCCGAGCGCTCAAGACACCGACGGGTCACGCGCGTCGTTTCCTCCACCCTTGCGGATATGTCGCCTCAGCCAGCGGAAAAAGTCGGCCTCACCGTGCTCGATGGCTGTGCTTCGGCAGCCCGGCGAGAAACGGGCGCAGCAACGACGTACGACCTTCGGGGCCCCACACCGCCGTCACGCGCAGGTCGTTCTCGAAGCCCGACACGCGCTTCATCACCGCGCCGCGCGGCGCGTCTTGAATGACGTAGCTGCCCACCAGAAAACACCCGAGGCCCTGCAGCACCAACGGCACGCCGTGCTGCGGCTGCGCGATGTGGTGAATCAGCCGGGCCTTCTCACCCTTGCGCGAGAGCAGGCGCACCAGAAAGTCGTACGCGTGCGGGTTGATGCCGCGCTCGAAGAGAATGATGGGCTCTTGTGCGAGGCGCTCCAACGGCACTTCGTCGAGCGCCGCGAAGGGGTGCTCTCGCGGCACCCACACGGCCCAGTAGCCGCGCACCACTTCACGCGTCACCAGGTCGTCGGCGCGCGGCATGGGCGTCAACCCGAAGCCGATGTCTATCCACCCGTCGCGCACGGCGGCCACCACGTCGTTCGGCGGCATCTCGACCAGCTCCACCAACACGTCGGGGCGTGCGCGCTTGAGCGCCTGAATCGCCGGCGGCAGAAACGCGTGGCTGATGTACTGGAGCTGCCCGACCTTCAGCGTCTTCTCGCGCAGGCCGCCCACGCGCCGCGCCGACTGCAGCGCCGTCTCCAGCTGCTGCAGCGCGCTCTGCGTTTCGTCACGCAGCGCCTGCCCCGCCATGGTGATCCGCACCGTTCGTCGATCTCGCTCGAACAGCTGCACGCCCAGCTCGCCCTCGAGCCGCGCGATGTGCTGCGAGAGCGCCGGCTGCGTCACGCCCACCTGTTGGGCCGCCCGCCGAAAGTGAAGGAGCTCCGCAACAGCGTGGAATGACTTGAGGTGCTTGAGCTCCATGCGGCACTGATAACGAGCTCAAATCACAGACGCACGAAGACGAATCACAACTTCCCGCCCCGCAGGCGCATTGAAGAACCGCCCGCGCAAGGAGTGCGTCGCGGGTGAGAGGTCTTCAACACCATGTGGTTGGTCCGGCTGGCGCTTCAGCGCCCCTACACATTCGTCGTTCTCGCGTTGCTGCTGGTCATCGGCGGTGTGGGCGTCATTCGTCGCACGCCGACGGACCTGTTTCCGGCCGTCGACATTCCCGTCATCAACGCGGTGTGGACCTACCAGGGCCTGTCGGCGCAGCAGATGGAGCAGCAGATCACCCTGTTCAGCGAGTTCTCGCTGGCGGGCAACGTGTCGGGCATCAAGAAAATCGAGTCGACCAGCTTCGACGGCGTGGCCGTCATCCGCATGGAGCTGCACGAAGGTGAAGACGTCGGCGCCGCGACCGCGCAGGTGACCGCCGCCTCCCAGACGATTCTGCGCCGCATGCCGCCGGGTACGCAGCCGCCCGTCATCGTGCGCAGCTCGGCCACCAGCGTGCCGATTCTGCAGATTGCAGCGACCAGCGACACCGCGAGCGAGGCGGAGATTTTCGACTTCGTGAACCTGCGCGTGCGCAGCGCGATGTCGGCGGTGCGTGGCACGCGCTTCCCGCTGCCCATGGGCGGCAAGACGAAGCAAATCGTCGTCGACGTCGACCCTGAACAACTCAAGGCGCGCGGGCTCTCGGTGAATGAGGTCGCCGCGGCCGTCGCGGCGCAGAACCTCACGTTGCCCACCGGCAGCGCCAAGCTGGGCGACACCGAGTTCCGCGTCAGCACCAACGCGAGCCCGGAGGTCATCGACTCCATCAACGAGCTGCCCATTCGCCTGCGTGACGGCTCGGTGATTCGCGTGCGCGACGTGGCCTTCGCGCACGACGGCTTCGCGCCGCAGAGCACCATCGCCCGCTTCGACGGCAACCGCGCGGTCGTGCTCTCGGTGCTGAAGACGGGCGACGCGTCGACCATCGCGGTGGCGAAAGAAGTCAAAGACATGCTGCCCGGGCTTCAGGCCTCGGCGCCCGCGGGCCTCAAGCTGACGATGCTCGCCGACGAATCGCAGTTCGTGGTGCGCAGCATCGAGTCGCTGCTGACCGAGGGCCTCATCGCCACGCTGCTGACGGCCGCGATGATCCTCGTCTTCCTCGGGAGCTGGCGCAGCACGGTCATCATCTTCGTCTCGATTCCGCTCTCGATTCTCTCGACGCTGCTGGTGATGCGCGCCATGGGCCACACCATCAACACCATGGTGCTGGGTGGCCTCGCGCTGGCCGTCGGCATTCTCGTCGACGACGCGACGGTCGAAATCGAGAACATCCACCGCAACCTCGCCATGGGGAAGCCGCTGACCCGCGCGATCCTCGACGGCGCGCGGCAGGTGGCGGTGCCCGCGCTCGTGGCGGCGTTGTCCATTGCGCTGGTCTTCGCGGCCGTCTTCTTCCTCGAAGGGCCCGCGCGCTACCTCTTCGTGCCGATGGGTTTGTCAGTCGGCCTCTCGGTGCTCTCGTCGTACCTGCTCTCGCGCACGCTCGTGCCGACGCTGGTGAAGTACCTCATCGCCAACGAGACGCACGGCGGCGACGGCTGGTTCGCGCGCTTCCACGCCCGCTTCGAGCACACCTTCGAAGGCTTCCGCCTCGGCTACGTGAAGCTGCTCGAGACGGCGCTCACCAGGCGCAACACGGTGTTGGTGATTTTCTCGCTCGCGGTCGCGGGCGCCGGGGCGTTGGCCACGCGCGTGGGGCAGGACTTCTTCCCCAAAGTCGACGGCGGGCAGCTGCGCCTGCACGTGAGCGCGCCGGCCGGCACGCGCCTCGAAGAGACCGAGCGCCACTTCGCGCGTGTGGAAGACGCCATTCGCGAAATGGTGCCCGCCGACGAGCTGGAGCTGCTGCTCGCGCAAATCGGGCTGCCGTCGGGCTACTCGCTCGCCGTCTCCGACTCGACGAACACGTCGTCGAGCGACGGGGAGCTTTTGGTGCGCTTCAAGGCCCACCGCACGAAGTCGACCAACGAGTACGCGCAGCTGCTGCGTGAACAACTCGCCGAGCGCTTCCCCGAGCTGACGTTCTATTTCGCGCCCGGCGACATCGTCACGCAGGTCATCAACTTCGGGCTGCCGTCGCCGATCTCCGTGCAGATTACGGGCGCCAAGCGCGCCGACACGTTGGCCGCCGCGCGCAAGCTGGTCGGTCAGTTGTCGCGCGTGCCGGGCATCGTCGACGTGCGCCTGCACCAGGTGTTGGACGCGCCGCGCCTGCACCTCGACGTCGACCGGCAACGCGCCGCGAGTGTCGGGTTGTCGCTGCGTGACGTGGCCAACGACGTGCTGCTCACCGTGAGCTCGAGCGCGCAGGTCTCGCCGAACTTCTGGACCGACCCGGTCACGCTCAACAGCTACCCCGTCGTCGTGCAGACGCCGGAGGTCCGCGTCGACAGCATCGAGGCGTTGTCGGGCCTGGGCCTCGCGTCGCCGCGCGGCGTGCAGTTGCTCGGCGACCTCGCGACCATCGAGCGCAAGACGACGCCGGTCTTCACGTCACATGTCGAAGTGCAGCCCACCTATGAAGTGCGCGCCGACGTGGCGTGGTTGGACCTCGGTAGCGTGGCCGGGGCCGTGGAACAGGCAGCCGCAGACCTTCGCCCTACTCTCCCCCCCGGCTCGAAGGTCTTCGTGCGTGGACAAGTCGACGGCATGCGCCAGGCGTTCGACGGTCTGTTCCTCGGCCTCGCGCTCGCGGTGCTGCTCGTCTACGGGTTGATGGTCATCAACTTTCAGTCGTGGCTCGACCCCTTCGTGATGCTGCTCGCGCTGCCGGGCGCGGCGGTGGGCATCGTCATCTCGCTCTTCCTCACCGGCACCACGTTCAGCGTGTCGTCGATGATGGGCGCGGTCATGGCCATCGGCGTGGCGACGGCGAACTCCACGTTGTTGGTGAGCTTCGCGAATGAGGCGCGGCTCGCGGGAAACCTGTCGGCCGTTGAAGCGGCGCTCGAAGCAGGTCGCACGCGGCTGCGGCCCGTCATCATGACGGCCATGGCCATGGTGCTTGGCATGGCGCCCATGGCGTTGAACCTCGGCGAAGGTGGCGAGCAGAACGCGGCCCTCGCGCGCGCCGTCATCGGCGGCCTCTTCGGCGCCACCACGGCGACGTTGTTCCTCGTGCCCGTCATGTATTCGGTGCTGAAGCGACACATGGTCGCGGCGCCCATCGACCCGGACCTCGCGGAGCCTGAGCCCGCGTCCGAAGGAGCCTGAAGTCATGAAGAAGTGGGTGATTCTCATCGCAGTGGCGTTGATCGCGGCCGGCGCGTGGCGGTTTTCACAGCAGGCCCATTCACGGGCGATGGCGAGCCGTGAAGCGGGGCCTCAGTCGGTGCGGGTGGCGAAGCCGGTGGCGGCCGCGCACGAGCTGAAGGTGGCGCTGCCGGGCTCGGTGCGGCCCAAAGACCAGGTGACGTTGTACGCGCGCTCGAACGGCTTTCTGCGCACGGTGACAGTCGACCTCGGCGACGTGGTGAAGAAAGACCAGGTGCTGGCGCGCATCGACGCGCCCGACCTCGCGGCGAGCCTCGCGACGACGAACGCGCGGCTGGCGCAGGCGAACGCGGCGTTGACGCTCACGCGCGCGCAGCACGAGCGCACGGTGACGTTGTCGAAGAGCGGCAACCTCTCGGCGCAAGACGTCGATGCATCGGACCTTCGATTGAAATCAGCCGAGAGCGAGAAGGCGCTGGCGACGGCTGAGCACGAGCGGCTGAGCGCGTTGGTGAGCTACCTCACGGTACGCGCTCCGTTCGAGGGCACCATCAACCGGCGGTACGTCGATGACGGCGCGCTGGTGAACTCGTCAGTGACGGCGCTGTTCGACCTGGCGACGACGAGCAACCTGCAAATCGACGTCGACGTGCCGCAGTGGGCCGCGAATCAGATGAAGGTGGGCATGACGGCGAAGGTGACGTCGGGCCAGCAGACGTTCGACGCGACGGTGTTGCGGACGGCCGGTGCGCTCGACCCCATGTTGCGCACGCTGCGCACGGAGCTGATGCCGGCGGCCGACGCCAAGTTGCTGCCAGGCGCGTACGTGAAGGTGAGCTTCGCGGTGCCGCGCGACGAAGAGGTGCTGCAGGTGCCGAGCTCGGCGGTCGCGGTGCGCAACGGCGTGCCGTCGGTGGCCGTCATCGGCGCGGGCGACATGCTGCGCTACGTGCCGGTGAAGATTGTTCGTGAGCTGGGCCGCGACGTCGAGGTGCTCGGCGACTTCACGCTCGAGGCGCGCGTGGCGCTGTACCCGCCGGCGTCGCTGGTCGATGGCGACGTGGTGAAGCCTGTCGCGCCGGAAGAGAAGAAGGTCACTCAGGTGGTGCGATGAGCGCTGCGACACATTCGAAGAATCCTCTCCTTGCGCCAGCGGGGAGAGGTCGGCGCGAAGCGCCGGGAGAGGGGCGCGCGAGTACTGGCCCCTCTCCCCAGCCCTCTCCCCGCTTGCGCAGGGAGAGGGAGTTTGGCGGAGGTGGGTTGTGATCAGCGCTTCCGTCATCGCGCTCACGCTCGCGGCGCAGCCCATGCGCTTCGAAGACGCCGTGCAGCGCGCGCTCGAACATCACCCGGCGATGCGCGTCGCCACGGCCGATGCTGCGCGTGCTGCAGCACAGCTCGAGCAGGCGCGGGCGTCGTCGCTCCCCTTCCTCGGGGTGAACGCCGTCGGCACGCAGCTCGACAACGACCGCACGTTGAACGGCAACGTGATTTCTGCCGCGACGCAGATGTCGGCGAACGTGCAGCTGCAGGTGCCGCTGTTCGTCGCCAATCGCTGGGCCAACTGGCGCCGCGCCGACGCGAACCTCGACGCCGTGAAGGCGAACTCGGCCGACTTCCGACGTCAGGTCGCGGTGGCGGCAGGTCGCTCGTGGCTGCAGGTGCTCGCGCAGCAGCGCGTGGTGCTGGCGGCCGCGCGCTCGTGGGAAACGGCGAACGCGCACCTCAAGTACGCGCAAGACCGTCGCACCGCAGGGCTCGGCAGCGAGCTCGATGAAATTCGCGCCGCGCAGGAGGTCGCCGTGGCGAGGCAGCAGCAGGCGACGGCGACGGGGAATCTGAGACGCCTCGAGGAGCTGCTCGGCGTCGCGGTGGGCATCGACGAAGCGGTGACGGCGCTCGATGAAGAGCCTGCGCTCGACGTGAAGAAAGACGCCGAGAATGACGCGTCGAAGCGCACCGACGTGGTGGCCGCACAGGTGCGCGTCGAAGCCGCGCACGTCGCTACGTCATGGGACTGGAGCGACTACACGCCGCTGCTGACCGCCGTGGTGCAGCCCGGCTACCAGAACCCGCCGACGCTCACCGTGCCGCTGTGGAACTTCCAGGCGCAGCTGGTGCTGTCGCTGCCGCTGTACGACGGCGGGCTCCGCTACGGGCAGCAGAAGGAACGTCGCGCCAATGAGCTCGCCGCGCGCGCGCAGTTGGAGAACGTGCAGCGTCAGGCGACGGCGGAGGTCCGCGCCGCCATCGCGCAGGTCACGCAGGCTGACGAGGCGTTGTCGGCGGCGCGCGACGCGGCGACACAGGCGCGACGCACCCTCGAGCTCTCGCAGCAGGCGATGCGCGCCGGCGCGTCGACGAACATCGAGGTGGTCGACGCCGAACGCCGCGCGCGCGACGCCGAGACGGCGATGGCGCTGGCTGAAGACGCGTCACGGCAGGCGCGCCTCGAGGTGCTGGCCGCGAGCGGGAAGTTCCCGTCGCCACCCGAAGAAAAGAAGCAGTGAGTCAGGGCTCGCACTGGCCGGTGACGACGTCGCACGTGAAGCCGGTGGGGCACGTCGAATTGCCGGTGCACTTCTCGCTACAGAGCTTGGTCGCGGAGTTGCACACCAGCGGGCCGCTCACGCCAGCGTTGCAGAGCAAGTCGCTCTCGCAGGTGCAGAACTTCGACGATGACGATGCGACGGTCGCGCACGTCTTCGAGGTCGCCGGGCACTCGTTGCTGTCGGAGCAGGTGTCGACGCAACGGTTGAGGAGTGGGTGGCAGCTGATGCCGACCATGCACTGAGTGTCGTTCGTGCAGCTGTCGCCTGGAAAGCCGCCGTCGGTGCCTCCGTCCGTGGTGGAGCCGCCGTCGACTGCTGAGCCACCGCCAGTCGCGGAGCCGCCGCCAGTCGCTGAACCACCACCAGTCGCACCATTGCCGCCACCCGTGGCCGAACCGGAGGAACAGAAGCCGCCGCCGCAGAAGCCCGACAGACAGTCCGTCGCCGCTCCGCACGCGCGCCCGTCGAGGCAGAGACCACAGCTCGTACCACCGCAGTCGACGTCGGTTTCAGCGCCGTTCTTCTGCCCGTCCGTGCACGACGGCGCGGACTCCATCGAGCTGCAAGCGACGAAAAACGAAACTGCGAGGACCACCACTGACCGACTCACGAAGTTCATGCGCGGAGACTTCGCACACTTCAGAGCGTGAGGCCGCGCGGCGTTGACGGTGTGGTCGTCGTGAAGTCGGCGCTGTTCTGCTGCGTGTCTTGAGCGCCAGTGCGCGCGAGGCTCGAGTCGCTGTTGGTCGCCGTCGTGTTGTCGTGCGGGTTCTGCGCGGGTGTGCCTTCACAGGTGTACGGCGTGGCGCAGGTCAGCAGCGATGTCTGCGTCGCCATGTCGAACGAGAAGCAGAGCGCGTCGACGGTCACCGAGCTGCGCTTGAGCATGAGGCTGCCGGAGTCGGTGAGGCCGAGTGAGTAGTTGCCGTCGGTGATGGCGTTGCCGTCGAAGGTGCTGTGCGAGAGGAGCAGTCGCGCGCCCGCGGGGATGTTCTGACCGGCGCCCGTGTACCGGACGTTGTCGGCGTTCGTGGTGCAGGTGCCGACCGCGCTGCGGAAGACGAGCGTCCAGCGGGCGTCGAAGAGAACCGGACCGGTGCCGACGTTGTGGAGCTCGATGAACTCGTCGTTGCCGCCAGCTGAGCCGCGCGTCTGAACTTCGCTGATAAGGAGGAGTTCGACTGCGGTGCCTCCGCCGGTCGCTGAACCGCCTCCGGTTGCTGTGCCTCCGCCTGTCGCGGTTCCGCCTCCTGTTGCCGTGCCTCCTCCTGTCGCGGTTCCGCCCCCGGTTGCCGCGCCTCCGCCTGTCGCGGTTCCGCCCCCGGTTGCTGCACCTCCACCTGTCGCGGTGCCGCCGCCCGTCGCTGAACCTCCGCCTGTTGCGGTGCCGCCTCCGGTTGCTGTGCCTCCGCCTGTCGCGGTTCCGCCGCCTGTCGCGGTTCCGCCGCCCGTCGCTGAACCTCCGCCTGTTGCGGTGCCGCCTCCGGTTGCCGTGCCACCGCCTGTCGCAGTTCCGCCTCCTGTTGCCGCGCCTCCGCCTGTCGCGGTTCCGCCTCCCGTTGCCGTGCCTCCGCCAACGCCGCTGCTCGACGTACACCGCCCGCCGCCGCAGAAGCCGGTCAGGCAGTCCGACGAGGCCAGACACTCGCGGCCGTCGAAACAGCGTCCACAGCTCGAACCTCCGCAATCAATGTCGGTTTCGACGCCGTTCTTCAGACCGTCGGTACACGTGGGGCCTGTCTCGACCGCGCCGCAACCGGCCAGCGCGATGAATCCAATGACGGAGATGAGCTGCTTCATCATGACGCGACACTCCTGCCGGGGTGAATGTGCAGGCCGATGTTGCTGACCCACTCCCCAACCCTCTCCCGTTTCACAGCGAGAGGGAGTTTGTTTGCTCAGGGGCGCTCGAGCGCGGCCAGGACGTCTCGGAGCGCGACGTCGAAATTTTTCAGCACGGACGGAGGCACCTTCGCCACCGCGCTCGAGAAGCCGCGCAGCCGCAACCCTTCGACGTCGCCGACGAGCTTTCGGGCCTTCGCCGTGGCGCGCACCAACGTCACCCGCGCGTCGCCGTCTTTCGCGCCACGCGCCAACAACCCGCGGCTCTCGAGCTGCGAGACGAGGTGGCTGGTCGCCGACTGAGAACGCCCGGCGGTCTCTTGAAGCTCGCTGACCGTCGCCGGCCCCTCGACGAGGCGAAAGAGCACCATCGACTGCGGCACCGTGAGCTCCATCGCGGCGAGCGTCTTCATGCCGCCCGACATCTCCGAGAGCAGCCGCGCTCGCAGCTCGTTCATCCGCGCCCACAGCTCTTTGACGTCGACGGGCTTCGGCATGAATACATCCATAGTTAGATGTATCAGGCGTTGCAATGCCCAACCCACTACGCTGCCGCGCGTGACCGCGACGACGCTGCTCGACCTCATCGGCAACACGCCCATCGTGAAGGTGACGAACCTCGACACGGGGCCGTGCGAGCTGTTCTTGAAATTGGAGAGCCACAACCCCGGTGGCTCCATCAAAGACCGCATCGGCCGGTCGATGATTGCCGCGGCAGAAGCCGACGGGCGCGTGGGCCCGCAGCAGAAGAAGCTCATCGAAGCGACGGCCGGCAACACCGGGCTCGGGCTGGCGCTGGTGGCCTCGCTCAAGGGCTACGAGCTGACGCTCGTGATTCCCGACAAGATGAGTCAGGAGAAAGTCACGCACCTCAAGGCGCTCGGCGCGAAGGTGGTGATGACCCGCAGCGACGTCGAGAAGGGCCACCCGGCGTACTACCAGGACCTCGCCGAGCGCCTCGCCGGCGAGACCGGCGCCTTCTACGTCAACCAGTTCAACAACCCCGCGAACCCGCGCGCGCACGAAGAGACCACCGGCCCTGAACTCGTCGCGCAGCTGGGCGGGCAGCTCGACGCGATGGTCTGCGGCGTGGGCAGCGGCGGCACCATCACCGGCTTGTCGCGACACTTCGCGAAGGCGATGCCCGGCTGCGAAATGGTGCTGGCCGACCCGAAGGGTTCAGCGCTCGCGCACTACGTCGAGACCGGCGCGCTGGGGCCCGTGGGCAGCTGGTTGGTCGAGGGCATCGGCGAAGACTTTCTGCCGCCCATCGTCGACCTGTCGCGGGTGAAGAAGGCGTACACGGTTGATGACGCGCAGGCGCTCGGCACCACGCGCGCGCTGCTCGCGAAGGAGGGCATTCTCGCGGGCACGTCGACGGGCACGTTGGTCGCGGCGGCGCTGCGGTATTGCCGAGAGCAGACGACGCACAAGCGCGTGTGCACGTTCGTGTGCGACTCGGGCAACAAGTACCTCTCGAAGGTCTTCAACGACTTCTGGATGGCGGACCACGGCTTCATGGCGCGCCCGCGCACCGGTGACCTGCGCGACGTGATGACGCGGCGGTTCGCAGACGGCGCGGTGGTGACGGTCGCCCCGAATGACACGCTGCTCACGGCGCTGGCGCGGCTGCGGCTGTACGACATTTCGCAGCTGCCGGTGCTCGAGGGCGGCCAGGTCGTGGGCATGCTCGACGAGGGCGACGTGTTGCTGGCGAGCATCGAAGACCAGGCGAAGTTGAAGCAGCCGGTCTCGAGCGTGATGTCGACGCGGCTCGAGACGGTCGACGTGAAGACCGACGTGAAGGCGCTGCTGCCGCTGTTCGACAAGGGCATCGTGCCGCTGGTGTTCGACGGCGCAGAATTCATCGGGCTCATCACGCGCATGGACCTGCTGGGTCACCTGCGTCGGCAGCTGTGACGCAGCGAAAGACGACCGCAGACGATTACCGTCGTCGCCTGCAGCGCGCGCAGGTGTTGCTCGAGGAGCGCCTCGATGAAGAGGTGAGCCCAGCAGACGCGGCGCGTGCGGCGAACTTCTCGCTGCATCACTTTCACCGCATCTTCCGCGCGCAGCTGGGCGAGTCGGTCATGGAGTACACGCGGCGCCTGCGGCTCGAGCGTGCGGCGCGCGAGCTCCGGGCGAGAGACGACCGGCTGCTCGAGGTCGCGTTGCGTGCGGGCTACCAGTCGCATGAGGCCTTCACGCGCGCCTTCATCGAGCGCTTCGGGGTCGCGCCGTCGGTGTTCCGCGAGCAGCCGTCGCTGCGCATGCGGGAGTGGTTGCGCGTTGCAGAGCCACCGCGGCTCGAGGTGCGGGTGCAGCACTTTCCGGCGCTGCAGTTGGTGGGCATGCGGCACCGCGGCAGCTACGCGAACGTTGGCGAGACGTGGGCGCGGTTGATGACGTGGAGCTCCGCGCACGCGCCAGGCGCGAAGCAGTACGGCCTGTGCCCTGACGACCCCGACGTGACGGCGACGGAGCACCTGCGCTTCGACGCCTGCCTCGCGGCGAGCGTGGTGCACGAAGACGTCACGGCGCTCGGAATCAATGCCGGTGCGTGGGCGGTGGCCGTCCATCGCGGGCCGTATTCAACGTTGGCCGAGACGTACCTCGACCTCATCGGCCGCTGGTTTCCGACGAGCAGCCATGAGCCGGCGGTCGATGCGGTCGTCGAGCACTATCTGAATGACCCCCGCGCGACTCCAGAGCGCGAGCTGTTGACAGAAGTGCGCGTGCGACTGGCGACCGACTTGCATCATGCAAGTCTCTAGTCGACACCCACGAGCAACTCCGCGTGCACCGAGCCATCGGCAGCGGGCGCCGCGAGGTAGCGCTCAGCGTCGGCGATGAAGCGCCGTGACGATTTCTGCGGCCACGCGCCGTTGATGAAGCTCCACGCGCTCCACAGCGCATGCTGCGGCGGGCCCTGAACTTCGAAGCGCGCGTAGCGACCTGCGGGCAAGCGCACGCGACGCAGGCCGCTCGGCACCACCGTCGACGCGTCGACCGCGAAGCCCAGCACCATCGTGTACGGCGCGGCGCCGTCATTCGCGTAGTCGCAGTACACGGCGTACACCGCAGGGTCTGCAGCGCGCGGCTGCACGGCGAGCCCCTCGCGGGCAAAGCGCGCCCACAGCGCAGGAATGTCGGTGGCGGCGCGCGACGGGTCGGTGCGCACTTCAAGGCCGATGATGACGACGTCTTCCGCGTGCTGCTTCGAGGTGGAGTTCATGCGCGCAGAAGTACGCGCTCCGTTCACGGGCCGTTTGATGGCCCGTGCGCATTCCACCTCGACACGCCAAACCTGCAGAACAACTGAACATCGGTTCATATGTCAGACCCCCTCTGTAGAAGGTCGGGCATGACGAACACGACCTCTCGTTGGAACGATTGGATGGGCCGGGCCCGCCTGTGCTGCCGCGCGACGACGGCCATCGACAACACGACGGCCACGGTGCACCACGCGGTGACCGAGCTGGAGGCGACACAGGCGCCCATCGCGCGTGACGCGGTCGAGGCGTTGCGCTCGGCTGAAGCGGCGTTGCTGCGCGCGCGTGAGGCGGTCGAGGCGGCGATGAAGGCGCGCAAGCTGACGGCCGCGAACCGTGAGGTCAGCTACGGCCTGGCGGGGTGACTTTTCTGGAGGTGGGCGATGGGCGTGATGGTGGTGTTGGAGTTGTTGCTGGAACAGGTGCGGCGGGTGGTTGGCGAGGTGCTGCGCGACGTCGGGCTGACGTCGGCTGCGTGGCAGCGCATGTGGTGGCTGAGCGCCGACGGGCCGAGCACCGGGGCTGAGTTGGCGGAGCAGACCTGCCGAAGGCGGCAAGAAGTGCAGACGATTCTCGAGCGGATGCGGGCGGCGGGGCTCGTCGAGCGACTGCCGCACCCGGTGACGGGGAAGACCGCCGCGTGGGCGCTGACCGAGGAAGGGCGTCGACGGCTGGAGTGGTCAGCGCGACGACTGCGCGTGCACGACGAGTTGCTGGAATGTGAGTTCCGAACGCAGTTGCCGGAGGTCATGACGGTGCTGGCGCGCATTCGGACGGTGCTGCGGACACAGGAGCTCTCGTCAGACGGCAAGCTCATCGAGCGGCGACTGCGCGCGATGGACAAGCTCGTGCCACCGAAACGATGGACTGCGGCGGAGTGGGACCTCTGAGAGCCTCAGGGAAGCGAGTGGCGCGAGGGCGGTTGCCGTGCTCGAAAACGCGCAGGCCACTCGGCACGCCACCAGGGTGACGCAGCTCAGGCGCGCCCTTCCGAGGCGGTACCAAATGAGTACCGACTCGTACCTTTCTGGTACCGCGTCAAAAGCACGGCCCGCTCCGCGACCCGTTCACGAAGCGTGCGTCACCTCGTCACGAACTGCGTGAAGTCGAGGTGCCGTCGCGCGACGAGCAGCGCGCCCATGACGAGCCCGACTCCACCCGCCCTCAGCCTTCCGTCGGCTCTTGCGACAACCACTCGTCGCCGAACAACGAGTCGTACTCCAGCGTCCACCACGCTGACTCGAGGCCCCGGTACGCCTCGGGCATCTGCTCCGTCAGCGTGCCGTCGAGCTCCGCGATGATGCCTGGCAGCACCACCGGCATGCGCTGGTGCACCCCGCGCAGAAAGTCGGTGTACCGCGTGCCCGGCGTGCCCGTGAGCTCGAGCAACAGCGGCCCGAGAAACGACGCGCTCATCGGCCCGAGGTCACGCGGCAGCTCACCGGTGTTCGTCCACATGACCAGCGGCACTTCGTGCAGCCGCGTACGCAACTGAAGGTCGGCGCGGTCGACCTGCCCCTGCGCGTTGAACACGCCGAGCTGCCGGTAGACGTTGGGCAGGCTCGGCAGGTGGTCTCCGAAGAACACCACCACCACCGGCCGCTCGAGCGCCGACAGCCCGTCAATCAACGCCTGCAGCTCACGGTCGGCGTGGTGAATCGACTCGACGTACGAGCTCAGCTCGCTCATCGCCCGCTCGTCGAGCGGCCCGTCGACCCCGATGTCGTGCGTGCCATAGCGCCCCGGCTCGTACGGCCCGTGTGCCTCCATGCTGATGGCGAACAGGAACACTGGGCGTTGGTCGACCTTCACCTCTTCGATGATCCGCTGCGTCAGCTCCGCGTCTGACGGGTAGATGCCGTCGACGCCCGCATCGGGCATGTCCTCCAGACCCGTGAACGCGTCGAAGCCGAGCTGCGCGTAGACCGACTCACGCTCCCAGAACCAACGGTGGAAGGTGTGAATGGCCGCCGTGCGGTAACCCTGCCCCGCGTAGATGCTCGCCAGCGACGACTGCTTGCGCCGCAGGTACTGCTGGTACGGCACCGAGCCCGTCGGCAGAAAACGCATCGAGTGGCCGGTGAGCACCTCGAACTCGGTGTTGGCCGTACCCCCTCCGAATGACGGCGAGTACAGCTTGCCCGACGAGCTCTCGCGCTGGAGCCGGTGCAGCGTCGGCAGCGGATCCGGCTCGAAGCGCAGCCCCTCGAGCCGCGTCACGTCGAAGAACGACTCACTCATCACCACGATGACCGACGGCTGCTCGGGCGTGGTGAGCGACGGCTCGGTCTGGCTCAGCGCCGCGCGCACCGCTTCTCGCGTGTAGTTCGGCGGCCGCTGCACGCGCGTCGAGGGCAGGTTCAACGTGAACGCCAGCAACAGCCCGTTGACGCGGTAGTTGTCTGACTGCACCCAGATGAGGTGCTGCACCCGCAACGGCGCGAGCCGCTTCGCAGGGTCGGGCGTGAGCGCCACCGCAAGCACGATGACCGGCACCACCGCAGCGACGCGCACCCGCAACGACACGGCGCTCCACCACCGCCGCTCCAACACCACCCCACCGACGACGAGCAACGCACCAACCAACACCACACCCGGGCTCGCCCACTTCGCCGCGTACGGCGCCAGCGCGACGGCCTCCCGAAAGAGAAACACGTCCCACGGGTAGAGCGGCTTGCCGGTGTTCTCGAGCTTCGCGATGTGCCCTGCCGTCAACGCCACCAACGGCGCCGCCGTCAGCACCGTCGCCAGCCACGCACGCCCCACCAACGCCAGCACCGCCCAGCCCACCGCCGTCGCCATCAACCCGTTGATGAACGCCTCGAGCGGGTGCTCGCTGAGCCACGCGACGATGCCGTCAGGGCGATGCGCCGCTTCAAGCCCCAGACACAGCGCAGCCATGGCGACCGCGACGAAACACACCTGCAACACAGAGCGCGACACTTCGTTGGAGTAGCAATGAAGTCCCGAACACACCAGCAGGGTCAGCGACGGCGCGCTTCGAGCAACGCGTCGGCGGTCGGCGCCGCCAACGCCGTCACCACGAGCTCGTCTCTCGCGTCGACGAAGGGCCGCTCGAGGTCGGGCTGCAACAACACCGCGCCGTTCGAGCCGAGCAGAAACGAGCCGCTCCCGAACGCCAGCAGGCTCGCCGCGCCGAGCACGTTGGCGAGCATCGCGTCGCTGGGCATCACCCACTCGGCGCCGGTGGCGTGGCGCACGCGAACGCCGCCTTCGGTGCCATGGCCGGTGATGCCAATCAACAAGCGCGCGGGCCCGGTGGCGCCGACCTTGAGCCGCAGCGGCACGAGCACCCGCCACACCGAGCCAGGCGCGAGCGGCACCACGTACTCGCGCTCACACGACACGGCCTCCACATCGCCACCGAAGCGCACCCGCAGCTCGCGCGGCACATCGACGCAGTTCATCGCCACGATGACGAGCGGCGCGACCTCACCGCGCGCCACCAACGCTCGCTCTGGCGCGGTCACCCTGAACTGCACGTCGTTGCTCTCGAACACGTCACCCGCCGCCAGAAAGTCGCCCGTCGACTTCAGCAGCGTGTCGTTTCGCCGCGAGAACACCACCAGCGGTACCGACGCCACGAGGAGCACCGCGCACAACCCCTTGAGCGCTGTCCACCCGGCGACGAAGCCAGCCACCGTGGGCACACAGCACAGAAAGAACAGCACGTACCCAAGCGTGCGCGTCGTCTTCCACGGGCCCGCGAGGCGGTACTCGAGGCCGACGAGCCCCGCCGCGACGAGGAGCAACACGCCGCCCCCAACAGGCGCCTCGACGAACCCCACACGCAACCGCCGAGGAGCGCGCTGAGCACCGCGCCGACCCACAACCCCGGGTGCTGCCCCGTGCTCGAAGCGGGCGTCGGAGGCCGCACCCTCGGCACCGACAACCGCTCGAAGCCCGGCTGGTCGACCAGCAACACATCGATGTCGTCGTCAGCTAGGCCGCGCGCCTTGAGCGCTGCAATCACCGCGCGGAGCTCGGCGCCGTCTGCCACGGCGTCTCTTCGAGTTCGCTCACGACCACCCCCCTGACGCACCATAACCCATTGATTCGGCTGAGATTCCCGCACATGTCAGACCCCCTCGGTAGAAGGTCGGGCATGCGCACCACCTTCAACGCCTCGCTCTGCTTCCGTGCCGCTTCGTCGCTCGAGACCACCCGCCGCGCGCTCCTCGAGGCCGCAAAAGAGCTCGACGCCGCCGCTGACGAGGCCGGGCGCATCGCCGCTGAAGCGCTCCGCCTCGCCGAGGCTGAAGTCATGAAGGCCCGCCGCGCGCTGCAGGCCACGGCCACCACCGTCAGCCCGCTGCAGATGGCCTGAACTCAGAACAAGCCCGGCACCACGCGCCACTTCACGCCCTCGAGTTCGTCACAACATGCGGTCTTCGAACAACGTGCGCCGCACGAAGACCACCAGCAGCGGCACCATGAACAACCCCGCCCACCACCGCGCCGCTCCCCAGCGAGAACAACACCAGCCCAGGTACATCGGGTGCCGCACCAGCGCGCAGGGCCCGGTGGTGATGACCTGCTGCTTGCGCTCGTGCTGAATGCGCACCGCTGACGACGCGAACGGGTTCGACAGCAACGTCCACCCCACGAAGCCCATGCCGGCGACCACCAACGCGCGCCCCGCCACCACGGAGTGCCCGAGCATCAACGGCAACGAAATGAGCCGGCTGCGGCGGTCGCGATCCACCGGAGGCCGCAGGCACTCCTTCACCAGCTCAGGCACCGCGCGCGAGGAGATGAAGCCCACCGAGAGCCGCAGCACTGCGCTGTACACAAAGAAGAACGAGTGACAGCGCAGCCACCACCAACGCAATCGGGGACATGCGCAAAAACATGCATCGATACTTAGATGCATCGAACCTTCGATTTAACTCGGACACCTCACTCCGACCAGCTCAGCCGCATCACGAAGCCCTCGGCGTCTTTCGACTGCAGGGTCACCGACGCGTTCTTCGCCTTGAGCAACTCGAGCATGCGCTCCACCACGCCCATGTCGTAGTCGGGCAGCGTGTGCTTCTCGTTCAGGTAGAAATCGAAGCTCGTCGGAGAGAGCCGCGTCAACACGACCTTCGTGTAGTTGTTGGTCGACGCGTAGCTGCGCGTCGCGCGCTCGACACTGCGGGCGACACCGATGAGGCGCATCAACGGGAACGAAGCCTTACCCAGAAACGTGTGCTCGAAGCCGTCGATGGTGGCGCGCCCCAATTGCCGGTACGCGTCGGACCTCGGCAGCTCGGCGTAGAGGTGCTGCGCCATCAGCTCCAGCGTGCCGGCCCACGTCTCGATGGGGTACGCAGGGTTGAAAGGTTTGTCGAGCCGCAGACCCAGCCCGCGCAACGCGGTGTCGAGCGCAGGCGTCACGCGCGCGCGGAACTCCGCCGAAAAGAGCGCTTCAAACCCACTGCCGAACACCACGCGCGTCTCCGTCGTCATCGCGGCGCACTGTACGTCTCTGGCCCCACCACGAGTGTGATTTGAAGCCCGCATGTCGCGTTCTCTGCTCTGCGTGTGTCTCTTCGCCACGACTGCCTTCGCTGAACTCAAAGAGGTCGACGTCTTCCTCGACACGCCGGAGCCTGCCTCACGCGTCTTCACCGTGGCCGGCGCCCGCATCACCAGCCAGGAAGCGCGCCTCGGGGTGCCGACCTTCGTGTGGCTCGACCGCCGGGCTGCCGCCCCCGACCTCCGCGCCGCCGGCGTCACGCCCGAGCAGGCCGCGCGCCGCGCCCTCGCAGCGCACGCGTCGCTCTACGGCCAGTCGGCCGCCACCTTCGCCGAAGCGCCGTTGCTCAACGTGCTCGACACCGGCCGTGGCGCGATTCTCGTCAGCTTCGAGCGCCGCTTCGAAGGCCGCCGCGTGTTCCACGAAAAAATCACCGTGGTGCTCTCACGCCGCCTCGAGGCCGTGGCGCTCAGCGGCTACTTCGCGCCGCAACAACCCCACCAGCGCACCTGGCGCCTCGCCTCCGACACGGCCTCCGCCGTCGCGCTCTCGGGCCTCATCGCGCAGCCGGTGACGCCGCAGCACTTCATCGCCACCGGGCTCGACGCCGCCGGTGCGCAGCGCTTCGTCGCGCCGTCGGTGCCGGGCTTCTCGCTGAGCTCCGCGCGCGCACAGGCCACGTACTTCACGACGCGCAAAGGCCTCGTGCCTGCCTGGTACGTGGAGCTCGACGGCGCGCCCACCGAGTCGACCAGCGGCGAGCTCGTGGGCACGGTGGTCTCGGCGCTCGACGGCGAGGTGTTGTGGCGCAAGTCACTCACGCAGCGCGACGCGTACGGCTACCGCGTGTGGGCCGACCCGGCCACCACGCGCCCCTTCGACGGCCCCTACGGCCGCGCGTCGACGCCGCACCCCACCGGCGCTCCCGATGGCACCACGGTGCCCTTCACCGCGCCTTCGCTGCTGACACTCGAGCACGGGCCCATCTCGACCAACGACGCGTGGCTGCCGCCGGGCGCCACCACCTTCACCGGCAACAACGTCGACGCCTACGCCGACCTCGCGTCGCCCGACGGCTTCGGCGCCGGCGACTTCCGCGCGGCGCTCTCAGCCCCGGGCCTGTTCGACTTCACCTACGACCTCGCGGCCGCTCCCAACGCCTCCGCCTCACAGCGCGCCGCGGGCCTCGCTCAACTTTTCTACACGGTGAACTGGCTGCACGACTGGTTCTACGACCACGGCTTCGACGAGCCCGCAGGCAACGCCCAGCAAGACAACTTCGGTCGCGGCGGCGCAGGCGGTGACGCCATCCGCGCCGAGGGGCAAGACGTGGGTGGCCTCAACAACGCGAACATGTCGACGCCGGCCGACGGCGCACACCCGCGCATGCAGATGTACCTGTGGGTCCCCGAAGGCGGCTCGAGCGTGACGGTGCTGCCCGCCGCCACGACCTTGAGCTCCGCCATCGCCTCGTTCGGCCCGGTGGACTTCGACGTCACCGCAGACGCGGTCGTCGCCGTGCCGCGCGACGGCTGCTCGGCGCTCACCAACAACGTCGTCGGCAAAGTGGCGCTCATCGTGCGCACGCAGGGCCAGTGCTCCTACGAGAGCAAGGTGCTGCGCGCGCAGCAGGCCGGAGCCGTAGGCGTGTTGATGATGAACACCAACAACGAGACCGTCACCATGGGCGACGACACAGGGACCAACGGAGTGGTGACGCCTTCACTGCTCGTCTCGTCGAGCAACGCGGCGAGCCTCGAAGCAGCACTGCAGACGGGCCCACTCATGCTGCGGCTGCGGCGCGAGACGCCGGTGCGGCGTGACGGCTCGCTCGACACCAGCGTCGTGGCGCACGAGTGGGGCCACTACCTGTCGAACCGCCTCATTCCCGGCATCGGCACCCAGCAGGCGCGCGGCATGGGCGAAGGCTGGGGCGACTTCGTCTCGCTGCTGTTGACCGTCGAGGCGAGCGACGCGCAGCGGCCCGGCAACGCGCAGTTTCAGGCGGCGTACGTGACGGGCCTCTACGACCTCGAGTCTCCGGCCACGCGCACCGACGCGCTCTACTTCGGTATTCGTCGCGCGCCGTACTCCACCGACGCCACGAAGAACGCGTTGACCTTCCGCCACATCGCCGACGGAGAAGCGCTGCCGACCTCGCACCCCATGAACGCGGGCAGCGCCGCCAACTCGCAGGTGCACAACACCGGCGAGGTGTGGGCCGTGATGCTGTGGGAGTGCTACGCGGCGCTGCTCAACGACCACCCGCGCCTGACCTTCAACGACGCGCAAGACCGCATGGTGAGCTACCTCGTCGCCGGGCTCGCGGCGACGCCCGGTGCGCCCACGTTCACCGAAGCGCGCGACGCCATGCTGGCCGCCGCGGCCGCCAACGACCTCGCCGACTACCGACTCTTTCTGCAGGCCTTCGCGCGCCGCGGGCTGGGCCGGCGCGCCGTCGCGCCGCCTCGCCATGGCACCACCAACTCGCCGTTGGTCGAAGACTTCGTCGCCGGCAACGACGTGCAGTTCGCGAGCGCCACCCTCGACGACGATGACGTGCTGTGCGACCGCGACGGCGTGCTGGACGTGGGCGAGCGCGGCACCTTGAGCGTCACGCTGCGCAACGTCGGCCTCGACGCGCTCACCGCCACCACGGCCACGGTGACGGCCAACGTGCCGGGCGTCACCATCGCGCCGCTGACGTTCGCGACGACGCAGCCGCTGGCCACCGCCACCGCGCAGACGTTCATCAGCCTGCCCGGAACGCTCACAGCCCCCACGGAGCTCGTGCTCACCATCACCTTCGCCGACCCCACGTTGCCGTCGCCGGGCACGCTCGAGGCGCAAGCGCGCTTCGCGGTGAACCTCGACGACGTGGCGAACACGAGCGCCAGCGACGACGCCGAGCCGACGGTTTCCGCGTGGCGCTTCGACGTCGCGCCCACGCCGGTCACCACGTACGCATGGAGCCGCACGGAGCAGTCAGCGCTCGCGCACCGCTACTTCGGCCCCAACCCCGGCGTAGCGGCCGACCTCTCGCTGGTGAGCCCGCCGCTGCAGGTCGGTGTCGGGGCGTTCAGCTTCACGTATTCCAACCGGTGGGACTTCGAGGTCACCAGCAACGTCGCGTACGACGGCGCGGTGCTGGAGCTGTCGACCGACGACGGCGCGACGTGGCTCGACATCGGCGCGGCGGCGTCACCCGGTTACAACTCGACGCTCGACAACGACGCCGACAACACCAACCCGCTCAAGGGTCGTCAGGCCTTCGGCGCGCAGAGCACCGGCTACCCGGCGTTCATCACCACCACCGTCTCGCTCGGCACCACCTACGCGGGCCATACCGTGCGCGTGCGGCTGCGCGTCGGCTCCGACGTCAACGCGGCGGCCACCGGCTGGGACGTGGACGACTTCGTCTTCACCGGCCTCGTCAACACGCCGTTCGCCACGCGCGTGAACGAGCGCCACCTGTGCATCAATCAACCGCCGGTCGCCAACGCAGGTGTGGACCAGGTCGTCGACGAAGGCGCGGTGGTGACGCTCGACGCTTCAGCGTCGACGGACCCCGAGCAGAGCCCGCTCGTCGCCACGTGGACGCAGCTCGACGGGCCGAGCGTGACGCTCACCGGCAACACCTTCACTGCGCCGCAAGTCACGGCCGACGAAGTGCTGCGCTTCTCGCTGCGCGTGAATGACGGCACCGTCGATTCGCTGAACACCGATGAAGTCACGGTGACGGTGCGCAACGTGAACCGCGCGCCGACCGTCGACGCAGGCGTGAACTTCACCGTCGATGAGAACGTGACCTTCGTGCTCGACGCGACGGGCGTCGACCCTGACGGAGATGCGCTGACCGTCGAGTGGCAGCAGGTTTCAGGGCCCGCAGTCTCGCTCGCCACTCCGCTGGAATGGCGCACCGCTGCGACGGCACCGCAGGTGACAGCCGACACGCAGCTCGTCTTCGAGGTGACCGCGCGTGACGCGACGCTGGCGACCTCGGCGCGCGTGACGGTGACGGTGCGAAACGTGAACCGTGCGCCGGTCGTCAATGCGAGCGCGAACTTCACCGTCGATGAGCGCGCGGCCTTCGCCCTCGAGGCGACGGGCTCCGACCCCGATGGAGACACGCTGACCGTCGCGTGGCGACAGGTCTCCGGGCCCGCGGCGTCGTTGGGCACGCTGCAGCAGTGGCGCGTGCCTGCGGCGGCTCCTGAAGTGACGGCCGACGCGCAGCTCGTCTTCGAGGTGACCGCGCGTGACGCGACGCTGGCGACCTCGGCGCGCGTGACGGTGACGGTGCGCCACGTGAATCGTGCGCCCGGCGTGACGGCGTTGGCGCCGACGCCGGTCGACACCGACACGTCAGTCATCGTGGAGGCCGTGGCCGTCGACCCCGATGGCGACGCGGTGACGGTGAGCTGGCAGCAGGTCGGAGGCCCGACGGTGACGTGGGCTCCGTACACAGCCACCAGCATCGAGTTCCGCGCGCCGGCGGCGGGCTCGGCGGTGGTCTTCGAAGCGACGGCGAGCGACGGCGCGTTGCAGAGCTCGTCGCGCGTGACAGTGAACGTGCGCGCGGCAGCGGGCACCGGGCCTCGCGCGGTGGTGACACCTGACGTGACGGTCGAGAGCGGCGGCGAGGCGCAGCTCAGCGCTGCAGGCAGCACCGGCAGCGGCACGCTCGAGTACCAGTGGGAGCAGATTGGCCTCGGCTCGCGCCTGACGTTCGCGGCGACGGCGGGTGCCATGGCGCAGGTCACCGCGCCGACGGTGACGGCGAATGAGCGACTGACCGTGCAGGTGCGCGTGCGCGACTCATCAGGTCAGGTGGCGAGCGCCATCACGCACGTGACGGTCGAAGCGAAGAAGGCCAGCGGGTGTGGCTGCTCTGGTGCGACGGGCCTCGAGCCGTTGTTGGCGCTGGCGGCGTTGGCGTTGCTGCGCCGTCGTCGACACTGACGCGGGAGCGCGCTTCTTAGATGCGCTCGGCAGTCCAATAGAGCGCGATGCCCAGAATCACCGCCGAGCCGAGCGGAAAGACGACCGCGCGGTAGAGCTTCAGGGTGCGCAGCTTCCACGCCAGCGGCACGAAGAGCGCGACGATGGCGAGCTGCCCCGCCTCGACGCCGAGGTTGAAGCACAGCACCGAGAGCCACTTCGTCGCGTCGTCAGCGCCGAGGTCTGCGATGGCGCTCACGAAGCCGAAGCCGTGCAGCAGCCCGAGCGAAAACGCGAGTGACCAGCGCGTGTCGGGCACGAAGGGCACGAGGTTGTTGAACGCCGCGAGCGCGACCGACACCGCGATGGCGACCTCGACGGCCTTCGCGTCTGGGTGCACGAAGCCGAACGCCGCGAGCGCCAGCGTCACCGAGTGCGCCACGGTGAAAGCGGTGACGACCTTCGTCACGTCGAGCAGCGACGGCTTGAAGGCCTCACGCGGCTGCCACGCACGCCCCTCGCGACGCAGCACCGACGGCAGCAACAACGCGAAGAGAAAACACAGGTGGTCCCAGCCGATGGCGATGTGGTGCACGCCCTGCGTGAAGGCGAGCCACGCCTGCGTCGCGCGCGGCATCGGGAGAAATGACACGAGCTGCGTGCGCGTGGAGTTGGTGAAGGCCTGCCAGTGCCCTTCGCCCTGCCCGGTGACGGTGAGCAACCCCCGGTGCGTCGGGTCGGCATCGAAGAGCAGCGTGTAGCGGACCTGCAGCTCGACGACGTCGACCGGGCAGCTCGCGGCCACTTCGAAGCGCGCGTAGTTGCCGTCGGAGTGGTGAATGACAGAGAGCGCCCCGAAAGAGAGCGCGCACGAAGAGAGCTCGAGGCTCGAACCGAGCAACGCGCGCACGTCGTCTTGCCGCGCGCGGAGCTCACCCCACGTCACCGAGAGGTCGCCGTCGACGTCGAGCGGCAACACGTAGTCGAGGTCGATGAGCGCCACGTCGAAGTGGCCCGTGAGCTGCGCGCCGTTCGCCGTCAGCGTCCAGTACGCGTCGGAGCCCTTGTGCGCGAACGCCGGCAACGCGAGCAACACCAGCAGCACCACGTGCCTGGCGCTCATCGCTGAAGCTCCGCGACGAGCTTCGTCAACCCCGGGTGCTGAAACCCGCTCGACTGCAGCCACTGCACCACCGGCGCCGCGGCCGCAGCATCACGCGCGGCCACCGCAGCCTCCAACAGCACCTCCGCGTCGGCGGGCTCTCGCTGCACCTTCCAGTTCGCGACCGCCAGCTCGAGCGCCAGCGGCACGTCTTCTTCGACCTTCAACGCGAACCGCGCCTCTTCACGGCGATGCAGCGTCTCGCCGCGCGCGCGCGAGGCCTTCACCCGCGCCGCCAGTTCGCTGCGCTCCTTCGAGTCTGCGCCGTCTTGCGAGAGCACCCACACCAACAGCTCCGCGTCATTCACGGTGCGCTCGGCGAACAGCGCCGCGACCTCGGTCGACTTTCCACTCGCGCGCAGCGACTCAGCGAGCAGCAACCGCGTGTACGTGTCGGTCGGGTCGACCGCCAACGCCCCACGCAGCGACCGCTGCGCCTCGACCTCTTCACCACGCCACCGCTGCAGCTCACCCAGCACCGACAACGCCCACGGCGCGTTGAACGCGGCCACCGACTGCACCGCCTCGTCAGACCGCCCCGTCAACGCCAGCAACGGAGCGCGACACACCGTCAAGGTTTCCACGGAAACCAACGTCGCCAGCGCGTCGCACGACGTCATCGCCTCGTCGTAGCGACCCAACACCTGCAGCACCGTGGCCCGCGTCAGCCACGCCTGCGCGTCGCTCGCGTCGGCCTTCACGAGCGCGTCGAGGTCCACCAGCGCGCCTTCGAAGTCGTGCTGCGATTGCTTCAACGTGGCGCGCATCAACCGCACCGGTGCCGGCGGCGCCGCGTCGTGCCACCACGGCGACAACACCGCCTGCGCGCGCCCCAACAGGCGCGGGTCTCCACCGGCCTTGCGCGCGGCGACAATCAACGCCTTCGCCTGCAGGGCCGCCGCTTCGGGCGACGCCACGCCCGCATCACCGACGCGCCCCGACACGTGCGCCAACACCTCATCGTCAGACTTCGGGACGAAGGCGTCGGGCTCCGGAGGCGCCTGCCGCAACACGAAGACGAGCGTCACCACCAGCCCGCCGCCGAGCACCGCCCACGTGCCGCGCGTCACAGCGCCTCGAAGGCAGCCCAGACGGCGGCGAGTTGTTCAGCAGAAGCGTCGGAGCGCGCCACCACATGCAGCGCCGACTGCCGACGCACCTTCGAGTGATGCCCGCTCACCTTGTCGAAGAGCAGGTTCGACTCGAGCTCGCCGCGCGCCGCCTGCTCGGCCGACGGGTACTCACACAGGGTCAACGTCATGCCGCCCACGTCAGCCGACGCGCAGTACACCGCGAGGTGCTTTCGACCGAACACCTGCCGCGTGGGGCCGAGCACGAGCCCAGCGGGCGCCAGCGCCGCAGCCAGCTTCTCGAGCGACGGGGCACCCTCGGGTCTGGCCGCTGCTTCGGCCGCAAACTGGTCACCCAGGGAGCCCCCACTTTGCGGGAGCCGCGCGAGGTCGGCGTCACGTGACTCGCCGGAGCGGCATCGGCAACCACCGAGCAAGAGCAGCGCGCTCAGCGCAAGAGCCAGGCGCATCACTGCGCCCAGTACTTTTCGTCTTCGAGGCCTTCTTCACGCTCGGGCAGGCCACGCGTCAGGCGCGCGGCAGACTGCAGCAGCACCTCGTAGCTGACGCGGTTGGCGTATCGGCAGATCTGGCTCATCGACGAGTAGGTCATGAACTTGCGCGCGTGCTTCGACGAGTTCGGTACGCGCGCCAGGTGGTACCGGTTTGCCGAAATGTCGTGGAGCAATGCCGCCAACGCCGCGTCACCCGCACCGTTGGCGCTCGTAATCTGCTCAGGACCGCCGTGGTACGGCGAGATGTGCGCGAAGACCATGACTGGATTCGTGCAATCACGTTTCGCGATGGGTCGGCTGAACTCGTAGCGGTTGAACTCGGGAATGGCGCCGGGCAGCAGCGGGTAGCGCGTCTCGCGCTTCACCTCGTCGTCGGTGTAGCCCGCGAGGTACAGCCCGGCCGCGCCTGCGGTGCACAACACCAGCTCGGCGTACTCGAGCACCTTCTGGCACGCGAGCAGCGGGTCTGACTGGCCGGTGAGCGCGGCGCCTTCTTCTTCATTCATCGCCACGATGTCGACGTGCTCCGAAATGAAGGCGCGCCAGAACTCCGGCCGCTCTTCGATGACGAAGCGCGTGCCCAGCGTCAGCACCACCGGCACGTGGCGGGCCTTCGCCAGCTCGATGGCGCGCAGCGTCGCTGCGGGCATCGGCTCGCCGTCTTTGCAGCGCAGCAGGTACGACGAGATGACGAGGCACGACGCGTCGTCGAACACCGACGCAGCGACGCTCTCCGGCCGCAGCCCGTTCATCTGCCCGGCGCTGATGGCGAAGGTGCGCTCGCCGTCGGGAGTCACCAGCACGAAGCACCGGCCGATGGGCCCGTTCACCGGCTGCAGGTGGTCGAGGTTCACGCGGCTCGAGGTGTTCGACAGGTAGCGGTACCCCGACGTGCCGACACGAATCGACTCGCTCATCACGCCGAGCAGAATCGACGCGTCGTCAGCGAGCAGCGAATAGTCGTGCAGCGTGTTGCCGATGGTGCCGCCGGCGAACTCGTACGAGATGTGCGCGTTGTTGAGCAGCTCGTCGTAGAGCCGCGCCGCGCGCTCGTCGTCGATGACGGTCGACGCGCCTTTCGGCAGCTCGTAGCGGGCCAGCAACGCCTCGGGCACGCGCGCGTCGATGTCGACCAGCGTCTGGTCGATGCCCACGACGTGCGTCTTCACCTGCGGGGCAGGAGCGCTGGGCCGCTGAACGAGCTGGTCCTGCGCGTGAACGGGAAAGTAGTGCTTGTGCTTGCGACGTCCGGGGAACCGCACGAGCGGTTCGCTAGCAGTTTCGCTGCGTCACGTCCCCGTTCGATTGACGCCTTGCTGCAACGCTTTGGCGAGCGCCGTCATGTGCCCGCAGGGGAGGGTTCGCGCGTCGTACCAACCCGATGGGAGGCGTTCATGAGCTCGAGATGGTTGTTGGTCGTGTCGGCTGTGGTCTTTGCGAGTGGGTGTCGCGTGGGGGTCGATCTACCCGTGGTGACGTTGCCACCAACGGTGGCTCAGACGTTGTCGCAGGGGCTCCCGCTCCAGCTGGTAAATCCGCTGATCCCGAGCACCGTAAAAGACGACAACCCGAACCGGGTGGTGTTCCAGCACGAGTGGCGCGACGCGCCTTCGATGACGACGATCAGCCTGGGCCTGGCGACGACAGAGCAAGCGGACATCTGGGCGCGCAGCGTGGGCGTCGCGCCGCTGGAAACCGACCTCGCCGTGTGTGACTCGCGCGTGATTGCCGGCGTGCAGGAGCAGCTCCCACCCAATGCAGACGGCAAGTGGAACTCGGTCCCACTGCCGGTGCTGGGTGGAGACCTGGTGATGAACCGCATCAAAGGCGAACTGGCCAGCATCTCCATTGTTCCGATGAACGGCAGCGGCAGCACGCTGGGCCGAACGTTCACGGTCACTGCCGTCGTGACGGGACTGAGCGTGGGGTTGGGTCTTCGGAATCAAGGTTCATTGAGCGCACCTGACGGGTACTTCATCAACGTCCCGAGAGTGACCATCGTCTGCAATGCGCAGATCGTTACTGCCGTCGATGCTTCGCTCAATCCGACGCCGTGTGGCGAGCAGTTCATCTCGTGTCTTCAGGGCGAGACGGCGGTCATGGTCGAGAATCCTGACTTCCCGGCACATCCCGTGGTCTCGAACCTCCCGACAACAATCAGCTGGTTGCTCCAGCCTGCGATGGATCTCGTCGGCGTGCCCTCACTCATCGGCATCCTCGAGAAGGGAATCCTGCTGCATTTCGAGCATTTCGCGGCGACGGGCCTGGGCTTCGACAGCAATGGCGCGCTGCTGCTCACCGGTTCGCCTTCGGTGGCGGAGGATGGCACGTCGTTCTGCTCCCCCAACGCGCTCGTGCCACCGCAGATCCCGCCGACGCGCGGGCTCGTGCAAACGCACGCCTACGACGGCCACGGCGAGGTCCGCTCGAGAGACGGCTTCGTCAAGACGTTCACGCTGCGACCGTACATGGCCGCCTCCTTCACCGACGCGCGCACCACGGTGACGAAGGACCTTCTCCTCAACACGCGGCTGCAACCCAACGAAGCCGTGATGAGCAGGTATGGGAAGCAGCTGTCGCCGATTGGCCAATTCGACGTCTCGTATCTGACGACCGTGCTCCGCGCCGACCGGCTGAACTCGACGTGCTGGACCCGCGACACCTCGGTGCGCGACTTCAGCCTCGTGCTGCCGCGCCTGGCGTTCGTGTTGTTCGAGGGCCAACTCCGTCGGCCGGCGGAGGTCGAAAAGTTCGCGTCGCGAAAGTTCCGGTTCGCGAAAGTGGCGCGAGCAGAGCCAGGTGAAGTCAGAAAGGCCATGGGCCGACTCGGCCTGAGCTGCGGTGAGTGCACCGGCTATTGGCGCATGGACGGCGTACTGGGCGCGCCGGACTTCCCGACGACGTGGCCGATACCCGACGACGACTCTCCTTTCGACTTCGACGTGCCGCCGTACCTGGGCCAGTGGTGGTTCGAGCAGAACCCCACTGAGTGGATCAACTCGCTCACCGCGTGCGACCGCAATATCCACGTCGCGAACGACGAGGTCGTGACGGTGCTGCCCGAAGTTCGCCTGTTCGACACCATGTTCGATTCATCGCGCGTGAACTCCATGGGCTACGCAGCGCGGGGCAACACGGCGAAGGCGACCGAGGCGACGTTCACGTACCAGGGCAACACGCACCGACGAATCATTCTGCAGAAGGACTGCTGGGCGGATCCCCGCGCGGCGTGTTGGTCATCGCAGCTGCCTGCGCCGGCTCGGTTCACGGTCGGCGCGGCCAGCGGGGCGAGCGGCACGACGATTCCGAGGGCTGGCGTGAGACAGACAGTCCGGGCGAATAACGTCGCTGCGTATGGAGCCGGCGCTGCAATCCCGTGGGGCTTTTTCGACCGGAGCATGCTCGACCTCTACTCGTCGGTGCCGCAGGAGTACCGCGACGCCAACGTGACGACCTCATCGTGGGACTGGCGCGGCAACGTTCGCGTCGACTGGAGACACGACCCGGCCACGTTCCGGGCTCCAGCGGATCTCGACTCCAACGCCATCGGCGCCGGCCTCAAGCACGAGGGCGTCAGTGATTGGTGGGGCACGAAGACTCACATCTTGCGCCCGGACGATCTGATCCCCTACCGGCCCGACTTCAGCAAAGACCAGCTCATGGTGCGGCGCCGCATCGCGACGGATCGCTCGTTCTGCATCTCTGAAGACGCGCTGACGGCCACCATCGACGAGGTGGAGGTCAAGAGCGTGAACCCGTCGGTCTCGGTCAAAGTGCCTGCCAACCGCATCTTCGCGCCGAACGGCACCGGCCAGGTGCAGGTGACTGGCTCCGGCTACTCAACCGGCCCGGCCAGCGCGCTCGTCGCTCCGTAACGAAGCACCGGGAGCAGGTGTCGCTGCGGCACCTGCTCCCTTTCTCCCCTCGGGTCTCGTCGTCGCTCTGCGTTGAAGCGCGCCGTCACCGTCCACCCTCGGGTTCGGCAACCGCCGAGAAAGAGAAAACAAATCACCGCAAAAACCAGAAGACCCACACCACGCGAAAGGCGCGTTCAGCGTCATTCACGGAGGTAAGCGCATGCGTTCTCTGGTTCGTTTTGCAGGTGTGGCGGTCCTCGCGTCGAGCTTCGCGCTCGCGTCGAGCCACCGGGAGGCTCCCTTCATCACCAAGAACCCCAAGGTCGACGGCACCGACTTCTACCTCTTCAGCAGCTACGAGACGGGGCGCAGCAACTTCGTCACCGTCATCGCGAACTTCCAGCCGCTGCAAGACGCGTACGGTGGCCCCAACTATTTCTCGATGGACCCCGAGGCGCTCTACGAGCTCCACATCGACAACACGGGCGACGCCGTCGAAGACCTGACGTTCCAGTTCCGCTTCACCAACACGCTGGCCAACGGCGGCCGCGGCGTGCCGCTCACCATCGCGCAGCCTGACGGTGGCGCGGCGCAGTCGGTCGCGATTCCGTTGATCAACGCGGCGCCCATCGGCCAGGCCGACGGCGGCTTCACGCGCATCGGCGCAGGTCAGGGCCTGCTCGAGACGTACACCGTCAACGTGGTGCGCGGCGCGCGGCGCACCGGCACCGCGCAGCCCGTCTCGCGCATGGGCGGCGGCACGACGTTCGAGAAGCCCATCGACAACATTGGCTCCAAGACCTTCCCCGGCAACACCTACGCCGCCTACGCACAGTCGTTCATCTACGAGGCCACCATTCCCGGCTGCGGCATTCCCGCGCGCATCTTCGTCGGGCAGCGCAAAGAGGGCTTCGCCGTGAACCTCGGCACCATCTTCGACCTCGTCAACGCGCCGGCCGGCGTCATCACCGACAACTCGCTGCGCGGCGCGGTGCCCAACCCCATCGCCAACAAGAACGTGTCGACCATCGCCATGGAGGTCGACAAGAGCTGCCTCACCAACGCGGCCGGCGGCGACGTCATCGGCGGTTGGTCGACGGCCAGCGTGCGACAGGCGCGCGTCATCAACCCCACGGCGACCTTCACCACGCCGGCGCGTGAAGGCGGCGCGTGGGCCCAGGTCAGCCGGCTCGGCATGCCGCTGGTCAACGAGGTCGTCATCGGCGTGCCCGACAAAGACCGCTTCAACTCCAGCGAACCCAAAGACGACCTCACCAACTTCGCGCCGTACGTGACGAACCCGACGCTGCCCGCGCTCATCGAGGCGCTCTTCGGCGTCGGCGCGCCGCGCGTCTTCCCGCGCACCGACCTCATCACCGCGTTCCTCACGGGCGTGCCGGGCGTCAACGCCTTCAACGGCACCAACACCACGCCCGCCGTCGCCGAGCAGGTGCGGCTCAACACCGCGCTCCCCGTCACGCCTGCGGGCTCGCAGAACAACCTCGGCGCGCTCGACTGCTTCGCCGGCCGCAGCGCCACCATGGGCCCCGTCGTCACGCCCGGTAACCCCGGCTGCGACGTCGCGGGCTTCCCCAACGGCCGGCGCCCCGGTGACGACGTGGTCGACATCGCGCTGCGCGTCAGCATGGGCATTCTGCTCAGCGGCGACGACGCGCCCGCCGGTGCGATTCCCTTCCACGACGCGGTGCTGCAGGACGACTCGGACTTCGACGCCGTGTTCCCGTACCTGAAGACGCCGAACGCCGGCACTCCGTGAGGCGCACATGAAGAACTTCCGCATGGCAGTAGCGGCGTTCGCCATCGCCGCGGCGAGCTTCCAGGGCTGTAGCTGTGACCCTCTCGTGCCCAACCCCGACGGCGGCGTGACGGGTGGTGGCACAGGTGGTGGTGACGCGACCGGCGGTGGCACAGGTGGTGGTGACGCGACCGGCGGTGGCACTGGTGGTGGTGACGCGACCGGCGGTGGCACCGGTGGTGGTGACGCAACCGGTGGTGGCACCGGCGGCGGCATGACTGGCGGCGGCACCGGCGGTGGCCCCACGCAGTTCACCGAGTACGCGCGCACGCTCATCGTCGACGGCACGAGCGACACGACCGCGCCGCGCCCCGCAGCCGAGTTCACCGGCCTGCCCGACGACGCACCTCGCAGCTTCTCTCCCGACTTCTTCGACGGAGGTGCGCAGTGATGAAACGAATGTTGCTGCTGGCGCTCGCGCTGAGCGCCGCGACGGCCACAGCGCAGCGCTACCCCGACCTGCAGAAGGCGCAGACGCTGCTCGCGCAGAAGAAATACGACGCCGCGCTCAAGGCCCTCGACGCCGCTGAAAAGAAGGGCAGCCTCGACCGCGAGGCGCTGCTCACGTTGCTCGAGAGCCGCGGCCTCGCGCTGGCATCACTCAACAAGCTCGACGACGCCGAGAAGAACTTCCGCTCGGTGTTGGCGCTCGACGGCAAGCGAGACCTCACCGGCAAGTACCAGGGCAAGGTCGCGGGCGTCATCGCGGCGGCCAAAGACTGGTACGCGAAGAACGGCGGCATCGAGCTCGGCGCGCTCGAGCCCGGCGCTGAAGACGGCCGCGTGAAGCAGGTCTCGTTGTTCGTGAAGAACGACCCGCTCAAGCTCATCACGCACATCCGCTTCTACCTGCGCACCGACGGCGGCGCGTGGAAGCCCGTCGACACCAACGTGGCCAACGGCGCAGCGGCCGTCGACACCGACGCAGCGACGGTCGAGTGGTGGGCCGCCGCGCTCACCGAGAAGCAGGACCAGCTCATGTTCCTCGCCTCTGCGGGCAAGCCCGTGAAGCAGAGCGCGCCGGCGGCGGTCGCCAAAGCCGACACCCCGAAGGAAGACGCGAAGCCGGCCCTCACGCCGAAAGAAGACGTGAAGCCCGTCGCCGACGTGCGCGAGACGGTGCAGACCTCGCCGCTCAAGCCCGTCGGCATCTCGCTGCTCGTGGCCGGCGTCGTCGCGGCCGGCGTCGGCACGTACTTCGGCATCGCGGCCAACACGGCGGGCGCCAACATTCGCACCTCGCTCAACGCCGGCGGCTACGACCCCGTGGCGCTCTACAACCAGGACCAGCTGCGCATCACGCAGGCCACCGTGGCCAACGTGCTGTTCGCGACGGCCGGCGCGCTCGGCATCACCGGCGGTCTGCTGTGGTTCCTCGGCCGTGACGTCACCGTGGTGCCCGGTGCGGGCGGCGGCGTGAGCGTCTCCGGTCGCTTCTAGCCCTCGAAGGAAATACATCCATGCATCGATTCATCTTGATTGCGCTCCTCGCGCTGAGCGGTTGCGCCACGCAGAGCGCAGCGACGAGCACGGCGCCGACCGAGCCGAAGACTGAAGAAGCGCCGAAGCCGCTCTTCGACCGCCTGGGCGGCAAGGGCGCCATCGACGCCGTCATCGACGACTTCCTGGGGCGCGTCGCCGGTGACGAGCGCATCAACAGCGGGTTCGCCGTCGGTCACCTGCCCCGCCTTCGCCAGCGCCTCATCGAGCTGGTGTGCGCAGCGACGGGCGGCCCGTGCGTGTACTCCGGCCGCGACATGGCGACCGTGCACGCGGGCATGAAAATCACCAACGAGCAGTTCGACGCGTTGGTCGGCCACCTCGTGGCGACGCTCGACAAGTTCAAGGTGCCCAACAAAGAAAAAGGAGAGCTGCTCGGGCTGCTGGGCCCCATGCGCAGCTCCATCGTGGAGGAATGATGAAGCGCCTCGCCCTGCTGGCAGTTCTCGTCTCGTCGGCCGCGTCGCTCGCGGCCAATGGTCTGTGGACGAAGTCGCGCGGCATCGTGCGCTTCGTGGTCGAAGGCCCGCTCGACGACGTGTCGGGTGAGACGCGGAGCATCTCGAGCTCCATCAACTTCTCGCCTGATGACGTGGCGAAGTTGAACGGCGGCGCCGCGGTCGACCTGGGCTCGGTGCGCACCGGCATCGACCAGCGAGACCGCGACATGCGCGAAGAGTTTCTCCAGACCGTGCGCTTTCCCCGGGCGATCCTCATCATCGACGCGCTCGAGAAGCCGTCGGCGCCGAGCCTCGCAGCGGGTGCCAGCATTACCGGCGAAGCGAAGGGCTCCTTCGAAGTGCACGGCGTGCGGCGCGCGGTGCGGGTGCCCGTCACGCTCAAGCTCGACAGCGAAGGCAAGCTGCGCGTCAACGGCCGCTTCAACGTGCCGTTCGCCGACTTCGCCATCTCGCGGCCGCAGCGCCTGTTCTTGAAGCTGGGCGACACCGCGTCGGTCTATTTCGAGATGGGCTACGAGCGCGTACCCGAGAAGCAGGTCAGCGAGGTCGAGCCACAAGTCGTCATCGCGCCGACCGTGACCGAGGTGCAGGCCGCCGTCGCGCCGCCAAAGCCCAAAGCTCCGCGCAAGCCGAAGCCCGCGCTCGTCTTCACGTACCTCTTCAAGGGCGACGACGACAAAGCGAAGGGCGAGAAGTTGTTCCACGCGCCGACGGTCGGCGGTGAAGGCAACAAGATGACGTGCTTCCACTGCCACGCGAAGACCAACGAGCGCGACGGGCTCGCGTTGAAGGGCGACGGCCACATTCGCCCGGCGAACACGCTGTACGACTCGGCGCAGCGCCCGAAGTTCTGGGGTGGCTTCGCGCCCACCGTCGGCAAGGCCTCGGCCATTTGTCAGAAGCAGTACATGCTGGGCGACGGCTTGAGCGACGAGCAAGACGCGCAGCTCACTGCGTTCCTCACGGCCATCAGCCCCAACGCCGCGCCGGAGCTCGACTTCCGCACGACGTACCGCTCGATGGAGTCGCTGTTGTCAGACCCCACTGGCGGCGACGCGGCGAAGGGAAAGAAGAAGGCCGACACGTACTGCATGACGTGTCACCTCGATGGCCGCGTGGGCCCGGTGTGGGCGCCTGGCTTGTACGAGCCCGACTGGGTCGTGCGCCGCGTGCGGCGGCTCGACGGGCACAAGAACAAGCAGATGCCGAACTTCACGTTCACGCGCCTGCCTGACGAAGACCTGCGCGACATCGTCACGTACCTGACGAACCCCACGTCGGCCGCGCCGATTTTCGAGCGCAAGAAGTGAGCCCCCTCGGGTTCGGCTTCTCGCTGCTGTGAAGCGACGCATCGTCGCTATGGTTCGTGGCCGTGATCAACTCACTGATGGTCTGCGGGCTGGTGCTGTCATCGTGGGCAGATGAGCAACTTCCGACGCCCGCGCGCATCGCGCTCGCCGTCGAACTCCAGAAAGAAGCTGCCGGCCTCGTTCCGCGTACGCACGCGGTGCGAGACCAATTCGCTGCGCTTCGAGCCGACCTCAAGAAGGCCGGAGTCATCACTGAAGAGACCTCGAATCATCAGTACCAGGGCAGCGTGCCTTCGCGCGCCACGGTGAAGGCCTTCGACGACCGCGTCGCCGCGATTCAAAATGACGCTGCAGCATTGAACGAGGCGTGCGAGGCGTTCGACCAGAAGCTCTCGACGCTGTGGCAAGGCGCCAGCAACGAAGACGGCTGCAAGCAGTACCATGAGTCGATTCACAAACGCGTCGACTGCACCGGGTGGCGAAAGCTCGCCGTCGCAGAGTGGCCCGAGAAGAACCTGCAGACCAGCAGTGGCCGCCGATCGCCCTGCATCAACACCTCGAGCGACGCAGTCTCCTGGTTGAGCGACTCGTACGAGCGGTGGCACTCGAACTGGGAGCAACAGGCCGGGGAGGAAGACGCGCTCGTCACGAAAGAGGCGGCGTACCTGAGCGCCGTGTCGGGCACGCCGCAGCAGCGCGCGGTGGCCGTGCCGCGAAAGTTCATTCGTCAGGTCGACAACTCACGCAGCTACGACCTGCGCGGGCTCTTCCAGGCGGCGCACCCGAGCCACTTCGTCTTCCTGCGCAAAGACATGGCGTCGCTGCCCGCGAACCAGATTGACGAGCTCCCGCTGCGTGGCTCGCGAACGTTGAAGAAAGGCGAGGCAGTGCTGGTGCTGACGTACAGCGGCGGCTCCGGGCGCGAGGTTCGCATCATGTCGGTCGACGGCAACGGAGGCATCGTGCAGGCCGAGCAACTCAGCGTGGTGCCGCTGCCGGGTACGAAGCCATTCACGCTGACTGCGGCCGACCTCAACGTCACCGATGACGCCGGCAAGGTGCTCGCCGGCCCCACGTGGCTCGAGCCCGACGCGACGGGCTTCGCACTCGACGAACCCAACGACTGGCTCGAGCTCCTCGAGCCGCCAGAGCCGCGCTCGCAGCAGTTCTTCGACGCGAAGCAGAAGACGCTCGACTGCTACCAGAAGCAGATGATGCGCCTCGACCCTGATGGTCGCATCAGCAGGAACTACGACATCGTCACCTACCGGCGCGGCGGCATCGAGAAGGTCGAGCGCGCGGCCGTGGCCTTCGACCGCAAGGCGTGCAGCGTGTGTAACTGCAAGGCGTTCAACGACAAGAAGCGGAAGGTCATCAAAGAAGCCATCGCGCCCGCGCAGAAGAAGGCCTTCGAGGCCTACGCACCGCTCGCCGAAAAGCTGCGCACCACTGACTTCGCCGCGGCCGCGAAGGGCGCACCGAAGGGCACCGCGGCACCTCGCGACGAGCCGCTGTGACTACGGAATGAAGCTCTGCTGGTAGTTCGCGTCTTCGATGCCCTGCGCGAACACCGTCGGCACCAGCGGCAACGCGCAGTCGAGCATCACCGCCAGCTCGTTGGTTTCTTTGTGGCCGATGCTGGCCTCGTACGAGCCCGGGTGCGGGCCGTGCGGAAGGCCCGCCGGGTGGTAGCTCATGGAGCCCGGTGACACGCCCTTGCGCGAGGTGAAGTTGCCCTTGCAGTAGAAAATGAACTCGTCGACGTCGACCGACGAGTGCGGGTACGGGCACGGAATCGCCTCGGGGTGAAAGTCGGTCGGGCGCGGCACGAAGCTGCACACCAACGCGCCCCGCGCGGCGAAGGTGCCGTGCCACGTCGGCGGCAGGTGCGTGAGCCCCACACGCGGCTGAAAATCGAGAATGTTGAACGCCCACGGGTAGACCGTGCCGTCCCAGCCCACCACGTCGAGCGGTGACTCCTTGGTGGTGAAGCCGTGGAACACGTCACCGCGCTTCACGACCGTCTCGCGGAGCCCTTCGTCGAGCGGCCCCACGAACTTCGGCAGGCGGAAGTCGCGGTGGCAATACGGCGCGTCCATTCGCAGCTGGCCCACGCCGTTGCGCCACTGCCGGGGAATGTGCGCGCCGCCGCGGCACTCAATGTCGAGCCACCACTGCGCGACGCCCGGCCTGGGAATGAAGCGGTGCAGCACGCCGCGCGGCATGTACACGTAGTCGCCTTCACCAAACTCGAGGTCACCCATGAGCGTGCGCAGCGTGCCGCCGCCCTGGTGCACGTAGAAGAGGTCGTCGCCGTCGGCGTTGATGAGGTACGCGCCGTCTTCCGCGCCGGGCTTCACAATCGCCAGCGTGATGTCGTTGTTGAAGAGAATCGGCAGGCGGCCATCGAGCGCCGACTGCTTCGAGGGCTCGATGTTCTGCGAAAGAAAGTGGCGCTTGCGCAGGCCCTTCACGTCGGCCGCTTGTCGCCCCGACCAACCGTGCTTCGTGTCGATGGGCACCTGACGGTGCGGCGCGAAGCGGTGGTACGTGATGGTGTACGGCGCCTCGAAGCCGTCCTGCGTGATGCAGTGCTCGAAGTGCAGATGGCCCGTGGCGTCGCGGAGCTGGATGTGGTGCTTCTTCGGCACGAGTCCATTGACGATGCGCTCAATCATGCGCGCGGCTTACCACCGCCTCCGCGCGCAGCGTCACTGCCCTTCGACGAAGAACAACACCACCGCGGTGACGAGCGCCGCGCCCGCGAGACTTGCGGCCACCACGCCGCCGGTCTGCAGGTCTTGCGCGCGCGTGGCCAGCACGTCTTGCTCGGCGCGAGGTCGCTCCATGGCGCGCAGCTCGCCCACCGTGCCCACGGAGCCGGCGAACATGCCCGCAGCCACACCGGCACCCGCGAGCGCGGCACCGCCAGCGACCCACGTCGCGATGCGCGGCTTGCGCGCAGGCGGCGCTGACACCGTCGTCACCAACGGCGGCGTCGGCGGCGGCAACTCGATGGGCACCATGGCCGGCGTCACCACGGCCACCGGCACGTCAGCGGCCGCCTTGAGCGAAAACGAAAGTTCGACCGAGCGCTGCGCGGTCAGCACGAAGGCGCGCTGCTGCGATTCGTGGCCGGGCGCCGTGACGACGACCTGATGGTTGCCGGGGCTCAGTTCGACCGATGCGGGTGAGGTGCCCAGCACGCGCCCGTCGACCGAGATGACGGCGCTCGAAGGCTCGGCGTAGACCAACACCTGCTGCACGCCCTTGTCTTGCAGCCGTCGCTCGAGGTTCGCGAGCGCGTCGCTGACGATTTCGCGGTCTTTCGCGTCGGGCGCAAGGCGCAGGTAGTCGCGGTAGGCGCGCATGGCCTGCGGCAGGTCCCCCAGCTGCTCGTGACAGCGCCCGATGTTGTAGCGGACCACCGGGTGCGGCTTGAGCAGCCAGGCCTCTTCGAACTTCGCCACGGCTTCGGTGTAGCGCGCCTGCTTGTAGAGCCGCTGCGCCCAGTTGAACGCGTCTTTCGCGCGCTCCACGTCGGTCTTCGGAGCGGGCGCCGCGCCCAGCACAGGCACGGCGACGAGCAGCGAGAACAACACCAGGGTGCGCTTCACAGCGTGCGGCACCTCGGGCCGTAGGCGTACGCGTCCCAGGAATCGAAGACACGGTTGCAGCCGCAACAACAGGTGTTGCCGTTGTTGTCGAAGATCATCTGGCAGCTCGCGCCGGGCGAAGTCGTCACCATGCGCTGCACGCCGCCGACGGGAAAGTCAGCCTCCGTCAGCGTCATCAACAACTGCCCGTTGCAGAAGATGCGCGCCACCGTGAGAGCGCCGTTGGTGCCACAGCAACTGCCGTTGCCGGAGCCCGGCCGCAGCGTGCGGAAGTAGAGGTCGACGCGGTTGGCGCCGGCGAACGACGGCATCGTACCGATGGTGAAGGCCTGACCTTCAGCCCAGTCTCCGTAGCCCTGATTTGCGAGGTCGAGCGGGTAGCGCCGCAGCACGCAATTCGACCCGTCATCGCTGCCACCCTGACTGCACGCGCCCGCCGCCGAGCCATTGCAGTCTTCGTCGACGCCGTTGCACTCCACTTCGCGGCCGGGCGCTCCTGCGGTGACGTTGCACGTGTACGAGCTGCCGTTGCACACCGTGTTGGAGCCGTTGCGCAGACACGCGCCGACGCCCACCGAGCAAGCCGTGCCGTAGCTGCGGCACGCGCCTCCACACACCTGCTGGCCCGACGCGCACTGACACGAACCACTCACGCAGCTCTGGCCGGTGGTGGGGCACGTCTGTGACGCCGAGCCGTTGCAGTCTTCGTCGATGGAGTTGCAGGGAACCTCGGTCGCAGGTGCGCCCGCCGTCGCGCTGCAGGTGAACGCGCTGCCGCTGCACACCGAGTTGGTGCCTGAACGAAGACACGCGCCGACGCCCGCCGAGCAACTCGAGCCAAAAGGTCGACACACGCCGCCGCACGCCTCCTGACCCGACGGGCAGCGACACATGCCGCCGTTGCACGACTGGCCCGTCACCGCGCACGTCACCGAGTCGGCGCCGTTGCAGTCTTCGTCGACGCCATTGCACGGCACGTCAGTCGTCGGCGTGCCGGGCACCACGCTGCAGCCCGCGTCGCCGTTGGTACACACCAGCGCGCCAGTGCGAAGACACCCGCCGACGCCCACCCGACAGGTCGCGTCGACGCACGCCGCGCCGCACGCAGCCTGGCCCGACGGGCACGCACACACGCCTGCGCTGCACATCTCACCCGCACGCGCGCACAACGAGCCTTCGTCGGTCTCGTCGTCGCAGTCGTCGTCGATGCCGTTGCAGTCTTCCGGCGAGGGAAGCACGGCGCCGCTGCAGCTCGACCACTCGGCCACGCCTGCATCGAGCGCGACGCAGGTCTCGGTACCGGCCACGCAGTTGCCCGCATCAGGTCGCCCGGCGTCACTGGGGAAACACGAGCGCGTCGCGCCCGGCACACAGCCACAGTCGTCGACGTCAGGGCGGCCGTTGCAGTTGAAGTCTTCGTTGCTCGAACAGTCGGCGGCGGTCGGCAGCGTGCCACCCGTACAACTCGAGAACTCGCCCGAGCCCGCGCCGTCACACACGCGCACGGGAGCCACACAACGCCCCACCGGCGGCGTCACGGGGAACAGCGCGCCACCGTCGGTCTCGATGAAGCACGGTACAGACGAGCCCGCCTTGATGGTCGCGTCGGCGTCGTCACAGTCAGGCCCGGGCTCGATGACGAGCGCACCGGCGACACACTGCGCGGCGGCCTCGCCGTCTCCGTCGACGTCGCGCGTGAAGTACTCGCACACCGACGCGTCGACGTCGCACCGCGCAGAGGCGCAACCGGCTGGCATCGGGGCTGCCGCCGCCAGGTTCGCGAGACAGACGGCGTCGTCGGTGCAGCCGACCTGCGCACCACCACCTGTGGCACCACCACCCGCAGTGCCACCACCCGCAGTGCCACCACCCGTAGTCCCACCGCCTGTTGTGCCCTGGCCGCCGCCAGCGCCTGCGTCGTCGTCGGCGCCGACGCTGCAACGGCCGCCTACGCACCGTTGATCCGACGGGCACGACTCGTCGCTGCCACAAGGCGCGCCAGACACATCAACACGACAACCCGCCAGCACGCCGACGCACGTCATCAACCACAGACTTCTCATTGGAGACCCCCGATGCGAGCACGCCCGCGACAGGAGAAGTCCCGCGTCTACCGTGGCGACGCCATAGTCATCACTTGCGCTGTCACTGCGTCGGCCGCGCGAAGAACGTCGTGCTGCACTCCGAGCACCGCAGCGTGGCCGGCCAGCCCGTGGTGCCCTCTTCGATGGTCGAGGTCTTCTCGCACTTCGGGCACGTCACCGTGGTGCTCTTGAGCTCGACCGTCGCGCGAAACCCAAGCCACGCGAAGACGGGGCCGAGCACGAAGAACGCAGGCACGAGCACGAAGTGCAGCAGCGGAATCATGATGGCGCCGACCGCCAGGGCCCACAACACCACGAGCCGAAGCGCCGCGCGCCCTGCCCGCTTGCCGCCAGAGAAGTGTTCGATTTCGAGCGTGGTGCTCGTCGGCTCGCGCGCGGAGTCGCGAATCTGCAAGGTGACGTCGGTCGCTTCACTCATGTGCGGCTCCTCTTGTCGCTGGCCTCAAGGCGCTCCACGTGCGCGACGCTCATGTGCGCCTCTTCTTCGCGGGCGCTTCGAAGAACATCTCAGGCGTCGCGCCGGGCAACGCCATCGACGCACTGATGCTGCGCAGCGCCCGCGCGAGCACCACGCGCTGTGAGCTCGGCAACGCGTCGATGGCGGCGATGAGCTGGTGCTGCGGCGCGCCCGGCGCTCTCTGCAGCAGCTTGCGCGCGCGGGACGTCAACGAGAGCTCCATGCGACGCGCGTCGTCTTTCGCCCGCCCACGGCTGAGCAACCCCGCGGCGACCAGCCGGGCCACCACCACCGACACGCTGCTCTGGTGCGTGCGCGTCTGCGCCGCGAGCTCGTTCAGCGACAGCCCCGGCGTCGACGCGACGACCTGCAACACGAACACCTGCGCGCCGCTGATTTCAAGCTTCGACTCCGCAGCCCGCGAGCCTTCACGCAGCGCCTGCAACACCCGCCGCAACCCGTCGAGCACCTCGGTCGTCTCTGACATGACGACAAGCGCGTTAACCGCAAATTACATGGGAGCCAATGTATTTGAGCTACGGCGAGCAGCTCACGTCGTAGGTGACGGTGATGGTGGTGCCACGAGGCGGCAGCGCGCCGGGCTGAAAGGTCACGGCGTTCATCGCCGCGTCGTAGAACCAATCGGCCACAGGCAGCGGCTGGCCGTTGGCGCGCACCTCGAGGCTCGCCACCGCGCGGGGCTGAGCCGTCAGGTGGAATGACGAGCGAGCGCCGCAGGGAAATCCACCGATGCCGATGAGCGCCTCTCCCCACAGCGGGTCGCAGATGTCGGCCAACGCGCCGTGGCTCGTCTGCACGAGCGACTGATGCACGCCGTCGTCGATGCTCTCGACAGCACAGCTCGACTCGGCCGTCGCGACGATGGCGCTCCACGAAGAGAACGACGGCAGCGCGGCGGTGGGGTTCACCGACTGCTCGAGCGCGTCACTGACGCAGAACCCGTGGAGCGAACCACCATCACGCCGCTGCCCCTGCGCGAGCTGCGCTGCAGGCCCGATGCACGCCTCGTGCTCCGAGCTGGCCGGCAACGCGTCGAACGCGCCGAGTGCGCGGTCGAGAAAGTCTGCCTCGAGCGTCGACGTCCACGCGGCGCCCGCGTCGTTGAGCGCGAAGCTCACGCCCGCGTCGCCCTCTGCAGGTGCGAACGCGACGCGCAGGTCGACGCACTGCAGGCGAGGTGTGCTCAACAGCCGACGCACGTTGTCGCGCACGTCCGCGAGCCGTGACGTGAACGAAGGCGAGGTGTCGACCATCATCAACCAGTCGACGACAGGGAGCGGCTCGTCGCGGAAGGTGTCGACGACGGTGCCCGGTGAATCGCCGCGCCCCTGCACGCTGAAGACGAGCTCCGCGCCCGACACAGAGAACACGAATGCGCCGGTGTCAGACCCGAAGTTGATGGGCTGGTAGCGCACCTGGAACGACGTCACGCCCGCCGGTGCGAGCACGGTGCCGTCGTTGACGCCGCTGACGAGGTGGAACTCTGGGCACGGCAGCGGCCCAGAGCAGTTGGGCCCACCCGGCTGCTCTCCTGCTCCGGCGCCAACGCGCAACGAGTCGATGCGCAGCGCAAATGAACACGTGTTGTAGACCTGCACCGTGCGCGTAGCAGCGCAGCCCAGCGGGACAGCGCCGACGTCGACGGTCGACGGCGCAACGACGAGACAACTCACGTCGAGCTGCGCCAACGACACCGGCACCTCGAGACGTGCAGCGCCGCCGGCTTCGATGGCCACCACACCAGCGCCTTGCAACGGCCGCGGCTGCGTCGTCTTGAGCCAGTACGTCACCGGGCGCCCGGTCTCGAGCTCGAGCGGGAGCACCGGCTCGGTGTCGAAGCGCATGGCGTCTGGCGTCGAGGTGAGCGTGATGGAGCGCACCAGACAACGCCCGACGCCGACGTGCGTGAGCTCGAGCTTCCCCGCGCCGTTCACCGGCACCACCACCGGCGAAGTCACCGTCAAGTCGCAGGGCTCGAAGCGCTGGACGACGGCGCGCACGATGACGGTGCGCGTGGGGCGGAGCGCGTCATTCGACGTGAGCGTCAACGTCCACGCGCGCGGGCCTTCAAGCACCGGCTCCAGCACCAGCGGCACGTTCAGCACAGCGCCCGCAGGCACCACGGCAGACCAGCCCGCACAGTCATCGCCCACGCATAGCTCAGCGGCATTCGAGCGTACCGTGAGCGCCAATTCAGACCGCGACGTGCCGTCGTTACGCACCCGGAGCGGCACGGGAATCGAGGGCGGCGGCTCACCGCGCACGAGGCGGATGTGGCCGAGCTGCACCTCTTCGGCGGCCTCGACCGAAGCGCCGAAGCCACGCCCGCGCAGCGACACCGTCGTCGACGGGCCACTCGAGGTCTGAACGAGCAGCTCACGCTCGAGCACGCTGAGCGCGTCGGGCGTGAACGTCACCTCGACCGTCGTCGAAGCGCGCGGGGGCACGCTTACCTGCGGCGCCGACAACACGAACCGCGCGTCGTCGACCGAGAGCAACACGTTCAACGGCGCGCCGCCCACGTTGCGCAGCACCACGCTCATGGTGCGCGACGAGCCGACGGCGACGTCTTCGAAGTCGAGCCGCGCGTCGTGCTGCAGTTCTCCGGCAGCACAGCCGACCAACAGCACCGCCACCGTCACGAACCCGAGCCGCATGGTGCTCGTCGTAGCGCACGCGCGTCACCGCACGCCAGACAGAGGGCGTCAGGTGAACAACGCGACGTACGGCGAGTACTCGAAGCGACGATGGCGCGCGTAGCCGGTCAGCTCCTTCAAGATGCCAAGCTCGACGAGGCGACCGACGAGCGTGTTGGCCGCCGCGAAGGTCGTGCCCGTCATCTTCATCACGTCGTTGACGGAGATGATGAGCTTCTCGAACAGCTGCTCAAGCACCTTGTGACCGTTGGCCGCGCCTCGTGACAGACGCCCGGTGATGAGGCCGCGGTGGTCCTCGCGAAGCGCGAGAATACGTCGCGCCGTCTCAACTGCTTCGGTGGCGACCTCTTCGACTCCGCGCAGAAAAAAAGGAGCCACGGCTCCCACGCGCCGTGATCACGAATCGCCTGCAAGCGCTCGTAGTACTCCGTGCGGTGTCGCTTGAAGTAGTGCGAGAGGTACAACACGGGCTTCTGCAGCGCTGCGCGCTCGGTCAGCAGAAAGGCGATGAGCAACCGAGAGCACTGCCTCTTTGCGCACGTACATCAGCACGAACAAATCGGCGTTCGGCAGTGTGTGCACCGAGCCATCGAGCCGCCCCAGCGCCCGGTCTGCGGCGGAGAGCTGCGACGCGAGCTGACCGTCGAGTTGCAGCGGCGGAGACGGAGGGAGCGGCGACGGAAGAAAGGCGCGATAGCCCGAGGTTTGCTCGAGATACCTGCCTCATATGTCGATATCTCTATAATAAGAGGCCTTTCAGGGCCCCATTTTATAGCCATCGAATAATAAGGCCCTTCGCGACGCCCTCAATGATGGTGAACCATCATTCAGCGGCCGGCTTCGCGCTCCATGCGCTGGGCCCGCTCGATGCTCTCGAACAGCGCCTTGAAGTTGCCGCCGCCGAAGCCCTTGTCGCCCTTGCGTTGAATGATTTCGTAGAAGAACGGGCCCGACTCGCGGTCTTTGAGCAGCTGCGAGTTCTCCTTCATGAAGATCTGCAGGAGGTACTGATGCTCTTTGTGGCCATCGACCAGAATCTGCAGGTCGCGCAGCTCTTCGACATTCTCGTCGATGCGAATGATGCCGCTCTTCTGCAGGCGCTCGGGCAGGTAGTCGTAATAGCTCTTGGGCGTCGACAAGAAGTCGAGGCCGCTGGTCTCCCGCATCGACTTCACCGTGGGCACGATGTCGCGAACGATGAGCGCCAGGTGCTGCACGCCTTCGCCGCGCTGGTCTTCCACGTAGACGTTGATCTGCGAGTTCTTGAAGCGCGGGCGTGAAGGCTCGTTGTTCGCGAACTTCACCGTGCTGTGCGGGTCCCACATCACGATGCTCTTGAGCCCCGTGCCGTGCTGGTCGCCCTTGGAGATTTCTTCCTCGGTGTGGAACTTGATGTTCCAGAACTCCTCGAAGCCCATGACGTGCTTCATCCACAGCACCATCGGCTGCAGCGTGCGGAAGTTCGACGTCACGTGGTCGACCTTGCCGAAGCCGAAGCGGTTCTTGCCGCCCGTGGCCGTCGCGTGCGGCACGAACCCGGGGAACCAGTCTTCGCAGCCGCCTTCACGCTGCACGAAGCGGAACGTGGTGTTGCCGAACGGCGTGGTGATGCTGAAGAACGACATCTTGCCGCCCTTCGCGTCGGTGTGGCGCTGAATGGCGTCGTCGATGATGGTGCCGCCGCGCTCCTCCATCAGCTTGAAGACCTTCTCGACGTCTCGGACGAGGAAGTTGAGCGTGCCCACTCCTTCGGGGTGCTTCTGCAGCCAGCGCCACGCGCGCCCGCCCTCACCGATGGGCGCCGAGCAGATGAGCGTGACGTCGTTGGCCTGAAACACGGCTGATTCCTGTTTGCCGCGCTTCGAGAGCTCCGGCGTGCTGACGCCGAGCTCCGCGAAGTCGAGCAGCTCCGTATAGAAACGGCGCGTGCGCGCCATGTCATGCACGTACCAATGCACCGACTCCAACTTGATGATGCCCAGTGATTCCATGGCGCTTCTCCTTCAGGTGATGACGGCGTCGGGCTGATTTTCAGGCCGGGCCGCGTTGGCGAAATCGAACGTGAAACAGTGCGCTTCGACGCGCATGAGCGTCGGGTAGCGCGCGGGGTCGACGCTGGCGAAGCGGCGCGCACCGAAGAGCTGCGGCAACAGGCACGCGTCGGCGAACGTGAAGGCGTCTCCGACCATGAACGCGCCGGCGGTGGTCTTCGCCATCGCCTCCAGCGCGTCGAGGCCTTTGCCAATCCACAGCTCCGACCAGGCCTTCGAGTCGGCCTTGAGCACGTCTTTGACGTGGTTGATGACCTGCAGGTTGTGCAGCGGCTGAATGCCGGAGTTCACGACCTCCACCAGCGCCCGCATGCGCGCGCGGTCGACGGCCGCCTTCGGGAAGAGCGCCTTCGTGGTGAAGGTCTCTTCGAGGTACTCGACGATGGCGACCGACTGGGGAATCAGCTCACCCGAGTCGAGCTGCAGCACCGGCACCGAGTGCCACGGGTTGCGCGCGGCGTGCGGCGCCTCGTGCTGCTCGCCCTTCATGAGGTTCACCGGCACGTACTCATACGCGAGGCCCTTGAAGGCCATCGCCAACCGCACGCGGTAGCTCGCCGAAGAGCGCCAGTAGTTGAAGAGCCTCACAGGGAGCCAATTCGCAACCGCGCCAGTTCAAGTCAAGCCGTGTGAAGGCCGCGCCGCGTCAACTGATAGGGTGCACCGCGTGCTCCGGGTGCTCATGGTGATCTGCAGTCTTTGCGCAGTGACGTCGTGGGCCGCGCCGAAGAAGAAAGCACCTCCGGCGAAGAAGAAGCCGACGACCACGCAGGTGCTCGAAGAGACGCTCAAGCGCTCGCTCGACGGCGCGCAGGTCGACGTAGGTGGCTGCGTGGTGGCCGGCGTCGAAGGCGACGCGCCCACGTGGAAGCAGGTCGCGAAGGTGAAGGTGGTGCTCGACGGCAAGGGGCAGATCATGGAGGCCTCCGCCACGCTCGAGCCCTCGAACGTCAACGCCGCGAATACGAAGACCTGTATCGAAAACGTGCTGCGCAGGGTCGCCTGGCCCGTGACGCACGCCCCCCTGACGACCGCGGAGCGCGAGTGGACCTTCGCCATGCAGTGACGTGCAGCCTGTTGATGCTGGCTTGCGGGCGCACCGAGCTCGTCGCGGTGCGCGTCGTGTCGGGCGACGCTGGCGTCGTCGCGGCGGTCGGTAGCCGCGCCGATGCGGGCCTCGACGCGGGCCAAGCGCCCTGTCTGAGCGCGCCCTTCGGCGTCGACTGCTGCCTCGACGGGCGGCGCGTCACCTCGGCGTCTTGCGTCGATGGCCAGGCGGTGTGCAGCTCCGGCGCCATCTGCGCCTGCGAGGGCGTGGCGCAGTCGTTTCTCTGCGTCGACTTCTGCGGCACTGACGCCTTCGCCGGGCCGGCCTGCGTGAACGGCGCGTGGCGCTGCGCGAGCGGCCTGCGGCCCACCACCGACTGTCCCGACGACACCTGCTGGGGCGACCCCGGTGAATGCTGTCAGCAGCCGCGCTGCGTCGCCGGTCAGTGGGCGTGCGGCTCCGTCAGCTGCTGATCAACCGAGCGCCGCGTCGAGCTCGTCGGTCAAGGTGCGCAACAGCCCGTCGAGCTCGCGCAGCTGCGTGACCGACTTCGCTGGCAACAACCGGGTCGACACGCGCGCCCAGCGCCGCAGCGCCCGGTCATTCATGCGGCGCCCCGAGGACGTCAACCGCACGCGCACCGAGCGCCGATGCTGCGGGTTGTCTTCGAGCGCCACGAAGCCCTGCTGCACCAACAGGTCGACCTGCTTCTGCGTGCCCTGGCGCGTGAGGTCGAGGTCGCGCGCGAGCTCAGGCACCGTGAGCCACGCCCCGCCTCGCGCCAGTGAAGCCAGCACCTGCCAGCGCGACGCGGAGAGCCCGACTTCTGCCGAAATCGCTTCGCCTGCGCGCCACACCGCCGCGTTCGTCTTCAACACCGCGAGCACCAACTGCGTCACTGCCCGATTTCGATGTTCGTTCTTCATGACAACTGGTTGTCATATTGACCGACGTTCGACAACCGCGACATGTCGCGAAACTCTGCAATCTCCGTCGCAAATGGCGACGACGCGCAACTGTCTCGGAAGCGCTACGAAACTCCTCCCGACATGCGCAGAAATTCGGACTGAGTTTCGCGCAATCGACGAATCGGGGTTCATTGGTGCAGTCGGAAGTCAGTCGCATCAGAGGAGATGTGGTCGTCGACGCTGACCTTGATTTTCGAGGCCGCGTCGAAGGCGACGTGCGGGTGCTGTCGTCGGTGTCGCTGCGCTTGAGCGGCGTCGTCGACGGCTCGCTCACCGTTGAGCCCGGCGCGCGCGTGTTCATTTCCGGTCGCGTTGGGCACGACCTCATCAACCGGGGCTTCGCCGAGGTGCGCGGTCACGTCGGCAAGCTGCGCGCTGAAGGAGGCATCACCGTCGTCGACACCGGCGCGGTGGTGCACGAGCTGTGATTCCTGCTGCCTTCAACGCCATCAAGATTTTCAGCGTGGTGCATGCCAGAGACCGTGAGCTGCTCGGCGAGCGCATCACCGAGTGGATTGCGGCGCACCCCACGCTGGCCCCGATGGGCTTCGACATGTCGCAGAGCAGCGACCGCGAACACCACTGCCTCACCATCACGCTCTATCTGCAGCACGACGGCGAGTGGCCGGTGACGCCCGACGTGCCGCCACCGCGCATCTACACGTTCACGCCCGACAAGAAGCGCCGCCGCTGACTCAGGGGCTGGTGCACACGGAAGGTGAGGTGCTGGTGCACGTGAAGCCCGCCTCGACGGTGCAACTCGCAGAGCACCCATCTCCGGGAACGTTCGCGCCGTCGTCGCACACCTCGAGGCCGACGAGTACGCCGTCACCGCAGGTCGTCGTGCAGCTCGAGGGTGACCCGGTGCACTTGAAGCCGGCTTCAGGCGCGCACAGGTTCGAGCAGCCGTCGTCATTCATGATGTTCGCGTCGTCACAGGTCTCGGCGCCCGCGACGATGCCGTCGCCGCAGCTCGTCGCGCAGAGCGACGGCGCGCCGCTGCACATGAAGCCGAACTCCACGGCGCAGGCGCTCGAGCACCCGTCGTCGCCGGCCATGTTTCCGTCGTCGCAGCTCTCGGGGCCCACGCGCTGACCGTCGCCACAGGTGGCGGCGCAGGCCGACGGAGCGCCCGTGCACGCGTAGCCGGTCTCGATGGCGCAGGTGTTCGAGCAGCCGTCGCCGTTCATGGCGTTCGAGTCGTCGCACGTCTCGGCGCCCACGATGATGCCGTCGCTGCAGATGGTGACGCACGTCGAAGGTGTACCGGCGCAGGTGAAGCCGTCTTCCATCGCGCAGGCGCTCGAGCAGCCGTCGCCGCTCGTCGCGTTCGAGTCGTCGCACGCCTCGACCCCGGTGGTGAGCCCGTCGCCGCAGACGTCGGTCGCGGTGCCTCCACCCGTCGCGGCGCCACCGCCGGTCGCGGCGCCACCACCCGTTGAAGTGCCTCCGCCCGTCGCAGCGCCACCACCGCCGCCGGTCGCTGCGGTGCCTCCACCGACGCCAGCGTCTTCAGGTGAGGTCGTCGGCCCGCACGCGAAAATGAACGCAGCGCAGACAGCGAGTGTTGCCAGACGAACTGAATACAAATGGGTACTCCCCGATGCAGTGAGGTGCGCGAGAGATTGTGTGTCAGTCGGCACAGCAGCGAAAGCCCGTCGAGTAGTCCCAATGCGAGACGTCGTGTGCGGTCGTCGCGTACAGACACCCATTTCCGTTCAAGCGGGTGTCTGCGTAGAAGCCGCCGCGAAAAGTGCCGGCCGAAGCTGAGGTCCACTCGTGGAGGTTGCCCATCATGTCGAAGGCGCCTTCGGTGGTGACGCAGCCCGCGTTCGCGCCGGTGAGGTCGAGCGACGACGGGAGCTGGTTGAGACACGGGCTGTCGAGGTGGCTGTAGATCCACGAGGACGACGTGCCGTACAGCTCGACCGCCGGGTGCGTGCCGCGCGCGTCGTTGCAGACGCCGTTCATTCGCGTGTTGCCATAGGGGTATGTGAAGGAGCTCGGGCCGCGACAGGCGCGCTGCCACTCGGCGTCCGTGCACAGGCGCTTGCCGGCGTTCGCGCACGCAGCGCTGGCTTGAAGTTGATTGATGGCGCTCTGCGGGACGGCGCCTTCGATGGATTGTGCGCGCATCATTCTTGAGCCGGGGTTGTGAAACGGAGACCACGCACCGCCGTCGAGCTGCTCGAGCGAGGCTTCGTATTGATCAACACAGAACGTGCTGACGCGGAGCATTCCTGAAGGGCAGCCTCCGGTGCCTGCGCGCTCGCTGCGCCCGACGTTCGGAGCGGGCCGCACATTGGGGTCGCAGGTGGTCGTGTAGCGCGGGGTGCAGCACTGAATGTTGGCGGCGCCGGGGCAGAGACCAGCGGTCGGCTCGCGCGTCTCAATGCACAGCGAGACGTCGAGACACGAGCCGGGAACGCCGCGCGCGGTGCATGACGTCGGCGGCGCACCTGAGTCGAGAACGCCTGCGTCGTGAACGCCTGCGTCGTGAACGCCTGCGTCGTGAATGCCTGCGTCGTGAACGCCTGCGTCGTGAATGCCTGCGTCGTGAATGCCTGCATCGTGAATGCCTGCATCGGGAACGCCCGCGTCTTCGACGACGACGTCTGCGTCACCCGCATCGAAGACCGCGCCGGCGTCGGGCTCGACGACCTCTGCGCCGCAGGCGGCCGTGAAACCCAGCAACAGGATGAACAGCCAGCGCACGACGACGAGCGTAGTGCTGCGACGAACGAGTTAGCATCGCGGCATGTCTCACGATGGCGCAGCCAGTCTCGAGCTGACCGACATGACGCCGAAGGCGCAGGCACGGTACTGGGAGCGGATTCGCGCCACACCTCCGCGAGAAAAGCTCGAGCGCGCGTTCCGACTCTCCGAGCAGGTTCGCAACGCGACGATGGCTGACGTGCGCCGCCAGAACCCCGGCGCGACGGAAGACGAGCTCGCCGTTGCCTTCATTCGCCGCGTGTACGGCGACGTGTTGGCCGACCGCTTCGCGAAGCACCGCCGCCGATGAAGGTCGAAGACTCGACGCTCGTCGTGGTGCGCGCGCTCGAACGCATGCGCGTGCGCCACTACGTCACGGGCTCCATCGCGAGCTCGCTGCACGGCATTCCACGAGCGACGAACGACGCAGACCTCGTCGCTGCGCTCTTTGAACATCACTTCGCGAAGTTGCAGCGCGAGCTCGGCGACCGGTTCTACGTCGACGAAGACGACTTCAAGCACGCGGTGCAGACGGAGCGCTCGTTCAACCTCGTCGACGAAGTGGAGCTGGCGAAGGTCGACGTGTTCTGCGTGCAACCCTCCGGCTACCAGGCCGAAGCGCTCTCGAGAGTCGTGCCGCTCGAGCTCGAACGAGATGACCCATTCAGCATCGTCTCCGTCGCGTCGGCGGCCGACGTCATCCTCTCGAAGCTGCGCTGGTACCGGCTCGGAGGCGAAGTCTCTGACCGCCAGTGGGCTGACCTCGTCGGCGTCGTCGGCGCGCAGCGCGCAGCGCTCGACGTCGAGTACCTCCGACGCTGGGCGACCGAGCAGGGAACGCTCGACCTGCTGGAGCGGCTCCTCAAACCCTGAAGCGACACGTGTGCAGCGCGCGGTCTAGAAACCCGCGCGTGATTGAAAAAACGTGTGCCACGCATTCGTCGCGCCCTGCTCTGAAGCTGTGCAGCCGCTGCACTTCACCGATGTGTGAGGCCTGCGCGAGCTGGGAAGGCGCGGCGTTGGCCTACTGCCCGCACTGCCCGCTCTCGGTTCGCCCGACGGCGCTGTTGTCGAAGCGGCTGGGCGCGGCGTTGCTCGACCTCGCGGTGCTGGCGCTGCCGGTCTTTCTGGCGGCGTGGGCGGGTCGTCACCTCACACAGATTCCGCTGAGTGACGGCATCGGCTTCATCGGACTGCCCGTCGCGCTCGCGGTGCCGCTGTGCGTGCAGTTCGGCTTTCAGGTCGCGCTCGGCCGCTCCATCGGCAAGTGGGCGCTGGGCATTCGTGTCATCGACGTGGGCGGCGAGCAGGCCGACGTGGTGCAGGTGATTGTGCTGCGCAACGCGGTGCCGATGTTGCTGTACGGCTTTTGCGGCGTGCCGGCCATCATCGACCTGGTGATGTTGATGGGCGTCGACCACCGCCGCCTGAAAGACCGCATCGCCAAGACGCGCGTCATCGAAGACGCGCGCGAAGTGCCGGCCTGAATCACTTCTCTTTCGCTTCGCCCACGCCCACCAGCACCGCCAGTCGCCCCTCTGCCGCCGCGAGCTCGACCTTGCGCACCTCGAGCTGACTGCGCGCCTGTGCCGCCGACGAGGCCGCGAAGAAGCGCTTGCTGTCGATGTCGCTGACCTCGAGTGACGTCGCCGCGCCCAGCTCGTACGCCGAGCCAATCTGTTTCTGTGCGCGCGTCGCCAGCTGCGACTGCGCCTCGGCCTGCGCCAGCGCCACTTCAGCGGCGATGAGGTTCGTCTTCGCGCCCAACCAGTTCGCCCGCGCCTTCGCGCGCGACGCTTCGAACTTCGCGCGCGCCTCCACGGTCTTGGCGTCGTTGGTGTTCAGCTCGACCAACCGCGCGCCGCGGTCGAACAACGTCCACTGCGCAGCCACCATGCCGTCGAAGATGAAGTTCGTGTTCGCGAAGCCCTTGTTCGAGTTGTAGCTGCCCTTGGCCTGCGCAATCACCGACGGCAACCACGACAAGCGGTCGTAGCGGTTGAAGGTCTCCAGCGAGTCGAGGCCCAGCCGGTTCGCCTTCACCAGGTACGTCTGCTCCCACGGCGTGTTGGCCTCGTCTGACGCGGTCACCTCGACGTGCGTCGCCGCGCCGTCGAGCGGGCGAATGGGCTCACCGACCAACGCCTCCAACATCGCCAGCAACGCGACCTTCTGCCCCTGCACCATCGCCAGCGTCGCGCGCGCCTGTGCGGTTTCGCTCTGCGCGCGAAGCATGGCGATGTCGGTGGTCATGCCCAGCTGCGCCTGCGCGCTCGCGTCTTTCTCGCGCTTGAGCGCCACGGCCTCGGCGTCTTTCGCGGCGTCGGCGATGGCGCCCAGCCCTTCGACACCCAGGTAGATGCGCGCGACGTTCAGCAGCACCTGCTCGCGCGCCTCGAGCGCGCCGTTCTTCGCGGCCTCGGTCGACTGGTCCGCCGCCGGCAGCAGGAACATCTGCGGCGTGAACAACGTCTGCGTGATGATGAGGTTTCCGTACAGCGAGTTGCGCGCGACGATGGTGGTCGGCGTCAGACTCCCGGAGATGCCGTCAGAGAACGCCTGCTTCACCGCCGACAACGCCTGCTCATTGGGCGCGACCGGAAACCCATACGCAGGGCCCGCCCCACGAATGGACGCGTCGATGACACCTTCGAAGGCCGCGACGAACATCGACGGGTCGAACTTCTGCTCCGCCGTGGTGTGGATGTAGCTGACGCTCGCCGTAATCTCCGGCAGCACCGCGCCCAGCACCGCGCGCGACTTCGCCGCAATCTGCTCGGCCGACGCGCGCGCCGCCTGCAGGTCGCTGCTCTTTTCATCGGCCAGCTTGAGCGCCTCTTGCAGCGACACCGGCTTGCGCGTCGCAGAGAACGCCGACTCGAGGTCGACGACGGGCGCGGTGGTCTTCGTCGGCAGCGGCACGTCGGCCAACGCAAACCCCGACGAGAGAATCGACAACAACACGAGGCGCTTCATGGCGTGGCCTCCGCGGCAGCTTCCGCTTCTGGCGTGGGGGAGGCCTTGCCGATGCGAAGGCGCTTCGGCGTCAGGTTCTCGAACACCGAGAACAGCAACGGCACGACGAACAACGTGAGGAACGTCGAGGTGATGACGCCACCGATGACGCCGATGGCCATGGGCGCGCGGAACTCGAAGCCCTGACCACGCCCGACCGCGGTCGGCACCATGCCGATGGCCATAGCCGCCGACGTCATCAGAATCGGGCGCAGACGACGCGGGCCGGCGTTGAGCAACGCTTCGTTCAGCTCCTGCCCGGCGCGGAGGTTCTGCAACGTCTGGTCGACGAGCAGAATCGCGTTCTTGGTGACGAGGCCGACCAACAGGAACAAGCCGATGACGGCGCCCAGCGTGAGCGACCAGCCCGTGAAGAACAGCGCGAGCCCCGCGCCGATGAGCGCGAGCGGAATCGACATCATCACGGTGATGGGGTGCTTGAAGCTCTCGAACTGCGAGCCGAGCACCATGTAGAGAAACAGAATCGCCAGCACCATGACGGCCGCGGTCGCGCTGTTCTGCTCGCCGAGCACCTTCATCATGCCGTCGTAGAAGAGCGTGTAGCCGTCGGGCGAAGGCGACTTCTTGAACTCGTCTTTGAGCCGCGAGCCGAGCTCACCGAGCGACGCATGCTCTGACGGCGCGGCGAGCACCATGACGCGGCGCTGGCGGTTGAAGCGCTCGATGACCGACGGCGTTTCTTTGATGCTGATGGCGGCGACGTCGCCGATGGAGCGCGGGCCTGACGGCGTGAAGACCTCGAGCATCGAGAGCGTCTCGGGGCTCGCGCGGTCCTGCTCCGACAAGCGCACGACAATCTCAGTCTCTTCGCTGCCCTGACGGAGCTTGCCGGCGACCTGGCCATTCATCGCCAGGCGCAGCTGCATGCCCAGCGCACCGGCCGACAAGCCGTGGTCACTCGCGCGTTCCCGGTCGATGTCGATGGCGAGCTCGGGCTTGGGAGGGTTGGCCACCACGCGCACGTCGGTGGCCAGCTTCTGTCCCTTGTCGTTCTCGAGGTTGCGCAGCACGTCGGCCACGCGGTTGGCTTCGGCGGTCAGGCCGTCGAACTCGGGGCCCATGACGTAAATCATCACCGGGAAGAAGTCGCCGAGGCCCTCGATGGGCGCCGGGTCGATGATGGCGACCTCCGTCGCAGGCAGGCCGTTGAGTCGCGCGCGCACGCCGGCCTTCATTTCAGCCAACGTCATCGAGCGGTCTCCGCGTTGCTTCGTCAGCACGCGGAAGCGCACCGTGTTCGCGCCGCCGCCGGCGAGCCCGTTGGGGTCCGAGCCGATGAGCGCGTAGGTGTCGATGATGTCGGGGAGCTCCCGCATCATCGCCTCGGCCTGCTCGGCGCGCGTCGCGCTCTCTTGAACGCTCGAGCCTTCGGGCAACTTCAGCGTGACGGTGAAGGTCGAGTTGTCTTGCGGCACCATGAAGTCGTTGCCGAGCGTGAGCGACGCCGCGACCGACGCGCCGACGATGACCAACGTGATGGCGCCCGTCTTCCACCGGTGAATCAACGTCCACCCGAGCAGGCGGCCGTAGAAGCGCTCCATGGCCTCGAACGTGCGCCGCAGCGTGCGCGCCACCACGTTCTCGTGCTTGTGCCCGTCGGGCCCGATGGCCTTCGAGAAGCGCGCCGACAACATCGGGTCCAGCGTGAAGCTGATGAACATCGAGATGACGACGGCGGCAGAAATGGTCAGCCCGAACTGCTTGAAGAACTGCCCGACGATGCCGGGCATGAAGGCCACCGGCACGAAGACGGCGACGAGCGAGAACGTGGTCGCCAGCACGGCGAGGAACACGTCTTTCGTGCCGTTCGCCGCCGCGTCAGCCGGAGACTCTCCGTTCTCGAGGCGATGCGTGATGGCCTCACGCACCACGACGGCGTCGTCGATGAGCAGGCCGATGGCCAACGACAACGCGAGCAGCGTCATCTGGTTGAGCGTGTAGTCGAGCGCGAACATCACGAAGAACGTGCCGATGACCGACGTGGGCAACGCGAGCGAGCTGATGATGGTGCCGCGCACGTCGAGCAGGAACATGAGGATGATGAGCACCGCCATGAAGCCGCCGAACACCAGCGCGACGACGACTTCATGCGTGTTCTCTTCAATCAACGTCGACGAGTCGATGAGCAGCGAGGTGCCGAAGCCGTGGCCCAGCTGAGGGGTGATGTCGGCCAGCCGCGCCTTCACTGAGCGCGCGACCTCCACGGTGTTCGAGCCCGGCTGCTTCACGATTTCGAGGATGAGGGCGTCTTTGCCGTTGAGGCGCGCGATGGTGCGGCGCTCGGCGATGCCGTCGGTGACGGTGGCGATTTCGTCGAGGCGCACCTGCGTGCCCAGCGTGGTGCTGCGCGCAATCGGCAGCCGCGCGATTTCGTCGACGTCTTTGAACTGCCCCAGGCTGCGCACGGTCAGCTCGGTGGGCCCGAGGTCGAAGCGGCCCGCAGGCACGTCGACGTTTTCCATGCCGATGCGCTCGGCGACCTGCGCCGGCGCGATGCCCGACGACTTCGCCTTGTCCATGTCGATGTCGACGCGCACTTCACGCACGTCGCCGCCGAGCAGCCGCACCTGCGCTACGCCTTCCAACTGCGCGAGCGAGGGCTCCAGCTTGTCTTTGATGAGCTGCCGCAGCTTCGTCGACTCGAGGTCGGCGTTGACGGCGTAGGTGAGAATCGGCGACGCGCCGATGTCGATGCGCGAGACCTTCGGTGCCTCGACGTCGCGCGGCAGGCCCTGCACCGCCGCCACCTTGTCGCGCACTTCTTGAACGGCGCGGTCCAACGGCACCGTCAGCTTGAACTGCACGAAGACGAGCCCCACGTTTTCACGCGAGAAGCTCTGGATGTTGTCGATGCCCTGAATGCCGGCCACCGCGTCTTCGATGGGCTTGTTGACCTGCGACTCGACTTCCGACGGGCCCGCGCCGCGGTACACGGTGGTGACGGCGACGAAGGGAAAGCTGACGTTGGGAAAGAGGTCGGTGCCCAGGCTCGAGACGCCGACCACGCCCAGCACCACCAACAACAACGACAACATGGTGGTGAAGACGGGGCGCTTGATTGAAAGGTCTGAGAGCGTCATCGGCTCGCCTTCGCGCCGTCGACCAGCGCCGAGGTCGGGTAGTCGATGACCTGCGTCACCGGCTGCGAGGGCTGCACCGTCACCGAGGTGTTGGCGCGCTCCATGACCTTCACCGGCACGCGCTTGAGCGCACCCGACGCGTCGACGGTGAAGACGTGCTCGCCGCCCGTGGTGCCCAGCGCCGTCGAGGGAATCACCACCGCCTGGCGCGCTTCACCCAGCGGAATGGCGACGCGCGCGAGCGTATTGGCGACGAAGCGCCCGTCGGCGTTGGGCACCGTGATTTCCAACGGCACGCGCCGCGTCTGCGGGTCGGCCGACGGCAGCACCACCTTCACCGTGGCCTCGTCACTCGACGCGCCGCTGCCGATGGCCTCGACGCGAACCTTGAGCCCCGCGTGCACGTGATGACGCACCGACTCGGGCACCGTGACCTTGAGCACCAACGGGTCGAGCTGCATCAAGATGTAGACGGGCGTGCCCGGGCCCACCATGCCGCCGGTGTTGTCGGGCGCGTCGACGACGGTGGCGCCAAAGGGCGCCGACAAGAAGTGCCGCCGCTGGCCCGCCTTCGCCTGCGCGAGCCCGGCCTGCGCTTGCAGCACCTGCGCCTTCGCGGCGCGCGCCTGCGTGTCGGTCTGGCGGTACTGAAGGTCAGACACGCTGCCTTCGGCCTTCAACTTCTCGTTGCGCGAGGCGACGTCGAGCGCGAGCGCGGCGCCGGCCTCGGCTGCGGCCACGCCGGCCTCGGCCTGCGCGACCTGCGCGTTGATGATTTCGGTGTCGAGGTTGCCCAGCGACTGGCCCGGCTTCACGAACTCGCCCTTCGTCACCTTGCTCTGCGACAGGCGGCCGCCGACCTCGAAGCCCAGCGGCAACAGGCGCGAGGGCCCGAGCTGACCGGTGACGTTTTCACGCGCGCTCGCGGTGATGGGGCGCGCGGTGACGATTCTCAACTTCGGAGCGGTGATGGCGCCTTCGGCGAACGCGGGTGCGGCGACGAGGGCGAGTACGGCGAGCGAGTGACGCAACATGGTTTTCATCGGGCCTTCCGGGGAGGAGCGGTCTTGCGGCGAGGTGACGGCGCGCGCGTACGTCGAGGTGAGAGGCCGTCGGTCAACACCGCCTGCAGCGCGACGACCCACGGCATGAAGTCGGGCTTCTCAGAGAGCGCGACCAGGCGCCGCGCCATCATCATGTACGTGCCGACGACGACGTGACCCAGGAGCTCCCGGGGGAGGTCGTCGCGAATGAGCTTCGCGGTCTGCAGCGCGCCGCACTCCGCCGAGACGCGCGCGACCTGCGCGTCAATCATCTCCCACATCACGCCTTCGAAGACGGTGCCGGCGGAGCCGCGCAGCAGCACGTCGCAGACGTCGCGCCAGTCCCACAGCAGCTCGAGCAGGCGCAGGTCTTCACGGCGATCGACGCGCGCCACCGCGTCAGCCCAGGCGCGCGCGTCGGCGTTGCGGCCAGCCTCTTTGCGGTACGCGCCTTCACGCGAGCTGGCGTGCACCATCACCAGCGACTGGAAGCTCGTCACCAGCGCGCCGAAGAGCGCCTCTTTGCTCTCGAAGTGAAGGTAGAAAGCACCCTTCGACAGGCCGCACGCGGCGGTGATGTCTTCGACGCGCGCGCGCTGCAGGCCGCTCTTCACGAACTCGCGGCGGGCCGCGGCGATGAGCGAGCTGCGCGCGGTTGGATCAGCGTGACGGGCCATGAATGACGGCTGTCAGTAACCCATCGGTCAGAAACCGCCACCTGTTTCTGAACCGCGAGTCAGAAATCCTTCTGCGCCCGAAAAATTGCCGTCACGCGTGAGGCGTCTACCTTGGCCCACATGCGCCACAGCCTGATCAGCGTCTGTATTTCCCTGTCGCTCGCCGCGTGCGGCCCTGCGGCGGTCGACGAGCTGGGTTCGAAGAGCAGCCGCTGTCTGTCGCTCAGCGAGCCGGCCGGCAGCTCGGGGCTCTCGGTGGGGCTCCCGTCGCGCGTCTCGTGGCTCTTCAAGGTCGACACCTGCGGCGGCGAGCCGGTCGCGGGGCTCACCGGCGCGCAGTTCGAAATCTACGAAGACGGCAAGAAGGTCAGCGCCTTCGAGTCACAGCAGCGCGTGGCGCCGAAGGGTGAGCGCTTCCGCCTGTACTCGGTGGTGTTGCTCGACCTCTCGGGCTCCATGCTGCGCTCCGGAGACTTCCCCGCGCTGCAGACGGCGGCCGCCCGCTACTTCGACACCGCGCTCGCCGACGGTGGTGACGGTCACCGCGTCGCCATCATGACGTTCGACGGTCGCGAGCAGCCGCAGTTGCTGGTGCCGTACACGTCGAGCCGCGCGGCGCTGCAAGCGGGCCTCGACTCGTTGTCGGTGACCGAGTGTCGCGTGTCTGCAGAGTGCGCCGGCTTCGCTGACCGCAAGACGTGTGCGGGGTGGCGCTGCGTCGACGACTCGACGAACTTGAACGGCGCGGTGGTGGGCGCGGTGTCGGCGCTCTCGGCAGAGGTCGCGGCGAGCGACGTGGCGTGGCGCGACAGCGCGCTCGTCATCTTCACCGACGGTACGGATCAAGCCTCGCGCGTCACGCCCGGCGACGCAGAACGCGCGGTGCGAAACACCTCGGCGCACGTCTTCACCATCGGCCTCGGCGGCGAGGTCGACGAGTCGGCGCTGCGCGCGTTCGGGAAAGACGGTTACTGGACGGTCGAGAAGGCTGATCAACTCGGCGCGGCGTTCACTGAAATCGCCGCGCGCGTGTCGGGCCTCGCCAACCGCTTCTACGTGCTCGAGTACTGCAGCCCCAAGCGCAGCGGTACGCACGCCCTCGAGGTGAAGGCCGTGTTCGAGACCACGCGCGACGGCAAGTTGACCGGCTCGCTCTCGGGGCAGTTCGACGCATCGGGCTTCTCGAGCGGCTGCGAACTCTGAAAGCGGGGACTCCGCTCATGAAGCGGCGGCTGATCAATCACCCGCGGCCAACGAACGGGCGCAGCGCGACAACGTGACGGCGCGCCCGTCGCATGCGCGCTGACCTACGGCGCGCACGAAGGTGCGTACTCGAAGCGCAGCAGCGTCCCTCCGACCGGGGCGTAGATGGGCTCGAAGTGCACTGAGTTGCTGCTCGACTCGTAGGTCCAGAAGAGTGCGCCGAGGTGCGGGTCGGGGTCTCGCGACGGAATCTCCACGTCGTCGAACCACACGCGCAGCGGCGCTCGATTCAGCGCAGGCGTCGCCGACAAGAAGTAGCTCGTTCGAGAGCCGAACGAGGTCTTCCCGATGCGCTCGAACGCGACAGCCCAGTTCAAAGTGCAGAGGTCCTCGCGAACGCCGTTGACCTGCATGGCGAACGACTCCAACGCGCCGCTCTCCATTTCACCCGCGCAGCTCAGCTCGTCATCGAAGCGCGCGATGACGGCGAAGCTCATCGGCTTCGGCACCGACTGCAGCAACCGTGAAATCGTCAGCATCGGCGGCGTCTCGACTTCGTCGGTGCCATTGGTGATGCAGATGAGCTGCAGCGCGGCGTCGGGGCGAAGAAAGCCACCCAGCTCCGTGGGGTCTGTGCGCAACGCCGAGTGGAACGCGACGTCGAGCGCCTCGAGGCACGAAGACCGGCCCGTCTGTGTGCCACGCCACGCCGTCAACGCCTGGAGCTCGGTCGACGACGGGTTGTCGAGCCACGCGCCGCCCGACGACAGGCGACGCAGACGCCCCACCGAGCCAGCAGCCGTCGAGGTCGTCATCACCGCCACCCGCACCGGAGAAAACTGCGTCGGGAGAAACCGGGCAAACGAGCCCAGGTTCGTGCGCATCGAGTCGGCGTGCGGAGCCATGCGCGCCGAGTCGTCGATGACGAAGAGCACATCGAGCTTCGTGTGGAACGAAGGCGTGCGCTGAACGTCTTGACGCATCGTCATCGCGCGCGCGTCGCCGAAGAGCGGCACCTGAAGCTTCTGCGTGCCGTCGAGCACGTCGATGTCGACACGCAGCGGCGCGACGAACTGACCCGCCTCGGTCGGCGCGAAGCTGACGTCGAGGGGCAACGTCGCGCCGGCCGCAATCACGCCTCGCGACGCCGCAGCGACGATGACGAACGGCGCGGCGACCGAGGGCGTCGCGAAGCCAACGGCGTGCGGGCACTCATTGGTGAGCACCAGCCGCGTGCTCGCGGCGTGACAGCGTTCTTCCACCCCAGAGAAGGTCACCGCCTGCGTCGAGGCCGTCACACATTCAGCGCCGTGCTTCGCCAGCAGCGGCACGCGCAGCTCGGGTTGCACCGCTGCGTCGGTCCGCAGCACCAGCTCGCCTGCGAGCGCGCGCGTCGTGAAGTCACTGCGCCGCACCGACAACGTGACGGAGCCCTTCGCCGGCACCTCGCGCGGGCTCGCGTCATCGAGCGAATACCCGGCGCCGACAATCGAGAGCTCCGTGAGCTGCAGCGCGCGGCTCGAGGTGTTCGAAACAGTCAGCAGCAGGTCGGTGAGCGAATCAGCGAAGAAGAGTCGCCCGGGCGAAACCTGCAGCGGCCGGGCGCGGCGCTCGGCGTGGAGCTGCACCGTCGTCGGCGCACAATCAGCTCGCGTCTGCACAGACCACGCTTGCGCAGCGACGCCGTCACCCGAAGGCTCGGCGAAGCGCAGCGTGACGCTTCGAGTCTCGTTCGCGGCGAGCAAGACGCTGCCGTGCACGTCGATGGAGAACGGCGCGCTGACGCCGCCAACTTCGACGCGCGCTGGCTGTGAAGTCGGGTTGCTCAACTCGAACGTGCGTGTGTTGGTGCCCTCGAAGTCGATGACCGGCGCGACGTCGCAACGCGGAGCGCCGCGCGCGCTGAGCTGAACTTCGCTCTCGCCGTGCTCGAAGATGGCGGCGAAGCGCGCGGTGGCCGGGCCTTCATTCACCGCGTCGAACTGCACGGACCACGTCGTCTCGGCGCCCGCTTCGATGGGTTGAAAGCGCGGCACCACGGTGAAGCCGCGCGCGCCGTCGCGTTGCTCGACGCGGATCAACTTCTCGGGGCCCCGTGAATCGTTGCGCACGCGCAGCGGCGCTTCGTGCACCTCACCTACCGCGACGACACCGAAGTCGACGGCATAGAGCTGCACGTCGTTCGAAGTGCAGCCCGCCAACAACAACGCCACGCCCAGGAGCCGTCTCATGCCGCCCACCCTACGGCAGTTCACTCAGGCAGCGGAAGGTGCGTGAGCTTCGCCGTCGCGAGCACCGAATAGACGACGGCGATTCGCCCGTCGGCGTCGAGCACCACGCCAGTCACGCCGCGCGGCGGCTCTGCGTGCTTCGCGGTTTCAAACACCGCGTCGACGGCGGTCTGCCCGTTGACGGCGCGCACCGCGACAGCGCGAGGCATGCCACGCAGCTCCATCAGGCGGCCGAGGAAGAGCAGAATCTTGTCGGCGCCATGAATTGGCACGCGCGCCGCGAGGTATTCGCCCGCGCCGTCGTTGAGCAGCACCACGTCACGCGAGAGACACGCACGCGCGCCCTCGACGTCGCCGGTGGTCAGCGCGGTGAAGAAGCGCTCCAGCACCTCGCGGCTCTTCGTCTGTGCGGCCGCGTCAAGCCGAACCCGACTTGCGTCGTAGCGCTCGAGCGCCTGCCGCGCGCGGTGGTGGAGCTGCCGCACGTTCGCGTCGCTCAGCTCGAGGTGCGTCGCCACTTCGCTGGCCGACAAATCGAAAACGTCGCGCAGCACCAACACCGCGCGCTGCTCGGGCGACAACGCCTCCAACGCGAGCAGAAACGCGACGCCTGCGCTCTCCAGCACCTCGTAGCGCGCTGACGCCGGAGCCTCGAAGCCCAGCGCGTCGTCGAGCACCGGCGACGGCAACCACGGGCCCACGTAGCCCTGCGCGCGGCGGCGGCGCAGGCGGTCGACACACAGCCGAGCCGCGATGCTGAACAGCCACGGGCGCAGCGGCTGCGCGGCCGACTCCGTGGGCTTCGCCTCGAGCGCGCGCACGAACGTCTCCTGCACCAGCTCGTCGGCGTCGGCGGCGATGCCCGTCATCCGGTAACACAGCGCCCACAACGCACGGGCGTGGGCGCGATGCGCGGTGGCGAGCGGGTCGGTCATTGCGCGGCCAGCCGCTTCGTAGCGCTGTTCTTCGCGACACGCAGCGCTGCGTCGGCCACCGCGTCGAAGAGAAAGTGTGACGACGCCACGCCCGTCACCAGGTGCAGCGGCGCGCGCAGCGTCACCACCTCGTCGCGCGGCAGGTCTTCCATCACGTGCAGGTGAGGAAAAAACCGCGAGCCCTCACAGCGCTCTCGCCAGCCGGGCTGCACGCGGTCGACGAAGGCCTCGAGGCGCTCCTTCGACGATGCGCCTCCGGGCGGCAGGTACTCCATGACGTGGACCTTCACCGGCGCGCCCGCCTTCGTGTGCACTGAAAAGTAGAACGCGTGGTCCAGCCCGAGCACGAGCCGCCGTTCAGGCTTCGGCAAGTCACGCAGCACCAGGTCGAGACACGCGGCCAGCACCGGCGTCGCCTTCTGTGCCCGCGCCTTCAACGCCGCGTCGTCCACCAGCCGCGCCGCCGTCTGCAGCGGCACCGCCAGCACCACGTCATTCGCGCGCAGCACCTCGCCGCTCTCGAGCTGAACTTCGCCCTCGGCGCCCACCGACTTCACGCGCGCCTCGAGGCGCACCGGCACCCGCTCACGGAGCTGCGTGACGAGCGACTCCCAGCCTCCGTCGAGGTAGCGCACGCCGCGCGAGAACGGGCTGGCCAGCACGCGCAATTGAGGCCACGCGCGCGACGCGGCGAGCTGCTCCGGCGCGTTGGTGTACGTCGAGACGCGCGAGAGCGACTGCAGGAACTTGCGCACGCGCTCCGAAGGCAAGGTGTCGAGCCACTCGCGCAACGTGCCCTGTGGCGCCGCGCCCAGCACCGCGCGCATCGTCGCCGCCAACTGCCAGCGCTCGCGCCACGACAACCAATTCGTATTCATCAACCTCACGATGGTGTTCGGCAGCGGCGCGAGCGCGCCGTCGACGTCAAGCCAGAAGCCGTCTCCCGGCGAGAAGCCCTGCACCTTCACCCCCAGCGAGCGCAGCGCCTTTTCAGCCGGGCCGTCGAGGTACAGCGCGTGCGCGCCGAGGTTCATCGCCAGCGGGCCCACCTTCGTGCTGCGGCCCAGCCCGCCGGTGACGCTGCTGCCTTCGAGCACCTGCACCTCGCGACCCGCGGCGCTCAACAGCGCGCCCGCCAACAGGCCGCCGAGGCCGCCGCCCACCACCAGCACGTCGTGTGTTTTCGTCGTCATGCCCGCACCACGTTCGAGGCCGCGTCGGCGTGACAAACGAGCCCGAAAAGTCGCGCTTTTTGCCATCATCGTCGGGCGTGGCGACGTCTTCGACAGAGCGCGGCCCGGCGCGAGGCGAGCGGGAACGTGAGCCGCAGGTGCGGCGCTCGGCGTCGGTGACGCTGCAGGCGTTGATGGAGCGCGCGCACCTCGCCGGTCACCCTCGCCTGCCCACGTTCGTCGCCGTGCACCTGCTGCAGCGGCTGTGCGCGGCGCTGGAGCACGCGAGCGTGCAGACCGACACGCCGCTGGCGATGCACACCGTGTCGGCGCACTTCGACGGCACCTTCAGCGTTGAAGGCAGCGCAGGCCCGCAGGAAGACGCGCGCTCGCTGGCGGCGCTCTTCGAGCCGCTCGGTGGAGGGAGCGAAGACGAGCTGGCGCAGGTGTTGGCCGCAGGGCTGCGCGGTGAGTACGCGAATCCCCGAGAGCTCGCGGCGCGGCTCGGGCACTGGGCCGTGAAGCAGCGGCAGGTCGCGGGCTCCATGGAGTTGGGCGTCGCGTTGCTCGCGTGGCTCTTTCCCGAGCACGCACCGCAGGCGCCGCCGCCCGAGTTGGTCGAATATTTCGTCGCCGAGCGCACCACCGCGCCCACGGCCGCGCCGCCGCGCGTGAAAGAGGCTGAGCCCGAGCGGTGGCGCATGGGGCTGCTGAGCGTCGCCATCTTCGTGCTCGGCACCGGCTTGCTCGTCGTGTTGCCGCTCGAGCCCGAGCCCGAACCGGTCGACGCCCCCGCGCGCCCGCTGCAGCCGGTGACGCCTGCGGGGCCGCCCACGCCGAAGCCGGTGACGCCAACGCCGCAGCCCGCCGCGCAACCGCCCGTCGACGAGCTCCCGCGCTATGGGCACGGCGCACCGAAGAGCTTCATCTTGCGGCCTTCGGTACACGGCCTCGACGCCACGCGGGCGGGCCTCGCCGTCACCGCGCCTGCGCCGTCGTGGAGCGCGCGCACCAGCTTCGCGAAGCGTGGTGAAAAGCTCCCGGATTACGCCGCGCTGTACGCCGCCGAGTTCGACGACGCCGGCACCTGGCTGCGCCTCACGCAGGTCGACTCCGGGTGGACAGCGTTGTCCGGAAAGACAGCGCGCTTCTTCGTGGTGCAGACCGACCACCCGCCGGGCGACGGCTCTTTCGACCTCGCGCTGGCGACGGGCACTGAAGCGAAGCGCAAGCTGGGAGAGCGACACCGCGACGTGTTCACCGACGTCACCGCGCAACAAGAAGGCCGCCGCTACATTCTCGATTCGCTCGACCCGCTCGAGACGTACCTCGTGACGCTGCAGAAGCCGGCGGCGGGCTCGGGCGCGCCGGTCATCGTCAGCGCGACGAAGCCGCGCCATCGCATTCACGACCCGGGGCCGTTTCACACCCGCGGGCCGTGGCTGCAGACGGTGTTGGTGCCGGGCGTGCCGGTGTCGGTGACGTGGGTCTCGCGGTTGTCTTTCGTCGCGCTGACCGCGCCGGGCGTGCCGCAGGGTGACCTCGAGGTGAAGGTCGAACGCAAACGCGACGTGGTGGTCGCCGGCACTTCAGAAGCGCTGCAGCACTACAAGCGCGGCGAGCAGGCCATCATGACGGGCGACTACCAGACGGCCATCAACGAGTTCACGCGCTGCATCTCCATCGACCCGCGCTCGAGTCTCTGCAACGACCTGCTCGTACAGTCGCGCCGCATGTGGGAATTGCAGTTGAAGTAGTCTCACCCCGCCGGCCGGCAGTGACGGAGCGTGAATGCGGTGCCCCTTCGCAGTTGCGCTCGTGGTGTTGAGCGCCTGCAACCCAACGAGTGATGCGCCGAGTGCACGGGAGCGGCAAGCGCTGCCCGCCGTCACGCGCGTGATGCCGTTGCCGGTGCGGACCATCGTAGGCCCGGAGACCAGCGGGCAGCTCGGCGCATCGTTGTCAGCGTGTGATGGCTTCGGTGGCGGCTTCATCGCCGGGGCGCCCGGCATGGCCGCCATCTACGCGGAGCCGCTCAACGCCTTCGTGCGCATCGGAGAGGTCAACGACCCGCCGCACGGCGCCGGCGCGGTGGTGCTCTGCGACCGGGCACAGGCGCTCGCGTTCGTCGGCGGCCCCTCCGGGCTGTGGCGCGCGCTCAGCGACGGCGGCTCCGACTTCGTGGGCGAAGGTTCCGTGCGCGCGATGATTCGGAACCCCGGAGACCCGATTCTCGCGAGCGTGACGAAACAAGACGGCGGCGCTCAGCTGTGGCGCGTCGACATGTCGATGGCGGCGGCAAAGCCCTTCGCCGTGCTCAAGAACTCCCCTTCGGCCGACTACGGCGCGTCGATGGCGTACTTCCCTTTCGGTGAGCGCTTCCTCGTCGGCGACGACGCAGAGAACACCGTGTACATCTACAAGCACCTCGGCGATGGCGGCGTTCAGCAAACGAATCGTTACGACGGCGGCACGGTGACGAAGCCGCTCGAAAAGTTCGGCGCGGCGCTCGCGGTGGGCAACGTGCTGCCGGACCCGGGCCTGGAGATCATCGTGTCGGCGCCCGCGACGAATCAGGTCATCATCTACACAGTCGACGGCACGCCCTCGTACATCGAGGCGGGCATCACCACCGCGCAAGAGGCGCCGAGCGGCTTTGGCGCGGCGTTGGCCATCGAGCCGGGCAACGCGGGCGGCGGCTTGAGCGCGTTGTGGATTGGAGAACCCGGAACCGACCGCGTGTACCGCTGCCTCGGGTTGACGTGCGAGGCCTTCGAGAGCGTCGCCAGGCGGGGCACGCGCTTCGGTACGTCACTCGCGTTTGACCGCGGCACGTTGGTGGTGGGCGCGCCGCACTACGCGACCGCCATGGGCCAGCTCCGTGGCGCGGTGTTCGTCTTCGCGCATGACGCGGGCCCCGTGGTGGGCGAAGCGCAGTACTGCGAGCTCGACGCAGGGTGCAGCGCGGGCTGCGGCGCCGGCACGTGCGTCGCCGGCGTGGTCTGCGTGCTGCCGACGCGCGCCAACTGCGCGCCCGACGAGGTGTGCATCAACAACGAGTGCGAGCGGGTCGACGCGGGCGGCCCCGACGCCGGCGAAGGTGACGCGGGGGCGCCCGACGCTGGCGTCGATGCGGGGAGCCAGCCGGTCGACGCCGGCGCGGTCGACGGCGGCGCTGGAGGACCGGTGGTGTTTCAGACCGGGTGCTCGTCGGCACCGGGGGTGTTGGCTGCGCTGGCGGCGGCGTTGTTGCGACGGCGGCGTACGGTTTCGAGTGCAGCACGGCGACAGGTGACTCCATGCGTAGCTGGCTGAGTGCGGCACTGATTCTCTTCACCGCGTGTGGGCGCGACGAAGCGGTGACCAGCGCGCAGGTTCGGCAGGCGGCCTCCATGCCGGTGGGGGTGGCAGAGCTCTCCGGCACGCCGGGCTCGAGGCTCGGCGCGTCGCTCGGCGCGTGTCGTGGGCCCGGCTACGTGGCGGGCGCGCCAGGCAACAACAGCGCGGTGCTGCAGTCGGGCGTGGTGACGCGGTTCGGCCCCACGGACCCCCTCACGCCGAACCAATCTGGCATGGCCGTGGCCTGTGACGACTCCGCTGCGGGGCCGCTCGTGATGACGGGCGGCGAAGGCGGCCTCACCGCGTTCATGAGCGACGGCGGCTTCCTTCGTGTCGTGAACATCGGCGCGGTGTCGTCGCTCGCGAGAGGCACTGGCGCGATACGACAGCTGCTCGTCGGCAACCCGCCGCGCGCGACGTTGTTGGAGTCATCGTCGCCGTTGGCGGTCGCGTTCTTGAACGAAGCGACCGACACCGGGAGCTTCGGCGAGGCCGTCTCGTTCGCGCCGCTGCACACCTTCTTCGCCGTCGGCAGCCCCCAGCAGGGCCTCGTCTCGGTCTACTCGTTACACACGCTCGTCGACGGAGGCCTCGCGCCGCCGCGAGTCATCAATTCACCGTCGACGAACTTGGACGCGCGGTTCGGCGCTTCGATTGTCATCGGCGAGGTGCACCCTGCACCGGGCCTCGAGATCATCGTCGGCGCGCCGGGCATCAACGCCGTGTACGTGTTCTCGATGGCAGACGGAGGGATCACGCTCGTCAACAAGCTGGTGGAGAACGCGATCGGCGGCATGAATAGCTTCGGCGCTGCGCTGGCGTTGGAGCCGCTCGCGGACCAGACGCTGGCGGCGCTCTGGGTCGGAGACCCGAACAAGATGACGGCGACGCGCTTCATCGGTGACGCAGGCACCGTCGCGTGGACAGGTGAGGTCGGCTCCGCGTTCGGCGCGGCGATCGTCATCGACGGTGACGACGCCATCATCGGTGCGCCGCTGCACTCGAGCTCGGCGGGCGCTGTGTTTCGCGTTTCGACGCCGCCCTCAGTCGCCGGTGAGCTGCAGGAGTGCACGGTTGGCACGTCGTGTCGCACGTCGAGCTGCACGATGGGCGAATGCCTCGGCGGCGTGATGTGTGTCGACATGTTGGTGACTGGGTGCCCGGTGTCGTGGATCTGCGATGGCGACGGTGGCTGCCTCCCTCCGATGTCCGCGAATGACGGTGGCGTCGGGCCCATCGGAGGCGGGTCAGGAGGCGGCGCCGGTGGTGGTTTCGGTGGTGGTTTCGGCGGCGGCTCAGGCGGCGGCGCCGGTGGTGGTTTCGGCGGCGGCTCAGGCGGCAGCGCCGGTGGTGGCGGGACCGGCGGTGGTGGCGGGACCGGCGGTGGTGGCGGGAACGGAGGCGGTGGCGGGACCGGAGGCGGTGGCGGGAACGGAGGCGGTGGCGGGAACGGCGGCGGTGGCGGGACCGGCGGTGGTGGCGGGAACGGCGGTGGTGGCGGGAACGGCGGTGGTGGCGGGAACGGCGGTGGCGACCCAACCGGCGGTGGTAGCGCGACCGGCGGCGGCATCTCCAGCGAGCCGGCGACGTTCGTCACGTCATGCGGCTGCTCGAGCGGCACGGCGGTGCCGACGTTGTTGCTGGGCTTGTTGATCTCCCGCCGTTGGCGACGACGTCACTGCTGATCACTTGCTCGAGTACGTGAACGGCAGCGCCATCGGGCGCGCCTTCCCGTTGTGCCGGGGAAAATCGAACCCCTTCACGGCCTTCACGATGCACGACTCGAGCGGCGTGCCCTTCAGCGTCGAATCGACGAACGCCACGTCGGTCACTTCGCCGCTCTTCTGCACCGTCCACTGCACTCGAATCGTGCCGGCCGACCCCGGCAACAGCGCGCGGTGCCGATGAATGCACGCCGACACCGGGCCGCGGTCACGCTCGACGACCTTCGTCACCAACTCCGCCGTGAGCTCCACCGGCTTCGCTGGAGCGACCTTCACCTTCACGCCTGCATCGGGCGCTTCGAGCCCTGCATCGACGGGCTCTTCCACGCGGGCGGCGACCACCTCGAGCCCCGCATCTTCAGGCACTGGCAGCTCGACGACCCGCGCCGGCCCCGCGTCGACGACTCCATCGACCACCACGTCTGCCGTCTGCTGCGACCACCACACGCCACCACCCACGAGCCCGGCGAGCACGAGCCCCAGGCCCGCGAGCACGCCGCCGCGCGACGACTTCGGCAACACCACGGGCTCGTCGTCGACGACCGGGGCGGGCGCGCGCAACGAGGCGATCAACGCGTCCATCGACTGCGGGCGCTTCGCCGGGTCCTTCTCGAGGCAGCGCATCACCACCGCCGCCAACGCCGGAGAAATCGGCTCTCCCAGCGGGTTCTTCGCGGGCAGAGGGTCGGGCGGCTTCGTCAACAGCAGCGCGATGAGCTTGCCGAAGTTGTCAGCGTCGATGGGCAACCGGCCCGACAACATCAAATAGAGCAGCACGCCCACCGCGTAGATGTCAGCGCGTTGATCAACCGGCGCGCCCGACGCCTGCTCCGGCGACATGCTCGTCGGCGTCCCGATGATGGCTCCGTCCATCGTCGAGACGGTGGGCGCGGCGTGCGTGGGCTGCGTCAGCTTTGCGACGCCGAAGTCGAGCACCTTCACGTACTCGGCGTCACCCTGCCGGGTGATGAGGAACACGTTGTCGGTCTTCACGTCGCGGTGCACGACGCCGAGCCGGTGCGCCGCCGCGAGCGCCGACGCCAACTGCCGAATCACGTGCAGCGAGCGCTCGATTGAGAGCGGCCGCTGCGCGATGCGCTCGGTGAGCGTCTGCCCCTGCAGCAGCTCCATCACGAAGTACACCGCGACCGGGTGCCCGTCGGCGCCGAGCTCCTGGCCGAAGTCGGAGATCTCCACGATGTGCTCGTGGTTGATCTGATTCACCGAGCGCGCTTCCTGGAAGAACCGCTGAATGAGGTCTTCGCGCTGGTACTGCTCGGGCCGCAGCACCTTGATGGCCGCCTGCCGACCCAGCAACGTGTGCCGCGCGAGAAACACCTGCCCCATCGCGCCTTCGCCGAGCAGCTTCTCGAGCTCCCACGGGCCCAGCGTGCGCAACGCGATGCCGCTGCGCCTCGGCGGGGCGCTCGCCGGCGCCACCACCACGCCGCCTGAGACCCGCGTGCGGTTCGCGTCGGCCAGCGCGCTCTCGAGCTCGGTCGCGCTGCGGAAACGGCCCGAAACGTCGTAGCCGAGGCTCTTCGAGAGCACGGGCCCGAGGTGCGCGGCCGCAGTCGGCAGCACGCCGACTTTTCCCTGCGGTCGCGAGCCGGTCAGCACCTCGTGCAGCAGCCCTCCGAGCGCCGAGAGGTCGGTGGCGATGGTCGGCCGGGTGCCGCCCGTGAACGCGCTCAACATGCCCAACCCGAAGCCCGCAACCTTCACCTGCGGGCCCGCCGCGCCGTCGACCAGCGTCACCCACGCGGCTGACAGGTCTCCGTGCAAGACGCCCTTCGCGTGCGCCGCCGACAACGCCTGCGCGATGGCCGCAATCAACGGCGCCGCTTCATCAGCCGCCAACGCGCCGCGCTGCCGCAGCACCTCGTCGAGCGTCACGCCGTCGACGCGCTCCCACAGCACGGCCCAGCGCTGCTCACCGGCCGGGTCGATGGCCAGCGTACGCGCCACGTTGGAGTGCTCGACCGTTTGAGCTCCACGCACCGCTTCGGCGAAGCCGTTCGCCGACGGCCAGCTGGCGAAGAGCCCAGCGTTGGTGACACCCACCGACACCGGGCGACCTTGTGTGACGCCCGCCAACTCTTCGAAGCCATTGCGATGACGGACCGGCGTCAGGTTCTCGACGACGAGCCCACTCGGGGTGGATGCCACGCGCTCCAGCCTAGCCGTCACGCTGCGCCGCTCGAGAGGAAGAAAATCGCGACATCGGGGTCACGCGGTTGCGCTCATGGCAGTCCGGGTTCAGGCTGCCGCGAGTCATGAAGCACACTTTCGTTCTCCGATACGTCGTCGCCGCGTCACTTCTTTCTCTTGCGGGTTGCCAGTGCGGGCCCACCACCTGCTCGACCAACGACGAGTGCAGCGGCGGCAACATCTGCATCGAGGGCGAGTGCAAACCCGGCTCCGTCGACGGTGGCGGCGCGGGCGGCGGCACCGGCGGTGGCGAGACTGACGGAGGCACCGGCGGCGGCGCACAAGGTGGCGGCCTCGGCGGTGGAACCGGCGGAGGTGGCGGCGGCGCACAGGGCGGCGGCAGCGGCGGCGGAGGTCAGAGCCACGTGTGCGGCGACGGTGTCCGCGGGGGCGCCGAAGTGTGTGACGACCGCAACACCACGAGCGGTGACGGCTGCAGCGCGACGTGCACGCTCGAAGCAGGCTGGGTGTGCCCGACGGTGGGCGTGGCGTGCGTGGCCGAACGTTGCGGCGACGGCTTCATCGCGGGCCTCGAAGAGTGCGACGACGGCAACACCACCAGCGGCGACGGCTGCAGCTCGGGCTGCACCATCGAAGAAGGCTACGCGTGCAACGACGCGGGCGTCGGCTGCGTCACCACCGATTGCGGCAACGGCATTCGTGAAGGCATCGAGCAGTGCGACGACGGCAACAACGACCTCGGCGACGGCTGCGACACCACGTGCAAGGCCGAGCCGCGCTGCAGCGACGGCGTGTGCACCGCGGTGTGTGGCGACGGCATTCGGCAAGCAGGCGAGATGTGCGACGACGGCAACACGCGCGCGGGTGACGGGTGCTCGCCGCAATGCACGCAGGAACCGGGCTTCACCTGCGTCGACCAGACGCCCGCCGCACAGCAGCGCCTCGCGATTCCCATCGTCTATCGCGACTTCCTCCCGTGGGGCGCCGACGGCGGCCACATCGACTTCGAGAACAAGAACACGGGCGACCAGGGCATCGTCGGCCTGTTCCTCGGCGACGCAGGCAAGCCCGTGTACGCGAGCGCCACCACCACCCCGAGCACGCACGGCGCGCAGTTCTTCAACCAGTGGTACCGCGACACGCCCAACGTGAACCGCACCGAGACGGACCGCCTCGAGGTGGTGCGCCAGAGCAACGGCTCGTACGTGTTCGACAGCAACGACTTCTTCCCGCTCGACAACCGCGGCTGGGCTCGCGACGGCACCGAGCCGCATCGCCACGGGCACAACTTCAACTTCACCAGCGAGCTGCGGTACTGGTTCAACTACGCGGGCGGTGAGTCGCTCGACTTCCGCGGCGATGACGACGTGTGGGTCTTCATCAACGGTCGCCGCGCGGTCGACCTCGGCGGCGTGCACGGCCCGGAATCAGGCGGCATCACGCTCGACGCGAACGCCGCGACGACGTTCAACCTCCGTGACGGCGGTGTGTACGAGGCGGTGGTGTTCCAGGCCGAGCGACACACCACCGGCTCGAGCTACCGGCTCACGCTGCGCGGCTTCAACGCGCCGCGCTCGAGCTGCGACTGGCGCTGCGGCGACGGCATCGTGACGCGCTTCGAGGCCTGTGATGACGGCGTCAACGACGGCCGCTACGGAGGCTGCATGCCCGGCTGCCAGTCGCGCGCCGGGTTCTGCGGCGACAGCGTGCACCAGCCCGACGCGGGCGAAGAGTGCGACGACGGCAACAACTCGGGCGGCCTGTGCGGGCCGGGCTGCCGTCGCGTCGGTTGTGGTGACGGCGTCACGCAGGTCGACGCGGGCGAGCAATGCGACGACGGAAACACGGTCTCGGGCGACGGCTGCAGCTCGACGTGCATCTTCGAAATCGGCTGAGCGTCAGCGAGCGAGGCGCCGCACCCAGTAGCTGTCGACGCCGTCTTTCGTCGTCAGCTTGAACACGGCCACGTTGCTCGTCGGCAACGGCACCGAGAAGCGGCCACCGGCATCGAGCGCGATGGCCTTCCCGTTCAACGACAACCGCGACCCCAGCGGCGCCACCCCCGCCGCCTTGCTCGCGCGCTCACCGTCTCTCGGAGACGTCAGCACCAGGCGCGTCACCGAGTTGTCGAAGACGACGTCCATCTTGTTCATGCGGCCGCCCGTGGCCTCCACCCCGCTCGACGACGTGGGCACCGCCGACCACAGGTAGCTGCCCTCGGCGAGCGCGCCGGACTCCACGACGGCCTTGTTCTCGGTGACCCTGCGGTCGACCAACGCGGTCTTCAAGTCAGCCGCCGAGTACACGCGAAACCGCCACGACGCCGAGTCGCTCTTCGTGGGGAACGTGAACGTCAACGACGGCACCGCACCCTGAAAATAGACCGTCGCCTTGAGGCCGGTCTCAGCGACGGTGTCTGACTTCGCGCTCACCGCGCCGGCATGCTCATCGCGCTCGAAGCGCACCTGCGAAGGCTCGGCGTCACCCGCGCGACGCCAGAACAACGCGCCCTTGAGCGGGGCAGGGAGCACCACCGACTCCGCCTCCTTCGCCGACACGATGACGTTCTCGAACGACGCGTCGGTCGCCACTTCGACTGCGCCGTCACCTTCACCCAGCAGCAGCGCCACGTCGCCAGGGCGCGCCCAATTCACCCGCGAGGCGCGCCCCGCAGGCAGCGACAACACCGGCGCGCCCCGCTTCGCCGCGTCGACCTTCACGCCCTTCACCTGCGCCGACTCACCGCCCTCGAGCGTCTTCGTTTCACCGTCGGCGACGGACGTCTCGAGCGAGCCGCCGAGCACCTCGACGCGCGGGCCCTGCGTCGTGGCCGTCACCACCAGCGTCGTCGCCGTCTTCGCCTTGAGCGTCAGCACCTTCTTGCCGTCGAGCAGCACGCTCTCGCCTTCCTTCAAGAAGAAGCGCACTGCACCTTCACGGAGCCCGGCCTTGAAGCGCGCGTCACCCTTCAACGGCTCGATGGTGCCCTTCGCCGCGCCCTGAAACTGCGCCCGCGCGCCGCCGGCTTCGACGGTCAACTGCCCCGCCCTGTCGACGATGAACGCGCTCTGCTCGTCGAGCTCGCGACCCTCTGCAGGGAGCTTCTTGCCCTTGAGCGTCACGTTGCCTCGCGGCGTCAGCTTCACCGTGGGCTTCGCTTCAACCGGCGGCGGCACCGGCTCGACGGGCGCCTCCATCGACAGCACGCCAATGCCGACCACGAAGCGCTCGCCGGCCTTCACCGTCTCCGAGCTGCCGGCGACGTCCATCAACTCCAACGTGCCGATGCCGACTTCGAACGTCGTGCCCGCATCGCCGGCCTGCAACTTCACGCGGCTGCCGACACCCGGGCGCGCGGCACCCAGCGCGGTGTTGAAGGCGCCGGCGTCGCTCTCGAGGAACACCAGCTCACCGACGTCGAGCGCGAGGTCGGCGAGCGTCTTGCCCACGCGGAAGCGCGAGTTCTCGAGCAGCTCGACCTCGCGGCCACCACCCAGCAACAGCGCGTGCCCACCGGCGCCCGTCGCCAGCACGTCACCTTCGAACAACGCACCTGACGCCGCGGCGGTCGTGGCGCCTTCGCGCGTCAACGTCACCGCACCGCGCAGCTCCGAGAGCATGGCGACGGTGACCGGCGCGGGCTTCTGCGGCGGCTCCGCGTCTTCAGGACAACCTGTGAGCCACAACACCAACAACAGCGACAACCGCTTCATCTCGTCACCTTGAGCAGCTCGCAGTGGAAGATGGCCTGCTCGCCGTCTGCGAGCGTGACCTTCTTCGTCTGCGCGATGTGGCCCGGCGCGCTGATGATGAACGTGTAGTCACCGGCCGGCAGCGTGGCGACGAAGCGCCCTTCGGGCGTGACGACGACCTTCTGTTTCGAGCCGCGCACCACCACCGCAGCCTTGAGCGCGACACCGCTGCGCGAACGCACGAGGCCTCGAACCGTCGCCGGACTGCCCTTACCGAGCGGCTCGAGCGCGAAGTCGAGCGACGCCGCGCCTTCTGCCGGCACCTGCGCGACCTCCTCAGACGTATTGAAGCCCTGCGCGTCGACGCGCACCTGCACCGGCCCGGGCCCGACCTTCTCGAACACGTACGCGCCGCTCGCGTCGGTGCGCGCCGATTGCTCGGCGACGTTCACGACGGCATCAACCAACGGCTTCGCGCCCGCAGCTGCGCGCACCACACCGCCAAGTCGCCCCGGGCCCGTGAGCGCCGCGAGCCGCACTTCAAGCACGCGCTGCTGACCTGCGGCGACGTCACCCGACGCGCTCGTGCTCCGGAACCCTGCGAGCGACACCGTCACTGCGTGCGTGCCGTTCGAAGGCGCGCTCTTCACCTCGCCCGCGTCGTCGACCGTGACTGCTGCCGCGCCGTCGACCGACACCTGCGCGCCCTTCGCGACCGCGCCATCAGGCAGCGACACGCGCACTACCAACGTGCCCGCTTCATCGACCTGGCCTTCGATGACGGTGGAGCTCACGCGCGGAGGGCCGAACGTCACGCGCAGCGCGACCGCGAACCGAACGCTGACGCCGCCGTACGCACCGCCGCTCTCGATGAGCGCGCCCACGTCTGCGCCGAGCCACCAGGCGCTCGGGCCCACGTCGAGAAAGCGACCGGCGAGCCACAGCCGCGGCTCGAACCCCAGCACCCGCGCGTCACCGGCGACGGGCACCAACACCGTCGCGTTCAGCGAGCCGTCGAAGCGCCCCTTCGTGAGGCCCACCCCTGCGCGCGCCGTGGGGCCGTGCGTGAAGAGCTGCCCTGCGGTCGGCGCTGCGCTGCGGTAGCGAATCACCGGCGCCCACGACAGGCCGTAACCCAGCGCACCCGAGAGCGTGAAGCCGCCGTCGGTGACGTAGCGAAGCGCCACACCCGCCCGCGTGCCCCAGCGCTGCGCAGCCAGGTCATCGGTGCCGTTGTCTGCGCGAAACACGTCGCCCGAACCTTCGAGCTCGACGCCCAGAAAGCGCAGGAACCACGCCTGCGCGTCGAGCCGAAAGAAGGTCGGAGAGACGCCCGTGAGCCGCGACTCGCGGAGCTGCGCACCGCCGACCGCGAAGCTGGTCTGCCGCGCCGTCGCGCCGCCTGACACCTGCACCGAGACGGTCGGTGGCACGAAGGCTTCGTCGGCTCGCGACACGCTGCTGAAAATGCCCAGAATGAAGAGGGCGTGCAGTGCGCGTCGCCGAAACATGAAGTGGCGCGCAAGGTACCACGGTCATCGCGCGCGTTCGCTTTTCACGACGCGGCGCCCGCTATGCTGCGCGGCCACATGGCCCGGCAGACCCGACGGCAATTTCTCCGAGTGACGGCGATTGGGACGGCAGGCCTCGTTCTCGGGTGCGCGGAGCCGCCGGTCGTCGGCGCGAGCCCCGACGGTAGCGTGGAGGCGCCCGACGGCGGCGTGGGCCCCGAAGACGCGGGCGTTGACGCCGGCCAGCCGTTGCCTCCCGACGAACCCGACGCGGTGCCGGAGGCCTTCAACTTTCCACTTGGTCTGGCCAGCGGTGACGTGGAGGCGACCCGCGCCGTGTTGTGGACGCGCTACGACGGCTTGGCGCGCTTGCGACTGCGCGTGTGGCGCATGGAGGGCGAGGTCTACGCGGAGCGCGTGGCCGATGAAGTCGTGGTGCCGGGCGATGGTGGCTTCGTGCACCTCGACGTCGACGGCCTCGAGGCGGGGCGGCCGTATCGCTACGCGTTCTTCGAAGAGAACGTGACTGGAGCGCTCGCGGCGCGCTCGGGCATCGGGCGGTTTCGCGCCGCGTTTGCGTCGGGCACGAAGGCCCCATTGGTCTTCGGCGCGGTGAGCTGCACCAAGCAGGGCAACACGCCGTCACCGGTGCTGCGCGCGGGTGAACGCAGCGACCTCGACCTCTTCTTGCTGCTCGGAGACACCAGCTACAACGACGGTGCCGACACGCTGCCCGAGTACCGCACGCAGTGGGCCGCGAACCTCGGCGGGCCCGAGTACCGGAAGCTGCGCGCCGCCACGAGCGTGCTCGCCACGTGGGACGACCACGAGGTGACGAACGACTTCAACCCCGAGACCATCAGCGCCGCGAAGCTGGCCGTCGCGCGCAAGACGTACTTCGAGGCCAACCCGCTGCGCCGCGACCGCGTCGAGCCGGACCGATTGTGGAAGTCGGTGCGCTGGGGCGACACCGCTGAGTTCTTCGTCCTCGACTCGCGCGCCGAGCGCAAACCTTCGACGCGCTTCAATGGGCAGCCGCAGCTCTACCTCTCACGCGCGCAGATGGACTGGCTCAAGGCCGGCCTCGCGGCGAGCACCGCCGTCTTCAAAGTCATCCTCAACTCGGTGCCCATCACCGACTTCGGGTTCTCGGCGTTCACCGGCGATTCGTGGCTCTCATACCGGGACCAACGCAACGAGCTGCTCGGCCACATCGAAGACCAGAACGTGCAAGGCGTGCTGTGGCTGTCGGGAGACCATCACTTCGCGAGCGTCGGCTGGGTCTCGGCGAACGGTCGTGGCGCGGGCGCGTTGGAGATTCTCGCGGGCCCCGGCGCGCAGTCGGCGAACCCGGCGTGGCGCCTGCTGCAGCCCCCGCGCTGGCCGTACGCGACGGGCACCAACAACTACGTGACGCTGCACCTCGAGCCCATGAGCCGCGAAGTGCGCGTGGTGTTCCACGACGGCGGCGGCGTGGAGCTGTACTCGAAGACCTTCACTCGCTGAGCAGCCCCGCGTCGCGCAGCCAACGCTCGTAGTGTGCCTGCAGCCGCGCGCGCGCCTCGCCGCGAAACACGCGCACCTCCAGCGCACCACACGCGACGACTTCAGAAGGCGGCCCCAGCGGCGCGGCGTCGAGCCCATTGGCGACGACGAGCGCCGTTTGCGTCGGTGGCCCGTACCAGGCGTCGGACACAATCCACCGGGAGAGCTCGGCCGCGTTGGCTTGCACGGGCGCGGCGCGCAGCCCCTTCGTCGAGAAGAAGACGAGCGGCTTCGCGTGCCAGTAGTCCGTGATGACCACGTTCGCCTGCTCGCGCGCCGCCAGTCGCTCGACACACTCCACTGCGCCGCGCCACCACGAGGTCGGCGTGCGCCACGGCGCCACCCACGCCAGGGGTCGAACGCAGAGCAACACGACGGCAAGCGAGACGACGGTCAGCACGCGCGCGCCGTGACGCCAGCGCAAGAGCAACGCTGCTGCGGTGAACAACGCGGCGAGCGGCAGCCACAACACGTAGCGTTGCCAGTCGACGTTGGTGACGTTCGCCGTGGCGACGACCCCGGCGAGCATGCCGAACCCCGCAAGCAGCCACACCGTGAACACCGAGCGTCGCGCGCGCCACGCCGTGACGAAGGCCATCGCCAGCGTGAAGACAGCGAGCAACTCCGTCGCCCGCGGCCAGCCCATGAAGTCGTGAAGCATGTGCGTGAGCGTCTGTGGCAGCGCGTGCAGCCGCAGCGTCTGGTGCGCCTGCTGCGGGAACGCGACGAGCCACCGTGTGCATTGGCCCGCCACGATGGCGGTGACGACCGTCGTCGGCGCCAACCAGCGCAGCCGCCGCGCGACGTCTGCAGACGAGCGCCACGCCCAGCCCGTGACGACGCTCATCGACACGCTCGTCGCCGCGACGAGCAGCGCGTCAGACACACAACCGGCGACCAGCAACGCGAGCCCTGCGACGAGTGACCAACGCGCGCCCGTCTTCACGAAGCGCGTGAAGGCCGCGCTCACCAGCAACAAGACGATGGAGACCCCCGTGTGATGAACGGGGAAGAGCAGCCACACCAGCGGCACCGTGCCGTCGAGCGCGAGCAACGTCGCCAGTGAAACCACCAGCGGCCCGCACCACGCGAGCGCAGCGTCAACCTCACGAAGTGCGAGCCAGGCCGCCACCGCCAGCGCGACGACCTGCATCGCGACGGTGAGCGGAATCAACGCCTCGGGAGCGCCGGTGAGGCCACGTGCGACGAGCGCGAACAGCCCGTCAGGAAAGAAATACGGCGCGGGCGTCAGGTGCCACGAGCGATACGCGCCACCGCGCACCAGCACGTCTTCGACGAGCGCCTGAAACGCGATGATGTCGGCAGAGCCGTAGTCAATGTCGAGGCTCCCTGAGAGCAGCCGCGACCACCACTCCATGAGCGCGAGGAGCACGAGCGCCGCCGAGGCGACATGAGTAGAGCGGCCAGCCAAGCGACTGCTTCAAGCACGGCGGCGACGAATGTGAAGCTCAGCGGCGCGTCGCGGGCTGCGGCACCGGCACCGCGCCATGCGGAGGCTGTGCGGGCCTCGGCGACGGAGGCGCGACACCCACGGGCGCCGTCGCGCTGAACACCGCGCCGAAGAGTGCGGGAATGAAGCCGATGTCGAACTCCACGGCGGCATCGGCGCACGACGCGCACGGCTCCGGAGGCGGCACCGGAATCAGCCCTGGGCGCAGCCGCTCACGCTCCGACACCGCGACCCGCGTCTCGAGCGCGGCGTAGGGTTGCTCCCAGCTCACGTCGGCGGTCGGCGGCATCACCCATTCTTCCGCGCTGCCAGCGACACCACCGGCGGCCACGTTGCCACCACCACCTGAAGCCGGCGGGTACGCAGCCCACGTCGCCGGCGTCGTCAACTCGACGTGCGCACCGCCGCCCGCAGTCGAGCCACACGCGACGGCCGCGCCGGCACATGAACCGCTGTGACACGTCTCGCTCACCGCACACGCCCCGCCGACACACGCGCCGTGCGCCGGAGCACACCCGCCGCTCGTACACGTCGTCGTCGGCACCGCACACGCGCTCGTCGCACAGCCCGCAGGCGCGGCGGCGAGCTCGAACGCGCTCTCGGAGACATCGAGGCCGACGGACGCAGTTTCAATTTCACGCGCGATGACGCCACACGCGCCGTCGGGGCAGCCCGAGCGCTCTTCGTGCGCGGCGACCACCACCGCCGGAGCACCGACCGCGTCACACACGCCTGACGCGCACGTCGCCATCACGACGGTGGTGTCGCTGACCGCGTGGCCCGGCGCGTACTCGTTCCACTCTTCTGCCGTCGCGATGGCCGTCTCGGCTTCGTCGACGACCAGCTCGGCGGGGTGACGCTCTGCTTCCCACGCCGCGTAGTGAGCCAGGCGACGGGCTTCCCTCAACGCCAGCTCTTCGTCGGTCGCGCTCTGCGCCTTCCACTCGGCGTAGTGCGCCTGGCGACGCTCTTCTTCCAACAATCGCGCAGCTTCACGACGCGCAAGCAACTCAGGGCCGCCACGGCGCACGAGCTCCGCCAACCACGCGCTGTCATCGACCGGCGCCACCAGGCGGCCGTGCTCCAGCGTGAAGACCGCGCCTTCACACGTGCCACCTTCCGGCGCCTCGAGCCCGGTGATGGTGATGTCGATGGGGCGGTCTGAGTTGAGCGCGACGAGCTTGTCGGGGTCGCTGTTCTCGAAGCGCGCCTCGATGACGAGCGGGCTCTCGGCGGAGCTGACCCACTCGCGGGGCTCCTGCGCGACGCCGTCAGCGTGAATGAACGCGGTGCCTTTGAGCGAGACCGGCGCGGCGACCGTCACGCGCACGTATTCACCGAAGCGCGACTCCAACGGCACGCGACGAAAGCCCACCGGGCCACACTTCACCGGCGCGTTGAAGGTCTCGAGCGAGACCTGGGTGCTGATCAACGTCGCGTCGCGCAGCGAGATGCAGCCCATCGCGCCGAGCACCACGAGAACCAGCGCAGCGCGGAAAAGCATGCGGCCACTGACGCACACCGACGCCTGAAATTCACCCGCAAAGACGAGCGGCGCGACCCCCCACAAGGCCGCGCCGCTCTGAATGTCCTCACCAGGCGGGAGGGCTGAAAAGTTCAGGGCATGCCGTACTTGTCGGGCGCCACGTACACGCGCAGGTGCGTCTCGCCGTCGGCCGTCTTCACGACGACCTCCGTGCTGCCGGCGCCACGGCCCACGAGCACCACCTTGCGGCCCTTGCGCGTGACCTCCAGCAACGCCGGGTCTGCGACGGTGACCTTCGAGACAGGCGCGGGCATCGAGAGCGTCGTGGTGTGGCCCACCGGCATGTCGAGGCGGCTCGGGAGGCCGGCGAAAGCGACGGTGGCGAACAACGCAGACACGAGCAGCAACGGGCGCATACCAACGCCTACATCACGCTCCGTGCCAGCGAGACGAGGCCGGTAAATCGGGCCTTTGCGGGAGTTGGTTGGGCGTTCGGCCTGCGCGTGCGCGCTCCATTGGAGCAGCGCTGCACCATTCCACTACCGCTTCAAAACGCCGTACTTGGCGATGGCGTAGAGCGCGCGCACGCCGTCTTTCCAGCCGATTTTTTTGCCCTCTTCGTAGGTGCGCCCGAAGTAGCTGATGGGCACTTCGTACACGCGCACGTTGGCGCGACCGACGCGGGCGGTGAGCTCGGGTTCGATGCCGAAGCGCTCTTCTTTCAGCGTGAAGGTCTGCAGCACTTCGCGGCGGAACGCTTTGTAGCAAGTCTCCATGTCCGTCAGGTTGAGGCCCGAGGTCATGTTCGAGAGCAGCGTGAGCGTCTGGTTCACGACGGCGTGCCAGAAATACAAAACGCGGCGCGTCTCGCCGGTGAAGCGGCTGCCGAAGACGACGTCGGCGTTGCCGTCGAGAATCGGCTTGAGCAATCGCGGAATGTCGCGCGGGTCGTATTCGAGGTCGGCGTCTTGAATGACGACGATGGCGCCGGTGGCCTCTTTGAAGCCGCGCTGCAGCGCCGCGCCCTTGCCGCGGTTTTTTTCCTGCAGCACCACGCGCACGGAGTTGACGTTCTTCGGCTTCGCGTCGGGCAGCGCGCCGAGGCCCTGCTCGTGGAGCGTCTGCAGGAACTCGCGGCTGCCGTCGGTGCTGAAGTCATCGACGATGACGAGCTCTTTGGGGAAGTCGATGGCCACGATGCGGCGGAGAATCTCCGCCAGCGTGCGCTGCTCGTTGAAGACCGGAATGACCAGGCTGACCGTCGGGTGCGCGCTCACGGAGCGACCGCAAATACCATGGCTCGCGTCACTCAGCGCTGAACACAATAGAGGCGCGGGCCGGCTTCCGTCGGCAGGTTGCACGGCGCTCCGACGGCCGCCAGCCACCCACCGTTGACCGCGTCGACCTGCCCCGCTGAGACCGAGCCGGCGCCTGTCGATGTCCAGTTTCCGCACGCTGTGCCGTTGCGCAAGCCGTTCGCGCTCGTTCCGGTCCACACATAGCGAGCATTCCCGGCGAACGAGACTGGAGCGGCGTTCTCGTCGAGATCAATGCCATGCGAGATGCTGCCGTCGAAGAGGTCAGCCTTGCTGCTCGCAACCGCGGTGACGCCATCGGCAAGCACGTAGCCTCTGGTGTTGTCGGGCAGGCGATCGATGGCGTCGGTCGTCGCCGTCGAGAGCAACGCGATGTAGTGGCCCGCAGGCACCTTTCCGTTCGCAGCGCGCGTGTTGCACAACTTGTCGGCGCCCCAGAGCCCCAGCGACCCGTTCCCGAGCGTCGCGAAGTTCGCCTCGTAGGTGAGCGACGTCACGAAGATGACCTTGACCTCGTTGACGTAGCCCGGCCCGGCGGGACCTTGTACGCCAGCGTCACCCTGCGCCCCGGCGGGCCCCTGCGCTCCTGCAGGACCTTGCGCTCCGGCTGGCCCCTGCGCTCCGGCTGGCCCCTGCGCTCCGACCGGACCTTGCGCACCGTCAGCACCTGCCGGACCCTGCGCACCGTCAGCACCTGCCGGACCCTGCGCACCGTCGGCACCTGCCGGACCCTGCGCACCGTCGGCACCTGCCGGACCCTGTGCACCGGGAGCACCCGCAGCGCCCTGTGCGCCGACAGCACCCTGCGCGCCAGGAGCCCCGGCAGGCCCCTGTGGGCCGATACAGCCGCCATCACAAGATTCGCCACCGGTGTTCTGAGTGCACGCTGCAGTCGTCAGCAATGCACCTGCACACAGAAATGACATCACAACGCGGTTGGTCATCTGAATTCGAGCTCGCTGGTGGGAGGGGAGCGGAGCGTGGCGAGAAGCGCGCACCAACACAACCAAACACATACCCGCCCCGGTCAATGCACGGGCGCGGCTTCAGATGCTCCCGAGCTCTTTCGCGACATCAGCTTGTCGACCCACACGAAGAGCAGCGGCGTGAAGAACATGGTCAGCACCGTCGAGAGCGCCATGCCGCCGAAGACCGCAGTGCCCAGTGAGCGACGCGCGGCCGCACCGGCGCCGGTCGAGAGCGTCAACGGCAGCACGCCCAACAGAAACGCAATCGACGTCATGAGAATCGGGCGCAATCGCAGCTCACAGGCCTTCGAAGCGGCGTCGACGGCGCTCTGCCCTTCTTCACGCAGCCGGCGCGCGAGCTCGACGATGAGAATCGCGTTCTTGCTCGAGAGCCCCACGAGCATGACCATGCCGACCTGGCAGAACACGTCGTTGGGCAACCCGCGCAGGCTCTGCAACCCGAGCGCGCCCAGCAACGCCAGCGGCACCGAGAGCACCACGACGAAGGGCAACGTGAAGCTCTCGTACTGCGCCGCGAGCACGAGGAAGACGAAGAGCAGGCCGAGCAGGAAGATTTGGTACGTCTGCCCGCCCGACTCGAGCTCCTCGGCCGAGAGACCCGACCACTCGAACGCGAACCCTGCGGGCATCGCCGCCTTCGCCGCGCGCTCCATGGCCTCGAGCGCCTGACCCGAGCTGAAGCCCGTCGCCACCGAGCCGCTAACCTCCACCGAGCGGAACAGGTTGAAGTGGTTGATGACCTGCGCCGACGTCGACGGCGTCACCTTCACCAGGTTGTCGAGCGGCACCATCGCGCCCGTGGCCGAGCGCACGTAGAGCGCGCCGATGTCACCGGGCTCGTCGCGGTACTGCGCGTCGGCCTGTACGTAGACGCGGTACGCGCGGTTCGAGAAGTCGAAGTCATTGACGTACGCCGAGCCGAGCGCGGTCTGCAGCGTGCCGAAGACCTGGTCGATGCCCACGTTCAACGCGCGCGCTTTTTCGCGGTCGAGCTCGACCTTGAGCTGCGGGTCGTCGGCCGTGAAGCTGCTGAACGCGCCGGCGATTGCGGGCTCGGTGTTGGCGCGCTCCATGACCGCGCTGAGCGCGTCGCTGAGCTGCGGCAGCGTGGCCTGCAGCGAGCGATCCTCGAGCTGCATCGAGAAGCCACCGACGCTGCCCACGCCTTCGACCGACGGCGGAGGGAACGCCATCACGATGGCGTCTGAAATCTCAGACAACGGGCCCGCCACGCGCTCCAGCACCGCGCCGACCGAGTGCGCGTCGCCTTTGCGCTTCGACCAGTCCTTCATGTTGATGAAGAGGATGCCGCGGTTGGGGCCGCTGCCTCCGAACGAGAAGCCGCCGACCGCGAAGGCGCCGTTGATTTCAGGCTGCGCGCGCAGAATCGCGTCGACCTGCTCGAGCACCTTCTGCGTGCGCTGCAGCGACGCACCGTCGGGGCCGTTGACGACCACGATGAACCAGCCCTGGTCTTCGTCAGGCACGAAGCCCGTCGGCACCCGCACCGCGAGCTGCCACGTCGCCACCACCAGCGCCGCGAACACCAGCAGGCCCAGCACCGGTCGCTTGAGCACGGAGACGAGCACCTTCGTGTAGCCGCGCTGCAGCCCGTTCAGCACGCGGTCGACGAACCTGAAGCCGGCCCACTTCTCACCCGAGACATGCTTGAGCAGCAGCGCCGAGAGCGCCGGCGTCAACGAGATGGAGACGAACGTCGAGATGGCGACCGAGAACGCAATCGTCAGCGCGAACTGTTGGTAGATGATGCCCGTGCTACCGGGGAAGAAGCTGACCGGCACGAAGACCGCCACCAACACCAGCGAGATGGCGATGACCGGCGCGAAGACCTCCTGCATGCCGACGATGGCCGCCTGCAGCGGCGTCAGCGCGTGGTTCTCTTCGAGGTGCCGCGAGATGTTCTCGATGACCACGATGGCGTCGTCGACGACCAACCCCGTGGCCAACGTGAGGCCGAACAACGTCAGCGTGTTGATGGAAAAACCCATCAGCTTCACGAAGATGAACGTGCCCACCAACGACACAGGAATCGTGATGGCTGGAATCAACGTCGCGCGCCAACCCTGAAGGAAAATCAGGATCACGAGCACCACGAGCACCATCGCCTCCATCAACGTCTTCAACACCTCGTCGATGGACTGCTCGACGGCGCTCGTGCTGTCGAAGGCGATTTCGTAGCGCAGCCCTTTGGGGAACTGCTTCGAGAGCCGCTCGATTTCAGCCTTCACTTTTTCAGCGACGTCGAGCGCGTTGGCCGTCGGCAGCTGCGTGACGCCCAGGCCCGCTGTCTGCTTGCCGTTGTAGAGCAGCAGCTGCGCTTCATCTTCTGAGCCGAGCTCCACGCGCGCGACGTCTTTCAAGCGCACCAGCGCGCCGGGGCCCGGGCCGTTCTTCAAGATGACGTCTTCGAACTCGCGCGGCTCGCTGAGGCGGCCCTTCGCGACGACGTTGAGCTGCAACACCTGGCCCTGCGGCGCGGGCGGCTTGCCGACCTGACCTGCGGCGACCTGCAGGTTCTGCTCGCGCAGCGCGGCGACCACGTCCAACGGGGTCAGCGAGCGCGCCGCCAGCTTCGTGGGGTCCAACCACACGCGCATCGAGAAGCGCCGTGAGCCGAAGTTCTCGACGTTGCCGACGCCCTTGATGCGCTTGAGCGCGTCGCGCATGTAGATGTCGGCGTAGTTCGAGAGGAACTGCGTGTCGTACTGGCCGGTGTCGTCGATGAGCGCCATGCCGAGCACGAAGCTGCCGGCCGTCTTGGTGATGGTGACGCCGTTCTGCCGCACTTCATTGGGCAACAACGCCGACGCGGTCTGCACGCGGTTCTGCACGTCGACCGCCGCGACGTCGACGTTGCGCCGGGGGTCGAAGACCACGGTGATGTTCGAGACGCCGTCGGAGCCGCTGCTCGAGGTGATGTACTTCATGCCCTCGACGCCGTTGATCTGTTGCTCGAGCGGCGTGGTGACGGCCGACTCGACGACCTCGGCCGACGCGCCGGTGTAGACCGACGTCACGTTGACCTGCGGCATGGCCAGGCTCGGGTACTGAGAGACCGGCAACGTGGGAATCGCGAGCGCGCCCACCAGCACGATGAGCAGCGAGAGCACGCTCGAGAAGACGGGCCGCTCGATGAAGAAGCGAGTCATCAGTTGGTACCGGAGAGCTTCACGACAGAGCCGTCGTGTAGATGTTGAACGCCCGTGATGACCAGTCGTTGACCGGCCTCGACGCCGCCCACGAGCACGTACTCACGGCCCCGCAACGCGCCCAGCGTCACCGGCACGCGCGACACCGTGAGCGCCGCGCCTTCACCGCCGACCACGTACGCGAACGACTGACCGGCCTGTCGTTGAATCGCCGCCGCCGGCACCGTGAGGCCCGGGCTCGCGTTCCACACCACGCGGCTGCGCACCAGTTGATCAGCCCGCAGCCCTTCTTGCGAAGCGAACGCGGCTTTGATCAAGACGAGCTGCGATTGCGGATCAGCCCGCGGCGAAACGAACACCACCGCGCTCTCACCGAGCGCCTTGCCGTCGGCGTCGAGCAACCGCACCAGCGATGTCGGCGTCAGGGCGCGCGCTCTTTCGACCGGCACCCAGACTTCAGCTTCGAGCCCCGCGTCGGCGGTGAGCGACGTCACCGGCGTGCTGGGAGAGACGAAGTCGCCAAGCTTCACGGGAATGTTCCCGACCACGCCTTCGAACGGCGCCACGATGGAGAAGAACCCCACGCGCGCGCGCTGCGAGGCGATGAGCGCGTCGGTGGCGCGCAGGCTCGCCTCTGACTGGTCCGCGTTCGCGCGCGCCGAGTCGGCGTCTTGCTGGCTGACGATGCCGTCGGTGCGCAGGTTCGTCGCGCGCTCGAGGCGTTGACGCGCGAGCGCGGCCTGCACCACCAACGACTCACGCGTGGCGACGAGGTTCTGCAGCGACGCCTGCTCAGCGCTGGCGTCAATCTGCAGCAGCACCGTGCCTGCCTTCACCGTCGCGCCGGGCTGCACGTTGATGGCGCGCACGTAGCCCTGCACCTGCGGGTACAGGTTCACCGACCTCCGCGACACGAGTGACGCGAGGTAGTCGCTGGTGTCTTCGACCGGGTGCGCCTCCAACGTCAGCGCCTGCACCGCGACGGGCGGCTCGTCGGGCGGAGCCTCCGCGCCGTTGTCTTTGCTGCACGCGACGAAGAAGAGCGCCGCACTGAAAAGAAGCCGCATCATGGGTTGCACTCCGAGAGAGCGAAGAGAGCGACCACGCGCGCGCGGAGCACGTCGTAGTCACGAAGAGCCAGTGAGAGTCGTTGCGCGCGCAGCTGCGACGCGGAGGTGACGAGCTCGAGCGACGTGCCGGCGCCGTTGTCCCACGCCTTCTTCGTCAGCGTGTCGGTGAGCTCGGCCTGCGTGAGCGCCTCTTCAGCGTGCGTGCGCGACTGATTGGCGACGTCGATGCCGCGCTTCGCCCGCTCGAGCTCCACGCGCGCGCGGCGCACCGTGGCGTCGGCCCGCGCTTCAGTCTGCGCTTCGAGGGCGTTGGCCTCACGGAGCGCGCCGTAGCGCATGCCTCCGTCCCAGATGGGCACGGTCAACACGGCCTGCACGTTCCAGATGGGGAAGGCCGAGCCCGAGATGATGAAGGCCTGCGTATTCATGCGCACCGCGAGTGAAGGAATGAACTGCGCACCGACGTCGAGCACGCCGCGATGCGCGACGCCAACGGCCGCCCTCGCCGCGCGCACGTCGGGCCGCGACTCGAGGTCGGCCACGCCACGGCACCGCTCCGGCACCTGCGTCGCGAGCCCGTCGAGCTGAAACGACGGCGCGAGGCCGACCGCTTCGTCGAGGCCCAGCGCCACGCCCAACGCTTCACGCGCCTGACGCAGCGCTTCGTCTGAAGTCACCACCTGCGCTTTGGCGAGCGCGAGGTCTTGCCGCAAGCGGCCCACGTCGAGCGCCGTCGTCGCGCCGGCTTTTTCTGATTTCTCGGCGAGCTCGAGGCGCGACTGCGCGTCGGCGACGCCTGAGGCGTTCAGCTCGGCCAGCTTCTCGGCGGCCACCACGCTCATCAGCGACTGCGCGAGGTTCAACAGCAACAGGCGCTGCGCGTCGGCGTTGCTCAACTTCGCGACGTCTTCTGCGTCGACCGCGGTGGCCAGCGCGTTCCACGCGCGCACGTCGATGACGGCCAGCTGCGCGAGCAGGCCGATGGTCTGGTACGGCGCCGCGCCGAACAACGCCGAGGTCGACGGGTCGGTGCCGGGCGGAGGCGCCAGCAACGAGAACGACGCGAGCCCGCTGCCGCTGAGCTGCGGCAACAGCGCGCCCAGCGCCGTGCGACGACGGGCCGAGGCGCGCACGAGCTCTTGCGCTGCCACTTTCATGTCAGGCGACCGCGCAGACCAGAGCGCGACCGCTTCTTCCCAGGACTCGAGTTGGCGCTCGGGCGGCGCGGCGAGGGCCGGCAGCGCCAACAGCGCCACCAACCCGACACGACGAGTGAAAAGAGGACTCAAGGAGGACACCAGATGGAGGGCGAGGTCGCGTTGACGGTGAGCCGCGACGTTGCTGACAACGAAGCGGCGGCAGTTGTAGCCAGCGTCACCGCAGGGCGCCCGGCTATCGCCAGGCTGTTGGCCAGATGCTGTTTCATTGTTCGTTCCTGCCCTCGCCTCGCACAGACCCCGAAGCGGAGCTGCGGAGATCGACCCGCCTCGAATCCACCCTTTTGGGCGGTGTCGGTGAAGCGATGAGCGACGTGCACACGACGGCTTCGTGAAAGGCGCGCGGCCTCTCTCAAAGACAGGCGACGAAGCCGGCCGGCAGGCCGCGCGCCACGTGGTCGAAGCTCGAGTCGGGCCACGGAACGCCGACCCTCGCGGCGCTGATGGAGGTCGCAGACACGATGCAGCGCCGTGTCGACGAGCTGTCGGTCGGCCGAAACGAGTGACGTGCCACCGTGGTTCGCTGAGACCGCAACGTGACGAGCGCGCGCAGCTGCACGCTGGCGTCGGTGTGAAACTTCATCGCCGTGACGTAACGAGGCGCGACCCCGGGAGGATAGGAAGCATTTGACCTCGCACCTCCCGTGGCAGCACGTCGCCGTCCCGGTGTGCAGCGGTCAACAGGCTCGGCGTCCAGCCTGAGAGCTTTCGACACTCGAGCGCCCAGTGCGACTGGTCGAAGAAGCCTGCGTCGAGCGCGGCGGCGATGCCCGGCTGAGGCAGCACGTGGTGAAAGCGGTGCACGCGGCGAAAGTCGCGCGGCGTGAGGCCCACTTCACGTCGAAAGAGCTGAATGAAGCGCCGGTGGCTCAGGCCCGCGTCCTCAGCGAGCGCCTCGATGGAGACCGGGCGCAGGAGCTCGGCAAGGCCTCGCCGAACCGCGTCGTGGCGCTGCACCTGTGAGCGCACGAAGCGCTCCAGCACGAAGCTGCGGAGCAGCGCGAGCTGAGCCGGTTGGTCGCCTTGCGTGGCCTGCAGTCGCGCGTCAATCTCCCGCGCGGCGCTGCCGATGAGCGCGTCGAGCGGCACGAACGCCTGCGCAAGCTCGTCGACTGACACCCCCAGCAGGAGCCACGCACCACCCGGCTTCAGGCGAATGCCTCCCATGCGGCGCTGCGTGTCGACAGGCACGTCGTAGAAGACAACGCTCGGCCCACACACGACGGGGCCATTCATCGAGTGCTCGACGCCGCGCGCGTCACGCCAACGCACCGGCTGACCTGCGAGCGAAAAGATGAGGTCGACGCTCGACGTGGCAAGCACGCGGTCCCACGCGTGACCCGGCGCATAGCCTTCGTAGGACCAGAACATGTCGGCCACCTCATGCAGCGGCGGCGCGGGGAGCTCGAAATGAAAATACGGCGCGGCGAACACGACCGGGCGACTTAACGAGCGTGTCGGAGAATGTCTGTCTGAAGAATGACGGCCGCGGGGCACCTCAATGTCTGCAAATACCTGAGCGCCGGAATGTTCGATGGGAGCTGGGGCTGCGCACCATCGCCAACGCGACACGTGACTGTGAAGAAGTGCAGCCTCCCGTGCAGCGCTTCAGCGCGTTGTTAGCTTGCGCCGCACATGCTTCGTCGGGTGCTCAAGGTCTTCGTCGTTCTGCTGCTCCTCTCGGCCGTGGTGGTGCTCGCGCAGGCCTGGGAGGGCCTCGGGCACCGCGCGACAGGCGAGCGCCGCGCGCGCATGGAAAAGTCGCCGCAGTGGAAGAACGGCTCGTTCTCGAACCCCGAAGAAATCGTCAACGACTGGCGCGAGACGGCCGGCGCGCTCTTTCACAGCAGCGGTGACGCCAGCCCCGCGGCGATGCCCGAGGTGGTGAAGCCCGACCCCGCGATGCTGGCGACGCCGCCGGCCAGCGGCCTGCGCATCACCTGGTTCGGGCACAGCTCGATGCTCATCGAGCTCGACGGCAAACGCATTCTCACCGACCCCATGTGGAGCGAGCGCGCCGGCCCGCTCACGTGGATTGGGCCGCAGCGCTACTTCCCGGTGTTGATTCCGCTCGAGCAGCTCGGCCGCATCGACGCGGTCATCATCAGCCACGACCACTACGACCACCTCGACCACCGCACGCTCATCGCGATGAAAGGCTGGAAAGACACGACCTTCATCGTGCCGCTCGGCGTCGGCGCGCACCTCGAATACTGGGGCATCCCGCTCGCGCAGATTCGTGAGGTCGACTGGTGGGAAGAAACGAAGTTCGGCGAGGTCACCATCGCCTCGACGCCGGTGCGGCACGCGTCGGGCCGGCAGGTGTTCGACCGCGACGCGACGCTCTGGTCTGGCTACGCCATCGTCGGGCCGCAGCACCGCGTGTACTTCTCGGGCGACACCGGGCTCTTCACCGCGCTCGAGACCATCGCCGACACGTACGGCCCGTTCGACGTGACGATGTTCGAGGTGGGCCAGTACCACCGCGCCTGGCCCGACTGGCACCTCGGCCCCGAGCAGGCGGTGGTCGCGCACCAGAAGTTGAAGGGCCGCGTCTTCTTCCCCATGCATTGGTCGCTGCTGACGCTCGCTGCCCACGCGTGGACCGAGCCCATCGAGCGCGCGCTCGCTGAAGCGAAGACCCGCGGCGTCACCATGGTCACGCCGAAGCCCGGCCAGAGCGTAGAGCCCGAGGTGGCGACGGAATTCTCGAAGTGGTGGCCCGACGTGACGTTCGAGACAGGGGCGCAACACCCCGTCGTTTCGGGAAACGTGAACTTTCGTCAGCCGACCCCCGCTGCGGACGCCGCGCCTTTGTAGGTACGCTCCCCGGCGCCGTACACCCGGGGGGAGTACCTGAAATGATCCGCAACCTGCTGGTCCTCACGCTGCCCGCGCTCGTCGGGTGCAGCCTGAATCTCGACGTGCCTGAGCAACCCGCTGGCGGCCGCATCGTCGGCGTCATCGACACCGCGCAAGCCACCACCGGTGTGTCTGCCTCGGGCCTCACCGTCGGCCTCATCGACAGCGACGGGCTGCGCCGCCCACTCGTCACCGGCGGCGACGGCGGCTTCGCGGCTCCCGACCTCGCGCCCGGCCTCTACGCGCTCGACACGTCACCGCCAGGCTTCGCGCAGCTGGTGGTACCCAACGTTCGCGTGCGCCCCGGTCAGACCACCGACGTCGGCGTGCTGAGCCCCGTCTTCCTCCGCAACACGCCCGACGAAGGGCGCCTCGAGGGCGTCGTCAACGCGCCCGGTGGAGCGCAAGTCGTCGGCGCCACCGTCGAGTTCCTGCTCGGGCCCAATGACGACCGCGTGGCGTCCGTCACCGTCGGCTTCGACGGCGTCTTCTCGGAGCGCCTGCCACCCGGCAGCTACCACCTGCGCGCCACGCACCCCGACTTCACCACCGCCGACCTGCTCGACGTGGTGCTGGAGCGCGGCCAGCGTCGCGACCTCACGGCGACTCCATTGGTGTTGGGTTTGAACCCCGCCACGTTGAACGGCGTCGTGCTGCGTGAAATCGAAGGCAACATGCCGGTGCCTGCGCAGGGCGCGACCGTCGTCTTGAGCAACGGCGCCACGACACTGACCGATGGCACCGGCACGTACACGCTCACCGGCTTGCCCGCCGGCACCTTCTCGCTGCGCGTGGAGCTGCCCGCCCACTTCGATTCACAGCCCGGCCGCACCGTCACGCTGCGCGCAGGTCAGAGCACCGACGCGGGCTCCCTCACCGTGCAACTGGTGCGCGGCACCATCGAAGGCTTCGTCGAGCTCTCTGACCGCGCGCCCATCGACGTGGTCAGCGTGAGCGCCGTCAGCACCTCCACCATGCGCGGCTATGCGGCCGTCGTTTCACCCGACCCGCTGCAGCCGTACCGTGGCTCGTTCACCATCACCGGGGTGCCTGCCGGTGCGTACGAAGTGCAGGCACAAAAAGCGCGCTACAGCCGCGCGACCGCGAGCGTGACAGTCACCAGCGGCAGCGCGGCAGCCGGCACGTTGATTCTCGCGCTGCAGCAGGGCGACTTCCTCATCGACGACGCCGACACGTCGAACACCTCGGGCTACACGCGCGAGCGCAACGTCACGCTGCGCTTCACCGGCTTCCCCGCCACCGGCGTCACCGACTACCGCGTGAGCGAAGACCCTTCGTTCCCCGACGGCGGCTTCGTGCCGTACACCGGCGTGCAGCAGCCCTACGCGCTCCAGAGCGCAGGCGACGGAACGAAGACGGTCTACGCGCAGTACCGCGACGCCACCGGGTCGACGAGCCCCACGTTCCAGAACAGCATCGTGCTCGACACCGTGGCGCCGCCGCTGCCCACGGTGACCATCGCGCACACCGGTACGCCAAATGGTGCGGTGCGCTTCTCGAAGGCCAACCAGGTGCTGCCGCTGACCATCGTCGCGTCAGACGACCGCGGGCTCGCAGGCATGCGCGTGGCGGGCAGCAACGCGGTCGACGTGACCGGGGCGCTCGCGGTGCCGCGTGAAAGCGTGCAGCCGCTCGACACCTTCACGCGCGCGTCGTCGGCCGACGGAGCGCAGACGGTCTACGTGCAGGTCGTCGACCACGCCGGCAACCTGAGCGCCATCGCGCAAGACACCATCATCGTCGACGCCACGGCGCCGGTGGTCAGCGCCGGCACGGTGACGATTCCCTTCCGCGCACCGGCGACGCAGGCCGGGTACACCAACACGCCCTTCGTCGACGTGAACCTCGCGGCGACGCCGCAGGCCAACGGTGAAGCGCTCTACGTGAAGCTCGCCAACGGCAGCGGGCCGGAGCTCGACGCCGCGCTGTACTCGCCGCTGCGCGCCGTCTTCTCGTGGATTACCTCGCCCACCGACGGCCTCAAGACCGTCTTCGTGGTGCTGCAAGACAGCGCCGGCAACGTGAGCCAGGTCGCCAGCGGCACCATCACGCTCGACACCGTGGCGCCCAACCCGGTGAACCTCACGCTGACCTCGGGGCTGGTTCGCACCGCGGTGGCCAACGTCACCATCAGCTCCAGCGCCAGCGACCTCGCGACGCAGCCCTTGTGGCTGTCGGATTCGCCGACGCTGCCCGGCAACCCCATCGCGCTGCCCGGTGGTGCGGTGAACGTGCCGCTCACCTCGGTGCCCGCAGCGCCCGGCGTCTACCCGGCCACGGTGTACGCGCGCTTCCGCGACCGCGCCGGCAACACCACCACGCTCTCGGTGCCGCTCACCGTCGACACCGAACCTCCGACGGGCGGCATTCGCCTCACCGGCACGCTCGCTGATGGCACCACCAGCGCAGAGCTCACCTCGAGCACGTCAGTCACCGTCGACGCGCAGGGCGTCAATGGCGCCAGCGGCTACGTGCTGGGCACCGACGCGCTCGCCGCGTGCCCCGACCCGCTCACCTCGCCGCCCAACACGTACACGGCCTTGCCCGGCTCGGGGTTGTTGCCCTTTACGCTCGGAGGCACGGGCACCACGCGCTTCGTGCGCGCCTGTTTCCGCGACGCGGCGGGCAACACGCTGGGCGCGCTCTCCGGCACGTGGAGCCCCGGCGCCTCCATTTCCTTCGACGGCGCGGCGCCGGCGGGCTGCACGCTCGCGTTGTCAGGTCGCAAGGTCGACGGCACGCCTGCACCCGCAGGCAAGACGGCGCTCACCGACATCGGCGCGGCAGTCACGTGCAGCGAGAGCAACCTCGAAGGCGTGCTCATCAACGGCAGCGTCACCTGCGGCAACGCGCTGACGGGCTGGAGGCCCATCGCGCAGCTCACCAACCTCACCGTGCCTCCGGCCGACGGCACGAAGACGGTCAGCGCGTGCGTGCGCGACGGTGCGCGCAACGTGGCGAGCCTCACGTCGGCGTCGCTGCAGCTCGACACCACGGCGCCCAACGCGGCGTCGTCGACCGTCGAGTTTGGTGACGGCGCGCTCACCTGGTGGGAAGCGACGTACCACCGCGGCCCGCCCATCTCCGGAGGGCTCGCGCCGCGCATCGCCGTGCAGACCACGTGGGCCGACGCCGTCGAGCTCGCGCTGGCCGTGAAAGACTGGCGCGGCACCAGCTCGCTGGCCACGGTCTTCACGCCGGGCACGCCTGCGCCCGTGAATGCCACGTCGACGTCGGGCGCGGCCGGGCTCTCGCAGCTCTACGACGTGTCGTCGCTCGCCACTGCGGCCTCCGGCGCCGAGCTGATGGTCGAGCTGCGCTACCGCGACGACGTCGGCAACGAGACCGACCCGCGCATCGCGACGCTCACCGTCGACGTGGTTCGCCCCGAAGCGCCGGTGCTGACCGGCGTCACGCCCGGAAATCGCTCGGGCTTCTTGTACTGGCTGCCTTCGACGTCGCCCGACGTGGTGACCTACGAGCCGGGCACGCAGCAGGCGCAGTTCGTCCCCGGCAATCGCTTCTCTTCGACGACCACCAGCGGTGCGGCCATCGGCCTCGAGAACCAGCGCGCCTTCGACTTCGGCGTGCGCGCGGTCGACCACGTGGGCAATGAATCGGTGCCCTCGAACTTCATTCGCACCGTCGTCGGGTGGCGTCGCTCGACGGTGCCCATCAACAGCATCTACCCGCTGCGGCCGCTCGACATCGCGGTGCGTGGCGACGACGTGTACCTCACCTTCTCGGAGCGCGACTCTGACGGCATCGTCGAGACCGGCAACGTGCGCATGGCGTATTCGCCCGACCGTGGGCGCACCTGGCAGCTCTCGACCATCGACGCGGTATTCGGCTGGAACCGCAAGGTCGGTCGCATCACCGTCAACGAGTCGCAGGTCGCGGTCGTCACCGTGGGCTCTGACCAGGACCCCGCCTCGTCGCCACAGCCGACGAAGGGCGAAGTGAAGGTGTACGGCTCGACCGACGGCGTGACGTGGACCAAATCGGTGAACCCCAGCCTGCCGCTCGTCGCCAACTGGGGCGAGGTCGGCGGCGGAGACGCGGTGGTCAACGGCACCTACGCGCGCGCGCACTACGTGGCCGACCCCGGCGTCACCAACGTGCTCTACGACTTCTACACGGCGGTCAGCGGGCCCGCCGGCTCGTCGTGGACCTCGTATTACGACGCCGCCGACAACGTGCCGATGAACGACCTGCGCGTGTGCTCGGGCAACTACCAGAAGGTGCTCATGTGGCGCGGCAACGGCAGCGTGCAGTCGCTCACGCACCAGTACGTCTTCGACGGCGACTTCACGGCCAGCGAAGGCATGCTCGGCGCAGCGCACCCCACGGCCGCCGACGCCTTCGACCTCGCGTGCGCCGCGGTGCCGTCACAGACCAACGCCTTCGTGGTGCTGCGCACCGGTACGACGCTCAACTTCCGCGGCCGCGTGGGCAACAGCGCGAGTTGGCTGGGCAACAGCACCAACGAGAGCGACGCCGACACCCGCTACCCGCCGCGCCTCCACGCCGCCGGGCAGCGCGCGTTCTTCGTCTACCGTTCGACGACGCAGGGCGTGCGCCTGGGCATGGTGAACACCAACGCCGGAGGGATGGACGTCACGCGCTGGACGTCAATCGAGCCGAGCCTGCAGCAGGGCCACTGGCCCGTCATCGGCGGCGACGGCGTCGACGACACGGTGCTCGCGTGGACTGATTCTGACGCGTCGACGTTGACGGTGCTGGTGCCTGAATTGCCCGGCGTGGTGGGCCGCGGCCTGCCCGGCATCGACCGCGCGACGCTCGCGTGGAGCGGCGGCGACAGCCAGTTCCTCGTGCGCACCGCCGAAGACCCCGCCTTCAACAGCTTCAACCCCACGCAGTCGTACACGCTGGGCCAGCCGAGCTTCGAGGTCGCCGCGCCGACGGCCGCGCCGCTGTACCACGAGCTCTCTGCGCTCGATTCGTATGGCCAGGGCAGCGGCCAGGGCGAGGTGTGGCAGGTGGCGCCCTTCACGCTGCGCAGCGCGTTCCCGGGACAGCTCGCGGTGGGCACCGGTGGCAGCAACACCGGCGGGGCCGTGGCGCACGACGACGTGGTGGTGGCGCTGCCGCCGTACGGCCTCAAGGTGTCGACTGATTCAGACCTCACGCTCTACCGCTCGCTCAACCGCGGCGTGTCGTGGGCTGCGTTTCAACCGGCGGCGGCGGTCGTCACCAGCTCCGCGCGCGCGTTCGACGGAGCGAAGGGCCGCGCCGTGCTCGCGTACCGGCTGTCAGCCTCGAACGGCGTGCGCGCGCGCATCTTCTCGTCGCTCTCGGGCACCTACCCGACCGAGACGGTGCTCAACGCCACGTGGGCCGCCAACCACATCGCAGTGGGCACAGACCGCAACACGAGCTTCGCGGTGGCCTCGACGAGCGTGGGCACCGACCAGGTCGGCGTCTGGTGGTCGAGCGACGGCGTCAGCTTCACCCAGCGCACGCCCATCACCATTCCCGACGCGGCGAGCGCAGCGCTCGAAGACGTCAGCATCTGGCGCGTCGACGCCACGCGGCTGGTGGTGGCGTGGCGACAGTCCGACGGCGTCGCCGGCACGCAGCGGCTCTACTACGCAGAGTCGGCGAACTCGGGCGTCACCTTCGGCACGCCAGTGCTGCTGCGCGCGGGCACGGCGAGCAACTACGCCGTGGGCTCGAGCACCATCACGCGCGGCGCGGGCAACGGCGCGTACAGCCTGCTGGGGCACGTCAGCCAGGCCAACGGCTCGCCGCCGCGCGCGGCGAACCTGTACCTCACGCTGACGGGCATCGAGCACCCGGCGACGTCGGTGAACTTCACCAGCTTCATCCTCGACCAGGACCCGGTGCTCCCCGACAGCTTCGACGTGATGTCGACGCCCGAAGGGCACGTGGTCGCGTACCACGCGTACAACCTCGTGGGCCTGGTGAGCGAGGCGTCGCTCAAGGTCGCGGTGTGCACCAGCGAGTGTCATCAGCAGAGCAACTGGTACCGCCGCACGCTGGGCACGTGGCCGGCCAGCATCTTCAGCAACCCGAAGCTCGCGCCGCTGCTCGTGCAGTCGACGGTCAGCGGCAGTCAGAGCCCCGCCTGGTACGTCTTCATTCGGCAAGGCGGTGAGCTGAAGGTGCTCGCAGACGGTCTGGTGCGACGCGTGCGTTGATCAGGTACAGGCGCCCACGCATGGCCTCCGACAGCGACACGCCCATCGACAGACCGGCCGTGGCGGCGCGCGCTCCGTCGACGGAGGAGGCCGTCACCTGCCCCGAGTGCAGCAAGTCGCTCGAGAACGAGCCCAACTTCTGCCCCGCGTGCGGCGCCGACCTGCGCGGGCTCTCGGGCACCTCCGACACGCTCGACGGGCCGCTCAAGGAGCGCCTCATCGACAACCGCTACCGCGTGCTCGAGAAGCTCGGCGAAGGCGGCATGGGCGCCGTCTACAAGGTCGAGCACGTGCGCATGGGCAAGCTGGCCGCGCTCAAGTTGATGCGGCCCGACCACGCGGTCGACAAGGCGCTCAAGGGCCGGTTCCTTCAAGAGGCGCGCGTCGTCGCGAAGCTCTCGCACCCCAACACGGTGCAGGTCTTCGACTCGGGTGAATTGGAAGACGGCGGGCTCTTCATCGCCATGGAATACGTGGGCGGCAAGGACCTCGCGTGGCAGCTCAAGGCGCACGGGCCCATGGGTGAAGCGCAGGCCGCCAGCATCGGCGCGCAGTTGCTCGCGTCGCTTCAAGAAGCGCACGAGCACGGCATCATTCACCGCGACCTGAAGCCGGCCAACGTGATGCTCGTGCGCAAGCGCAAGTCGGGCGAAGACCAGGTGAAGCTGCTCGATTTCGGCATCGCCAAGCTGCAGGAGGCCGAAGGCCGCAAGAGCACCACCGGCGACTTCGTGGGCACGCCTGCGTACATGTCACCCGAGCAGATTCGGGGCGAGCAGGTCGACGCGCGCAGCGATTTGTATTCGCTGGGGTGTGTGCTGTTCGAGCTGGTGACCGGCAGGCAGCCGTTCGACGGGCCGACGCACATCAGCGTGTTGACCAAGCACTACGAAGCGCCGGTGCCGCGCATCGACAACCCGGCCATCTCGCAGGGGCTGCAGGCCGTCATCGACACGGCCATGAGCAAGCGCGCCATCGACCGCTACGCCGACGCCGACGCCATGCGACAGGCGCTGCTGAAGCTGCAGAGCGCGCTCGGCAGCAAGCCCGCAGAAATCACGCCGGCGCCCGTGGAGCGCGGCGAGAAGATGCTCTCGCGCGAAGACTTCGACGCGTTCGAGCGGAAGTTGAAGGCGCAGCGCGCGGTGGCGCCTGTCGCCACGTTGTTGGTGGTGGCGTTGCTCGCGGTGCTCGGCTGGCGCTGGTTGAACACGCCGACGCAGCAGACGACCGCGCTGGAAGAGCGCGAGCCCAACGACCAAATCACCGACGCCACGCGCATCGCGGTGTCGACGCCGGTGAAGGGCACCATCGGCGCGTCGACCGGCGCAGGCGACCGCGACCTGTACCTGACGACGGTGGCCGCAGGCCCGCATCGCATCACGTTGAGCGGCGTGCCCGACTTGAACCTCGCGCTCGAGGTGCTGCAGCTCGAGAAGGTCACGCGTGACGACGGGAGCAGCGGCGAGAAGCTGGTGCGGCAGCTGTTCCTCGACGACGTGGGGTTGAACGACGGCGAGCGCGTCGACGGCCTGCAGCTGCATGCGGGTGACGTGTACCTGCGCGTCGAAGAGCAGCCCTTCTGCACCGAGCCCAACCGCCCCAGCCGCGAGAAGTCGCTGGTGCCGTACACGCTGCTCGTCGAGCCGATGCGCGTCGAAGGCGTCACCGAGCAGGAACCCAACGACACGTCGAGCACCGCGCAGCCGTTGCCGCTCACGCGCGCAGTGCTGGCGTGGGCAGGTCAACGCGTCGACATCAACGCGCTCTCGTCGTTGCGACCTGACGGCCCGTTCTCGGCGGCTGATTGGTTTCGTGTCGACGCGCCGGGTGACGCGAGCGTGTGGGTCGCGGTGGTGCCTCCGGAGCGTGGCGCGTTGTCGGTCATCGACGGCGCGGCGCTCGAGAAGAAGGCGTTCAAGTCGGCGCTCAGCGTGAAGGGCGCGCCGCAGTGGCTCGAGCTCAAGCCCATGGCCGACGGGCAGCGGCGGCTCCGGGTGTCGGGCGGTGAAGAGCTGCTACCGGGCGCGGAGTACCTGCTCGCGGCGGCGGTGAGCGGCGACAACGGGCTCGCGGCCATCATCGACCTCACGCGGGTGCTCGACGTGCAGGCGCGCAAAGAGACGCGCCGCGCGGTGCTGGAGACCGCGCGTCAGAAGTTCGCGACGGCTCCCGAGCTGTCGCGCCTCGGCGAGAACTGAGCGGGCGCGCTACACTCGTCGGCATGGCTTCTGGGTACCGCGAAGACCGACGCATCGAAGGCATTCGCCCGCTGTCGGCGGTCTCGAAGAACGAAGCCACCGAAGGCACCGACGTGATTCGTGAGAAGGCCTACGAGGCGGCCCGCGAGCGCATCGCCGATGAGCTCCGCGCGAACGGTCAGCCGAAGAAGAGCTTCAAGGACCTGCTGAAGAAGCCCTGACGCGCCACCACTGCCGAACGCTGAGCCCCACGCGCGTGACTGCATCAAGCACCATCGCGCCGAACACGCTGAGCACCACCACGCCCGCGAGCCGCGGCGTGCGGTCGCTGAAGATGGTGAAGAACATGCCGAACATGCCGACGTACGCGAAGAGCCCCGTCGCCACGAGCCCCAGCACCTGCACCCAGACCTCCGCGCCCGCGCGCTGCACCCGGTTCGCGAGGAACGGCGTCGCGACCGCCACCGCCCAACACGCCGTCAGCCACGAGGTGAGCCCGAGGTCGAACCGACCGAGCAACACGAGGCCGGTCAGCTCCGTCTGCACGGGCGCCTGACCGCCACACGAGCTGACGTCGACGACCCACACGAACGGCGTGACGAGCAGAATCAGCCCTGACCCACCGCCGCGAGCCCACGGGTACCGCGCGCTCCGCCGCGTCGTCATGAAGCGAGTGTGGCAGATTCGCGCCGCGCATGAGGTGGCTGCTCCCGCTCATCACCTTCATCACCAGCAGCGGCTGCTTCACCACGCGCTACCTGCTGCAGGCCGCCGGCGGGCAGTACGAGTTGATTCAAAAAGCGCGACCGATTTCACAGGTTCGCGACGACCCGACGGTGCCACCTCACGTGCGCCAACTGCTGCGCCGCGTGCCCGCCATCAAACGCTTCGGTGAGTTCCACGGGCTCACCGCCACGCAGAACTACACGCGCTACGTCGACCTGCAGCGCAGCGCCGCCGTCTACGTCGTGCAGGGCTGCGCGCCGCTCGCGTTTCAACCGCGCCGCTGGAGCTTCCCCATTGTCGGCACGGTGCCCTACTTAGGCTTCTTCGACGAAGCCGCCGCGCGCGCGTACGCGAAGCAACTGGGTGAAGCCGAAGCGCTCGACGTCACCGTGCGCACCGCCGCCGCGTACTCCACGCTCGGCTGGTTTCACGACCCGGTGCTCTCCACCATGTTGAGCGACGGCCCCGAGGCCTTCGCAGACCTCGCCAACACCGTGCTGCACGAGAGCGTGCACGCCACCGTCTACGTGCCCAACCAATCGGCCTTCGATGAGAGCCTCGCCAGCTTCGTCGCCGACGCGCTCACGTGGGACCTCGTCGTGGGCCGGGCGGGGCTCCACTCCCCCGAAGCGCGCGCGTTGCTTCAGGGCGAAGCGCGCGGCGCCCGCTTCACCGCCGAGCTGCGGCGCGCCCACGACGACCTCGACGCGCTGTACCGCTCGGCGGTCAGCGACGACGAGAAGCGCGCCCGCAAGCACGCGCGCCTCGACGAGCTGCAACGCACACTTGGTACCAGACGCCGCTACAACAACGCCGACCTCGCAGGTGTGCGCACCTATGACACCGGCCACGACGGCTTCGAGCGGCTGCGCCGCGCGTGTGGCAACTGGCCCCGGTTTCTCGCCGCCGTGAAGACGCTCCAGGAAGCCGACTTCTCGGCACCGCAACAGCAGCAGTTCGACGCGGTGCTCGACGCGCTCGCGACGCGCTCTTGCCCTCGGTGAAGGTGTTACAAGCGAGCCTCCTTGGCGCCGATGATGGACACTGCGATCAGCCGCAAGACCGAACCCGGACCCATCCCCGGCTACAAGTTGCTGCAGCTCGTCGGCAAAGGCGGCATGGGCGAGGTGCACCAGGCCACGCAGCTCTCGTTGCAGCGCACCGTCGCGGTGAAGTTGCTCAAGGGCGAGCTCGCGAAAGACGAGCAATTCGTCGGACGCTTCGAGAAGGAAGGCGCGGCGCTGGCGACGTTGCGGCACCCTCAAATCGTCTCCATCGTCGACCGCGGAAATTCGGGCGACACGTATTACCTGGTGATGGAGTTCGTCGACGGGCCCTCGTTGCGCGAGCGCATGCGCGACCCCGAATTCGACGCGCCGCGCGCGCTGGTGACGATGCTGCTGGTGGCCAAGGCCATCGAGTACGCGCACGGCCGCGGCGTCATTCACCGCGACCTCAAGCCCGAGAACATCCTCTTCGACGAACAAGCGGGCGGCATTCCCAAGGTGACCGACTTCGGGCTCGCGGGGCTCGACGAGACCCACAGCCAGCAGCGCAACCTCACGCAGACGCACGTGTCCATGGGCACCGCCTCGTACATGGCGCCCGAGCAGGCCGTCGACGCCAAGAGCGCAGGCCCGCGCGCCGACGTCTATTCGCTGGGGGTGATGCTCTACGAGACGTTGACCGGCGAGCTGCCTGTCGGCCAGTTCGACCCGCCGACGATGAAGAAGCCGGGCCTCGACAAGCGCCTCGACGCCATCGTCGCGCGGTGCCTCAAGCCAGCGCCCGATGACCGCTACCCGTCGGTCAGCGCGCTCATCGCCGACCTCGAGCCGCTCGTCGCGCTCAACAGCTCGTTCCTGACGCTCGCGAAAGAAACGAAGGGGCAGCGGTTTCTGCGTCGCAGCAAGGAGGCCGCGGTTCGCGTCGGGAAGACGGCGGCGTTGGTGGTGGTGCTGCTCGCGCTCTTCCTCATCGTCGCGGTGTTCATTCGCAGCAGGAGCGAGGCGAAGCGGCAGCCGTCGGGCGTGGAGTTGATGACCGACTTCGCGGCGAAGATTCCGCTCACGTCACCGGGGCGGGTGGACCAGGGCACGCACGAAGTGACGCTTGGCGAAGGGCCCGACAGCGTGGGGTTGATGGTGGTGGGCCGCAAGCCTGTCATCGAAGCGGGCGTCATCGACTTCGGTACGCCTGATGACGTGCCGACGGGCCGCGTGGTGCTCGACGCTGAATTGCCGGGCACGGGCGTCGAGTTCTCGGCCTTCGTCGACACGCAAGCCGCGAAGCCGGGCGCGCTCGAGCCGCTGTGGGAATTGTTTCGTGGTGAACGCCCGGAGCCGCGCAGCGCGCTGATGCTGGTGGGTGAACACGGCCGCTATGTCGCGCTGGTGATTTCAGGCGGTGACGCCGAGCCGACGCTCGAGTGGGCGCTGGGCCCCGACAAGCGCGGGTTGATGCAGGCGCCGCTGCCGGTGAAGCGTGAAGGTCAGCGGTTGTCGCTGCGCATCGACCCGGAGACCGGCGAGCTGTTCGCGATTTCGGGCGAGGGTCGCGACGCGCGCGTGCTGGGTGACGGGCTGCGATTGGGCCCGACGTGGAAACAGCAGTTCGGCGACGCGGCCCGCGCGACGGTCGGCTGCCTCGAGGGCCGCTGCGTGTTCCGAAAGATGTTGGTGCGAGGGCTGGAGGTCGCGCGCGCGCCTCCGACGCCACAGCCTGAGGTGGTGCCTGCACCGGCGCCGACGCCGAGTGTGGTGAAGCCCGCGCCGGCTCCTGCGCCGAAGCATGTCGCGAAGGCTCCAACGCCTGCGCCGAAGCCGGCAGTGAAGCCGCCGCCGAAGAAGGCGCCGCCACCGCCCCCCAAGCGTCGCTGAGTGGCGTGCTGTCGACGTTGCCGCACTGCATGTCGCCGACGAGCGGAGCGAGGACACCGAACGAACCGTGCGACGCGGCGTCACTCGCTGCTGCACGCTTCATCGGCCACGAAGCGGCGACGCCTGCAGTACAAAATGGCCGCTTCTTCGCGAGAAGACCTGCACGAAGAGCCAAGCCCGGCAACGCACGCGAACCCCGGGCGCTCTATGAATGCGCTTCATGACGGACGCGCTGGTGCAGTTGCTGAAGAACAAGAAGGTCTGCGTGCTGACCGGCGCCGGCATCAGCACCGAGTCAGGCATTCCCGACTACCGCGGGCCCACCGCGCCGCCGCGACGACGGCCACCGCTGCAACACCGCGACTTCCTCGAGCAACCGCTCACGCGCGCGCGGTACTGGGCGCGCTCACTGCTCGGCTGGCCGCGCTTTCGTGAGTTCGAACCGAACGCCGCACACCACGCGCTCGCGAGCTGGAGCTCCCTCACCGGCGTCATCACGCAGAACGTCGACCGCCTGCACCACAAGGCCGGCCAACACGGCGTGCTCGAGCTGCACGGCGCGCTCGCCGACGTGCGCTGTCTTTCGTGCGGCACACATTCCCATCGCGACGAGTTGCAGCGCACGCTCGAACACCACAACCCGCACGCGCTCGACTGGAAGCACACGCTGCTCGCCGACGGTGACGCGGAGCTGCCCGATGACGTCGTCGAAGGGTTCCGCGTGCCGCCATGTGAGAGCTGCGGAGGCGTGCTCAAGCCCGACGTCGTCTTCTTCGGCGACTCCGTGCCGCGGGCGCGCGTCGAGGCGGCCTACGCGTGTCTCGACGCGGCCGACGCGCTGCTCGTCATCGGGAGCTCGCTGACAGTGTTCTCGGGCTACCGCTTCGTGCTGCGCGCGAAAGAGCGTGAGCTGCCAGTCGCGGTGATGAACCTCGGCCCGACGCGCGCCGACGCCGAGGCGAGCGTGAAGGTCGACGCGTGGGCCGCGCAGGCGTTGCCGTCGTTGCTCGCGCAGCTCAGCGGGTGATGTTCAACAGCGCGTAGAGCTCGGCGATGAGCTCGTGCGGCCGTTCTTCGATGGCGCGCCACGTCCACTGCAGCACTTGAAAGCCACGCAGCGTCAGCGCATTGCGTCGCTCGCGGTCGTGCTCGAACGCGGCGAGTGACGCGTGCCATGCGTACCCGTCTGCCTCGATGACGACCGGCGTGCCGGCGAAGCGAAAGTCGACGCGACGGAGCCGCCGGCCTGCACGAATGACGTGCTGCTTCTTCGGCGCTGGCAACCCAGCAGCGGTGATGAGCGCGAGCACCTTCGTCTCGAGCTCGCTCTCGGTGGGCCCGTCGCCACCCACGTACGAATGAAGTCGGGCGCGAAGGAGCGGAACACCCGGGTGCCCTTCATTGCGCTTCACGAGCTGCTCGAGGCGCTCGCAGTTCGTCCACCGACAGCGCATCGTCTCATCGAGCGCTTTCTGGGCGAGGTCCGTCGGCTCCGTCGCCGCGAGGTCGAGCAACGTTCGGCCCATGCTCGCCACCCGGAAACACTCGACGCTCGCGACGTCACGCGGCTCGAGCAAGCGCGTGTGGTGCACCGTGGCACCCTCGCAGCGCAGGTTGCGCGTGCTGGTGAGCTCGACGACGTCAGCGTGCACGTAGTCAGTGAAGCGGTGCGAGAGCACGTAGCCGCTGTCGGCCCACAGCGAGCTGGCCTTGAGCCGTTGCCACCAGGTCTGCGGCGCGCCTTCGAGTCGGTAGACCCCGGGGAACTCCCTGAACCACACCTTCTGCTGAACCCGCCGACCGAGCTGCTGGTTCGTGAGCCCATGACTCAGCGCCTGCGCTCGCGTCACCACGCCGTGTTGCCGCGACGCCACACGGAGACACTCCACCTCGCCCTTCACCATGCACCACCTCCGAAGGAGGCTTGTACAGGCAGGCTCCGACATGTCGGCCCGCGCGCGATGTCGAAAAATCTCGGTCACCGCCCACCGAGAATTTTCGACGTCGCGTGAACCGCTGCCGTAGCGACAGCTCCGTGCTGGCGCGCTTCGCGACCCATCGCGCAGCCGCGTGACGTCGAAAAGTCCGCCTACAGCGGGCGCTGAAACACGCGGAACGTCTTCACGTGTTTGCCACCCGTGGTCTGCAGCATGCGATTGACGAGCTGATCATCCTCCATCGCCCAGCCGAGCTCGCCGGACTGGTACCCGAGCGCCAGCGCGTTGGTGAACGTCTCATGCGCCAGCAGCGCGTCGATGCCACGGCGGCGCCAGCCGTCTTTGATGCCGAACAACAACCCTCGCAGCCGCACGATGCTGCGCGCCTTCCACAACATCTTCGCCAGCCCGAAGGGGAACAGGTACCCGCCCGCTTCCTTCTGCGCGAGGTGCGTGTCAGGCACCGTGATGCAGAAGCCGACGGTCTCGCCGGCCACCTCGGCGATCAACGACAGCTCCGGGCGCAGCAACACCAGCGGCCGCAGCCGATTCACAATCTGCATGAACTCGTCGTGCGTGATGGGCGCGAAGCCGAAGCCCGGCTTCATCATGGTGTGAAAAATCGCCTGCATCTTCAGCAGGTCGCCCTCGGGCTGGCCCACGTCCAACCGGCGCACGTTGACCTGCCCTGAGACCTTCACGCGCTCGGCCAGGCGCCGCACCTTCTCGGGCAACCCCGTGATGGCCTGCACCTCGTAGCTGTAGAGGTCTTTGAGCTTCGTGAAGCCGTTGGCCTCGAACAGCACCGCGTACCAAGGCGGGTTGTACGGCATGAGCATGGCCGGGAAGCGCTCGTAGCCGAGCACCTGCACGCCGGCGTCGTGGTGAAAGCCCAGGTTCACTGGCCCCACGCACCGCTTCACGCCCTCCTTGCGCAGCCACGAGAGCGCCGCGTCGAACAGCGCAGCGGCGAGGCCAGGGTCGTTCTGCGACTCGAACAAGCCCACGAAGCCGTCGTTGGTGCCGTGAAAGCGGTTGTAGCGGTCATCGACCACCGCGGCGATTCGGCCCACCACGCGACCCCCACGCCGCGCCAGAAACGACGCCATGCGCGCTTCTTTGAAGAACGGGTTGCGCGCCGTATCGAGGAACTCTTTGCGCTCCGCGACGATGGGCGGCACGAAGTTCGGGTCGCTCGCGTAGTGGTCGAGTTGGAAACGGATGAACTCGTCCAGCGCCCGCGCGCCGGCCACGGCCTCCACCACCACGTCGGGGGCGCGCACAGCCAGGCGGGGCACTGCGATCGGAGTCTTGGTTCTCACCGGAGCCACGCGCGGCTTGTACGGAGCACCTCTTTCGCGGTCAAACCGCGCAATAAATTGCCCACATTGCCACTTCGGCATTCCAAAGGCTTAGTCCGGTAGCTGACAACCGTCAGACCCCCTTACGAGCCGTTTTGAGCCTGTTTTGTGGGAATACTGAGCAATAATTGGCGCGCTATTGAAGGTCCGGCGCGATGTTTGCGCAGTCCATAAAACGACTCAACTACATGATTTAGCTGCGTCATTTCATTTCTACACCAAGGCCGCGAGCCGCGAAGCAGACGTCTCACCGGGGGTCTTGAGAGGATCCTTCGTCTTGACCCTCTCGGGACCCAAACGTATTTCCCGGCGCATGCCCCAGATCTTCGACTTCCCCAACCTCGTCGCCGCCATCGACGCCGGCAAGGGCCTGACCTCGAAGGGCTACACCTTCACCGACCGCGACTCCGACGGTGAGTTCTACAGCTTCGAGCGGCTGCGCGAAGAAGCCATGCGCCGCGCCGCGCACTTCCGCAGCTACGGCCTCAAGAAGGGTGACCGCCTGGCGATGGTGGTGCCCGACGGCGAAGACTTCGTGCCCACGTTCCTCGGCGCGGTGTGGGCCGGCATCGTGCCGGTGCCGCTGTACCCGCCGCTCTCGCTGGGCAAGCTCGACTCGTACGTCGACACGCTCATCGCGATTCTGAACAAGGCGAAGCCCACGCACCTGGTCACCAACGCCAAGGTGCAGACCATTCTGTGGGGCGGCGTCTCGAAGGTGCCCAGCATCAAGGGCGTCATCACCACTGAAGAGCTGAAGGGTCCCGCGCCCGAAGGCATGTCGACCGAGAAGGCGCAGGTCACCGACGACGACCTCTGCTTCCTGCAGTTCACCTCGGGCTCGACGTCGACTCCGAAGGGCGTCGCGGTCACCCACGCGAACCTGCGCGCCAACGCCTGGGCCATCATGCGTGACGGCCTGAAGACCGACACCGACGTCGACCACGGCGTGTCGTGGCTGCCGCTGTACCACGACATGGGCCTCATCGGCTTCGTGGTGAGCCCGCTGTTCCACCGCGTGTCGGTGACGTTCATTCCCACCATGACGTTCGTGCGCAACGCCACCATCTGGCTGCGCACCATTCACCGCGTGAAGGGCACCATCACCTTCGCGCCGAACTTCGCGTACGCGCTGGCCGTCAAGCGCGCCAAGCCCGAGCAGATCGCGTCACTCGACCTCTCGTCGATGCGGCACTTCGGCTGCGGCGCCGAGCCCATCAACCCGGTGACGATGCGCGCCTTCACCGACACCTTCGCGCCCTCGGGCCTCAAGCCGTCGATGATGCTGCCCAGCTACGGCATGGCTGAAGCGACGCTGGCCATCAGCTTCATCGGCGTCGAAGACTCGTTGACCACCGACGTCGTCGACGGCGACGCCTACCAGCAAGACCGCAAGGCCGTGCCCGCCGACCCCGAGCTGCTCAAGACCGGGCGCGCGCAGGAGTTCGTCAACTGCGGCAAGAGCTTCTCGAAGCACGAGGTCGGCGCGTTCGACGACGCCGGCAAGCGCCAGCCGGACCGCCGCATCGGCGAGCTGTGGGTGCGCGGCCCGTCGGTCGCCAAGGGCTACTACGAAGACACCGAGGCCACCGAGCGCACGTTCGGCAACGGCTGGTTGAAGACCGGAGACTACGGCTACCTGGTCGACGGCAACGTCTTCATCACGGGCCGCAAGAAGGACCTCATCATCATCAACGGCCGCAACTACGACCCGCAGCGGTTGGAGTGGATCGTCGATGAGCTCCCCGAGGTGCGCAAAGGCTCGACGGTCGCGTTCTCGCGCCCCGGCCCGCAGAGCGAAGAGCTGGTCATCGCCATCGAGTCGCGCAGCAAAGACGAAGCGGCGCTCATCGAGCTGGTGAAGCAGAAGATCAACGAGAACATGCAGCTGACGCCGGCCGACGTGGCCATCGCGCCGGTGGGCTCGCTGCCCAAGACCTCGAGCGGCAAGCTGCAGCGCGCGAAGACCCGGCAGCAGTACCTCGACGGCTCGCTGGGCAAGGAAGGCGTGCGCACCATCGGCAGCAACGGCGAAAAAATCGTCGTCGCCAAGCACGTCGCCCAGTCGCTCATCGGCCGCGCGCAGCACCGCGCCCGCCGCGTCATGGAACACACGTTGGAGATCCGCTCGGTCTCCGACGCGATGTCGAAGTTCAAGCTGGCAGGGGCCTACGCACAGAAGCGCGTCGGCAAGCTGCTGGGCTGATCAATCAACACCCTCACGACAACGAAGGACGAACAACACACCATGGCTACTGTCTCCATCTCGCAGCTCTTCGCGCAGGCCGCTCTCGAAGTGAACGGCAAGAAGCTCGAAGGCCTCACCAAGGACACCGTCATCTCCAAGCTGGGCCTCGACTCGGTGGCCATCATGGAGCTCGTCAGCTTCTTCGAAGAGAAGCTCAACATTCGCATGCCCGACGAAGACCTCGCCAAGGTGCAGACCATCGGTGACCTGGGCGACGTCGTGAAGCGCCTGGTGCCCGCGGGCACCGACGTCACCATTTGATTTCTTTTCGCGAAACGGAAAGCGGCCCATGAGCCCCAGCAAGCAAGAGCACCGTGAAGCCATCGCCGTCGTCGGCATGGCGTGCCGCTTTCCCCACGCGAAAGACCTGACCTCGCTGTGGCGCGTCGTCTCGACGGGCGAGGTCACCTTCGAAGACATCGACGACAGCCGGTGGAAGCACTCGGCCTTCTTCGAGCCCAACGACGTGCGCGCGGTCGACAAGACCTACGTGCGCAAGGGCGCGTTCATCGACGGCGTCGAAGAGTTCGCCGCGCTGCACTACGGGCTGGCGCCCCGCCGCGTGCAGGTGATGGACCCGCAGCAGCGCCTCGTCATCGAGATGACGCGGCAGGCGCTGCAAGACGCCGGCTACGACGGCAAGGCGTTCGACAAGTCACGCACGGGCGTCTTCATCGGCGCGTCGGTCTCTGAATACAAAGACCTGATGACCGCGCGGCACCGCGCGCAGCAGACCATCAACGGCGAGTTCGGCGACGCGCTCACGGCGACCGAAGCCGAGGCGCTCAAGGCGGGCGTGGCAGACGTCGCGCCGGCGCGCGCGTTCACCATCGCCGGCTCGCTGCTGAACATGATTGCCAGCTCCGTGGCGCAGACCTTCGACCTGAACGGCCCGGCGATGAGCATCGACGCCGCGTGCAGCTCAGCACTGGTGGCGATTCACGAGGCCACCATCAACCTGCGCGCGCGGCAGTGCAACGTCGCCATCGCCGGTGGCGTGTACCTGAACCTGAACCCCGACAACCTCGTGGGCTTCTCGCGCATCGGCGCGATTTCACCGTCGGGCGTGTGCCGCCCGTTCGACGCGCGCGCCGACGGCTTCGTGATGGGTGAAGGCGTGGGCCTCGTGGTGCTCAAGCGCCTCGAAGACGCGCAGCGCGACGGCGACCGCATCTACGCGGTGCTCAAGGGCACGGGCTGCAACAACGACGGCCGTGGCGATGGCCCCATGACGCCGCGCCCCGAAGGTCAGCGCGAGGCCATGTGGCGCGCGCACGCCGACGTCGACTTCCCCGTGGAGTCGATTTCGTACGTCGAGACGCACGGCACCGCGACCACCGTCGGCGACATGGTCGAGGTCGGCGCGCTCAAGCACTTCTTCAACGAGCGCGCGGGCAAGGCGCTCGAAGCGCCGTACTGCAACCTCGGCAGCATCAAGGCCAACGTCGGCCACACCATGTCGGCGGCGGGCGCGGCGGGCTTCATCAAGACGTGTTTGATGCTGCACCACGGCGTGATTCCTCCGCAGCCGAGCGCGGAGCAGCTCAACCCGAAGTTGGACCTCGCGCACTCGCCGTTCATGGTCGCCGCCGAGGCCAAGGCGTGGGACGTGCCGGTGCGCCGCGCCGCAGTCTCGTCGTTCGGGTTTGGTGGGACGAACGCGCATGTGTTGTTGGAGCAGGCCCCGCTCCCCAGCCCGCTCCCCGCTTCGCAGGGAGTGGGAGCTCCGTCGTTGTTTCTGCTCTCCGCTCCGACGCCTGCGCTGCTGCAGAGCCACGCCCGTGAAATCGCCGAGCAGGTCGCGCTGCATTCGTTGGCTCCAGCCGACGTCGCGCGCACGCTGGCCGCGCGGCAGGCCTTCGACACGCGCGTCGCGTTCCTCGCGACGTCACGCGGTGACCTCATCGAGAAGCTGAACCAGGTCGTCTCGGGCGCGCTGTCGCCCGCGATGCCGGTGCCCGCCGAGCAGCGCAAGCTGGGCTTCCTCTTCGCGGGGCAAGGCGCGCAGAAGGTGGGGCTGCTCGCCGACCTCGTCACGCGCTTCCCCACGCTGCGCGCGAAGCTGGAGCAGTACGACGCTGCGGTGAAAGCCGAAGCGGGCTTCTCGCTGCTCGACGCGCTCTACCCGCCCGCCGGCACCGACCCGGTGAAGGCCCAGGCGCACCTCACACAGACGCACGTGTGCCAGCCGGCCATGGCCGCCCTCGGCATCGCGCTGGGTGAGCTGCTGCGTGAATGCAACGTGCAGCCCGACGCGACGTTGGGCCACTCGCTGGGTGAGTTCGCCGCGGCGTCGGTGGCCGGCATGCTGCCCGGAGCCGATGCGGTGAAGCTCGTCGCCGCGCGCGGCCGCATGATGAACGAGCTCGGCCTCACCGACCCCGGCGCGATGCTGGCGGTGATGGCGGAGCGCTCGGTCGTCGAGGCGAAGCTGCAGGAGCTGAAGCTCCCGGCGCTGGTCGTCGCCAACCACAACCACCCCACGCAGGTCGTCATCTCGGGCCCGACGAAGAGCGTCGAGGCCGCGAAGGTGGCGCTCGACGCTGCGGGGCTCAAGAACACGAAGCTCGACGTCAGCCACGCGTTCCACTCGCCGCTCATGGCGGGGATGGACGTGAAGATGAAGGCGCTCGTCACCGCGCTCGCGCTGCAGGAGCCGAAGGTGGCCGTCGTCTCATGCATCACGGGCCGCACCTACCACTCGGTGGCTGAGGCGAAAGACGTCTGGGTGCAGCACGCGACGGCGCCGGTGAACTTCGTCGACGCGGTGCAGACGGCGGTCGATGCCGGCGTGACGCAGTTCATTCAGGTCGGCGCCGGTGGCGCGCTGCTGTCGTTCGCGCGCGGTGTTTCGCCGGAGGCCGCGCTGCACGCGCTGGCTCCCAATGAAGGCAGTGACGGCGGGGCGATGTTCCTCGGCGCGCTGGGGGCGTTGTGGGTGCGCGGGGTGCCGCTCAACGCACAGCCGCTGCTGGCCGGTGCGCAGCTCGTCACGCTGCCGCCCACGCCGCTCGAAGTTCAGAAGTACTGGGCCATGGAGCGCACGCCTCGCGCGCCCCGTCAGCCGCTCGTGAAGTCCGGCACTGTCGCTGCCGCCTCTGTTTTCTCGCCGCACATCAAGTCGAAGGGACCAGTCGCCATGGACAACCTCATCGCCCTCTTCCAGCAGCAGATGGCTTTGCTTCAGAGCCAGGCAGAGATTGTGAAGGCGCAGGCCGCCGCGCTGCAGGCGCTCGCAGGTGGCGTCGACGCCGCGGCGCTCACGCAGGTCACGCAGCAGCTCGTGGTGCCCGCCGCCGGAGGCACCGCCGTCGCCATGCAGTCGGCCGTGCTGCCCACGCCCGTCGTCGCCAGGCCGCCCGACTTCTCGAACATGATTGCGAAGAAGGGCACCGACCAGGTCGTCGGCCTGCAGACCTCGGCGCCGGCCGCGCCCGTCGCGAAGGTCGACGTGCGCCCCGAGGTCACCGCGAAGGTGCTCGAGTTCGTGGCGCGCATCTCGGCGTTCCCGCAGTCGACGTTGAAGCTCGAGCAGACGCTCGTCGGTGAGCTGGGCTTCGACTCGTTGATGCTCGTCGAGCTCGACCAGTCGGTCGGCAAGGCCTGGCCGTCGCTCGGCGGGTTGCCGCGAGAGCTGTTCAGCAAGACCACCAACACCACCACCATCATCGACCACATCGTCGGCGTGCTCGAGAACGGAGCGACCGCGAAGGCCGCGGCGCCCGAAGTGAAGACGCCCGTCGAGCAGTACGTGCCCACCGTGACGCCGGCGCCGCTGGCGACGGTGAGCGAGAACGTGCTCGCGCTCGAGAAGCCGGTGCTGGTGACGAAGGACACGCGGGGCGTGGCCGACGCGGTGGTGACGGCGCTCAAGGCGCGCGGCATCGCCGGTGTGGTCGGCGACGTGTCGACGGCTGGTGACTTCGCGGGCGTCATCAACCTCGTCAGCGACGCGGCCGATTACCGCGCGGCTTCGCGTTACGCGCTGGGCCTCGCCAAGAAGCTCGGCGGCGAAAAGGCAGAGCTCTTCGTTTCAGTCACCTCGCTCGGCGGCGCGTTCGGGTTGAACGGCGTGACGCGCGACTCGCTCGGCCAGTCGGGTGCGCTGGGCTTCACCAAGGCGCTGGCTGCTGAATGGCCCGACGCGCTGGTGAAGGCCATCGACGTCGACGCTTCGCTCACGGCCGAAGCCGTCGCGCAGCACGTCGTCGCTGAGCTGCTTTCGGGCGACCGCACGGTGGAGGTCGGCTTCACCAAGGCGGGCCGCACAGCGGTCGCGCTGGTGCCCTCGCGCCCCGGCGCCGCAGCGTCGCTCAACTCGAACTCCATCGTGGTCGTCACCGGCGGCGCGAAGGGCCTGGGCTTCAAGTTCGCGCAGGGCCTCGCGAAGACGTACGGCTGCACCATCGCGCTGACGGGGCGCAGCAAGCTCGACCAGGACATCTCGAAGGCCATCGCGGCGGTGAAGTCGGCCGGCGCGAAGGCCGTGAGCTACCAGCCGATGAACGTGCGCGACGCGGCGAGCGTGAAGGCCGGCATCGACGCGATTCGTGCGCAGCACGGCAAGGTCGACGCGGTCATTCACAACGCGGGGCTGCTCGCCGACGCGCTGGTCGAAAAGAAGGACGTCGCGCAGCTCGACTCAGTGCTCGAGACGAAGGTCGGCGGCGCACTGGCGCTGCTCGACGCGACGAAGGCCGACACCCTGGCGCTCTTCGTGGGCATCGGCTCGTGGGCCGGGCGCTTCGGCAACGCGGCGCAGACCGACTACTCGGCCGCCAATGAAATGCTGGTGCGCGTGTCGGGTGCGCAGCGCACGCTCGCCATCGACTTCCCGCCCTGGGAAGACTCGGAGATGGCGAAGAAGATTCCCGCCTTCAAGAAGGCCGAGCTCAAGGCCGAAGGCGTCACCTTCCTCGCTGATGACGAAGGCGTCGCTGCGTTCTTGTCAGCAGTGAAGAGCGGCAGCGGCGAAGTGCTGGTGGGCCGCAACGTGCCGGAGCGCACGGTGCTCCACACGGCGACGTTCCCGGTCTCGCGGTTGAACCACGTGTACTTGAACGACCACACCATGGCGGGCCAGCGCGTGCTGCCCTTCGCCTCGGCGCTCGACCACGTGGCGGCGGCGGCCGTCGAATCGGCTGGCGGCAACACGCCCGGTCAGTTCACGCCGTTCGCGGTCAACGACTTCAAGCTGCAGCGCGCGGTGCTGGTGCCCGACACCATCTGGCTCGAGGCGCAGGTGAAGCAGGCGGTGCGCAACGGCAAGGGCAACGCGATGAACGTGACGCTCAGCCAGGGGCGCGCCACGTCGTACGCCGGCACGGTGACGGTGGGCGCCGACTCGGCCATCGCGCCGAAGGTGAAGCAGTTCGCGCCGACGCCGCAGCTGCCCATGTCGCTCAAGGACTTCTACGGCGGCTTCACGTTCCACGGCCCGCGCCTGCAGGGCATCGTCAGCATCGACGCACTCGGTGAAGACGGCGTCAGCGGTGTGGTGAAGGGCTGCCGCCCGGCCGACTGGGTCAAAGAGCCGTTGCGCAAAGAATGGACGGTCGACCCGCTGGTGCTCGACGCGTCGTTCCAGCTCGCGGGCTACTGGGCGTGGGTGAAGCACCAGCGCGCGGGCTTCCCCGTGGCGCTCGGCCGCTTCGTGCAGTTGAAGCCCTTCGGCCTCGGCAACCTGAAGGTCACCGCGTGGTTCGAAGGTCAGAACGAAGACGTCTTCACCGGCACGCTCGTCTGGCAGAACGAAAAGGGCGAGACCGTCGCCTACGTCACCGGCATGTCGGCGGAGTTCAAGAAGCGCGACCCGCAGTTCAACATCAAGCCGATTGCCAACCCCGTCGCCGCTGAAGTCGACGCGGTGGTTGACGCGGCACCAGTCACGGCCATCGACGAGGCGAGCTGGAACCCGGCGAAGTTCCCCGAGTACCTCGACGTGCGCGAGCGCATCGACATGGCCGAGGCCTTCGGGCTGGCGAACCCGTACTTCTCGGTGCACGAAGCCATCTGCGGCGACACCACGGTCGTCAACGGCAAGGAGATGCTGAACTTCTCGTCGTACAACTACGTGGGCAACTCCGGCGACCCGGTGGTGAGCAAGGCCGCGAAGGACGCCATCGAGAAGTACGGCACGTCGGTCTCCGCGAGCCGCGTGGCCTCAGGTGAGAAGCCGCTGACGCGCGACCTCGAGAAGGCGCTGGCGCACTTCTTCGGCACTGAAGACTCCATCGTGCTCGTGTCGGGGCACGCCACCAACGTCACCGTCATCGGTCACGTGTGCGGCGCGGGCGACCTCATTCTCCACGACGCGCTGGCGCACGACTCCATCATTCAGGGCGCGAAGCTCTCGGGGGCCAAGCGCCGCCCCTTCCCGCACAACGACTGGGAGGCGCTCGACCGCATGCTGACGAACCTGCGGCCGCACTACCGCCGCGTGCTCATCGCCATCGAAGGCACCTACTCGATGGACGGCGACATTCCCGAGCTGCCGAAGTTCATCGAAGTGAAGAAGCGCCACAAAGCGCTGCTGCTCGTCGACGAAGCGCACTCGGCGGGCGTGGTGGGGCCCACGGGCCGCGGCATCGGTGAGTACTTCGGCGTGAACCCCGCCGACGTCGACATGTGGATGGGCACGTTGAGCAAGTCGTTCGCGTCGTGCGGCGGCTACATCGCGGGTAGCAAAGAGCTGGTCGAGTACTTGAAGTACACGACGCCGGGCTTCGTGTACTCGGTGGGCATTCCGCCTCCGAACGCGGCGGCGGCGCTCGCGGCCACGCAGCAAATGCTCAAGCACCCCGAGCGCAGCAAGAAGGCCAAGGACAACGCGGCGCTCTTCATAAAGCTGCTCAAGGAGCGCAACATCAACTCCGGCTTCTCGAAGGACACGGCCGTGGTGCCGCTCATCGTCGGCAATTCAGTGTTGTGCCTGCAGCTGTCTGACGCGCTCAAGAAACGCGGCATCAACGTGCAGCCGATTCTGTACCCGGCCGTCGAAGAAGATCAGGCCCGCCTGCGCTTCTTCCTCTCGTCGCTCCACTCGCCCGAGCAGCTGCTCCTCACCGCGAACGTGGCGAAGGAAGAGCTCGAGCGCCTCACCCGTGAAATGAATGGCGACGCCGTCGCCTGAGCAGTTTTCGTTTAAAGGACTGAACTGAAATGACCTCGACTCAAGACGAAGTTGAAATCGGCTACGACATCTCGAACGAGTTCTTCCGGCTCTGGCTGGACGAGCGCATGCACTACACGAGTGCAGTCTTCGACGAGCAGCACACGACGCTCGAGCAAGCCCAGCGCAACAAGAGCCGTTGGCTCGCCGACTTCGCCGAAGTGAAAGAGAACTCGCTGGTCCTCGACATCGGCTGCGGTTGGGGCGCGAACCTCGAGTGGCTGGTGCTCGAGCGCAAGGTGCAGAACGCGCACGGCATCACGCTGTCGCGTCAGCAGGCCGAAGAGATTCGCGCGCGCAAGCTGCCGGGCGTGACCATGTGGGTCGCCGACTACAAAGACTTCGTGCCGCCCGAGAAGTACGACGCGCTCATCAGCATCGAGATGATTGACCACCTCGTCTCGCCTGCGCAGCACCAGGCCGGTGAGGCAGTCGGCATCTACCGCGAGTACTTCAACAAGGTCGCCAAGTGGGTGAAGCCCGGTGCGCACTTCGGCTTCCAGGCGATTCTGCGCGACCGCATGCCGCGCAACCGCGCTGACCTCGAAGACTTGAAGCAGACGGCCGACGTGATTTTCCCCGGTGGCCAGAACCCGCGCCTCGAAGACCTCGTCGCCGCGTGCGGTCAGTCGTGGGAAATCATTCAGCTCAACACCCGCCGCCAGGACTACGGCAAGACCACCGCCGAGTGGCTGCGCCGCATGCGCCTGAACAAAGAGAAGATCATGGCCAGCGGCTGGGGCACGAAGGTCATGAGCAACGGCGAGACGGTGTGGACGAACTACGACCGCTACCTCTCGACGTGCGTGAAGGCGTTCGCCAACCACTGGTCGAGCGACGTGCAGATGAAGCTGCGCCTGAAAGACTGAGCCGCTTCAACGACTGACGTGACGCAGCCGCGTGCGCCCTCGAGGTTCACGCGGCTGCTTCGTTTAAGACCGTCGGGGCGTGCGCTCGCGCGCGTTCCAATCAACCTCCAGGGTTGCGCTGGTCGTACCGCTGCTGCGCCCGCTCGATGCTTCGCTGGTGCTGCGTGGCCCACATGCCGAGCGCCTCAATGGGGCTGCGCAGCGAATGCCCCAACACCGTGAGCTCGTAGTCGACGCGCGGCGGCTTCGTCGGCGTCACCGTGCGCTTCACCAGCCCGTCGCGCTCGAGCCCGCGCAGGGAGCGCGTCAACATGCGCTGTGACGCGTGGTGAATGGCGCGCTTGAGCTCGTTGAAGCGCAGCGGCCCGTCACGCAGCGCGATGACGATGAGCATGCTCCACTTGTCTCCGACCCTCGCCATGATGTGCCGCGAAGGGTTGCAGGCTTCGACGAGAGCGCGACGCGACATGGAGTCTCCGGGTGGCAGTACCTTCTGTATACCCACCCGCCAAACAGGGCACATGGGTGTGCCTCCTTGAGGCGCTCACGTCGCCGCATTACCCATGAAGCCGTGAGCTTCTCCCGTCGAGAAATCCTGATGTCAGCCAGCGCGCTCGCCGCTTGTTCAGCATCGAAGGAGCCCGTCATGTCGCTGCAACGCACGCTCGGCCGCATTCGCACCCTGCCCGCCCCGGCGCAGGGCCAGTTCGGCCCTGACCACCGCGTCATCGAGGTCATCCGCCAGGACGAGTGGGCCGACGCCGACCCTTTCATTCTGTTGATGGACGACCGCATCAAAGGGCACTTCGCCGGCGGCCCGCACCCACACACCGGCATGGAGACCGTCTCGTTTCTCGTCGATGGTCGCCTCGGCCTCGAGAATGGGAGCGACGGCGCGCTCGAGCCCGGCGACGTGGAGTGGACCACCACCGGCAAGGGCATCATTCACGGCAAGGCTACCGACGCGGCGCTCGACTTCCGGCTGCTGCAGCTCTGGGTGACGCTGCCGAAGAAAGAGCGCTGGGCGGAGCCCGACCACCAATTCGTACCGCGCGACGCCGCGCTGGTGCGCGAAGAGCCGGGCGCGAAGGTGCGGCTCTACAGCGGCTCGTCGGGCGCGCTGCGCTCACCCACGCGCAACCATGTACCGGTGACGGTGGCGGCCATCGAGCTGCAGCCCGGCGCCGCCATCGAGCAAGACGCGCCGCGCACGCACAACGGGTTCTTCTACGTGCTCGAGGGTTCGGCGCGCGTCGGAGGCAAGGCCCTCGCACCGGGGCAGGTCGGCTGGCTCGACAGGCCCGAACCAGGCGACGGCGCGGCCGTCATTCGCGTCGAGAACCCGGGCCCCGCACCGCTGCGTGTTCTCTTCTACGCGGGCGAGCGACAGAACATCCCGCTCGTCACCTACGGGCCCTTCGTGGGCGACTCGCAAGAGGACATCGCGCGGGCGTTTCGCGACTACCGGTCTGGAACGTTCCACGTGTACTGAGTGCGCGTGGCTCCCACCGGGAGTCGCTCGCTACGCTGGAGCGCATGAAGACGGACGAGCTCAATCGAATCGCCACGACCCTCGGCGGGCTGTGTCTGCTGGGGTGTCTGCGCGGCAGCCCGGCGGCGCGCGCGGGCCTGCGCTACGGCGACGTGGTGCTCGAGGTGAATGGCCACCGCACGCCCGATTGGAGCTCGTACATCGACGCGACGCGGGTGCGCCTGCCGGTGATGACGGTGCGCTTCTTCCGCGACGGCGCAGAGCAGGTCGTTCAACTGCCGCTCGACGAGACGCCGCTGTCGCTGACGCCCATGGAGCTGGTCAGAGCGGTCGGTGATTCAGGGGCGATGCCTGGCGCGTTCGACGAAGACGTCGACGAGCCGCTGGTGAGCTGAAGCGTCGCCCTCAGCCCACGCGGTCGCGAAGAAAGTGCTGCTCGCCGAACTCTGCGGTGAGCAGCCCCTGCAGCTGCTGCCACAGCCGCGCGCGGCGGTCGGTCGACACTGGAGCGCTCAACCGGTCCGGCTCCGGCATCAAGCTCACGTAGCTCGCGCCACCATCAACCAGGCCCACCGTCTCGAGCGTGCACGGCAAGTCGTACGGCGCCTGCGACCACCGCAACGCGGCGCGTGTACACAACACCGCCGCCTCCGAAAATCGCGCACCAATCTGCTCGGCGTCGCGCGTGCGCAACGTGTCTGACAAGCGCGCCCACAACGACGGCTCGATGCGCACGACCTGCCACAACCGAAACCCGCCCTCGCCCGTCTCACACACTGCAATGCACCGATTCGGAGAGAGCCACCCCGACAACGACGCATGCATCTGCGCCCAGCGAATCAACGCCTCGCGCGCCAACTCGTTCTCGGGGAACACGCACGAAGACGCCGAATGAAATCGCCAACCGTTGTCGGTGTCGGCCACCCACTCCGAGGGCGTCAGCTCGCGCGCGTCGTTCGACAAACCAGCACACGCTTCCTGCAAAAGAATACGGCCGTTGATGGCCGGCCAGATGTACCCGCTGAGCACCGCCGTGTCGGGCAGCTTCGGCGCTGAACCTTTCGGGTTGAGCGGCGCGGCTTCTTCTTTGCCCCACAATTCGAACGCGCCCGGGTTCAGCGGCAACGCTCGCATCTGGTTGAGTAACGCATCGGCCGACTCCGCCGACGCGTCAATGACTCCCAACTGGCCCTGACGCAGTTGCTCGCGCACGCGGTCCAACGCGAGCCGCACCGCGAACACGAAGGCCTCACGGGTGCCTTCACCGGCCGACGCAATCGACTCGACAATCGCCAGGCCGTGGCTTCGCCTCAAGCGCTCGAGCGGAGCGGCGTCAGGCAGGTCACGCTTGTTGGCCTGCAGCACCACGCCCAGCGGAGGCCCGGGGTGCGACTTCAGGCTGCGCATCAAATCATCGAGGTGCGTGAGGCTCTCGGGCATGCCTTCGCGCGACGTGTCGGCGACGAAGACCACCGCGTCAGCCGACTCGAGCAACAACTTGCGGCGCGGCGCCAACGCGCGCTGCCCGGGCACGCTGATGATTTGGCAATGAATCTGCCGCCCCTCGAAGCGGCCGCCCGTGTACTCCATCCAATCGAAGTACACGGTGCGACCGGCCGACTCCTCGGGCGTGAAGACCTGCCCCTGCCCCAGGCGCTGCGCGAGGGCCCGCAGCGTCGTCGTCTTTCCTGCGGTGGGAGGCCCGTCGTAGACGATGCGCACCACCAGCGCGTCGCGCTTGCGGTCGAGCGTCGCCACGGGTGGTTACACCAGCACTGACGCGTTCTTGTTCACCGCCGTGCGCACGATGGCGATGTTCGAATTGGCGCGCTCAGCGGCGAGGTAGATGAAGGTCGTGGGCGTCACCAGCTTGATGATGTGAATCTGATCACCCAGCGTCAGCAGCATGTCTTCGAGGGTGGTCTTCAGATTCAGCGCCTTCATGATCTTCAACTTCTGCTTCACCATCTCGCTGTTGTAGGCGCTGGCCGCGGCGAGGTCGAAGTCGGGGCGCGCCGACTTGAGGCCCAGCGTCATTCCTGAGTCGAGGTCGACCAGCGACGCGGCGATGAAGCCGGGAATGTCTGCGGCGATCTTCTCGAAGGTCTCGACGATTTGTCGTTCGGTAGGCATGTGTTTGTTCTCCTCGTGCGTCAGATGGACAGGTCTTTTTCGATGCTCGCGAGGCTGTGCCGCGCCATCGCCAGGTTCGCGCGGCTCTTTTCGAGCGCGATGTAGATGAAGAGCGCGTCGTTCGAGCCGAGCGGGCGGATCAAGTGGTACTGCTTGCCCAGCGTGATGAGGATGTCGTCGATGGTGTCGTTGAGGTTCAACGCCTTCATCGTCTTGCGCTTGGCGCGAACCACCTCGGTGTTCCCCGCCGCCGCCACCTCGAGATTCATGCCGGTGCTGCCGCCCGCCGCCGCCAGCATCATTCCGCTGTTCGAGTCGACGATGCAGGCGCCGATACAACCGTCGATTTCCATCAACTTCGGGAGTGCTTCTTTCGGGCTGGCCATGGTGCTGCTCCTGTTGGGGTTGTGCTGCGTTGGTTGAACGTCAGGTCAGGACGACCTGGTAATCGACGAGCGGTACGCTGCTCTGCACGGCGGCGTTCCAGCCGTGGCGTTGAAGCGTGCGCACCAGCACCGAGAAGTCGTTGCGGTCATGGCAGTGCACGAGAAACGTCAGCCCCGCGTCGCTCCAGCCGACCCACACGCCGCCGGAGCGGTCGCGCGTGAACTTCAACGTCGACGCGTAGGTGCTCTCGGCGAGGCTCTTCGCGGCCCACGCGCCCGCCGAGCTGAGCGCGCGCAGCGACGTGGTGCTGTCTTCAGGCAGCTGACAGCCCAACAACGTCGCGCCGGGCATGTCGAACACCGCCGAGTTGCGCTCCCCGGCCAGCACGCGCAACCGCTCGCACGCGTCGCCGACCTTCTCGGGCTGCGCCATGGTGCTCGCGTACGACAGCAGCTCCACCGGCAGAAACGTGAACGCCGACTGGTAGCCGCGCGCGCGGTGCGGCACCCACCGCGGCGCGCTCGTCCACGACTCGCCGAGCGCGAGGGACTCAGCGGTGTGGTGCAGCAACGCCGCGCGCAGCGCTTCAGGGCTGACGCGACCGCGCTCCACCAACACCTCGCCCATGGGCCGCCCGCGCTGTCGACACTCGACGAACAGCTGCTCTGCTTCGTCGGCGCCCAGCGGAGGCGAACAACACTCGCGCAGCAACCCCGTCAGGCGACGCTGCAACCCTTCGGCGGCCGCCCAGCACACGCGGCCGCGCTCCACCAACACCACGCCCGAGAGCTTCGTCTCGGGGCCAAACGCGAGCGCGCCGGTCGCGTCGTTGGGCAGCCCCTCGAGCTCCGAGAGCACGCGCAGCACGTTGTCGGGCCCTGACGTCGCGACGCTCATACGACGATGTCCCGCTCGACGTCGGACAGCAGGTACCGCGCCATCGCCAGGTTGGCCTTCGCGCGGTCGAGCGTGAGAAAGAAGAAGAGCTTCGGGCGGCGCCGACACAGCCGCAGCAGGTGGTACTCGCGGCCCAGCGAGATGACGATGTCCTCGAGCTCGTCGTCGAGCTTGAGGTTGAAAATGGTGCGGCGCTTGGCCTCGACGAGGTCCGCGTGGCCCATGACGGCGCGTTCCACGTCGCGCGCGCCTCGGTCGACCGACGCCACACACGCGTTGGCTTCGATGTCGAAGAGCGCCGCGCCGAGGAACCCGTCCGCGCGCTCGAGGCGGCTCAAGTTGTCGACCACGTTGTTGCCGCTCGCCGCGGTCGCTGAGTCGAGCGCGTCGAAGGCGTCGAGGCCCAGGTCGTCGCTCTCGCTCACCACGCCGGCGGCCTGCTCGTCGCGCAGCCGGTACGCGTCGATGAGCAACTCAGACAACCCCGAGGTGATGGTGTGCGTCGGCGGCGGCGTCGACGCCCAGCTGAAGCCGCCAGACGTCCACGAGAGAATGGTGTTGAACGCGTCGACGCCGCGCAGCTCGCCGGTCTCTGCGTCGACCACGCGCCCCGACTCGAAGCCGATGTGGCCCACGCCCGCGTCCGAGTTCACCAGCAACGTGCCGGTGCGGTTCGCCAGCCCATAGAGCTGCACGACCTCACCCAACATGCTGACGGCAATCGCGCCGCTGAAGGCCGACGGCGCCGGCTGCGCGCAGATTCGCGTCAGCGTGTCGCGCAGCGCCTGAAACGTGAAGGGCTTGGGCAGGTACGCGAAGCGCCCCGCGCGCGCCTCGTGGTCGACCTGCGCGGTGGGGAACGCGGTCATCACGACCACCGGCACCGGGCCCCACTTCTGGTGCAGCCGCGTCACCAGCTCGAGGCCGTTGACGTGCGGCATGCGCACGTCGGTAATCAACGCAGTCGGGCGCTCGCGCTCAATCCACGAGGCGACTTCACGCGGGTCTGTCGAGCCACGAATCTGCGAAGGACCCAGCACGCTGGCCAACATCCCAACCGTCGCGCTCACCAGCTCAGGCTCGTCGTCGACCATCCAGAAGGGGCCAGGCGGGAGCCCGGTAGCGCGAGGCGTCGTCATGCGTCGCTTCGTCTGGTTGCAACCGAAGCGCCAACCTCAAGACGACGGCAACACGTTGGATCAACGACGACGCCTCACTCGGCGCTGGTCACAAACGAACCACACCGGTCACGAACGAACCGGTTTCAAACCATACAGTTGCAACCGACGACGCAACGCGAGGCGAGAAATACCCAGCCGCTCTGCGGTGCGCGTCACGTTGTCATCGGTGTCATGAAACACCGCGACGATGTGCCGACGCTCGACCTCTTCGAGCAAGACGGCGTCAGTCGTCGGCACGCCCGGAGCGCTCGCGCCGACCTCGTGCCACAGCTCGTGCGGCAGGTGTTGCACGCCAATGGGCTGGCCATTCGAGAGCACCAACGCGCGCTCGAGCACGTTGCGGAGCTCGCGCACGTTGCCAGGCCACGTGTGCCGCCGCAGCGCCTCGAGCGCCTCGAGCGTGAGCCCCACCGCCGGCGCGCCGAGCTCTGCGCCCAGCTTGGCGACGAAGTGATGCGCGAGGTGCGGAATGTCTTCACGGCGCTCGCGCAACGGAGGCAGCGGAATCTCGAAGACGCGCAGGCGCTCGTACAAGTCTGCGCGGAACAGGCCGCGCTTGACCTGCTCGCGGAGGTCACGATTCGTGGCGAACACCAGGCGCACGTCGCAGCTCACCGCTTCATCACCACCGACGCGGCGAAACGGGTGCCCCTCGAGCACGCGCAGCAGCTTGCTCTGCAGGTCGAGCGGCAGCTCGCCGATTTCGTCGAGGAAGAGCACGCCACCTTCGGCCTGCTCGAACAACCCGAGGCTCCGCCGGGTCGCGCCGGTGAACGCGCCAGCTTCGTGACCGAAGAGCTCCGACTCGATGAGCGACGGCGAGAAGCACGCCGCGTTCGCCGTGACGAGCGGCGCGCTGCTCCGTTTGCTCAGGCGGTGCAGCATGGTCGCGGCGACCTCTTTGCCCACACCCGGCTCACCCGTCAGCAGCACCGTCGTGCGCGGCGCGCTGGCGGCCGCCATCACCAGCTCGACGGTGCGCTTCCACGCCGGTGCTTCACCGATGGGCACCGCGACTGACCCCAGGCGCTCCACGCCCGAGCGCCGCGCCATCGAATACTCCGACGCCGAGTCGACCGCGTGAAACAGCGTCTGCCGGTCGACCGGCTTGGTGAGGTAGTCGACCGCGCCCTTGCGCATGGCCTGCACCACCGCGTTGGTGTCGCCGACACCCGTGAGGCAGATGATGGGCAACAGCGGGTCGACCGACGCGAGCTGCCCGATGACGGCCAGGCCGTCGGCGTCGGGCAGGCGCAAGTCGAGGAACGCGACGTCGTAGCAGGAGCTGCGGACTTCACCGACCGCCGCCGACGCGGTGTGCGCCACGCCGACCTCGTGACCGCCACGCCTGAGCAGCGACGAGAGCGCGTACGTGTAGTTCTCGTCGTCATCGATGAGGAGCAGGCGAGGCACGTGAATTCACCAGTGGCCGCGAATCGGCGCGGCGGTCGAAGGGAGGTACACCCGGAAAGACGCACCCGACGGCGCGTCGACGACGTGCCGGAGCTCGCCGCCGTTGAGGCGCGTGAGGTCGCGCGCGATGGCCAGCCCGAGGCCCGTGCCGTGCGCTTTGGTCGTGAAGAAGGGCTCGAAGATGCGGTCGGCCAGCTCGGCAGAGACGCCCGGCCCGTCGTCGCTGACCTCGATGCACACCGAGGGCACCGGCGTGCGCCCCGGCCGCACCGTCAGGCGAACCACGCTGCGCGCAGCGTCGAGCGCGTTCTCGACGAGGTTCACCAGCACCTGCTCGCTCTGCAGCAGGTCGACCATCACCGGCGGTACTTCAACCGAAGGGTGCGGCACCTCGAGGCGCACCACCGTCTCACGCGGCCGCAGCAGGTTGATGGCGTACTCGATGAGAGACGACGTCGGGTGCAGCGAGCGCTTGGGCGGCTTGGGTTTGCTGTACGCGAGCGCCTGCCGAATGAGCGACTCGACGCGCGCGACGAGGCTGGGAATGCGCACCAGCCCGGTCTCATTTTCAGGGTGCGCGAGCAGCGCGGCTTCACTGAGGCTGAGAATCGCGGCGATGGGGTTGCGAACCTCATGCGCGAAGCCCGAGATGATGGACTCGACGGTGTTGCGCAGCTGCACGCGCGCCAGCGCCTGCGCTTCGGCGAGGTACTCGTTGACTGACGTGACGCTCGCCATCAACACCTCGCCGTTCTGGCTGACGTGCACCAGCAGCGGCGTCGAGGTGCTCGCCAGCCCGAGGTAGCTGTAGGGCGCGGGGCTCAGCGACGCTTCGACGTCGCAGGCATCGGCCGGGCGGATCAGGTCGACGAGGCGTTGGTGCTGCGAGAGCGTCTCGAGCGAGGCGGCCATCATCGCTGCTGCGGCGGCGTCTCCTGATGTCACGCGCCCGTCGGCGGTGAGCGCGAGCAAGCCCACACGCACCAGACGCAGTGGTGACTGGGTGTGGCTCGAATCGTTCATTGCCCCCCACTCGTTTCTGCTGCAACCACGCGGGCAACAATGACGAGGCGCGTTCACCGGAACAACGAGTCAGTTTTGAGCCGGGGTTTTGCCTGATGGAAGACTGGTGACGGTGGCGTCGGAGAATTCCGCGCGCACTGGTCTGGAGCGGCGGTAGTCAACCCCTGCTAAGCGGCGCGCTCCCGATGCCCCACCTCGCGTTCTCCGCTCTGACGCTGCTGCTTGCGCAGATGGTGGTCATCATCGTGCTCTCGCGGCTGCTGGCCTTCGTGACGCGGCGACTGGGACAACCGCAGGTCATCGCCGAGGTGCTCGCCGGCATCGTGCTGGGCCCGTCGCTGCTGGGGCTGCTCGCGCCGCAAGTAATGACCATGCTTTTCCCAGACAGCTCGCTGCCACAGCTCAAGCTGCTCTCGCAGTTCGGCCTCATCTTCTTCATGTTCCTGGTGGGGCTGGAGTTCGACCCCGCCATGCTGCGCGGCCGCGTGAAGGCGACGTTGGCCATCAGCCACGGCAGCATCGTGGTGCCCTTCTCGCTGGGCGCGGGGCTGGGCTTCTTTCTGCACGCCACGCACGCGGGCCCCGACACGCCGGTGCTCACCTTCGTGCTCTTCTCGGGCATCGCGCTGAGCATCACCGCCTTCCCAGTGCTGGCGCGCATCCTCACCGAGCGGAACCTGCTGCACACCAGGGTCGGCGCCATCGCCATCGCGTGCGCGGCCGTCGACGACGTGACGGCGTGGTGCCTGCTCGCCTTCGTGGTGGCCATCGCGCGCTCGCACGGCGTCACCGACGCGCTGTGGACGTGCGGCCTCGCGCTCGGGTTTTCAGGAACGATGTTCTGGGTGGTGCGGCCCTTCATGCGTCGCCTGCCGCAGAAGCTGGGGCCCGAAGGCCTGCCGGTGGGCGCGCTGGTGACCAGCCTGGTGCTGCTGCTCACGTCAGCGGGCGTCAGCGAGCTCATCGGCATTCATGCGCTGTTCGGCGCGTTCCTCTTCGGCGCGGTGCTGCCCAAAGACGGCGAGCTCGCGAAGGCGCTCACCAGACGGCTCGAGGTCATCGCCACGGTGGTGCTGCTGCCGTTGTTCTTCGCGTACAGCGGGCTGCGTACGCAGGTGGGGCTGCTCGAGTCGGCGCGCGACTGGGCCCTCACCGGCGTCATCATCGTGCTGGCGACGCTCGGAAAATTCGGAGGCGCGGCGGTGACGGCGCGGCTCACCGGGTTGAACTGGCGCGACGCGAGCGCAGTCGGCGTGTTGATGAACACGCGCGGGTTGATGGAGCTCATCGTGCTCAACATCGGGCTGGACCTCGGCGTCATCTCGCCTGCGCTGTTCACGATGATGGTGGTGATGGCGCTGGTGACGACGGTGGCGACCACGCCGTGGCTCAACGCGCTCAACGTGAGCCGCGAGCCGGCGACGGCGCTCTGAAGGGCGCTGCGCGCTCCGGGTCACCCATCGGGCCTGCGGCGTGCTACGCGCGGCCCCGCTATGGGTCTCTCCATCGGAATCGTCGGGTTGCCGAACGTCGGCAAGTCCACCCTCTTCAACGCGCTCTCGAACGCCGGCGCGCTGGCGGCCAACTACCCCTTCGCGACCATCGAGCCGAACATCGGCGTGGTGCCGGTGCCTGATGACCGGCTCGACCGCATCGCGACGCAGGTCAAGCCGCTCAAGACCATCTACACGACGCTCGAGTTCGTCGACATCGCCGGCCTGGTGCGGGGCGCGTCGAAGGGCGAAGGCCTCGGCAACCAGTTCCTCGCGAACATCCGCCAGGTCGACGCGGTGCTCTACGTGCTGCGCTGCTTCGTCGACGACAACATCACGCACGTCGAAGGCTCGGTCGACCCGAAGCGCGACAAAGACGTGGTCGACACCGAGCTGTGCCTCAAAGACCTCGAGACCATCGACAAGCGCCGCGACAAGACCGCGCGCGCCGCGAAGGGCCCGGGCAAAGAAGGAGAGCTCGCGAAGCTCGAGCTCGCCGTGCTCGACAAGGTCAAGGCCAAGCTCGACGAGGGCATTCCGGTGCGAGGCCACGGCCTGACGGAAGACGAGCAAGCCATCGTGCACGAGCTGTTCTTCCTCACCAACAAGCCGGTGCTCTACATCGCCAACGTCGCCGAGTCGCAGCTGGCCACCGCCGACAGCGACCCGTACGTGGCGAAGGTCAAGGCCATCGCGCAGAGCGAGAACGCCGAAGTCGTGGTGCTCGCCGCCGCGCTCGAGGCCGAAATTCAGCAGCTGCCCGCCGAAGACCGCCCGTCGTTCCTCAAGGACTCGGGCCTCTCGGAGCCCGGCCTCAACAAGGTCGTGCGCGCCGGCTACACGCTGCTCGGCCTGCAGACGTACTTCACCGTCGGCGAAAAAGAGTGCCGCGCGTGGACCATTCGCAAGGGCTTCAAGGCGCCGCAGGCCGCTGGCGTCATTCACACCGACTTCGAAAAGGGCTTCATCAAAGCCGAGGTCATGGGGTGGAAAGACCTGCTCGAGCTGGGCTCTGAAGCCGCCGTGCGCGACAAGGGCCTGCTGCGCGTGGAAGGGAAGGAATACGTCGTGCAGGATGGTGACTGCATGCACTTCCGCTTCAACGTCACCACGTGAGTTGAAATGACCCTCAAGCTGCGATTCCTGGCGCGCGCGCGCCTGTGGTCCGAAGTGGTCGTCTCGGGAGGCGACCGGGTCTTCGTGCCCACCACCGACGCGCTCGCCGTGGGGTCGCAGGTCGAGTTCGAAATCGAAACGCCGGAGCTCGATGCCCCGCTCTTCGTGAACGCCGTCGTGCAGCAGGTGCGGCCATTGTCACCGGGCCAACCCTCGGGCGTGTTCGTGAAGCTCGACGCGCCGTCGCTCGAAAAGTGTCGCGCCATCGTGGCGGATCACGACGACGCCGCGCGCATCGCCGGGCGCACCGAGCCACGGGTCGACTGTGATTTGCCTTCGCGAATTCTGCAGCCGGTGCCGATGGCCGGGTGTTCGACGAAGGGCCTGTCGGCGTCGGGGCTCACGCTGCGCACGCCGCAGGCGCTCGCGGGCGGCGAGGCAGTGAAGCTCTCGCTGCAGTTGCCTGATGGCACCGAGCTCGTCGTCTCTGCCGTCGTCATGTGGACCCGCGCCGAGCTGACGCTCGCGGGGCTCAAGGTGCTCGACACCGACGCGCTCACCGTGGCGCGGCTGCAGGAGGCCGTCGACATGCTGCTCAACAACCGGCCGCGCGGGGGCATTCTGAGCCGCACGGTGCTGGTGGCCGACGACGACCCGTCGATTCTCGACTTCACCTCGCGCGTGGTGACGAAGGCGGGCCACAAGGTCATCCGCGCCGACCGGGGTGACACGGCGCTCGAGCACGTGCGCACTGAAAAGCCGCACCTGGTGTTTCTTGACGTGTTGATGCCCGGGCTCGACGGCCTCGAGGTCTGCAAGGCGATTCGCGCCGACGCAACGCTGGCGAAGACCCCGGTGATTCTGTTGTCAGCCATGGGCGAAGACCGGCTCATCGAAGCCACGAAGATGTGCGGCGCCGACGGCTACCTCACCAAGCCCATGCGCCTCGACGCGATGCGCGCGGTGTTGGCTGAACGTCTGACGTCGTAGGCCGCGCTACTTCGACGCAGCGACCGGCGCGCCCGCGTCACCGAAGCCGCGTTCGTACAGAAAGCGATGCACCTCGTCCCACGCGGCGTCTGAGCGCAGCACGCCCAGGTGGTCGACACCTTCGAGTCGCACGAAGCGTCGCGGCGCGCGCAGCTCGCTGAGAATTCGCAGCGAGTGCCGCATGGGCACGAAGGTGTCTTCAGCGCCGTGCAGCAACATCGTCGGCACGGCGATTCGTGACGCGGCCTTTTCAGGAGAGATGTCGGCGACGGTGAAGCGCGCCGCTCTCTGCGCGACACGCACGGCCTCCGCCCGCAGCTCGTCTGACAAGAACGGCGCCTGGTCACGCACGATGGTCTCGAGATCAGCAAAGGGAGCACCGGCGACAACGAAGCGCACGCGCGGCTCGACAGCGGCGGTCTGCAGGGCGACAGCAGCGCCAAGCGATTCGCCGATGAGCGCAACGGGGAGCGTGCGACCGACCCGCTTGAGCGCAGTGTCGATAATCAACCGCGCGTCGTTCACCTCGTTCGCGCCGTACGTCACGAACTCACCCGTCGACGCACCGTGGGCGCGCTGGTCGTACGCGACGACCGCGAAGCCCTGCTCCACGAAGCGGCGCGCGGCACCGACGAAGCGCTGGCGATTGGCGTCTTTGCCGTGCAGCAGCACGACGAGCCCTCGCGGCTGACCTGCCGGCCTGAAGAGCCACCCGTCGAGCGCGATGCCGTCGGTCGTCGTGACCTGGAGTGACTCGTGACGCAGTGAAGGCGCGCCGATGACCGGCACGCGCAGCGGCCTCACCAGCGCGCCAGCGGCGACGTTGCCCGCCACACAGCCAGAGAGCAGCGAACACAAACACAGAGCGCGAAGCATGCCGCAGCACAGAGCAGCGACCGTGCCGACGAGAACTCCGTGAAGCGTGGTGCCCACTGCGCAGACTTCTGCGCAACAACGTGGAACGATGCGGCGCCACTGCGTGTCTGGCGCGCCATGTTCACCGCTCTTCTGCTCCTGCTCGCTGCGACACCCGGTCGGCTCATTCGTGTGTCTCCGGTAGACCACGAGGGCAAACCCACCGAGTGCACCGCCGCCCGCTGCGGTCTCGAGCTCTCGACCGACGGGCGACTCGTCTCGTCGCGACACAGCGGCGCCGTGTTCTTCCGGCCCGACCTCTCGGTGCGCGCGCGACGCGATGGGCCGGTGGTGTTCTCGCGTGAACGCACAGGTCGTCTCGTCGGGGCGGGGCCGTACCGGGCGCCGGAGGCGGTGCAGGTGCTGTTCTGCGAGCTCACCGACGAGCCGCTGCTCCGGTGTCGTCACGAGTTCGACGCTGCGCAGCGCAGCCGCGTGTGGAATGCGGAGTCTTGCGCGGCGAGCTTCGAGGCGCGCGTGGTGGGCGCCCACATCGAGGTCACGTTCGCGTCGAGCGGTGAGCCGCGCCGCGTCGCGCAGGTCGAGCCGCCCGCGACGGACAAAGCGGCGAAGTCGCTCGCGCTGTTTCTCTACGCGCTGCGCGCCATCGACGCAGACACCGAGCAGCACCTGCCGCACATCGACGACATGCAGTGGCCTGACTGATCCACCCGCGCAGACCGCCGCAATCGTCGCGTCACGCCCGCGCGCTCGACGTGTTACACCGAGCGCTCCGAATGACTGACGGTCAGCACGTGCTTCTCATCGGGGGAAGTGACGCCGACGCGCAACGGCTCGAACACGTCTTGCGCGAGAGCGGCCGCAGCGCACAGGTGCATCGCGCCGCCGACGCCGCGCAGGCTGCGACGAAGCTCGCCTCACTCCCCAGCCTCCTGGCGCTCATCGTCTCTCTCGACGACGGCGTCGCGCCCGCGTCGAGTTGGAGAGCGCTGCTCGCCGACGCCAACCTCGAAAGCCCGGTGCTCGCGCTCGGCGAGCTCGCGCAGGAACCCCTCATCACCCGGTGGCTCGCCGAAGGCGCTCAAGACTGGCTCTTCCGCCCGCACCTCACGGGCCTCGTCGCGGTGCTCACGCGCCTCGAGCGCGAACGCGCTGAACGCCTCGCCTCCCAGACCATCGAAGAACGCTGGCGCGACGGCACCGGCGAATTGATGCGCCTCGCGCGCAGCCCGCGCTTCCGCCGTGACGACCTCGCCGCGTCGCTCGCCGAAATCAACGAAGTCGCCGTGCGCGGCGTGCAGGTCTCTCGCTGCGGCGTGTGGCTCTTCGACGACACGCGCTCGTGGATTTCGCTCGTCGACCTCTACGACGCGCGCACCGGCAAGCACTCGTCCGGCACGAAGCTCCTCGTCTCCGAGAGCCGCGAGTACTTCGACGCCCTGCACAGGAAGCGCATGCTCGTGGTGCCTGACGTGCGCGCCGACGCTCGAACCGCCTCGCTCCTCGAGAGCTACTTCGGCCCCGAGAACATCGGCGCCACCATCGACGTCGGCCTGCAGCTCCGCGGTGAACTCAAGGGCTGTCTCTGCCTCGAATACGCCGGTGGCCCATACCGCTGGCACCCGGGAGAAGAGTCCTTCGCGGCCGCGTTGGCCGACCTGGTGTCACTCGCGCTCGAGAGCGCCGAACGGGCGAAGGTCGAGGCCGCCCTGCAGCAGTCAGAGCGGCGCTTCCGCGAGCTGTTTCAGCACTCGAACGACTCCATCATTCTCTACCGCGTCGAAGCCGAGCGCATCGTCTGCGAAGACATGAACTCCACCGCGGAGCTGACCACCGGGCTCCGCCGCGAACACACCATCGGCAAGACGGCGCAGGAGGTGCTCACGCCGAGCATGGCGGCGCGCCTCGAAGCGCGCTGGAGCCAGGCCGTTCGCGCGCGCGCGCCGATTCTCTACGAGCACGAGCTCTCGCTGCCCGCGGGGCGTCGTTGGTTCAACACCTCGATGGTGCCCTTCATCAACGACGAGGGTCGGGTCTACCGCCTCGCCGCCATCGCGCGCGACGTGACGTCGGTGCGCGACGCAGAGCAACTGCAGCGCAGCCTCGAAGCGCAGGTCGCCGAGTCGCAGAAAAACGAAGCCCTCGCGCGCCTCGCTTCCCACATCGCGCACGACGTGAACAACCTGCTCACCGTGGTGAACGCGCACGCGCAGCGCCTGCAAGACCTCCCCGGTAAGCCGGCCGAGGTGGCGCAGGCGATTCTGCAGGCCACGGGCCGCGGTCGAGAGCTGACGCAGCAGGTGCTGACCTTCGGCCGGCGCCGCCCGCCTGAGCGCAAGTCTCTGGAGCTGACGCCGCTGGTGCGCGAGACGCTCAAGTTGTTGGAGCCCACCGCCGGCGGCGTTCGCCTGCAGGAAATCGTCGGGCTGCGCGTACCCCGCGTGCTGGGTGACGCCGGGCAGCTGCACCAGGTGTTGACCAACCTCTGCACCAACGCGCTGCAGGCGATGCCGACGGGCCAGGGCACCTTGTCCATCACGCTCGAGGCCGTCGACGTCGACTTTGCGTACGCGAGCCGTCACCCACCTCTGCAGGCCGGCCGCTGGGTGCGCCTCACGGTGGCCGACACCGGCGTGGGTATGGACGAAGCGACGACGCGGCGCATCTTCGAGCCGTTCTTCTCGACGCGGCGCGATGGCAGCGGCACGGGCCTCGGCCTCGCCGTGGTGCAGAGCATCGTGCAGGGCCACGACGGCGCGGTGGTGGTCGACAGCACGCCCGAGCGCGGCACTGCATTTCACGTGTTCCTCCCCGCGCTTGAAGAAGAGCTCGAGCGGCCCGGCGCGGGGCAGCACCTGATGCTGGTCGATGACCACCCCGGCATGGCGCGCGTGTCGGCGCGGCTGCTCGAGACGCTCGGCTACCGCACGTCGGTGTTCGACGACCCGCGAGAGGCGCTCAAGGCCTTCGCCGCTTCACCGACGGGCTTCGACGCCGTGCTGACCGACCTCTCGATGCCGCAGATGAGCGGCGAAGAATTCACCATGGCGCTGCGCGAGCTGCGCCGCGAAGTGCCAGTCATCGTGTCGTCGGGCATGGCCGGGGAGCTCGACCAGGCGACGCGCGACCGCATGGGCATCAGCGCGGTGCTGGTCAAACCGTGGCGCCTGGAAGAAGCCGTCGCGGCGCTGCAGAGCGCGCTGGGCACCTGAAACGAAGACGGCCCACCTCTTTCGAGGCAGGCCGTCACTTGCATCATGCAAGTCGCGTCAGGCTCGCGGCTGCGCCCAACGACCCACCGCAATCGTGCCGCCCGGCTTCATCTCCATGAGCAGCGAGCGCGCTGAGTAGCGACCTTCGACCAACCACGACGGCTCCGAGCTCCACGTGACGCGCGAGTCTTTCACGCGGCCATTCGCGTCGAGGTCGACGGTCACCTCTTCGGTGTAGTTGTTCACTTCACCCAGGTGGTTGGGCGCCGTCGCGCCGCTCGTGTCTTTCATGTCGTCGAAGCTGCCGGTGGCGAGCACCAGCCGCGTCACCACGCCCGCGGCGTCGCGCTCGATTTTGACCACGTTGGCCATGTGGTCGACACGGCCGTCGCCGGTGTGGTCCATGAAGATGACGTCGCCCGGCGTGAGGTTCTGCACGGGAATCTCGGGCTTCGTGGTGTCACCCGCGTTGTCGCGCGACGCGACCCACGGCGTGCCGACCTTCAGCGCGCGCGAGGCCATGTTCGCGTCGACGCCCGCGTAGCGGAGGTTCGGGCCCGTCTGCATCGACGCCGACGGGTCGAGGCGCTGCAGCGCCTGCGCGTTCTCGTAGCCCGGGCGCACCGTGGCCAGCGTGTCGAAGCGGCTGAAGTAACCGGCGACGTTGTTCGAGCCCGTCGACGCGCTCCATTCTTTCGCGGGCAGGTTCGCCGGGCGCGGCAGCTCGACGCCGAGGTCGGCCTTCACCTTCGTGCGGAACTGATCCATCAAGAACAACGAGAGCGTCTTGCAGTCGGTCTCGACGCGGTTGGTCTTGAGCTGCTCCCAATGGCCGGCGACGAACTCGCCGTACGACTTCTGAATCTCGGGGTGGTTCCAGTCGACCGGCTTGCTGCGGTCGATGATGGCCGGGACCTTCGGCAGCGAGAGCGCCTGCGCGGCGAGGTAACGAAGCGGGTTGCCGCTCACCTCGGCGGGCGTGCGCAGCTCGGTGTTCTTCAGCTTCGCGTCGAGCGCGCGCAACGTCGCCGCGTCTACCGAGCCCGTCGAAGGCAGGCCCGCAGACGTCTGGAACGCCTTCACCGCGCGCTCCGTGCCGGGGCCGAACTTGCCGTCGACCGTGCCCACCGGAACGTTGAGGCGCGCGAGCGCGTACTGCACCGCATATGCGCGATCGTCGTTGGTGCCGCGGCTCAGCGGCACCGAGTTCTCGCCCTTGAACGCGTTGCGGAGCGCCGCGTCGTTGAACGGAGGCGCGGTGACGACATCAAACACTGCCCGCGAGACGAGCGCCGTGGCGACCGCACCCGCCCGCGTCTGCGCGCCGCTCGCGTCGAGAGTGGCGATGGACGCCGCGTCACCGTTGCGGTCGTAGGCGTCGACCACCTTGAAGAGCGCCGCAGCCTCGGCGTCGCCAGCAATCTTGCCGTCGCGGTTGAGGTCGGCCTTCGCCACGTCGACGCCCGCCAACTTCGGGTCGGCCGCCGCGTCGGCGACCTTGACGTTCTTGCCCTGCAGCGCCTGCGTGAACTCGTTCCGGGTAAGTCTGGAGACCATGTGGGTGTTCCCTCTACATGTTGTCGGAGCGCCGGGCACTTCGGTTGCCGACAAAATGCAACCTACTGAAATCAGTATTCTATTGGCTGCTTACGGAGCTGCCGGCCAGCGCGCTGCCGAGCACCTTCACCACCAACTTACGAATCATGGGCTGGTTGTAGACGTCGGCCACGCCATCAAGAATCGGCGAGGCGATGACGGCGCGCAGCGCGTGGCCAGCGACGAAGGACGACGTGAAGCGCTTGCGGTGACGATTCACGTAGGCGCTCCACACCTTGTCTTCACGCGCGCCGTGCTTGAGCACCTGCGCGAGCGCTTCGGCGGCGAAGACGCCCGACTCCATCGCCTGGCTGATGCCTTCGCCGGTGGCGTTGTGCGTGATGCGCGCGGCTTCGCCCAGGTACAGCCCACCGGGCCGCGTCATGTGGCCGACCCAGTTCGTGTAGACAATGGGGTGGCCCTTCCATTTGCCCAACTGCTTCGCGCGCTTGAGCTTCTCGCCGTAGTGCCGCTCGAGGAACCCTTCGAAGACGGTGCGCAGGTTGCGCGTCGACTTGTTGCCGTCTTCGTCTTGCCCGTCGACGCAGATGCCGATGTTCACGCGGTTGTCAGTCTCGGGAAACATCCACCCGTAGAGCGGCGCGACGTCGCGATCGAAAATCATGTCGAGGGTGTGCGGCGCGCTCTCGAAGTCTTCCCACCAGCCCATCAACGTCGCGATGCTGCGTTTGGGGCGCGGGTCCTGGCTGAAGATGGAGTGCGCGCCGTCGGCGAAGAGCACGTACTTCGCGCGAATTTCTTCGCCCTCGAAGCTCTTGACGCCCACCACGCGACCGTCTTCTTCGATGAGCTTGTCGGCGCGGTACGGCGTGCGCAGCGTGATGCCCAACGACTGCGCGCGCTCCACGAGCAGGTGGTCGAAGTGTCGGCGCAACAACACGATGGCCGCCGCGTTGCTCGACACCGAGAGCTCGCGGCCACCGGGCGTGACGATGCGCACGGTGTTGATGGCGTGACCCAGCTCACGCACCTTCGGCGCGATGCCGAGCTGCTCGACCAGCTTCAGCGCGTTGGGCGAGAGGCCCGAGCCGCACGTCTTGTCGCGGGGAAAACCCTCGCGGTCGAGCAACACCACGTTGGTGATGCCCAGCTGACCCAGCGCCACTGCCGCGGCAGCACCGCCGGGACCAGCGCCCACAATCGCAACGTCGAAGCCCGACATGTCAACTCCTCAGGGAAGTTCGTGCAGCTCCAGGCGGTAGCGGTCGACCAGCTTGCGCTTCGTGCGACCCACCGCTTCACCGATGCGCCCGAAGCTCGTCGTCGCCAGCGAGCGCAGGTGCGACGTGCCGACGAGGGGCTCCTTCGCGAGCCGCTTCATCACCTGCACCGCCGAGAGCCCGAACACGCGTGAGTACTCGGCGACGAAGCGTGACATGCGCAGCTCTTCACCCGACAGAATGCTCATGGACGCTTCGCGACGTCGCGACGACGAAGCCCAGTAGCGGAACACGCCGCCCTGCAGCGCCTTCGAGCCGTGGTCTTGCCCACGGAACACTTCGTAGAGCGCGTCGGTAAAGAGCTCGCGCATGCGCACGAAGTCGTAGCGCCGGCGTTGGTAGTCGGAGAGCGCCTGGTTGTCGGGCCCGCGCGCGGCGACCAGCTCGCTGAGCGTCAGCACGTCGTTGACCGCGTTGGTCATGCCCGTCGCCGTCAGCGGGTGCATGCAACCACCCGCGTCACCGACGAGCACCACGCCCGGCGCCGCGCAGCTCTGCGTGCTGGCCGAGTGATTCGCGCAGCCTTCGAAGGGCTGCTCTTTGAGCGCGCGCACCATCGCTTCGCCCAGCGCGCCGGGCACCGACGGGGCGTACTGCTCGGTGATGAGCTGAATCATCGCCTCGCGGCCCTTCGCGACCCCGAGCGGCACGTCGATGCAGAAACGAATGTGCTGCGCCCCGTACGGGTACGCGAGAATCGGCCCCGGCGCGCCGAGGAACACGTGCCCCAACGGCCCGTGCGGCAGCTCGCCCGTCACCGCGACGATGACGGTGTACGAGAGCAGCTTCACTTCAGGCTCGAGCCCCAGCAGCGGCCGCAGCTTCGAGTGGCGCCCATCGGCCACGACGACGAGGTCAGCGCGGTGCTCGGCGCCGTCGGCCGTCTTCACCCCTGCAATGCGGTCGCCCGCGCGCACGAAGTCGGTAATTCGCTCACCGGTGGTGACGTGCACGTTGCGGCGCGACGCCACCTGCTCGCGCATCGTCAGCACCATCGCGGGGTGGTCGATGCCAAGCCCAGGGCCCTGGCCAGTCGCGTACGGGAGAATCGTCACCGGCTGCTGCGCTCCCGGCGACACCGCGAAGCCGGTGACGGCCACACCACCACTCGCGAAGAGCGGCGCCTTGAGCCCGAGCTGCTCGAGGCCACGCACGCCGCGCGGGTGAATCAGCTCTCCGCGGAAGCGCGGGTCGGTGCGCTTCGACGCCTCGAAGACGCGCACCTTCGCGCCACGCTGCGAGAGCGCGGCCGCCGCACTCATTCCGGTGAAACCGCCACCGACCACGATTGCCTCGAACGACATGCGCGGCGGAATAGCGGGCGAAGTCACGGGACCGCAACTAAAGCTCCGGCTTACATCCGCCAGTGGGTGGCGTTTGTCAGACGTGCGCTGCTCAGAAACATCAGTTACCCGAGTACCCCCGTGGACCTCGACGACCTCCTTCAGAAGACGAGCCGCACCTTTGCGCTGGCGATTCCCCTCCTGCCGGAGCCGACGCGGCGGGCGGTGGGCGTGGCGTACCTGCTCTTTCGCGTAGCCGACACGTTCGAAGACGCGACCGACTGGGCGCGCAGCAAGCGCATCGACGCGCTGGAGCGCTTCGTCGAATTGTTGTCCCTGCCCGTCGAGCAGCAGCCGCTTGAAGCGCAGAAACTGGCGGCGTGGAGCCTCGAGACGGCGCCGGTCGACCATGCAGGCTACCTCGAGTTGTTGGGCGAGTTGCCGGGGTTGATGCACGAGACCGCGCAGCTGAGCCCGGCGATGCGCGAGGTGGTGGTGAAGCACACGACGCGCACGGCAGAGGGCATGGCGCAGGTCGTGGCGCGGGCCGACGAGCGCGGAAACCTGCGGCTCACCTCACTGCAGGACCTGAAGGACTATTGCTACATCGTGGCCGGCATCGTGGGTGAGCTGCTGACCGACGCGTTCTTGATTGACGCGCCGCAGCTGGGCTCGCACGTCGCGAAGCTGCGCGCGGGCATGTTGGCGTTCGGCGAGGGGCTGCAGCTGGTGAACATTCTGAAAGACGCGGGCGACGACGCGCGTGATGGCCGCGTGTATTTGCCGCCCACCGTGAGCCGCGAGGAGATTTTTGCGCTCGCGCGCGCGGACCTCGACTCGGGGAACGCGTACGTGCAGGCGCTGCAGCAGGGTGACGCGCCGTCGGGGTTTCTTGCGTTCACCGGGTTGTCGTTGGGGTTGGCATTCAAGGCGCTCGACACGCTCGAGACGAAGGGCACCGGTGCGAAGGTGTCGCGGGCGGATGTGGGTCGGCTCTTCGAAGCGTTGCAGGGCGAATTGGCGGCAGGTGCGCCGCTCGACTTGCGCGCGCTCGCACAGCATTGATGAGCGCGGCTCAGTTCGCGTGAACGAAGCCAACGCCGACACTTTGTGCACCCACGTGTCGCCGAAGTTCAGGGCGCGTGCTCATGAATGAAGCCGCTCAGCGCCTCGCCGCTTTGAACTCCGCGAGGGCCCACATCGGGAAGTAGTGCCGGTAGCAGTCGTAGTTGATGAGACACGTGCGGTTGAACACGCCGACCATCGGCTCGCGAGGCCAGCTGCCGTCGGATGCCTGGCGCTCGCACAACCACTGCGCGGCGCGCTCCATCACCTGCGTGTCGCGGCAGCCCGCGCGCACCAACGTCGAGAGCGCCCACGCCGTCTGCGCCGCGTGACCGTCGACGCCGTCCATCCACCGACGATCGCGACAGGAGTCGCCGTGCTCGCTCCACGCGCCGTCTGCGCGCTGCTTGCTGATGAGAAACGAAACCGCGCGCGCGACCGCCGGGTCGTCTGAGCGCACTCCGGCGGCCAACAGCGCCGACACACCAAACCACGTGCCGTACGTGAAGTTCACCGCCCAGCTGCCTTCGAAGCTCCCGTCGGCGCGCTGCGCGTTGCGCAGAAACGCAACGCCCTTCGCGATGGCCCCGTCGAGCTCGAACTCACGCGGAAAACGCTGCTTCGCCTTCACCAGCGCCTGCACACACGCGCTGGTGCACTCGACGAAGCTGGTGTCGACCATGATGTCGCCGAACACCTGCGAGGGGTTGAGCGCCTCGAGCCACGTGCCGCCGCGCTGTTTCTCGTAGCTCGCCCAGCCGCCGTCTTCGTTCTGCCACGAGAGAATCAACCGCACCGAGTCGCGCAGCAACGGCACCGGCACTCCGACCTCGAAGCGCCCCTCGAGCGCCACCGCGCACTTGAACCCCTCCGACGTGCAGTCGGTGATGGGCCAGCCGTGCTTGCGGTCGCTGAAGGGCCAGCCACCCTTACTTGCATGACGATAGTGACGTTCAGGTTCGGGCACGTCTTCGAGAATCTGGTTGTCGCGAATGAAGTCGTACGCTTTTGACAACACGCTGGTCGTCAGCGCGGGCTTGAGCGCTCCGACCTTTTCGGCGGCGAGAATCGCCTGCACCGCGAAGCCCGTGTCCCAGAGCTCGGCGTTGTTGTAGCCCTGCATCTTCAAGCCGTCGTGGCCGTCCCAGAGGTACGCCTCGTCGAACTTGGGCCAGCCGCGCTCGAAATCAACGCGCCCTTCTGCGCCGCGGAAGAAGTGCACGAACATGTTCAACACCGCGTTCACCGGGCCGATGTCGAGGTCGTTGGTCGCCGCGTCTTCGTGACGAATCAACTTGAGGCACTCGTCCAACGCGCGCTTGCGGAACAAGCCCGGCAGCTTCTCGAAGCCCACCTGCGCGCGGTTCACGCCCTTGAGCGCGGTGGTGTTGGGCCGGTAGTCGTCGGCCTTCGCGACGACGTCGCGCTGCTTGCGCCAGTCGATGCGCGCGTACTGGCCCTGGTACAGCTCGTGGCGAATCTCAGAGAGCAGCGGGTCATTGGGCGCGACCGACTTCGCGCCGTAGAGCCACGCCATCGGCAGGTACACCATGCGCGCGTGACACCACAGCCGGCCGGGGTGCATCGGCGCGTCGTAGGGGAGGATCCACAACTCCGGGAGCAGCGGCACGAGGCCCTTCCAGTCGTAGAGCCCGAGCAGACAGAGCGTGAATTTTCCCCACGACGCGGCGCCGAGCGCAGTGCCGTTGGCGTGGATCCACTTCAACAGGCGCTGCGTGCGCGAGTCGTCTGCGGGAACGCCGAGCAGGCGCAGCGCGACGTAGCCCAGCACTGACGTGAACATGCTGCCGCTCGTGGCTTCGGCGTGGAGCCCGATGCTGCCGTCGTCACGCTGCACGTTGGTGAAGTAGGTGACGATGCGCGCGGTGCGCTGCGCGTTGGGCAAGCGGCGCGCGACGTACGCGAGCGCGACCCACATCGGCAGGAGGAACATCGGGCCGCCGTAGTCACTTGGCCAGCTCCCGCGGTCGGCCTGAAGTCTGGCGAGGTTCTCGAGGGCCCGCGAAAGCACGGGGTCGACCTCGAGCATAGGAGGAGGCGGCTGCGGCGTGGGCTGCGTCGGCGTCACGTTCATCACGCGTCGTCGATAGCAGGATGACGGCGAAGGCGCAGCGCCGCGGCCACGCAACGTTTTCGCTTCGCTGACGCGCGTCTGTTTCTGCGACGCGTGACGTGGCCTCGCGCGTCACGCGATGTCGAAAACTCCCGCCCACCGCCCACCGCGAGCTTTCGACGTCACGCGGCCGGTCCCGTGCCGCGTTCATTCGACAGAGTTCAGTGCGAGGTCTCGAAACGAGTCGGCGTCGCGAACAACGCCGCCGTTTGGTAGCGGCTCAACACGACGTCGAGAACTCTCGGTGGGCGGACTCTCTCGACCTCGCGCGGCTGCGGCGGTGAGCCGCGTCGGTGATGTCGAAATCTCGGTAGGCGGACTTTCGACGTCGGTGGCCTGTACCGTGCCCGGCCATTTCGAGAGCGTTCGGTGCGACGTCTCGAAGTGCATCGACGCCGCCGCTCCGGGTTCACCAGTTCGACTCGGAGTGCTACGCGCGCTCGCATGTCGCGCTGGGATGACGTCACGTCGCACTTCGAGCACCGGGTCACGTTCTCTGAAACCGACGGCCTCGGCTTCGTGCACCACCGCTGCGCCGCCGTCTGGTTCGAGCAGGCGCGCGAGGGCTTCTTCCGCCGTTTCGGAGTGCCTGCGGTCGACCTCTACAAGCGCGGTTGGTACCTCGCGCTGCGGCAGCTCAACGTTCGCTACGACAGCTTCATCGGCTACGACGATCAGCTCTCGGTGCGCGCGTGTCTGACGAAGCTCGGCCGTGTGGCCGTCGACTTCCACTACCGCATCGACAACCTCACCACCGGGAAGCTCGCCGTGCGCGGGCACACCAACATGGTCGCCGTCGAAGCGGTGACTCCGGGCGCGTTGCCTTCATTGGGGCGCATTCGCTTCGACCGCAAACCCTTCGAGCCGTTGGTCTCGAAGGTCGATGACTTCTTCGGCGCTGAACAGGGCGCCTGGCAGCCGCCTCGTTGGGAGCCCGACGCGCCATCAGGAAACTGAGGCGCCTCGTGCTGTTTCACGAGCGATTTCGCGGCCTCGCGGACAGGCACGCTTGCTGCTCAACGCGGGCGTTCCATGACGAAGCACGCCGGAATCCTGATGTTGGTGGTGTGCGCGTGTGGCGGCTCCGAGCGCGCGCTCGTCGAGAACACCGCAGCACCGAGTCAGTCAGCGTGCGTGAGCGACGCCGACTGTGGCGCAGGCCTGCTGTGCGAAGCGTGCGGCGACGGCTTCAAGACGTGCGTGCCCGGCTGCCGTGAAGACTCGCAGTGCGGCGCCAACCTGTTGTGCAACCACAACGTCGAGTGCTTGAGCTGCCCGTGCCCGTCGGGTTGGTGCGACCTCGACCCCTGCCGCGACATGGACGGAGACGGCTTCGCCGCTGCGCTCGAAGGGGAGTGCCCCGGCAAGCAGATTGGTGACTGCAACGACGCCATCGCCAGCGTGCGGCCCGGCGGCACCGAGCGCTGCAACAACGGGCAAGACGACAACTGCGACGGGAAGAAAGACTCGCGCGACGACGCCTGCCGCGACACCTGCTCGGCGGGCAGCTACTTCTGCTCGTCGACGCTGAACTGTCGCAACGACACGTGGTGTGACCGCGGGTGCTGTGAGCCGTGCGCTCCGGCGGTGAGCCCGACGTGCGGCGTGAATCAGGTCTACCTGATGAATGGAGTCGACGCGCTGGGTTGCCCGGCGCCAATGGTGTGTGTCGACGCGGGGCTGTGCGAGGGCGAAGGCCACGAGCCGGTGTGCGGGCGCAACTTCGAGAGCTACCAGCACCGGTGCTACGCGGAAGCTGCGGGCACCACGGTGATGCACACCGGTCAGTGCCAGTACCGCGAGGGCGCGCCGTGCGTCGTCGAGGAGGACTGCCCGTATTACAGAACGTTCTGTCGAGACATGACGGTCGATGGCGGTGCGCCGCAGCGGCACTGTGCGCAGGCCGGCACGTGCACCGTCGATGCTGATTGTGCGCACGTCACCAGCGTCGTGCAGTGCAGTGACGGTGGGCTGGCGAGCTTGTCGTGTGAGGCCGAACGGTGCGTCGCGAGCTGTCAGTAGCGCTGTGCCTGGTGAGCGCGTGTGGCGCTCCGACGAGGGGAGACCCGGTCGTCGGCCCGAGGTCACCGCGCTTCGTGTTGCAGGGTGACTGTGCGCCGTCGGCGCGGTCGACGTTGCTGACGCTCGACGCTCGGGCGCTGCAGTGTGCGAGCTCGCTCGCGGTGCCGACGCTGATTGCTGACGAGGGCGTGCAGTCGTCGACGTGCCGGTTCGACGTCGACTTCTCGACGCAGCGGGCGGTGGTGGTGCCGGCGCGAGGCGCGCCGCAGTGGTTCGTGTTCGCGAACTTCGTGGCGGAGCGAAGTGACTCCATCGAATTGGGGCTGTTGATTCGGCCGCAGGGCGCGCTGCCACCGGACACGTTGGTGGTGTTGCCGCGCGATGACCGCCCCGTGGAGCTGCGGTGGTGTCGAAGCGTGTGCGTCGAGAACTGCGACGTGCCGCTGCCTTGAGCAGCGGGGCGTGTGCGCGCGACGTCGAAAAAGTCCGTCAGCCGAGAGTTTTCGGCGTCGCGTGGAAGGAGAATGCGCGCCGTCGAGCATCGAACTCGTGGTGCCGGGCGCGACGTGCTCCGCTGTCTCGAGCGACGAGCCCGCGCGCGACGTCGAAAAAGTCCGCCCATCGAGAGTTTTCGACGTCGCGTGACGCCGAACCGCCGACAGGAGCGCACTGAGCGTCAGTTGTTCTGACAGCACGCGAGCGGGCGCGCGGCGGTGCAGGTGCCGCTGGTGATGCCTCCGAGTGCGTTGAGCGTGTAGCCGGTGTCGCTGGCGCTGTTGACCCAGCCGCCGCTGCCGCTGATGTAGCAATTGGCGTTGCCGCGCGTGCCGGTGGAGTTGCGCTCGGAGTCGATCCACGCGGGGGTGCCCGGCGTGCTCGACGTCTCGCTGCGTGCGTAGTCGGAATACGTGCAGAGGAAGCTGCCGGGGTACTCGGCGTGGCACTTCGCGTTGGAGCCCGAGTTGCCGCCGAGGTTGCCGGTGTACGTCGCCATCGTGAAGCCGCGGAAGATGACGCTGCGCGCTTTGCGGCAGCACGAGAGCGGACGTGCGACGGTGCACGAGCCGCTGGTGATGCCGCCGAACGCGTTGAGCGTGTAGCCCGTGTCGCTGGCGCTGTTGACCCAGCCGCCGCTGCCGCTGACGTAGCAATTGGCGTTGCCGCGGGTGCCGGTGGAGTTGCGCTCGGAGTCGATCCACGCGCCGTTGGGCGTGACCGCGCTCTCACTGCGCGCGTAGTCGGAGTACGTGCACAAGAAGCTGTCGGGGAACTCGGCGTTGCACTTCTGGTTGGCGCCCGCATTGCCGCCGAGGTTGCCGGTGTACGTATTTACCGTGAAGCCCGCGAAGCCGATGAAGTCGGCGCGCGCCACGCCGCCGTCGACGAAGTACCCCGCGCCGGGAGGGCCGCTCGGGCCCGTCGCGCCCATCGGGCCGGTGGGGCCAGCCGGGCCGACGGCTCCGACGCCTGCGGGCCCAGCTGGACCTGCCGGGCCCGCGATGCCTTGCGTGCCCGTTGAACCTGCGGGGCCGACGACACCTTGAAGGCCTTGCGGACCCTGCGCGCCGTTGCAGACCGCCGACGAACCTCCGTCGGGGTAGCCGATGCGCACGCCACCGGTGATGCACTGCGGGCTCATGCTCGCGAGCACGGTGACGGTGACTGGCGCGCCGCTGGCGCCTTGCGGTCCTGCAGGGCCGACGCCGCCGACTGCTCCAGCGGGGCCTTGCGAGCCCGTCGCTCCGGTGGGGCCAGCCGGGCCAACGGGACCAACGCCGCCGACCGCACCAGCCGGACCTTGCGCGCCTGTCGCACCGATGAGGCCTGCGGGGCCTTGAGGGCCAGGCACACCTTGCGGCCCGAGCTCGCCGTTGCACACGTTGTTGATGCCGCCGTCGGAGACCTGCGTGACACGAAGACCGCCCGTGGGGCACGTCGCGCCACCGACGGGAATCGGGGTGACGACGACGGAGCTCCCCGCAGGGCCGACGACGACGCCGCCATCGAGCACCAACACGGTGCCTGCCGGGCCTTGCACGCCTTGCTCACCGGTCGGGCCTTGAGCGCCCGTCGCGCCGGGTGTGCCCATGGCTCCGGACTCACCGTTCTCGCCGCGGTCACCTTTGGGGCCTTGAGGACCCTGCGCGCCAGCCGGGCCGACAGGGCCTTCTTCACCTTGCGGCCCCGGCGACGAAGGGCACGCAGCGAGAAGCAGAACGAGGGCAGCCGACAGGAGCGCACGCATGGTGCCCACCTGACACGTCACCACACCCTGATGTGCAGCGTTGTTCGTCAGCGCTCGTAGGTGACGAGCGAATACACGACGTGAACCTGGCCCCGCGCACGCTCCCACGTCACGCGCGCGCCGTTGTCGTTCTTCATTTCGGCGACGAACTCGTCGGGCACGCCGCCGTCCCACTCCGGGGCGCGAAGCACGGTCCATTGCTGCGTGGCCTGCAGCAACGACACGGCCTGCTGCACGAGCGCCGCGCACTTCTCGGGGCTCGAGCTGTAGTGGAGCTCCAGCTCGAAGCGCTCGGTGCCCGTCGGCAAGTCGCGCGGCAGGTACATCGCCATCTCCTGCGAGGAGAGCCCGGTGTGCGCGATGTAGAGATGCCCGACGTGGTCTGCGTCGAGGCTCACCGAGACCTGCAGTGCCTGCGGCCCGACCTGCTCGACGTGAAACTGGCTCAGGTTCCAACCGGCGCCGCCGTCGCTCGCGGCTTCGTACTTGAGCTTCTTGAGCGCCTCATCACGCGAGGCCTCCGTGAGCCCGGGAATCTCACGCGTCACGCGCGCCGTGGTGTCGATGAGCGCGGTGCCCCGGTACTCCGGGTACGCGTAGACGAGCGCGGTTCTCACGTCGATGCTGCGGCGCACCGGCTGGCCCGCGTCGACGACCTTCGGGCTCTCGCCACACTTCGAACAACCGGCCAACAGCAACGACGCGACGACCACGGCCCTCACGCGCGCTTCACCGCTTCGCGCCACTTGCCCAGGTGTTGCGCGCGTTCGCCTTCGCTCATCTTCGGCTTGAAGATTTTGTCGGCCTTCCACGCGCGGCGAATGTCGTCGGGGCTCTTCCAGAAGCCGACGCCCAACCCGCTGAGGAACGCGGCGCCCAGCGTGGTGGTCTCCACGTTCTTCGGGCGCACCACGTTGGTGTCGAGAATGTCGGCCTGGTACTGCATCAGCATGCCGTTGTTCGCCGCGCCGCCGTCGACCTTGAACGCGGGAATGTCGCGCCCGGAGTCGAGCTTCATCGCCTCGGCGAGGTCTTGAATCTGCAGCGCGACGCCTTCGAGCACGGCGCGCGCGAGGTGACCCTTCGTGGTGCTGCGGTCCATACCGGCGAAGAGCCCGCGCGCGTCGGGCCTCCAATGCGGCGCGCCGAGCCCCGCGAGCGCCGGCACGAAGACCACCGCGCCTGACGTCTTCACCGTCTTCGCGAGCGCCTCGACGTCAGACGCCTTCTTGATGAGCTGCAGCCCGTCACGCAGCCACTGCACCGCCGCGCCAGCGATGAAGCTCGAGCCCTCGAGCGCGTAGGTCGTCTTGCCGTTGAGCTTCCAACCGACGGTGGTGAGCAACCCAGCCTTGCTGGCCACCGGCGTCTGGCCGACGTTCATGAGCAGGAACGCGCCGGTGCCGTACGTACACTTCGACTCGCCGGGCTCGAAGCACGCCTGGCCGAACAACGCCGCCTGTTGGTCTCCCGCCATGCCGCTGACGGGAATGCCGTCGGGCAACGACTTCATGCCGCGCGTCAGCCCGTACACCTCGGAGCTCCCGGCAATCGTCGGCAGCACCGCTGCGGGCACGTTCAACATCGCGCGCATGCCCTCGTCCCACTGCAGCGTGCGCAGGTTCATCAACATGGTGCGGCTGGCGTTCGAGACGTCGGTGACGTGCGTCTGGTGCCCGGTCATCTTGAAGACGAGGAACGTGTCGATGGTGCCGAAGCACAGGTCGCCGGCTTCGGCCTTCGCGCGTGCGCCGCTCACGTTCTCGAGCAGCCACTTCAACTTGGTGCCCGAGAAGTACGGGTCGAGCACGAGGCCCGTCGTCTCTTTCACGCGCTGCTCTTCGCCGCGCGCCTTCAGCTCGGCGCAGAAGTCAGCCGTGCGGCGGTCTTGCCAGACGATGGACTTGTGAATCGGCTTGCCGTTCGAGCGCTGCCACACGCCGGTGGTCTCGCGCTGGTTGGTGATGCCGATGGCGGCGATTTCAGAGCCCTTCACCCCCGCTTTGCGGAGCGCCTGCGCAATGCACCACTCGGAGGTCGACCAGATTTCGTTCAGGTCGTGCTCCACCCAACCGGCGCGCGGAAAGTGCTGCGTGAATTCCTTCTGCCCGACACCGCAAACGCGCAGCTTCGAGTCCACCACCGTGGCGCGGGAGCTGGTGGTGCCCTGATCAACCGAGAGAACGTACCGACGCGTGGCCATAGGCGCGCGAAGCTACGCGACTTCACGAGTACGGTGCGTTGTTCATGAGCGCTCCGTTCAAGTCGTCGGCTGCGAAAGAGCGCTACCTCGCGCACCTCTCGATGCGCGCGAAGTCGTGGCCGGTTCCGTCAGAAGAGCGCTTCGTCGACACGCGCTTTGGTCGCACGTTCGTACGGGTGAGCGGGCCTGCTGACGGCGCGCCGGTGTTGTTGTTGCCGGGCATCGGCTCGAATGGGTTGTCGTTTTCGCCGACGGTCGCGGGGCTGTCGGGGCCGCTGCGGACGTTCTGCATCGACAACATTCACGACGTCGGCCGCAGCGTCGAGACGACGCCGGTCAAGTCAGGCGACGACTTCGCGACGTGGCTCGACGAGGTGCGCGCAGCGCTGGGGCTCGGCGTCGTCGACGTGCTGGGCTTGTCGTACGGCGGTTGGGTGGCGACGCAGCTCGCGCTGCGCAAGCCCGAAGCCGTGCGGAGGTTGGTGTTGCTCGCGCCCGCCGGCGTCGTCGCGCCGTTGCCGTGGAGCTTCATCTGGCGCGCGGTTCTGTGTGCGCTGCCTTCACGTGCCGCGATGCGCGGGTTCATGAACTGGCTCGCGCCCGGGCTGCGTGGCACGGCGCGCATCGACGCGCTGGTTGAAGATGGCTTCCTCGCGAACCGCTCCTTCGCCGCGCGGAAGATGGTGCCGCCGCTGCCGTTGAGCGACGCGGAGTGGAAACAGCTGGCGCCGCACACGCTGCTGGCCGCCGGTGACGCCGAGGTCATCTTCGATGCACGCGTCGCGGTCGCCCGGTTGTCGACGCTGGTGCCGGAGCTGAAGACGCACCTGGTGCCCGGCGGTGGTCACGACTTCTTCGACGCGCGCGCGGACGAGGTGAACGCGCAGGTGCTCGGGTTTCTGCGTTGATCAGCGGCGGTACGTCTCGACGACGTGCAGCAGGCGCGGCCACCATTCAGAGAACGACGAAATCGCCGCGCCGAGCAGCGCACCGAACACCACGGCCAGGCCCCACCGAGGCTTCCGCACCGTCGCGAGCTCTGCCGGAGACAGCCCCGTGAGCTCCGTTTGGCTCAACCGCGCCAGCGCTTCGCTCTCTGAAATCTTCTGGCGGCTGTGCAGGAACGCCACCAGCACCGCCGACGGCGAACGCTCGAGCCGCGAGAGCAGGTCCTCGAACGCCTTGCGCAGTGCCGACGCGTCTTGAAAGCGGTCCTTCGGGTCGCGCGACATGGCCTTCTCGATGAGCTGCACGAGGTGCTTCGGCGCCGTCTTCGCGGCCTTCGAGAGCGCTTCGTGTTTGCCCGTCGAGACCTTGATGAAGACCTCTGCGGGGTTGTTGCCGGTGAAGGGCCGCTTCCCCGACAGCGCTTCGTAGAGCATCACGCCGAGCGAATAGACGTCGCTGCGAGCGTCGACCGCGCCGCCCGTCACCTGCTCTGGCGACATGTACGACGGCGTGCCCACGGCCATGCCGGTGCGCGTGAGCCGGTCGAGGTCTTCCTGTTGGGCGATGCCGAAGTCCATCAGCTTCACTTCGCCCCACGAGTTGATCATCACGTTGCCGGGCTTCAGGTCGCGATGAATCACGCGGTGAAAGTGCGCGTGCTCGAGCGCGCTCGCGAGCTGCAGCCCGATGATGCACACCGCGTCGGCGGGCAACGGTGACTCTTTGATCAGCTCCGAGAGCGTCGGGCCGTCGACCAGCTCCATGACCATGTAGAGCCCGTCGTTCTTCTCGACGAGGTCGAACAACGTGACGATGTGCTGGTGGCGGAAGCCCGCGAGCGCCATGGCCTCACGCTTGAAGCGCGAGAGCTGCTCCTTGTTCTTCGCGGCGTCGGGCGAGAGCTCCTTGATGGCGACTTCGCGTTGCAGGCCTTCGTGCACGCCCCGGTACACCTGCGCCATGCCGCCTTTCCCGAGTGGTCCGAGAATGCGGCAGTCGCCCACTTTGCGGATGGCCATGACGCGCGGAGGGTACCGTGTTCACCGCTCGAAGCGGACCTCGACCGCGAGGCGCTCGGTGTGTCCTTCACGCACCTCGAGCGGCGACGGCAGCGCGCCCGGCGCCGTCCACGGCTCGACGCAGATGAAGGGCTTGTCGGGCAGCGTCCACACCACGAGCGTCGTGAACTGCGGCGTCCACGAGAGGTGAACCCGCGAGCCGTCTCCGCGATGCAGCGTGGTCGCGCCCAACTCGAAGGGCGTGAAGTGCTCGTCGACTTCGCCGCTCGCGAAGCTGGAGTGACCGACGCCCTCGACGCGCGCGTTCAGTTTTTCGGCGACGCGGAAGTACGGGTGAATACCGAAGTGCAGCGGCATCGGGCCGCCGCGCGCGGTGAACTCCCACTCGAGCAGCATGCGCCCGTCGTAGAGGCTCACCGCGTATTTGGCGTGAAACGCGTGCGGCCACGCCGCGAGGGTCTCTGCGTTCGACGAGAGCTCGCACTCAACCCGCGCCGTGTCTTCGTCAGCGATGGCGGCCGTCACGTTCCACGCCATGCGCCGCGCGAAGCCGTGCTGGGGCAACGTGCTGCCGGGCGGTGTTTTCCCCGCGAAAGGAAAGAGCAACGGCACGCCACCACGCACGTTCTTGCTCGTGTCGTGGAGCGTGTCGGTGTCGAGGTAGAGCACCTCTTCGCCGCCGCTCACGAAGGAGGTGACGAGCCCGCCGCGTGAAGGAATCAACTCGATGGCGTCGTCACCGTCAGTGAGTCGCCAGCAGGGAAGAGGGCCGTCGATGCGTTCGATGGAAGGCATGTGGCGCAGACCAAAGCACGCCTCGTTCCTTCAAGGCCTGGTTGAGCCAGTAGATGACTTGCGGCAACACACAGAGCACTCCCGGCGATGTGACCACTCGACGACGACCTGTGCCCCGCCATCGCTCACGGCGCGGGCTCGAGGTCGGTCAGCACGTAGCGCTCGATGTACTTCGTGATGAGCGCCTGCTGCGCTGCGGGCAACTGCACCGTCAACATGGGGTTCACGCGCGCGCCGAATTCGTAGAGCACGAAGGGCGTCAGCAGCCCGTCTTTGACGATGGCCTCGAGGCGCTCGAGCCGGTCGTCGCGCGGGCCCTCTTTCGAATCACGTTGCGAGACGTACACCGACACCAGGTTCGCGATGCACTCGTAGTCTTCGAGTGAGTGCCACGTCGACGTGTCGGAGCCGGTGCGCTCCTTTCGGTAGGCCTTGTCGTCGAGCCACAGCGCCTTGCACATGGCCCAGGCGACCCACTCGGGCCGCGCGTCGACGAACACGTCGACCTTCGTTTCGTCGGCGCGGCGCACGAAGGCGCGGGGCACGAAGACGTCAGGCTCCGCGCGCAGCCCCGACGCGCCGCGCGAGTTGCGCACCATGTTCAACAGCACCTCGTTGTGAGGCTTGAGCATCAGCGCGTGACGGAGGTCGGCGATGGACTGCGCGCCGTGCTGCAGTTTCCGGTGCACCGTGGAGCGAAAGAAATACAGCCGGTAGTCGTCGGGGTTCAGCGCGATGGCCTTCTCGTATTGCGCGAGCGCGCCTTCGAGGTCTTCGTCGCCGAAGAGCAGCGCGTCTCCGAGGTAGGCGTACGCGAGGTAGTACGAGGGCTCGAGCTGCGCGGCCTTGCGGTAGTGCATCGAGGCGTCGGCGAAGTTCTTGGCCTGGTACGCGGTCTCGCCGAGCGCCATTTCCTTCTTCGCGCTGGCGTTCGGCGCCGGCCAACGTTGAAGCGAGATGCTGCCGTCTTTCTTGCGCACGATTTTCGGCAGGTCGCCGTACTTGCCGAGCGGCCTCCACAGCTCTTCGGTGAGGCGACCGCGGCTCACGTCGAGCTCCCCGATTTCGCGCACCTCGAAAGCAGTCGGCGACTTCTCGATCCTCGTCAGGATGTCTGCGGGCGCAGAGATTTTGCCGTTCTTCTGTTCATCGGCCCACGACGTCATCGCCCACAGCGCGCACCACACGGCAACCGCTCGCATGCCGCGGAGACTACTTCAGTGCGCCGTGAACCAGTCGACGACGCGCTCCGGCGCATCGGGCAACCACGCGTGGCCGGTGTCGTCGTTGACGTGCAGCTCCGCTTCGAAGCCCTGCGCGATGAGCGCGTCGAAGTACGCCTGCGCCGTGAAGAGCGGGACCGTCACGTCACCGCGCCCGTGGAGGAACTGCGTCGGAGGGTGACCTGCCGGCAGCGCGTCGGGCAACACACACGCGGCGCCAGCGCACGTCGCCCAGCTCGCCGACGCAATCGACAGCGCGCGAAACGTGTCGGGCCACGTCAACGCCATTCGACTCGTCATGTAGCCGCCGCTCGAAATTCCGGTGGCGTAGAGCCGGGCGGGGTCGGCCGCGCCAAACGTGCCGTTGCGCACTTCGGTGAGCAGCGCGTCGATGAACTTCTTGTCGCCTGAGTTCGCGAAGTCGAGCGACGTATTCGTCTGCCACGCGATGCCATCCGCGAACGGCGCCACGACGATGAAGCCGCGCTCGAGCAGCAGCGCCTGCATGCGTGCTTGTTGGTAGCCGCCGAACGACGTGTCGCGCGGCACCTCGTTCCACGTCACCGACGGGGGAAAGAAGCTGCCTTGAAACACCAGCACCACCGGGTAACCACCAGCGGGCGCCGCCGTCGAAGGCGACTGCCAATACACCTCGCGGCCATCGACCTTCGTGCTCTGTGGAGCGCAACGAACCGACGCGTCGGTCACCGTGCAGCGCGGCTCGCCGTCGGCTGGCAGCTCGAGGCGCGGCCTTTCGCACGCCGTCAACACCACGCCGGCCATGACACATGCGCGCAACACTTCGAGGTGACGTAGCACTCGACGTCGCGACTGTGCGAGATCGCCACGCATGCGTGCAGTCGCAGTGTTGAGCGTCGTGTTGTTCTCGTGCGGAGTGGAAGTCAGCCCGAACGTCGCGGTGCACCGCGAAGGCCTCACGCAGGTGACGGGCTTCGGCACCAACCCCGGCAACCTCTCACTCTATTTGTACGCGCCTGCCGGCGTGACGACGGGCGCGCCGTTGGTGCTCGCGTTGCACGGCTGTTCGCAGAGCGCGAACGCGTACCAGTCGGTGGGTTGGAACTCAGTCGCAGACACGTATGGGTTCTACGTCGCGTATCCGCAAATCTCCGCGAACACCGGCTGCTTCGACTGGTTCTCGAGCGCGCAGCAGACCCGTACCGGAGCGCAGGTCACCTCGTTGTTGCAGATGGTGAACCACCTGGTGACGTCGCGCGGCGTCGACCCGTCGCGCGTCTACGTCTCTGGCTTCTCGGGAGGCGGAGCGATGGCCAACGTGTTGCTCTCCGTCGCGCCTGATGTGTTCACGCGGGGCCAGGTGTTGTCGGGCCTGCCGTTCGGTTGTGCGACGTCGTCGTTGTCGGCGTACTCGTGCATGTCGACGCCTCCGAACCGCACGCCTGCGCAGTGGGGCGCGTTGGTGACTGCGGTGAATGGTGGCCGTGCGGCGCCGCGCGTGCAGCTGTGGCACGGCACCGTCGACTTCACCGTCGCCGCGGGGAACCTGCAGGAGCAGGTCGACCAATGGACCGACGTGAACGGCGTCGACGGCACGGCTGATGCGACGACGTCCATCGGCGTCGCCACGCGCCGCGAGTTTCGTGACGCGACGGGCGTGACGCGCGTCGAGTCGTGGTCACTCGCGAGCACGGGCCACGGCGCGCCCATCGACCCTGCGCGCGGGTGTGGTTCTGTCGGCGCGTACATGGTCGACGCAGACCTGTGCTCGGCCGAGTGGGGTGCGCGCTTCTTCGGCCTGCTCGACGCGCCTGACGCCGGTGTTCCCGATGCAGGTGACGTCGATGCGGGCCTCCCCGACGCAGGGCTCGAAGACGCGGGCGTGGAGCTCGTCGACGCGGGTGTGACGCCGACGGGGGGCGGCGCGGGTGGTGGCGAGGTCGACGTCGCGCTGCCGGCGACGGGCTGCTCGAGCGCTCCGGTTGCGTTGGCACTGTTATTGGGCGCGTATTTGCGGCGCCGCTCATCACGCGACGTCGAAAATTCTCGCTGAGCGCTGAGCGGACTTTTTCGACGTCGCGCGCTTTCGACTGTCTGGCCGGACACACGAAGCCGCGTCGTCGCGCGTCACGCGATGTCGAAAACTCCCGCCCACCGAGAATTCTCGACGTCGCGCGCTTTCGACACGTCAGGCGAGCAGCACGCATCGCGCCGCCGCTCGTCACGCGATGGACGTCGCGCTTTCGAGCGTCGGTCGCGCCGCCAACCTCAGCGACGACGACGCAGTGCGAAGACGCCGAGCGCCGCGAGCAGCACCGATGACGGATCCACCGTGGCGCAACCACAGCCACCCTTGCCGCCGATGCTCCCACCGCCGCCACCAACACCTGCGTCCTGCTCAACGCCCGCGTCAGCGCCGCTCCCGCCGCCCGTCGCCGACCCACCACCGGTAGCGGTGCCACCACCAGTGCTGGCACTGCCACCACCTGTGGCACCTCCGCCTCCGCCCACCGGAGCGCTGTTGCGCGCCCACGCGACGTTGAGGTTCGCTTGCTGCACGACGACACACGCACCGCCCAGCACCGGCTCGTCGTTCTCGAAATCCCACTCGTCGAAGCGCACCGTGTTCACGCTGCCCGCGAGCACGCCCAGGTTGTTGTTTCGAGATGCGTCGTCGACCGTCGCCGAGCCCGACTGCGCGAAGTACCACGTCGCACAGTCTTGAGCCGTCGTGCAGCCGCGCCCGACAATCGCGCAGACGTCACAGTCTTCGTAGAACGAGAACTCGTCGTACGTCACCGTCGACGGCAACGTGAGCGAGCCCGCACCCCAGTACGCCTGCAACTCGAGCAGGTCGCGACCACCGTCGTTGTTCACCGCCGTGAAGAACTCGCCGTAGGTCGTGTCGTCGCTGTAGCCGCCGTCTTTCGTGGCCACCGGCCACACGCTGATCAACGCGCAGGGCCCGGCGTCGATGGGCTCGGGAGGCACTCCAGAATCAGGCGTCACCGTGCCTGCATCAGGAGGCGTCGCTCCACACGCCAGCGCCGGCTGCTGCGAGTTGAACGGGTTCGGCACGTCGACCACGAAGTCGGTCGCGTTGTTGTCAGTCTCTTCACACCCGTTGCGCAGACGTCGCAACGCCGTCGTCGCCGAGGGCGCGGGCGCGTTGCTTCCCTCGGCGCAGTTCGCCATCGGGCCGTAACCGACGAGGTCGACGATGTTGCTCGAGGTTGGGCAGTTGCCGTTGAGGCCCATCGTCGCCGAGACGAGCGCCACCTTGCCGGCCGTCGCGCTCATCGAAATGGTGCCGATCACGTCGGGTGTGGGCAGCGTCGCACCCGACGTGCCCGAGCCGAGGCGCACCAACACGTACTTCTCGGGCTGCACGGTTCCAGCCGAACTGAGCGCCTGCGTGTTCCACGAATTGTTCGTGGCAGCCGCGTACTGAATCGTCCACCCGTTCAACGAAACGGGCTGGGTGCCGCGGTTGTAGAGCACGACGTAGTCGTTCGCGTAGACGGCGCCGCTGCTGTTCGCGCCTCCGTAGATTTCGCTGATGACCATGCCCGACGAAAGCGGCTGACGCGCACGCGCGTGAGGCGGTTTACCGGACTCCTGCGCGCACGCGGCGCACAGCAACAAACACGACAGAACTGAAATACGCACGGGCGCGCACCCTAACGGCACGCGCCCGCACACGTCGAGAAGCTGACCCGTCTTTCAGGCGCCGAGCACGCTTTTCGCCGTCGCCCAGTAGCGGTCGCGGTCGGCCTTGCCGTTGTAGCCACCGTTGATGGCACGCGTGATGGCGTCGAAGTTGCCCGCGTCGGCCTGCGCGTTGAGGTTGCGGCTGTTCCAGTACCAGACGGCGATGCGGAACCCGACGTCGGGGCGGGCGGCGAGCGTGGGGTTGTTCTCGAGGTCGAGGCCCAGCGCCTGCCCGGCGATGCGGTAGTTGTGACGGCCGGTGAGCTGAATGGGCCCGCGGCCCTTGAAGCGCACGCCGTCGCCCGGCTGCGTGTTGCCCAGGTCGCTGCGACCTTCGTACGCAGCGCCAGAGGCGATTTCTTCGAAGTAGCGCAGCTGCCCCGACTCGTGCGCGAGCTGCGCGAGGAACGCGGCCTGACGCTTCGGGGTGTTGATGCCGCCCTGCACCATCGCCGCGTTGAGCAACGGCAGGTACTCGTCGGCCTTCGCGCTCGAGAGGTTCGGCATGATGGCCTGGAGCTGCGCCTTGCTGATGCCGCCCGTCGTGGGGCCGGGGTTCGGCACGGGGCCCACGGGGCCGGTCGGCGTCGGCGCAGGCGTCGAGCCTCCGGGGAGTCGCAGCGTCTGGCCCGCGTAGATGAGGTTCGGGTTGCTGATGCCGTTGAGCTGCGCGAGCGTCGAGGTCGTGGTGCCGAAGCGCGAGGCGATGCCCGAGAGCGTGTCACCGGGGCGAACGCGGTAGGTGCTGCCGCCGCCGGTCGTGGGCGTCGGCGCCGACGGCGTGGGCGCGGGGCCCGAGCCACCGGAAATCAGCAAGCGCTGGCCGACGTGAATGAGGTTCGGGTTGCGAATGCCGTTGCGCGCCGCGAGCGCTGAAACGGTAGTGCCGTAGCGCTGCGCGATGCCCGAGAGCGTGTCGCCCGACTTCACGGTGTACGTCTGCGAGACCGAGCTGTTGCTGCCACCATTCGAAGGCGCCGGCGTCGACGAGTACGAGTCGGGCACCTGCAGCGTGCGCCCCGCGTAGATGACGTTCGGGTTGCTGATGCCGTTGTCTTGCTGGAGCTTCGCGACGGTGGTGCGGTACTTCGCCGCGATGCCGCTCAACGTGTCGCCGGACTTGATGGTGTAGGTGCCCATGCAGCAGTCATCGGCCGATCACCGACGCCGGAATTTACCGCTGCGTGTACCCATTTTTGACAGCTGGCACCTGCGCGTCGCAGGCGCGGTTGTCCCACAGTGTAGGCGCAAGGAAGTCGTCAGCTTCCCTCGAAGGAGTACGGTGCGAGGCCCGTCATGAGGTGGTTTCCGGTCATCGTTTTCATCGCCGTCGCGAGCTGTCAGGGCGTGGCGTGCCCTTCCGACGCCGGCGACCCGTGCAACCCGCGCCAGTTCGACTGCCCGGCGACGTACTACTGCTCGCTCGCCGAGGTCTGCACGCGGGCGTGCGCGGACTCGAGCGAGTGCTGGGTGAAGGTCGAGAACGGCTGTCGCTACACGTACCTCCCGGGGCAGCGGTTGCCTGACGGCGGCGCGTTTCAGGAGATGGCGACCGAAGACGGCTACTGCCCCAACACCAAGTCGATGGCGTGCGTCGACGGTTACTGCCAGCGCTGCCCCGAGGGCGGGTGTGACTACGACCTGTACGGGCCGTCTCCTTTCAAGGGCAACCGCGACCGGGGGCCCGAATGAAGCGGTGGTGGCTCGTCTTCACGGTGTTGGCGCAGAGCTGCGGCCTCGTGGTGTGGGTCGGGAAGCCCTGCCAGAAGCATGAAGACTGCGGCGGCATGAAAGACGCGTACTGCGCGCGCGCCGAAATCTGCACGCGCATCTGCGACGACGCCAACGCGTGCCCCGAAGAGTCGACGTGCAGCGCGCAGGGCAAACGCCACGTGTGTCTGCCCTCGTGCGAGAGCGACGGCGACTGCGCGAAGACGTTCTATTGTGCCGACAGCGTCTGTCAGCTGCGCGCGCCGCTCGAACCCCCGCCCCAGTGACGAGGAGTCAAAGACCGTGAAGATGATCATCGCCATCATTCGCCCCGAGCGACTGGAAGCCGTCGAAGAAGCGCTCGAGAAGGTGCTCGACGAGGGCGACCGCTACCGCATCACCGTCGACACCGTCGAAGGTCACGGTCGGCAGGAAGGCGAGGTTGAACTGTTCCGCGGTCAGCGCGTGCGCAGCGGCAAGGTGCAGAAGTCGCGCGTGACGGTGTGCGTGAATGACGCGTACGTCGAGAAGACCATCGAGGCCATCGAGCAGGCCGCGCGCAGTGAAGGTGGCGGCGCCGTGGGTGACGGGAAGATTTTCGTGATGCCGCTCGAGCAGGCGGTGCGCATTCGCACCGGCGAGCGCGGCGACAAAGCCATCTGACTCACAGCTCGAGAGACCAGAGGTCGGCGTATTGGCCGGCCAACGAGTTGCCGAAGCCCATCAGCAAGCGGTTGCGGCTCGCGTCGAACACCGCCGCGCCCGACGCGCGCGACACCGGCGCCACACCGTCCGTGCCGACCTCGCTCCACGCTTCTGCACCGGGCGAGAGGTCGAGCACCTGCAGCCCCGGCACTGCGTTCTGACCGTCTCCGGTGCCGCCCCAGATGAAGAAGCGGTGATTCTTGCTGTCGAGCGCGTACGCCATGTTTCGCCGCGCGACGGCGACGGGCGAGCGCTCGAACAACATCGTCCACCGGGGCGTGGCGACCGAGAGGTCGAGCACCCACGTGTCGCCCAACGTCGTGCCCTGAATGTCGCCGCCGAAGAGCACCACGCGGTCAGTCTGCGCGTCGTACGCCCACGCGTGCCCGTTGCGACCGCCGGGTGCGGTGCCTTCAGTCGCCACCGTGTTCCACGCGCCGTTCACCAGCTCGCGCACCTGGCAGTGGTAGCCGACGGCGTCACTCACCCCGCACAACGAGAGAAAGCGGTCGCGCTTCGCGTCGAAGAAGAAGGCCGGTTGGTACTCGCCGCGCCCGCCGGTGGTGCTGGCGCTCGCGTCGCTCCACGCGGGGCCGCTGCCGTCGAGCGACAAGCGCTCGAGCACATACGGCGTGGCTGCGCCGGTGGAGACGTCGACGCCCCCGAAGTACAGCCCGCTGCGACCGTCGGCGGCGAGCGCGAGGCGGCCTCCGGCGACCGTCGGTGGCGAGCCTGCCGCCGTGAGCGCGCGCCACGTCGAGGTCGACAGGTCGAGCTCCCACAACCCGGTGTCGGGCGTGAACTGTTGCGGCACGTAGACGAAGCCGCCGTAGAGCAGCATTCGGTTCGCGTCATTCGGGTCGAGCCACATCGAAAAATACTCGCGCGCCGTGGGGCCAGCGGCGCCCGTCCATTCTGCGGCGCGCGACCAGGTCAACGGCGTGACGGTGAAGTCGACGTCGCGCAGTTGCCCCGCGCCGTCGCAGTCACTGCCAAGCACCACCTTCGCCGACGCAGCGCCGTACGGCAGCGTCGCGTGCAGCTCGCCGCCTTCCACCGAGTCAGAAAGTGAGACGAGGCGCTCGACGCGCAGGTTGGTGACGTCGACGCCCAACGTCAGCGGCACGGTGACGCGCGCGCCCTGCCGCCCCGTGAGCCCCGCTGGAACTTCGACGCGGCAATCAGGCGGAGGCGAAACCGGAGGTTCCACGGGCTGCGGCGGCTGACAGGCGAGCGACAGAAACACGAGCGACGAGGTGAGGGCTCTCATGGGTGTTCCGAACGCAAAAGCAATCGACGTGCCCACTCGATTTCCCCTCGGGGAACGTGGCGACACCGCGCGTTGCCAGCATCGCGACACCGGAACCGCCAGCGAACGCGCACGAAGCGCTGTAGAGAAGTCGCATGTTGCTGCACCACGAATTACTCACGGCGCCGGGCGCGACACCGAAACGGCTCGTCGTCTTTCTCCACGGCATCCTCGGCACCGGCGCGAACCTGCGCAGCCACGCGAAGCGGCTCATCAGCACGCAGCCAGAGACTGGCGCCTTGTTGATGGACCTGCGCGCCCACGGCCAGTCGCTGGGCGTCGAAGGTGCAGACACCCTCGAGAACGCCGCCGCCGACGTCGCGCAGACTTCGCGCTCGCTCTCGCTGCCGGTCGAAGCCGTCGTCGGGCACTCCTTCGGCGGCAAGGTCGCGCTCGCCATCGCCGCGCAGCACCCGGAGTTGAAGCACGTCGTCACGCTCGACTCTGCGCCGGGGCCACGGCTCGACGCACGGGGAAGTGAGACGACGGTGCGCGTGGTGACGATGCTGCGCGAGCTGCGCGGCCCGTGGGCAAAGCGCGATGACTTCGTCGCCGACGTCGAAGCGCACGGGCAGTCGAAGGGCCTCGCGCAGTGGCTGGGCATGAACCTCGAGCGCCGCGAGCACGGCTTCGTCTTCACGCTGGAGCTCAACCGCGTCGACGCGCTGCTCGACGACTACTTCCGCGTGGACCTCTGGCCGCTGGTGGAGCGCGCCGCGAAAGAAAAAACGGGCCCGCGCTTTCACCTCGTCATCGGCACGAAGTCGAAGGTGTACGAGCACGCCGACCGGGTTCGCGCGCAAGCGCTCGAGTCAGAGAGCGACGGCTACGTGACGGTGGACCTGCTCGACGCGGGCCATTGGATTCACGTCGACGCGGCGCAGGGTGTCGCCGAGGTGCTGCAGCGGCGGCTCACGCCCGGCGCGTGAACGTGCGCGCGCCCCACGCGGCGAAGCTGACGAGCAACGCGACGAAGCTGCCGAGTGGCGCGCCGCGTGAGAAGAGCAGCGTCGCCGCGAGCGCCGCACACACCGGCACCGCCAACAAGCGCACGCTGACCAACTGCGCTTCGCGCCGCGAGGCCTTCTCACGCACGAGGAAGTAGCCGGTCACCAGCACCGTGAAAATCGTCAGCGGCGCGGCGAGCACGCTGGTCACCACCTCGACGAGGCCACCGCGCGGCAACACGAAGCTCACCGCGATGTCGGCGAAGTTCTCGGCGCGCGGCGGCGTGGTGGCCTGCAGCAACGACTTCGCTTCTTCGACCGAAATCTCCGGCTTCACGTCGCGCGCCGGCGCCGCGGCACCACAATGCGGGCAGCGCTGCGCGAGGTGAAACATCCACTGACCGCAGCTCTTGCAGGCGACGCGCTCCGACACGCGGCCGAGTATTCACCGCTTCGCTAGCGCGCGCTCGCATCACCCAGCGCGCGCAGCCCGGCGAGGTCTCGAATCAACATGCCGGCGGGCTGCGGCATCACGACGCCCTCGGCTTTCCACGCGCTGATCTGCCGGCTCGCTGACTCGAGCGTCGTCGCGCCCAACGCCGCTAGGTCTTCACGCCGCAAGCGCACCGGCATCAACACCCCGCCGGGGAATGGTTCACCGAAGCGGTCGGCGAGGCCCACCAACACGCGCGCCAACCGCTGCGAGACCGAGCCTGCCGACAACGACTCGACGCGCCTCGTGAGCTTGAGCACCTCTTCGGCGAGGTTCATGGCCAACGCCACCGCAGCGCGTGGCCGCGCGTCGAGCATGCGGTGCAGCGCCGCCGACGGAATCAACGCCACGCGCGCCTTGCGCAGACACCGCACGTCGAACTGGTAGCGCGCGCCCAGCGTGAAGGCCACCTCCCCCACGAAGTCTGCCGCGCCCACCACGTCGACGATGACCGCCTTGCGCCGCGACCGCTCGACAGCCAGGCGACCCATCAGCACCAGGCCCAGCGCGTCGGCCTTCGCGCCTTCGCGCCACAACAGCTCCCGCGTACGCAGCTCGACGACGCGGCAGGTGCGCACCAGCTCGGCGCGGTCGTGCGGCGAGAGCGCTGACAACACCGGCGCTTTGGAGAACGCCTCCTCGAGCTGCGGCTGTCGGAGTCGGACCATGTCGCGAGCTTCTACGTCACTCGCCTCGCCGCGGCGCGCCTCGAAACCAGAAGCCACTGAAGTTTGACGCCCATCAAGTTTCAAAATCGTTTGAGTACATATCGATTGCGGCATGGCGATTCGAACCGTCGGCTTCCCACGACCGCATCAAGAGCCCGGAGAGGTGCGCGACTTCCCGCCGTCGGTGCTCGAGTTTCTGCAGCAGTTCGACCTCGACGCGGTGGTGCTCGAAGACGGCTACGGCACGCAGCAGGGGCTGACGGCCGCCGACTATTCGCACCCGAAGCTGAAGTACGGCGCGGTCGCCGACGCCTACGCGCAAGACCTGGTGGTGACGTTGCGCTGCCCGCGCGGAGAGCTCCTCGCGCAGCTCAAGCCCGGCGCGACGTTGCTCTCGATGCTGCACTTCCCCACCCGGCCTGACCGCGTGCAGTGGTGTGAAGCGCGCGGCGTCACCGGCGTGGCGATGGACCAGATTGCCGACGACCTCGGGCGGCGCGTCATCGAGAACCTGGAGGCGGTCGGCTTCAACGGCGTGCGCGTGGCGATGAAGCGCCTCGCGGCGACCTGGCCCGACTTCACGTCACCCACGCGCGCGCCGCTGCAGGTCACGGTGCTCGGCGCCGGCGCCGTCGGAGCCCACGCGATGCGCGCGTCGGTGCGCTACGGCGACGACATCACGCGGCTCGAGCTGCGCGCGCGCGGCGTGCCCGGCGTGGAGGTCACCTGCCTCGACGTAGAGCTCGCGAGCGACGCGGCATACCTGCAGCAGCGCCTCGCTCGCACCGACCTGCTCATCGACGCCACGCAGCGCCGTGACACCACGCAGGTCATCGTGAAGAACGCGTGGCTCGCGTTGATGCCCGCGCACGCGGTGGTGCTCGACCTCTCCGTCGACCCCTACGACTTCAGCCGCACGCCGCCGGGCGTGAAGGCCGTCGAAGGCATCCCGCAAGGCTCGCTCGACCAGTTCGTCTTCGCGCCCGACGACCCCGCATGGGAGTCGCTCGACGCGCGCGTGCCGCACTCGGCACGGCGCTCGGTGTGCAGTTGCTATTCGTGGCCCGGCATCGACCCCGCAGCGTGCATGCGCGTGTACGGCAAGCAGATTGAGCCCGTGCTGCGCGCGCTCATTGAAAAGGGGCCCGAGCGCCTCGCGCCCATCGGCGGCCCATGGATGGAGCGCGCGACCGCCCGCGCCATGCATCACCACTTTCTACCTTCGGAGAAGCACCCATGAAGCGACTGACTCTCGGCCTGCCCCGCATGCACAAGGAGCCCGGCGAGAAGCGCGACTTTCTGCCTGAGCTCGCCGGCGCCATGGCGCGCCTCGGCGCTGACGTCGTCATCGAAGCGGGCGTGGGCGAAGCCATGGGCCTCACCGAGGCCGACTACCGCCGCGAAGTGCCGAACCTGCGCGTGGTGAAGACGCGTGCAGAGGCGTGGGCGCAAGACGTGGTGCTGGTGCTGCGGTCGCCTGAAGTCGAAGAGTTCGATTCGCTCATCAAGCCCGGCTCGACCGTCGTGGCGATGCTGCACCTGCCCACCCGCCCGCGCCGCGTGAAGAAGCTGAGCGAAATCGGCGCGCACGCCGTGAGCCTCGATTCGCTCGAAGGTGACGACGGCCTGCGCGTAGTCGAGAACACGCGCGCCGTCGGTTGGAACGGGCTCGAGGCGGCCTTCACGGCGCTCGAGAAGAGCGCGCCGCAGCGCCTCGCGCGCGGGCAGGGCGTGTTGCAGGTCACGGTGCTGGGCGCAGGGCAGGTCGGCAAGCACGCCGCTGAGGCCGCCATCAAGTACGGCAGCCGCGACCGCTGGGCGGCGTGGAGCGCGCTCGGAGTTCCTCCCGTGGCCGCGACGGTGGTGGGCCGCCGCATCGTGGCTGACCGCGCGTTGCTTAAAGAGCAGCTCGCGCAGACCGACGTGCTGGTCGACGCCACGCAACGCGACAAGTCGGAGCTGGCGTTGATTTCAAATGACGCGCTCGACTGGCTGCCGAAGCACGCGGTGGTGTGTGACTTGACCGTCGACCCCTACGTGCCGACGGGCCTGCCGCCCACCGTGCGCAGCATCGAGGGCATTCCGCTGGGCACGTTGGACCAGCACATCTTCTTCGCTGACGACACGAACTGGTCGAAGACCATTCCCGCAGGCGTGCCCACCAACGCGCGGCGCACCGTCGTCAGCTGCTACTCGTGGCCCGGCATTCACCCGCGCGACTGCATGGAGCACTACGGCCGGCAGCTCGAGCCGTTGCTGGGGCGCTTGATTGAACGCGGCGGCGGCGGTCGCCTCACGTCAGAAGGTGACGCCACCGACCGCGCGTTGTGGCGCGGCAGCCTCGCGGGCTTCCTCGCCACGCATTGAATCAAGGCACGAACAGCTCGCGCCCATCGCTCTCGAGGAAAATGAGCGCCTGACGACGAATGGGCTCGAAGTCCCAGATGATGTTGTGGCCGTTGTACGACTGGGCCTGAATCGCGCCGAGGTAGTCGGCCGCGTCGACGAGAATGAAGCCGTGCTGCGGGCTCGTGCCTGTCCCGCTCACCGCCGTCGGCAACTTGAGCGCGCGCGCGAGGTCGACGCTGCTGTCGTTGGGCACCACCTCGTCGCCCACGCCGGCCTGCTGCAGCACCGCGATTTCTTCGGGCACGTACGGCGCGAGGTTCACCGGGTCGCCTTCGTCGAAGAACGGCTGCGCCATCGCACGGAAGAGCGGGAATGAAATGAAGTACTCCGGTGATTCGAAGGTGAAGCCGGTCTGCGCGATGACGAGGAAGCCGATGAGCTCGTTGATGAACTTGCTCATGACGACGTTCGACAAGCCGCCGCCGGGCACGTTGAGCAACGCGCTGGTGACGCGCTTCGAGAAGGGAATGAAGCCGCTGCCCATGATGGCGCCCATCGAGTTGCCGAAGTAGCGGACCTTCGGCGCGACGTCTGACTGGCCGTCTCCGTCGAGGTCGAGCGTCACGGCGATGCGCTCGGTCTGCAGCAGGTCGAACGTCATCTCACGCATGCGGTCACGAATGGCCGCCGGGTCATCAATCGAGAAGAACGACGTGAAGACGCCGCGGCTGCCGTGGTCCGGCGCGTCGATGCCGATGCAGCCCATGCCGCGCACCGCGAGCTCTTCGGCCCACTGCAGACAGAACGAGTCGTAGGCGCTGCTGCGCGGCGTGTTGCGGCCGCTCACGCCGTGCTGGCTGAGCACCACCGGCCAGCCGCCCGCAGGCTTCGGGCCTTTGGGGAACGCGGCGACGAAGCGCAACGGCACCACCGGCGCGAGCGAAGGGTTGGCGACCCACTCGGCCTTGAAGTGCAGGTTCTCGCGCAGGTCTCGCGCGGCGAACTCACCGATGACGACGGTGCCCACCTGGTTGGGAAAACGCCACCCGGTGTTGAGCCACGGCACGAGCCGGTTCCAGTCGGGGTCCGTCGAGCGCCACAAGCCCACCGGTCGCGACGACGAGCCATCAGGCACAATGCCCTGCGGAGGAATCGTCACCGCTGCGGGGTTCGCGTCGGCCCACGCGGCGAGCGCGCGCGGCGTCGAGGTGACATCGCGCGTCTTCGTGGGGAGGAAATAGATGACGTCGGCCGCCGACACGTCGAGCGCCGCCAGCGCGCCCTCGTCGATGCTGTTCGCCGCGCGGAACTCGTTGCTCTGGCCGAGCTCGACTCCGCTGAGCGTCTTGATGCCCTTGAGCACCACCAGCAGGCCGTCACTGCGCTCGGGCATCGGCACCGACGGGCGCGTGGCGATGAACTCCGGCCAGCCATCGGGGTACGTGGTGATGCCGCGCTTGAAGAGCGTTTCGCGCGGGTGTTCCACCAGCACGTCACGCTCGAGCACGCGCCAGCCGCCGGGCTCTTTGACGAGGCGCGCGACCTTCCCGTGAATGGTGGTCGCGTCGAGCGGCTCGCTGGCGAGCATCAACGTGCTGCCGAAGTGACCGAAGGCGTGAATCTGCTCCCTGGCCTGCATCGCCATGGCGTTGAAGTACGTGCCCGACTGCGTGGTGATGGCCGAGCGCGGCAGAAACGGCTGGTACCAACGCACGCGGAAGTTGGCGACGCCATCGACGATGAGGCGCTCATCGGGGAATGGGTTCTGCAGTGACTGCGCGTCGGCGCTCCAGAGCAGGTGCGGAGGTGACGGTTGCTCCGGCGGCTCAGTGGGCTGCGGGCAGGCGATGAAGCACAACGAAACGACAAGAATGAGACGGCGCATCGGCCGCGGAGCGTACACGCACTGCGCCGGTCTCTTCATGGACTGCTCAGCGGCGCGTGAGGCGACCGGCGATGTCGAAGCCGCCCGCAGCGATGCGCTCGACGCGCGTCACGTGCAGCTCGGCGTTGGCCGCGCCCATCTTCACGTCGAGGTCGGCGCCAACCGGCGGCTCCATCGACGCGTGAAAGAGCAGCCCGTGGCCCGACACGTTCTTCGCGTCACCGTGAAACGCGACGCCGCTCTCGCGGTCCATCACCTCGAGGCCCGTGCCCGTCACGTCTTCTCGCTCGTCCGCTCGCTGGTCGTTCATGTCGCGCACGCTACGGACCTGTGCGGGCCCGTCAAAAAATGCGGCGCGTCAATGTGCCCACGTCGACGGCGCAGCGCCCATCTGCAGCACGAGCGAGCCGCCAGCCTTCACGTCAGCATGACGCAGCTGCGCGACCTTCAAGTCGGCGCCGTTCAACTTCGCCGACTGCACGTAGAGGTTCTGTGCCGAGACGTCGCGCGCTTCGATGGTGAACACACCTCCACCGGGCAACGTGATGTCGAGCTTCGGGAAGAGCGGCGAGCCGACAATCCACACGTCGCTGCCCGGCAATGGGTACAGCCCCGCAGCCGCGAACACGTACCAACTGCCGAGCGTGCCGCCGTCGTCGTTGCCGGGAACTCCGTCGGGCTCTGCAGAGAAGAACGTGCGGCGCGCCCAGTCGCTCCACTTCGCGGTCAGCTCCGGGCGGCCGACCTGCGAGAACATGAACGGCGCCTGAATGTCGGGCTCGTTGCTCGGCCAGTAGAGCGTGCGCGGCATGTAGCGGAGCTCGAACGTCGGGTCCTGCAGCGCGGCTTCATGTTCAGCCGGCGCGCCGTCGAAGAACGCGGTGAGCGCCTCGAGAAACTTCTCTCGCCCGCCGAAGACCTCGTCGAAGCCGGCGAGGTCCCACGCGGGCATGAACGTGGTCTGCAGCGCGCTCGCCTCTGCGTAGTGGTCCCACTTCTCGGGTGCGTAGGCCTCGACCACCTTCGTGCCGTCGGCGTGCTTCGGTCGCAGCACTCCGAGCGACGCGTCGAACAATCGCCGCCACCCTTTCGCGCGCGTCTCGAGCTGCACGGCGTCGCCTTCATGACCGAGGTGCCGAGCCAGTTGCGCGAGCGCGAAGTCAGCGTGGCCGTACTCAACGGTGATGCCGACGCTGCGGCCCGACTCTTCAACAGGCACCCAACCGCGCGACGCGTAGCCGCCCATGGCCGCGCGGGAGCCGCTCGTCGGGCTCCCCAGCGCTTCGGCGCGCAGCGACGCGTAGAGCGCAGCAGCATCGAGCCCCTCGACGCCGCGCAGCACCGCGTCCGCGACGACGATGTCTGCAGGCGCGCCCACCATCGTCCCCGACTCACCGGTGCCCATCGGCCAGCGAGGAAAGCCACGCCCCGAGCCCGCCATGCGCGCCAGGCTCTTCACCGAGTCGCGCGCGCCGTCTTCATGCACCAGCGAATAGAGCGGGTGCACCGTGCGGTACGTGTCCCACAGCGAGAAGTCAGAGAGCATGCGCTCACCTGCCCCCACCGACGCTCGCTCGCCGCCGTACACGTACGCACCGTCGACATCGCTGATGACGGTGGGCATCAAGAAGGCGAGCCGCAGCGCTGAATAGAAGGTCGCGCGGTCGGCCTCTGAACCTCCGTACACGGTGATGCGCGAGAGCTGCGTTCGCCACGCGTTCTGCGCTGAGGCGAGATGCGTGTCGAAGTCGAAGCCCGGCATCTCGGCCTCGAGGTTCCTCGTCGCACCGTCTTCAGAAACGAGCGAGAGCCCGACGCGCACTTCAACCGCAGCACCGGGCGCGAACCGCAGCAGCAACGCGGTGTCTCCCGTTCGTTGAACGACCTCGTACGCGCGGTCAGTGCGCAGCTCGAAGAAGACGCGATTGCCGCCGAAGCCGCGCGACATGCCGCCCTTGAGCAGCAGGCTCCCGCGCAGCGTGGTGGCGTCGACGGCGGTGACGACCTGCTCGCTGACCTCACCGCCCGAGAGCGCCTGACTCAAGTCGAGCACCACGTGCGGCGTGTCACCTTCAGCGAACGTGTAGCGGTGGTGCGCCACGTGCGTCGACGCGGTGAGCTCGGCCTTCACGTTCCACTTCTGCAGCGCCACTTCGTACGCGCCCGGCAAGAGCAGCTCCGAGCGCTTGCTGAACTTGCTCATGTACTCGTCGCGCTTGAGCACCGCGGCGTCGCCCGACGTCACTGGCATCAACGAGAGCACGCCCCAGTCAGTCGCTCCCGCGCCATGCAGATGCAGGTGCGAGAAGCCCATCACCGTGTCGTCGCCGGCCCAGTACCCGGAGTAGTGGACGAAGGGCAGCGTGCCGTAGCGGCCGCGCGTGTCGGGGCCGACCTTCACCAGCCCATGCGGCACACACGCGCCCGGAAACGCCGAGCCGTGAAAGTACGCGAAGCCGCCAGTTCCCATCTTCGGAGACGCGTAGACGAGCGGGTCGACGACTGCGGGCGGCGCCTCGACGGCAGGCGGGCACGCCGAGAGCCACAGCATGAGCAGCGGACCGATGCGGGTCGTCACGTGGTGCTTCCTATTCGAAGTTATGGTGCCGAACCCATGGCCGGTCTCGAACACATCGCGATGCTCGAAGGTGTCACGGCGGCTCAACGCACCACGCTGGCAGCTTCGGGGCGACGTCGCTCGCTCGAGCCCGGTGAGGTCGTCATTCGTCAAGGTGAGGCCGGCGTCGCCATGCACTTCGTGCTCGAAGGAGAGCTCGGCGTGGCGCTCGGCGAAGCGACGGCCGACCCGATTGCGGTGCTGAGCGCGGGAGAGACCGTCGGCGAGCTCGCGGTCATCACCGGTGAACCAGCGTCGGCCTTCGTCGTGGCGCGCACGAAGACGGAGCTGCTCTCACTCGACGAAGACGAGTTCTGGCTGCTGGTGCAGACCTCGCACCCGTTCGCGGTGAACCTCATCGTCAAGCTCGCCGAGCGGCTGCGAAAGAACAACGCCACGGTGTCGACCAACATCGAGAAGCGGCGCCTCTACGAGCGCGCGGCGATGTTCGACGGCCTCACCGGCATTCACAATCGACGCTGGCTCGACGAGACGTTGCATCGCCTGGTGACGCGGCACGAGCGCGACCGCGCGCCGCTGTGTGTGGCGCTCATCGACATCGACCACTTCAAGAAGTTCAACGACGGCCACGGTCACGACGTGGGCGACCTGGTGCTCTCGACAGTGGCGGCGACGTTGGCGAAGAACCTCCGACCCACGGACCTCGTGGCGCGCTTCGGCGGTGAAGAGTTCGTCATCTTGTTCCCTGACACCACGACGGCCGACGCGTTGCTCGCCGGTGAACGGGTGCGCGAAGTGGTGGCGCAGACCGCCGCGAAGCTGCCCGACGGTCGCGAAGTGCCGCGGGTCACCATCTCCATGGGCATCGCGCAGCTCATTCACGGAGAGCAGCCGAGCGAAGTGCTCAAGGCGGCTGATCAATCGATGTACGACGCAAAACACGCTGGAAGAAACCGTGTGAAAGTGGCCAGGCGATGAAATTCCCCTTCAACGGACTGCCGCGTGTCGTGCGTGAGCGACTGGTGAAGTTGACCACCGACAAAGAACCCAGCCCGCTGCTGCTCATCAGCGACCCCTCGTGGAACATGGGCTGGTTCAAGTACTTCGTCATGGCGGGCGCGCTCGGAGCCATGGCGTTCTGCGTAGACTTCCTGCTCGACCGGTTGCGCAGCGGCGTTCACCCGCGTCACGACCAGGAGGTCTTCGCCGGCCTCGCCGCGGCGACGTTCTGCTTCCTCGTCGCGGGGCTCGCCACCGTCTTCCGCTTCACGTGGAAGCCGCCGCCGTACCGCGAAGGGCTGTTCGTTTTCCCCTCGGGGCTGATGCGCTTGTCGGGCGGCGACGTCGACTTCACGCCCGTCACCACGCTGGGCCGCCCGACGCTCGTCACCGTGCGCCGCAACGGCAGCTATTCGAACAGCCGCCTCGAGTTCGGAGGGCCGTTCACCTTCACGTTTTACAGCAACGCCGCCGCCGAGCAGGCCGTGGCCAAAGTGTTGAACGCGAAGGAGCGGATGGCGGGGTTGCTCGCCGAAAAAAACGAAGAGGCCATTCGTGCGCTCGACCCGTTCGCCGAGTGTTCTCTGTCAGGCACGTGGACGTTGCCGCCCAACCCGCACCTCCTGGTGGAAGGGCCGCTGGCTACGCCGGTGCCTGGTGTCGCCACCGCGATTCAAGTCGTCGGTAGTCTGGTGCTCGGCGGCGCGGTCGCGCTCGTGGCGTACCAGCTGCTCGCCTGGCGCTACGGTAGGTAGCGCTACTTCAGCTGCGAGACCCAGGAGGGAATGAAGTTCTCTCTGAAGGCGATGACGCCGAGCAGAAGAACAACCAGCAGCTTCACGGTGTCTGCAAGTGCCCTTTGCGCTTCGCCCAACCGCGCCTCACGGAGGATGAGCCAGGGCATGAGCATCACCGCATGCCACGCAAACGCCTGTCGGATGCTGACGACGAACCAACCGATGAAAAGCAGCACCGCGACGTCGAGAAAGCTGCGACTCCAAAGGAGCATCGCGGTGGCAGCCACGAGCGCGGTGACGAGCCCCATTCGCTCGTTCCAGTTCCACGCCGCAGATGACAACGGGTTGTCGAGAGGAAATGAACTCAATGCTGGTGACACGACCGCGAAGCTCCCCAGTGACGCGACAGCGAAGCAGCACGTCAAAGCGGCCATGGTCCACTCGCGCGACCGCCAACTGCGCCACGCGCCTCCTGCGAGAAGCTGCCAGGCCATCCAGATCGCCCAGGGGCCATAGATGAACGAGCGATAGTGAAAGAAACAAGCAACAGAGAACGCCAAAAGTCCGCTCAGCCATCGCTGGCGAGCGACACACGTCGCCATCAGCGCAAGAGGAATGATCGCGACGGAATCGTAGAAGCCTTCCAACGCCCAGTGCACCGCCGCTACGAACAGCAGCAATGAGGGGACGAGCGCGTGCGGTTTGAGACTCTTTGCCGCTCGAAGAAAAAAATAGCTCGCGAGGTGCGCGTACAGAACAAACAGCCAAATCAGTAAATGACAGGCCTGTGTAAAGCTGAGCGCAGTCCATTCATAGAGCACCGCGACAGGCAGCACGGCCACCACATCACCGGGCGGGTACGGTCGAGCGAGATGACTCCAATTAGCGATGACTGGCTTCGCCGGAGCACCTTCGATTCGATAGCACTCGGCTCTTGCCACCGCGCAGAACGGCTGCAGGTCGACAGGAAGCCGCGATGATTCTTCCAGCGTCAGTTTCGGAAGCGCGTCACGAATTGGCGTCGCCCACAAATTCACCCCGCCGAACACGAGCGCGCGCGCTGCCCCCATGTGAGAGCAGTGGTCAGAATACCAACCGCGCGACAGGTCACCCAGGAGGTGCGCCCGCGGTTGATTAGCGAGGTAGAAAGTCCACCCCACCATTGAGAGAACAAGGATCCCTATGGTGAGGCGGTCATGTCGACACAACCGTTGCATTCCGCGAAGGTTGCCCCAGGCCGCGTGGTGCGCGGAACTCATTTCGCAGTAAGAGAATTCACCCTGTTCTGAAGCTCGTTCAGTTGTCCGCGCTGCGCTTCGATCATCGCCCGCTGTTCTTCGACGATCTCCGCGAGCCCCTTGATTGCGGCAAGAGCGACGCCATCGGCGTCTACCGTCGCGATGTGTCGGTCGTCAGCGCCAATCGAGAATTTTGCGGCGAAGTCCTGAGCAGTGGGACCAATGTGGCGGACTCCGTCGTCTTCCGCGCGATAGTTCCATGAGTACACGGGAAGTGTCCGCACAGCGCGAAGCACATCGCGCTCCGAGACTGGCTGCAGGTTCTTCTTCAGCGACACGTCGCTCGAGTTGGCCCACGCACCGCCGGCTGAAAGGTACGCACCCGTTGAAGTTGAAATGAAGGCACTAGCAATCGTCGTCGCGGTGTTTCCCGTATTTCCGAAGTAAATGGTTGCAGCCTTGACCGCGAATTGATTCGGGGCGGTCGAAGCGAGCGACTGGGCACCAAGGTTCACCACAAATGACTGCGCGTGGCCCGCGTTTGCGTGAAAACCTGCGGCAAGCGAGGTGGACCCCGACGCAATGTTTCCGTCTCCCCCAAGCGTGGCCGCCGCATAGCCGCTCGCGTTGTTGAAGATGCCGCCGAGAACCGCCGCATTCGCGCCGTTCGTCAGGTTTGCATCGTTGCTCCCAGCAGCGTTTCCGTAGCCGCCAGCGATGACGCAGTTGTGGTCATACACGCGATGACGGTCCGCCGCTCCACACACCGAGAACTGACCGAGCGCGTTGCCACCTCCGACAAACGCGCCGCGCACATCGGAGCCTAGCGTCGTAGGGCAGTCGACTCCACCGAACACAATGTTTGGACTGCTTGGAGCTGGAAAAATCGTGAGTGCCGGTCGGGCATTAACTCGCAATTCAAGCGACTGATTATCTGCAGTGCCAAGGTAGTCCGCCGCCGTTGTACCGGTATTTCCTCCTTTCTTCCAATTTTGCACGTCTGCCGTTTGAAGACTCGTAGCAGTCGCCTGCAATGTCGTTAGCCCTGCGCCCTGCGTGGCCTGTGCAGTGTTGAGTGTCATGATGCGCTGATCGTTGTCGTCGACCGCCGTTTTCACCGCCGCGAAGTTGGCGTTGACCTCAGCGGCACGCGCAGGGGTATGTGGTTGAAACGTGTTGGGCAACGTCACAGGGCCGGCAATCGCCCCCGCAGCGATGACCGCACCGACAAAGACAGACGTCCAAATTGATTTATTGCGAGTTCGCATGGTGTGTTCTCCCTATTCCCAGTTCTTTACGTCCCAATCGGTGTTGTCCCAGCCAAAGCCTGCGTCGGGAACTCCCGCGTCCACGACACCTGCGTCGGGAACGCCCGCGTCCACGACACCTGCGTCGACTTCACCCGCGTCCACGACACCGGCATCGACTTCACCCGCGTCCACGACACCGGCATCGACCTCACCTGCGTCGACGACGCCCGCGTCGACTGCACCTGCGTCGACTGCACCCGCGTCGGCATCTGGAACCACGCACAGGCCTGTCGCGACGTGACACGTCGTTCCGCCGCGGCAATCCCTGTCATCCACGCAACTCGGAGACTCCGAGCACGACTGCAACGACAGCAGCGCGGCCGAGAGCACGACGGCTCGAAACGACCACGGCGCCGTGGTCGAGATCCTCTTCATGGGATTCCTCCAATTGTGTTGCGTCAAGACTCAGTGGGCACTGCGTTAGCGCTCAAATGCACTGCTTGTGCCCCCCCCGACGCTCGACACGTCGAGCCGCTTAGCACAGCAAAACTCACGAATTGAGAAGAGTGCGAGCGATGAACTGGTCCCACCATTGAGACTGCAGTCTCACGGCGCGGACTGGCTCAGTCTTTCAACGTCTCGTCAGAGCTGAGGTCGCGCACGCGCAACTTCGTGTCGAGGTCTCGCTCGAGGTCGACCTCTTCCATCTCTTGCGTGGCGGGCGCGAGCGGAGGCACCGGGTCGAGCAGAAACGTCACGTTCTCCAAGGCCGCGAGAAATTCGCGCGCTGACGACCAACGTCGCTCACGTCGCTTCTCGAGACCTTTTTCAACCAACGCGCACAGCGGCACCGGCAACCACGGCGCCAAATCACGCAGCGGCTTTCGGTCTCCGATGCGCAGCTTGTTCATCAACGCCAGCACGTGCGGCGCGTCGTACGGCACCGCGCCCAGCAGCAGCTCGTGCAACATCGCCGCGACGGCGTAGAGGTCGGTGCGCGCGTCGACTTCACGCGAGTCGGTGAACTGCTCCCACGCCATGTAGCTCGGCGTGCCCATGGTGACGCCTTGCGCGGTCAGCACCGCCGCGCCCGCGACCTTGCTGATACCGAAGTCGAGCACCTTGGCGAGCTCGTGTTGCTGCCCATGCGTATCGCGTCGGCGCGTGATGAAGACGTTCGCCGGCTTCACGTCGCGGTGCACGATGCCCTTGTCGTGCGCAGCGCAGAGCCCACGGAGCACCTGCGAGGTGAGCTCCACCGCGCGTGACGGGTGCAGGCGACCTTCTCGCTTCACGATGGTCTTGAGGTCGTCGCCTTCGAGGTACTCCATGGCGATGAAGGCGATGTTGTCTGCGGTGACCTCCGCGTCGACCACGCGCACGAGGTGCTCGCTGCCCACCGACGCCGCCGTCGTCGCTTCACGAAGAAAGCGCTCCAGCACCTGCGCGTCGGCCATCAACGCGGGCTTGAGCACCTTGAGCGCGACCTGCGCCTGCGTGCGGCGATGCTTCGCGAGGTACACCGCGCCGAAGCCACCCGTGCCGAGCAACTTCTCGACGAGGTAGCGGTCGAGCTGCGTGCCACACAGGCCAGGCTCCTTCATCGAGCGGTTGGCGCGCGGGCACCTCGCGACGTCGGCAGCGTGCGTGCGACCACAGTGCTGACAAAACGAAGACCCCACCGTGCCCTCGGGTTTGGCAGTCTGTACGCCGTCGCGTCAACGAGCCTGTAACGTTGTGCGCTCCTCGCGACTCCAGCCGGCATGCAGATGGAAACGACGCTCTCGACAGACCTCGACACCACGCTCGTGCAGGCCACGCTGGCCGGGCACCATTCACAGTTCGAGCAGCTCGTGCGACGGCACAATCAACGCTTCTTCCGCGTGGCGCGCGCGCAGTTGGGTGACGACACCGAAGCCGAAGACGCCGTGCAGCAGGCGTGGCTCGCCGTCTTCCGTTCGCTGAATCAATGGAGTGGTCGTGGCGCGTTCTCGAGCTGGGCGCTCTCCATTGTGATGAACCTGTGTCGTCGCCGCGGGCCGCAGCTGCAGCTGATGGAAGAGCTGGAAGACGACGAATTTGATGACGCGCCCTCGCCCGACGACGAAGCGCAGCGGCTGCAGGTGCGTGAAGTGTTGCAGCGCTCGGTCGACGCGCTGCCTGCGTCGCTGCGCACGGTGTTGGTGATGCGAGACCTGGAAGGGCTCTCGAGCGCTGAAGCCGGCGCCGCGTTGGGCCTGACGGAAGAAGCGGTGCGCGTTCGACTGCATCGCGCGCGCAGGGCGTTGCAGTCGTCGCTCGACGCTCAATTCGAAGGCGAAGCGCGCTCGCTGTACCCGTTTCTGGGCGCGCGCTGCGACGCCATCACCGCACGCGTGATGCGCGAGATAACAGGGCCACATTGAGCGACGCAGTGCTGAGAAAGCGTCACCCCGCCGAGCGCGTCATCGCCGTGCTGATGGCGGCCGCCATGCTCTGGGTCTGTTTCCTCATCGGCCCGCGCGAGTATGTCTACGCGCTCGGGCACCTGGACGAAACGCCGTACCTCTGGTTCCCGCCGTTGATCCTGGGCCTCGCGGTCTGGTGCGCGGCGACGCCCCGTCGCGCCGAGGGGCCGCCGATTCTCGCCATCTCCCTGGGGCTGCTCGGAGGCGTCGCGCTCGCCGGTGCCGCCTTCATGGTGGCCATGGCAGAGGCGTTTCGGCACTGATTGCAGGTGCTTGAAACATGACGGAAGCGCCCGGAAAACATCCTCAATATCAGGCACTTACAGCAATCAGCAGAAAACTCCGGAAATGTCGCACATCGGAACACAACTTTGCGCACCGGTGCCCGACAATGGGTCATTCCTCCCCGAACCGTTTGATCTGCAAGGATACCGCCCATGCCCACTTCGCCGATTCGCCTCAAGGACGCCCGCATTCGCAGCTTCACCGAGAACCTCCAGCGCGACGCGCAGCCGAAGCTGACCGACGCGAACGTCATCGAGGTGTTGTCTGCAGTCGGTGACAGCCAGCGGTTGACGTTCGAGAAGGCGAAGGCGGCGTTGACCAAGCCGGGCATCACGCGCGGCGAGCAGTTCGCCATCGCGGCGGCGGGCCTCAGCAAAGACGAGAAGAGCGACCTCGGTCAGCTGCTCGAGAAGTCGGGCCTGCAGATGGACCCCGGCGCGAAGAACTTCCTCGAGGCGCTCGTCGGCAAGGCGCCGCTCATCGAGACCTTCGGGCCGCTCACCATCACCGGCGACCAGAAGAACGGCATCGCGGGCATCGCCAAGCCGGGCGAAGTCATCGAAGCCATCAACCTCTCGACCGCTCCGGCTGGCCGCCTGCACCTGACCGACACCATGGTCATCGGCACCGCCGACGCGTCGGGCAAGTTCCTGGGCCAGATGCCTGACGTGCGCGAAGGCGACATGATCCGCATGCGCACGCGCGCCTCCGACGGCACCACGTCGGACTGGCTCACCATCGAAGCCAAAGGCATCGAAGCGAAAGACTCGCGCAACGCCACCGTCAACCTCGAGCGCATGGACTTCGCTTCGGTCGCCGGCACTGAAGACATCACCGTCACGCACAACACCGGCCGCCCGCTGACGGAGCCCAACGCCTCGCTGCGCTTCACCAACGTGCGCACCGGCGAGAAGTTCGACGTGAAGGCGACGGACAACGGCTCGATCCCCGCGGGCCTCAAGCTCAAGGGCCGCGCCGGCGACGAGTTCAAGGTTGCGGTCAGCGACGGCAAGAACAACGTCGACCTCGCGACGGTCGCGGGCTCCATCAAGGTTCCGGGCGGCTCCACCGACATGGTCGGCGTCGATTTGCCCGACCCGAAGATGCACAAAGACGAGATGAACGCCGACGGTACGCCCAAGTTCAAGACCGAGCGCTTCACCGGCCCGCTGTTCATCGACGGCCCGTCGGCGGCCGACGTTCGCCAGGGCGCCATCGGCAACTGCTACTTCCCCGCGGCGCTCGCGTCGGTCGCGGCGATGGACCCTGAAGTCATCAAGAACATGATCAAGGACAACGGTGACGGCACGTACACCGTGAAGTTCAACACCGCGAACAGCTACAGCGGCGGGCGCCCCGTCGAGGTGAAGGTCGACGGCGACTTGTACGTGCGCAGCTACGGCGGCCCGATTTACGGCGGCTCGCTCGGCGGTTCGACGGCGGCCGACAAGATGGAGCTCTGGTACCCGCTCATCGAGAAGGCCTACGCGCAGTGGAAGGGCAGCTACGACACCATCGGCAACGGCGGCGTCGCGGGTCAGGTGATGGCCGAGGTCATGGGCCGCCCGTACTCGTACGAGAACCTCTCGGCGGCGAACGCCGACCGCATGTACGAGCGCATCAAGACTGCGGCTTCGCAGAACAAGCCGATGGCGGCAGGCACGTACGGCACTGATCAGTCGGCGCGCTACACGAACACCGGCGTCTACGCGAACCACGCGTACTCGGTGCTCGGCGTCGAAGAGAAGAACGGCGAGAAGTTCGTGAAGCTGCGCAACCCGTGGGGCCAGTCGGAATACGGCCACGACGGCAAGAACGACGGCTTCTTCTCGATGCCGCTCGCGAAGTTCGCCGAGCTGTACCGCGCTGTGCACATCGTCAACTGAGGTGATTCATGGCTCTTCCTCCCGAAGTCATCGACGAAGTGATGCCCAGCGCCGACGCCGCCGTGATGGCGGAGGTCAGCAAGGTGCTCGAGCAGTCGCCGCAGAAACCGCAGCCCGACACGCAGTTCACCAGCACCAACGATGACGCCGCGCCGCAGGTGGTCGAGCTGCGCGTGAAGTCGGTCGTCTTCGGTCAGGTCGGAGACACAGTGAAGGCCGTGAAGCCGGCCGGCGCGTACGCGCTGCGCGAAGGCAACCACGGCCCGTTTCTTCTCGGGAAAGACGAGAAGGGCGCCGTGCAGATTCTCGGTCGCTACGGGCCCGACACCTGGCCTGAAGCGGCGGTTCGTGAAGCGGCGAAGAAGCACAAACGCTGAAGAAAGATGAGAGCGCTGGCGGTCATCGCAGCGCTCGTCGTCTCCTGGGGAACGGAAGCGCGAGCAGCCTGCGCGCCCTCGTTCCCTTTTGTTTTGCCGCTCGCAGGCGAGACGGTGCCTGAGAACCCGGTGCTGTACGTCTTCGCGCCCAACGATTCAGAGAGCGATCACGCGAGCGACGAACAAACCCGTGAGTTCTTGAGCTCGCTCTGGGTCGAGTCGACAACGGGCACAGCGTTGCCGTTCGAACTGACGTTGGTGCTGAGTAACTCGAGACATGACGTGTTCACGCTGCGTGTTGCCGCGAAAGCAGGCACGTCGTTCTTCGTTCGGCCGTTTCACAAGAAGCCGCTGACCGTCTCGAGCAAGGTGAAGTTCGACGACGCGCTCTCACTCACGCGGCGCCTCGACATCAACCACCGGTGGATGTGCTCGCACCAGTCGATGCGCCGGGTGGCTCCGTCGATTGATGCGCCTGCGTTTCGTGTGACGTGGAACAACAAGACGACGGTGTTGCCGGGCCGCGACGCCTCGTTCTTCTGGTTCAGCGGAGTAAAGCCAGACCTCGAACTCACGCTTGGGAAAACCGACTGCCGATGGGACGTCATGTCGTGGTCGAAGCCCACGGAGTTCACCGTCACCGCGTTGCTCAGTGACGGCCGCGAGGTGACCGCCGCACCGCTGACGCTCGAACCGCCGCCGCCGTACGAGTCTCTGCCGACGAGGTAGAGCACGCGCCTTTGGCGTGAAGTTTTACCGAACGTCCCGTTCACTTCGTGCAGGTTTCCACCATCACTCGCGCGACGTATCTCCAGTCACCTCTCTCACTGGAGCTTCACGATGACGACCGTTCAAGCCTGGGGCGTGCCCGCAGCTGGCAAGCCGCTCGCGCCGATGACCATCAACCGTCGCGAGCCGGGCCTCAACGACGTGGAGCTCGAGATTCTCTTCTGCGGTGTCTGTCACTCCGACATTCACCAGGCGCGCGACGAATGGTCGGGCGCGACGTACCCCATGGTGCCGGGCCACGAAGTCGTCGGCCGCGTCACGCGCGTGGGCCGCGACGTCTCGAAGTTCGAAGTGGGGCAGCTCGCGGGTGTCGGCTGCATGGTCGATTCATGCCGCGTGTGCGCGCCGTGCGAAGACGACCTCGAGCAGTTCTGCGTCGTGGGTAACGCCGGCACCTACAACTCGACGGAGATGGACCGGAAGACGCCGACCCAGGGCGGCTACTCAGCGTCGATGGTGGTCAATGAGCACTTCGCGTTGCGCATTCCCGAAGGGCTCGACCCGGCGGCGGCGGCGCCGCTGTTGTGCGCCGGCATCACCACGTACTCGCCGCTGCGGCAGTTCGGCGTGAAGCCCGGTGACCGCGTCGGCGTCGTGGGCCTCGGAGGGCTGGGGCACATGGCGGTGAAGCTCGCGGCGTCCATGGGCGCGCACGTCACGGTGCTGAGCACGACCGCCGACAAAACAGCCGACGCACGGCGCCTCGGCGCGACCGACTTCATCGCCACGAAGACCACGCCGCTCGCGAGCGTGACACAGCGCTTCGACCTCATCATCGACACCGTGTCGGCGACGCACGACTACGACGCGTACCTGTCGTTGCTCCGGCCACGCGGCGCGATGGCGTTGGTGGGCGCGCCGAGTGGCGTTCAATCGTTCAAGCCGTTCTCGCTGATTCTGGGTGGCCGCACGTTGATGGGCTCGCTCATCGGAGGCATCGCCGAGACGCAAGAGATGCTGGAGCACTGCGCGAAGCACCGCGTGACGCCCGACATCGAAGTCATTCCCATTCAGCGCATCAACGAGGCCTACGAGCGCGTGCTGAAGAGCGACGTCCGCTACCGCTTCGTCATCGACATGGCGAGTCTGCGCGGCGTCAACGAAAGCGCGTGAAGTACTCGTAGGCCACGTCGGCGTCGACGGTGTGCCCATCGAGCAGCGGCGGCACACGCCCGTGGTACGAGACGACCTCATCGTCGTCGCCGAGCTTCAACTGCATCGGGGCGACGGCGAGGCCCACGAAGAAGTCCACCGCGCGCAGCTCGACCACGCGGCCGCTGAGCGTCAGCACAAAGTCATAGCCAGCACCTTCGCTCCAGAAGACGAGCCGAACCGACTTGCCGGCGCGCAGCTCCGCCAGGTGCGCGCGCACGAACTCGAACAGCGTCGGCCCGACGACGACGTCACGCGCCCCGAGGTGATGCACGGTGCCGCGCTGGGCATGCACTTCATCGAACGCCACGAGTCGACCCGCGTCGTCTTGCGTCGCCTGCTGCACGATGACGGGCTCATCACCGGCCCACGTCAGATGCGTCGAGGTGCGCGTGCCGTCGGCGTTGTCTTGAACGCGCCGCTCGTAGCGAAAGACCGGTGCCCGCGCGCCGCGCGGAGTCACCTCGCCAGAATAAATACGAGTACCGAAGCTCTCGGCCGCACGCGACAACGGAGCTCGCTGCTCGTGCGTGAGAGACGTGTGAACACAAGCCGACAGACCGAGTGAAACCAGGAGTACGCAACGCATCGGGCTACGGTGTCGGCTCACACGATTGCCCGCAATGTCCCCACCTGCCAACCCACTGTCTGACGGCGACATCGCCGCGTCGAACGTGCTCCCCGCGTTCGAGACTTCACTTCACTTCGGCGCGACCGAACGCGAACTCGAAGCCGAGCTCGGCTGGACGCGTGACGCACTCACACAAGTCGATGCCGTCGTGAGCGGCGCGTCGACGCATCGACACATGGAGCTGATGTTCGAGAAACCGCGCTACGTCGAGTTCGTGCTCGCCGCCGCGCGGGCGCACGACGCGGGCTCGCTGGGGCTGGTCGGGTTGGCCTGCAAGACGCTGCCTGACGTGGCGTCAGCAATGGCGTGTCACGCGCGGTTTCAACGGCTCACCAATCGCAGCGCGACATACGAGACGCACTTCGAGAGCGACAGTGTGCACCTGCGAGAGCACCGCGAAGACCCGCGCACCGGCAGCCTGCTCATTTCTGAGTACACGATGCTCGTCGTCGTGCGCTTGCTGTCGCTGCTGACGGAGTCACCGGTTCCGGTTCGCGCGATGCACGTACGCAGGCCCAGCCTCACCACACATGAACGCGTCGCGTATGAGCGCGAACTCGGAGCGCGAGTGCACACAGGGGCGCAGCACGCTGCGTTGATTCTCGACCCGGGTTTTCTGCGGGCGCCGGTGGCGAAGGCCGACGCCGAACTCGAGCGCTACTTCCGCTCCGTGCTCGAGCGCTCCCTGCCTGCACCCGTCGCCGAAGCGCCGTTGTTGAGTTCGGTGCGCGCCGTCGTGCGTGAGCGACTGCGAGACGGCCACCCGACTCTCGAAGACGTCGCGAACGCGCTGCGCGTCGGCAGTCGAACGTTGCAACGAAGGCTGCGCGAAGTCGGTACGAGCTACCAGCAGCTCCTCGACGACACGCTCAAGTCGCTCGCCGAAGGCTATTTGCGGCAGCCGCAGCTCTCGCTCGCCGAGGTCGCGTGGCTGCTGGGCTACGTCGAGCAAGCGTCGTTCTTTCGCGCGTTCCGTCGCTGGCACGACATGACACCGCAGGCATTTCGCCGCCGGGGTTGAGCTCCGAACGCGTGGCCATGCTGGACCTCGACGGTCCTCGCTGAAGCAGCGCGGCGCCTGTGACGCGCGAGCGCGATGGCCGTCGCTTGCGTCAACGATGGCTGACAACACAGGAACAACAGGTCGAGCGAATCATCACGTTCCTGCGCGCGGCGTACTGCTCGAGACGACGACCTCTTCGCGCAATCGTCGCGACGAGCCGCGCAGCAGCGACGTGTAGAACTTCGCCGCTTCAACCGCCTGCGTCTGGAACCACGACCACGGCGTGATTTTCTGCATTTGCATGTGGTTCACCTCTGGTCTCCCTGTCACCGGGAATTCGACATGCGATTTTCAGCGCACGACTTCAGGTGCCAGTGCGGCCGGTCGCCGTACACGCGTCACCTCACGCGGTGAAGAACGCGGTCACCGTGAAGCGCGTCTTGCCGCGAGGTGCGGTGAGGCGCGTGACGCCGTGTGGTGCGTTGCGCGGGCGAAAGAGCGCCAGCGTGTTGAACGTCGGCGGCACGAGAAGTTCGACGCGCTTCTTCCACGGGAAATAGAGCTCGCCTCCATCGCCGGGGCCGAAGTCGCGCGTGAAGTTGTAGACGGCGGCGAGCCCCTCTTCGTTGGTGTCGACGTGCACGGCGAACTCGTCTCCGCGGCGGGCGCGGGCGACTTGAACCTGCGTGGCGCGTCGCGCGGGCCAGTTCGCGAGCCAGCCATGAAAGCGCGCCGCGTCGTCGGTGCCCAGCCACGCGCAGAAGCGGAGCAACGCCGAGTCGTCGAGGGCCTCGAGCGGAGCAACGTCGATTTTGTAGGGCACGTGGTGGTGCCTGCGAAACGTCGCGGCCTGCAGCGCGGTGGAGATGCTGTTCGCCTTGCGCACCTGAAGCACGTCGGAGAGCACGACGTGTTTGACGCGACCTCCACCGTGAAACGCATCGCGAATGGCGAGGGCGTGGGTGATGACGTCGGGTGAAACGAAGTGACGCGCGAACGTGGTGACGTCGTGCAGGTCATCGCCAAGCAATGAGGTCGCGAGGTCTTCGATGAAGAACTGGCCGACGCCGCTACGCATGGCGAAGCAGGTATTCAGCGAGCCCGCGAATGATGGGGCTCGTATCGGGCGCTTCGTAGAACGTGATGGACGGAGTCGGGTTGCACTCCAACACGTACGGCACGCCGCGCCTGGTGACGCGCACGTCGACGCTGGTGAACACCAGCCCCAGGGTCTGCGCCGCGGTGATGGCCGCCTTTGCGACCGCAGCGGGCGCCTTCGTCTTCTTCGCCTGCGCCAGGACTTCACGCGCATCGACGACCCCGGTTGCGGGCAAGCGGTACGCGCCGACCACTTCGCCGCCCAGCACCGTCACGCGAAACTCGTCACCTTCGATGCGCTGCTGAAACAACACCGGCGCCGTGGCGAGTGACTCGAGGCGCCGCAGGTCGCTCTTCTTCAAGCGATGCACCAACGCGCCACCAGCAATCGGCTTGTAGATGACGTCGCCATGCCGCTCGAGGAAGGCGCGCACCGCGAGTGGATCATTCGTGGTCAGCGACGACGGCACCTGCACGCCAGCCCGCGACAACAGCTCGCTCTGCAGCGGCTTGAGCAGATGCACTTCGAACCGCGAAACCGGGTTCACGAAGTGCGCGCCTTGCGCCTCCCAAGCCCGGAAGGCCGACGTGAGGTGACCATGCCGCTCACGCTCGGCGACCCAGCGCTCGGGCCACGACGACGGAGCGCGCTGCGCGAGGCTCTCGACGTCGAAGAGCGGCACCGCGAGGTGCACCGACTTCACGTACGCCACACGAATGCGCGTGAGCTCTTCACCGTCGAACGACACGCGGCCATCGCTCAACGAGAGCGGCACGTCGCTCGACGTGTCCACGAAGACGGCGCGGGCGCCGAGCCGGGTGAGCGCCTGCTGCACGCCCACCGCCGTCTCATCGGCGCCCGCTGCGATGACCGCGACGTTCTTCACGTCAGGAGAGAATCAACCCTTCTTCGGCTTCAGGTCGCTGAGGTCGGGCTGATCAGCGCGAACCTTCAGAATCTGCGGCTTCGGCTTCTTGGGGATCACGTCGCTGATGTCGGGGCGGTCAGCGCGCACCTTCAGAATGTCCGGCTTCACGGGCTTGAAGGGTTTGCCGGGCTTGCCAGACACGTCAGGAAGATCAGCGCGCACCTTCACGATGGGCGGCTTCCCGGGCTGGCCCGGCAGCGGCAGGTCAGCGCGAATCTTTACGATGGGCGGCTTCCCGGGCTGGCCCGGCAGCGGCAGGTCAGCGCGAATCTTCACGATGGGCGGCTTCCCGGGCAGGCCCGGCAGATCAGCGCGAATCTTCAGAACGGGCGGCTTGCCGGGTTTGCCGGGCAGCGGCTTGCCCGGCTTTGCGGGTTTGCCAGGCAGCGGCAAGTCAGCACGAACCTTCACGATGGGTGGCTTCGGCGGTCGAATACGCATGTGTGCTCTCCCTGTGCAGCGATTGTCGCGAGTGACAGCGCGCGCGATTCAACACGAAGTGCAGCGGCTGTTTACGTCACACCCGCCAATCATCGTCACGCTGGAGTGACTGTTGGGCCGTGCGCGTCATGCGCTCGGAGGCCAGCGTCAGCACGCGCTTCTTCACGTCGGCGTTGCTCGCGAGAATCGTGCGGAACGAATCGGCCGAGACGCGCAGCGCCACCACCGCTTCTTGCGCCGCGACGCTCACCGTCACCGGCAACTGCGTGGTGACCGAGATTTCACCGAACGTGTCGCCTTCACGGAGCTCGGGGTACGTCGCCGTCGTCTCGCTGTGGAACACGCGGCACGCGCCCCGGAGCAGCAGAAACACCCCAGGGCCCGCGGCGCCTTCCTCGAGAATCACGTCGCCAGCCTTGAAGGTCACCGACTCGAAGGCCGCGCTCAACGCCGCACGCTGCGAGTCATCGAGCGGCTGGAAGAGCTGATTGGCGCGCAGCACGTTGGCCAGCAGGCGCTCGCGGAAGAACGCGTCGAGGCCCTGCTTGATGGCCGGGTGACGGTTGATCAACGACTCCATCGCCGCGCGCGGGAACTCGAGCAGCACCACGTCGGTGCCCGCAACAATCGTCGCCAGGCGCGGCGCGCCGGTGAGCAACGCCATCTCTCCGAAGAAGTCACCCTCGTGCATCAACGCGACGTTGCGGCCCTCGCGTTGCACCGCGACGGTGCCCTGCGCGAGCGCGAACATCGAGTCGCCCGGCGCGCCTTCAGCCAGCACAACCTCACCTTCGCTGAAGACGCGCGCGTCCATCGCCTCGCGCAGCAGCGCCATGAAGCCGTCGGTGCTCAGCGACGAGAACAACGGAATCTGCGGCAGCGCGCTGCGCGGTGGAGGCGGCGGCTCGGCCTCGAAGATGAGGTCTTCAGCGGCAATCTCTTCGGCTTCTTCAGCTGGCGGCGGTGGCGGCGCGGCCTTCGCGATGGCGCTGACGTTCAACGTCGCGCTGCGCGGAAGAATGGTGATGGCCGACTGCTTGTCGGCGCGCGCGGCGTAGAGCTCAGCGAGCTGGCGTTGCGCCGCCTCGTGCGTCGGGTCGAGGTTCAAGATGACGCGACACAACGCGGTGGCCTTGAAGAACTGGCCGGTCTCGGCGTAGCGCCGCACCGTCTCGACGTATTCGGCGACGGCTTCTTTGGTCTTCCCCTGCCGCGTCAGCAGCTCGGCGACCTTCTGGCGCACCGTGAGCTCAGCCGGCACTGCCTTGAGAATGCGGCGGTACTCTTCGAGCGCTGCGGGCACCTGGCCCTTCGAGACAAACTGCGCGGCGCGGTCTTTCTGGCGGCGAATGACGTCTTCGGACATTCACGAATGATGGCCGGTTCGCGTCAGCGCGTCCCGTGCAGAATGACGTAGGCGCTGTCGTTGGCGTTGTTGCCGCCAAGGTACAGCTCGTCGCCGCTGACGGCGAGCCCGCGGTGCACGTTGATGGTTGGCGGCGTGGGCGTGAACGGGACGACGTTGGTGCCGTCGAAGCGGTACACCGAGGCGGCTCCGGAGCTGGCGTTTTCGCCCGCGGCGACGAACTCGGTGGCCGAGAGCATGAGCGCGACGTTGAGAATCGGCCCGAGGTTCCCCGGCGCGTCTGACGACCAGGTTCCCGCCGAGCGACGCGCGACGCGCATGCCGGACCCGCCGCCGACGAGCAGCCCGTTGGTCGCCGACACCGCGACGGAGATCCACCGCGCAGACCCTTGACCGTTGAGGTTGAGCGGCTCGACGGCCGAGCCTCCAGCAGCGAACTGCACGGCCACGCCCTGCGCACCTCCGACGTACACGTCGCCGTCGTCGTCGACGAAGCAGCCTTCGCCTCGCTCCACGCCGAGGTCCGCCGAGAGCTGTGTGAAGGTGACCGCCGAGCCGGTGCGCTGCGTGCCGTAGAGGTGCGTGATCTGGCTGGCCTGCATCACGAAGTACACGGCGCCGTTGCGCGAACACATGTTCACGGCGCGCGGGCCGAAGGGCACCGCGAAGATGGACGTGAAGTTCGAGTAGTCGTCGCAGGTGCCCTGGCACCGCAGCACGCTGCCCACGCGCAAGATGAAGATTTCGTCGTCGGTGGCGGCGAGGTCGACGAACTCGGTGGTGTTCGTGGGCTGCGGGAAGTTGGGAATCGCGGTGAGCAGGTTGCTGCCCGACGGCGCGCGATAGAGTCGGCCGTCGCGCAACGCCACCCAAGTGTCGCCGGTGACGGCGCGCCGCGCGATGCCCAGCACCCGTCGTGTGGTCGGCCCGGGCACAGGGCTGAGCGTCATGCTGACCCACGAGAAGCCGGGCGCGCCGCCGCCAGTCGCAGCGCCGCCGCCACCGGTTGCGGTGCCTCCGCCCGTCGCGGTGCCACCACCCGTCGCGGTGCCTCCACCTGTTGTGGTCCCACCACCAGTTGTCGTGCCACCACCTGTAGTGGTTCCGCCTCCGCCGCCGGTCGCGAAGCCGCCGCCCGTCGCACCGGCATCAGTGCGCGGAGGCGTGAGAGGACCGCAAGCAACGAAGAGAATGACGAGCAAGAGACCGAGGCGACGCATGCGCGCGCGACTCTATGCGCTGGGTGGCCACCACGCGGTGACCTTGGTACGTGGGCGCCGTGCGGTACGCGCTGCTCCTCCTCATATTGACTGGCTGCAACCTCCTGAAGGGGCCGCCGCGCGACCACGAGTGCCGCGCGCGCCTGCGCACCATCATCGGGCTCGAGTCGTCTTTCTTCTCGCTCAACCAGCGCTACTCAGTACACCCCGCTGAAATCGGCTTCGTGCCGGCGCAGGGCAACCGCTACCTCTACCTCTTCGCGAAAGAAGGCCAGCTCACGCGTCGTGACGAGCTGCCGTCGCCGCCGCTCGCAGAATCTGTGGGCTACGGGCCCGACACCCGAAAACGCGGCGTGCTGCTCGAAGACCTGCTCGTCGCGCTGCCTCGTGAGGTGCGCGACATGGTCGGCCTCGAAGGTGAGTGCCCGAACTGCAACATCACCGTGGCCTGCGTCGGCAACATCGACGACGACCCGCAGGTCGACGTGTGGAGCATCTCCACGAAAGACCGCCCCGGCGGCCCGCAGGGCACGCCCATTCACCACGTGAAAGACCTGTGAGAGCGCTCGTACTCACTTGCATGATGCTCGTGGCTTGCACGAAGCCCGCGCCGGTGACGCCCGACGCAGGCGCGCAGCTCGAAGAATGCACCGCCGCGACGCCGCTGGTGCCAGGTGTTCCCGGCTCGCCGGGGCACCTCATCACCTCCGACATCAACCCCAATGGCGCGTCGGAGCTCGCGGCGTTGATGCGCACCTTCGTCGCCGACTGGAGGGCCGCGCGGGGCGCCGTCGAAGCGGGCACCGCGCTGCCGAAGCGACTCCCCGTTCATCGCAAGCTGCGCTGCGCCTGGCCCACCGACGCGCGCGACAGAAACGCGGCGTTCGACGTGCTGGCCGTCAGCTACCTCGACGCGGTGAAGAAGTTCGACGCGGCGCCTTCGCGCGAGACCTACGAAGGCGTGCTCGACGGCTGCCGCGCGTGTCACGAGGTGACGTGTGGCGGGCCGCTGGAGGTCATCGAAGGCCTCCGCTGGGCCCGCTGAGCCGGGGACGCTCGTCAGTACTGCAACGTGTCGACGCCCGGCCCGTCGAGCTTCGCCGCCGCGCGCATCAACGCCGCGAACTCCCGACGCGCCTCGAGGCCGTTGCTCGCACCGACGGCCAGGTCGGCGACCGCCTCCAACGACCACGCGCCACCGTTGCCACGCATCACGTCGGCACCGAGCGCGACCGCCGTCGCGAAGCGCAGGTCGCTCGCCGCCTCGCGCAGTGAGCGCGACACCGCGCCGCGCTCCATCACCTCGCTGGTCTCGAAGACTTCGTTGCTGTCGGGCAGCTGACCGCGCACGAACACGGTGCCGAGCGGCGCGCGCTTCGACGTCAACGTCACCTCGTACAGCGCCGTCACCTGGTGCCCCGCGCCGAGCTCTCCGGCGTCGACGTCGTCGCGGCGAAAGTCAGCGTCGGCCACGTCGCGATTCTCGTAGCCCACCAGCCGGTATGACGAGACGACGCTCGGGTCGAAGGCCACCTGCACCTTCACGTCTTTCGCGATGACCTCCAGCGTGCCCGCGAGCTTCTCGCCGAAGATGCGCGAGATGGCGGCCTCCCCGTCGACGTACAGCGCCTGGCCGTTGCCCTTGTCGGCGAGCTGCTCGAGCGCCTGGCCCCGGTAGTCGCCCATGCCGAAGCCCACGGTGGTCAACGTGACGCCGGCGCTGACGAACGCACTGACCGCCGAGAGCATGTCGCCGTGCGAGGTGCGGCCGATGTTCGCGTCACCGTCGGTCAGCACGATGACGCGTGAGGTGTGCCCGCGCTTCACCGACTTCACCGCCAGCTCGTAGGCGAGCTGCATGCCGCTGCCCATGTCGGTGCCGCCGCCCGACGTCAGCGAGTCGATGCCGTCGATGACGTCGTCCAACTCCAGCGCGCTCGTAGGCGGCAGCACGACGCGGGTCGCCCCGGCGTACGTCACCAACGCGACGGTGTCTGACGGGCCCAACTGCGCCGTGAGAAAGCGCAGCGCTTTCTGCGCCAGCGGCAACTTGTCGGGCGACTGCATCGAGCCGCTCACGTCGACGAGAAACACCAGGTGCGCGGGCTTGCGCTGCAGCGCGGTGACGCTTCGACCCTGCAGCGCCACGCGCACCAGCGTCTTCGTCTCGTCGAACGGAGACGTCGCGCCATCGACCTGCACCGAGAACGGCACGCCGTTGGGCTCCGGCAATTCGTAGTCGAACGCGTTGACCCACTCCTCCACCCGCACGTCTGACGCGCGCGGCAGCCGGTTCATCGCGATGACTCGCCGCGCCCACGTGTACGACGCCGTGTCGACGTCGATGGCGAAGGTGCTCAACGCGTCGCGCGTGGCGTCGACGACCGGGTTGGGCGCGCGCTCCACGTCCATCGCGCCGAAGGCCTGCAGCGCCTTGCGCTCCAGCTTCGCGCTGCGGGGCAGCACCTGCGTGTTGCCCGCCAGACAATCGGCGCTCGTGCCGAACAGCGCCTTGAGGTTGTCTCCGAACACCACGCCCACGAACGAGACCGCGAGCACGACGACGAGCGCTGCTACGAGGATGTGTTTCATGAAGGCATGGTGCGCGCTCGGCGCGCCCGCGAACATCGGCCATCGGGAGGTCGGACGTTCGACCGATGCGTCAGCGCACGTCGAGCAATTCGACTTCGAACACCAGCGTGGAGCGCGGCGGAATTCCGGGCTTCGCGTCGTTGCCGTAGCCCTCGCGCGCAGGAATGGTGATGAGGCGCGCCTCCCCTTCCTTCATGCCGAGCAGGCCCTGGTCCAACCCCGGCACCACCATGCCTTCGCCGACCCAGAAGTTGAACGCGCCGCGGTCGTAGCTCTTGTCGAACACGCCGCCGTCGAGCAGCGCGCCGGTGAAGTGAATCGAAATCTTGTCGCCCTTCTTCGCCACGTCGCCGTCGTCGTAGCCGGCGCGCAGCACTTGCGTGACGACGCCGGTCTCGAGCGTCACCGGCGCTTGAGGCGCGCGGGGCTTGAGCTCTTTCTTCGAGCAGCTCGAGGCCAGCACCAACAACACGACGCACACGCAACGCATGGCGGCGGAGTCTGTCACGGGTAGTGTGCCGCGCCATGACGTCAGACGTGGTCATCCTCTTCGGGGGCAGCTCCAGCGAGCGGCTCGTCTCGGTCGCTTCAGCGCAGAACGTCAGCGCGCAGCTCACCGACGCCGCGTGTTGGTTCATCTCGAAAGAAGGCGCGGTGTTCGTCACGCCGCACGAAGCGCTCGCCGCGCACCGCGACGTGTTCGTCTCGGAGTTCGAACCGAAGACCGCCGCGCGCTGGGCGAGCCTCGACGCCGCGCTCGACGCTGACGACGCGAAGGGCCGTACGTTCTTCCTCGCGCTGCACGGCGGCGACGGAGAAAACGGCGTCACGCAGCGCAAGCTCGAGCAGCGCGGCCTCGCGTTCACCGGCTCCGGCAGCGGCGCCAGCGCCGACGCGTTCGACAAAGAGAAGACCCGCCAGCTCGCCGGCGCACAGGGCGCACGTGTCGCCGAGGCGCGCGTGTTGAACACCACCGACGAAGCAGCGCTCGAGCGCGCGCTGGCCGAGCTGCTCACGAGCGCGCCGCGCTGGGTGCTCAAGCCGCAGTCAGACGGCTCGAGCCACGGCCTCGTACACCTGCGCGCGCCCGGCGAGCTGCAGGCCGCCGCGAAGAAGCTGCACGGGTTGCGAATTCCCTACCTCGCGGAGGTCTTCGTCGAAGGTCGCGAGCTCACCGTCGGCGTCATCGACGAGACGAAGGGCCCGGTGGCCTTGCCCGTCTCCGAGGTGCGGCTGCTCGGCGGTGGCTCCTTCGACTACGAGGGCAAATACCTCGGCCGCGGCACTGAAGAGCTGACGCCCGCGCCGCTCGACGCCGGTGAGAGACGTGACGCGCAGGCGCTCGCGGTGCTCACGCATCGCGCGGTCGGCTGCTACGGCTATTCGCGCACCGACATGATTCTGACCCCCCGGGGCCCGGTGCTGCTCGAAATCAACACCCTGCCCGGCATGACGAAGGCCTCATTCATTCCCCAGCAGCTCGCGGCCGCGCACCGCGACGTGAAGGCGTTTCTCGCGCACCAGTTGCAGCTCGCGCGCACGCGCCGTGACGAGAAGAGATGAGCAACGAGAACGAGGTCAGCACGCTGAAGGTGCCGGCGCCCGAGCACATCATCGCGGGTCGCTACCGCATTCTTTCGCGGCTCGGCAGCGGCGGCATGGGCCTGGTCTTTCTCGCGCAGCCGCTCGCCGGTGGCGCCGACGTGGCGCTCAAGTTCCTCGACCCCGAGTCAGACGACGAGGCGCGCCTCGAGCGATTTCTGACGGAGGCGAAGGTCGCAGTCACCATGCAGCACCCCAACGCGGCGCAGGTGTACGACCTGGGTCGCGACGACGAAGGTCGGCTCTTCATCGTCTTCGAGGTGGTGCCCGGCGAAGACCTGCGCGACCTGCTCAAGCGTGAAGGTCGGCTCACCTGGCGCGACGCCAGAGACATCGTGTTGCAGATCGCCAGCGCGCTCGCGTACGCGCACGACAACCACATCGTTCACCGCGACGTGAAGCCCGAGAACCTGCGCGTGCGGCGGCAGGGCGCGGTGCTGCACGTGAAGCTGCTCGACTTCGGCATCGCGCGGGTGCTGCGCAACGCAGGCGTGCGGCTCACGGGCGAAGGCATGCTGGCCGGCACGCCGCGCTACATGGCGCCGGAGCAGGTCAAAGACGAGCCGCTCGACGGGCGCACCGACATCTACGCGCTGGGCCTCGTCTTCTACGAGATGTTGACCGGCGCCATCGCCATGGGCGGCCGCAACGTGCCGCAGATTCTGATTCACCAGGTGCAGACGCCAGTGCCGCCGCTCAAGTGGGCCGACGCCACGCTCGACTTTCCGCAGGTCGACGCCTTCATCGCGCGCGCGTGCGCCAAGCCGCAGCACGAGCGCTTCGCGTCGATGCGCGAGTTCATTCAGGAGCTGCAGACGCTGAACGTCGACGACGCGACCTGGCCTGCGCCGCGCGTGCCTTCGGAGAAGACCGAGTCGAGCAACCAGCCGACGCGCGACCTCGGCAAGCCGGCGGGCCACAGCGACACCTTCGTGAAGCAGCAGCCCTCGACGGAGCTCGAGCCCGCGTACCGCCCCGCGAGCGACGTGCCCACCGACCCCGACCGCGCGCCGGTGCACCGCGCGATTCCGCTGACTGAATCGAAGGTCGTCGACGTGGTGCCCGCGACGTACGAAGCGCCCACCGAGCTCGAGCGACCCATGGTGAAGCGGCCTCCGCGCATCATGGCGAAACAGACGTTGATGAGCGCGCCTCTGCCGAAGCAGACGCGCTGGCCTGCGGTGCTGGTGGGCATCGGGTTGGGGCTGTTGAGCATCGCCGCCGCCGCGTGGTGGTGGCTGCACCGCTGAGCTGAGCAGTGGAGCACCGATGTCCCAACAGTGTGGGCTCCACCCCACGCCGTTCGATTGACGTGTCACTGTCAAACCACAGCGAAATCATCGCGTTGTTCAGTTGGAATGAAGTCTGCTTTGCAGCGCGCCATGTACGCAGACAACCGGGGTCAACGTCGTGTCGCTTGTCAGGCGCGGTTCCTCGGGGCGACGTCGACCACGCTGCGCGGCGACATCGTCGACGTGTCGAGTTCGGGCCTGTGCCTGAGCGTCGACGCGGCGCTGGAGCGCGGCCGGGAGTTGCACCTCGAGTTCGATTTGCCGGGCGGCAAGGTGGAGGCCGTCGGCGAAGTGCGCTGGGTCGTCGAGAGAGACGGCCGCGCCGAGCTGGGCGTGAAGTTTGTGCGCATCTCGTCGGAGTCGCTGGCCGTCATCGCGCAGGCGACCTCGCCGCGTTCCTTCGGCGCCGGCGGCTGGAGCGGTCAGTTCGCGCTGCGCCGCTGAGCAAGGCTGGTAGAACCGCGCGCTCGCGTGGACTTCTTTCCCTACCACCCGCTGAAGTTGCGTCTGTGGCTCCTCGCGGGGTTGTTGATCAGCCTCTCGCTCACGGCGTGGGCCATCGTCGGCTTCACCGGCTCTCAGGAGCCGCGTGAAATTCTGCGCGCGGGGCTGTCGCTCGGGCTGGCGAGCGCGATGGCGTTGACGCTGTTCCGACTGCGCCCGCGCAAGGACTGGGGCGTGCGGTTGACGCAGATTTCGGTGCTCGTCTCGCGGCCGCGGCGGGGCCTCATCGAGGTGCCGTGGGCTTCAGTGCGTGAGGTGCGGCGGCTCGGCGAGAAGCGCGACACGCTGGCGCTGTGGCTCGATGAAAAAGAGCGCGTGCTGGTGCCCCGTCATCTCTTCGCGCGTGAGGCCGACTTCGACCTGCTGGTGAAGACCATCGAAGAGCGCATGCCGACGCCCCGCTACGACGCATGAGTGACGTGCCGTCGGCCGAAGAGCTCGCGTTGTTTCAGCAGGTCATTCGGGAGTTCGTCCCGCACAACCGCGCGCTGGGCATCGAGTTCGTGCACGCGTCGTTCGAGCCGCCGAGCGTCACGTTGAAGTTGCCGTGGAGTGAGAAGCTGGTCGGCAACCCGCTCACGCAGGTGCTGCATGGCGGCGCGGTGACGACGCTGCTCGACGCCGTGAGCGGCGCGGCGGTCTACACGAAGCTGCGCGCGCCCACGCCCATCGCCACGCTCGACTTGCGGGTCGATTTTCTGGGGCGAGCTCCGGCGCGGCGTGACGTGTACGCGAAGGCCGAGTGTTTTCGCGTGACGCGCTCGGTGGCCTTCGTGCGCGGCGTGGCGTTCACCGAAGACGAGAGAGACCCGTTCGCGGCGTCGAGCGCGACGTTCGCGCTCAGCACCAAAGGCCGCGCTCCGGGAACCGCGCCATGACGACGGAGCTCGCACTGGCGCTGCGGAGCGCGCGTGGAGGTGACTTCACGAAGCTCATCAACGCGATTCCGTACTTCGCGTTTCTGGGCGTAGAGATGACACCGCGTGACGGGCGACGGGTTGCGGTGATGCGCTTCGCCGAGCACCTCGTCGGAAACCCGACGGTACCTGCGCTGCACGGCGGCACGCTGGGCGCGTTGCTCGAATCGGTGGCGTTGCTCGAATGTCTGGCGACCACCGAGAGCACGGCGCTGCCGAAGACCATCACGTTGACCATCGACTACCTGCGGCCCGGCAAGACGCAGGACGTGTTCGCCGAGGCGCGCGTGGTGAAAGCCGGCCGCCGCGTGACGACGCTGCATGCTCGCGCGTGGCAGGAGGATGAAGCGGCGCCGATTGCGACGGCGACGGTGCACCTCAAGGTCTCGACCGCGCCAGGGACGTCGTGAATCAACGCGACGCCTTGAAGGCGTGAGTCGACCCTTTTCGTGCCGCAGCCTGCTCAGTCCTCGCGTGCGCCTCGGCTTCGGGCTTCTTGTGACGAGGGCACGCACGCTTCGATGAACAGCCCGCCGATGCGGGGCGCGCTTTTCACGCGGTACCAGAAAGGTACGAGTCGGTACTCATTTGGTACCGACCCAAAAGAGCGACCGCCGCGTGAGCTGCGTCACCTCGTGGCGTGCCGAGGGGCCTGCGCGTCGCGAGCACAGCCGACGCCTTCGCACCACTCGCCCTGCCTCAGAGAATCAGGTCTCGACCTGGCCGGTGAGCAACCCGACCAGCTCACCCGACTTCGCGCGCCCCACGATGAACGTCGAGATGTTCACCTCGCCGAAGCGGAAGACCTTCAGGTCCGTCAGCTCGCTGGTGAGCTTCGCCTGCAAGCGCGCGAAGCGCTCAGCCGTCGCGACGGAGTCAGCGTCATCGGGGTCATTCGGCTGCGCGAGGCGCGAGAGGAACGCGTTGGCGTCGCGCACTTCGACCGGCGTACGGCCCGCGAGCGCCTTCATGTCGGGCGGCACCCACATCACGTCGGAGATCAACGCGTCGTGCTGCGCGCTGAGGTGCTGGCGAACCGTCGCCTCCGTAATCGCCGCACCGTTGAGGTTCGGGCCCGAGACAAACTTGAGCTTCGCGTCGGTCTCGCTCATCAACCACAGCCCGTCGGTGAGCGCGTTGAGCTCCGTGCGCAGCCCGTCGACCGCGCTCGGCGTGGAGGGCGTCACCGCCGGCGTCGACTTGCCGCGGAGGAAGAAGAAGTCCTCCTTCAAGTCGTCGGGCAGCTTCTTGCCGTCTTCGAGCGAGAGCTTCTTGTCGGGGCCCGCAGCGACTTCGGCGGCGCGCTGCGCGTAGGCCTGCGCTTCACGCGCGATGACCTCGACGCTCACCGACTGCTTGCCGGTCGCCTTGAGGTAGTTGATGGCGTTGTCCGCGAACAGCTTGTCGGCGTCGGGGCGCGCGGCGAGCTTGTTGGCCTCCGACAACGTCAGGCGCCCGTCTTTCCCGGCCGCCTTCTTCACGGCCTCCTTGAAGTCGGCGGTCCAGGTCTCGGCGAACGTCTTCGGGGAGGGCGTCGTTGGAATGCGGGGCACGCCGCATTGTCGCACGTCGCGACCGCGAGTTGCCTACATGTCACTACGCAGCCTTGTACCGGGAGGTTACGGCGGGCGGGAGACAGCGCTGCGTGACGAAGGCCTTCACGCCGCGCCGACTCGCCGTTCGGTTCGTCGTCGAACGACGAGCTGGACTCCATGCAGACTACATGACGTCGAGGTTCTCGAAACGGAGTCCCCAGACCTGGTCGTTCTCCTCCAGACGATAGCGAGCAGTGATGTCCGTCACCTCACCATTGATGAAGACATTCGCCATCACCTCATCGCCGGAGACCTCGAGCTGGAGCTCCTCGGAACTCGAGGGCGGCGTGATCCCGGTGAGCCAGGTCTCCGGCTTCTCGAGGACGGGCGCCTCCTCCGCGCCTTCTTTGCTGATGATCATGAACTGAAACATCGCGTGCTCGAGGTGCTCGAACATCGCTTCTTTGTTGGCGGGGTCGAACGCGTCGCACGGACAGATCGCGAAGGCGCGCTGGAGATCGGCGGTCGAGAGGGCGCCCATGAACGCGGCGATGCGCTGCTGGATTTGCTCATCTGACGGCTTGGAGGTCCATTGAGGTTCGCTCATTGGCGGATGGTATCCGCGCTCGTGCTACGGAGCGAAGCGTCTAAGCGCCAGGCGCTCGTCGGAGAGACCCCTTCACCCCAATCAGGCCCGGGGACTTCAGGCGGCGCGCAAGCCGCGATGACGAAGAAGACGACGGCGAAGCGAGCGGAAGTCACCAGCGCTTCTGGAGCACCGGCTGGCGCGCCCTGAACAACGCCAGCAGCGACAACACGGCCAACACCTCGAAGCCTGAACCCGTCGCGCAACCACAACCGGTCGCCTTGGTGTTGTTTCCGCCCATGCCCATGACGAGCTTGCGCGTGACCGTCACCCGGCCCGCCACCGTCTGACCCGTCACGCCCGTCGCCACGGCGTCGATGACGTTCTCGCCTTCGACCAGCGGCACCGTGACCGAGAACCCACCCGCGCCGAGCAGCTCGGCCGTCACGCCGTTGACCACCACCTGCGCCACGTCGAAGCCCTTCACCACGCCGTACAACGTCACCGTGTCGGTGGTGATGGTGGCGCCCTCCGTCGGCTCGACGAAGGTGAGGCTCGCCTCTTCGAACATGTCGGCGCCCGGCGTGAGCTCCACGTTCAACGACAGGCGCTGGTCTTCAGGCACCGTCACCGTCTGGCTCGAGGTGCGGTAGCCCGCCTTCTTCACCAGCAGCAGGTAGTCGGCGCCCACGGTCATCACCGGCGCCACGTAGGCGCCGCTCGCGTCGGTCGTCACCGTCGTCACCGCCGTGCCGCTCGACGCCGTCTTCAGCTCGACCACCGCGCCTTCGATGCGCGCGTTCACGTCACCGGCCAGGTGCACGAAGCCCGCGATGCCCGCGTTGAACGTCGCCGTCGAGCTCGCGCGGCCGGTGTTTCCCGCGGCGTCCATCGCCGTCACCTCGAGGCTGTTGGTGCCCGGCGCGAGCAACACTTCGACCTCGAACGCGCCGTTCGTCACCGCGACATCGGTGCTGGCGCCCGCGTTCAACGACACCTGCACCTGCGCCACCGCGCCGCGGTCATCAGACGCCGTGCCCTGCAGGACGATGCGGCCCAGGTCGAGCGACGCGCCCGCCGACGGGAAGACGATTTCAACCTGCGGCGCCTGCGTGTCGGCCATCGCCGAGGTCGCCAGCCCCATGGAGCCCCACGTCTGTGCGCCCACCACGGCGGTGCGCGAAATCTGGCTGTCGACGTAGCCGCTCTTGCTCGCGGTGATGGTGTACGTGCCCGGCGCTTTGTTGAAGCGGTAGAGGCCGTCGGCGCCGGTCGTCACCGTGGCGCCGTCGCACGTCACCTGCGCGCCTGAAATCGCGCTCGAGGTGTCCGAGGGCGTGGCGGGGTTGAAGACGTAGATTTTCCCGATGAGCTCGCCGGTGGCGCCGGTGCCGTTGATTTCCATGGAGCCCCACGCCTGCGCGCCCGCCACCACGGTGCGCGTGACCGTCGCCGTCGACATGCCGGCCTTGGTCGCCGTCGCGGTGTAGCTGCCGGGGTTCAACGTGAACTGAAACAGGCCGTCGCTGCCGGTGGTGACGCTCTGCGAGCCGACGGTGACGGTGGCGCCCGCGACGCGGTTGCTGGTGCTGCCACCCGTGTAGATGGCGCCGATGAGCACGCCGGTGCCGCCGGTGGGCGTCGAGCCCGTCACCAGCTGCATGTACCTCGTCCAGTTCCAGTTGCTGCCGGGGTCGGTGTGGCCGTTGCGGTTGCAGGCCGCGTCGATTTCCACGTGGCCACGAATGCTGTTGCGGTTCACCGGAATCGAGTGGCGGTCACAGATCCACTTCGTGAGCTTCGCCGACTCCCGGTACATCGCCTCGGTGTACCAACTGGCGTCGTTGATGAAGCCCTCGTGCTCGAGGCCGATGGAGCGCCCGTTGAAACAACCCGCATGCCACGCGGTGTTGCGGTGCTCGACCATCTGCGTGATTTCGCCGTCGCTCGAACGAAGCACGTAGTGCGACGACACGTTGGAGTTGGTGTTCTGAAACCAGCTCTTGGTGCCGTTGTAGCTGCCCTGCATGGTGTGAATGACGACGAACTCGTACGAGCTGCGGCCCGACGAATAGTTGGGCGACGCCAGCCACGCCGCGCCGCCCGGGTACTCGAGCACCGCGTCGCGCCGTGAGGTCTGCACCGGCGCGTGGTGACGCCAGCTGCTCGCCTGCGGCGCCTGCGTCACGCCGCGCTGCGAGAAGCCCGACTCCATCGCGAGGAAGACGTCGGCCGTGTAGTCGGCCGCGCCCATCGCCGAGTCGATGCCCGGGTACAACGAAATCGCCGCGTACCAGTCACCCACCTCACGCGCGTCGAGCGAGGGCTGCGTCTTCTGCGTGCGCTCGAAGAGCTGCCGCAGCACCGCCGCGGCGCCACGCACGTTGGCCGACGGGTCGACGCGCAGCTGGCCCACGCTCGCGCCGGTCAACTTCGCCGCGTCACCCAGCGAGTCCTGCACGCCGCGGGAGGCGAGCTGCATCACCCCCACGCCACCGGTGGCCGACTCGAGGTCTGCGCGCACCGACAGGCGCGTCTCGACCCAGGCGATGCTCTTGAGCACGCTCACCGGCACCTGATACTCGCGCGCGGCCGTCTCGAAGGCGTCGTTCAACGCGCTCGACGACGGCGCGACGGGCGCGTCTTCCAACGCTGCTCCACCACACGCGACACACAGGAAAAGCGAGGCGGCCAGCGACGAGCGGGTCATGGCCGATGCCCCTAGGCCATCGCGCGCGGCATTTGAAGTCACCTGGGCGCTTCTGCACGCACTTTCAGGGCCCTCGCCATGCGCCCGAAACCCTCGACGACGCCCGCCAGCGGCACGAAGCGCGCGAGCAGCCCGCTGAACGACTCGACCGACTCGTAGCGCGTCGCGCCAGCGCCGAGCGCCGTCAGCGTCTGCAGTCGCTCCGCGCGCACGAGGTTGAGCGAAGGCAACACGCCAGTGAAGCGCCACGCCAACGCCGCGTTGGGCTCCACGCGCGTCACCAGCTCGCCGGTCGACACGCGCCGCCCGTTGGACCACACGACATGCAGCACCAGTTGCTTACCGAGCTCGGCTTTCGCGGCGCCGTCGACCTTCACCACGAAGGGGTTCCACTCGGGGTACGCAGAGAGCGTCGAGAGCACCTGCCACACCCGCTCAACCGGCGCGTCGATGTCGATGACGGCGCGGGCGCTGGGCGCGCTCATGAAAGCAGCCCCCACAGCACGACGGCGAGCAGCACGACGCCGACGACCACCGCGACGTAGCGCGGGGTCTTCGATGGCGCGACGGCTGCTGCGAGTTCGGCTTCGCTGACTTCAGGCTCAGGCCCGAGGCGACGGAGCGCTTCAGCGAGCGCGCGGGCCGAAGGGAACCGGGCTTCGGGCTTCTTCTGCAAACAGCGCATGACGATGGCCGGCAGGCGCGGCGGCAACGCGTCACCCGCCGGTGAAACAGCATTGAGCGGCGCCGGCTCGGTCTGCGTCAGCGCCAGCACCAGCTGCCCGAAGGAATCGCCGACGAAGGGCTGGTGGCCGGTGAGCAGCTCGTAGAGCACCACGCCCGCCGCGTAGACGTCGACCGCCGCCGAGTGGCCGGTGCCCAGCGCCTGCTCCGGCGCCATGTACTCAGGCGTGCCCAGCACCACGCCGGCCCTGGTGCTCATGTTCTTGAAGTCGCCGATGGGCTTGACGAGCTTGGCCATGCCGAAGTCGAGGACCTTCACCGAGTCGCCGGTGAGGAAGATGTTCTCGGGCTTGATGTCGCGGTGCACCACGCCGACGTCGTGCGCGGCCTGCAGCGCGAGCGCGAGCTGCTCGACGACGTGCACCGCGCGCGCGGCGGTGAAGGGCCCGGCGTTGATGGCGTCGGCGAGCGACTGCCCTTCGAGCACCTCCATGACGCAGTACACGCAGCGGCGGCCACCGGGCAGCGGCGTGTCACCCGAGTCGGAGAGCTGAATGACGTTGGGGTGCCGAATGGCGGTGACGGCGCGAATCTCCTGAAGGAAGCGATGCACGACCTCGGCGTCGCCGACGTGCTCCTGCTTGAGCACCTTGACGGCGACGGGCGTCTGCGTGCGCACGTCGCGCGCGAAGTACACGCGGGCCATGGCGCCTTCACCGAGCACGTGCTCGAGCCGGTAGTGCGAGAGCGCGCGGCCCGAGAGCTCTGGCTCGAGCACCTCGACGACGGCGTGGTTGCCGGACGCCGTGCGCGGGTGCACCCGCTGGCGCAGCGCTTCGAGGGCGCGCAGCAGCGCCCCCGCAGTCCACGTCTCGTCGATGGCGTGGCGCAGCAGCGGCAGAAACCCGAACGTGTCGGGGCGGCCGGCGTGAGCCGTCATCAACAGCTCACACAGCGTGCGCACGTCGTCGCGGGCCGACGTGCCGACCGGCGCGACCCCGCTGAGCGAAACGTCGAGCACCGACGGCTGGCCGGGGAAGACGTCGTGCGGGGTGAACCTGCCGACCACGAGCCCAGCAGCGTGCAGCGTGCCGAGGCCGTCGGCGAGGTCGATGCCCAACGCGACGAGCTGGTCCGTCGAGAGCGCGTCGACCACCGCGAGCGAGCGCCAGTTCACCGACGAGAGCACCACGCCCCAGCGCCCATCGGCCAGGCGGTGCGAGCCGATGACCATGCGCAGCGACGGGTGGCTCAACTGCGAGAGCGTGTCGGTGGCGCTGACGAAGCGCCGCACGTCGGGCGGCGGCGCGGTGGGCACCCGGAGCTCGACCTCGGCTCCGTCGACCTGCGTACGGAAGCGTTCACTGCATTCATCGCGCTGAAGAAGCTGCACGGCGACGGCCCTTCTACCTCAAGGGTTCGCGGCGCCCGGCGTGATGATGGTGGTCAGTGACCAGTTGGTAGCGGCGTTGTTGGTGTCGACGCCGTTGGGCGTGCGCGCCAGCGAGTGCAGCGCGTCGTTGGTGTCGGCCTGCGTGAAAGCGGCGCCTTCAACCAACGAGACGGTGGCGGCGAAGCCCGGAATGGTCGCCGCGAGAATGGTGCCCTCGTACGAGAGCGCGTCGACCAACGTGTTCGACGCCACGTTGATCAACGCGATGCCGTCGGGCGCACCGTTCTGAATGAAGTCGCCGCTGACCTCGAGCGTCGCGACTCCAGACGGCACCGCGACGGTTGCGTTGCGAATGACGAAGTAGCCGCCCGGCGCGAGCGTGCCCGACAACGGGTAGCGCGCGTACTGGCTGGCGTTGGAGCCGTTGACCAGCGCCACCGCGTACTGCGTCAGGTCGAGGCTGTTGCCGGTGCCGTTGAAGAGCTCGATGAATGACGCGTCGTCGTTGGAGCCGGCCTGGTCGTAGTCGACCTCGTTGATGACGAAGCCACCGCTGACCACGACGACGCTGATGGTCGCCGTCACCATCGAGCTGCCCAGCGACGCGGCGACGGTGGCCGCTCCGGCGACGCTGGTGGTGACGGTGAAGCTCGCCTCCAACGCGCCTTGTGGAACCGTGATGCTCGCAGGCGCGGTCGCACCGGAGGCCGTGAGCGACACAACCGCGCCGCCCACCGGTGCCGGCAGGTCGAGCTTCACCGTGAGCACCTGCGACTGCCCCGGCGCCACGGTGGAGGTCGTCGGCGTCAACGAAGTCAGCACGGGCGCTTCGCTGCCGGTGAGCACCCGCACCGTCGCCATCATCGTGACGGTGTACGTCGCCGTCAACGTCGCGGTGCCGGCCGCGAGCGCAGAGAGCACCACCGCGCCGCTCGACTGCCCTGCGGGCACCGTCACGCCGCCGCCCAGCACCTGCAACGCCGCCGGGTTGCTCGAGGTGACCGCGACGAAGGTGTCGACGGCCGCCGGGTTGTTGAGCGTGACCGTCAGCGCAGAAGGCACCGTGACGCCCGTGCTGCCGACGTACGCGAAGCTGCTCGCCGGGCCGAAGCCGCTCAACGAGGGCGCCGACGCCGTGAAGTCACTCGCGCTGCGCGGCTCGAGCTTCGAGGCGTTGTTGCGGAAGTTCAGCACGCCCGTCACAGAGCCCCAGCTGTTGCCGACGGAGGGAAACGGCGCGACCGCGTAGAGCAGGTCGTCGACCACCAGCGTGGCGCTGGAGTCCTGCACGGTGAACTCGCCGTTGGGTGCGTCGAGCGCGGTGACGGTGGCGGCGCCGATGCGCACGATGACGCCCTCGAGCGCGGCGGCGCGCGGGCCTCCGGTGCGCACCTGCGCGGCGGTCACCACTTCAGCAGCCGGAGGTGCTTCGGCGTTCGCGTTCACCACCGTGAGCGAGGTGACGGTCGAGAGCTGGCGCTGGCCGAAGAAGTCGACGACGGTGCCCGCGACGTCGACGCGCTGGCCGACGTTCACCGCCGGCGCGGTGTTGGTGAAGACGTAGAGCCCCGAGAAGTCGGCGCCCGCGTAGTTGGCGTCACCAGCCTTCACCTGCACGAAGAGACCGCCGCTCGCTTTGCCGGTGACCAACGCGTTGGTGACGACGACCGCGCTGCCCGTCGGCGCGGTGCCGTTCTTGATGGCGTAGATGCTGACGGGGCAAACCATGGCGCCGGGGTTCGCGGTGGCGGGGCACGCATCACACGCGTCGCCCTTGCCGTCGTTGTCGGTGTCGAGCTGCGAGGTGTTGGCGACGTCGGGGCAGTTGTCGGCGCTGTTGATGACGCCGTCGCCGTCGCGGTCGGAGGGGTTCGGCGCGGGGCACGTGGTGGTGTTGGCGGCGAGCGGGCACGGGTCGCAGACGTCGCCGAGCGAATCGCCGTCGGTGTCGTGCTGGTTGGTGTCGCCGGGGCGCAGCGGGTTGAACGACGTGGGGCAGTTGTCGGTGGCGTTGAGAATGCCGTCACCGTCGAGGTCGGAGCTCGAGGGCACACCCGTGTAGATGGTGGAGCCACCCTGGGAGCTGCCGCGACTCGGTACGCAGAGCGGCTCGTTCAACCACCCACCGCACGTGAATGCTGGAGGTTCGTTGAAGTCAGTGCCGGCCAGCAATGCGGCGTAGCTCCCGCCTTCGCCCACGAGACAGAGGCGACGGTTGCTCCCGCAGACGTCGAGCGCTTCACACCCCGCAGGCGCGATGGCCGTCATCAACTCGCCTTCACCGAAGAGCGGTTGGCCGCCGCGCAGCACGAGCATCACGTCGGTGCTCTCAGCGTCGAGCACCGCGCGGTAACCCGTGCGCGCGCGGCCGTCGAAGATGACGACGTCGGCGATGCGGCCGGGCGCGAGCGCGCCGATGACGTCGTCCATCGCGGCGAGCGACGCTGCGTTGGAGGTCGCCATGGCGAAGAGCTGCTGGTCGGTGAGCGCGCCGTTCCAGTAGGTGGTGTTGAAGCTGGCCGCACAGCGCAGCTCGCGCAGCATGGTCATCGAGCCTGACGGCGCCCAGTCGGTGCCGAGCGCGACCTCGACGCCGAGCCGTGAGGCGACCGGAACGACAGCGGTGTCTCCGTAGAGCCTGAGGTTCGAGCGCGGCGACCAGATGAGGCCCACGCCCTTCGTCGCCATGAGCGCCAGCTCGGTCGCGTTCAACGAAATGCCGTGCGCGAACGCCGTCTGCGGCAACAGCAGGTCATTCGAGAGCCCCGGCAGCGTCGTGTCGTAGGTCGCGCTGCTCATGCAGAGGAACTCGTTGCGCGCGAAGACGTTGATGCCTTCTCCGCCGTGCGCGAACCAGGCGGAGTGCGCCGAGATGCCAGAAGCCGTGGCGGCGGCGCCGCCGTAGTTACACGTGTTGCTGAGCTGCGTGCCGGCGGCGTCGTCGAGCGGAAACGCGTCAGAGACGACGGCGGGCTTGCTGAGGCCCATGTTCGTGGCGCTGTCGAGGTTGCGTACGAGACCCGGCTGACCACCCGCGCCGACGGTCGACGTCGTGCCGCTGAGCAACGCCCGGAGCTCCGCCCAACGGACCTGAGCGGCAGACGCCGTCGAAGAGATGGAGAGCTGCGTGTGACCATTCACGCCACGACGCCAGTCGGAGCGATGCTCGTAGCGCTCCGGCGACAGAGGGATCGGCTGGCTCTGCGCGTAGGTGAGGTGCTCGTGCGCGTTGATGAGGCCGGGCGACACGACGCCGCCGGGGCAGTTGATGACGGTGGCGCTCCCGCGCGGGCACGAGCTGGCGACGCAGGTGATGACGCCGGCGTCATCAAAGCCGAGCTCGCCGTTGATGAGCGGACCCGTCGGCGTGAGGACAGTGCCGACGATGATGGTGCCGCCAGTGCCGGGCGTTACGTCGCAGAAGCCACCGTCGGGCGTCCCGCTGCCGCCGCCAGTTGCTGAGCCCCCGCCAGTTGCAGTTCCTCCGCCGGTCGCTGAGCCGCCGCCGGTCTGATCACCACCACCCGTCGCGGCTCCTCCTCCAGTCGCTGAGCCGCCGCCGGTCTGTTCGCCACCACCCGTCGCGGTTCCTCCGCCAGTCGCCGAGCCACCACCGGTCTGATCACCGCCACCCGTCGCGGTTCCTCCACCAGTCGCCGAGCCGCCGCCGGTCTGATCACCACCACCCGTCGCGGTTCCTCCGCCAGTCGCCGAGCCGCCACCCGTGGCATCAGCGACACACGCGCCGCTCTCACAGCGCTGTCCCGAAGAGCAGTCAGCAAAGGTCCTGCACTCGGGGTCGGGTTTACAGCCGACGAGCACAGCGAGTGAGACCGCAACCACAGCCGTGAAACGCGAATGAGCGAGCACCATCGCGTCGTACAGCACTTCCTCTTTTCATGCAGGGCTGACGCGCCGCCGCCGCGCGGCCCACAGGCCTTCGCCGGCAAACAACACCAACGCGACCCAGATGAGCGCGAACCCCGCCCAGCGACCGCGCGACATCTCTTCATGAAACACGAGCACGCCGAACATGAACTGCAGCGACGGCGCGATGTACTGCAGCACCCCGACGGTGCTCAGCGGCACCCGGTTGGCCGCGGCGCCGAAGCACACCAACGGCAGCGCCGTCGCCACACCCGCCCCGACCATCAACAGCGCCTTGCTCAACTCGACGTGACCGAAGGCGCCGGCGCCTTGCACCTCGAGCGCAACCAGGTACCCCAGCGCGGGCAGAAACAGCACCGCCGTCTCGAAGGTCAACGACTCGACGGCGCCGACGCCCGCGCGCTTCTTCACCAGGCCGTACAGCGCGAACGACGGCGCGAGGCCCAGCGCGATCCACGGAGGGCGCCCCGAGTCGACGGCCAGCACCAGCACCGCCACGCTCGCGAGCCCCAGCGCCCACCACTGCGCGCGCCGCAACTTCTCACCGAGCACCAACACGCCCAGCAGCACCGAGATGAGCGGGTTGATGAAGTACCCGAGCGAGGTCTCGACGACGTGCCCCGCATTCACCGCCCAGATGTAGAGCAGCCAGTTGAAGGCGACCAACACCGCGGCCAGCGCGAGCCACGCCAACGTCACGCGTGGCACCACCCGCAGCCAGCCAAGCTTGCGCGTCACCAGCATCCACACCGCCATCAGGCCCAACGACCACACGATGCGGTGCGAGAGAATCTCGAGCGACCCGAGCGGTTTGAGCAGCGGCCAGTAGAGCGGAAACAAGCCCCACATCAGGTACGCGGCGACGCCGAGCGCGATGCCCTGACGGGTTGACGAAGCAGGAGCACTCACGACGGCGTCACGAATACACCCGACCTCTGCGCGCCGCCTGGCTCATTGGCTGTACCGGCCTCCGAGCCGGCGAGCTGAATGACACTTGCATCATGCAAGTCACTTCTTCAGCTTGCGCGAGCCGTCTTCTTCGAACTCGTCGTCAGACAACAGCGCGCCTTTGTCGTCCCACTGCCTGCGGGTGCGGAGCACGCCTTTTTCCCAGCGCGCTTCATCGGCCAACTGGCCATTCGCGAACCAGCGCTTCGACGCGCCGTCTTGCTGGCCCAGGAGCCAGCCTGACTCTTCGGCGAGCTTGCCGTCTTCGAACCAGCGACGCGTGGTGCCGTTTTCACACCAGCCGCCGTAGCGGTCACACTTCTTGAGCTGCGACTCGCTCTCTTTCGCGCCGAGGTCGAAGAACGTGGTGCGGGTCTTCAAGTTGCCGTCGACGGTGTCGCGCACCTTCGGGTTGCCGTTGAGGAAGAACTCGGCGCGCACCTTCTGCACGCCGCCGCTCCACGTGACGCGCGTCACGACCTTCTTGCCGTCCTTCGAGAAGAGCTCTTCGTCGCCGTCCATTTCGCCGGCCTTCCAGCGCGTGACTGACTCGAGCGTGCCGTCTTCCCGGCTCACGCGCTCCTCGCCCTGCTTCTTGCCGTTGCTGTCGAACGAGACCGAGCGCCGCGCCGAGTACACGCTGTCGCCGGGCTCTTCGCGCGTCATGCGCCCGTCACGAAACGTGCGCACCGCAGCGACCTTGTTGGTGCCGTCGTAGATCTGCACCACGCGCTCGCCCTTGAAGCCACACCACGCGTCCGTCACTTCATCGCCGCGCGCCTCCGGCAGACAGCTCAGCGAGGTGACCTTGCCGTCGTCACTCAACCGCAGCGTCACCTGGCCCTTCGCGTACTGGCGCATGTAGTCCTTCGTCGAGCCGTTCTCAGCGAGCTGCTTGCGCCACACGCGCTCACCACCGACGAACTGCTCCTGGCCCACGAGCTTCTTCTTGTCGTACTGCTCCGAGAGGCCCTCGCGCCTGCCGTCGACGAAGCGCTCCACGCGGTACGACTCGTCGCCGCGCAGCGCCAACCGCGAGAGCCCCGTCTTGCGCCCGCCCTTGATGCGCAGGTCGACCACGGGCACGCCCGCCGCGAAGCACTTCACCGTGCCGTCGCGCACCGAATCGCTCAACGACAGGTCGAGCTTCACCTTCGCGCCATCGACGAGGCAGTAGTCGACGGTGCTCGTCACCGGCGCAGGCGCGAGCCGGAGGTCACGCCACGCCTGGTCGTAATACGGGTCGGCCGACGTCACCGGCACCTTCACCTTGAGCGCCTCCGCGAACTCCTCCTGCGCGCGCGCCCACGGCGCTTTCTCTTCGTACGCGCGCTCGACGGTGATGACGCCCTTGTTCACCGAGAGCTTGCCGACCTCACCCTTCACGCCGCGACACCGCACCTCGCGCAGCTCATTGCGACGCACCACCGCTTTGCCTTCTTCGCTCTGACACAGCAGCCACATCAGCCGCAGCGGCTCGTCACACTCGAGGCTGCCCGACGTCTGGTCCCACGCGATGTCCTGGTTGTTCGCCTTGAGCGAAGGCAGGTCGTACTTCACGGTGAACTTGCCACCGCACGCGAGGTTCAACTTCGGCAGCACGTCTTCTTCGGCGCTGCGCTGACCGCTGTCTGAGTTCGACGCGAAGGCCTGCGCAGACATCGACAACACGAGCAACAACCCATGGCGGAGCGACATGCGGCGACTGTGATGAACGGCGCGCAGCCCGTCCACCACGATGATTTGCGCGCTACGAAGTGCGCATGGCGCGACCCCCCCCGTTTCGACGCTTCACCCACCCCGACGGCCGCGCGTGGGACATTCGCCTGGTCGGCAGCGTCGTCGAGCTGCGCATCACCAGTGACGGCGAGACCGTCGAGCGACGCCGCAAGTTCGACGCGCCGGTGCTGGGCGCCAACGACCTCGACGCGTCGGTGCGCGAGCAGCTCGCCGAGGGCTTCACCGAGCACACGCCGCCCGACTGGAAGCGGCGCCTCGACGAGCTGGTCATGTACTGGGAGGCCGACGACCCGGGCTTCGACGCCGACGTGCTGCGCAGCCAGTTCCTCGAGGCCGGCGAGGCGCTCGCGAAAGAGGCCGTCGAGAAGCTGACGTGGTGGGAGACCGGCCAACCGCGCGACCCGAAGCTGGCGCGCGCGTGGCTGCACGAGAACGTCGACGCCATCTTCCCTGTGCTGCTCCTGGCGTTGCGCTACCCCGACGCGCAGGTGCTGCTGCACGTCGACGCGCTGCTGGCCGACCTCAAGGAGCCCGGCGTGATGGAGGCGCTCCTGAGCATCGTGGAGCACCCCGCTCCGGCTGATGACGACGACCGCCCCACGCACATGCCGTTGTCGGCGCTGTTGGCGTTGGGCAAACCTGACTCGAATACCGCGGGCCGCCTCGCCCATGCGCTCGACGCAGACGACTTTCGTGTGCGCGACGTCGCGGCGGCGGTGCTCGCGGAGTTCTCGAATGATGAGGTGCTCTTCGCGTCGCTGTACCGAAAGCGCGCGGTGGCGAGGGAATCGGACGGTACGTGCTGGGCGATGCTGCGCGCCGCCGAGGTGAGCCGCGCGCCGGAGCTGCGCGACTTCCTCAAGTGGATGCAGAAGAGCCCGCGCTTCCGCACACCGGGCTACGCCGAGCGCATCGGCGACGCGCTGGCGAAGCTGCGCAACCGGTGATCAGCGCACGACCCGGCACGCACGAGCCCGACAACGCGCCGTATGCAGAGCGACGGTGGCACCGTTACCCGGAGAGTCGATGACGACGGCGACACAGGCGCACCCCCTCGAGGGCCTCGGCTTTCCTCAGCTCTCTCCGGCTGGCCGTCAACGCTTCGAGCGCGCGCTGAGGCGCCGCTCACTGCGCGACAAACAATCGCTGCTCACCGAAGGCGACGCCTGTCACTCCCTGCTCCTGGTGCAGTCGGGGGCTCTGCGCGTCTTCAAGGTGGCCGACGACGGGCGGGAAATCACCCTGTACCGCGTGCGCGCGGGCGAGCTCTGTATTCTCTCGCTCGCGGCGTTGCTCGCGAAGAGCCCGTACGCCGCGTCGGTCTCGGCCTCGGGCGACGCCACGGCGTGGGAGCTCGACGGCGAGACCTTCCGCGCGCTGCACGCCACCGAGCCGGGCCTCCAGGCGCACGTCGCAGGCCAGCTGCACCGACTGCTGAGCGACGTGATGACGCTCGTCTCGGAGGTCGCCTTCCGCCGCGTCGACGAGCGCCTCGCCGCGCTCCTCCTCGCAGAGACGACGGGCCGCGATTGCCTCGAGACGACGCACGAGCGGCTCGCCCAACACCTCGGCACGGCACGCGAGGTGGTGAGCCGATTGCTCGAGAACCTGCGCGATGACGGCGTCGTCGAGACAGGCCGCGGCGTCATCCGCGTGGTGAAGCGCGAGGCCCTCGCCGCGATGGTGACCTGAGTCACAGACGGCCACCAGCCGCGCACGCGATGTCACCAGCCAGCGCCACTCCCGGCGCACCTCTGGAGACACCATGTTGCGACTCGTCATCATCACCACGCTGGTCATCGCCGCACTCGCCGTCGCCGCCGCGCCCGACACCGTCACCTTCCCGAAGGACTACCGACGCTGGGTGCACAGCAAGTCGATGGTCATCCCCGACAAGGGGCACGGGCTGTACGGCTTCCACCACGTGTACGTCGAACCGAAGGCGCTCGACGCCTACCGCGCCGGCAGCGGCTACCCCGAAGGCGCGCGCCTCGTCGTGCCCTTCCACGAAGTGAAGGACGCCGACGGCATGATTCAAGAGGGCGCGCTGCGCATGGTGGCGGTGATGGAGCGCCGCGCCGCCGCGAAGGACACCGGCGGCTGGAGGTGGGCCGCCTTCGACCCCGACGGCACGCAGAAGCCGCTCGACGTGAAGACCGCGTGCTTCACGTGCCACGTGCCCAGGAAAGACCGCGCCTACGTCATCTCGGAGTGGGCGCCCTGAGCGCTGCTCACTTGCGAATGAGCGGCTTGTACTTGATGCGCCGGGGCATCAACGCGTCGGCCCCCAGGCGCTTGCGCTTGTCGTGCTCGTAGTCCTGGAAGTTGCCCTCGAACCACTCGACGTGCGAGTCGCCCTCGAACGCGAGGATGTGCGTCGCGACGCGGTCGAGGAACCAGCGGTCGTGGCTGATGATGACCGCGCAGCCGGCGAAGTTCTCGAGCGCCTCTTCCAACGAGCGCATCGTCTCGACGTCGAGGTCGTTGGTGGGCTCGTCGAGCAGAATGAGGTTGCCGCCCTCCTTCAACGTCTTGGCGAGGTGCACGCGGTTGCGCTCACCACCCGACAGGTCTTTGACGCGCTTCTGCTGGTCGCCGCCCTTGAAGTTGAACCACGACAGGTACGCGCGGCTGGCGACGATGCGACCACCGAGGTCGAGCTGGTCGAGCCCGCCCGACACCTCTTCCCAGACCGACTTCTCGCCCGCGAGCGCGTCGCGGGACTGGTCGACGTACGCGACCTTCACCGACTCGCCGACGAGGAACTCGCCCGCGTCGGGCTTCTCGAGGCCGAGCATCATCTTGAACAGCGTCGTCTTGCCAGCGCCGTTGGGGCCGATGACGCCGACGATGCCGTTGGGCGGCAGCTTGAACGAGAGGTCGTCGACCAGCAGCCGGTCTCCGAAGGACTTGCGGAGGTTCTTCACCTCGATGACGCGGCCGCCCAGCTTGGGCCCGGGCGGAATGTAGATTTCGCCCGACGACTCGTTCTTCTTGTTGCGCTCGAAGTCTTCGCGCATCTGGTCGTAGCGCTCGAGGCGCGACTTGCTCTTGGCCTGGCGCGCCTTCTGGCTCGAGGCGACCCACTGCAGCTCGCGGTCGAGGAACTTCTGGCGGTACGTGCTGGCCTTCTCTTCCAACTCGAGGCGCTTCTTCTTCTGGTCGAGCCACGAGCTGTAGTTGCCCTTCCACGGCACGCCTTCGCCGCGGTCGAGCTCGAGGATCCAGTGACACGCTTCGTCGAGGAAGTAGCGGTCGTGGGTGACGGCCACGATGGTGCCCGGGTATTCCTTCAAGTGCGTCTGCAGCCACTGCACCGACTCGGCGTCGAGGTGGTTGGTGGGCTCGTCGAGCAGCAGCAGGTCGGGCTTCTCGAGCAGAATTCGGCACAGCGCGACGCGGCGCTTCTCACCACCCGACAACTTCTTCACGTCGGCGTCGCCCGGCGGCAGGCGCAGCGCGTCCATCGCCACGTCGAGGCGCGAGTCGAGGTTCCACAGGTCGTTGGCGTCGATGTAGTCCTGCAGCTTCGACTGCTCTTCGAGGAGCTTGTCGAAATCAGCGTCGGGGCTGCCGAGCTCTTCGGAGACCTGGTTGAAGCGGTTCAGCGCGTCCTTGAAGGGCTTCACCGCGAGCTCGACGTTGCCCTTCACGTCGAGCGTCTCGTCGAGCTGCGGTTCTTGCGGCAGGAAGCCGACCTTGGCCTTCGGGTCGGGGCGCGCCTCGCCCATGAACTCCTTGTCCCACCCCGCCATGATGCGCAGCAGCGTGGACTTACCGGAGCCGTTGGGCCCGATGACGCCGATTTTCGCGCCGGGGAAGAAGCTGAGCCAGATGCCCTTGAGGATTTCCTTACCGCCCTTGACCTTGCGGAGATCCTGCATCGTGAAGATGAAATTTTCGGCCATGCCGCGCGACCTACCGCGCAATCAGCAGCGCGTCACCAGCGGAGCGATGACCGTCACCAACGATTCGCCGGAGCTCTGCAGCGTCGCGGTGAGCGCGTTCTCCCACCGCAGCGACACCACGTTGCCCGAGAGCCCGGCCTTGTGACACGGGTCGAAGCTCTCGCCGACGCCGTCTGACCATTGGCCGCGTGTGTAGTGGAGCACGAGCTCGAGCTCGCGCGCTTCGAGCCGCTGGTCGACCTGATAGCGCGACTCAGCGAACAGGCGATTGAGCACGTGGTCGTACCTGAGCCGAAGGTCGCCGCCGACGAGTCGCAGGCCATGGAGCGCAGAGCCCGGCGCGATGTACTGCGCCAGGTCGTAGTCAGCGCCGAGGCCATCGAGGCGCCTGAGGAGCGCCGTGTCGGTCACCGGTTGATCAGTCTCGCAGTCGAGGAGCTCGGCTTCGCCGCGCACGATGACGACACAGTCCAACCTCACGGCGGACACGTGACGTCGGCGGTGACCTCCACGTCGTCGACGTCGAAGCGCACCGGCGGGAAGGTGTTCGCGCACGTCCCACCCGCCCCAACCGCGGTGAACGAGACCGTCAGCGACGCACCGTAGTGCGACGCGGGCAGGCAGATGGTGCGCTGCGCCCACGTCGCACTGGTGTTGACGGAGACGGAGCGCCACGGCGACTGGCCCACGGTGAGGTCGAGCCTCGCAGCGGTGTTGCCGGCCGTCGGCCGTCGGAACCAGAAGCGCAGCGCCGGGCCCGCGACGCCCACGGGCTCGGGAATACGCACCGTCTGCGTCACCGACGTCGCGAGGCAGGGCGAGTTGATGGAGAGCGAGGCGAAGTGCTCGCCGCCGTGCGCCGCGCCGGCATCGGCCACGACGGACGCGGTGCCTGTGGCGAGCCAGGGGCCGTCGAGCGACGCGCGCTCGAAGCCCGGGTCGAGCGGCGCGTCGTGGCACTCGGGCGCAGAGACCAGCGTCAACCCGTCGAGCTCGAAGGACGTGGGCGTCGCGGTAGCGCACACCGCGCTTCCCTCCCAACTGAGCTGCAGGCCCAGACGGCCCGCGCGGCCGTGGAGCCAGTCTGGCAAGCAGACGGTCTGCGTCTCGCGGTGCCCCGTGCCGCGCACTCGGGCGATGACCTCGTCGTCCACGAGCAGCGAGAGCGGCGTCACCCCGGAGCCCCGCACCTCGAAGCGCAGCGCCGGGTTGGGCAACGTCGCGGCGAGGGGAACCGACATCGTGTTGCTGGCGGAGGCCAAAGAGCACTGATTGGCCACGGTGAGGCGCAGCCCCTGGCCTCCGTCGAGCACTCCGGTGATGGCCGCGGTGCCGCCAGTTCCGGCGAAGCGCGTCCAGCCCGCGTCGGCTTCGAAGTCGCCGTTCGTGAGCTGACCGGGCGCCGGGCAGTTGGCCGCTGGCGCGATGCGCACGTCGTCGACGTCGACCGCCCACGACACGGAGCTGCTGCAGAGGCTGGGGAGCAGCTGCAGCTCGCTGGTCCCGAGCGCGCCTTCTCCGAGGCAAACTCGACGGGTCGCCCAAAGGTCTTCAAGGTACAGGCTCCGCGTGTCGCGCCCCAGGCGCACCAGGAAGAAGTCCGACAACGGGAACTGGGCGGCGCTGCGGCGAAGCGTGACGCTGAGCGCGAGCGGCTCAGAGAACGGCGCGGGCGGCAGCGTCACCTGTTGGCTCATGCGCGCGGCCGGGTCGCACAGCTGCATCGCGGTCCAGCTGGCGAGGCCGACGTTCAAGTGGCCCGGAGCCAGCGGTGTCCACGTCAGGCCGGTCGCCGTCCAGCCGGGCTCCGACGTGTTCAAGCCCGGGTCGCGCGGCGTGGGTGCCCACTCACAGGCGCTGCCGCCGTCCGCGGGTGCCACGAAGCCGACGCTGCACGTGCACTGCGCGAGCCCGCTGGCGTCGTCGCACTGCTCTCGGGCGCCGCAGGTCAGGTTCGCCGTCGCGCAGTCGGGCGCGCAGACGCCGTCGCCGTCGTGGTCCTGGTGGCCCGGCAGGCAGGCCGCACAGGTCGGCCCGGTGTACGGCGCAACGCACGCGCAGCGCGGGCCGCTCGCCTCGTCGACGCACTGACCGTTCACCCCGCAGACCGGCGCGTCGGGGCTCAGGCAGGTGCGCGCCGTGCCGGCGTCTCCTCCACCGGTCCCTGCGCCACCGCCGGTCTCGCCACCGCCACCGCCGGTCTCGCCACCACCGCCGCCGGTCTCGCCACCACCGCCGCCGGTCTCGCCACCACCGCCGCCGGTCTCGCCGCCGCCACCGCCGGTCTCGCCGCCGCCACCCGTCGAGCCCCCGGTGTTGCAAGGCGCACAGACCCCGAAGCCACTTCCGTCGGCGCGACAGGTTTGTGTGCCTTCGCCACCCGCTGAGCAGTCGCAGCTCACGGCGGCTCCGGGTGTGCAGCGTTGATCAGGATCAACGCACGAAAAACACAACGACAGCGTCAGCATCGTGACCGGGAGTCGCATCGGGCGAATCTACCTTTCAGCGACGGCCCGAATGACTCGCGCTGCAGAAAAAACGCAGCGCACACGCAACTGAAATTCCCGACCGCAAGAGAATCACTTCAAGCAGCTTCGCTGGCTTCGCGCTCAACCGGGCCCGTCGTCACAACTGCAGGTTCAACACCTCATTCACGAGCAGTTCCCGGGAGCGACACCATGGTCACCTCAACGTCACGCAACACGTCCAACACCGACCGCATGGCAGCCATCCGCGCGGCCGAACGAGCCGCCGCGCGCAACAGCTCGATGGCCGCCGCGCGCGTCGCCGACCGCAAGAGCGTGCCCGGCTACTCCGCTGAGAGCTCCTTCGAGTCGGGGAAGACCACGCTGGGAGGCAGCACGCTGCGCAAAGGCGCCAAGGGCGAAGCGGTGAAGGCGCTGCAGGAGCGCCTGACGGCTTCGGGCTTCGACACCGGCGGCGCCGACGGCAAGTTCGGCCCGAAGACCGAGCGTGCGCTCAAGCAATACCAGCGCGCGCAGGGCCTCGAGGTTGACGGCGTGGCGGGGCGTAAGACGTACGACTCCTTCGACGGCGTGAAGAGCGACGGCAAGACTGACGGCACCACCTCGGTCAACGCCGACAAGCCGGTGAAGGGCGCGGTCACCACGCAGCTGCCTGATTCCGGTGACGGCTTCACCACCTACGGCCCGCGCAAGATGCAGTACGGCACCGAGCAGACGGTGAAGAACATGGAGGAGATCGCCGCTCGCTACAAAGCGCGCACTGGCAAGACGCTCGAAATCGGTGACCTCTCGGCGAAGGGCGGCGTGAAGACGGACCGCCACAAGACGCACACCAACGGCGCCAACGTCGACATTCGCCCGCCCTCGAAGAACGGTGGCCCCAGCAACTGGAAGAACGCCGACTACGACCGCGACGCCACGCGCAAGTTGATTGAGGAAATCAAGCGCACCAACCCGAACGCGAAGATCCTCTTCAACGACCCGGTGTTGATCAAAGAAGGCCTCGTCTCGCGCGCGAAGGGCCACGACAACCACCTGCACGTCTCCTTCAAATGAGCGGCATGGCGCGGTGACATGACCGTCGTCGACGGCGGCGCGCGCGGCGGCACATGGTGAATTCCTACAACTGCAGTCGCGATTCGCACGAATGGGAACTGACGACGCGAAGGTCACGCTGATACTCCGTGGTGATGATCAATCGCGTCGCAGCGTTGACCCTGCTGTGCCTGACGGCGTGCGGCCGAACTGACCTCATCGACCCGCCGCTCCCGGCGCCGCCTGCACCTTCGACGCCCGCGCCTGGGCCTGCGCCCGTCGCTGAATACGCGCGCGTCGTCTTCAAGGGCCCCGACTGCCCCACCACCGGCGAAGAGCGCGACCTGCTCCCCGACGCCGGCGAGCAGCTCACGGTGGTGCGCTTTCGCGCCGTCGAAGAGTGCAGCGGCGCCGGCGGCGACTGGCTCCTCGCCGACGACATCTTCCTCGGCGAGCACGCCTGCTGGTTCTTCAGCGACGAGCTCCGCGCCGGTGGCCCACAGCTCCGCTACGGCCTCGCGCGCACCGAGCCGAGCCCGCAGCTCATCACCATGGAGGCCGGTTGGTGCCTCACCCACGCCGACGGCGGCGTGCTCACCGGCAACCAGCGCACGCTGGCCTGGGGCATCTACTCGTCCGAGGCCGCGGCCAGCGCCGCCAGGGTGCGTCTGCTCGGGCGTTGAAGCGCGTACACTGCGCACATGGGGGAACCACGCTTCATCTTCAAACAGGTGATGGAGGCGCTGTTCATCTACGGGCTGGCTGACCGCATGACGCCGGCCGCCTCGTACCTCGCGGAGTGGGACTAAGAAGTCGCCATGCGCTGCACCCTGCTCGTCGTCGCGTCGCTGCTCTCTTCATGCCTCAGCTCTGAAATCGAGCCGCAGGTCACCATCACGCAGGGGCTCTACGGCCAGCTCACCGAGGCGTGCAGCGGCGAGAACTGTCTGGGCAAACCGCGCGTCGACGCGCGCCTCGCGTGGTTCGAAGTGAGCCCCTTCTCGAAGACCGCCGACGGCGGCCGCCCCGCGCCGCTCTTCGAGACGCGCTCGAAGACCAACGGCTTCTTCGAGCTCGCCCTCGAGCCGGCCACCAACGGCTACCTCGCCATCGGCAGCGCGCGCTCGACGCGCGACGACTGGTTCACCGCGAGCGCGACGTCGACTCCGCGCGGGCTGGGCCGCGTCGACTGGCAGGCAGGCCCCGAAGAGCCCGGCACGTGGACCGACGTGAAGTAGCTACGCGGCCTTCGTGAACTGGCTGACCATGGGCATGAGCAGCTCGGTCAACCAGCTCATCACCGCGCGCACCCGCCGCGGCACCGAGCGCCCGTGCGTGTGCAGCAACGAGATGGGCATCGGCCGCGCAGTGAACTCCGGCAGCACCTCGACGAGGCTGTTCTTGTGGCGCTCGCGCCCATCGCGCGGCATCTGCACGATGCCCAGGCCCGCGCGGCACGCCGCCGTGTACGAGTCGATGTTGTCGACGGTCACCGCGCTGCGCATCGGCACCTCGCGATACGCCTGCCCGTCGAAGTACTCGAAGGTCGGCGTGGGGTCGGCCGCGAAGTGCACCACCACGTGGTCGCGCAAGTCTGCGAGCGCGCGCGGCGTGCCGTACTGCCGCAGGTACGACGGGCTGACGAAGTTCGCCATCTGCACCTCGCCGAGGCGACGCCCCACGAGGCCCGCCTCCTTGACCTGACCCATGCGCAGCACGAGGTCGAAGCCCTCGCGCAACGCCGCCACGATGCGGTCACTCGCGCCGATGTCGACCACCAGCTGCGGGTGGCGCGCGAGGAGCTCCGGCAAGTGGGGAATCACGACCTCCGCCGCGATGTAGACGGGCAGCTCTACCCGCACGCGCCCGCGCAGCACGCGCCCGGTGTGGAAGAGCGCGCTGATTTCCTCAGCCTCCGCGAGGAACGCCGGCGCGCGCTTGAGCAGCTGCTCACCTTCGGGCGTGAGGCGCACCACGCGCGTCGAGCGCTGGAGCAGCTGCGTGCCGAGCAGCGCCTCCAGCTTCTGCACCTGCGCCGACGCGCGCGCCCTGGGCATGCCGAGCTGCTGCGCGGCCTTCGTGAAGCTCTGTAGCTCCGCCACGCGGCAGAACACCTTGAGCGCTTCGAGGTCGATGCTCATTGTCTTGTTTTTCCAGACAGTGCGTCTTGGCGCACGCGCTTTATCGGCCGCAGGGCGCGCCTTATTTCTTCCCCATGAACTGGACGACGTCGAACATTCCTCCGCAGCAGGGCCGCACGGCGGTCATCACCGGCACCGGCGGGCTCGGCTTCGAAGACGCGCTGGAGCTCTCGCGCGCCGGCGCCGACGTCATCATCGCCGGCCGCAACGCCCAGAAGGGCGCGGAGGCCGTCGCGAAGGTCCGCGCGCAGGTGCCGTCGGCGAAGGTGCGCTTCGAAGCGGTCGACCTCGCGAGCCTCGAGTCGATTGACGGCTTCGCCGCGCGCCTCAAGAGTCAGACCGACAAGCTCGACCTGCTCATCAACAACGCGGCGGTGATGACACCGCCGACGCGACAGACCACGTCCGACGGCTTCGAGCTGCAGCTGGGCACCAACTACCTGGGACACTTCGCGCTCTCGGCGCACCTGCTGCCGCTGCTGCGCAAGGGCACCAGGCCGCGCGTCGTCACGCTCTCGAGCGTGGCGGCGCGAAACGGCGCCATCGACTTCGACGACCTGCAGTCGGAGCGTAGCTACGACGCCATGCGCGCCTACGGGCAGTCGAAGCTCGCGTGCCTGATGTTCGCGCTCGAGCTGCAGCGCCGCAGCGAGGCAGGCCAGTGGGGCGTCACCAGCCTCGCGGCGCACCCGGGCATCTCGCGCACCGACCTGCTGCACAACGCGCCGGGCCGCTGGAGCGCTCAAGGCATGGCGCGCACGTTCTTGTGGTTTCTGTTTCAGCCTGCGGCGCAAGGCGCGCTGCCCACGTTGTTCGCCGCGAGCGCCCCCGACGCGAAGGGCGGCGCGTACTACGGCCCCGACAAGCTGGGTGAAGTGCGCGGCTTCCCGACGTTGGCGAAGGTGCCACCACGAGCTGCTGACACGGCCGCAGCCGAGCGCCTGTGGCGCGAGTCAGAGCGCCTGAGCAAAGTGAGCTTCCGATGATTCACAAGTACCTCTCGTATGGCGCGTATGGCTGGCTCGCGTTCGGCGCAGCGATGCACTTCATCATCGACGTGGTCTCACAGAAGCTTCGCGGCGTGCGCGCGCCGAGCCCGGAGACGACGCTCTATTACGGGCTCAACAGCAGCTACGCGCTGGGGCAGCTGGCGCTCGGCGCGGTGGGCCTCTGGCTCATGCTGCGCGCGCCGGAGCTGGTTCGCGAAGTGCCGATGATGGTCGTCAGCCTGCTCGCCGGCCTCGCGTGGCTGGCGGTGACGTTTCTCTTCATGGAGTACCGCGAGCCGAGATTCGTCTCGTCCATCTTCCTCGTGCTGATGCTGGCGAGCGTGGCCACGAGCCGCGCGTAGACAGCGCGCGCAACTCGGCCCTCGAAGTGGCCGAGAACTGGTGATGCGCATCGACCGCCGAGACCACGCTTCGCCTGCCGCGGCCACACAGCGACCTGCAGCAGCGAAACGGGAGCGCGAGACGCCTCCCAAGCCCGTCGATGCCTTCGAGCGCGCGCGGTTCCGGCAGTTCTCGCCGGGCGGCCGCTACAACGCGCCATACGTGGTCTCGGAGCTGAGTGATGTTCAAGGAGCGTTGAGAGCCACGCCGGCTGAGGTTCGCGTACCCGACGCCGCGGCCACGTACGACCCCGCGTTTCCCTTCGTGACGCGCGTCGAAGGGCGCACCGACGTAGTGGCTCCGGCGCTGGTGGTGAACGTGACCTTCGACGGGCACCCCGTCACCATCGCTGCGCCGACGGACATTACAAGAGCGTCGTTCAACAACGTGCTCAACGCCCTCGCGCTCATGCCTCCCGAGGCGATGCGTGAAATCAACGCCGTGCACCTCTCGCCGCACCCTGACAGCGCGGCGCCGGGCATTCTCGCGGCTGCGGGAGACACGGGCGTCGTCTACGTGTTCCCCGTTCATGAAAGGCAGTCGGCGCGCTCGCTCGCCGTGTCGCTCGTTCACGAATCGGGGCACGTCTGGTCGCAGGACGATTGGGGCGTCAACGGCAACGAGGCCGGGTGGGCGCCGTGGATTCAGGCCCGTGACGCTGACGCGCGCGCCATTTCGACCTACGGCGCGAACGACACACGAGACGACCTCGCAGAGGCGGCGGCGCTGTACTTGTCGACGCGCGGCACGCCGCACCACGAGCGCTACCGGGCGCTGTTCCCGAACCGCTTCGCGATGCTCGACGCGCACTACGCGGAGTAGCCCCGCGGGGCGGGACGTGCGAAGTGGCCGCTCCCTCGCGATGACCACCACCCTGCCACCTGCGGCGCTCGCTGCACCTGAGAAGGTCAAGCCGAAGTACCGGGGCACGTTTCACAGCTTCGGCTTCGTCGCGTCGTGGTTCGGCATCTTCGAGATGTGCATCGCGCCGGTCGAGGGCTGGCGCTGGCTCGCCGGCGTCATCTACGCGGTGAGCCTGTCGCTGATGCTGGGGCTCTCGGCGCTGTACCACCGGCCCATGTGGAGCCACGCCGCGCGCCATCGGCTGCGCATGGCGGACCACATCGGCGTCTTCGTGCTCATCGCCGGTACGTACACGCCGCTGGCCGCGCTGGTCTCGCCGCACACGTGGACGTGGGGCCTGCTGGGCATGTGGTTGGGGAACCTGGGCGGCATCGCGTACTCGTCGCTCAACAACTACGGCCCCCGGTGGATCCGCGCCGGGCTCTACGTGGTGCTCGGGCTGTGCGCGCTGCCGATGTTGTTGTCGCTGCCGCCCACGCTGGGGTGGACCCGCGTCGGGCTGCTGCTGCTCTCGTCGGCCATCTACATCGTCGGGGCGGCGGTGTACGCGCGCCGCTGGCCGAACCCCAACCCGGCCATCTTCGGGTACCACGAGGTCATGCACGTGATGGTGTTGATCTGCGCGGCGATGCAGTTCGGCGTGCTGTGGACGGTGCAGCAGAGCTGAATCACCGGCGGCCGAGCAGCTTCCATTCCTGCCAGCGCTCGTCGCCTGCGCGCTGTGCTTCGAGCGCGGCGAGCCTGAACGCAGCCGTCGGGTCACTGACTCCACCGAGCCGGTAGAACCGCTCGATGAAGGTGCGCGCGCCGTCGTCATTCACCTCGAGCGTGGTGGCGAGCACGTGATTCGAGCCACCGGCCAGAAAGCCCTCGGCCAACCCGATGCCGTCGGCCGGCGCGTCGACGACCTTCCCCGTCTCGCAGCCGCTGAGCACCACCAGCCCGGGCGCCGGCCGCCGCGCGAGCAACACGTCGAAGTCGAGCGTCTGGCCCTTCGCGAGCTCGAGCCGCGCGTCCCACGGCGTCGAGGCCGAGAGGCGCCCGTGCCCTGCGAAGTGCAGCACCGGCCGCGCTGCCCACCGTGACGTGAGCGCCTCGAGCGTCGCGGCGTCGCCTTCGAGCAGCTCACCGCCGAGCTGCTTCGCGAGCGCCCGCGCTTCTTTGCGCGCGCCGGGGAGGTCTCGACGCGGGTCCCCGACGAACAACGGCGCACCCCGCGTCTGTGCGCGCGGCGACGAGAGCCACGCGGCGCTGGGCACGAAGCCGATGGTGGCCGTGGTGAGCAGCTCGAGGAGCAACGAAGGCGCCAGCACCACGCCACCGTCGACGATGGCGAGGTGCCGCACGTCGCGCGTCACCAACTTCGCGGGGTCGTCACCGCAGGTCACCGCGCCGTCGCGTCGCACGAAGAATGCCCACGACGAACCTGACGACGTGAAGAGCTCGAGCAGCGCTTCGTCGGCCGCGAGTTGCTTCGGCTCGAAGGCCGCGCGCTCCGCGAGTGGCGCCTGGGCGTCGAGCGTCGCCGCCAGCGCCGTCGCTTCTTCCCGGAGCTGCGCGTGACGCCGCAGGCGCTCGGCCTTCCACGCCTCGAGCTCCTGCACTGCGGCCAGCGACGGCGCCTGCTCCGAGAGCAACGCCTCGCGCGCCGACGACCACCGGCGCTCTGCGGCCTCGAACGTCGCGCGCGCTTCAGGCATCAGCTGCGCGAGGCGCACGCGCCGGTCAGCCTCGAAGCTGCGCGCGAGCCACGCCTGCGCGTCGTCGGCCAGGCGCCACGCGAGCTCACACTTTCCCGCACGCGCGAAGGCGGTGACGGCCTCGGCGATGGCGTGACGACGGTCTTGAAGAAAGACCACGCGCTCGCCGGGCTCTTCGAAGAAGCGCGCTTGAAGCGAGAGTGAACGACGCGCTTGCGCGAGCGCCCGCGCGGCCTCGGCGGGTTGACGCAACAGCAGCCGCGCCTCAGCCAGCCCCAGCTGCGCGCGCCACGTCGAGTCCGGCGCGCGCTCGGCTTCGAGGGCGTCGGCGCTCAGCATCGCCTCGAAGGAGCGCACCGCAGCAGCCCCGTCGCCCGCCGCGAGCGCCTGACGACCTTCGACCCAGTCGAGGAACACCGCCACCACCGTCGCCTTGCCCGCGAGGTGCGCACGCGCGCGCGTCACCGCTTCACGCACCGCCAGCGGGCGACCTTCGACCAGCTCCAGCCACGCGAGGTTCGAGAGCTGATTGGCCGCGTCGAAGGGCCGCCCATCTTTCGCGGCTTCCTCACTGAGAACGTCGAGCGAAGCGCGCAACGTCGTCACGTCGACGCCGGGCACGCCCGCCGCGCGCGCGAGCAGCTGAACCCACGCGACGTTGGCGCGCATCGCGAAGGGCCCGACGCGCGGCAACAACGCGGCCTCCACGAGCGCCTCTCGGTGACGACCACTCTCGGAGAGCACCGTGGCGAGCAACGCGCGGTATTCAACCGCCGCGTCGACCAACTGCACTTCGAGCGCCTCGGCGATGGCCTGCCGCAGCACCGCTTCGGCTTCACGAAACGCGCCCGCCTTCGCGAGGGAGTCGCCGAGCTGGTAGTGAAAGAGCGAGGCGAGGCGCGCGTCGGGGAAGTCGACGAGGGCCTGCTTCAACTGCGCGATGTACGCCTGCGCGCGCGCGTGCTGCCTCAGCTGCAAGGCCCAGTACAACGCGGCGATGCGACGGCCCACCGCTTCGGTGACGAAGCCGCGCGCGAGGGCGCCATCGGCACACGCGGCGTACGCCTCGGCGCGATGCTCGACGGCGGTCGCCTTGGCCAGCCCAGCGCAACCCCACGACCACTCGTGCGGCTCGAGCGTGTCCAACGCCACGCGCGCGGCCACGGCGTCGGTGTGGGCCTGCGCGGCGAACGAGTCGACGATGGCGCGCGCTGGTTCTCGAAAGACGAAGTGCAGCGTGCGCACCGCGCCGGGCGCGCGCACCACCAACACTCGTTCACCGTCGCCAGGGCGCGCGAGCACCAACCGCGACTGCCCGTCGGCGCGCGTGCTGCGGACGACCGTGGCGGCGGCACCACCGGCCCACTCGAGCCTCAGCGCGCTGATTTCAGCGGGCGTGACGAGCGTCGGCGCGTCGGGCTCGTCGAACCAATAGCGCTCACCGGCAGCGACGCGCTGCACCGCTGACGCGCCCTGCACGCGAACGTCGAGCAGCACGTCGCGGCGACACGCGGCGACGACGAAGACGAGCACGACGGCGAAGCAGCGCACGCCGTCTGTCTACTCACACTTCACCCCGAGGTGACGAGCGACGGCAGGAACTCGCGCGCTAGCGTTCGAATGCGGTGCTGCCAGTTGTAGACGACCTGGCGATTCACGCCGAGCACGCGCGCGGTCTCGTCGGCGTCGAGGCCGTCGGCGTAGAGACACTTGAGCACCACGCGACCTTTGGGAGGCAGCTGCCCGTCGAGGAACGAGCCGAGGCGCGCCACCTCATCGCGCGCGACGGTCTGCAGCTCCGGAGACGGCTGCTCCAGCGGCGCGTCGGCTTCCTCTTCACTCATGGTCTCGTGGCGCTCGCGCGTGGCGGCGCGTTGTCCTGCGTTGCCGACCTCGCGCTCCGTCACCATGCCGACGTAGCCCTCGAGCGTCGCGCCGCGGTCAGGGCTCCACAGCGTCAGCTGCCGCGCGTCGTGCTCCAGCAGACAGACGAAGACCTGCTGCACGAGGTCCTTCGAGTCGAGCCCACGCAAATCACTCCGCCGCGCCTGCATCACGCGCACGCGCGCCCGCACCACGGGAAAGAGCCGCTCCACCAACACGCGCACCGCCGCCCGGTCACCACGCGAGGCCTTGTCGATGAGCTCCGTGGTGCTCATTCGTCACGCCGCTCGACGTCGAGAGACCACCACCGCGCGCCACCGGGGACCTCAACTCCTCGCAGCGTGGCTTCGTCGTCGGCGATGACGAGCCACAGCTTCTGTCGACCCGCCGTGGGCAACCACGTGTTGCCCTCGAGCTGCAGCGCGAACGAGCCGCGCGACGCGTCGAGCTGCCCGGCAGTCACGCGCGTCAACGCACCCTGCGCACCTTCGACGAAGACGCCCAGCACACGCGGCGCATCACTCGGGGCCTCGGCGCGCAGCCGAACCGTCAGCCGACTCTCGGGGCCCAGGACGCGCGTCTTCTTTTCTTCGCTGCCACGCAGCGTCGCGTCGCCGCCTTCGACCTCGAGCTGGTACGCGCCGAGCTGCGCAGGCTGCCGGGTGACGACCACCAACAACAAGCCCGCCGCCAACGTCGCCGCCGTCGCGAGCCACAGCGCGCGCTTGCGTGCAAACGGCAGCACCTTCGCCTGCGGCGTAACGCGCGAGACGACGTCGTCGACGTCTGACACAGCGACCTGCGCGCTCAGCTCACGCAGCAACAGCCGCGCGTCGGGGTCACGCGCGAGCCGACGTTCGATGGCCTCTGCTTCGCCGGCAGAGAGGTTTCCATCTCGAAACGCGATGAGCACTCCGTCGTCCAACGGCATGTCGGCCTCTTCTGGCGCCGGTGAACCGCCGGGGAGCTTCCGCAGCAGGGTGTCGAGCTCGTCGTCGTGCATGGCGCACCACTCTTACTGGCCCTGCGCGGAAACTCTTTTCCCGATGCGGCCGAAAAAGACGCACGGTGGGTCGGCAGTAGAGACGTGAGCCGATTCCGGCACACCCCCTGGGGGAGCACATGCACTCGACGCACGCACATCCATACTCGCGGTGGCTCGCGATTCTTTTTGCGACATTTTCGACGCCGGCGCTCGCGCAGCAGTACCCACCGCTGTGGACGCCGCCGTACGTGCCGAACACCACCGAGCGCCACGCGAAGGCCTGTGACGACCAGAAGTTCACCATCGAAGTGCCGCTGTGGGCGCCGCCGCTGCTCGCTGGCTTCGAGAGCCGCTTCGCCAGCGCGCTGACGCTCGAGCCCGAGTGGTTCGGCTGCGCGTCGTGCCCTCGCTCCCTGTACCGCGCGAAGTTGACGGCGGTGCTGCCCGACTACTCGGACGTCAGCGCGATGCCGTCGGTGCCTTATTCGCGTCGCGACGGTCACCGCCGCGGCTTCGTGGTGCGCTTCCAGACGAAGCAGACTGGCAGTTGGGCGCCCGCACCCTTGAAGCCCGACTCCGCGTGCGACACCGTCAAGGCCCTGCGCGCCGCAGCCGCCAAAGCACAGTACGTGGCGGTGCCGAGCGCGCCCTCGCCGCAGCCGCCGATTCTCGTCTCGCGCAGCTGCGATGTGCTGGGGCAAGACGCCGAAGCGTGGGCGCCGCCGAGCATGCTGGGCTGGGCCAACGCGCGCATTCAAACGCTGCCTTCCGCAGGTCAGTCGTGGGTCGACGTGGCGCTCGTCGACACCGGCGTTCCCAAGTCGCTGCGCTCGGCGCTCAACGTGGTCGACGAGCGGGAGCTGCCAACCTTCGAAGAAGAGAGCCTCGAGTACCACCCGCACGCCACGCACATGGCGGCGCTGTTGAGCGCGGCGGCACCGAACGCGCGCATCCGCTCGTACCGCGCGCTCAACAAAGACGGCATGGGCAGCATCTCTGCGGTGGCCCGCGCGACCGACGACGCGCTCTTCGACAACGGGTGGACTGTCGGTGGCCGTCAGCCGCTGGTGGTGAACCTGAGCGTCGGCGCGCCGCCTGAATTCTTCCGCCCCTCGAAGCTCGCGGCGGGCAAGTGCCAGACGTGGGAAGACGGCTCGGGAGAGACGCTGCGCTACGTGATGTACGTCGCAAGTCAGCTCGAAGGCCAATGGCCGACGACGTTCGTCGCCGCCGCGAATGGCAACGTGCCGCTCGAATTCACGACGCCGCAGCTCACGAACGACTGGTCCCTGCCGGCGCCGATGACGCCGTGTGGAGTCACCACCGTCGCGAACAAGTCGTCATTCTTCCCTGCGGCCTTCGGCGCACACCCGTCGTGCCTGTCCAGCGGCACCACGTGGCTCTCAGTGTTGCCCATTGGCGCGAGCACCTTCGACGACGCGCACTCGGTGGTGACGAGCCGCCAGGCCGCGCCGAAGCTGTTTGCTCCGGGCGAGCGCGTGTACGCGGTGAACGCCGGCGTGCCGGCCGCTTCGACGGCGCTCCGGTGCGAACCGAGCGACCTGGGCCTCGCGCGAGGCTTCGAGCTGCCGACCGCCGTCACCGGCACGTCTGCGTCGACGGCGCTCGTGTCGGCTGCGGCGACGCACCTCATCGCGCGGCGCAACGCCGGCCCCACCAGCGCGTGGTGGAACTCACGACAATTCGCGCGCCTGCTGTTCCTCACCGGCCAGCCGCTGTGTGACGAAGACGGCGCGCGCACCGGAGCCCGTCGTATTTCAGTCGCGCGGGCTGTCGGCGCCATGACGGCACCGGGCTGCGCGGCGCTGCACACCTGCGTGAGTACGTACGTAAACGGGCCCGCCATCGACAACGACATCGGCACGCGCTGCGCTGCGGCGATGAGCGCGTGCTTCGGCTCTTCGGTGCCCGCCTGCACGCCGCACGCGTGGGAGCCCGGCTGGGGCAGCGACTTGATTGCAGCGCTCGACGAAACGCCCACCACATGCAGCGCGGCGTGGCGCGGCCCCATGGGCCCCGTCACCTCACGACCCGACGCGCGCTACGTCGACCTGCACCTCGGCGGCCTCGGCCCTCAACCGTCGACCACCTCGTGCGCGACGTGCTCACTCGTTCTCCCCTTCGGTGACGCGTCGATGCGGTTGCGCTTCGAGCTGAGCGACACGTTCCCTCCAGCGACGGTCATCAGCAACGCCACGGTGGGCTTCCTCAACCGCCTCAAAGAGCCCGTCGCGTGGGTGCCGGTGTCGAACGGCGAGCTGTGGAGGCCCGGCCAGGTCGGCGAGCTGCGCATTGGCGAGTACGGCCGCGACGACTACGAATACCTGCGCATGCTCTCCGACCTGCGCGAGATGGTCAGCATCGGCAAGCTGACGCCGGTGCTGGACCTCGCCATCCAGAGCGGCCGTGGTCGCCCCGCGCGCAGCGTCAGCCCGCTGCGCGTCGAGACCGACTGACGGTCAGCGCTCGACCGTGAAGCGAACGGTGGAGCCGCTGATGCTGAACGAGTTGCCGACGATGTGGCTCCAGCGAGGGCCGCCCGTCTCAAACGTCGCCGCGTCGATGAGCATGCCCTGCAGCGCGAGCTGCGTTGCAGGGTCGGCCAGCGCGCTCTGAGCGCCAGCGAGCATCTCGGCCTGCACGCGCGCCTTGATGTCACCGTTCATGAGGTCGACGACGAACGAGAACAGGTTGTCGACGCCGTGGAAGTTGCCGTTGAACGTCGCGGCGGTGGCGTTGATTTCGGGCTGACCGCAGCGCCCGACCCTGCCGGTGAGCGTGACCTGGCCATTCAACGAGCTGATGTTGAGGTTGGGGAAGAGCCCGTTGCTGGTGAGCAGCTCGATGCCGGCCTCTTCGAAGGAGGCGTTGATCAACACCGTGCGCGCGCTGGGCACCAACGTGAACGACGAGAGGTTGATTTCGTTGGGCGTGTACGTGGTGTTGCCGAGGAACGTCGAGATGCTCGCGGGCGTGAGCGGAATCACCTCGCTCGAGACACCGAGGAAAGCGAGCGCCGGTGACGGCGTGAACGTCGCCGCAGCGCCGTGCGCGCGCAGGCGTGAACCCGCGACGACGGTGTTGATGCGCGCGAAGTCAGCGGCGTCGATGACGATGTCGCGCTCTTCGTGGTTGATGGTGCCGCGGTAGACGGCGCCGCTGTTGTCGAGCACCACCAGCTTGTTGATGCCGTCAGACGTGCTGGCGCGAATGGTGGTGGGGTTGGTCGACGCGCCGCCTTCACGAATCTTGCGCCAGTACGCGCTGCAGCCCTGCCCCGCGTTTTCCCACAGCGAGTCGTCGAAGTTCTGCGCGTACACGCGGTACTCGAGGAAGCCGCCGCCGAGCGCGAGCTGCTCTGCGCCGCCGGCGTCGCCCACGTGCTTCCACGACGAGGGTTGATCAATCGTCTCGTAGTTGGTCGCGGTGAAGACGTTGCCGTCGGCGTCTTTGCGCACGAACGTGGTGACGGGAATGAAGAGCGCGAGCACCATGCCGCCACTCATCCGCTCCGGGTTGCCGGGAATGAACTTCGCGTTGCCGAGCGCGCCACGCTCGCTGCCGTCGTTGACCCGGAGCAGGCCGCTGGCGTCGTTGAAGTGGAAGAGCTTGTTGCCCGCACAGAAGATGGAGTCGTTGAGGCCCGCGCTGCCCGTGAGCAACCCCGGCGACGCGCCGTTGAGCAGACGAATGCGCGCGAGCCCGGTCGACGCCGTCTCGATGACGTAGATGCGCCCGTCGGCGCACGCGGCGACCTGCCGCGCGGAAGGCGTGAGGGGCGCTGAGAGCTCACGCGTCCACGTGATGGTGGTGGCTTGACTGAGCAACGCAGTCACCGCGACCGCGAGAGAAAGAAGACGTTTCATGTGGCACTCCGGTGCGCGCGCGCGCCCGGTGAAGTCCGGGTCGTGGCGGGGCGGGCGGAGGTACTGGCGTGGAGCGCGTCGTCTTTTCGTCAGTACGAGCAGAGCCGCGCGCCGGCGTCGCCAAACACACCGCGCGTGCAGCACACGCCGCCGTCTTCGTCGGGCGAGGGCGTGCCACCCAGCCCACACATACGAAAAGGTTGTTCGGTGTCGTTGATGAAGGCGCCCGCGTCGGCGACCACACGAATCATGCCCTCCGCTCCCGGGGTGCCGAGCACCGTCAGGCCATGTTCCACCGACTCTGCGAACGCCGAATTGGCGGGGAAAGCGCCGGCGCTGGAGCAGAGCGTGAGGCCGCCGCCGACGACACTCGCCACGAGCGGTGACGCCGCGAAGCTCCTGACGGGCTTGAAGCCGACGCCGAAGTGCCTGCTCTGAATCGCAAGCCTGGGCAGCGGAGAGCACCCGCCATCGAGCGCCACCGGCACGTCGATGACGCTATCGCCGAGGTACGAGAAGTCGAGGAACCCTTCGAGCACGAGGTCTCTCGACGCACCGGGCGCCACGCCGGGAGCCGAGACTGAATACGTCGAGTGGCCAACGCGCCCGAAGCCGCCGTCAGTCGGGCGACCGTCGACGAACACCGTCATGCTCGACGCGTCCACGGGGAGCAGCGGTTCAGCGGACTCGACGGTCGAGCAGTTGTTCTCGACGTAGCGCGTGACGCCGAAGGTGGAGTTGATGGTGAACGACACCGCCGAGGCCGGCATCGTCGCGACGCCGTTGCAGCGGTGCTCAACAGTGATTTCGAGACAATCTGCTGCTGGCCAGGTGCCGGCATCAAAAGGCCTGACATGGAGCGAACAACCGCCATCGGCGGTTGCGGATCCGCCACCCGTCGCGGTTCCGCCGCCCGTCGCGGTTCCGCCGCCCGTCGCGGTTCCGCCGCCCGTCGCGGTTCCGCCACCCGTCGCTGTTCCGCCGCCCGTCGCCGTTCCACCGCCCGTCGCGGTTCCACCGCCCGTCGCCGTTCCACCACCGGTCTCGACGCCCGCGTCACAGAGCCCTGCGTCGCAGCGCCAGTCGAGGTACGCGCCGTCAAAGTCGCAGCCTGCGAAGCAGCAGGCGAACACCACGAATCGAAGCGTCTTCACCAGCGACCTCCCGCGACGAGCCCTGCTGAATCGCCGCTGAACCACGCTGAAACCTGTGCGGGCGTCTTCGCGAGAAGCCCCCACAGCAAGCCAACGATGGCCACCGCGCCACCGACGCCGAGCAACGTGAGCCCGAGCGCCTGCCGCGTGGAGCCATCGAGACGATGTTGCTGCGCGCGCGCATCGGTGAGCCCGGGCGTGCTGTTCAGCGCGCTGAAGTCACTGACGGCGAGGCCTTGAAACACACCACCCGCGATGGCGACGGCGACGCCCGAGCCCATCAACACCCACGGCGCGATGGGCCGCGACGGAGCGACCTCCAACTTTCCGCGCAGCGCTTCGTAGACCTGCGTCGCGGCGGCCTCAGCCGTGCGGTCGAGCGCCTCGAGCACGTCTTCTTCGGACTTCAGTCGCTGAATGCTCTGAAACAACACGCGCGCGTCACGCGCCGAGATGATTTTCACCGTCACCTGGAAGACCTTGCCGACCTGCGCCACCTCACCGGTGACGAGCCCGTCGACGCCCAGCGCGCCTGCGAGCTCCGCCAGACAATCGGTCGCTTCATCAGCACAACCGAGGAGCGATTTCTGTCGCTCTGCGCCGAGCAGGTTCGCGACGTCACGCGGCGTGGTGACGCGCACGAGCCCCGTCTCTGCGAGGCGCAACGCGAAGGTCTCTTGAAATGAAGTCGCGAGCTCCTCCGAGACACGCACGGTAGTGAAACGAACGGCGCCGAGGCGAACCGGCTCCTTCGCGGGGCTCTGCGCGAGGACTGCGAGGGCAAGCACGAGGACCATGAGGTGCCGCGAGACTAGCGAGGGCGCCTGAACATTTGTCGCACTGTATTAACGAGGGCTCGCCAACCACCTCGCGAGGCGCTGCACCGCTTCACGCGCCACCACGAGGCCCTGCATGTTGATGAACCCATGCAGCACCCCCGGCTCTTCGTGAACCGTCACGTCGACGCCGTCGGCCTCGAGCTTCTTCGCGTACGCCACGCCTTCGTCACGCAGCACATCGCACTGCGCCAACAACACGAACGCGCGCGCCACGCCCTTCACCGACGGCGCGCGCAGCGGAGAACACCCGGGCTCGAGGCGCTGCGCTTCATCAGGCACGTACGTCTGTCGATAGAAGCGCACCGTCTCGCGCGTCAGAAAATGGCCCGTGGCGTACTGCTCGTACGACGGCAGCTCCGCGCCACAATCAGTGACCGGGTACAGCAGCACCTGCGCGCTGACTTTTTCTTTCAGGCGCTGCGCCACCACAGCCGCGAGCCCACCTCCGGCGCTGTCACCGGCCACGACGACCGAACCGGGCAGCGCCGCCACCACCGCGAGACAATCGTCCAACGCGGCCGGGTAGCGGTGCTCGGGCGCGAGCCGGTAGTCGACGGAGATGACCTCACGCTTCGTCGCCGCCGCGAGCGCGCTCACCGGGTGGTCATGCGTGTCGACGTCGCACACCACCCAACCACCACCGTGGAAGTACACGATGACGCCGGGCTGCACGGCGTGCGGCACGTAGCGCCGCACCTTCACGCCCGCGATGACCTCGTCGCTCACGCGCGCCAACTCGGCCCGCCGCCCCATCAAGAACGCTGGAGTTCGCGCGGCCTTCGCCAACGCCGCGCGCGCCGCGAGGTGACCGACGCGCTCCACGGGCCTGGTGACGAACTCCGAGAACACCGCGATGAGACGCATCTGCAGGGTCAGCACGCGCGCAGTATGAAGCGTCCATGCCGAAATGGCTCAAGGTCGTGCTCGCGTTGCTGGGTGTCGCGGTTCTGTTCTGCGCCGGAATTTCGGCCGCGGCCTACTTCTGGTTCGACGCGAACAAAGACCGGCTCAAAGACGTCGGCGCGCGCGCGCACAATGAAGCCGACGCGTTCGCTTTCAACCACGACGCCAACGAGTGCGTCACCGAAGCGCTCTCACGCCTCAGCAAGCGCAGCGGCATCGTCGAAGAGGCCGAGCACAAAATCTTCCTCCGCGCGTGCCTCGACAAGGCCGAACGCCCCGCCGGCTTCTGCGACGGCGTGCCCATGCGCGCGCAGCTGCTCGACACCGCACAGTGGTCGGTGAGCAAGTGCTCGAGCCTCGGCCACGCGGGCAATCAGTCGTGCACTCGCCTCATGGGCGCCATTCAAGAAGCCTGTTCACCGAAGTAGTCAGCCGCCCCACGCGAGCGCGTCGTCGAGCCGGTCTTGCCCGAAGAAGTGCTCACCCCCGATGAACATGTTTGGCGCACCGAAGACCCCGCGCGCGCCTGCTTCGTCGGTGAACGCGCGCAGCTGCAGCTTCACCGGCGCCTCATCGGCCGCGACGAGAATCGCGCGTGCGTCGAGCCCCAGGCCCAGCAGCACCGAGGCCAACACGTCGGCCGACGCGATGTCGCGCCCTTCTGCGAACTGCGCGTGAAACACCGCGCGCACGTAGTCACCCAACCACGGCGCGCTCAGCCCGACACACGCCACGCGCGCCGCGAGAATCGAGCGCTGGGGAAACACCGCCGGCCGAATGAATGGGAGCCCATACTTTGCGCTGACCCGCTCGAGGTCGCGCCACATGTACTTCGCGCGCGCCGGCTGAACGTTGAACGGCGAGTCTTTGATGCCCAGCTGCTGCGTGAAAATCGGCCCGAGCAGAAACGGCCTCCACGTGAGCGCGACCCCGGCCTCTCGACACGCCGCTTCGACGCGCATCGCCGCCACGTACGAATACGTACTCGCGAAGTCGAACCAGAACTCCAACGAGCGCGCCTCAGCCGCCATGAATCGACATGCCGACGATGAACGCGAGCCCCAGAATGAAGCTCGCCACCACCAGCCCCACCGCGGTGTTCTGGTCGACCTCGAGCTCCTTGTGCACGTCGAAGGGCAGCAGCTTTCGCACCACGAAGAAGCCCGCGACGAACACCAGAATGCCGATGAACGAGAACAGCAACGACGCCACGGCGCCTTGCAACAGAACGTCTGTCTTCATCACTTTCCTCCCATGAAGCCGTCGTGCCACAGCAGTACGCCGCCCGGCGCCGAGCGCACCGAAGCCGGCAGCTCGCCGCGCTCTTCATTCGGCATGCGGTCGAGGTGAAACACGTGCAGGCCCGCGTAGAGCAGCACGAGGAAACCACCGAAGTACTTCATGCGTGCGCTCCTTCAGTCATCGTCGTCGTCCTTCGCGTAGGGGAACGTGCTGACGCCCGGCGCGCTCTGGAACACGGCGTCGTTCCACTTGCGCGTCTCGAAGCCGCTCGCGCTCAACGAGAGCCCGATGGGGAAGACGAGCAAGAGCACGATGAAGATGAAAGGCAGCGCGCCCATGCCGTCGTCGGCGCGCACGGTGACGGTGTAGTCGACGGCGCGCGTGGGCTCGAACTGCGGCGTGGCGCGCAGCACGTAGCGACCTTTGTCAACGACGTCGGTGGTGCGCGTGACGTCGCGGCTGCCTTCCGACCACGCGTCGTCGCCGCTGCCGCCTGAATAGAAGTTGGGCTCGGCGTAGACCTCGATGACCTCGCCGGTCGTCTCATTCACGAGGTCGACCGAGACGCCGAGCCAGTTGTTGATGAGCTGATCAGCGCGAACGTCGATGGCCAGCGGCACGCTCTCCTTCACCTCGAAGGGCTCACTGAAGCGCTGCGCGTCGGGCGTCGCGGGCAAGACCCCGGCCGGCGTCGAGAACGTGTTCGAGTAGTACGTCTCGGTGCTGCCCAGCATCGAGAAGAGCATCGCCAACGCGAGCAGCACGCCGCTCCACACGAGGCTCCATGTCCACGCGTCGGCGGCCTGCTTCGCGCGCGTGTTCACCTGCGCGGAGGCGATGCCGCTCGCGAGCCCGAGGGAATGTTTGAGCGAGAACGCCTTCTCGATGACCGGGGCGTCGAGCAGCGTGCCCAGCGTCACCGTCGCTTCTTTCGCCGTCGAGTCGACGTTGATGGAGCGCGGCGGCGCGACGTACTCGCTGGCCAACGCGACCTCGCCTGCGTTCACCTCCCAGTAGCACTCGCCGACCACGTAATCGGTGGTGGCGTAGACCTCCTGGTAGCCGCGGAACTTCTCGCCGCCGTACTTCACTTCACGAAAGTCGAAGCTGCACTCGCCGGCGGCAATGGGCTTGAGCCACGTCCAATGGTTGTTGCTGCACAGCAACCAGCGGAAGCCGTGCTCGCGGTTCCACAGCAGGTACTCGTCCCACGGGTAGTCGACGTCTTCGACGGTGCAGCTGCGCACCAGAAACGCGAGACACGTCCACGCGACGGGCGCGCTCTTTTCGTCGGCGCCCGGCTCGCGCAGGCGCCCCACGGCCCCGAGCGGAATCGTCGGCTCGTGGGGTGGCTTTCGCAGCTGCATCAAGATGCGCAGCTGGCCCCGGTCGACGGAGATGAGGTTGTTGCAATACGGGCACGCGACGCGCCTGGCCGAGTCGGGTGCCTTCAGGTCGAGCGGGCCGTTGCAGTCGGGGCAGCGGGCCTGCGCGAGCGCTTCACGGCGCGGCGTGGCCTGGAGCTCCGCCGGGTCGAAGCCGAGCTGCGCGAGCGTGACGAGGTTCCCGATGAAGACGTCGGCGCGCCCGGCCGTCGAGTCGATGGCCCAGTCGAGCGTGCAGAACACGCCGCGCGGTCCGGTGGCGTCGACGTACTCGTGCACGCGGTTGAACTCGGGCAGCTCGCCCTGCGCTGACGTGGTTTTTGCGGTGCCGATTTCTTCGACGACGAACTTCGTGTCGCGAAGCATGAAGGTGTCGAGCGGTCTCTTGCCTGCGACCTCGAGCGACTTCGGTGGCGAGGCGAGCGGAAAGAGCACCTTCCACTCGCCTTCTGATTCAGCGAGCCACGCCTCGCGGCCGTCGTCGAACTCGAGGTACCACTCGTCCCACGAGGAGCCGGCGTGCGACTTCTGAATGCGGCCTCTCACGATGAAGGGCGTGCCGCTGTAGCGACCTGCGAGCCCGACGCGCAGCGGCGACTCGGTGTCGGCGAGCGCACTGACCTTGCCGAGGTCTTCGAGGTTGCCGCCGTCGCGCGCGACGACCGTACGGCAGTAGTCGCACACCTTGATGCGCGCCGAGCCGGGCGAGAATTCAACCGGCGCACGACATGAGGGGCAATCGCCGACCTTCATCGCGGCGCGCACTTCATCACACGGCGGAGAGCCGACGAAGACGAAGCTGGGCGCCGACAGGTCACCGCCCGGTGCAGTCGCTCAGCGGCGCCGGCTCCAGCGGGCCTTCGACGTGGTGCTGAATCGGCACGCCGCGGACTTGCGCGCTCACGTCTTCCGACAACTGGCGCTGGCAGGTCTCGGCGTCACCATCGAAGAACAGCGTCTGCGTCAGCACCACGCGGAGGTCGACCGGCTCGAAGCCCGGGTTGCCCTGCAGAATGGTCTCGGCGTTCACGTCTGCAGTGCACACGCCCACCGCCGCGCACGGGAGACTCGTACCTTCAACGCGGTGGTCGAAGCGCGCCAGCGAGTCGAGCTGCGGAATCGACACCTTGAGGAAGGCCTCGCCGCCGTAGCCGAGCCACGTGCAGAACACCCTCGTTTCATCGAGCTGGAGCGAGATGGGCGTCGTCACGTCTTTCACCGTGCGTGACTGTGTCCACTGACCTCGCGGAAGCACCAGGGTGACCACCGGCGGCGGCGCCACTGGCACCCCGGCGTCCACCGGCGCCTCGCCCACAGGTTCGAAACCACAGGCAGCGAGCAGCAACAGCGCGAAGAGTTTTTTCATGAGCGACTTCTTCGCGCAGCGCCCTTCAATTCATCAAATAGATGACAAGCATCGGTAGAATAGCTGGAGACTATGGACGCTCAGCTCTCTCATGCCGACCTGCGGTACTTCTGTGAGGTCGCTCAAGCAGGCACCATCTCGCGCGCGGCGGAGCGCCTCGGCATCAGCCAGCCCTCGCTGAGCACCGCGGTGCAACGGCTCGAGCGCCGCTTCGGGTGCGCGCTGTTGCTGCGCAGTCGCACCGGCGTGGAGCTCACGCGCGAAGGGCGCCTGCTCGTCTCTCGCGCGAGGGCGTTGCTGCTCGAGTGGGAGCGCCTGGAAGCAGCAGTGAAGAAGCAAGCCGAAGAGCCGGAGGGGGCGTGGAGAATCGGCTGTCACATCACCGTGGGGCTCAACTGGCTGCCGTCGGTCATCCCCTCGTTGCTGCGACGCTGGCCGCGACTGGAGCTCGAGCTGGTGCACGACCTCTCGCGGCACATCACCGAGGAGGTCGTGAGCCACCAGCTCGACTTCGGCATCGTGGTGAACCCCGTGCGGCACCCTGACCTGGTCATCAAAGAGCTGGCGAGCGACGTCTTCACCCTGTGGGGCAACAGCTCACGTCTCGACGCCACGGTGCTGTACGACCCGGAGCTCCTTCAAGCGCGACAGGTGCTCAGCGCGCTCGAGAAACGCGGCGTTCAATTTCAACGCAAGGTCACTTCACCGAGCCTCGAGATGCTCGCGCACCTGGCCGTCGAAGGTGCGGGCACCGCGATTCTCCCAATGCACCTCGCGCATCGCATGCGACCCCGGCTGCGGAAACCGCGCGGGAGCTGGCCTGCGTTTCGCGACTCGGTGTGTCTGGTCTACCGGGCCGACGTGCAGCGCACCGCCGCCGCGAAGGCGTTGGCTGAGGCGTTGCGCCGCGCCCGCCCGGCACAATGAACGCCCTCTGGTGAGGGCTCGCTTTCGGCGAGGATGGTGACGTGTTTCGCGCAGCGGCTCTCCTTCTCTTTTGTGCGTGCGTGACCACGCGCTCGTCACAGACCTGCGACTCGTTCGCCGACTACGACCTGCGCGCGAGAGAACAGCTCGACGCGTTGATGGCCGAAGCACCGGGCGAGACGCTGGTGAAAGAGACCGCGCGCCTCAACGCCGCGCGAAGGGCCTGTGCGCGGCACGTCATCTCAGGGTTCCTCGAGCGCCGTGAAGACAAGGGCCTGAACGACGTGCAGCTGGAGCTCGACGCGCTCGCGGCCACGTATGGCGCACAGGAGCTCGACGCGTTGATTGCGGAAGCGCTCGGTGACGACGCGCGGCCGCTGCTCCCGCTCATCGAAGAGGCACGTCAGCGCACCACGCGGGTCTCCTCCACCGAGCGCCACGCGCGCCGCGACGACGCCGAGCTCGCGAAGCTGAAGGTCGACGCGCCTGACTCCATGGGCGCCGCTCCTGAAATGCCCGCCACGCTCTGCGCCGAAGCCAGCGCGTGCGCACAGGTCGACTGCATCATCGAGCGCGCCGAGCCCGGTGATGAGCGCGTGAAGCGCGAGCTCGTGAAGGCCGCACAGCCGTGCCTCGATGCCACCAACGACGCGGCGGCGCTCTCGAGCCTCGCGACCTCGCTCAAGCCGTGGGCTCCGAATGGCGCGCTCACCGAGACGCTCACGAAGCTCGAAGGAAAGCGCCGCGCGGTGTGGCCGAGCGTCGAAGAAGCGCGCGCTGCAGGAAAAATCGGCCTCGCTGCGCAGCTCGCAGCCCCATTCGCTGACGCGCCGGCGGTGAGCGAGGACGTGGCGAAGCTGCGCGTGGCGGCGCTCACCAGGCATCGCGAACGGGCGCGCGCCGTCGCGGCGTCGCCTGAAGCGACGTGGCTGCAACAACGCCTCATCGAAGCCTTCGGTGGAGAGCCTTCGACGACACTGACCGGCGCCGGTCGTTGGGACACCGCGCGCTGGCGCTGCCCGGAGCCGAAGCCTGAGCTGCCGACGCTCCCCCGTGGGCTCGACGCGAAGCTGAACGTGCGCTGTGAGACGCCGCCGCCAGCGCAGAAAGACGACTCGATGCGAACCTTCGAGCTGCGCTCGATGAATGTGCAGGGCACGTTGAGCTTCACCTGCGCGGGGAAGACCGAAGACACGCCGCTGCGAATCGAAGACCCGACGAGCGATTCGTTTCCGTCAGAGAGCTTTCGCCACGAGCTCGAGCAGCGCGTGCCTGAAGCGGTGAAGACGTGCGGGCGACGACACCAGCTCGCGTCGACGGCGAGCTGCACCGAGCTGCGTTCACTCGGCGCGGCCGACATCATTCGTCGCTTCGTCGACCACGCGCGCTTCACGCACCGCTGGGAGCCGTGCTTCGCAGAGTGGTTCGTCGTCACGGAGGGCGCGCAGCTCCCGAGCTGGCGCCCGTGACGTTCAGAACACGTCTTCGCTGAGCTCCATCGCCAGCAGCGTCGACTTCTGCACGTGCGCCGCGGCGAGGCCGACGTTGGGCAGCACCTCACGGCTGAAGAAGCGCGCCGACGCCACCTTTCCTGCGTAGAAGTTCGCGTCGTTGCTGTCGGCGCCCTTGCTCTTGTCGAGCGCGACGGCGGCGTGGCGGAGCAGCAGCCACCCGATGACCGTCTCGCTGAGCGCGAAGAGCATGCGGTTGCCCTGCAAGCCCACGTGGTACAGCGACTCGCCCAGCTTCTCCATGAGCGCGCCGAACGCGGCCTGCAGTTGACCCAACGCTTCAGCCAGCAACGCGCGCTCTTCCTTCAACGCGTCGCCACCTTCGTTGCTCTCGAGGCTCTGCGAGATGCGGCCCATCAGGCCCTGCAGCGTCGCGCCGCCGTCTTTGGCGACCTTGCGCATCAACAGGTCGAGCGCCTGAATGTGCGTGGTGCCCTCGTAGAGCGAGTCGATTTTCTGGTCTCGGATGTATTGCTCGAGCGGGTAGTCCTGCAGGTAGCCGGAGCCGCCGAAGCTCTGCAGCGAGAGGTTCAGCACCTCGTACGTCTTCTCACTGCAGTAGCCCTTGATGAGCGGCAGCAGCAGATCGTTGAGCGCGCTCGCTTCCGCGGCCTCGGGCGCCTTGTGGCCGCCCTTGCGCTCGACCTCGTCTTGAATCGACGCGGCGAAGAGAATGAGCGCGCGCATGCCTTCGGCGTGTGACTTCTGCATGAGCAACATGCGGCGCACGTCGGGGTGGTGAATGACGGTGACGCGCGGCGCGTTCTTGTCGCGGCCCGCCATGAGGTCTGCGCCCTGCTTGCGCTCCTTCACGTAGGCGAGCGCGTTCAGGTACGCGGTCGACAGCGTGGCCGCCGACTTGATGCCCACCGCCATGCGCGCGTGCTCGATGACGTGGAACATCTGGCGCATGCCGTCGTGCACGTTGCCGACGAGCCAGCCCACACACGGCGCGCCATCACCCAGCGTCATCTCGCAGGTGGCCGAGGCCTTGAGGCCCATCTTCTTCTCGAGGTTCGTACAGAAGATGCCGTTGCGTTCACCCAGCGAGCCGTCGTCGTTCACGAGGAACTTGGGCACGATGAACATCGACAACCCCTTGGTGCCGGGGCCCGCGCCGTCGGGGCGCGCCAGCACGAGGTGAATGATGTTCTCGGTCGAGTCGAAGTCGCCGTTGGTGATGAAGCGCTTGACGCCTTCGAGGTGGAAGACGTCGTCTTTGACCTGCTTCGCCTTCGTGCGACCGGCGCCGACGTCGGAGCCTGCGTCGGGCTCGGTCAACACCATGGTGCCGCCCCAGTGACGCTCGAGCATGGGGCCCACGAAGCGCTTCTTCTGCGAGTCGGTCGCGAGGTCGTCGATGATTTTCGCCAGCACGTTGCCGAGGAAATAGAAGGCCGCCGCCGGGTTGGAGCCGACCACGAATTCGAACGCGCCCCAGGCCACCGACGGAGGCGCGCCCACGCCGCCGAGGTGCGCGGGGAGGTCGAGCGTGTTGAGCCCGTTCTCGAAGTACGCCGCCATCGACTTCTTCATCAACGGCGAGAGCGTGACGGCGCCCGTCTTCGGGTCGAACGCGAGCGGCACGCGGTCACCTTCGGCGAAGCCGTCGGCCATCACGCCGGTGCAGATGGGCAGCATGGTGTCGAGCGTCTGGCGCACGGTCGCTTCGTCGAGGTCGCCGAAGGGCGCCTTGCCGAGTGACGTGTCCTGCACGCGCAGGAACTCGAAGAGGTTGAAGAGCGTGTCGCGGAGATTGGGCTTGTAGTGCGGAGCGGTCGACATGGCGGCGGAGTGTGCGTTTCCCCGCGCGCAGCGACAAGCGTCACGAAAGCGGCGCCAGTCGGGTTCACGCGTCGCAGTCGGAGCGCTCGCTCGACAGGTCCCACGCCGGCTTCTCGAACACGAGGTGCCCTTCGGCGTTGAACGTCCCGGTCGCGCGCGTCACCCCGAAAATCGGCTTCTTGAAAGACACCGTCACCGCGCGGCCCTTCGCCTTCCACGTGCCGGTGCTCGTCACCTTCTTCACGTCGTCATCAATCACCAGCTGCGAAATCGTCAGCGTGCCGTCGGCCTTCAGGTCGAGCTGCGTGGTCTGCCCGAACGCGCCCTGCGACTGGCTCAGGAACATGAGCTCGACCAGCAGCGTGCGCACGTCTCTGTCGTTGGCCGGGTCGCGCTTCAGCAGCTTCTGGTAGCCCAGCGAATCGCGCACCGAATTGAAGTCTGCGTCTCGTTGCATGCGCGCGCGGCGCCGCTCGTCGAGCTCCACCGACCGCGTGAGGTGCTCGAGAATCGTCGACTGGTACGCGTCGAACTCGCAGGTCTTCCCCTGCTTGCGCAGCAACCCCAGCGTCGCCGCGTAGTTGTAGTGCGCCAGCGCGTGCTGCTCGTCGGCCGCGATGGCCGCGCGGAACTTGTCGAGCGCCGCGCCGTAGTTCTTCGCCTGGTAGAGCCGGAAGCCCTCGGTGTTCAGCTCGGGCGCGCCGCTCAACACCAACGTCAGCAGCGCGCCGAGCATCACGGCTTCACAGCCGCGACAATCTGGTCGACCAGCTTCACGCTCGTGAAGCCCTCCGATTCGGCGTGGAAGTTCGGCAGCACGCGGTGCCGCAGCACCGGCCTCGCCAGCGCGCGCACGTCGTCGACCGTCGCCGCGAACCGGCCCTGCAGCACCGCCCGCGCCTTCGCGCCAACCACCAGGTACTGGCTCGCGCGCGGGCCCGCCCCCCAGCCCACGTTCTTGGCCACGAAGTCCAACGCGCCGGGCTCTTTGGGCCGCGTCGCGCGCACCAGGTCGACCGCGTACTTCACCACGTGGTCCGGCACCGGCACGCGCCGCACGAGGTCTTGCAGCATCAGAATCTGCTCGGGCGAGAGCACCTTCTGCAGCACCGCGCTGGTGTGCCCCGTCGTCTGCTTGACGATTTGCACCTCTTCTTCAGCCGTCGGGTAGCCGACGTCGACGAGGAACATGAAGCGGTCGAGCTGCGCTTCGGGCAGCGGGTACGTGCCTTCCTGCTCGATGGGGTTCTGCGTCGCGAAGACGAGAAACGGCGGCTCGAGCGGCCAGGTGCGCCCCGAGGCCGTCACGCGCTGCTCCTGCATGGCCTGCAGCAACGCGGCCTGCGTCTTGGGCGGCGTGCGGTTGACCTCGTCGGCCAGCACGATGTTCGCGAACAGCGGGCCCTTCATGAAGCGCAGCTCGCGGCGCCCGGTGGCGCGGTCTTCTTCGAGAATGTCGGTGCCGGTGATGTCTGACGGCATCAGGTCGGGCGTGAACTGAATGCGGTTGAACGAGAGGTTCAGCACCTCCGCCAACGTGCTGATGAGCAACGTCTTGGCGAGGCCCGGCACACCGACGAAGAGACAATGGCCCCGCGAGAAGAGGCTGATGAGCAGGTGCTCCACCACGTCTCGCTGACCGACGACGCGCTTCTCAATCTGCGAGACCACCGCGGCCCGCGCCTGCGCGAGCGCCTCGACGGCCTTCAGGTCTTCACTGCTGGCGACTTCACTCATGTGGAGTGGCTTGTAACCGCCACCCCGCCGCCCGTCACGGCTCGAACTGAACCACCATGGGGCTCCACACCGAGTTCTGCACCCCGCCGTCAGTCGGAGCGTCGACGCTGCGCTCGATGGTCAACGCGTCGTTGGCGCTGAACCACACGCGCCCGTGGAAGGGGCCCGTGGTGTCACCGTCAACGCGATTGAAAGACGACTCGCCCGACGACTGCCCGCCCGGCCCCTGCCCGCCCATGAACACCACCGCGCGGTTCTGGGTGATGGCCGTGAACGTCGGCGTGACGGCCGCGAGGTTGGTGCCCGTCAGCGGGAACGACGGCAGGTGCTGCACGCTCGCGCACGCACCCACGGGGCACGGCAAGCGCACGCGCTCCCAGCGAATGGCCACCGGGTCGTCGTCACACACCGCCGGAGCGCCCGCCCCGCCACCACGGCTGAAGGCCAGCGCCGTGGTCGACGACACACTGCCGCGCGCGCGCCGCTTGCACATGGCGAAGAGGTCGGCGCCGTCACCACCGCGCGTCGAATAGAGGAGGAACGAGCGAGAGAGGTCGGCCGCAGGCAGCGAGGTGACCGCCTTCGTCAGTTCGCCCATGTTCATCAACAGCTCGTTGCGCTCGACGGACGCGCCGGCGAACTGAACGACCTGTACTGCGTAGTCGCGCAGCGCTGCGGTCGCGAGCTGCAGGCGCACCGTGGTCGTGTCGTACAGGTACGCCGTCATGAAGTCGTCGGCTCCGTTCTCACCGCCCACGCCGCTCGACGACAGCAGCACGAAGGACTCGTTGAAGCTCACCGGCCCCGCCACGCCGAGGCCCACGTCGGTGGTGCCCATGGCGTTGCTCGTGGTGCCGGCGAGGTGCGCCACGCTGACGCCGCCCTGCGCGAAGCTGCGGCCGAACGAGACGACCTGGTAGTTCACCCGCACCTCCACCGCGCCGTTGCCCCCGCGCGTGCAGACCACCGCCACGTCACTGGCGACGTCGAGCACACAGCGCGCGTTGGTGTTGCTCGCCGTGTTGTCACCGCCCGTCGAGCTGAAGAGCAGGAACGAGCGCGCGATGACGTTGCCGGGAATCGCCGTCGGCAACACGCAGCGGCCCGAGGCCGTGCTTCCACTGGCGATGTTGCACGCGCCTCGGCGCACCAACGGGTAGCTGCGCAGGTTGACCACCGTGCTCGTGCTGCCATTCGTGGGGTCGGCGACCGTCACCGTCGAGTCGGCGGCGTTGTCACTCGAGCGGCCGCGCACGTAGACCACCGCGGTCGACGCCGGCTGCGTGATGACGCCCGAGACCGTCGCCGCCGCCGCCCCGCTGCAGTCCGACAGGCTGTGCACCGAGATGGCCGCCGCGTTGCTCGCGGTGACGGTGTACGAGGTGACGCCGACGGTGAGAGGAGTGCCATTCGCGCGGCGCTCGATGGTGAGCGGCACACACGCGCCTGCTTCGACGTCGACAGTCGCCGCCGGCGTGACGTTGAACGTGCCCTGCGCGCCGGTGACGTTCACGTTCCTCGGCACGTTCGAGAAGCCCGTCGCGGTGGCGCTCAGCGCGATGGTGCCGTTGCTGGTGGCGATGACGTAGAGCGGCGGCGCGTCGGTGCTGCCACCGGGAATCTGCACGGTGCTGACGGGCGTGGCGCACGCCGCGTCGCTGTAGAAGGCCACGCCGCTCGCCGGGCTGGCCGTAGGCGTCACCGTCACCGTGGTGTTCGGCGCCACGAGGTTGCCCAGCGAGTCGCGCGTCTCGAACTGACCCGCAGGCGTACACGTGAAGCGCGGCACGCTCGCCGTGGGGTCCGTCTTCCACGCCAACACGCTCGCGGTCAGCGGCGTCACGGCCCACACCTGCGTCGCCGGAGCGATGTTCGGCAGGTCGCTGGTACTCACACCAATGTTGAGCGCCGGGTTCGCGCGGTTGGTGGTGAAGACGAATGACGCGGTGGGCGCAGCGCTGGTCAACGTGACGAACGTGTTGTCAGCGCCACACGCGGTGCCCTGCGAGAACTGCACGCCGCCGTCCGTCACGAACGCGACGTTGACGTTGTTGCCCGGCGCGACGCGGTTGTTGAAGGTGTCCTGCAGTTCCACGCGCAGCGCGTTGGCGGGCGTGACGCAGGCGCCGGCCGCGGTGGTGGTGGGCGTGGTGTTGGTGAACGCGAGCTTCGTGGGCGTCGACGGTGTGACGGTGAGCATGTGGCTGCTCGAGATCGAGTTGCTCGAGACCATCGCGGTCGCCTCGATGCTGCCCCCGTCGGCCGACGTGCCCGTGAAGAAGAACGGCGCCGAAGAAACCGACGCGCCTTCGCCAATGGTGAAGCTGGTGCTGGGCGTGGGCCCTGCGCAGCCCGACGCCACGGCGAACGAGACGAGGTTCGAGGTCACCGACACCATGGTGCTGCCGGAGATGACGTTGTTGTTCCACTCGTCTTGTCGGCGCAGCAGCACGCCGGTGCCGTCGGAGCACGTGCCGGCGGTCAACGTGGTGGGCACCGTGCCCTCGAAGATGAACTTGAAGAGCGGGCCCGGGCTGACGTTGAGCTGCAGCGCTGCGATGTGAGCGCCGAGGCCCAGCACCGCGCCCTGATTGCCAGCCGTCGTGGTGCGCACTCCGAAGGTGTGTGACGGCGCGGTCGCGCCGACGTTGATGGTGTTGCCACCGACACACATGGTCGACGAGTACGCAGTGATGGACGTCGGCGGCATGACGCTCACGGTGCCCGCAGTGCCGAGCGCCACCAGGTTCTGGAACCGGTCGCGCCGCTCGAGCGTGACGGGCAGGCACGCGCCGGCCGTGACGTCGGCGATGCCCGCATCAGGCGAGGCGATGATGAGGTTGGTGGTGTCCACGTCGGGTGAGACCGTCATCGTCAACGTGGCGTTCTGGCCTGCGAGCGAGAACGTCGCGCTCTGCTGACGCGAGCCACCGTTGGAGCCCGTGGTGTAGGTGCGAATGGGCTTCACCCACAGGCTCGCGCCCGACTGCGTCGCGTTGAGCGCGACGTCGGTGACCTGACCCGTCATGCACCCGGCCGAGTTGTAGACGGTGGTCTCGAGGATGGGGTTGAAGGTCAGCGTCGAGGGCGTGCCCACCGGCACCGGGTTGCCGCTGCTGTCTTTGCGCACCACGCGCACCGGCACACAGTCACCGGCCGTCGGCGCCACGCTCGCCGTGCCCGCATCGGTCGCCGGCACTTCGAAGACGAGCGTGGGCGCGCCGGGGCGAACGTCGAGCGTCACCGAGGTGTTTTCAGCGCCGTTGGTGACGGCGATGGGCTGCTGCGTGGCGAGGCGCGGGCGCACCGAGAAGCTCGCCAGGAACGCGCCGTTGTTCAGCGAGACGCCTGCGTCGACGGCGCCCGTGCAGTTCTGCGCGGCGAAGACCGGCGTGCCGTCGGGAGCTGTGACACCCAGCACCGTGAGCATGCTCACCGGCGCGGGGTTGTCATACTGGTCGCGGCGCACGACGGTGATGTTCTGACAGTCACCAGCCGAGACCTGCGTGAGGTTCGCGGGGCTCAGAATGGCGAGCTCCGGGTTGGCCGGCGTCACGCTGAGGCGCACCGGCGACGTGGTCGCCGCGAGCACGCCCTGAATGCTGGCGTTGAGCGCGTACGGCGCGCCGCTCATGCCGCCGTCGGTCTGGCGCGCGGTGGCGTTGAAGTTCACGGCGCTGGTGTTGGCCGCGAGCAGCACCTGGCTGCCGCCGCATACGCCGCCGACGCCCACCGTCGCGCCCACGGGCGTCGAGGTGAAGGTGAGCGTCTGCGGGTTGGGGAAGAGCGCGTCGTTGCCATACCTGTCACGCACGGTCGCGGTGAAGGGCGTCGCGGTGCAGATCATCGCCTGCGTAGTGGCCGAGGAGATGCCGGTGAAGAGCAGCTGCGAGGGCACGTCGGCGATGATGGTGTTGCCGGGCACGCCGCCGTCGACGGGCAACGGGCTGCTCGCGGTGACCTCGAAGGCGGGCTTCGCCGTGGTGCCGCGGAAGTACACGTTGGCGCTCGAGCGACCACCACCGATGAAGATGCTCGAGCTGCCGGCGTCGGGGCAGTTGGGCTCATCGAAGAAGCGCAGGTCGGGGCTCGCGCCCACCGCAGAAAACGTGACGTTGATGCCCGCGTCGTCGACGCGCGTGCCGTTGTTCGCGCTGTCACGAACCTGCAGGAGGAAGGGCGTGCTGCTGCAATGACCGGCTACGATTTGCTGGCCGACGCCGCTGAAGTCGAGGTGGTCGGCCGGGCCCGCACCGACGGTCACCACCAGCGGCGGTGACGGCGTCACGTTCGGAAGGTTGGTGGTGACGATGAGCGAGCCGGTGGTGGTGGTGGTGCCACGCGCGCGAATCAACCGCGTGGCCGAGGCCGAGGGGAAAGACACGGTCGTCGACGCCGCCGCCGTGCAGTTGTTGTCGTCGAAGAACGAGACGCCCGGCAGCATGGTGGGCACGACGGTCAACGTGGTGCCCGCCGGCGGCGCCGTGCGGTTGTTGAACGCGTCTTCGAGCGCCACGCCCACGCCGTCGCTCGAGCAGACCTCCGCAGGCGAGAGCGCGAGGGAGCCCCGGACGACGTCGAGGTGGTGCGGCGCTGCGGGGAGCACCGTGACGGGCTGCGAGACGTTGAGCGGCGCCGGCGCGCTGCCCGACGCGAAGAGCGTGTACACACCGGCGAGGGTGTTGCGCACGTGCACCGACGCGTTGCCGGTGCCGGGCTGAAAGGCGATGCCCGCCGCGCCGTTGCCGCAGCTCGCGTCAGAGAAGAGCAGGTTCGCGATGCCCGGCGTCGACAGCGTCACCGTGATGATGCCGTCGTCAGCGTCGGTGTGGCGCGACTGGTCGTCTTGCAGCTCGAAGTCGATGGTCTGCGTGCTGCAAACGCCAGCCGTCGCCATGACCGGCGCCGAGGTGATGACGAGCTTCGTCGCCGGCGTGGCCTTCACCTTCACCGAGAACTCGGCGGGTGTCGGCACGAGGTACGCCGCAGCGGTGACGTTGGCGGTGCCACGCGCGGTGGGGCCGGCCTTGAGCCACAGCTCCATGTCGGAGGCGCCGTAGGCGATGGGGTAGGTCGTCACCGCGGTGCTCTGACAGTTCGACGCGTCATGCAGCGTGACGTCGGCCAGGCCGGTGCTCAGCGTGACCGGCGTGTGGCGAATGGCCGTGCGCACGCCCGCGGCGTTCTGCAGCTGGAACTTGAAGGGCCCGTAGCAGTCGTGGCGCTGCATCTCGCGCGGCTCGCCAGGGCCCGACAACAACACGAGGCGCGTGGGCGGGTTGGCGCACACCTGCGCGGAGGTGCACTCGGCGTCGTCACAGCCCACGAGGCCGTTGCAGTTGGTGTCGACCTGCATCGCGCAGACCTGCATCGTGCCCGGCGCAATCGACGCGTTGGCGTCATCACAGTCGACGCCGCCCTTGGCGACGCTCGCGAAGCCGTCGCGGTCCGAGTCGAGCGACGAGTCGGGCGGGCCGACGAGAATGGTGACCTCCGCGAAGCCTGACTCGGGGAAGTTGGCCGTCTCGACGCGGCTCTGGGTGTTGAGCTTGAGCGACGCCTCGTCGGCGCAGTTGGTGCCGAGCAGCCCTTTGACCTGCAGCCCGATGGTCGCCGGCAGGTCGGAGCCACGCCGCACGGCCACCACCGCCGTGTCGTCCGCGGGGCGGCCAATGACGAGCGACTTCAGCTCAGCGCCCGCGCTGTCGAGCACCGCGATGCGCAGGCAGTCGGCGCGCACCATCGCCGTGCCCTGCCCCTTGACCTCGATGTTCACGCGCAGCGCCGTGTCAGGCGGCGCGCACGAGACGAAGAAACCCAGCGACAGCGCGGTGAGGAGTCGGAGACGAAACATGCTGATGGCCACCCTCGCGCGCCCTTTGGGCCCCGTGATGTACGGAAAGGAGCGCGTACGGTTGACGAACGTAGCATGGTGTTTTCGCTGATGTTCTTCGTCCTCTCGAAGGTGCTCGACGTGGTGGTCGACCCGCTGTGGTGGGCGCTGACGTGTCTGCTGGCGGCGCTGGTGCTCCGGCGACGGCGGGCGGGCGTGGTGACGTTGGTGGTGGGGCTCGGCGTGTTGGCGACGGCGTCGTTGCCGGCCGTCTCGAATCGGCTCTGGAGCTCGCTGGAGGCCGGCGCCGTGAAGACCGAGCGCGCCGAGGTGACGTACGACGCGGTGGTGCTGCTGGGCGGCGTGATTTCGCCGCTGGGGAGCGTGCGTGAAGAGCCGGCGCTCAACGACAACGTGGAGCGCCTGTTGGAAGTTCGCCGGGTGCTGCTGAGCGGCCGCGCGAAGGTGGCGATTCTCAGCGGCGGCGCGCTCGGTGGGCAGCTCGAGGCCGAGGCCGACTACCTGGCGAAGCAATTGGTGATGCTGGGCGTGCCCGCCGAGCAGCTGGTCATCGAGAACCAGGCGAACAACACGCGCGAGAACGCGACGCTCACGAAGCCGCTGCTCGACGCGCGTGGCGCGAAGTCGGTGTTGCTGGTGACGAGCGCGTTTCACATGCCGCGCGCCGTGGGCTGTTTTCGCGCCGTGGGCGTGGAAGCAGACGCGCTGCCGGTCGACTGGCGCATGCGTGAAGCCTCGGCTGACCGACACGTGCTGCCGCGCGGCGAGTACCTCTCTCAAAGCACGCGCGCGCTTCGTGAGTGGCTGGGGCGCGGCGTGTATTCAGCGCTCGGCTACACGAAGTGACCGTACATAGAGTGCCGCCGCCCATGCAGCCGTACGTCTTCTTTCTCTCCGTTGCGTTGCTCGTCAGCGCGTGTGGCCCGCGCACCATGCAGGTGCGCCTCAAAGACGCCGAGCGACAGGCGCAGCGCGCCGAGGCCCGCCTCGACGAAGCGCAGCGGGCCGCCGACGCGCTCGAGCCCGAGCAGCTCCAGAAGGCGCTCGACGCCGCCAAGCGCGAGCTCAACGACAGGGACTTCTCGCTCGCGCCCGGCGCGCACGAATACCTCGACCGCTACAACGAGCTCGTCGGCCGCGTGCCCACGGTGAAGCAAGACCGTGAACACCGCGACCTCGTGGTGCGAATCGAGGCCGTCAAGGCGCAGCTGGCCCCGAAAGTTCTGGCCGTGAGCGACGCGCAAACCGCGCTGCCGATGAACGCGCCCACCACGGCCGCCATCACCACCATCGAGCTCAAGGTCGGCGAGCTCAACGACGCCATCGCTCCGCAACAGCAGCTGCTGCTCAGTACGCCCGAGTCGTCTCAATGGACGCGCGCCCAACAAGACCTCGGCGCGAAGGCGCTCGAGGCTGCCGCTCGCGGAAAGAAGGGCGTCACCTTTCTCGACGGCCCCGTCGCGTCGTGGAGAGACGCGCTCGCGCTGCAGGCCGCGGCGAAAGACAAGCCGACGCCCGCCGAAAAAGAGCAGGCGCTGCTGAGCGCGAAAGAGAAGCTGACGGCGTGCACCGTCGCCGCGAAGGCGTTCAACGACGACAAGTCCTTGAGCGCGGTGGCTTTCGTGATGCCTGAAGGCAAGGCCCAGACACCCGCCCAACTCGGCGCTGCGTGCACCAGAGCGCTCAAACCCGTCGAGGCCGACCTCAAGGCCGCGAAAAAGAAGGCCGGGAAGAAGTAGCCGGGTAGGTCTGTACCCACCTGCACGCCGAGAAGCGCCTGTAAGTACAAGGAAGTTCTTGTAGGTTATTGCAGATCCACCACAACTCTCGCGCAACGTTCCGCGATACTCCGGAACCCGCAGCGCTCACGCCGTCTGAAAGAAAGCCCGCCATGTCACGCGTCAATTCCGGTGGTACCTCTTCCGCAGTTCGCAACGTCGTCGAACTCGCGAAGAAGGCGGCGGCAGAAGCGCAGAAGAAAATCGCGGCCGAGGCGGCGAAGAAGAAGGAGGCGGAAGCCTCCAAGAAGGCGCTGGCCAAGCGCAAAGACTCGTTCCAGCCCGACAAGTCGATGTCGAAGCTCGTCAAGAAGTACACGGGCGACAAGAGCAAGGACATCGGCGCGCTCACCGGCGGCAAGGGCCAGAGCAAAGTCAACCGCGACGGCTCGCAGACCACCGAGCGCGAGACCGCCGACAAGAAGGGCACGGTCAAGCAGTCGGTCACCACCGACAAGTCGCTGGGCACCACGAAGCTCAAATTCGAATCTGAAGCGACGAAGAAGAACGGCAACAGCACCAAGCACACCTTCGAAGCCGAGCGCGACGCGCTGGGCCGCCGCACGTCGTCGCAAACGCGCGAGACGACCGTGAAGAGCGGCGACAACTCGACGGTGAAGAGCCGCACCACGGCCACGGACTTCGTGGGCAACAAGCAGACGACCGACGCGGAGTCGACCGCCGTCGTCGACGGCAAGAAGACCACCACCAACGGCTCCAGCATCGCCAAGGGCGCGTTCGGCACCAGCCAGACGACCGACGAGAAGAAGGTCGAGACCAAGCACAGCGAGACGCGCACCTCGACGACCACCACCAAGTCCACCAAGGGCTCCGAGTTCAAGCTCGCCGGCGGCACCGAAACCAAAGACGGCAAGTTCACCGTCAAGAACAGCGCCGACTGGAAGTCGGGCTCGTCGGTGGGCAAGAGCTACGAAGGCGAGTGGAAGCTGAAGGATAAGAGCGGTGGCCTCGGCGGCCCCGACAAGTACGGCAAGGCGCAGAAGGTGGGCGACGTGCTCGCCGAAGCGGGGCTCAAGAAGACCGTCTTCCAGGGCGCGAAAATCGACACCGACAATTTCAAGGAGCTCGAGGGCGGCAAGTTCGTCGGCACCAAGGCCGGCTTCACGGGCGACTCGTCGGTCTCCATCGGCGCTGACGGCGCCGAGGCGAAGTACTCGCGCGCCGCCATCGCTGGCGCGTATGCGCAGAGCTCGGACGAGGTCGAAGGCAAGTACGGCAAGGCCTCCTACAAGGCCGACGCGCGCGTCGAAGCGAAGGCCTCGTTCGACGCGTCTGCGAAGCTGAACGCCAACGGGATCGAAGCGACGGCCGGCGCGAAGGTCGGCGTCACGGCCGAAGCGTCCATCAACGGCAAGCTCGAGACCAAGCCGGTGAAGTTCGCCGGCGTCGACCTCACCGCGGGCATCGAAGGCAACGCGAAGGTCAGCGCGCAGCTCACGGCGGAGGCCACCGGCACCGTGAAGGCCACGCGCCACCCGCCCACCATCATCGTCGAAGGCAAAGCCGGCGCCTCGGCCGTGGTGAAGGCCGAAGCCGACGTGAAGGTCTCCGCCGGCCCGTTCGCGGTGAAGGCGTCGGGCTACGCCAGCGCTGGCGCTGAGGCGACCGCGTCAGGCGTGTTCGGCTACGAAGACGGCAAGTTGAAGATTGGCGGCTCGCTCGGCGCGGCGCTCGGCGTCGGTCTCGGCGGCTCGGTGAACGTCGAGGTCGACGTGAAGCAGATCGGCGAGATGGGCGTGAACACCGCCAAGGCCGTGGGCAAGGCGGCGCACGACGCGGCCGACATCGACGGCGACGGCAAGCTCTCGCTCAAAGACGTTGGCGCGGCGGCCAAGAAGGTCGACGACACCATCAACGGCGCCAAGAAGGCCGTGGCCACCACCGTCTACAAGGCGGCGAACGCCAGCTACAAGGCCGCCACCACCGTCGCGAACAACACCTACCGCGCGGCCAGCAAGGCGGCTTCGACGGCGGTGAAGACCGTCTCGACGGCAGCGTCGGCGGCGGTCAAGACGGTCTCGGCGGCGGCTTCGACGGCGGTCAAGACCGTCTCGGCGGCGGCTTCGTCGGCGGTCTCCACCGTCTCGAACGCGGCGTCGTCTGCGGCCAGCGCGGCGAAGTCGGCCGTGTCCGGCGCGGCCAGCACCGTCAAGGGTTGGTTCGGCTGGTAAGGCCTTGCTGCGTGGGCCACACTCGTGGCCCGCATGGCACAGACCGAACTCTTCACGAAGGGGCTCGCAGAGCTCAAAGCTGCGCGCTACGCCGAGGCCAAGCGCCTCTTCACCGAGAATGAAGCGAAGGCCGGCACCACGGCCTCCACGCAAGCGCTGCTGAAGTCAGCCGAAGCCAACGCCACCGCGGGCAAGGTCGACGCAGCCGCCAAAGAGTTCACCGAGGTGCTGGAGCGGAACCCCAGCATCGCAGAGGCCTACCTGGGCCTCGCGCGCATCGCGATTTTCCTGGGCCAGCTCGACGACGCGCGCACGCACGCGACGGCGGCCGTGAAGATGGCGCCGCAGAACCCCATGTCGTGGACGCTGCTGGGCCTCGTGCACGAAGCCAAAGGCGACATCGCCGGCGCGATGCCCAACCTCGAGAAGGGCGCGCAGCTCGGGCAGAACGTCTACCTCGCGCAGTACAACATGGGGCGCCTGCTGACCTCCGAGAACAAGGCGGGTCAGGGCATCTTGTTTCTGCTGCGCGCCACCGAGCTCGAGCCGAAGAACGCCGACGGGTGGGTCGCGCTGGGCCTCGCGCAGCACCAGATGAAGCAGTTCGACAAGGCCATCGCCTCGCTCGACCGCGCGACGAAGGCCGCGCCGAAGAACCCCGACCCGTGGGCCACGATGGCCGACCTCCAGTTTCAGCAGAAGCAGTTCAAGGCCGCGCGCGCGACGCTCGATGCGGGCCTCAAGGCCATCGGGGACCACCCCGCGCTGCTCGAGAAGGCCGTCGCCTGCTGCATGCTGATGAACGACTCCCAGGGCGCCGTCGACTACATCGAGCGAGAGCTCAACGTGGTGCCCGACTACGAGCAGGGCTGGCTCAACCTCGCGCACCTCTGCCTGCTGACCGGCAACCTCGACCGCAGTGAAGAAGCGGCGAAGGAGCTGCTCAAGCTCGACCCCGACAACTGGGAAGCCTGGTTCCACCTCGGCAACCTGTACGACGCGGTGCCTGATGAAGCGAAGGCCATCGAGGCGTACAAGAACGCGCTCAAAATCGCGCCCGACAACTGGAAGGTGTTGATGAACCTCGCCACCACGCTGCTGCAGAGCGAGAGCAAGCCGAAGTGGGAAGAAGCCAAGAAGCTGCTCGAGAAGGCGCTCACCGTGGCGCCGTCGGCGGACTTCCGCGTGAAGTACAACCTCGCGCTCGCGCACGTGCGCCTGGGCGACCGCGCCGCCGCGCTCGCGCTGGCCAAAGAGATTCAGCAGAAGGCCGCGCCCAACGACCCCATGGTCGCCGAGGCGAAGAAGCTCGAGAGCAACCTGCTCGAGAAGAACTGAGTCGGTCGACTCACCACAGCGGGCCGCTCACCAATCGCAGCCCGACTGAGAGCCACGGGGGCCTCGGTTGGCCGGCGACGCCCGCTCCGCCCGTCGCGTCGAGCTGCACGTGCTCGTTGATGATGTAGCGAAAGCCGCCCTGCAGCGCGAAGGCGTCGATGCCGGTGTACGCGTCGCCGTAGACCACTTCGCCGATGGCGTGCAGGCCGCAGAAGAGTCGAACCTGCGTGCCGACACCGAGGAGCGGGCTCGCGTCGGGCGGCTCATCAAGCGGTGAGCGCACGCTGACGCCGAGGTTGGCGTGAATCAGCACGCGCTCGTTCTCTCCGAGGTTCTCGGTGAGCGCGATGTAGAGAAAGAAGCCCGGCGCCGCACGAAAGCCCGTGGTGCCGAACGGCAACAGCGAGCCGACGGCGAACGCGACCCCCGGCGGCTGCCAGGCCTCAGCGTGACGGAGCAAAGCCTTGGCCTGAATGAGCGGCCCACCGACACCCCAGCTCGACGTCGTGTCTGGAGACTGCACGTGACGCCCGTCGATGTGCCCCGGGCCGTGCACGAGGCCCACGCTGATTTCGAGCCACTCTGTCGGGCCAAACGACGGCGAGACCCAGTTCTGCAGCACGCCGTCTTCGAGCTGCAGCCACGTCTCGAACTGCACGAGGTGCGCACCGACGACGCGCGCGTCATCGGTGATGAACGGGCGAATGGCCCACGCCGGCGCCGCGACGAACAAGCACGACGTGAAGAGCGCGCGGGGGGTCATGCAGGACAACAGCATGACGCGTTGACGGCGACGCGCACGAACGCTGTCATGCGGCGATGCGAATTCTCTGGTGGGTGGCGATGGTTGGGTTGTTGGGCTGCAGCAAACGTGGCGCGCCCATTTATTTTCAGGTGCAGCCCACGACGGCGGAGCAGTGCACCAACACGCTCGTGCAGCGCGCGCGCATGCTCGGCTACGTCGAGTCGATGGCCGACCACCGAAATGGCTTCTTCTCGGTGGGCGCGCGCACGTCGCTCGGCGGCAAGCACTTCACCGGCGCCACAAGTCGGAACGCAAAGAGAAACCGTGCCGCCAGTCAGGTGCACTTCAACGTGCAGTGCCAGAACAGCGCGGTGAGCGTCGTCGCGGTCGGGGTCGACGGGCCGCTCGACGATGACCAGAAGATGAACGGCAAGCTCCGCAAGGAGCTCGACCGCTTCGGTGCCGGGTTGAGGAATGGAGGCACGTCGATGACACCCGCGCAGTACACAGCGCCACCTCCGGCGGCGGAGGGGCCGCGCTGCAACGCTGAACAGCTCCCCGAGTGGCAGACGTCGTCGCCTGAAGAACGTCAGGACCTCATCGACTGGTGTCGCGGCGCGCAGTGAGCATCATTTCTCGGAGTGGTATTCGTCGCGCGTCGTCATCACCACGTCGAAGGGCCCGTTGCGCCAGGAGGTGTAGTCGGCGGCCGGCGTCGGCCCGTACTTCTCTTCGAAGTACGAGCCCCAATCAGGTCGCGAGCCGTCGACGTCGGTGAAGCCGTACTCACGCGCGAGGGTCCACGACGCGAAGGTGCGGCCTGCGCGCTCTGCAACCCGCGGGTCACCGGCGAGCGCGGCGATGGCGCGCCCCACGAAGCGCGGTGTCTCGCTGCTGATGAAGTCGGGCTCGACCTTCGCGCCGTCTCTCCACGTGGCTTCGGTGCAGTTGAAGCGCTGCAACATCGCCTCGCTGCGCAGGAAGCCGGGCGTGACGGCGAGCGCGGTGACGCCCTTCTTCGTGAGCCCGTGCGCGAAGGTGAAGGCCATGCGCATGACGGCGAACTTCACGAGGTCGTAGAAAAACGAGCCGCGATACCCGAAGCCGTCACCGTCGGTGATTTCGACGAGCAACGGGTTGCTGCGCCCGAACATCAACGGCGTCGCGTGACGCGCGGTGATGACGTGGCTCCACACGGCGGTGTCGAACATCGACTTGCCTGTCGCGAGGTTCTGCTCCCAGAAAGGTGACGCCCAGTCCGCGAGGTCATCGCCTCCCCAGACGTCGTTGACGAGCACGTCGAGGCCGCCGTGTTCGCGGCGGATGCGCTCGACGAGGTCCTTCACCTGCGCTTCGTCAGTGTGGTCGCAGCGCGCGTGAAGTCCGGCGCCCCCTGCGGCGGTGACGAGCTCGGCGGTCTCTTCGATGGTCTCCGGGCGACCTGGCGGCGTCTGCCCGCGCACGCTGCGGCCCGAGCAGTAGACGGTCGCGCCCGCTTCACCCAGCGCGATGGCGATGCCGCGACCGGCGCCGCGCGTGGCGCCGGCGACCAGACAGATTCGACCCTTCAACGCGAGTGAGCTCATGCGTGAGGTTTAGCGCGTCTCTACCGAGACACGGCGGCAGGCCGACGCCACGAGCGCAACCCCACGGCCACCGCGGTCACCGACAGAATCGAGCTGACCGCGAACAGCGGCTCTGCGGCCGCTGGAAAAATCAGCGCGACGGCCTGACCTGCGAGGCACACCACGGCGCCGGCAGCGAAGCTCGAGTGAAACACCGACGCGCCAATCATCATCGTCAACGCAATCACGCTGAGGTCGACCGTCAACGCCTGCGCTCTCGACCACCCCATCGCCGCCGCAGTGGTGCGCGTCGAAATCTGCGCGACCGTCGTCATCACCACCAACTTCGAGAGCTGCCAGTTCAGCGTCGAGCTCGTCAGCAGCGCGCGGTGAAACCAACCCAGCGCCAGAAACCCGCCGAGAAACGCGACCGACGACGCAGCCAGGGACCAGCGGCTTGCGTAGAACGCCGGCCACAACAGCCGCGCGCTGTTGAAGACCACCATCATCGCCACCACGCCGAGCAGAAACGTCACGCGCTGCCGCTGACCGATGTCGGGGTCGAGACCTCGGGCCTGCGCCTGCATGGAGGCGACCTCAGCGACGGCCGCGCGCACCTGTTGCTGCAGCGACTCCGCAGGCTGCGGGTGTTCTCGCAACAGCGCCTGCGCGACCCCGGCCTGCTGGTCATCGAGCGCCCAGCTCACGCGCTGCTCGACGAGGTTCGCCACCGCCTCACGTGCCACCACGTTCTCGGGCCACAGCTCGAGCGCCGCTCGCAACGTGTGCGCCGCGACCGCCGCCGACGTCTCCGAATCGAGCACGCGCCCCTCAGACCGCGCCTCGCTCGCCGAGCGCTGCAGCTCACCGGCGCGCTGTACCAACCGGTCTGAGTCGGTGTGCCGCAGACACGCCTCGAGCGCCTGCTTCAGCGCGTGCACGGAGCCGAAGCGCGCCTCCGGCTCCACCGCCAACGCCCGCTGCGCGACGGCGACGAGGTCGACGCGCGGCCCGGGCGGAAACACGCACGCATGCCCGCTCACCATGCGCTCGTTGCGCGTGGTGCCCAGAAACGGCGCGCGCCCATAGAGCACCTCGTACAGACATGCGCCCGCGAGCCACACGTCGGTGGCCACCGTCAGCGCACCTTCGGCGAGCTGCTCGGGCGCCATGTACGCCGGCGTGCCTGCACCCACCGTGTCGCCCACCCACGGCAACCCACGCTGCGGCTGCGCGGCGAGCAGCCCGCCGAGCCCCCAGTCGGTCAGGTACACCTCACCGAAGGAGCCGACCATGACGTTGGCCGGCTTCACGTCGCGATGAATGACGCCGCGCGCGTGCGCAAACGCCAGCGCATCACACACCGTCGACAACACCCGCAGGTGCCACTCGAGCGCCGACTGCCCGAAGCGCGTCTCGACCGCGGCGGGTTGTCGCAGCAGGCCCGACCACGGCTCACCTTCGACGCGCTTGAGCACCACCATGGGCCGGCCCAGCTCGTCGGCGGCCAGAAAATGCACCGGCACGATGGCCGGGTGCTCCAGCACGCCGAGCAGCCGCGCCTCTTGAATCAACAACGCGTCGTCGCCCGAGCGGTCACGCAGGGCGCGCTTCACCGCCACGTCGCGCTCGAGGCCGTGCTGCACCGCCAGCGTCACCGTCGCCATGCCGCCGCGCCCCAGCTCGTGCGCCAACGTCAACGCGTTGCTCACGTCGAGCTGCGCCGCCGGGACACTGCTGCTCACCGTCGGTGCGTTGCGCGTCGACAGCAGGCGCGCCAGCGATGCACGCAACACCGGGTCGGCATCGAGCCGCAGCTCGAACGCTTCGAGCTCGTCACCACGCAGCTCTCCACGCGCGAAGCGCTGCAGGTCGACGTCGCTCACGGCGCCTCGCCGGTGGCAGTGACGAAGAGCCCCGCCACCGACAAACCGAGGTCACCCAGCTCGCGCCGCACACTTGAAAACGTCTCCGGGCCCAGCACTTCTGAGAGCTGAAGCCGCGTCGCCTCGAGCACGCGCGCGCGCGCCTCGACCAGCCAGCGCGTGGTGGTCGCGCGGTGCACGCCGTACATCTTCGCCAGCGACTCAGCGGGCACACCCTCGAGGTAGTGGAGCCGCAGCACCGTGCGCAGCCGCACCGGCAAGCTGGTGATGCTCTGCTCGAGCGCCTCGCGGAGGTACGGCCGCAGCTGCTCGACCTCGGCGCGCGCGCGGGGGTCTGGCGCGTCGTCCAACACGGTGTGCGCGAGCTCCAGCACCCCGAGCGCCTGCGCGGGCATGCTGCGCCGCAACACGTCGGTGAGCGTGCGCAACGCAGCGACGATGACGTAGGCCTTGAGCGCGCCCTGCCCTGAATACCGCGTCAACGCCGACGGCCGCTCGGCGACGTGCACCAACAACCGCGCGCGGAGCAGCCCCTGCACCTCCGACAAATCGACGCCGCCGGGTCGCGTGCGCAGCGCGGCGCTCGTCCACTCCACGAGCAACCCGTCGACGGCCCGCAGCGCGTCGGCCTGCGCGTCGAGCGCGGCCCAGACCAGGTAGAGGTCGGAGAGGTGGAGCCGCCGCACGTCGCCATCGCCCGCGCGCTCGCCGAGGAAGCGCCCGAAGTTGGCCGCGTCGAGCTTGAGCTGCGGCCAGCGCGCGCACACCGCTTCGAGGAGATCCGCCGCGTCGACCGGAGCCAACGCTGGCAACTCCGCAACGAAGGCTGAGACGTCTTTCATATCAATCAGCTGCGATGCGACATGAGAGGAGGGAAGCGGCTTCACCGTACACGACGTTCTCGCCACGACGACCATTGTTGATTCGTGTGCCCTGCCGGAAAGTGCGACGGCGAGCGCGTAGGCTGCCGCGCGCATGAGCCCCGCCGACCTCGCCGCGCTGTTGTCACTGCTCGAGCGCTCGCACGCCCTCGACCCCGCGTCGCCGGAGTTCCTCTCGGTAGAGCGCGCCGCCGCGCACCTCGAGAAGTCCGCGAAGAAGAAGCGCCGCCTCGCTCGCAAGCACGCGCGCGCGCAGGTGAAGGTGCTGCACGACTGCTACGCCTGCGGCCTCGCGCGTCAGGAGAGCCACCCCGACTACGAGTGGATGTGCGCGCGCTGCGGCAACGAGTCGACGACGTTTCGTGAGCTGCCCATGAAGCTGCAGGGCCGCCGCGCGCTGGTGACCGGCGGCCGCGTCAAAATCGGTCAGGCCACCGCGCTGCGGCTGTTGCGCTGCGGCGCTGAAGTTCACGTCACCACGCGCTTTCCACTCGACGCCACGCGACGCTTCGAGCGCGAGCCCGACTTCACGCACTGGAGCGCGCGGCTGCACGTTCACGGCCTCGACTTTCGTGCGCTGGGTCGGCTCATCGACGCCATCGCGCGGTGGAGCGCCGGGCCTGCCTTCGACCTCATCATCAACAACGCGGCGCAGTCGGTGTGGCAGCCGCGCGAGGCGTTCGAGCTGCTCTACGCCGGCGAGACGGAGCACGAAGCCGACGCGCTGGCGCCGTTCTTCCCGAGGGAGCTCGCGCGGCTCGACCTCGAGCGCGTCGACAGCTGGCCGCAGGTGCTCGGTGAAATCGCGCCCGTCGACCTCGTCGAGGTGCAGGTCGTCAACGCCATCGCGCCGTTCCTCATCGTCAACGGGCTGCGAGAGAACCTGAAGCGCTCGACGTTCTCAGACCGCTACGTCGTCAACGTCAGCGCCGTCGAAGGTCAATTCTCGCGCGACTTGAAGTCGCACCGGCACCCGCACACCAACGTCGCGAAGGCGGGCCTCAACATGCTCACGCGCACGTCCGCCGATGACTTGAAGCGCGACGGCATCTTCATGGTGAGCGTCGACCCGGGGTGGATGTCGCGTGAAGGCGCGCACGTGCCACCCAACGCCGAGGTGCCGCTCGACGCGCTCGACTGTGCGGCGCGCGTGCTGCACCCCATCGCGGCCGGGCTCGCGGGCGCGCCGCTGCACGGCGTGTTGCTCAAAGACTTCCTCGAGGTGCCGTGGTGACGCGCTTCGAGAGAGGTGAGCGCTTCGTGGAGCTCGAGCTGCGCGACGCGGCGCTTCATCATCGCTGGGGGCGCACCAACCACGCGGCCTACGAGCGCGTCGACACCTTCGACACGCACCTCGACGCCTCCGAGGCGATGCAGCGACAACTGCGACGCTTCGAGCACCGGGGCTACCGCGCGGGCCGTCACCACCCGGAGCTCGAGGCGGTGCTGAAGAGCGCGCCCGAGCACCGCGACAACTACCTCGTGTACGCCGACTGGCTGCTCTCACACGGAGATCCACGCGGGCTGCTCATCATGACGATGGCGTCGGGCGCGGAGGCCGACGCGCTGCTCGACGAACACGCGGTGCAGTTCAAGCCGCTGACGAAGTTCGCCACGTACACCTGGCACCTCGGCTTCATCACCCGCGTGGTGGTGTTGCACCCGACGTGGGGCAGCCTTCGGCAGCTGCTTCGGCACCCGTCGGCGCTGGTGCTGCGGACGCTCGCGCTCCATGAAGTAAATCTCTACGACGTGAGGCACTCCGCTGCGGGGTGGCGCGCCGTGCTGCAACACCTGCCTTCGACGGTGACGCGCATCGAGCTCGAGCCACAGAGCCCGTTGCTGTCAGTGTGGGGCGACGTGCCGCACGTGCGCGCGCTACCTTCTGACGCGGGGTAGCGCAGAGGCAGTCGCGCCGAGCTGCGGACTCGGAGAACGCTGGTTCGAATCCAGCCCCCATTCCTCTGCTATTTTCCGCGCGGGGTAGCGCAGAGGCACTCGCGCCGAGCTCACAACTCGGAGGACGCCGGTTCGAATCCGGCCCCCACTTCTTCAACGTGAATGCGGTGCGCAGGCCCGGCGTTGAGCCACCGTGCGGTTCGCTCTCGTCGCTGCGCTCGGCTTCTTCGCAGGTTGCGCGACCACGACGGGCGCTGCGGGTGGCGTCTCGGTCACCGACAACGCGCTGGAGCTCATCACCTCGCGCGCGCCACCCGCCGGTAACGCCGCGTTGACGGCACGCGCAGCCTCGCTCGTCGGTGTGCCGCTCAAGCGGGTCGCGCCGTGGTTGCCCGACGACTGCACGGGCCTCGCGCGCGCCGTGTACGAGCCCGCCGGCGTCGACCTGATGACCGACGGCAGACCTGGCGACAACGGCGTGACCGCGATTCACCGCACGGCGAAGCGGGTCGGCGCGTTGCGCGCGAAGAGCCCGGCGCCGGGAGACCTCGTCTTCTTCCGCGAGACGTACGACCGCAACAACGACGGCAAGAAGAACGACGGGCTCACGCATGTCGGCGTCGTCGAGACCGTCTCGCAGACCGGGGAGGTCGTCTTCGTTCATCGCGGCGCCAAAGGCGTGGTGCGCGCGCGGCTCGACGTGAAGAACCCGACCTCCAAAGACACCAACGACGTGCTGCGCGTGGCGAACAAGAGAGAGCGCGCGCGGCTCACCGGTGAGCTCTTCGTCGACTACGCCACGTCGTCGAAGCTGGTGACGCCCGCAAAATGAAACGCGCTCGAAGCGCCCCCTTTGGCACCTCGAGCGCGTTGGGTCCTGCAGAGCGGCTTACTTCGCGTCGGCGAGCAGCCCGATGACCGCCGTGACGCCGCGCTCGGCGTTGAACTTGCTCACGTACATTTCGCTGACGCCGATGAGCTGGCCGTTGCCCGCCTTCAACACGAAGTAGTGCGAGCCGTCGCGCGCCTCACGCACTTCGAAGCGGGCCGGGTTCGCGCCGTTGGTGCGCACCGAGTTGATGCCGCTGGTGGCGCTGGCCTTCGACGCGTAGCCCTGCGACTGCAGCACGATTTCGCCGTTGTTCGCCTTGAGGTGGAAGTAGTGCTTGCCGTTGAGGCCGACGAACGTCTCGAAGCGCGTGTCGCCCGCGGCCGCCGGGCTGGTGGTGGTCACCACACGAATCACGCCCTGCACCGTCAGCGCGCCGCGCTCGGCGTTGCTCTTCGAGACGTACATCTCGCTCACGCCGATGATGCGACCGTTGGTCGCCGTCAACACGAAGTAGTGCGAGCCGTCGTTGGCCTCACGAACGAGGTAGCGGTTGCCGTCGAGGCCGTTGTTCTTCACCGACTCCACGCCGCTCTTCGCCGACGCCAGCGTGGTGTAGCCCTGCGACTGCAGCACCTTCTGGCCGTTGCCCGCGATGAGGTGGAAGTAGAACGAGCCGTCCTTACCCTTGAAGGTCTCGAAGCGGCTCGACGCCGCCAGCTCCGCCGAGATGTCGCCCGTCTCGTCCATCGTCTCGTCGATGACCAGGTCGGCAGGGCCACAGGCGGTCAGGGCAAAGGCGAGCGAGACAATCGAGAGGCGAAGGGCGGTCATGGGCGGCGTTCTTTCGTGTGCAGCGAGGATGTCTGCCCACATTGCAGGCATGATGCCGAAGCAACGAGACACGGAAGTCACTGGAATTACTTCGGGGCGTCAGTGGAGTTGTTGCCTTAAGGCAACATGCAGTATCTACATTGCAACTCATGTTGCGTACGACTGACACCGAGCTCCACGACGCCGACATGGAGTCGGTCGCCCGCCGCCTCGTCGAGCACGCCTGTTCTCAGACCGGCACGCGCAACGGCGCCGTCTTCCTGTGGGACGCGAAGGCGAAGGGGCTGAGCGTCGACTTCCACATGGTGGAGGGCGTCATCGTCGCGCTGCCGGGAACGGGCTCGGTGTTCAAGCCCCGGCGCGACGGGCGCAGCAACGGCATCGCCGTCACCTGCTTCGAGAACGCCGCCGCGTACCTCTGCAACGACACGTCGAGCGACCCGAACTACGCGCGCTACTTCCTCGACGTGGGCGCGGTGCTGGCGGTGCCCATTCCCTGGCAGGGGAAGCCACTTGGCGTGCTGACGGTTTCGAGCGCACAGAAAGAAGCGTTCACCTACGGCCACGTGACGGCGCTCGAAGAGGTCGCCGCGGCGTCGGCCAAGTACCTGCGCCGCGCACAGCTCGCACGGCAGACGCGCGCCGACGGCAGGCCGTTCGTCATCAAGGGCTTGTCACCCGCGTGGCTGGAGGTCGAACGCAAGGTCGAGCAGGTCTCGTCGGCCAACGTGCCGGTGTTGGTGACCGGCGAGAGCGGCACCGGCAAAGACCTCGTCTCGAAGGCGATTCACTTCAACAGCAAGCGTGCGGGCAAGCCCTTCGTCACCGTGAACTGCGCCGCGATTCCCGAGACGATGTTGGAGAGCGTGTTGTTCGGCCACGTGAAGGGCGCGTTCACCGGCGCGTCGTTCGACAAGGTCGGCGAGTTCCAGAAGGCCGACGGCGGCACGCTGTTCCTCGATGAACTGGGCGAGCTGCCGTTGATGCTGCAGGCCAAGGTGCTGCGCGCCATCGAGCAGGGTGAGGTGTCGCCGCTGGGGAGCAACTCGGCGCCGGCGCGCGTCGACGTGCGCTTCATCTGCGCGACGAACCGCGACCTGCCGCAGATGGTGAAGGAGGGCCGGTTTCGTGACGACCTCTTCTTTCGCGTGGGCGTCATCACCGTCGAGCTGCCGGCGCTGCGCACGTACAAAGACAACCTGCCGATTCTCGCGCAGGTGTTCCTGCAGCAGGCCGCGCAGAAGCACGGGCGCAAGGTCTCGCAGCTCGCGCCCGCGGCGATGGCCGTTCTTCAGGCGTGGCACTTCCCCGGCAACGTGCGCGAGCTGAAGAACGCGCTCGAGCACGCGGTGGTGATGGCGCGCAGCGACACGGTGCAGGCCGAAGATCTTCCGCGGTTGATGCGCGCGGCAGCGCCGGTCGAAGTGAAGGCGTCGACGACGACACCGAAGACGCTCGCGGAGCTGCGCGACGCGTGGCTGGCGCCGTTGGAGAAGAAGTACCTGACGGAGCTGCTCGATGCGCACGACGGCCGCGTCGACCCGGCCGCGAAGGCTGCGGGCATCAACCGCGTCACCCTGTACCGGTTGATGGAGAAGCACGGCATCACACTGCGCCGCCGCGCGGCGACGTGATTTCGCGCCGCTGGAGAAAGCGCACCACACCTGAGCGCTTCAACGTGGTGCTGCGCGAGGTCACGGCTTCCGGTTGATCAGTGAATCTCGCGCCGCCCTCCGACTCGTCGCGCTCGAGAAAACGCACCACAGCTACATTCAACGTAGTGCTGCGCGAGGTCACGATTTCCGGTTGATCAGAGAACCCTCGTGCCGACCACCGACACGTCACCACAGCATCAGCGCTTCAACGTGGTGCTGCGCGAGGTCACGGTTTCCGGTTGATCAGTGAATCTCGCGCCGCCCTCCGACTCGTCGCGCTCGAGAAAACGCACCGCAGCTGCAGCACCAGCGCTTCGGCTTCAGATGAGTCAGAGAATCTCGCGCCGCCTCCGACTCGTCGCGATGGAGAAAGCCGCACCACAGCTGCAGCATCAGCTGCAGCCTCCTGCGCCACGCAGCTCGACGTGATTTCGCGCGCTCCTCGCGCTGCTGACAGGCAACATGCGCCGCCATGATGCGACGCGCGCTGCCGTGGCTGGTGCCTGCCTGGTTGCTGCTCGCCTGGCTCTTTCAAGGCGTGCTCACCGGCGAGGCGTACTTCCAGCGCGACATGGTGCTGTGTTTCTTCCCGCTCAAGACCTACGTCTCTCAAGCCTTCGCGGCGGGCGCCTTCCCCGACTGGTGGCCCTACGACTCGCTGGGGCAGCCCATGGCGAGCCTCCCCATCGCCAGCCTCTTTCACCCCACCACGCTGCTCTACGCGCTGCTTCCGTTGAAGGCGGCCTGGGTGGCGCAGACGTTGTGCTCGGTGTTCCTCGCGCCGCTGGGCACGTGGTTTCTGGCGCGCACGGTCGGGCTCCGCGCACCTGCGGCCGGGCTGGCCACCACTGTCGTCGCCATCTCGTTCTGGCACGTGCTGCTCGCAGAACAGACGCAGATGCACCTCGCCGCTGCGTCCCTGCCGTGGTTCTGGCGCGAGTCGATTCGGGTCTTCCGCAGCCGGCGTGGCTCCGTCGTCGTGCTGGCGCTGGCGACGGCCAACATGGTGGTGGGCGGAGACCCGATGTTGCTGGAGCTCGCCGCCGTCGGCGTGCTGATTCTCCTCGCGACGCATCGCTGGAAGCGGCCGCACGCGTGGGCGCGGCTGGCGGGCGCGGGCGTGTTGGGGCTGGGGCTCGGCGGCGTGCAGGCCGTGCCGATGGCCATGGTCTTCGGCCAGTCACCACGGTCGGCGAGCCTGGGCATCAGCCTCGACGACATGTGGGCACTGCGGCCGTCGCACTTCCCGCAGTTCGTGCTGCCCGCACACCACGGCACCGACCTGCTCTTCGACACGCTCTACATTGGTCTGCCGACGCTGCTGCTGGCGGCCATCGGGCTCGCGCGACCGTGGCGCTTTCGCTGGCCGTTGCTGGCGCTCGGGGTGGTGCTGACGGTGACGGCCTTCGGTCGCGCGGTGCCGCTGTGGCACGTGTGGAGCGCCGTGTTGCCCGGCTGGCGCGGCTTTCAATTTCCGCTCAAGGCGCTGGGGCCCGCGATGTTGCCGTTGGCGTTGCTGGCGGGGCGCGGGCTGCAGTCGCCGCTGCGGCGTTGGGCCTGGCCAGGACTGGTGGGCGGCGGCGTGGTGCTGGGCTTCTTGGGGCTGGCCACCGGCGCGCTGCACGCTGCGGCCGGTGCGCTGGGCTTCGTGCTCGAGCGCCGCACGAGCCGACCCGTGGGGCCCGCGCGCCTGTCACCTGCGGTGGCGATGTCGGTGATGACGCTGTTGGCCGCCGACGTCGCGGTGCAGCTGGGCCCCATCCCGACGCAGCCCTTCGAATTTCTCACCGAGCCCGCGCCGCTGGTGGCGGCCTTGAAGACGGCCGGCGTGGGGCTCGAAACCGGCAGCTACGAGTGGAGCTGGTCTCCGCCCAAAGAGATGGAGCGCGACGTGCCTGACTGGCGTGAACGCGACACTGCGCTGGTGGTGCTGCTGGGCGCGCCTTCCGTCGGCGCGACACATCAACTGCCCACCACGCGCCACTACCTCGGCGGCATCACGCGTCGCGTGTTCGAGGTCGCGCGCGCGACCGGGCAGCAGGACTACCTGTGGCGCAAACAGCTCAGCCAGGTCTTCGGCGCCATCGCGCGGCTGCAGAAGCCGCCGGTGCCGCTCCCCGCACCGCCGGAGTTCGTCGCCGGGGACGCAGACCTGGGCGCCGTCGTACTGCGACTGCCGAAGGGCCTGCCCCGCGCCTACGTGGCCTTCGCCGCGACGCCCGTCGCCGACACCGAGCAGGTCTCGCGCCTCAATGCTGGCATTCAAGCGGGCTTCGAGGTGCTGCTGGCTCCGGAAGACGTCGGCGGCGTGGGCGGCTTCGTCGCCCCCGGGCGCCCTCACCAGCCGGTGCAGGTCTCGCGCGACATCGACACCTTCGCGGCCGAGGTACAGCTCGACGCGCCCGGCGTGCTGGTCATCAACGAGGCCTTCGCCAACGGCTGGTCAGCCACCGTCGACGGCGCGCCCGCGAAGCTCGTGCCCGCCAACCACGCCGTGATGGGGTTGGTGTTGCCCGCGGGTGCGCACCGCGTGGCGCTCGAGTACCGCACGCCCGGGCTCACCGCAGGCATCGTCGTCAGCGCGGTGAGCGCGCTGTTGCTGGCCGCGTGGTGGTGGGCGCGAAGGTCACTGCATCTTCAGCTGCAGCGCCGGCGCGTCGGCGGGCAGCACGAAGCCGCGTGAGAGGTCGTTCACGTCGCGCCGCCGCAGCCCCGCAGGGAAGAGGCCACCACAGGGCAGCGTGAAGCAGTTGATGGCAGGGTCTGAGCAGCTGATGAAGGGCGTGCCGTCGACCAGCGTCGACCAGTCGCCGGGCTTGTTCACCGGGCGCTCGGGTCTGACGCTCGGCACCGGAGGCATCGTCAACTGCGGCACGTCGCCCAGCAACAGCACCGCGCCCGCCAGCAGCGCCAACCCGCGCCCTCCGGGCGACTCTGCCAACGAGGAACGCCACGGTTCTCCGCGCCGCAGCGCAGCCGCCACGGCGACGGCTCCCCACGCCCACAAGCCCGCGCCAGCAAAGCGCGGGTCCGGCGCGATGACGAACCACGCGACGCCGTAGCACCACGCCAACGCCAGCAGCGTCAGCCCGCGCCGCCGCACGGCAGCCACCACCGTCGCGGTCAGCAACAACACCACCGGCAACAAAACCGCGCGGTTCATCAGCAACAGTCGCTCGAAGACACCCCAGGGCCCGGCGTCTCCGACGATGCCGTCGTGCGCCGAGTAGCTGCGGATGACGTGGTTGACCTGCTCCACCAGCGCTCGGGGCAACGCCCACGACACGGGCACGGCGAAGGCGGTGCTCGGGTAGAGCGGGTAGCCACTGGTGATGACGTTGCCGATGGCGAACGGGAGCCACGCCAGTGACACGCCGAGCACCACCCCGGCCAGCGCGCGCCACGGAGGTACCGGGCGGTGCGTCAGCAGCAGCGCGGCAGCAAAGAAGAGCGCGAGCGGCGCGAGGGAGAGCTTGAAGAGCGGCGTCAACAACACGAAGGCCAGCGCGCTGCGAGTCGGCAGCCTGGTGCGGCCGGGAAAAGCGAACGCAGCCATGGCTACGCCCAGCCACACCACGCCCAGGTCGAGCGACGGGCACGACATGCGGTCGGAGGTCAGCGCATCGACGCCCGGCGCGGCCGCCAGCGTCACGGCCCACGCGCGCACGCTGCCGCCGCGAGCCAAACGCTCGAGCCCGGCGACGGCCCACGGCAACCCCCACCACGCGAGCAACGCGTTGAAGACGAGGTGCCCCTGGTGCGCGAAGGGCCCGGTGCCGAGCGCGGCAGCCAACAGAAAGCCTCCACCATTCATCACCGCGAGCGGGTGCGTGGCCTGAAGCCCGGGCACCTGCGGCAGCGTCGCGTGCCACTCGACGGCGGCGATGTAATAGAGGTCGGCGTCGATGCAGGTCAGCGGCTGCAGCGAGACCCACGGCAGCGCGGCCCACGCCGCGAAGAAGCACGCGACGGAGACAGGGCTCGTACGCAGCGCGCGGCGCGCGGCGTTGACGAGGGGCTGGTGACAGCGAACCCAGCCAGCCACGCCGAGCGCCGCCAGCGCCGCAGCAGCCCCGCCGTCGACTGGCAGCACCAGGTTCCACGTGAAGGTGAAGACGAGCGCCGCGACGACGCCCCACCAGAAGCTGCGCAGCAGGTCGGGGTGTTCGTCTTCGAGCAGCGAAACCGAGAGCAGCGCGCCCAAGCCCACGAGCACCGCGGCTGCGCCGCCCATCCACGACATCGTCAGCAACCAGGTGAAGGCCACCGCGGCACTTTCACACATCATCACTGTGAGGCGCGGTGTACCCTCGCTCGATGCAGCGTGCGCCGGGGCATCGAAGCAAGCTGACAGCGCTGCTGATTCCGCTGTCGGTGCTGGGCTGGGTCTGTCGCGGGTTGCTCCGCGGCGAGCTGTTCTTCGAGCGAGACCAGCTCCTCGTTTTCCTCCCGCTCAAGCGCTACGTCGCAGAGCGGCTGCGCGCAGGTGACCTCCCCGACTGGTGGCCGTGGGACGCGCTCGGTCAGCCGCTCGCCGCGCTCCCGATTGCGAGCCTCTTTCACCCCACCACGCTGAGCTACCTCGCGCTGCCCTTCGAGTGGGCCTTCACGCTGCAAACGCTCATCCCCTTCCCGGTGGCGCTGCTGGGGAGCTGGTACCTCGCGCGGACGCTGGGCCTGCGCGCGTGGGGAGCGACGCTCGCGGCCACGCTCTTCACCGGCGGCTTCTATTTCGTCGCGCTGGCCGAGCAGACGCAGATGCACCTCGCGGCCATGTCGCTGCCGTGGGTGTGGCGTGAAGCCGTGCGCCTGGCCCGCAACCGCCGCGCCCGTGGCGTGGGGCTGGGCCTCGCCGTCGCCAACCTGCTGCTGGGTGGAGACCCGATGCTGCTCGAGCTGGCGGCCTTCTCGACGCTGGCGCTGGTGCTCTCGACCTCCCGCGGGCGGAGCAGGGCCGGCCTGGGGCGCGTCGCGCTGTGGGCGGGCCTCGGCGTGCTGCTGGCGGCGGTGCAGTGGGTGCCCATGCTGCATGTCTTCGCTGAGTCGCCACGCGCGGCGGGGCTGGGCGTCGACGTGAAAGACTTCTGGGCCGTGCGCGGCGCGCACCTGCTGGGCGCGGTGGTGCCGGGCTCTTTCGTGCCCGAGTCATTCCTCTTCGAGGCGACGTACATGGGTGCGGCGGCGCTGCTGCTGTCGGTGCTGGGTTTCTCGCAGCGCTGGAAGTGGCGCTGGCCACTGCTGGGCGTCGTCGTCGTCTCGTTGCTGCTGGGCGCAGGTCGCGCGGCCGGGCTCTGGCAGGTCTTCAGCGCGGTGGTGCCGGGCTGGCAGGGGTTCCAGTTTCCCGCGAAGGCGCTCTCGTGCGCGGCGTTGGCCCTGGCGCTGGCCGCAGGCCGTGGCCTCGACGTGGCCTCGCGGGGGCGGCTGGCGCTGCGCGGGGCGCCGTGGCTCGCGGCGCTCGGCCTGGCAGCGGCGGCCCTCTTCTGGGCTGGCGCGGGGGCAGCGGCGGGCGCCTGTGTGGTGCTGGCGGTGCTGTTGGCGCTGCTGACCAACGCGGCGCCGAGCCGCCCGGTGAAGAGCGCCGTGCTGGCGCTCGCGGTCGTGCTGGTGGGCGTCGACCAGGCAGCCCACGGCCCGCGCATCGACACGCGCCCGTGGAGCGCGCTGGCCGAGCCGCCGCTGGCGGGCGCGCTGCGGCAGCTCGGCGTGGGCCTGGGCAAGCAGAGCTTCGTGTACGCGTGGCTGCTGCCGCAGAACGGCGACCTCGGCGAAGCCAACCGACGCCAGCACCGCGCGCTGCGACCGGTGCAGGGCGCGCTGTACGGGCTGCCGACCGCCGTGCCGTACCTGCAGGGCTTCACGCGGCGCTACTACGACGTGGCGCTGGCCGACCGCTCGGCGTGGGTGACGCGGCGGGCCGCCATCTTCGGGGCGTCGGGCTTCGTGGTGCGCAGCGACGGCCTGCAGCCAGCCATGAAAGAGCGCGTGCTGTGGCGCGACCCGGAGCCCGAGCTCGACCTCGTGCTGTTGGGTGCGCGGGCGCAGCCGGCGGCCTACGTCTCGTTCAATCTGAGACGCGTGCCCGAGGCCCAGACGGTCGAGCGCCTGGGCGCTCCGGGGTTCACCGCTGGGCGCGACGTGCTGCTGCCAGCCGACGGCCTGTGGGCGGTGCCTGAGAACTTCGAGCAGGAGACCGGAGCTCCGCCGCAGCCCGTCGCCGTCGACGCGCATGAGGGTGACGTGGTGCGGCTCACCGTCACGCTCGAGCGACCCGGCGTGCTGGTGTTCAACGAGGCGTTCACCGCGGCGACGGAGGTCTTCGACGGCGACGAGCCGCTCGCCGCCTTCCCGGCCAACCACGCAGCGCTGGGTGTTGCGCTGACGCCGGGTACGCACCGACTGCGGATCGAACGTCGCACGCCGGGCCTGGAATTGGGCCTCGGGTTGTCAGCACTTGCGCTGCTTGCGGCGCTCGTTGCGCTTCGCAGCGGATCGCCACGGAGCGGCAATGGGCGGTGACCTTTTTTGTCACCGGCATTTTTTTGGAAAAGCCAAGTGTCTGAAAGTACGGTTCGGACCGCTCGCTTCGTCGCTGGCGCAATGGTTGCTAACGACTCCCCGGGCTGCAGTTGAAAACACCCCCACAAGGAGCATTCATGAAGAAGCTTGCAAAGAAGGGCTTTACCCTCGTTGAGCTGATGATCGTCGTCGCCATCATCGGCATTCTCGCCGCCATCGCGATTCCCAACTTCATCCGCTTCCAGGCGCGTTCGAAGCAGTCTGAGGCGAAGACCAACCTCAAGGCCGTCTTCACCGGCCAGAAGTCGCGCTTCGGTGAGCGTGACCGCTACTCGAGCGCCATCGCCGAAATCGGCTTCGCTCCTGAGCGTGGTAACCGCTACCTCTTCGACCTCGGCCCCCTCGCCGGCGACTTCGGCACCTGTGGTGCTGGTGCGCTCGAGCCCCGCTCGGCGGCGACCATCGCGTCGGGCTCGTACTCGGGCGTCGCGGCGGACGTGCTGCGCTACGGTGTCGCGTACGAAACGGCGGGCCTGGTGACGAACGCGACCAGCGGCGCTGGCACTGTGACGTGGGCCGTGACGGGTGCCTCGACGACCGCCATCACTGGTGGCCAGGTCGGCTACGACATCGCCTCGTGCCCGCAGTGTGACTTCGCGGCCTGCGCCATCGGCAACATCGACAACGACATCGCCTCCGACCTCTTCTACGTCAGCTCGCAGTTCGGCAGCATGACGGCGGCCGACTGCGCCGAAGCCACGCCGACCGGCGTGCAGGAGCAGCCGGGTTCGTCGCTCAACGCGAAGAACGACGTGAGCTGCTCGCTCTAAGTCGTTCCTGTTGAATCGCTGTTTCAAGTCGCGGGTGCGGGTGCTTCGCCACCTTCACCCGCGATGTTTTGTTCGGGGGCACAACATGCGTTCGCACGGCGGCTTCACGCTGGTCGAAATCATGGTGGTGGTCGGCATCATCGGAATTCTCGCCGCCATCGCCATTCCACAATTCATCCGCTTTCAAGCGCGCTCCAAACAGTCCGAGGCAAAGACCAACTTGAAGGCCGTCTTCACCGGTCAACGCGCCAAGTTCAGCGAGCGAGAGCGCTACTCGACGCGGCCAGGCGAAGTCGGGTTCGCACCCGAGCGCGGCAACCGCTACCTCTATGACTTCGGCCCTGCCGCTGGCGGCTTCACGACGTGCGGAGCAGGCACCGCCTTCGAGCCTCGCGCCGACGGCACCATTCCGCCGGGTGGCTACACCGGCATCGCCGCCGACACGCTCCGCTACGGCTCGACGGTAGCGCTTGCCAACTTGAACGCCGGCGCGGCAAGCGGCGCTTCACCCGTCACCTGGTACGCGAGCGGCGCTTCGTTGACGCCCATCACCGGGAGCGTCGTGGGCTTCGACATCACCAGTTGCCCGCAGTGCGATTTCTCAGTGTGCGCGCGCGGCAACGTCGACGCCGATGCCGCCAGTGACGAGTTCTTCATCGGCTCCCAGTTCGCGAGCCTGACCGCCGCTGATTGTGCCGAAGGCAGCGCCGTGGGCGTCCGTGAAGCACCGGGTGCACCCATCAACTCCAAGAGCGACGTGAGCTGTTCCCAGCCTTGAACTTGGTTAAGAAGTCGCGCCTCATGCAGCTTCGTTTCGCGTTCGCGGTGCTGGTCGGAGCGGGGTTGATGGTCTTCGCGGCCGCTCCGCCTGTGCGAGCCAAACGTGGCAACGACTTGCGGCCCGTGGTGCTGCGACCGGGCGTCATCAACACCGTGACCCGGTCGATTCGGCCGATGCTCATCGACCTGTATTGGCTGCGCACGCTCAACGCCATCGGCGACCCGGAGTCGCGCGAGAAGAACCGCGCGCTCTACGACTACGGCCTCACGCTGACGGAGGTCGACCCGCGTTTCTACACCGCGTACACGTACATCGGCCTCAACATCCCCTACCAGACGGGGCGCCTCGATTGGGTCAACGCCGAACTGGCCTCTGACCTCTTCCGCCGCGGGCTCCAGCAGTTCCCCGACGACATGAAGCTCCACCTGTACCTTGGCTATTCACTCTTCGGCCAGGAGAAGAAGTACGCCGAAGCGTCGGCCGTCTTCCTCGCGGGCAGCAAGAAGCCGGGCGCGCTCAGCTTCATGGCGCCGCTCGCTGCGCGGCTGCTCTCGCACTCCGGCAAGGCGGAAGACGCGCTGTCGTTGACCAGAGCGATGCTGGCCTCGTCGACCGACGAAGAGAGCCGCCTCGACTTCGAAGGCAAGGTGGCGCAGCTCGAGGTCGAGGTGGCGCTGCAGCACGTCGACCGCGCCATCGAGGCCTACCGTGAAGCCAACGGTCGCGCGCCTGCAGACCTCGAGGCGTTGGTGGCCGGTGGTTTCTACCGCGGCCCGCGTGAAGACCCGACGGGTGGCCTCATTTCCATCGGCGAAGACGGCCGCGCAACCTCCTCCAGCGTCGAGCGGCGCTACCAGGTATTCGAATGAGCTCCCCCGCCATCGAAGTCGAAGGCCTCACCAAGGAATACCTCGTCGGCAACCTGCGACGACGGCGCGTGCAGGCGCTCAACGGCCTGAGCCTCACCGTCGAGCCCGGCGTCATCTACGGGCTGCTGGGGCCCAACGGCGCCGGCAAGTCGACCACCATCAAGATTCTGTTGAACCTGGTGCGCCCCAGCTCGGGCAAAGCGCGCGTCTTCGGCCACGAGCCGAGCTCCGTCGCGGCGCGCCAGCACACCGGTTTTCTGCCCGAGAACCCGGCGCCCTACGAGTACCTCACCGGCCGCGAAGTGGTGACGCTGGCCGCGCACCTCGGCGGCATGTCGGGCAGCGCCGTGGCGCCGCGCGTCGGGCAGGTGCTCGAGCGCGTGGGCATGACGGGCGCCGCTGACCTGCAGGTGCGCCGCTACTCAAAGGGCATGATTCAGCGCGTGTCGCTCGCGCAGGCGCTGGTGACAGAGCCGAAGCTGCTGGTGCTCGACGAGCCCACGTCGGGCCTCGACGTGCTGGGGCGACAGCTGGTGCGCGACATCGTGCTCGAAGAGCGCAAGCGCGGTACCACGGTGCTCTTCTGCAGCCACATCATTCCCGACGTGGAGTCGCTGTGTGACCGCGTCGCCGTCGTCATCGGCGGCAAGCTGGTGCGCGAGGGCACGGTGGTCTCGCTGCTCAAGAATGACGACGCGTTGGTCGAAGCGACGGTGGAAGGCGCCACCCCCGAGGTGCTCGCCGCGCTGCAGCCGCAGCTCAAATCAGTCGAGGCGCTCGAAGGCCGCCACCTGCTGCGCTTCGACCAACACCACGACCACGACGTGCTCACCGCGCTGCTGGCCACCAGGGCGCGCATCACCCAGCTCCGGCGCACGCAGGTGACGCTCGAGGAGCTCTTTCTCAAGGCGGTGCACGAAAGCGGGCAGCGCGTCGGGAGTCACATTTCATGAACGCGCTCTGGGCCCTGGTGCTCAACGGCTTCCGCGAGTCACGACGCAACCGCGTGACGGTGGTGGTCTTCCTCTTCGCCTTCGCGATGATTTTCTCGGCCACCTTCGCGCTGGAGTTCACCGTCGCGACGTTCGCCCGCGTCATGACCGACCTGGGCCTGGGCGTGATGAGCCTCATCGCGGTGTTCCTCGCCATCTTCCTGTCGACGGCGCTGCTGCCGCGCGAAATCGAGCGCCGCACCATCTTCATGGTGGCCTCACGGCCCATCAGCCGCTCGCTCTTCGTGGTGGGGCGTTACCTGGGCACGCTGCTGACGGTGCTCTTCGTGACGCTCATCATGGCGGCGCTGTTCCTGCTGCAGATGTGGTGGGAAGGCACGCCGCTGGCGCACGCGCACTTCGCGGCCATCGTCGGGGTGTTGCTCGAGGTGGTGGTGCTGACGGCGGTGGGCTTCCTGTTCGCCACCTTCGCGTCGCAGTACGTCGCGGTGAGCGCCACCGTGGGCTTCTATTTTCTGGGGCACCTCTCGAGCGACCTGTACCGAATGGCGAACCGCGCCGAGAGCGCTGTGCTGGGCGGGCTGGGCAAGGCGGCGTACTACCTGCTGCCGAACCTCGATCGCCTCGACTTCAAGATGCGCGCGACGTACCTCGACCCCACGAGCTGGAGCGAGCTGGGGCTCTCGACCGCCTATTCGCTCGGGTACGCAATCGTCGTGTTGGCGGTGGCTTGCGCGCTTTTCGAGCGCCGCGACTTCAAGTAGCGGTTTGCCCCGGCACGTCGAGGGCGCTAGACGTGTTGTAAGGAGTCGTCATGGTCGGCCTCGTCGTCGCATCGCACGGACATCTCGCAGAAGAGCTGGTGTCGACCGCTCGGCAGATTGTCGGCGAGCTGACAGACATCGCGACCTGCAGCGTCGACCCCGGCGCGTCACCCGACGACATCAAGCGGCACATCAAAGAAGCCGTGAAGGCCGTCGACCAGGGTGAAGGCGTCATCGTCTTCGCGGACCTCGTCGGTGGCAGCCCCTGCACGCAGAGCCTCTCGCTGTGTCAGCAGGCGCGCATGGAGGTCATCACCGGCGTGAACCTCCCCATGCTGCTCAAGGCCAACACGCTGCGACGCACGGCACAGTCGCTCAGCGAGCTCGCGCATCAGCTCACGCAGTACGGGCAGCGCAACATCACCTGCGCCACCGACGCGGTGCGGGCCCGGCTCACCGGCACCTGAATCAGTAGCTCAAACAACCCGTGAGCCGCTTGTTGCCGGCGCGTGGCTCGCACGCGAAGCGCAGCTCCATCGTGGTGATGGCCGCCGAGCCCAGCGTGAAGTTCTCGAGACGGAACCTGTTGTTGGACTGCGACGCGCAGTCGCGCCCCGAAGACGCGTACTGGAGTCGGTAGACGTCGCCCTGCCCGACCTGCCCAGTGCTGAAGGTGGTGTCGGCCACGAAGTCGGTGCCGACCGGAGACCCGATGGAAATCAGCACGCCCACATTGGTGGTGCTGGTCGCCTCGACGAACTCGCACTTGGCCGTGCTGCAGCGGGTCTGACCCGTGGAGGCCATGGGCTCGTTGACCACCGGCGCAACTTCGCCTTCTTCATAGACCCAGATGCGCCTGCTGGCCGGCGGAGGACACACGATGGCCGAGAGGTCAGGGCCGCCACCACCGCCGCCGCCACCTGCACCACCGCCGCTGCCCTGCATCGGGCCGCTCACCGACACGGAGCCGGAACCGGTGACGGTTTCCTTGTCGGCGTTCCAGGTCGCCGTGAAGGTGACCCGGCCACTGCACGCGGCGTCAGTGGCGACGTTGCAGGTGAAAGGCGTACGTGCGGTGCCGAACGCGTCGAGCGAGAGGTCGACGCCGTCGACCAGCGAGCCGGCGCTCGAAGTGACACGCACGGTGCCAACCCCAATGGTGCCCGTGGCCGTCGTGGCCGACACAGCCACCGTCGCTTCGCTCCCATCGCTCGAGAGCTCGCGCGGAGAAACGGTGAGCACCAGCTCCGCGGCGCCCATGGGGCCGCAGGCAATGAAAGCAACGAGCACGACCAGAGAGAGGCGACGCATGAACCGGCGGAAGCTAGCACTCCGGCTCAGCGACGCACGGGCTTCACCGCCAGGTACGGCAGCGGCCACTTCACCGAATCAACCTTCTCGGCCTGCGCGTGACGGTGCGTGAGGTACGGGTCCGAGAGGTGCTCTCGGGCCATCGCGCAGAGGTCAGCGCGCCCCGCTCCGATGACGGTATTCGCGTGGTCGGCGCCCAGAATGCCGCCCACCGCCATCACGGTGACATCGGCGCCCGCCTTCACCGCTTCGGCGAATGGCACCTGGTACATGCGCCCGTATTCAGGTCGCGACTCGGGCACGTTGCCGGCGGTCGACACGTCGATGACGTCGCAGCCGCGCCGCTTGAGCGCTCTGCCCAGCGCCACCGTGTCTTCGATGGTCTGCCCCGTGGGCCCCAGCCAATCGGTCGCCGACACGCGCACGCCCAATGGCTTGTCTTCGGGCCACGCGGCGCGCATCGCGTCGAACACCTCCAGCGGCCAGCGCATGCGCTTCTCGAGCGAACCTCCGTACGCATCGGTGCGCCGGTTCGACAACGGAGAGAGGAACGTCGAGAGCAAATAGCCGTGCGCCATGTGCACTTCGATGAAGTCGAAGCCCGCCCGCTGCGCGCGCACCGTGGCGTCGACGAAGCACTGCTTCACGCGGTCGAGCTCGCGCTGCGGCATCTCGAGCGGCGTGTGCCAGCCGCTGCGGTACGGCACCGCAGAGGGCGCCAGCGTCTGCCACGGCTGCTCGTCGGCCTTCAGGCACGTGTCGCCTTCCCACGGCAGCGAGCAGCTCGCCTTGCGCCCTGCATGCGCCAGCTGAACGCCGATTTTTGCGGCCGAGCGCGCGTGCACGAAGTCGACGATGCGCTTCCACGCCAGCTCTTGTGCGTCGCTCCACAGCCCCGCGCAGCCGTGGGTGATGCGGCCCTCCGGCGAGACGTTCGTCATCTCCGTCAGCACCAGGCCGGCGCCGCCCAGCGCGCGGCTGCCCAGATGCACGAGGTGCCATTCATTGGGCACGCCATCGGTCGCCGAGTACTGGCACATGGGCGAGACCACCACGCGGTTCTCGAGCTGCATGCCGCGCAGCTTCAGCGGTGAAAACAGCGGCGGCGGCGGCGTGCCGTCTGAATTCAGCGCGCTCCCTGCGCGCTTCGCGAAGCCCTCGTCGGCGCGCTTCACGAGCGCCGGGTCACGCGTGCGCAGGTTGTCCCAGGTGATGCGCTTGCTGCGCGTCATCAGGTTGAAGGTGAACTGCTCGGGCGGCTGTTGCACGTAGCGCGCAGAATTCTCGAACCACTCGAGGCTGGTCTGCGCGGCGCGCTGCACACGAATCGCCTCGGGCTTGCGCGCGGCCTCGTAGGCGGCGAGCGCGGCGGAGACGTTCAACGAGCTCGCCTTGAGCGCGTCGTGCAGCGCGATGGCGTCTTCCATCGCCAGCTTGGTGCCGGAGCCGATGGAGAAATGCGCCGTGTGCACCGCGTCGCCCAGCAGCACGAGGTTGTCCTTCGTCCACCGCTCGCAGGTGATGGTGGGGAACGTGCGCCAGATGCTCTTGTTGGGGCACAGCCGATGGCCTTCGAGCTCGCCTTCGAAGAGCTGCTCGAGAAACGCGACCGACTCCGCTTCGCTCTTCGTGTCGAGCCCCGCGGCGCGCCACACCTCTTCGCGACACTCGACGATGAAGGTCGAGCGCGCACCCGAGGGCTGCATGGGCTCTCTGGTGAACGGGTACGCGTGCACCTGAAACAGCCCGTGCGGCGTGTTCTTGAAGAGGAAGGTGAACGCGCGCAGCGGCTTCGTCGTACCCAGCCACGTGAACTTGCAGCGGCGCCAGTCGACGTGCGGGCGAAAGTGTGCGGCGTAGCGCTCGCGCAGCGGCGAATGCACGCCGTCGCTGCCGATGACGAGGTCGGCTTCAGGCAGCGGCTCGGTGGGGAGCTCCTTCGAGAAGTGCAGCTTCACGCCGAGCTGCTCGCAGCGCGCTTGCAGCAACTGCAGCAGGTCGCGGCGCGCCAGCCCGCAGAAGCCGTGGCCCGTCGACACCGTGGTGACGCCGTCGACCTTCGTCTCGATGTCGTCCCAGTAGGCGAAGCGCGCCTCGATGGCCTCGAGCGACTGCGCGTCAGCCTCGCGCAGGTTGCCGAGCGTCTCCTTCGAGAAGACGACGCCCCAACCAAACGTGTCGTCGGCGCGGTTCTTCTCGAACACCTCGACCTCGAGGTGCGGGAACGACTTCTTGATGAGCAGCGAAAAGTACAGCCCTGCAGGGCCGCCGCCGACACTGACGATGCGCATGGAGCGCGTCGTCTTAGTCGTCTTCAGGGTGACTGCGGCTGCTGTTGGCGACGATTCGAGCGCTGGCCGCCTTCGCCTTCAGCGCGCCTGTTGCCTTCGCCGCCGCGCTGGCCGCGACCGCCGCTCGGGTCATCGCGCCGCACCTCCTGATACTGCTTCTTCTGCGCGTCATCGAGCATCGCGCCCACCGCGTTGTCCGTCTCGCGACGCTGCGTGCGCAGGTATTGAGAGACCTCCTGCCACGTCTGCTCGCCGAGCCGCAGCTGCTCCATCTTCTTGGTGCGCTCCGACTCCTCGAAGGAGAGCCGCTCGTTCAACTTCTGCTCCGCCGCGTACGACAGGCGCGCGGTGCCGACGAAGGCCTTCCACTTCACCTTCTGCTCTTCGGCCTGCTTCGTGCGACGCCCTTCCATTTCTTGAAAGCGCTCGCGCTGACGGTCTTGCTCGGCTTCACGAATGACGTCCTTGAGCGCGCTGCGACCGGCTTCGCTCGTCAACACCTCACCCGTCATCACGCCGCGCAGCTCTTCACGCAGCCGCGCGACCTCGGCCTCGAGCACCGGCGCCGCTGCACCCCCACCGTCAGGGCTCACCGCCGGCCGCCGCTCGAGCGACACCACGCGGTCCCACAGCGCGCGGTTCTCGTCTTCGAGCACCTCGAGGCGGCGCTTGAGGAACTCGAGGTCTTCGTCAGACACGCTCGACTCACCGTCCATCACCACGGGTGGCGGAGGTTCACCACGCGGCATCAACGCCACCGCGAACGCGAGCAAGGCCAGGCAGATGGAGACGACGGGGAGTGCGCGGCTCATGGGGCTCCTTTTGTCACCGCGGTTCGACGCGTGCACCGACGACCTGACGCAGTTAAGAAGTGTTTTGCGGCCCTCACGGGCTCGCGCCCATGCACGCCTGAATCCAGTCACAGCGTCGAAGCAGTTGTCTCACCGACCTTCTGGGTTTTGCCATGCCATCTCTCCGAGCCCACGAGCTGGGCTTTGCGCACGACGCGTCGTCTGCGCTCTTCGAAGACGTCTCCTTTCACCTCACGCCCGGTTGGACCGGCCTCGTCGGCGCCAATGGAGCCGGCAAGACGACGCTGCTGCGCCTCATCACCGGGGAGCTGTCGCCGACGTCGGGGCACCTCAAATGTGATGCACGCGTGGTGTGCTGCGAGCAGCGCGTAGAGCTCGCGTCGGACGACCTGCAGGCCTTCGCGTGGGCCCACGACGGGCTGGCGCGGAGACTCCAGGGTCGACTGCGGCTCGAGCCCGCGCAGTTGGAGCGCTGGCCCACGCTCTCTCCCGGCGAGCGCAAGCGCTGGCAGCTGGGCGCGGCGCTGTGGAGCGAGCCGGACGTTTTGCTGCTCGACGAGCCCACCAACCACCTCGACGACGACGGGCGCACGTTGCTCCTCGACGCGCTGCGCGGCTTTCACGGCGTGGGCGTCGTGGTGTCGCATGACCGCGCGCTGCTCGACGCGTTGACGCACGCGACGCTGCGGTTGGCGAACGGCACCGCGCGCCTGTGGAGCGCGTCATTCACCCCGGCCCACGCCTTGTGGACGGAGGAGGCCGAGGCGCTGCGCGACTCACAGCTCGAGACGAAGCGAGCGCTGCAGAAAGAGCAGCAGCGCCTCGACACGAAGCGACGCACGCTCGAGGCGAGCGCACGTCAACGCAACACCGGCGCGCGCATGCGCAACAAGCACGACTCCGACGCGCGCACGCTGGGCGCCGGGTTCCGCGCAGAGATGGCGGAGATGGCCCACGCCGCGTCGCTGCGCCGCACGGCGCGGCGGGCCGACGCGCTGGGCGAGCAGCTGGCGGGCCTTCAGGTGCGTGACGACCCGGGGCAGCGCCTGTTTCTGGCGTGGGAGCCGTGCCCACGACGGCTGGTGCTCGCGCTCGGGCACGACGCGTGGTCGAAAATTCTCGCTGAGCGGCGATTTTCGACGTCGCGTGAAGCGCAGACGCTGACCCTGGGCCGCGACGAGCACCTGTGGGTGCGCGGCCGCAACGGCGCCGGGAAGACGACGTTGCTCGACGTGGCGCGCGGAGCCTGCACGCTGCCTCCCGAGCGGGTGCTGTGGCTGCCGCAGGAGCTGACGGTGCACGACACGCGCACCGACCTCGAGCGCGTGAAGGCGTTGCCGCCCGAGGCGCGCGGCCGCGTGTTTCAGCTCGTGCATGCGCTGGGAGTCGAGCCGGAGCGATTGCTGGCGTCGCGGTCACCGTCACCGGGCGAAGGTCGCAAGCTGCGCCTGGCGCTCGGGCTGGGGCAACACGCGTGGTTGGCGGTGCTCGACGAGCCGACGAACCACCTCGACCTGCCAGCCATCGAGCGGCTGCAGGCGGCGCTCACCAGCTACCCAGGGGCGTTGCTGTTGGTGACGCACGACGAGGCGCTCGGGAGCGCCGTCACGTCACGGACGTTGACGGTCTGATCAACCGCCCGCGTACAGCGTCACGTCGGTCGCTGCGGCGAAGCTGATTTTGTACGCCTCGTCCCAGTTCGGGTGGCGCACCATGAGGTGACCGTCGGACAAGAGCGTCTGCTTCCAGTTGCGCCGCATGGTGCCGGGGCGCAGCAGCTGCTCTTCGACGACGTGGTCACCAAAGCGACGAAGGTAGTCGCGCAGCCCGGTGATGCGCGTGATGCGACCTTGACCGATGGCGCGCTTGAAGATGACGCCCGCGTTGTACTTGCGCGTGGTGGGCGCCTCGAAGCTGCGCCAGCACGCGACGCGCGCCCACTCACGGAAGAGGTCGATGTCGCCGGTGTAGTTCATCTGGTCGACGAGGTGCGCGCCGCCCGGGCGACAGCCGATTTCGCCGAACACGGCTTCACCTTTCGGCGTGAGGTACCACTCCATGTGCGTGAAGCCGTCGCCCATCTCGAGCGCCTTGAGCACCTTGCGACCCAGCGCAATACCGGGGCGCAGCTTCGGCTGCTCGAGGTCACGCACGGTGATGATGACCGGCGACAACCACTCGTTGGTGCGCGCGATGAGCGGCTTGGGCAGGTACGCGGCGACGTTCTCGTACGCGGGCTTTCCCCTGATGCAGACCGTGTCGTAGGTGAACTCTTCGCCGTCGATGAACTCTTCGCAGCTCGCGACCTCGACGTGGCGCATGGCGGCGATGGCGCGGTCGAGCTCGGCCTTCGTCGTCACCTTGTACGTGTCGGCGCTGCCGGCGCCGCTGATGGGCTTCAAGATGAGCGGGAAGCCGATTTTCTCGGCGGCCTCACGAATCTCGCGCTCCGTCGTCACCTTGAACGCGTACGGCACGCGCAACCCGGCGGCGGCCACGCGGTCTTTCATCAGCTGCTTGTCGCGAAAACCGGTGACCTGGTCGACCGACATGCCCGGCATGTCGAAGCGCTCACGCAGGCGCGCGGCGAGAATCACCAGCGGCTCCCAGTTCGAGAGCACGCGGTCGACGCTGCGGCCACGCAACCACGCCGAGACGCGCTTGATGACGTCGTCTTCGTCCATGATGCGCGGCACCTGCAAGTAGTCCGCGAGGTACGGCTTGAGCGTCGGAGGCAGCCCGGCGCGAGGCGTGTCGCCGACTCCGAAGACGTTCGCGCCGACCTGGGCGAGGCCACGGGTGTACTGCTGCATCTCCGGCGGGTACGAGGGCGCAAGGAAGACGACGTTCATGTGGCGCGAGTCTACGACCCACGTACCGCATCGCGTCGCGGGAATTCTTCGGCGCGCTGCGACGGTGTGCGCAGTTCTCCACATGGAGCTCGCGCGACGAGGACACGTCGACTGAACTCCGGCGCCGCCTCACTTCACGGAGCGAACGTCTTCGCGTCGATGACGAAGCGATACCGCACGTCGTTCTTCAACATGCGCTCCCACGCGACGTTGATGTGCTTCGCTTCGACGACCTCGACCTCGGCCCCAATCTGATGCTGCGCGCAGAAATCGAGCATCTCCTGCGTCTCTTTGATGCCGCCGATGTTCGAGCCCGCGAACCTGCGATTGCCGCCAATCACCGCGAACGCCTGCAACTGAATCGCGTCGGGCGGCGCGCCCACCAGCGCCAACGTGCCGTATGGCCGCAACGTGCGCAGCAGCGAGTTCACGTCGTGGTTCGCCGAGACGGTGTCGATGATGAGGTCGAACTGATTCTTCAACTTCTTGAAGGTCGCCTTCTCGGTCGTCAGCTCGAAGTGCGCGGCGCCGAGCTTCTGCGCGTCGGCTTCTTTCGCGCGGGAGGTCGACAGCATCGTCACCTCAGCGCCCATGGCCGCGGCCAACTTCACCGCCATGTGGCCCAGCCCACCGAGCCCCACCACGCCGACCTTGTCGCCCGGCTTGCAGTCGAACTCGCGCAGCGGTGAATACGTGGTGATGCCCGCACACAACAACGGCGCCGTGCGGTGCAGCTCGAGCGTCTCGGGCACGCGCAGCGCGAAGTGCTCCGTCACCACGAGGTGCGTGCTGTAGCCGCCGTACGTCGGCGTCGTGCGGTCCATCTCCGTCGAGTTGTACGTGCCCGCCGAGCCCTTCTCGCAGAACTGCTCGTCGTCGGTGCGGCACGTGCGGCACTCCCGACATGAATCGACGAGACAGCCGACGCCCGCGAGTTCGCCGACCTTCAACTTCGTCACCTGCGCGCCGACCTTCGTGACGCGGCCGACGATTTCGTGACCGGGCACCATGGGAAACCGCGCCGGGCCCCACTCAGCGCGCGCCTGGTGAATGTCGGAGTGACAGATGCCCGACCACAGAACCTCGATGAGCACGTCTCTCGGGCCGACCTCACGGCGCTCGATGTGCGTGTGGGAAATCGGCTGTCCAGCGGCGGCGGCGGCCCAGGCGTTGACGTTCATGGCGCGGGTTCTAACGCGCTCGCCTTTCAGAAGCCGACGCCGACGTTCAACGTGAACTCCGTGGGGAGCACCGCGCTGCCGGTGACGGTGGGCAACACGTTCTGCCCCACGCGCCCGTCGATGTTGAAGCGCACGCCCGACTTGCGCGACACGGTGGCGCCGACCTGCGCGTAGGGCATGAAGTTGATGATGGAGCCACCGAAGACGAGGCGCGGCTGCACGCCGAGGCCGACGTACGGCGCGAAGTCGGTGTCGGTGAGGTAGTAGCCGGCGCCCATGTCGAGCGTGATGCCGCCGTAGCCAGACGCCGTGCCTGTCACTGCGGGAATCAGCGCACCGACGCCCAGCTGCGTGAAGAAGCGCTCACCTTCGATGCGCGCGTCGAAGCCGATGGAGCCCATGGGCGCGTACGCCGCGTCAGCCGCGACGGCGCCGGTGAAGCCGGTCTTCACGCCGAACGACTTGTTGGCTCCGGTGCGGCGACGGCGCGCTTTTTCTTCGGCGGCGGTGACGGTGGTGCGCGTCTGCGTGTCGTCAATGCGCTCCTTGTTGACCAGCGCGGTCGACAACCGCGCGCACACCGTCGGCGCATCTTCGAGTGACAGCGCGTCGAGCGTCGCCTCGTGAACGATGGAGCCGTCGACGGCCTTGCGCTGCGCACGCACCATCACGCGGCGCGTGCGCACGCCGTCGAGGCCGATGAGCTGCAGCTCGACGCGTTCACCGGGCGGCAACATCGCGAGCTGCTCAGCAGTGGGCGTGACGACAGGAACCCCCGAGGCCTGGCTGTACGCCGCAGCGCAGACGGCGGTGATGGCGCGCGCTTGATTGGAGTCGACGTTGATGGGGTCGGGCGCCGTGACGGCGACCTGTGCAGAGGCGATGGAACCGACAAGAGCAACCGTGGCGATGAGGAGGTTCTTCATGGTGGCTGGCCGTTGTGCAGTCGGCCGGCCAGTCGCAACGCGCCGTTATTGCTCGCGAGGCCTGCAGCGACGTGTGCATCGACCTGCACATCGCTGTGAAGGGTCGGCCGCGAGTCGGTGAGCGCCAGGTGCGACTCCCTCGACGTTGAGCCGACGGCGCACGCCATTCCTCTGCAGACACGAAGGTGTTCGAAGAGTTGGGCTTCGTGAGGCGACGACGGGCGCCAGCTCGGTGCTGCGTGGTTCAACGCCTCGACACATCGGGAGGTGAGACGACGCGACTCGCAATGACGGCTGTGATGAACCACGAGCCCATCAACGCTGTCGCCGCCGCGTGCGAACGCTGTTCGATGTTCAGCCAACACCAGGCGGCGCACGCCGATGAAGTCATGCGCGTGCCGTTGCGCCCGATGACCATCGAGCACCGCACGGAAAGAACCCGAGCGCCCACTCGCACCGCCGCCGCATCGTTCGACGAAAGAGAATCACGCGGGGCGCTGCACGAAGTCCATGCGTCGCGGGTCGGAACAGCGCGATAATTCGCCTCACCATGCGCACTGTCGTCTTCGTCGTGCCCTACCCCGCTGAAACGTCCATTCGCTTCGCCAGGGCCTTCGCCGAGTTGAAGGCCGTGCGGCTCGTCGGCCTGGTGCAGAAGGCGCCGACCGGCGCGGCGGCGAAGCACTTCGCGAACTTCGTGCGCGTCGACGACGCGTTCGACCCCAACCAGCTCATCGAAGGCTGCGAAAAAATCCGCAAGCGCTACGGCGGACTGCACCAGATTGTCGGCGTGCTCGAGCCGCTGCAGGTGCCGCTCGCGCAGGCGCGCCAACACTTCAAGATTCCCGGCACCGACCCGAAGACCGCCGACCTCTTCCGCGACAAGTCACGCATGAAGGACGCGCTGCGCGCCGCCGGGCTGCCGTGCGCGCGCCACAAGCTCATCACCTCTCTCGCCGACGCGATTCACTTCGTCAAAGAGGTCGGCTTCCCCATTGTCCTCAAGCCGCCTGCGGGCGCCGGCACCAAGGCCACCTGGCGCATCAAGAACCTCGAAGAACTGCAGGGTGTGATTCAGGCCATTCACCCCAGCGCCGCGAACCCCACGCTCGCCGAAGAGTTCTTGAAGGGCCGCGAGTACTGCTTCGACACCATCACCGTGAAGGGCAAGGTGCTGTTCGAGAACATCACGCGCTACTACCCGGGGCCGCTCGAGGTCATCGAGAACCCGTGGATGCAGTGGGCCTGCGTGCAGCCGCAAGCGCTCACGCCCGACCTCGACGACGCGCGCGAGCTCGGGCGCAAGGCCATCAAGACGCTCGGCCTGGCGACGGGCTTCACGCACATGGAGTGGTTCCGCCGTGAAGACGGCTCGCTGGCCATCGGCGAAATCGCCGCGCGGCCTCCGGGCGCGAACTTCGTCGAGATGATGAGCTACGGCCACGACGCCGACATGTACCGGGCATGGGCGCGCGCCATCGTCGACAACGCGTTCGACGGCCCCTTCAAGCGCCAGTACGCGGTGGGCTGCGCGTACCTGCGCGGCATGGGCCACGGCCGCGTGCAGCGCGTCACCGGCGTCCGTGAAGCCAACGCGAAGGTCGGCGAGCTCGCGGTGAAGTCGAAGCTGCCGAAGCTCGGCCAGCCGAAGTCAGACCACTACGAAGGTGAGGGCTACGTCATCGTTCGTCACCCCGACACCGAGGTGGTGAAGAACGCGGTGAAGACCATCATCGAGACCATTCGCATCGAGTACGCATGACGCCCTTCGAGAACCTCGCGGGCGTGGTGGAGTTCGAGCAGTTTCACCCTGCGGACCACTCGCGCCAGTGGCTCTTCGTCGACGTGCCGCACGGGGCGACGCGCAAGGCCGACTACGACGCCGTCTTCGCGAAGCTGAAGGGCGCGTTGCCGGCGGAGCTCGAGCACTTCTTCTTCGTCAACACCGACATCGGCGCTCCGGAAGGCGCGCAGTGGCTCGGGCGCTCGTTGTCAGCGCTGGGCGTCAACGTGGTGTTCGCGCGCTGCCTGATTCCACGCACGTTCATCGACCCCAACCGCGTGGTGGCGTTGTCGGCGCCGGGCGGCGCGGTGAAAGACGGGCTCACGGCCGCGGTGCCGGCGTACATCACCAACGCCGACGACCTCGCGTGGCTGGGTGCGCGGCACGCGCGGTACCACCAGGCCGTCGACGCGGCGTACCGCGAAGTGTGCGGCGCGCATGAAGGGCTCGCGGTGCAGCTGCATTCGTATTCACCGCGCTCGGTGGGCATCGAGAAGGTCGACGCCGACATCGTCAACGCGCTGCACGCGGCCTACGTGCCCGAGGTGTACGCGACGTGGCCCGAGCGCCCCCCGGTCGACTTGATTTCGGCGACGAAGGACGGCTCGTTTCGTACCGCGCCGAAGCTGGTCGACGCGTTGCTCACCGAGTACGCGCGCGCAGGCATCGACGCGAAAGAGAACGCGACCTACCACCTCGCGCCTGCAGCCATGGGCATGGTCTACGCGCAGCAGTACCCGCAGCAGGTGGTGTGCGTGGAGCTGAACCGTGGGTTGGTGGCAGACCCGTTCGTGCCGTTTGGCGCCTCGCCCATCAGCGAAGAGAAAGTGGCGCGCATGGTCGGGCCGATTGCGCGCGTCATCGCCGCTGCGTTCGGCGTGGCGTGAAGGGGTGACGGCCCTTCACTTCGACACGAAGGCCTTCTCGATGAGGAAGTCGCCCTGCTCGTGCGTGTCGCCTTCGACGAAGCCGCGCTCTTCGAGCAGCGTCATCGTCTCTTTGATCATCTCGTTGCTGCCGCAGATCATCACGCGATCTTCGCCGGGCGTCAGCTGAGCGATTCCTGCAGCGCTCGCCAGCGCACCCGACCGAATCAAGTCGGTGATGCGCCCCTGGTTGCGGAACGGCTCGCGCGTGACGGTGGGGAAATAGACGAGCTTCTGCTTGGCCTGCGGCCCAAAGTACTCGTGCGTAGGCAGCTGGTTCTCGAAGAAGTCCGAGTACGAGAGGTCGGCCACGTTGCGACAGCCATGCGCGACGATGACCTGCTCGAAGCGCTCCCAGACCTCGGGGTCTTTGACGACGCTCAAGAACGGCGCGAGGCCGGTGCCGGTGCCGAGCAGCCACAGCCGCTTGCCGGGCTTGAGGTTGTTGATGTGCAGCGTGCCGACCGCCTTGGTGCCGACCAGCAACTTGTCGCCGGGCTTCACGTGCTGCAGCCGCGAGGTGAGCGGGCCGTTGGGCACCTTGATGGAATAGAACTCGAGCGTCTCGTCGTAGTTCGCGCTCGCCATCGAATAGGCGCGCGTCAACGGCTTGCCGTCGACCTGCAGGCCCAGCATCACGAACTGCCCGTTGTTGAAGCGGAAGTTCGTGCCGCGCGTCGTCGTGAGGCTGAACAGCCGGTCGGACCAGTGGTGAACTGACAGCACTGCTTCTTCGGTAAAATGAGCGGCCATGCGGGTACCTGCTCCCCATGCAACGAGTTGAGCCGCCGCGCAACCCCGTCAGGCAAGCGGTACTCATCACCCGGTTGATCACCGCTTCAGCGCACGAACTGCGCCTCGTTTCAACGCACCACGCGACAGCCGTTCTTCATCAACGGGCTCACCGTGGCCCAAGCGGCTATTCGTAGACCATGCGCAGCGGCCCGGGGAACAACCAGGCGAGGCCCTCACGCAGCCGGTCGCGCCAGTTCTCCCAGTTGTGGCCATCGCGCGCTTCCACGTAGCGGAGCTCCATTTCAGTGGCCTGGAGCATCGGCACCAGCGAGCGGTTTTCGTAGATGAGCGACTCGTGCATGCCGCACGAGATGAACGCTTTTTCAGAGACCATCGCGGGGTTTTCGCGGAAACGATTCATGAAGCGCACCACCGGCTCGAAGGCCGGGCCGCGCTTGTTCTGATGGCCGATGTCCGAGAACGCGAACGAGCCCGACTGCAGCAGCAGGCGCCCGTAGAAGCCGGGGTAGCGCACCGCCGTCGACAGCGACGCCACGCCGCCGAACGACGCGCCCATCAGGCAACGGCCGCGCGGCTTCCCGATGAGCGGGAGGCGCTTCTCCAAATCGGGGACTGCCTCTTCGGTGACGAAGCGCGCGTGACGTTCATCGTCGGCGTATTCGCCGATGCGGTTGGGCGAGCCCGACAAGGCCACGATGACGTCGGGGATTTCGAGGCGGTGAATGAGGTTGTCCAACACCGTCTTCAGGTTCGCGAAGCGCACGTAGTCGGGGCCGTCGTGCACCCAGATGAGCGGGTAACGCCGCGTCTTGCGGAAGCGCGCGGGCAGGTACACGTGGAAGTCGCGCGTGTCGTTGAACGCAGCGCTCTTCACCACCCACGGCGTCAACACACCGGGGCGCGCTTCGGGGTCGTTCTGCGTCCACTCCGGCACGACGTAGCCTTCGCCGTGCACCACCGAGTTCGCGCCGAAGGGGTCTGTCGCGTGGAACTTGTTGAGCGGGTCGAGCACCCACTGCCCGTGGCCGTGGCGGACGACCTCGAACTTGTATTCGACGCGCGACATGCGGGGAATGTCGAGCGTGAGGAACCACACGTGCGTCTGCGCGAGGCGCTGCAGCGGCTGCGAGTTGGGCAGGCCGTACACCCAGCTCTTGAGGTGCACCGCTTCGGCGTCGCCGTGAAACACGAAGGTCACCTTCGCGCCTTCGACGAGCGGGAAGACATGCGCGCGCATGAACGCTTCGATGGCGGGCGCGTCGTGCGCACCGGCCTTCAACTTCTCGATGGCGAGCTGACTCATGACGCCCACCCCGTGACGACCGTGCCGTCGGGCTTGAGCTGCACCGTGCCTTCAGCGCCGAACCAGCGCGTGCCCTCGAAGCAGGCGAACTCACCTTGATCAAACGCGACACACTTGAGCGGCGCGTGACGACGGCTCATCCACCCCACGCGGAACGCAGAGTCGAGCTTGAGCCGGAGCTTCGGGTTCGGCAGCGGTAACACCCCCGAGTGCAGCTCGAGCCCCATCTCCAACACCTCGGAGATGCCGACGCCTTCGGGCGGGCTCTCGTGAAAGAGCACCACGCGGCCGCCGGTCACCATGGCGCCGCCGCTCCAGGCGATGAGGTGCTGGTCGCCCAGCATTTCTTTGATGCCGAACATGCGCAGCCGGTTGAGCAACACCGCGACGTGCCCGCCGGCGATGGCGATGGTGCCGCAGTCAGCGAGCTGCTTCTTGATTTCGTCGCGGTGGCGCACGACGGCCGGGTGCTCGAGCGGGTGGGTCTGCTGGTCCCACGCGGCTTGCACGGCGGTGACGCGCTCGAGGTGCTCGACGTCGAGACGGCGGATCTGCTCGAAGGACAGCTGCAGCTCGTCGGCGGCCATATCGCTGCCCTGCGCCTTGCGGTCGATGTCGATGGCGGCGTCGAACGTGCGCTCGAGGCGCAGCCGGTAGTACTCCTGCAACAACCGCAGCTTGTCGCCACGCGCGCGGTGCGCCTTCGCGAACTCAGGGTCGTCGCGGAAGACCCGCTCGCCGCGCTCGTAGAGCTTCAGGTTGATGACCTGACGACCAAGCTGCGTGGGCAGCTCTTCGTCCTGGTCTTCGCGCTCCTGCCAACCGGCGGTGACGAGCGCGACAGGCCCTTCACGGCCCAGCACCTTCACCGCGGCGCCGAGCGACTGCTTCAATTGCTGGGGACCCAGCAGGACACCCTTCACTTCGTATCTCCGTGCATCGAAGCGGCTCCTTAGTCCGTCGTGCGCACGGAGGCAGGAAAGGAATCCCAGCGTTGTGGGGAGGTGTCGTCGATGCGCGCCAGTTTCCTGACGAAGCGTCTTGATGATGAGAGAAGGCGCGAATGATCAGAACGCTCGCCATTTCGTTGTTGATGCTCTCGGGCTGCGCCGTGGTGCAGAAGGTCGACACCGCGCTCGACTGCAACGGCATCTGCGAGCGCTACAAGTCGTGCTTCGACTCCGACTACGACACGGCGAGCTGCGCGACGAAGTGCCGCAACAAAGCCAGCGACGACGCCGACTTCCGCCGCAAAGCCGACGTGTGCAACGCGTGCATCACTGAGCGCTCGTGCACCAGGGCCACCTTCGCGTGCGCGACGGACTGTTTCTCGGTGGTGCCGTAACCGTCACGTAGCGCCAGGTTGCGGCGCCGCGTGACGTCGCCACAACGGGCGAATGATCAGACCCCTCACGCTCGGCTTCTTCCTGTTGTCTGGCTTCGGTTGTGCCGTGACCCAGAAGGTCGACGCGGCGCTCGACTGCAACGGCATCTGCGACCGCTACAAGTCGTGCTTCGACAACGACTACGACGCGTCGGCCTGCGCGGCGAGCTGCCGCAACAAGGCCAGCGAAGACACCAGCTTCCGCCGCAAGGCCGACGTGTGTAACGCGTGCATTCACGAACGGTCCTGCACCCAGGCCACCTTCGCGTGCGCGGCCGAGTGCATCTCCGTCGTGCCGTGATCAGCGGCGCTTGAACGTCACCGCGCGAGCACCTTCACCGTCTCACCCACCGTGTTCAGCAAGTGGCGGAGCGCGTCGTAGTCAGGGTGCTTGAAGCGCATCCACGCGTTGGCCATGTAGCCCGCTTCAACCGGCTGCGTGGGCGAGCCTTCGGGCGGCAGGTGCGAGTCAATCATCCACTGCCCGAACGCGCGCTCGACCTTGTCGAGGCCGACGTACTTCGCGATGCGACCGTCCTGGCTGGGGCGCAGCGCGATGATGCCCGTCGAGAAACGCCGCGAGAGCCGCGAGCCCGGTCGGCCATGCACCACGGCCATCGCCCACTCGCGGTACAGGTCGACGTCGTTGGCGACGTTGTACAAGTCCCACGCGCGCACGCCCGGAGGCCGACAGCCGATTTCAGAGAACTTGAGGCCCTTGGGCCCGCTGAACCACTCCATGTGCGTGGCCGACGTGCCGATGCCGAGCGCGCGCACGACCTTCTGCCCCATGGTGCGCAGGTCGGCGTACCCGACGGCCGAGTCGATGCGGTTGGTGGTGATGAACTGCGGGTTGATCCACCGCGTGCGCATCGCCTCGAGCACGTTGGGGTAGTAGTGCGTGGCGAAGTCGTGCACCACGCGACCACCGATGGTGATGGTGTCGTAGAAGCCTTCGTGGCCTTCGATGAACTCTTCGACGGCGACCGAGCGACCCTTGTCGAGGCCCGTTTCACCCGCCGCGCGCTGAATGTCGGCGATGGAGTTGACGCGCACCGTGCCAGACGCGCCGGCGCCGTCGCGCGGCTTGATGATGAGCGGAAAGCCGACCTGCTTGGCGAACTCGATGACCTCGTCGACCGACGACGCGGCGGTCGACTGCGCGCACGGCACACCGGCGTCACGCAACGCCTGCTTCATCGACGGCTTGTCGCGACAGAGGAACGCGGTCTTCACCGACGTGCCGTCGATGCCCATCGCCTCGCGCACCTTCGCGGTCGACATGATGTGCGCCTCGACCGACGCCTCGATGCGGTCGATGCGCTTGCGCGCGTGAATAAAGCGCGCCGCGTTCAACACCGCGCCTTCATTCACCACCGACGGCACCTGCTCGTAGTGCGAGAGCAGGCCCTTCATCTCGCCCGAGAGCGACTCTTTGCTGCCCTCGCCGATGGCGGTGACGGTGGCGCCGACTTCACGCAGCGCGCGAACGAAGAAACGTTGATTGGTGGGGAAGCGGGGCTCGATGAAGACGACGTGCATGGGCGCAAGAAGGTAGCACGCGGTAGGCTGACGACATGACGACCGCGAAGCGGCTTCACTATGACTACGAGGACTACCTCCGACTGTTGCGCACGAGCGACGTCAAGCTCGAGTTCTGTGACGGCGTCATCTACGCGATGGCGGGTGGCACTCCTGCACACGCGTTTCTCGGTGGAGCGGCCATTCGGCTGCTGGGTCAAGCACTCATCGGTCGATGCAAGGTGAGTTCATCGGACCTTCGCATTCGCGTCGACGCATCCGACCTCTCGACGTATCCGGACGCCTCCGTCATTTGTGGCGGCGTGCAAACCTCGGCCATCGACAACATGGCAGCCACCAACCCTTCGATACTCGTCGAAGTCACCAGCCGGTCCACGGAAGACTACGACCGAGGCGACAAGCTCAGTCACTACAAGCAACTCACTTCACTGAATGCCGTGGTGTTCATCTCGCACCGCGCTCGACGCGTGACGGTCGTGCAGCGCACGGCAACCGGCTGGGACGAGCGCGATTTCCGCGGCGGAGAAACCGTCGTCATCCAAGAGCCAGCGCTCACGCTCAGTATCGACGAGCTCTACGAAGGCATCACGCTCGACCCGCAGTAGTCACTGCAGCTTCGAATACAGCGCCTCGTACTTCTGCACCTGCAGGTCCCACGAGAAGTTCTGCATCATGCCGTTGTGCTGCAGCCGTCGGTACGCGGGCCGGTCACGGTAGATGTTGAACGCCGCCTCCAGCGCCCAGTGCACCGCGCGCGCGTCGTAGTCGTCGAACACGATGCCGGTGCCCGTACCCGTGCGCGGCGACCACAGCTGCACGGTGTCGGCGAGCCCGCCCGTCTTCCGCACGATGGGCACGGTGCCGTACTTCAACGCGTACAGCTGCGTGAGCCCGCACGGCTCGTAGCGCGAAGGCATCAGGAAGAAGTCGGCGCCGGCCTGAACCCAGTGCGCGAGGTTGTCGTCGAACTGCGTCTGAAACCGCACCTGCCTCGGGAAGCGCGTGCGCAGCTGGTGAAAGAGCCGCTCGAAGCGCTTCTCGCCCGAGCCCTGCACCACGAGCTGAAACTTGCCTTCACGCAGCCCCAACGTGAGCGCGTCGGGCAGCAGGTCGAAGCCCTTCTGCCCCGTGAGCCGCGAGACGATGCCAATCAACGGCACTCCCGGCACCGCTGGCAACCGCGCGCGGGAGAGCAGCGCTGCTTTGTTCTTCTCTTTGCCCGTCAGGTCGTTCGCGTCGTAGCGGTACGGAATGCGTTGATCCGCCTGCGGGCTCCACACGTCGTAGTCGACGCCGTTGAGAATGCCGAACACCGCGCTCTCACGCGCCTTCAAGAAGCCCTCGAGCCCCGCACCAAACTCCGGCGAGCGGATCTCCCGCGCGTACGTGGGGCTCACCGTGGTGACGGCGTTCGCGTACAGAATGCCGTGCAACAGCGAGTTGATGCGGCCGTTCTTCAACTGGTCCTGGTGCAGCAGGTGCGCGTGCTGCTGCAGCCCGGTCTCCGGCAAGACGCTCGCCGGGAAAAGGCCCTGGTAGTTCAAGTTGTGAATCGTCAGCACCGTGCGCGCCTTGCCGAAAATCGCGCCGTCCCACGCGAAGCGCGTCTTGAGCAGCAGCGGCGTGAGCGCGGTCTGCCAGTCGTTGCAGTGCACGATGTCGGGCGCGAAGCGCATGCGCTGCGCGGCCTCCAGCGCGGCGTAGTTCAACACCAGGAAGCGCAGGTGCTCGTCGCCGTCGTGCGTGTAGATGCCGTGGCGCGAATAGAGCTGCGGGCAGTGAACGAAGAAGACCTCCATCGTCGAGCCCGGCAGCTGCGCCGCGAAGATGCTCACCTCGAACGCGCGCGGGCCGAACATCACCCGCATGCCGCGCAGTGAATCAATGGAGCGGAAGCGGAACTTCTGCTGCTCGATGCGCGAGTAGAGCGGCATGAACACACGCACGTCGTGGCCACGTGCATGGAGCGCCCGCGGGAGCGCTGCGGCGACGTCTCCCAGCCCTCCTGTCTTCGCAAACGGCGCGACCTCGGAGCTGAGAAACAAGACGTTCATCTGTGCGCGAACGGTACCACGCAGGTCTGCAGCGCCCGCGCGCCGTTTTCAGTAGACGCGGTGTGTGCGTGACCTGCTCATCGTCGGTGCCGGGCCTTCGGGGTTGTCGACGGCGCTCTTTCTTCTCGCGCGGGTCCCGGCGCTCGCGGGCCGCCTCGAGGTGGTCGACCGCGCCACGTTTCCCCGCGAAAAATTCTGCGCCGGCGCGGTGGGCGCGCGCGCCGACGTGCTGCTCGAGACCATCGGAGCGCGCGTCGACGTGCCGTCGGTGCCGGTCGACGGGCTCGCGGTGCGCTTCACCCGCGGCGTCGCGTCGCGCAGCGTCGGCGGCATCGGGCGCGTGGTGCGACGCCTCGAGTTCGACGCCGAGCTGCTGCACGTGGCCCGCGCGCGCGGCGTGCGTGTCACCGAAGGCGTGAAGGTCAACAACGTCACCGTGCACGAGCGCGGCGTGACGGTCGACGCGAGTGACGGCGTCCGTGAAGTGGCCGCAGTGGTGGGCGCCGACGGCGTGCAGAGCGTGGTGCGGCGCTCGCTCGGGTTGCCGCAGGGCTCGCTGCGCGCGCAGGTCGTAGAAGTCGACACCGACGCGTGCGCTGACGACCTCGCCGGCATCCTCGACTTCGACCTCCGTGACGAGGCGTTGGTCGGCTACGCGTGGGACTTTCCGACCCTCGTCGACGGTCGCGCGCTGATGTGTCGCGGCGTCTACGACCTCGGCTGGGAAGACGAGCGCGCGGTCGACGTCGGCGCTCGCCTCGAAGCACATCTTCAAGAACGTGGCGTCTCGACGCGCGGCCTCAAGTTCAAGCGCTACTCGGTGCGCGGGCTCGAGCTGCACCGGGCGATGTCGTCGAAGCGCGTGCTGCTCGTCGGTGAAGCCGCTGGCGTCGACCCGCTGCTCGGCGAAGGCATCGCACAGGGCATCGCGTATGGCGCGCTCGCGGCCGACTACCTGGCGCCGCGCCTTGAAGACGACGCGCTCGACTTCTCCGACTGGCGCCGTGTCTTTGCGCGCAGCGCGACGTGCGCAGACCTGCTCGCACGCACCGGCGCGCTGCAGTTTCTCCGGACGCCTGCGCGGCGTCGGCTGCTCGCGGGGCTCACGTTGAGCGGCACTGAAGCGCTCGACGTGACGACGTCTCTGTTCGCAGGCAAACGGCCGCCGCTCCGCAGCGCGTTGACGGCGGGCATGAAGGGCCTCGCTCACCTCGCGCGCAAACGCTCGGGGGCCTGGTCGTGAACGTCGTGAACGAGCACCCTTTTTTCGCTTCACTCGCGGCGAAGGTGCGCGCGCAACTCGACGCGGCGTCGAGGACGCTCGAGCTGCCGCGCGGCTTCGTGCTGACCCGCGAAGGTGAACGCGGCGACGACGTCTACTTCCTCGTGAAGGGCGAGCTCGCGGTGAAGCGCGGCAGCCGCCTGCTGACGATGCTCGAAGGCCCGCGCTTCGTCGGGCTCCCTGCGGCGCTGGGTGAATCGACGCGCGCGGCGTCGCTCGAGGTGCTGACCGACGCGCGCCTCATCGCGTTTCGTGGCGAGGTGATGCGCGAGCTGATGAACGGGCACCTCGACTTCGCGCGCGCCGTCGCTCGCGAGTTGGAGAGCGACCTCCGTGACGCATGGGCGGCGCAAGAGCGCGACCGTCAATCACTCGACGACTTCTTCGTTTCTCCGAGCGCGCGGCTGGTGCCCGGCCCGTACGTCGCGCAGCTCGACGTCACCGCCTTCGTGATGCGCGAGCTGCCCTCGAAGCTGCGAGAGCACCTGCCGCCGGGGTGCCGGCCGATGCCCGGCGCCGACGACACGTGGCTCTTGCTGGTCTCGCACTTTCTCGACGTGCACAGCGAGAGCGCCGCAGGTCAGGGGCGCCGCTTCTCGTACCGCGAGGTCTCTCCCTTCATTCCGTGCGTGGGGCCCGACCTGCTGCCAGCGCTCTTCTGCCCGGAGCTCTACCCGGACAACTACCTCGCGGTGCTGCTCGGTCGTGAGCTGTACGGTTTTCCCAAGCGCATGGGCCGCTTCGAGGTCGGGCCGACGCACGTCTCGCTCGCCGTGGGCCACCAGCTTGCGTTGCGCACCGCGTGGTCTGCCGAGCGCCCCTGCAGCGCCGCAGCGCTCGGAGAGCACCTGGTGAGCGGCGGCGGGCCTTCGACGTTCGCCGCGCGCGCCGCAGGCCAGTTGATGGGCGTGCTCGCCAACCCGCTGAGCAAACCGCTGTGGCCCAACGTGCCGGTGTTGGTGCGCAAACAGATTCCAGAAGCCTCGAGCGTGTACGAGCGCTCGCTGCACATCGACGAGCTGGTCTGCATTCCGTTCGGCGTCTCAGAGGCGCGCGACTTCGCGGTGCTCGAGCACCCCGAGGTGCGGTTCCTGTCTGACGCGTTTCCGCTCGGCGGTGAGCCGGTCGTCGGCTACCGACAGAAAATGTCATTCCGCTTCGGCGCAGGCCGCGTGCTGCGCGACTACCGCGACGGCTCGACGTCGCGCCTTCGTTCGTTGCTCAGGAGAGTGCTGTGATTGCAGTCGTCGGCGGAGGCATCGCAGGGCTGAGCGCAGCACTGCACCTGGCGCGCGCGGGGAAACGCGTGACGCTCATCGAGGCGCAGCGCTTCGCAGGCGGCCGCTTCTCGACCACCGGTGAGACGCGCTTCGACTACGCGGGGCGCACCTTCACGTTTCCCGTGGACCACGGGCTGCACGGCTTCTGGCGCCAGTACCGCAACTTCAACCGCATGCTGCAGACGCTCGGCATCGCGGGGCGACAGGTGCAGGTGCCGACGCAGGAGCTCGTCGTCGGTCATCGCGGTGTGGAAATCGGCGCGCGCGTGCAGAGCTCGTCGCTGCCCGACGTCATCGCGCCGGCCGCGCTGCTCGGCTCACGCACGCTGGCGATGGAGTCGGTGCGCAACGGCTTCATGAAGACGCTCGCGGCGGGCGGTGAAGTGCTGCACGCGCTCACCTTCGACCCCATGCGCGACGTCGAGCGCTACGACCACCTCACCGTCGACGACTACCTGCGCGACTGGCCGCTGTGGTTGCAGCGCCTGTTCTGCGCGCTCACGCACTCGGGCTTCTTCCTCGACCCGAATGAAGTGAGCCTCGCGGCGTTCTTCACCGGCCTCAACGTGTACAGCTTGAGCGACAAGCGCGACTCGACCTTCACCACGCTCGACGACGCGGCCGGGCCCGGGCTCATCGAGCCGATGCTCGCGACGCTGCGCACGCTGGGGGTCGAGCTGCAGCTGGGCGCGCGCGCGCAGTCGCTCGAAGACGACGGCTCGTTGTGGGTGCGCGACTCGAGCGGCGCGCGGCGCGTGAGCCCCACGGGCGTGGTGTTGGCGCTCGACCCTCCCGGGCTGCGCGGCCTGAAGGTGCCCGCGGCGCTCGCTTCATTCTTCGGGCAGCACCCTGTTCCGCGCGCCGTGGCGAGCGTCGCGGTGCGGTTGTTCTTCAGGGTGTCACCCGACGCTGCGCGCGCGCCCAGCGGCCTGTTCGCCGACGCGCCGGTCGACAACTTCTTCTGGCTCGAGCGGCTGCAGCGGCCCTTTCGTGCGTGGCACACCGCGACAGGCGGCAGCGTGCTCGAAGGTCATCTGTACGGTTCTCGCGCGGCCAACGCGCAGGGGCGGAGTGATGAAGCAGTCGTCGCCGAGGTGCTCGCGGCTGCAGAGACCGGTTGGCCCGAATTGAAAGGCACGCTGGTGCACGCGCACGTGCATCGCAACGCACCGACGCACGTGGCCTTCACACCCGGCGCGATGTCGCGACTGCCGCCGGTGGAGACGCCGCTGCCGCACGTCGCGCTCGCCGGAGACTTCATCGCGACGCCGTGGCCTGCGCTGTACCTCGAGCGCGCGTGCCTCACGGGCCTGTTGGCCGCGCGTCACCTCGGGGCGCAGACCGAAGAGCCGCTGCCACCGTTCGAGGCCGCGCCGAGTGTCGCGCGGGCGAGGCCGGTGCTGCGCGCGCTCAGAGACCGGGGCGTGTTTCCGCGTGCGTCGTTGATGAAGAAGTAGTCAACGTCACGGCAACGGACGGCTGATGATGGCGCCCCAACCGCCGACGACGAAGACGTGCGTCGCGTTGCCTTTGATTCGCAGCGGAACCGGGTCGACGTCGGAGCCGCGAGACCAGGGCACGACGTCCGTCAGCCAGGTCGCGGTGCTGGACTCGCGCCAGCGCACGACGCCGTTGCGGTCCAACAACCAGACGCGCTGCGCGCCGTCGACCCACACCGAGACGACCTCGAGAATTTCAGGCCACGGGTCCATCGGGCCGCAACCCGAGAGGGTGCACTGGAACGAGCCGTAGAAGCCACCGACGAGCACGCCCGCACCTGACGGGGTCACCGAGAAGACGCGCATGCCGAGCGGGAATGCGCCGAGACCACCGTCTGCCGGGTTGAAGTACGCCACGCCGCCATCGAAGTACTCGTACGAAGAGCCCTTCGCGTTCATGCCGACCCACACGACACCCGAGGAGTCGACCGCGACTGACGAGCTGTGGCTGAAGCCCGTCGACGACAGCGCGCGCACGTTCCACTGCGCATTCGGCCCGTAGTCACCGAGCTTGTTGCCGAGCGAAGCCCAGATTCGACCGTCGGGCCCACGCTGGAGCCCGCCACGGTCTTCGCCGTCGACGCTCGCGTCGAGCGCGTAGTTCATGCCGCCGACGCGCAGCACGCCTTGCTCATTGAGCGTGCTGAAGCCGCCGTCGGGTCGCTCGAGCACGCCGATCAACGTCGTGGTGGTGCCCACCGCGTAGCGCCACGTTCCCGCATCGAAGCTCCACGTGGAGCCGCCGCCACCGACCGCGAACCAGTTGTTCCCCGTGACGACGAGGTCGTGCACTTCACGTTCACCGGGGCCGGTGGCGATGACCGCCGGGCCTCCGTCGACGGGCGTCGGCACTCGCACCACCTGACCACCTTCGCCCACGGCCCACAGCGTGCCTTGCGGAGACAACCACGCACCGAGGTAGTTGCCCGTGTCTGGAATCGGCACCACCGTCGGCACACCGCCGCGCGAGGCGTAGCTCACATAGGAGTCGTTCCCGACGAACCACCAACGCTCTCCGCCGTCGGGCTGCGCGCCCACCGCCATGTCATTGAGCGACGCCGACGTGACGTTCCACGATGAAGACCAACCAGACGTGCTCTCAGACCAGAAGCCGACCGCCATGCTCGGGCTAGACGCCAACGCAGCCACGCGGCCCTGCGCGTCGCGACGAATCGAGCGCACGTAAGATGACGACCCAGCGTCGCTCAAGGAGACCAGATAGCGACCATCGTTATGCACGATGGGGCCGGTTGTGTCTCCGTACTCGGTCACCACGACGCCGCCGTCACGGTCGAGCGCGACGCGCAGATTCCAGTAGATGTCGCCGAAGCCGCCGTCGTCGCCATGGAGCTGGAAGTGCGTGACGGTGTCATTGTCGTCAAGCACGGCACCGCCAAATGCGCCGCCCGCGACGTAGTTCGTGAAGGCGGTGCGGCCGTCGAGGCGATCGACGAACGAGCACCGAGCGGGCAAATCTCCAATGCCCTGCACTGGAGAGAACGTCGGGCCCTCGAAGCCGACCGCGCCGAGGTTCTCACCACACAGCCAGTGGCGACCTGCATCGGTGACGACCGCGGCCTGAACCACGCTGACTGAAGCCAATGCGTCAGACATGGGCGACCGAGCCCACGTCGCGCCGTCGTAGTGCAACACCATGCCGCCGCTGCCCGCGACCCAGACGTTCTCGTCACTCGTACCCCAGACCGCGCGGTACGACGCGCCGCCCAGGCGCGGGTTGTTCCAACACCACGCGCCTCTGCCAATACACTGACCGCCGTCGCTCGCTCCGCCACCTGTCGCGGTGCCACCACCTGTCGCGGTGCCACCACCTGTTGCGGTGCCTCCTCCTGTCGGTCCGCCGCCAGTCGGATCTCCACCACCGGTCGGATCTCCACCACCGGTCGCGGTGCCGCCGCCCGACGGTCCGCCGCCGCCTGTCGGATCTCCGCCGCCCGTCGCAGTGCCGCCGCCCATCGGCCCGCCGCCGCCCATCGGTCCGCCGCCGCCCATCGGTCCGCCGCCGCCCGTCGGTGCGCCACCGCCGGTCGCGACGCCGCCATCGCACTCAGGCCACTCGGGGTGGTCGAGGCAGGCCTGCGTCAGCTGCTCATCGAAGTTCAAGCACGCGCCGAGACTCAGCCCGAACACAACGAAACCCAACAATCGCAGCGCGCGCATCAGAACCGCCCGCCCACGCCGACGGCCGCACCGTCGGGAGTCACGACTGCGCTCGGCACGACCTCCGCTTTGGGCCACGCGAGCATCACCGAGCCCGCAACCACCAGCGCCGCCCCCACGCCGACCGCAGTCCACCCTCCGGTCTGCAGCGCCTTGCCCGAGTTCGCCACGCGCTCCGCGTCGGCGTAGCTGTTCTGACGACGCACCTCCGCGTGCTCCCCCTGCGCGGCGACCAACAACCCCGCCCCCGCCGCACCGACCGCGAGCCCCGCCACACCCGGCACCCACCAGAACCGCGTGATGCTCGTGTTCTCGGCCACCGGCGCCGTCGTCACCGCCGGCACCTCGACGAACGGAGCCGCCAGCACCTTCGCCGCGCGCTCGAGCGAGTCGAGCAACCTGCGCTCCGTCGAAGAATCGAGCTGCGCGGAAGAGAGCGTCGCGCCCGACTTGCTGCTGATCAACTTCGCGATGCCCCGAAAGCCGCCGTCATCGAAGCGCGCCAGGTTCACCACCAACGTCGCGTCAGCGCCGAGCGCGTTGGCCAGCTCCGCCATGCACTGCGAGGCATCATCTGCGCAGCCGACGAGCGCGCGCTGTCGCTCCATGCCCAGCAACGTGGCGATGTCTTGCGCGGTCACCACCTCGAGGCCCTGCTTGCGAAGCCCGTCAGCGAGCGCGTCTGCGTAGAAGGTGACGAGCTCCTTCTTCACGTTGACGGCATTCCATTCGGGAGAAACGACCTTCGGCGTCGCGCCCGAAACGAGCGTGGCGGTGAACAACGCGGTCAACATGGTGTGCTCCCAACTACACGAAGGTTCAAAACCGGTCGTCGGCCGGAACCAGCGACGTCACCGGAGGCGTGATGAGCGCCTGCGACGACGCCGGGGTCACCGGCAACACCAACGTGAAGCGCGAACCGCGGCCCAGCTCACTGGCCACGCGCACCACGCCCCCATGCCCCTCGACGAAGCTCTTCACGATGGCCAGCCCGAGCCCCGCACCGCCGTACTCACGCGTCGACGACGAATCGACCTGGTAGAAGCTGTTGAAGATCTTGTCGAACTGATCAGGCGGAATGCCCACGCCCGAGTCTTCAACGAGAATGCGGTACCCCGGCGCGTTCAAGTCGGGCTGGTGCTGCACCTCGGTCAACGTCACGGCGACCTTGCCGCCCCTGGGCGTGAACTTCACCGCGTTGGTCAGCAGGTTCACCACCACCTGCCGCAGCCGATCTCTGTCGCCCACCACGTTGGCGTTCATCTTCGCCGGCAACTTCGCCTCCAGCGCGACGCCCTTCTTCTGCACCTGCGGCTTGAGCGAGGTCAGCGAGCCATTGATCAACTCCAACGCGTCCATCGGCTCGAAGTTGAGCCGCACCTTGCCGGCCTCGATCTGCGAGAGGTCGAGAATGGAGCTGATCAACTTCAGCAGCGTCTCGCCCTTCTCCATGATGGTGCGCACGTAGTCGACCTGCTCGCCGTTGAGCGGCCCGGCCAGCCCTTCGGCCAGCATTTCCGAGTACCCGATGATGGACGTGAGCGGCGTGCGCAGCTCGTGGCTCACCGTCGCGAGGAACGCGCTCTTCAAGCGGTCCATGTCTTTGAGGCGCGTGTTGGCCTCTTCGAGCTTCTTGTTCCGCTCTTCGAGCTCCCGGTTGTTGTCGAGCGTCGCCTCGATGTGAAGCTGCGAGGTGAGGAACATCTTCTGGCCGCCGAACAACATCGTCTGCAGCAGCTGACCGAAGTGCAGCATCACGCGGGCGATGGTGCCCTCGGGCGCCCGGCGCACCTTTTCGACGAGCGAGCGGCCATTGCCGATGTCGAAGCCCTCTGAAATCTCCGTGAGCGTCTCTGGAGGGAACGTCTTCAGGTCGTCGGGCATGAAGGGCCCGAACACCACGCGGCCCAGCGTGTCGCCCTCCCAGAGAATCGGAACGATGAGGTACCGCAGCCCCGTGAAGCACGGCACCGTCAACATGCCTTTGCCTTGCGGCACGAGGTCGGCGTCGAGCACCGGCAGGCGCGCACCATGCGAAGGCGCGAGCGGGCCGTCTTTCACGCGGCCGACGGTGGCGGTGCAGCGGCGGCGCCCCTCGGGAAAACTGAAGACGTAGCCGCAGAAATCTCCGTTGCCGATCTTGATGTCGGCGAGCTTGCCGCCCTTGTCGTCGAACACCTTGATGCCGACGCGATACAGCTCGACGAAGCCTCTCACCACCTCGGTGAAAGACTCGGTGTCGAGCATCTCACCGAGCGAAATGCGGCGCTGGAGCACCGACTCGCCTTGCCTCACGGCTTCACACCTCGCGCGAAGATCTTCTCGAGCTCCGTGCCCGTGACGTCGATGTTGGCGAAGACCTGGGTGAGGAATTCTTTCTCGGTCAGGCCGATGTTCTTCGAGAGGTTCGCGCGCGCCTCGATGTTGCGGTACGCCGACTGGAGCACCGCGAAGAGCGTCTCCAACACGCCGACGCCACGAATGGCGATGGCGCCGACGACGGGCTCGCGGCCCTTCTTGCGCGTCTCTTCAATCTCGGCGTCGGTCTTGGCGTCGGGCAGGTCGCGCTTGTTGTACTGAATGACCACGGGCACCTGCGCGAGGTCGAGCCCGTTCTCCTTCATGTTCTCGAGGAGGTTCTTCCAGTACGCGTTGTTTTCCGCGCCCGCGGTGCGACGGCTGTCGGCGATGAAGGCCACCGCGTCGGCACCCTGCAACACGATGCGGCGCGTGGCGTTGTGAATGACCTGGCCGGGCACGGTGAAGAGCTTCACCTTCACCTTGAAGCCGTTGGCGGTGTTGAAGAACACCGGCAGCAGGTCGAAGAACAACGTGCGGTCGTCGTGGGTCTCCACCGTCAGCAGCCGGCCCCTGACGTCGGGGCTCGTACGCTGGTGAATCATCTGGAGGTTGGTGGTTTTCCCCGAGAGGCCAGGTCCGTAATAGACAATCTTGACCGTGAGCTCTCGCTGCGCGTGATTCAGTTGCACGGCGGAACATTGTGGGCCCAACCCCGCGTCACACCAAGAACCAACTCACCGGTGTGCGGAAACGACGTACCGACCATTGGCCGCGTTGAAATGTTGAAGCGTGCGCGCCGTTGAACAAGGTGGTTAGGATCAGCGCTGGCCGATAGCAGTACCCCCAAGAGGGAGAGGCGATGACCGAAAAGCAGATTGAGAGCACGCAGGGCACCACGCCGACGCCGCCGGTGGCCATTCCAACCGACTGGAAGCAGGTGAAGTTCGCCGCTCCGACCGACGAAGACATGAACGCGCTGGCGCAGCTTCGCTCGGGCAGTGACCCGTGGAAGTCGCGCAGCGAGTCCCAGGCCGAGAGCCTCGAGACGCTCACCAAGCTCCGCCCGTTCATTTCGGTCGGCAAGCTCAACGGTGGCCTCGTCGGGTACGTCACCATCGAGCGTGACGGTCCGGTGCCCGGCGCTGCCTACCTCCGCAACATCGTGGTGAAGGCCGAGTTCCGCCAGAAGGGCCTGGGGCACGTGCTGCTTGATCAAGGCCTCTCGGTGGCGCGCGACATGAACCGCAAGACGCTGGCGCTCCGCGTCGACCCTGCGAACGGGCCGGCCGTTTCGTTCTACCGCAAGGCGAACTTCACGACGGTCGCCACGGTGGTCTCGAAGAAGAGCGGCAAGCTCCGCCTGTTGATGAGCCGCGAGCTCTGAAGCAAACCTGATTTCCGATTCTGACGCGCTCACTGGCTCACGCTGGTGGGCGCGTCGTCGTTTCCCGGGAGCTCCCCATGCTTCGAGTCGTGATGCTGTCGACGATGCTCTCGTCGCTCGCGCAGGCGGGCGAGGTGACGTTGTTGCGCGCAGGCGTGCAGTCGAGCGCGCCGGTGGTGAAGACCGGCTGGGTCGGCTTGTGGCCGTCGCGCTTCGTGCCGGTGAAGGTGCAGCGCGCGCGGGTGCGTCACCCCATCGACGACGACGGCAAGCCCGACTCCGTGAAGACCGGCATGGAGCTGACGCTCGCGGGTGAACCTGAGCTGCCGCTGGTGTTGGTGAAAGGGCTGCCGCCGCGCGCGGTGACGGAAGTGATGAAGCCGGGCCCGTTGTCGGAGGCCGGCGTTCCGCTGAAATCAGAGCGCGTCACGCTGGAGGCCCAGCGGCTCGGTGAGCGCGGGCATCGCCTCGTGTTGCGCGTCGGCGAGAAAGAGCAGGTGTTGTTCAAGCAGGCCGACGGTGACCTCGACGGCTGGCGGCTCCACTGGGCGGGCGACCTCGACGGCGACGGTCAGCCTGACTTTCTGATCAGCGCCGACACGCACTACGCGGTTGAGACGCTGCGGCTGTTCTTGAGCTCGCGCGCCCGGAAAAACGAGCTGGTGCGCGAGGTCGCGAAGGTCGCTTCGGGCGGTTGTTGAACGGCTACGGTGCGCGGCCCATGAGCCCGCTCCTCGAGAAACCGACGCTGACGTACTTCGACATGCCGGTGAGCCGCGGCGAAGAGTGCCGCATCGCGCTTCGACTCGCGGGCGTGGAGTTCATCGACGAGCGCTTGAATCGTGAGCAATGGGAAGCGCGCAAGGCCGCAGCTCCGTTCGGTGCATTGCCGATTCTCACCATTCCGGGTCGTGAGCCGCTCGCGCAGTCACACGCGATTCTGTCGCTGATTGGTCGCCAGCACGGGCTGCTGCCTTCCGATGCCTGGGAGTCGGCGCGTCACGAAGCGGTGATGATTTCGGTGGAGGACCTGCGCGCGAAGCTGGGCCCGACGAACCGCATGAAAGACCCTGCAGAAAAGAAGGCCGCGCGCGAGCTGTTGGCTGCCGGCGCGTTTCCCGACTGGGCAACGCAGGTCGAGCGGCAGATTGAAGGCCCATTTCTGGGCGGCGCGACGTGCAGCGTGGCCGACGTGAAGCTCTTCGTGTTCCTCACGCCGATTTCGAACGGGAAGATTGACCACCTGCCGTTCGAGGTGTTCTCGCCGTTCCCGAAGTTGCTCGCGCTGTTCGAAGCGATGAAGGCCGTCGTCACAGCAGGTCGCTGAGCAGCTCGGCGCCGCGCGACGGAGCCGGGAGCGCCCGCACGGGCTTGAGCGAACGCAGCCAGGCCCGGAGCGCCTTCCAGTCAGCGTCTTGATGTGAGTCAGCCAGCTGCGCCCATTCACGAACCTGCGCGAGGCCTCCGTGAAGCGCCGGGCGCGACTCGGGTTGGCCGCTCAGCTCGTTGGCGAGCATGAGCAGCGCGTGGCGCGGTGACAGTGGCGTCAGGCGTGCGGCGCCGTCGTGCGCCCGCTCGAGCGCCCAACGGAACACCGGGAGTCGCTCGGCAGCGGTGATGGTGACGGCCGCGAAGCGCACTCGGAGCACGTCGGCGAGGTGGCCGTCGAGGGCGTCTCGCCAGAACTGCGCGTCGAGCAACGCCGAAACAGCTGCACCCACGGCGAGCGGTCGTGCGCGACGCGAAGAGAGCGTGCGGGCGACGCCTCCGGTGGTGTCGATGGCTTCGACTCGCTGCCAGGCGTCTTGAAGCGCGGTGACGCTCCATTTCTCTTCGAGCGCAGAGAAGTCGGCGAGCGACAGCGGCGCTGCGAGCGCACGCTCGGTGACGGTGGCGAGCTCGCGCAGCGCCCGTACCAGCGCATCAGCGCCTGACAGCGCCTCTTCGGCCGCGGCCCACCGCGCGTCTCGTGCGACCGCTCTCGGAGCTCCGATGAGCGTCGCGAGCAGCTCCGTCAGCGTGCCGTTGCTTCGTCGACGCAGCGCTCCCGTCAACGCCGCGCGCGCGTCACGCAAGGCGTACAGCACCTTCGTCACTTCACTGCGCGGCCACTGCTCGACTTCGGCGCGCGCCAGCGCCCTCGTCAGCTCGACGTCGGGCTGATCAACCTCACGAACCACCGCCGCGAGCGCGCGCACCTCGTCTTCCCACCGGCGCGCCGAGAGCGCTGAAGTGACGGCTCGAACCTTCGGCAACATCGCCGCGAAGCGCGCGTGGGCACCCTCCAGCTTCGTGCGCAGCTCGTCATCGAGTTCGGCCATGGGCGGTCTCTTACTTCGGCTACGGTAGCCGCCATGCGCGTCGCCGCCGTGCTGCTGTTGCTGACAGCCCTCCCCTCGCTCGCAGAAGAAAAGAAGCCCCGCCTCGTGGTGAACGACCTCGTCGCGCTCAAGGTCGACGCAGATGAAGCACACGCGATGACCGACGCGGTGGTGACCTACTTGACCTCTCGCGGGCTCTTCGAGGTGCTCGGCCCGCGCGACCTGCAGACCATCATCGGCGCGGAGCGACAGAAGCAATTGCTCGGCGCGTGTGGTGACGACGGGCTCGGCTGCAGCGCAGACCTCTCGAAGCTCGTCGCGGCGCGCTTCGTCCTCTCAGGGCAGCTCGCGCGCGTCGGCAGCGCGTACCAACTGACGCTGCAGCTGGTCGACACCGACAAGACACAGAGCGCAGGCCGCTCCTCGAAGCTCGCCGGCTCGCTCGAGGCGATTCGCGAGCTCGTGCCCTACGCCGCTTCGGAGGCCACCGGCTCGCCGCTGCCGCCGCCACCTTCGCGCGCGTTGCCCATCACGCTCATGGGCGCCGGTGGGGCCACGTTGCTCGGCGGCGGCGTCGTCGGGCTGCTCGCGCTCTCACGTGAAGGCACGCTCAACGACGAGCTGTGCCCCGGCGGCCCGCAGCCCGACGGGCGCTGCGAAGGCGTGAACCTGCGCGGCCGTGGCTTCTACGCGGCGCAGCAGGACTCGCTGGTGATGCAGAAGATTCTCAGCGTGGGGCTCATGGCGGCGGGCGCGGTGATGCTGGGCCTCGGCATCTGGTTGTTGCCGCCCGACGACGCGCGCACCCGCGTCTCGGCGCGCGTGCTGCTGACGGGCAACGGCCTCGCACTCTCGGGAGCGTTCTGGTGATGAAGCGACCTCTGCTGTTGCTCGGCGCCGTCGCCCTCGCCTCGTGCACCGGCCTGTACCTCGAGAACGGCAACGCCTACCCGTGCGACTTCTCTCAGCCCGCGAACGTGCGCGACGTGCCGTGCATCAGCGGTGACGTGTGCAGCGTCAGCAACGTGTGCGTGAAGTACATCTACGAAGGGCCGCGCTTCGAGGGCCCACCGAAGCAGCCCGACTACGCGCTCGAGGCCGCGAGCCGCCTGCACCCGCAGACGTTGACCTCGCCCATCACGCTGCTGGGTCGCGACACGTCACGCCGTGGCTTCCTGCTCGCGCAGACGGCCGAGGTCGCCGTGCGCGTCACCGAGCGCGGTGACTTCTTCGAAAGTCAGCCCATCGACTCTCTTCTGCGCGCCCCGGTGCTGACGCAGGCACCCATCGGCCCGCTGATGATGGCCACCGTCGTCGGCATCGACACGCTCACCAGCCAGGTCAGCTTCCGCGCGCGCCCGCCCGTCGGCCCGGAGCTCTCGAACAGCAACGGCCCCCGCGCGCGCCGCGTGCGCTTCGTGAACGGCGGCGCGCCGTACTTCCACGTTGCGGGCGGCGTCGAGCCGTCGGGCGTGCTCGCGTACCCCACGGGGCTCACGAACCCGGCCTTCACGTTCGCCGACGGAGGCCTCTACGCCGTCACCGGAGCGTCTTTTGACGTCGCTGCGCTCAACCGCCTCGGCGCGGCGCCCACGACGCTCGCGTTGACCAGCACCGGCCTCTGGGTGCGCGGCGACGACGGCGGCTTCACGCTCGCAGCGCCCAACCCGGTTCCCACCATCGAAGGCGAGCTGTCGCTCAACGCCGGCTCGACGTTGCTCACGCAGGTGTTGAACGACAACGTGCTCTCGACGTGGCAGGTCGGGCTCGAGCGCGGCTCGCACTCGCTGCAGCTCGCGTGGCCTGATTGCTCGCCGTGTCGCGACGGCATCGCGCTGGTGACGCCGCTGCCGCAGGAAGACGGGCTCGGCGTCGACGTGCTGTGCGGCGCGTTCTCCATCAAGTCGTTGGTGCGCGTCACCGGCAGCAACGCGCTCAGCCCGAATGACGCGTGCATCACCCAGACGTTGCCGTTGCCCTTCGACGTGTCGCGTGTGCAGCTTGAAGGTCGCGCTCCGATGCGCGCGGCGGTGCAACGCGGCGCGGCCCTCGGCGGCACCGGCGGCGAGGTCTGGGTCGGAGAGACGCTCTCGTCGATGTTGCCGCTGACGCTCGAGCGCGTGCCGCTCGACGTCTCGACGATGAAGACGCGCGGCCAGAGCGCCGACGAGCCCACCACCGCGCTCGCGGCGCTCACCGACCGCTACCTCGCGGTGCTGCCGCCGCGCACGCCGACGCTGCAGAGCCCGACCGGCTTTCGCCGCATCGACGCGCTCGCGAACCTCGGCAGCGCGGAAGACGTGCGCTTCATGGGCGCCGTGCATGGCACCGATGGCTGGGCGGTGTTGGGCAATGGCGTGTTGGCGGCCGTCTCGCTCGACCTCGACGACGCGGGCACCGGTGACGTGCTGCGCTTCGGTCGACGGCTCGTCTCGCCGTCGGGTACGCCGGTGACGCGCTCGGCGGGTGGCGAGGCCTTCGTCTTCACCGACGCGGGGCTGGCGGCGCTGTACGTCGCCGCGGACGACGGGCTGTACGCCATCGGCAACCCCGAGAGCACGCTCGAGAGCGCGTCGGGCGGCACCGGTGACGTCACGCCGCAGCTGCAGCCCGAGCCTTCGGTGCCCATTCGCAGCCTCGCGCTCGAGCGCACGCCACTGGGCACTGACGGCGTGAGCCGCGCGCGCGGGTACCTGGTGACGTCGCGCAACGTCTACGAGTGGAAGCTGGGCGGCACACCAGCGCGGTGGAGCTCGCGGTTGTTGGCGCTCGCAGGCGGCGAGCCCGTAGAGGTGTGGTTCGACCAGTCACGCAGCGCGCTGGGTCGCGTGGGCTACGCCGACGGTCAAATCTTCACGCTGCCGAGCGGCTTTCAGTTGGCGCAGCCGCTGCCCGCCGCTGACAGCGGCGTACCCACCAAGGTGCTCGACTACGAGAACTTCGGCGGCTGGCCTGTGGCGCTGACGACGACGGGGCTCTATTCGGCCGGCTGGCCGCTGGGCGACGACGGCGGCGTTCAGAACCGCTTCCCCGGCGGCCGCCCCAACCGACCCATGGAGTGGACGCGCCGCGAGCTGCCCGACGGCGGCGCGCCGTGGGAGCGCGGCGACGACACGAAGGGGCGGCTCTTCGTGCAGCAGCTGACGAACAACCCGATGAACAACGACCGCAGGTTCCGCCTCCTCCTCTTTTTGCCGGAGCAGGTGCTGGAGCTGGCGGTGTACGAGCGCAAGTGACGTGAAGCTTCTGTCTCTGGAGTACCAGCGCTTTCGCAACCTGGAGCCCACGACGCTGACGCCCTCGCCTCGCGCGACGGTGGCGGTCGGGCAGAACGGCCAGGGCAAGACGAACCTCCTCGAGGGGCTCTATTTGCTGGCGACGCTCAAGCCGCTGCGCGCGAACAAGCTCTCGGAGCTGATTCGTTTCGGCGAAGCGAGCGCGAAGGTGACGGGGCGGTTCCTCATCGCCGGGGCCGAGCGCGAGATTTCTGTCGAGGTGATTCCCGGGGGCCGCACCGCGTTCGTCGACGGCAAGCGCGCGGGCACGTTGGAGTCGTACTTCGGCGGCGTTTCGGTGGTGGCGTTTACGCCCGATGACCTCGCCGTGGTGAAGGGCGGCCCCGACGGGCGCCGTACGTTCCTCGACCGCAGCGTGTTCAACGTAGTGCCCGCGTACCTCGACGAGAGCCGTGAGTACGGCCGCGCGTTGAAGAGCCGCAATCGGCTGCTCAAAGAGCGCGCGCCGATGAGCCACCTCCAGGCGTGGGACGCGACGCTCTCGAAGCTGGGCGCGCGACTGTGGGTGCGGCGCCGCGGTTTGATGGGCGCCCTCTCGGAGCGCGCGCGGGCCGCGTTTCAACGCATCGGTCGCTCGCCGATGGAGGCGTCGTTTTCGTATTCGCCCGCGCACCTCGGCGAAGGGCTGGTGTTCGAGACCGCGTCCGAGAGCGAGCTGGCGGAGCGCATGCTGAGTCGCCTCGATGAGCGGCTGTCGCGCGACGTAGAGCGTGGCTTCACCTCCGTGGGTCCGCACGCAGATGACCTGGAGATTCTGCTGGGCGAAAAGCCCGCGCGCGCGTTCGCGAGCCAGGGGCAGTGTCGTGCGCTGGTGCTGGCGTGGAAGGTCGCGGAGATTGAGAACCTGCAGGCGCAGAACGGGTTTTTGCCGTTGTTGTTGCTCGACGATGTCTCGAGCGAGCTCGACCCCGAGCGCAACGCGTTCTTGATGGGCTACCTCGCTGATTCCGGCGCGCAGACGGTTTTGACGACGACCGACGCGCAGCTGGTGCAGCGCGCGGCTGGGCCCGAGACGACATGGTTCGACGTCTCAGCGGGTCGCGTGGCGCCGCGCCCGGCGTAGCGCGCGCACTCGGCGCGAATGCTCAAAATCGGAGACCTGCTCAAGACGAAGCCGTCGTTCTTCTCTACGCACTACGGCGTCGTGCTCTCGGCGGGCGACGAAGCGGTGCTCCTGCGCTTCGCCGGCGGCCCACGCACCAACGTCGCCAGCGCCACGATTCGCTATGCGTCGGTCGACGGGTTCTGCGACGGCCGGCCGTGCGAAGTCGTGCGCTCATCGAGCCAACCGACGGAAGACATCGTGTGGCAGCGCGCCATCAAGGTGCTGGGGCGGCGCGACGTCGGGTCTCGACAGGCCAGCGGGACGGAACCCCGATGCCGAGGTGACTACCCGTCGTGACCATCACTCTCGAACGCCACGGGAGGCGGCGGCGTCTCATGCGCGCGCAGGTGGCGACGCAACGCGACCGACGGCAGGTGAAAGTCGAGCTCCAACATCGCGCGTCCGTCGTAGTGCGCGAGCCGCTGAAAGCTGACCGCCGCGAGGTGCTCCGCGAGACGACGTCGATGAAACCGCGCGTCATGTACCGACGCCCGGTGCACCGCCGTCGTCACGTTCGGCGCGCGAAACACGCACACCGCCAGGCGCCCGTCCAACGCGGCGTCGAGCGCGAGGTCGAGGGCCTGCACGTCGTCGAGCAGATCAAACCCGATGACGTCGAGCGGCTGCAGTCGCGAGCTCCGCGCGAATACATTCACGTCAGTCACCTGCTGCTGTCGCACGCCCGGCAACCGCAACCCCACCGGCTCTTCGAGCGACGCCACGCGACGCCCCTCATTGGCGAAGTGCGCCAGCAACGCGCCGAAGAACGTGGTGCGCGCGTTGCCCGGCTCGCCAGAGAGCAACACCAGGCCGCGCTTCAACTTGCTCAACGGCGCCTGCACCAGCGGTGAAACACCCAGCGCGTCGAGCGTCGGTACGCGCTCCGGCAACACGCGCACGGTGAGCGATGGGCCGTCGAGGTCGCTGCTCACGGTGTAGCGGAGCCCGTCATGCCCCCACGTCACCGGCCGGGGCTCGGGCAGCGGCGCTTCGGCGATGAGCGCGCTCACGTCGTCAGGCGACAGCGTGCTCGCGCCGAGCGCCCGCGCCCCCGACACGCCATGCAACGTGGGCGCATGGCCGCTGCGCAGCACCAGGTCTGAAGCCCCCGAGTCACGCAGCTGACGCAGCAACGCACCCAGCACGCGCCCGGCCCGCGACAGGCCCGGCGTCGGAGCAGCGGCACCACCACCTGGCGAGAGCGAGTCGTTGAACAACAAGATGAGGTGCTCTTCGGGCGCCCGCGCCGCGCGCATGGCCGCGCTCTCGAGCAGGTTGAGCAGCTCCGATTCCCACCCGTGCTGCACGCCTTCACGCGCGGCCTTGAGCCGCTCGCGCGTCACCTCACGCTGCAGCACGCGCAACGGCAACGAGCCGAACGACTGCGCGCCGACGCCACGGCGGTCGAGCCACCCACCCTCGAGCAGCTGCGCGGCGAGCGCGTCGTCACCCAACACCTTCGTCGAGAACGCGAGCAGCCCGTCGAAGTCTTCGAACTCCAGCGCGCCACCCGGTTCGGCCTTGGCGGCGATGACGTTGCTGAGCGCCCGCGCCGCGTCGTCAGAGAGCGCGCCGGTGTCTTCGGTGCCAGCGAGCGCGTCGTCAGCCGAAGCGCGAAGGTGTTCGCGCAGCAGCTCCGGCTCCATGAAGCAGGCGTGCAGGAGAGGCATCGAAGTCGCTGGTTACAAGTCGAGCGTGGCGTTGAGCGCGTTGGCCTCGATGAACGCGCGGCGCGGCTCGACCTCGTCACCCATCAGCAGCGAGAACATGCGCTCGGCCTCGACGGCGTCGCTCACCTTCACCTGCATCATGGTGCGGACCTTCGGGTCCATCGTCGTCTCCTGCAGCTGCTCCGGGTTCATTTCACCCAGGCCTTTGTAGCGCTGCATCGCCACGCCATGAGACGCGTCGTCGAGGGCGAACTTGAGCACCTCCTGGTACGTCTGCGCGGTGAATTTCGCCTCGCCAATGTGCAGCTCGTAGGGCGCGGGGCCGAAGGCCTTGAAGCTCTCCTTGAGCGTGGCCAGCTCGCGGAACTCCGGCGAGGTGAGGAACGGCACGTCGACCACGGTGTCGCGCGGCGAGCCGTTGACCTCCGTACGGATGGTGTACGTGAAAGACGAGTGCGCCGTGTCAGGCGTCGGCACGATGCCGTTGGCCAGCTTGCCGGCCGCGTCGGTCTTGTCGAACCACTCTTCCAACTCGGGGTGACGAACCAGCAGGTACTCCAACATGTCGTTGAAGCACTCGTTGGCCTCGTTCTGGTCTTTCAACTTCTCGGTCGAGATGCTCGAGCCCTGAATCAACGCGTCGACCACGCGCGCGTCTTTGCGCAGCGTCATCTTCTCGAGGCGCTTCTGGTACTTGATGACCTTGCTGAGCAGTGACTTGAGCTCGTCGCCCGTCAGCTCCGTCTTGTCGGCCAGCACCAGCTTCGTGCGCTCCGCGGCGATGGAGAGGAGGTATTCGTCGCGCGCGTCTTCGTCTTTCACGTACAGCTCTTTCTTGCCGCGCGTGATTTTGAAGAGCGGAGGCTGCGCGATGTAGATGTAACCCTTCTCGATGATCTCCGGCATCTGCCGGAAGAAGAACGTCAGCAGCAGCGTACGAATGTGCGAGCCGTCGACGTCGGCGTCGGTCATCAGAATGATGCGGTGGTAGCGAATGTCGTCGGGTTTGTAGTCTTCGGTGTTGTTGCCCGCGCGCACGCCGGTGCCCAGCGCGGTGATGAGCGTCACGATGAGGTCACTCGAGAGCATCTTCTCGATGCGCGCCTTCTCGATGTTCAGGATTTTACCGCGCAGGGGGAGAATGGCCTGGAACTGCGGGTCGCGGCCCTGCTTGGCCGAGCCGCCTGCGGAGTCACCCTCGACGATGAAGAGCTCTGACTCGCTGGGGTCTTTGCTGCGGCAGTCGGCCAGCTTGCCGGGCAGCGACAACCCGTCGAGCACACCCTTGCGGCGCACCGTTTCACGCGCCTTGCGTGCGGCGATGCGCGCGCGGGCCGCGTCACCAATCTTGTTGATGATCTTCTTCGCGTTCTGCGGGTTCTCGTCGAGCCAGGTCTGCAGCTTCTCGTTGACGATGCTCTCGACCAGCCCCTTGACCTCGGAGTTGCCCAGCTTCTGCTTGGTCTGCCCTTCGAACTGCGGCTGCGGAATCTTCACCGAGATGACGCACGCCAGGCCCTCACGCGCGTCGTCACCGGTGGGCTGCTCTTTGATGTCTTTCCACAGGCCGGTGCGCTCGGCGTAGCTGTTGATGCTCTTGGTGAGCGCGGCCTTGAAGCCCGACAGGTGGGTGCCGCCCTCGGGCGTGTTGATGTTGTTGGCGAAGGTGTAGAGCTTCTCGTCGTAGCCCTCGTTCCACTGCATGGCGATGTCGACCTGCACCTGGTCTTTCTCGCCCTTGAAGGTGATGGGCTTCTCGTGCAGCGGCGTCTTCGCCGAGTTGATGTACTCGACGAAGCTGGTGATGCCGCCCTCGAACTTGAAGTCGTGCGACTTCCCGGTGCGCTCGTCGGTGATGACGATGTGCAGGCCGGCGTTCAAGAACGCGAGCTCGCGCAGGCGCGCCGAGAGCGTGTCGAAGTCGTAGTCTTTGATTTCGAAGATGGTCGGGTCGGGGTGAAACGACACCTTGGTGCCGCGCTTTTCCGTGACGCCGATTTCAGCGACCTGCTGCTGCGGCACGCCGCGCGCGTACTTCTGCTGGTACACCTTGCCGTTGCGCTGCACCTCGACATGCAACCAGTCAGACAGCGCGTTGACGCACGACACGCCGACGCCGTGCAGACCGCCTGACACTTTGTACGCCGAGTTCTCGAACTTGCCGCCGGCGTGCAGCTTCGTCATCACCACGTCCAGCGTGTCCATGCCGGGCACGCTGGGGTGCGGCCCCACGGGAATGCCTCGGCCGTCGTCGACCACGCTGATGGAGTTGTCGACGTGGATGAAGACGTTGACCTGCGTGGCGAAGCCCGCGAGCGCCTCGTCGACCGCGTTGTCGACCACCTCGTAGACGAGGTGATGGAGCCCACGGAAGAACGTGTCGCCGATGTACATGCCGGGGCGCTTTCGAACCGCCTCCAGACCTTCCAGCACGGTGATGCTCGCGGCGTTGTACTCTGCCGGTTTGGAGGTCTCGGGCGTCGGCGTCGGGGTGTCCATGGCGTGGTGATTCCTTGTGATGCGGGCGCGGCTTCAAATGCGCGAAAAGACTTGAAAGCCTTTAGCATGTTTCACCCTGTTGAAGGGCCCTTTCGAGGGGGGGTAACACATGAGAATTCCAGTGCTTTTTGCGGTGCTTACGGGGTGTGCGACAGGCCCTCGGGAGGCGGCCGTGAAGCCGCTGACCGCGTACGTTGAAAAGCAGAAGGAAAAGGGGCCGAACCTGGAGCCCGCCGACGCGCTGCGCACGTGGCTGCGGAGCTCGAATGGCGCGGTGCTGCGGGTGCCGCTGACGGTGACGCAAGACGCGCCCGCGGGCCTCGCAGGCCGCCTCGGCGCCATGCCTGTGGAGCTCGACGATTCGGCGTTGGGCGTGAGCCTGGTCGACCGCGTGCGCCAGGCCTGCGGCGCGGCGGTGACCTGTACTGTGTGGGTCGAAGCGCGTTGGAGCGACGACGTGCTGCGCGTGCTGCACTTCGCGCGCGCGGTGGTGCCGGGCGAGAGCGCCGACTTCGTCGAGCGCGAGTTGCACACCGACTGACGGCCCCGTGTCAGGTCTCTCGTGATGCCATTTCGAAACGTTGGTCTCCTGTCATGAGTCGATTCCGTGGGTTGTTGTGGCCGGTGTTGTTGGTGGGCTGCGCGGTGCTGCTGCTGACGCTCAACCGTACGGGCACGTGGCATTCGAACAAGGCCGAAGCCGGCGGGTGGATGTTTCTCGTCGTCGGCGTCATCTGGTTCGGCGCGTCGATGTATCGCGTCATCAAGCCGCTCCCGATTGCCGTGGGCGTCGAGGTGGTCATCATGGTCGGCGAGCAACCCGAGGGCGGCACCGTCACGGCGATGGAAGGCGACCTCTGCACCGTCGCCACGGCGAGCGGCGCCTACCACATCGACCGCTACGCCATCGTCTCGCTGATGAAGCGACGCTGAATTCGTGTAGACGCGTCGCATGTTGAGCGCAGTCGTGTGGCTCGCGTTGGCCGCGGGCGGCCCCGAGAACCTCGCGTCGCGCTTTCACGGTGAAGTCGACGTGGGCGGCTCGCTCATCGACCCCTCGATGCACGTCGGCGCTGAGGTCGGCTTCGCGCTGGGCATGCCGCGACTGCTGCTGCGCGCCGAGTGGAACCCGTGGTTCTCACTGCAGACGCGCGACGGCCTTCAGCCCGGGGTCTTCAACGTCGGCGCGGGCCTCGAGCTGCGCTTCTTCGACGAGCGTCTGGCCTCGGTGTTTCTGGTCGGCACGTCGGTGCTGCTCTTCAAGTCGGCGTTCGACGAGCCGGGTCATGCGGGCCTGTTCCTGTCGATTCAGCCGGCGGTGCTGCGCTTTCCAGTCGGGACATTTCACCTGCGCTTCAGCCCGCTCTCGATGGCGATTCTCGCGCCGTCACTCGAGGCCATACCGCTCATCAGCGCGCAGTTTCGAACGACCGTGGGCTTCGAGCTGTGAGAGCGCTCGCGTGGGTGTTGCTGCTCAGTCAACCAGCGCACGCGTTCTCCATCGGCTCGGCGTTCGCAGACCCGTGTCACGAGCGCATCACCGTCGAGGCGCTGCGCGACACGTCGTTCGACTTCAGCGACACCGACGCCCAGCGCCCGCTGAAATCAGAAGCAGAGCTCCGCCTCGCGGGCTGGTTCCTCGAGCGCCTGGGTGAAGCGGCCATCGCGCCTCCGCCCGTCGACGAGCGCGTCCTCAATTCGTTTCTCGTCGGCGTGCGCCGGCCTGATGTCGAAGGCTGGGCGCTGCGTGACCTGGCGAGCATTCGTTCGCTGCAGCTCGACCTCGACGGACAGAGCGCGCACTTTCTCCGCGCGCAGCGAGACGAAGGTACCGAAGGCAACGCGAGCGCCATCGCCGAGAGCCGCGCGTACATGCTGGCGCTCATCGACAGCTCCAGGCTCTCGTGGGTGGTGGGCGCTGACCTCCTGAACGTGCCCACGTGGGTCGAGCACTATGCCGACGTGAACGTGCCGGTCATCGAAGCGGCGTACCTGCTCGCGCAGGCGCTGCACGCACTTCAAGACTCGTTCTCACACACGTACCGCACCGAAGACGTGCGACGCATCAACGTGGTGATGACGTACCTCGGCGCGTTCAACCCCGACTGGGTCGAGCGCACGCACGGGCCGCAGCACAGCGTGGTGCTCGACCGCTGCGAGCTGCCCGAGAACGCCGCCGCCGTGGCCGCGGCGACGCAGGCGTCACATGAGTTGATGGTGGCCGTCGAGCAGTACTGGCGCAGCGGCAACCGCACCGAAGTCGACGCGGTGCTCGACCGCTGGTTGTCGCTCACGCCCGACTGCAACGTCGACAACGGGTACTGCGCGTCGCCCACGCCGCGAATCATCGAGAACGAGAAGGCGCGCGGGTGCTCGGCGAGCGCGGGGGCCTTCGTGCTGCTCGGCGCGCTGTTGTTGATCAGCCGGCGGCGTCGCTTTCACTGAACGTCGCGGCTGCGCCACGCCGCCAATCAGCGCCGCTTTACGGACAGCTGTGTTTGGTGAGACCGTCTCGGTTGAGCGGGGCCGGCCGTCGATTCTGGTGAGGGGCGTCATGCGTACATCGCGACGATATTTTGCGGCCGGCGTGTTCCTGTTGTTCGTATTGCAGGGTTGCCCATGCCCCGGCGGCGGCGGAGGCGGCGGGCCGGTGTACGGCGAGCTGGTGATCCGAACTGATCAGGGCGTGAGCTCCTCCGCAGAGCTCGACTTCGGCACCGTCTCGATGGGCGCGTCAGCCACGAAGAAGCTGGTGCTGCTCAACGTCGGTCGTGCACGAATCATCGTGCGCGGCTTCACCAAGCCCGACGCCTCGCAGGCCGCGACGCAAGCCGGCACCACCGTCAACGACGCCAACCCCATCTTCACCGTCACCGCGAGCGATGAAGTCGTCATCGCGTCTGGCGAGACCGTGGAGCTCGACGTGGCCTTCGCGCCTCCGGTCGTCGAGAACGAAGCCGAGCGCCCCTACCGCGTGACGTTGAACATCACCGCCGACGGTCTGCCTCTCGAGGCGGTCAGCACCTTCACGCTCATCGGAAATTCAGTTTCTGGCGAGTGCGCGCTGCCGAACACCATCGACTTCGGCGCCGTGGCCATCGGCGACACCTTCGCGCGCACCTTCGACTTCGTGAACCCGCGCGCCGTCGAGACGCACGGCTACCTCGGGCCCATCGAGTCGCAGCAGGGTGTCGGCATCTTCTCGAGCACGCCCGAGTCACCGAGGAACGAGTTCCTCATCGGCGCGATGAGCACGCGCACCGCGACGTTTCAGTTCAAGCCCACGCAGGCCAGCGAGTACGTGGCCACGGTGCGCCTGCGCCGCGCCGACGCGTGCCCCGAGAAGCCCGTGCGACTGCTGGGCATCGGCGTGCAAGCCGTCATCACCTGGGCGCCCGCAGAGCTGCGCTTCGGGTACTCACCGCTGCGCAACACCGTCGAACGTGACGTGGTGTTCTCGAACTTCTCGGTGAACCCGGTGACGTTGAGCGCGCTGCGCGCGGCCGATCAAACGACGCCCAACGCGCCGAGCACCATCTTCAAGGTCGTCGACCCCAGCGGCACGTTGGTGCTGCCCGCAGCGGCGCGCGACGTCGACGGCATGCTTCGCCCCGGCGTGGCGACGGTGAAGGCGAGCTTCACGCCGACGACGCTCGGCCCACGCCGCGGCTTTCTCACGGCCACCACCGCGCTCGCCTCTCAAGCGCTCCTCTCGGTGCCGATGCACGGCGTCGGCGGCGGCCCGGACATCGCCGTGAATCCGTCTCCGGTGCTCTCGCTGGGGCGCGTCGCGTTCTTTCAGGGCGCGAGCCCCGCGTCGTTCGCCCAGTCGCAGCTCCGCATTCAGAACGTGGGCACCACCATCGCCAACGAGCCTGACGGCAACCTGAAGCTGGGCGAGCTCGACGGCACAGGGCAGCGCGCGCGCCCGTATTGGGACGTGGTGCCGCTCAACGGCGCGACGCGGCAGGAAATCTGCGTGGGCGTGTTCGACGCCGTGTCGGGTGCGTGTGACGAGCGCCCGCTCAACTACGACGCCGCGCTCGGGCTGGTGGCCGGCGCTTCGGTGCAGGTGCCGGTGCGCATCACGCCCAGCGGGCTCGGCATGCGTGAGTTCGAGCTGCGCATTTTCAGCAGCGACGCCGACGAGCCCGTCACCACGTTGGCCATCACCGCCAACGCGGTCGACGTGCCGGAGTGCGACGTGGAAATCACGCCCATCGCCCTGCCCTTCGGCATCGTGACGCCGCCCACCGTGCGCGACTCCGCGTTCTCGATTCGGAACCGCCGCGTCGGCGCGGGTGACGTGTGCCTCATCACCAACCTGCAGCTGGGCGCAGAGACCGGTACGCCCACGGGCATGCCGCCGGTGTTCTCATTGCCGACCGGCACGCTCTCGGAGCTCGAGCTGCAGCCCGCCGAGTCGCGGCAGATTTTCGTGCGCGCGTGGCCGCAGGGTCAGTTGCCTGCGACGCCGACGCAGGTCAGCGGCAAGGTGCAGTTCAACCTCGCGCACCGCACCGCGCCGGCGCGTGAGGTCGCCGTCACCGCGACCATCGCCAACAGCTGCCTGGTGATTTCACCGAGCGACTTGAACTTCGGCACGGTGCAGCGCGAGTGCGCGTCGGCGACGAAGACCTTCCTCATGTACAACACGTGCTCGACGCCGGTGACCATCAACACCGCGTCGATGAGCGCGCCGGCCGGCGAAGCGCCCGGAGGCCCGAACTGCCCTGGCAGCGCGCCGTGCCCCGAGTTCCACGTCGTCAGCGGGCTCGCGGGGAGCACCGTGGTAGCGCCGGGAGCGACGACGCCGGTGACGTTTCAGCTGCGCTACCGCCCCATCAACCTCGGGCCTGACTCCGGGGCGTTCGTCATCAACGTGACGCAGGCCGGGCAGCCGCTCGACTACGTGGTGACGTTGCGCGGCGTGGGCGACACGCAGGGCCTCAACACCGACACGTTCCGTCAGACGAACCGCCGCGAGGCCGACATTCTGCTCGCCATCGACAAGTCGGGCTCCATGGGCCTCGAGCAGGAAAAGCTGGCGACGAACATGAACGCGTTCCTCGCGTTCGCGACGGCGGAGCGCGTCGACTTTCACATCGCCGCCATCAACACCGAGCTGACGGACCCCAATCGCGGCGTCTTCAACGTGTCGACGGCCGGGCATCGCTACTTGCGACCCGACACCCTGAACCTGCAGCGCGAGTTCGCCAGCATCGTGCAGGTGCCGCTCGCGGGCGGCACCGAGTCGTGCATGGAGCCGGCGACGCTCGCGCTGACGGCGCCGCTCATCAACGACCCCACGAAGAACGGCGGCTTCTTGCGCAACGACGCGGTGCTCGCGGTGGTGTGCGTGACCGACGCGCCGGATCAAGCGCCGCAGCCGCCGGCGTTCTATTTGAACCAGCTCATCGCCATCAAAGGCGCGCAGCGGCAGACCGACTTCACCTACAACGTCATCGGCCCGTTCCTGCCCAACAACCCGGCGCAGTGCGGCTACGACGGCACCAACGACACGCGCCACGCGTACATGGTTCAGCAGACCAACGGCGTGCAGGAAGAAATCTGCCTCGACGACTGGAGCGCGGGGCTCGAGCGCATCGGCAAGCGCGCGTTCGGCTACCGGCTCAACTTCTTCCTCACCTCGCAGCCCGACCTGTCGTCGCCGTACGGCATTCGGGTGATGATCAACGACGTCGTGCTGCCGGAGATCGACCCCGACCCGACGCTCAACTCGCGCATCTGGGAGTACGACGCGGTGAGCAACTCGGTCGTCTTCCAGCCGCTCTATGTGCCGGGCGCGGGCGATACGTTGACGGTCACGTACCAGGTGGCCTGTCTGCCGTGACGTGAATGCAATGGAGTGAGCACCCGTCGGCGGCGCGTGCTCTCACTCGTAGTGTTGGTGGGCCTCTCGCAGCTCGACGGGCTCGTGCAGTGGACCGATGACGACGGCGTGGTGCACGTCGGAGCGCGCGCTGAGGCACCTGCGCGCGCCACGCCGCTCTCGGGTGAAGGCTATTCGCGCGTCGACGCCGACAGCCGCCCGCCGGTGCTGCCGGATGGAGGCACGCGCGAGGCCGATTCGTCGGCGTGGCGCGCGCGACTCCTCGAAGCGCGTGGAGCAGCGGCGCGCGCGAAGCTGCGCGAGGTCGACGCCCGCGCGGCGGTCGCGAACGCCGAGCGCGAGGTGTGCGCGACGTCGACAGCCGAGGCGCGCAGCAGCGTGCGCGTGTTCAGCCATCGCGGAGGAACCGTGGTGCAGCCGCAGGGGCGAACGCCGACGTGGGTGCGACGAGGTCACGGCGTGCTCGTCGAAGACCAGCAGACGACCACGTCGAGCCGGTGTGAAGCGGGCGCTGCGTCGCCGACGCAACACGCGGAGCTGCGACGTGCCCTCGAGCTGAGCGCAGAAGCCGACGCGGCCGTGAGGGAGCTCGAGCGCGCGGCGGTGTCGGCGTCGTTGCCGCTGCGTCATTGGCGCTGAACCAGAGAGTCGTCGGCCTCGAGGCGCCCCGGGGCGATTGTTGCGCCCAGGCAACAGTCAGTTACTTCAATGAAGATTGTTACGCCCGTCGCCAACCAGCAAGAGAGCCCCATGAAGAGGAAATCGCTCCGTGTCGCGCTGTGGGTCGTGCAACTGCTCCTGGGTCTGGCCTTTCTCATGGCGGGCGCCATGAAGTCGACGCAGCCCATCGACGAGCTCGCGAGGCAGCTCGCGTGGCCAGGGGTGGTGCCCGCGGCCATGGTGCGCTTCATCGGCATCTCCGAGTTGCTCGGCGGTCTGGGGCTGATTCTGCCCGCGGCGACGCGCATCAAGCCGGTGCTCACGCCGCTCGCGGGCGCCGGCCTCGCCGTGGTGATGGTGCTGGCCGCCGGCTTTCACGTGATGCGCGGCGAGTATCAGGCGTTGCCCATCAACCTCGTCATGGGCGCGCTCGCGGCCTTCGTCGCGTGGGGCCGGCTCCGCGCTGCCCCCATCGAGGCGCGCTGAACGCCGCCGTCACCTGGCGCTGCGCACCGGGGCTGACCACAACCCCAGCAACGCGTCGATGACGGCTTCACACAGCACCTGCCACGACGCGTACGGCGTGCCGGCCTTCGTCTGCAGCGCGCGCTCATGGTCGGCGCACGTGTGCGCGATGAGGTGCTGCGTCATGAACCCGCGCGCTTCGAAGACGTCGCCCGGCAATTCGGGCAAGCGGCGGTTCACCTCGAGCAACATGGGAATCATCGACGGCGACACAATCGCGTCTTCGAAGACGACCGCGCGCAGCGCCGGGCTCGCCATGCAGCCGGCCAGAAAGCGCGCGTACCAGCTCGGTGAACCCAGCGACGCGAGGTGGTCGGTGATGGGCTTGACGATGCACGCGAGCCAGTCGCCGAGCGTCGAGGCCTCGCTCAACGCGGCCAGCATGGCGTCACGTCGGCGCTCGATGTCGGGCGAGTGATGCCGCGCAATCGCGCGCACCAATTCTTCGCGGCTGCCGAAGTGGTACGCCACGGCCGACTTGTTGGCCTGCCCCGCGGCCTTGCCGATTTCGCGCGTCGAGACCGTCACGCCGACCTCCGCGAACAGCCGCTCACCGGTCGCAATCAGTCGCGCGCGCGTGTTCTCGCCGGCACCGTTGAGTTGCGCGGGCGCGGCCAGCCGCGTCTTACGGGTGCGACGGGTGGTGCGGCGAGCGACGGCTTTCATGGGCTTCACGCCTTGATGAGCGGGGGAATCTTCAAGTCTTGCTGCAGGGTCTCAACCTTCGCCTCGAAGTACTTTTCGTAGCGCACCGTGAAGAGGTTGGCCGACTGCTTTCCGCGTCGGTACGCCACGCGCAGCCGCCCCCAGTACTTCCATATGGGCGGCAGGTTGTGCGGCCTCACGATGGCCGCGAGCGTCAGAATCATCACGCTCACGCGGAAGCCGAGGTTGCCGAGCGCGAAGGCCTGCAGCTCCATCTCGCCGGTCGAGTCGGTCGAGTAGCCGGTGAGAATGTGATGGAGGTCGTGCGTCTCGCGGTACCACTTCACGAGGTAGTCGACCTCGTTGCGAATTTCGTACGGCGTCGAGAATGGCTCAATCTTGTTGGCGATGAAGTACTCGGCGAACGCGCGGCCCACGGTGCCTTCCGGCAGCTTGCCCAGGGCCACGAGGTCGACGGCGCCTTTCTGCAGCGTCGGGCGCTCCGCCAGCAGCGCACGACCCGTTTCAGTCTTCGAGAGCAGGTCGGCGTTGCGGCGGTACACGTGGCCATCGAGCGCGGCGTTCACCAGCGCCGCGGCGATGGGGTCGTCGGGCGCCTTCTCGAGCACGCGCAGGGCCCGGTACGCGGTGAGCAGTCGCCTCCAGAGTGACGCGCCCTCAGGGAGATAGAGACCGTCGGCCGCGCGCGCGACGGGAGAGCTGAACTGCGAGACAGGGGCTGACTGCATGAGACCTCGTTCGTGAATGGCGATTTAAGTCGACAGACTCAAAACATAAGGCGCTCGACTCAAAACGCAACCCGCGCGCTGTAGGCGTGGCGCTGTGGGTAAGGTGAGCGCCTTCATGCTCGTACTCATCGAGACCCCGTTGGAAGGAGAGCGCCACGGCGTCGCCCATGCCGCACGCGCGCTCGGTCACCGCGTCGTCGAGCTGCCGCGCGGAGCGATGGAGCTGCCGATGGACCCCGGCGGCTTCGAGTGGGGTTTTTTGTATTGCGACACGCCGACGCTCGAGCGCTACCAGGCGCTGCACACCTCAGCGCGCGCGAAGAACGTCACGTTGCTCAACGACGTCATGCAGCACGCAGAGGCGATGGAGCTCGACCGGGTGGTGACGGCGCTCGGCGCGTTGACCGCCAGGACGGCGGTGGTCAGCCGCGTGGAAGAAGTGCGGGCGGCGCTCACGAAGGTGTCACTGCCGGTGTTCACCAAAGGCGCGGTGCAGTCACACAAGGCGCTGGGCTGGGACGCGTGCGTCGCACAGACGTTCGAAGAGACCGAGGCGCAGGTAGAGACGCTGCTCTCGATGCCCGCCCAGTCGCGCGCGCGTGTGCTGCTGCGTGAGGTGTTGCCGCTGCGACGCACGGGGCAGTCGGCTGAGAAATTCCCCACGGCGCGCGAGTACCGGTTGTTCGTGCTCGACGCCGACATCCTCGCGCTGGGTTTTTACTGGCCCGGCGGTGACCCCTTCGGCGCGCTCACGGAGCGAGAGCTGCGCGAAATACATGAGCTCGCGCACGAAGCAGCGGTGCGCACGAAGGTGCCGTGGCTGTGCGTCGACGTGGGCCAGCTCGAAGACGGCACGTGGCGCATCATCGAAACGCAAGACCCGTGCTGCAGCGCGCTCTCGTCGGTCTCGCCGTCGCTGCTGGTGGGTGTGCTCGGTCGCGCGCTCGAGATGCGCGCTGGGTGTTGAGCGCGGCGCGTCAACCTGCGCGCGGCTCGAAGTGCAGCGCCGAACGAACCTCGTCGTCGGTGAGCGCCCGGTAGCTGCGCTCGGGCACGTCGAGCACGAGGTCACCCACGGCTTCACGGTGCAGCGCCAACGTCGGCAGGCCCACCGCGTTGAGCATGCGCTTGACCTGGTGAAAGCGCCCCTCGAACAACGTCAACTCGACGGAGTCGTCACCCCGCGCCTTCGCCTTCGCGGGCTTCGTCAGCTCGCCGTCGTCGATTTTCACGCCGCGCCACAGCGGCTCGAGCTTCTCGGGGCTGACCGTGACGCCCACGCGCGCCACGTAGCGCTTCGGCAAATGCGTGTCGGGAGAGGTCGCGTGCTGCACGAACTTCTCGTCGTTGGTGAAGAGCAGCAGCCCCGTGGTGTCGCGATCCAGCCGGCCGACGGCATGCCAACCGAAGCGCAGCAGCTCGGCAGGCAACGTCGCGCGCAGCACGTCGAACACCGTCCCGATGCCTTCAGGGTCAGAGCCGTGCGTCACCACCCCCGCGGGCTTGTGCAGCACCAGCACCTGCGTGCGCCACGCCAGCGACACCACGCGGTCATCGAGCTGCACGCGCGACTTCGAGGTGACGTGCACCAGCGGCTCAACGGTGTCTCTCGAATCGACGCGCACGCGGCCGGCGTGAATCGCCTCTTCGACTTCACCGAAGGGCAGCACGCCCGCCCGCGCCAGCGCGCGAGAGAGCCAGTCACCAGCTCCACCGGAGTCGCGGGCTCTGGCAGCCTCCAACCACTTCGGCGGCTTTGAACGCGGGCGCGGCATGCGCGCTCTCTAGCGCCGAGCGTGAGGGCGCGGTGTACAAGTTGAGAATGAGGAATGGTGCGTGATGTCGTTGGCACCAGTGAAACGTTCGACCGCGAATCGGGTCGCGCGGCCTGCACCACCATTCAGCGACAGAACCCGCTGACCGGTCCAGAGCACGCCGACAGGCTCGTGCGAGTGCTCTCGTCGACGCTGACGGAGTGACGCTCGTGCGAGGTTCGACACGCGAAACCACGTTGCACGTCGAAGGCCTACGCTGACCGCATGCCTCGCACTTCACTCTTCGCGCCGCCGCCGTCTGCTTCGCGTGCGCAGACCATCGCCCGCTTCGTGCTCGGCGCGTTCCTGCTCTTCGCCGGCACCAGTCACCTCACGTTCGCGCGGCAGGAGTTCGTCGCGCAGGTGCCGCCGTGGGTGCCCTTCAGCGTCGACTTCGTGGTGCTCGCTTCGGGCGTCGTCGAACTCCTGCTCGGCGCGTCACTGGTGGCGCTCGGCCGTTGGCGCGTCGCCGTGGGCCTCGTGACGGCGGCGTTCTTCATCGCCATCTTCCCCGGCAACATCTCGCAGTACCTGACACACACCTCGGCCTTCGGGCTCGACACCGACACCAGGCGCTTCGTGCGGCTCTTCTTTCAACCGCTGCTCGTCGCCTGGGCGTTGTGGAGCTGCGGCGCGTGGAAGTGGCTGCGCGCCCGCTGAGGTTGACTCAGGGCTTGTATTCCCAGTGCCAGGGCTCACGCGCGATGGTGCGGTAGCCGAAGCGCGCCGCGTTCTGCTGCAACCAACGCGACGCGCCGGGGCTCGCCTCGAGGTTCACGTCGACCGCCGCGCCCAGCCCGTGATTGCTGGTGCCAGGCCGCGCCGCGAGGCCGAGCCGACCGTTGGGCTGACGCACGCCGTAGATGCCCTTGCGCCGCGCCACGTCGACCTGCGCGTCGTACGAGCGGTAGCTGTCGGTGAGCTTGAGGTTCACGCCATCGCGGCGGGCTGCATCACGCATCTGCGTGTACGCGCGTGCTGCCGCGCCGTAGAGCTTGTGGCCGCCACCCACGTCGGTGAGCGCGTTTCGGGGAATGTGGCCGTTGCGGTACGGCACCCGCTGCGCGGCGCGCGGGCTGGTCGCGTCGGCCTGCGTGCGCGTGGTGTTCTGCGTGCGGCCTGCGGTGGTGGTTCCCGTGGTGTTGCGACGCGCCGGCGCCGCCTCGAAGGAGTCGCGCTGCAGCGCCTGCATGGTGCGCGTGCCGGCTTTGCCGTCGACCTGCAGGCGATTCGCGCGCTGAAACGCACGCACCGCGGCATCGGTGCGCGGGCCGAACTTTCCGTCGACACCGCCGGTGTTGAAGCCCGCCGTCTTGAGCCGCTGCTGGAGCGTACGCACAGCGCTGCCGCTGGAGCCGATGCTGAGGGTCATGTCGTGTGTCTCCCTGAGGAGGGACACGAGCGCGTGTCCGACCTACGCCTTCATTCTCGTACGAAGGCGCAGGCAGGTTGCGGCGGTCACTTCTTTTTTGGCGCCGCCACGGGCTTTTTCTTCGACGCGCCAAACACCAGCTCGTCGTCGAGCAGCCGCAGCATCTCGTCGAGCTTCGCGCGGTACGCCGGGTACTCCTGCGCCGAGAGCCGCTCGCAGGTGGTGCGCCACGTCTGCGTGCTCTTCACCACGCGGCCCTCGAGCTTCACGTCGCGCGAGAGCGACAGGCACGGCAGCGACACCGTGCCGCTCGCCGGCAGCCGCGCCACGTCGAAGCCTTCGGGCACGGTCAGCTCGAGCTTCATGGTCTGCGCCGACGGCGTACCGAGCAACAACGGGTGCTGGCGCTTCGCCAACGAGAACGTGTTGCGCGGGTTCGCGTCGCTGGGGAGCTTGAGGCGCAGCGTGTCGCCTTCAGCGCGCGCGAAGGTGCCGCTCGCCACGGCCATCCGAATGACGGCGGGCACGCGCAGCGAGTCGACCTCGATGGCGCGCACGTCGCTCGTCGTCGCGTTGGGCACGTGCGCGGCGGCGATGCGCTGCGCGACCTGCGAGAAGACCTGCTCGTTGCGCGCGGTGCGACGAATGAGCGAGCCGGTGCGGCCCACGCCTTCGACCGACACCGTGCCCTTCACGCCACCCGTCGCGTCGACCTCGAGCGCGAGCGTGGTGACTTCGCTGTTCGCCTCGGGCGCCTGGTACGGAATCTCGCGCCACGTATGCGCGTTGGTGCGCGGGTCGAACACGAGGCTGCGCGTGCCCACGTCGTCGGTGCGAATGCTGGTGACGTCGAGCAGCTCGGCCGTCGGGTCGAAGAAACGCGCGGCGACGCCGGGCTGCTCGGGCACGTAGACGATGGCGTGGTTGAACTGCTGCATCGGTACGTCTTGCCGCACGGGGCCGACGTCGCGCGTGCGCACCAGCGCGAAGTGCGCCTGCAAGCCCAGCTTGCGCGCCAGCTCGATGAAGAGCACTGCCTTGTCTTTGCAGTCACCGTAGCGGCGCTCCAACGTCATCGACGCGGGGTGCGGCTTCACGCCGGCGATGAAGCTCTCGTAGTCCTGCTGGTAGCGGATCTCCTCCATCACGAAGGTGTGAATGCGCTCGAGCTTCTCGACGGCGTCGGGCTCGCCCTTGCCCAGCGCGCGGGCGATGACGTCGAGCTCCGGGCTGTCGCGGAAGACGCCCTCGAGCAGCGCCTGCTCCCACGACAGCCACGTCTTCCAGTCGGGCACCGACGAGAGGTTGATGTTGGTAGCCAGCTCGCCCACCGTGGGCATGGCGGGCTCGCTGACGAGCGGGCCGGCGTTCTTGTTGCTCCACACGAAGCGCAGCAGCTCGCCGCGTTTTTCCTGCGTGGAGGTCAACGAGCCGACCTTGTACTCGTGCAGCTTCGTCGCCAGCGGCGCCCAGAGAATCAACGTCGCCTCTTCGCGTTGGTCACCCACGCCCTGAAAGCTCCAGCTCTCGTTGAAGTAGCGCGAGAGGTAGCCGCGCGGCGGCGCGTCGAGGCGGTACTGCAACACCAGCGTCGAGCCCGGCTGCATGCCGCGAAAGAAAATCTGCCGATTGCGCTCGCTGCTGGCCTCGCTGCGTTGGCCCTTCTCGTCGACCGCGTAGGCGTGCAGCACGCGCAGGCGCCCGCCGCCGACCGACTGGCGGATGATGCGGTCGCGCCCCTGCGAGTTGAAGGCGTGCACCACCAGCGTGACGATGTTCGAGGTGCTGCCGTCGGTGTTGAGCAGCGTCACCTCATGGTCGAGCAGGTAGGCCACGTCGGCGCCGCTGAGCTGCTTGACCTTGTCGCGGCCCTTCACCAACGCCTCGAGCCTCGCTTCGTCGGGGGCGTCGGCCATCCACTCGCCGCGGTGCTCGGGCGCGAGGTACTCGACGCGGTTGGCCAGCGCTTCGTTTTCGGGGTTGAGCTCGACGGCGCGCTTCCACAACGTGAGCGCGGTGCCGGTTTCTCCGCGCTGGTAGGCGAGGTCGCCGCGCTTCACGTACGGCGCCGAGGCCTCCGGTGAGAGCTTCGAGGCTTCCCGCAGCGCATCGTCGGCCTCTTCAAAGTCACCCATGCGGCGGTACGTCTCGGCCATCGCCAACCACGTGGAGTAGTCGGTGGGCCACGAGTCGAGGCGCGCGCGCTGGTGACGCTGCGCTTCGCTGAAGTTGGTGCCCTCGAACGCGAGGTCGGCTTCACGGCGCAGCGCTTCGGCGAGGTACGGCACGCGCTCCAGCACGAGGTCGGCGGTGGCGAGCGCTGCTTCACGGTGGCCCTGGCGGCTCTGCGCGCGGCTCAGCTCGAGGTCTTCTTCAGGTGTGCTGCCGAAGCGCTCAGCGCGGCCCTGCAGAACGCGCAGCTCGTCGTCGACCCAGCCTTCGCTGCGAAACACGTCGGCCAGCAGGTCCCACGTCTCGTGGAGCTCGGGCTTCTCTTTCTGCAGCTGCAGCAGGTGTTCGCGCGCCTTCTGCTTCAGGCCCTGTTGTTGGTGAAAGCGCGCCTGACGGAGCCGAATGAAGGGCAGCGCTTCACCCACCTCGGCGTCGAGCGCCGCGAGCAGGTCAGCGGTGCGCCCACGCTCCTGGTTGTACCAGAGTGCGTCGACCTGCCAGGCGCGCATGACGAGCGACTTCGGGAGCTTCGCGCTCGCGAGGTCGGCCGCGCGCACGGTGGTGACGCCGCCCATCGAGAGGTGCGCCCAGGCCACGAGGTGCGCGAGCCTGCGCGCGGGGCTGTTGGTGAGGTTCTGCACGCGCCACGCGAGCAACGAGTCGGTGTTGGCGTCGAACACGTCACCTTCGAGCGGCGTGACGCGCGCCGAGAGGTGCCACGAGCCTTCGCGGTGCGCTGATTTTATCAACACCACGTGCGGGCCCTTCTCGAGCTTGAGCGGAATGACGAGCTGGTCGAAGACGCTGCGCTCGAGCTGCGCGGCGGCGAAGACGACCTTGCCGTCGACCCAGACCTTGAGCGGGTCTGCCGTGGTGATGCGCAGCGCCTGCGGAGCGTCGGTGGTGACGGTGAAGCCGCCCTGCGCGTAGGCCGCAGCCCAGCGCGTGGGCGTCATCAACTGCAGCAGGTCATAGCGGCCGCGCGGGTCTTTCGGCGCGTCGGTGCGCCATGACAACCGGCCCACGCGGCCGTCGTAGGTCTCGGTGAGGCCCGGGTGCTTCTCGGGCGCGAACTCGAGGTCGAAGCCCTTGCCCTGGTCGTTGTCCCACGTGCCGACCCACGCGAGCTCGAGCTGCCCGGGCACGCTGGCCACGATTTCGTCGCGGTAGTCGAAGTCGCCGTCGACGTTCACCAGCATCGCGAACTGCTGCGCGGCGACGGCGCGCACGTCAGCCGACGGGTGCTTCTGGCGGAGCTGGTCGTACAGCCCACGCGCGACGCTGCGCTCGGCCCACGTCAACTCGAGCGCGGCGAGCAGGTGAAGGTGCAGCAGCGCGGCGTCGTTGCCGGTGTCGCGGAGCGCGGCGACGAGGTGCTTCACCACGTCGGCGTCGCGGGCCTCGAGCTGTGCGAGGCGCGCCGCGAGCTCGTGCGTGAGCGCCGTTTCAGGGCCGGCAGCGACGGCGTCGGCGAGCGCGGCGCGCAGCTCGACGGGCGTGGGCGCCTGGTAAAACGCTTCGGCGGCGGCGCGCAGCTTCGCGTCGTCATTCGGGACAACCAACGTGAGCTTCTGAGAGAGCGTGGCGCAGCCGGAAACCAGCAGCACGAGGACCGCAGCGAGGGAACGCATGAAGGCGCGCACTCTAACCGCAAGTGCTCGACGCCGAGGCGCACCGTTCAGTCAGTCCGTCAGCGACACGAAGCAGCGCGTCTCCACGCGCTTCGAAGGCCTCCGCGCGCGGTAGTTTGCTCGCGCATGAGCGACACGCGACCCGGCGGCACGCTGGCCTGGCAGTACCGGCACTACCCCGAGTTTCATGGAGACCGGCGCAACCTCGTCATCCACGTGCTGACGGTGCCGTTGTTTCAGTGGGGCTCGCTGTTGCTGACGGCGCCGCTCTGGGGCCCCTGGTGGCTGGTCTTCGTGGGCCTGGGCTCCATGGTGACGGCGATGGCGCTGCAGGGTCGCGGTCACGGGCTCGAGAAGAACCCGCCGGTGCCCTTCGCCGGGCCGCTCGACGTGCTGGTGCGCATCTTCGCGGAGCAGTGGTTGGCGTTCCCCCGGTGGTTCATCACCGGCGGCCTCAGCGAGGCATGGAGGCGCTCGGGCCCGTCGACCTCACGGCGCTGAACCACCGTCGCGCTCGCACGCCAGCGCGACGTCGGCATCACACGCGCGCGCCTGTGCCTCTGTCGCTTCTTCGAGCGCGGCGACGCCCGCGTCACCCGCGCGCAGCAACTTCGAGAGCTGGTAGCACCCGGGCCCCGAACCCCACGTGCAGCTGGTGCGCACGTAGCGCAGCGCCTCGACCGCATCGCCGTGCTCGACCATCTCGGCACCAGCGGCCAGGCAGTCGGCTGCGCCACCGAGCCGACACGCGCGGCGCAACATCGCCAGCCCACCTTCGATGTCTTGCCGCACGCCCGCGCCGCGCACCAGGGCGACCCCGAGGTATCGACACGACTCGAGAATCTCCTCCGTCGCGCACACCTGTCTCCACAGCGCCTCGGCGCGCGCCTCGTTCTTCGCCACGCCCTGCCCCTCCATCAACGCGAGGCCGAGGTTGGTGCAGCCCGCAGCGTCTTGCTGCGCGCACGCCGCCTCGTAGGCCACGCTGGCCGCGCCGAGGTCGACCTTCGCGCCCACGCCGTCGCGCCAGCCGGTGCCCAACGAGTCACACCCGTCCTTCGAGCCCAGGTCGCACGCGCGCTGCCACAGCGCCATCGCGCGGGTGGCCGACTTCTCGAGCCCACGCCCGTCACGCGCGGCGAAGCCCAGCTCGTTGCACGACTGACCCGCGCCCGCGTTGCACGCCGCTTCGTGAACCTTCGCGGCGGCCACCGGGTCGCTGCTGCGCAACCTGTTCGCCTTCCAGTAGCACGCGCGCTGGTCTCCCGAGCGACAGGCGCGCAGCGCTTCATTCCACGCGCCGCTCGTCTCCGGGCGCGGCCAGGTCTTCGCGCACGAGAGCGCCAACAACACCGCCCACCACGCGCGCTTCACGGCGCCACCGGGCACGTCGTCGCGTAGGCCCCGAGCAACGCGTCGACCTTTCGCGGGAGCCGGAGGTCACCGTCGACGGCGAGGCTGCGCACGTCTTCAAGCGTGGCCCTCGCATCATCGCAGCGACCGGCGGCCACCAACGCCGCGGCGCGGCTGAAATACGGTGCGTCCCACCACGGCGCCATCGCCAGCGCCTTCTCGGCCGCGGCGAGCGCGCGGGGGTCTCGGCGCCGCGCCGCGAGCTCGGCGAAGCGTTGTTGCGCGAGCACGTCGTGGGGCAACGCGAGCGCGGCGCGTTCGGCCAGCGCGAAGCGCTGCTGCGGCGGCAGGTCAGGCGCGAACGACGCGAGGTATTGCGCGCGCGGCTCGTCGGGCAGGTGAAAGAGCACCTCGCTCGCCTCGGGCCCGCGCACCTCGTCTTGAAAATGCGCGAGCGTCACGGACGCGGCGGGGCTCGCTCCGGCCAGCGCGACGGCCTGCTTCGTCTCTTCACGCTGCAGGCGGTCGCTGCCGACATACTTGCGACGAATCAGGTGCACCTCCCACGGCGCGAGCGCGCGCGGCGGCGACACGGCGGGCACCGGCAGGTCACGCGTCTCCCACCCGCGGTAGCGCCCTTCGTTCAGGTACGCCTGCACGCGCTCGCGGAGCGTGGCCCACTCGGCCGGAGGAAACACCGCCTCGAAGGCCCCGCGCGCCGACCGCGCCGTGCGCATGGCCGAGAGCAGCGTCGAGAGGCGCTTCTCTTCTTTGTTGCTCAGGTAGTGAAACCACGCCCACGACGACTGGTAGCGGTCGCGCTCGACGTCGCCGGTCTCGCGCATCTCGCTCCATGCCCAGAGCGTCTCCAGCGAATCGACGGAGCCACCATTCCACTGCCAGCGCCCCATACGAATGACGTTGTCGCGAATGAACGTGGCGTCATCGAGGTAGTTGGCCAGCCCTTCGGCCAACCAGCGCGGCTGTCGACGCAGCCAGAAGTGAGAGACGAAGTGCGCCATCTCGTGCGCGTTCGCCGAGTAGTACCTGGTGCCCGTCGTCGTCTCGGAGACGAGCACGTCGCTCATCAACAGCGGCTCGGCGTCGTAGCGCACGAAGCCGCCTGACTCGTCGACGAACTCGCGCGACGCGCCGGGGCTGCTGAGCACCACCTCGAGCTTCGCGGTGGTCTGCGGCTCGTGGCGAAAAAAGAGCACCCACGCGTCCCACAGCTGCTCGAGCTCTCTGGCCTGCTGCACGAGCACCGGCTCGGCGAGGTCGCTGGTGACGACGAAGTGCGCCGTCTCGACCTGCCGCACCACCTCGCCGCCGTGCACTTCACACTCGAAGCGGTGAACGCAGCCGCTGAGCACTACCAACCCCACCCACCAAAGTCGCATCGCCGCCTCATAGCGTCACGCGACGTCGAAAAAGTCCGGTACGCGAGAATTTTCGACGTCGCGTGCTGGCGCTACCGACGCCACCCTTCGCCGCGCACCGCTGAAGTCATCAGCGGCACCACGTGGTACGGAACACGGCGATGCGTTTCGTCTTCGTCCTCCTGGCGTTGCTGGCCGCGAGCGGGTGTCGGCACACGTTTCCGCTCCCGTATTCGGCGGCGCAGCTGCGCGCTGACTCCGAGCGCCACAGCGGCGAGGCGTTGGTGCACTACCTGACGCAGCCGACGGCCGACCCCGGGGTGTGCGAGCTGCGCGAGAGCCCGGTGCTCGCGCGCCGCGACGAGACGCTGAGCGAGCCCTTTGTGCACGCGCTCGAGCGCGCGCAGCTCGAGCCGTCGGTGTGGAAAGAGTGCGCCGTACGACTGACGCCGGGCATGTCGGCGAACGAGCGCGAGTGGCTGCTGGGTCGCCTCGCGCGCGCGGTGCTGTGGCTGCTCGACGAAAACGACGCCACCGGCCGCCTCGTGGCCATTCACCAGGTCATCATCAAGCGGCCGCGCGGGCCTTCGCCGTCGCTCGAGGCGCTGCTGCCGCGGCTGCGCGCGTGGCCCCGAAACAACCTCGAGGCCGACGCCCGGCCGATTTTCGACAGCCTCACCACCACGCTGGAGCTCGCGGTGGGGCAACTGGCCGGCAAGCCGGTGACGCTCGAGGTCATCGACGCCACGCACGACGAGCGCCTGCTCTACCGCATGAATCGGCGCCTGCCCGACGCGGCGCTGCAGGCGGCGGCGCGCGTGCGCCTGGTGCGGCTGCGCATCGCGCGCTCCAGCTCCGACGAGGTGCACGCGCGCGCCGCAGAAGTCGAGCGCAACGTGCTGGCGACCGGTCGCTGGGCGCAGGCCACCGGAGGGCTGACGTTGGAGCGCGTGCAGCCGCCGCTGGAGCTGCCCTTCGAGGCGCTGGTGCAACAAGACGTCGACGCGCAGGCGGGCCGGCTCGTGGTGCAGGGCTCGTCGCGCATGCACCTGCCTCCGGAGCTCAAGCTGCGCGGCGTCGTCACCTTCGACGTCGGCTGGAGCCGGCCGTTGGAGGTCTGCGCGCCGCCCGAAGAGTTGGAGGTCGAGCCGTGCATCGAAGCGCGCGACCTCGAGCTGGGTGTGCCCGACGTGCGGCTCGACGAAGACGGCGTGCTGCGGCTGTCTGACGCGTTGCCGATGACGCGGGTGCTGGAGCTCGCGCGCCGTGACGAAGGGCTCGTGATGCCGCTGCGCATGGCAGGCCAGCTGGTGACGACGCTGTTGGTGCCGCTGCACTTCGATGAACCTCCGTCGCTGCGCTTCGTGGGCGCGCCGGGGTTGCCCGGGCCCGCGGTGAACGTGGTGGCGGAGCTGCTGCCGTCGTCGGTGCTGTTCGACGCCACCAGCGCTGACGGCGCGCGCAAGCAGGTGGTGTGGCCCCGCAGCGCGCGCGGCGACTTCGAGGTGGCGAGCGTCGGTGGCGACGGCGTGCCGGGAGTTCCGGGCGTCCGCGGTGCGCCGGGTACACAAGGCACCAACGGCAGCGGCGCGAGCTGCCCGACGATGCCCGGGCGCTCGGGTGAGCCGGGCTCGCAAGGTGGCCCGGGCGGCGACGGAGGCCCCGGAGGTGACGGCGGCGACGGCGGCCCGGTGACGGTGGTGCTGCGCTGCGACGCGTCGAGCGACTGCGCGGTGGGGCTCGAGTTGATCCGCGTGTTGGTGCGCAGCCACGGCGGCGCCGGCGGCGATGGCGGCGCCGGCGGGCAAGGCGGGCGCGGCGGCGTCGGCGGCGCAGGTGGCGCGGGCGCGTCGTGCACGGTGAATGGCGCGCTGCAGTTTCTGGCGAGCGGCTTCAATGGCCCACCGGGCGCTGAGGGGCCTGCTGGCCAGCCGGGGCTCGACGGAGAAGACGGCAGAGACGGTCACGTCGAGGTGAAGCGCCACGAGCAAAGACCGCTAGAACCCGGCCCATGACACAGCGCTTCGAGCTGGGTGACGCGGTGGTGTTCAACCCCTACGGAGGGCCGCTGCGCAGAGGCCGCGTGCTGGCCATCTCCGGCGCGGAGTCGCTCGCGTGGCTCACCGTCGACACCGGCGACGCGCAGGGCGAGGTGCAGGTCTCGTCGCACGCGGCGCTCCTCGTCGGCTCGTCGCGGCGGCGCTTTCTCGATGACGTCATCACCGCGGTCACGCGGGAAATCACCTCGAGCCACGTCGGCGTCGCGCTCGACCGCTTCTGGCTCGACGCGTGGGAGGCCGACCCTGACGGCGTGAAGGCCGAGGCGCTCACGCAAGCCGAAGCGATGGTGCGCACGCGCGCCGAAGAAGACGCCGCCGAGGTGCTGCGCGACGTCGTCGCCGAGCTCGAGGCGCTCTTCGCTGACCTGCCCGAGCCCAGACAGACCGCCGTGTGGAACGTGAGCCGCGAGTACTGGCTGGGGCACTCACGCAGCGCGCTGCACGGCGCCGAGCGGTTGCGTGAAGCGCTGCTCGCCGAGCGCTGGCCCGAACGTCACGGCACCGAGGCGTACGAAGCGCTCATCGACCAGTCACGAGACCTTCGTCGACGCGCGACGAAGTGAAGCGACGTTCAGGAAGTGCGACACGCACCTCCTGAACACCTGTCTGCACCGTATTACTGCGGGCCCTGCGGCGGCGCCGGAGCCACCGGAGGCACGCGCGGAGGAGGACGCGGCGACGACTTCCACAGGCCGCCCGTGGCGAAGGCCTTCCAGCCCCACTTGAGCCACGACAGCAGCGAGAGCGCCATCCACAAGCTCCACGCCAGCATCGCGCCCCGGTACACGAGCATCGGCACCGAGATGATCATCGCCGTCGGGTACGCCGACGTCGTGCGGTCCTGGAACCAGCGCAGCAACGACGCATACGAGCCATTGCCGCGCACCTGCATCTCGGGCTGCCCCAGCAGACCGCCGTAGACACTCACACCCAGAATGATGAGCGCCACGCCGGTGACGCCCACCACCGCGAGCTGCCGCAGGTTGAACCAGCCCTCGGCGAGGTCCCCGGTCTTCTCGCGCCAGCCGAGGAACAACAGCCAACCAAACACGAAGCCAATCGCGGGAATCGGGACCTGTGACAACCCCAGCGCCAGCAGCACCCACTTGAGCGTCGACAGCGGCGTGTACTTCGTACGACCCAGCGCGATGGAGACCACGAGCAGCACCAACAAGAAGCTCCAGAACAACACCGCCGGCCCCAGCCCCGGGCCGCGCACGAAGAGCACCCAGCGCTCGGTGGGCACGTTCACCTCGAGGTTCGCGTTCACCGTCGGCGTGCCGACGTCGATGGCCGGCGTGCGCCACGTCAGCCCCATGCCCGCCGCTTCACGCCACACCAGCTGCACCGACTGCGAGCCCGGCACGAGCGGAATCGACACCAGCCGGCCTTCTTGCCGAATGGGCTGCTGCGCGCCGTTCACCGTCACGCTCTGCAGCGTCGCGCCTTCCGGCAACGTGAAGCCGTGCAGGCCGCCGCGTGAGCTGCGCAGGTTCGCCGCGAACGTCACGTCGGTCGCGCGCGCGCCCGGAGACATCGTCAGCGACGATTGGTCAATCGTCATCGTCTGGCCCTGCAGCGCCTCGGGCCGAACGACCTCAATCGTCACCTTCTCACCGGGCCACGGGCGCCACTCAGGCAACCGCACACCGCTCGCGTCCTGCTGATGCACCACGGGAATGCCCGCGAGCGACACGTGCCACACCGGGCTCACGTCGAGCCGCCACACCTCGGTCCACGGCAGGCCCTGCGGCGCGGTGAGCTCGAGCGGCGGCTTCGCCTCCAGCACCG
>JAMHXF010000089.1:0-10338 GCA_035910535.1 Archangium sp. | reverse complement strand
TCGAAGACAAGCGCTACGACGGCGGCGGCTTCACCGGCGCGAACGCTGACCGGCCCACGTTCACTCGCCTACTCGCCGATTGCGAGGCCGGGACGCTCGACGTCATCGTCGTCTACAGGGCCGACCGTCTTAGCCGCTCGCTGCTCGACTTCACCAAGATGATGGAGCGCTTCACGGCGGCGGACTTGTCGTTTGTGTTCGTCACGCAAAACGTCTCGGCTGCCGATGTGATGGGGCGGCTCACGCTCAACATGTACATGTCGTTCGCCGAGTTCGAACGCAGCTTGATCGCCGAGCGCCAGCGCGACAAGACCGCCGCCTTACGTCGCGATGGGAAGTGGACGGCCGGCCCCGTGCCCTTCGGCTACTGGGTGATAGACAAGAAGCCCCTCGTGAACGAGGTCGAGGCGCAGGTCATCCACGAGGCCTTCACGCTGTTCCTCCGGTACCGGCAGATGGCGATGGTCGCGCGCACGCTCACCGAGTGCGGGCTGTTGCCAAGAGAGTCGAGCCGCCCGCCGAAGGACGGGCTGCGCTGGACGAAGGACGCCCTCTCGCGTGCTCCGGAGCCCGCTCTAGGCGGGCTCCATGATGTATGGCGACGGCTGCATCCTGGCGAGCACCCGCGCCTCATCGACGAGTCCACATTTCGCCACGCAGAGCGCATCCTCGCCGGCACGAGCCGCGAGCTGCGCCTCGCGCGCACGGACCCCGACTACGTGCTGCGCTGGCTCCTGCGCTGCGGGCGCTGCCGCGAAGCGACGTGCCCGGGCTCGACGACGAAGAAGAACGGGAAAACGTATCGGTTCTACCGGTCTTCGAAGCGCGACAAACACGGCGAGGAGGCGAGCCACGCGAGGCCTCTGCCCGCGGGCGCGCTCGTGGACTTCGTCGAGCAGCGCATCGCCACGGCGACGGTCGATGGCACGCTGGCCGCGCACGGCGCCGCCTCGCTCAAGGCGCGCATATCCGGCAAGCACAAGGATATATCTAGGCCATCCGCGCCGATCTTCCGGGCAGGGTGGCCGGCGCCTCGGTCAGCGCATCGAAGCACACCGAGGATCTAGGAAGGTTCGAGGGCCGCGCGCGCGAGCTTGTCGAGGCGAAGCTGCAGGCCGAGACCGACCGGCTCGTGGCCGCGGAGCGCCAGTTCGCGCAGACGGAGCGCGACCGCCTCGACCACGAGGTCGCCGACACAGAAGCCGATTTGACCGGCGCTGCGCTCCGCGACTTTGCGCGCGTCTGGAAGCTGATGACGCCCGAGAACTAGGGGCGCCTCCTGCGCGCGCTTGTCGCTGCTGTACGCGTGAAGGAGGAGACCGGTGTCGTCGAGGTCGAGCTGGTGAACCTCGCCGCCGCCGGCTCGAAGGAGGCCGCATGACCCTCGATCAACTGCAGGCGGCTCCGATCGAGGACGCGCCCAAGTACCGCCACATCCTGACCGGCACGCTGTTCCGCAGGCGCAGTTTGCGCGTGATGTTGAGCGAGACGCCGCCGCCCCCGAAACCGGAGCCCGTGCGCCGGCCCGCCAAGGTGGCTCGGATGCTCGCCCTCGCGCATCACCTGCAGAGCGCCATTGACCGCGGTCTCGTGGCCAACCGGGCCGCCGTGGCGCGCAAGCTCGGGCTCATGCGGGCCCGGGTGACGCAGCAGCTCGACCGATTGCTCCCCGCGCCCGATTTGCAGGTCGCCGTGTTCGGCCTCGAAGCCGTCTCCGGCGCCAAGCCCATGGGCGAGCGGGCCCTGCGGGAGCTGGCGCACGCAACGCGACACTTGGCCTGGCCGAGTAGCTGCCTGATCTAGCTCCAGTTTCCGTTGCTACGGAGGGACCGGCTCATCCATTGGTTCTTCGCCGGCAAGTTTGCCGGCGAGAACGGAGGCGGGTCTTGACGGCGGAGCATCGGTCTGTCACTTTCACAGCCGGCAAGTCTGCCGGCGGATTCTCAATGTCCTTAGCAGAAGCAAAACCCATCGCATTCTTCCCCTCGGCTGGACTTCCCACCGGTGCGGCGAAGCTCGGCTTTCGCTTCGGCGACAAGGGTACGCACTCGAGCCGAACCCTCATGCTCATCGAGCTGGGGGCCGTGCTCGCGGCGGCTCCGGGTCCGAGGGACCGGGCGGCCTACGCGGCCGCGATCATCGAGGGCAACTGCCTCGAGAAGCCGACGGCCTCGACCAGGCGCATCTCGAACCAGCGCCTCGCGGAGCTGTACGCGCTCGACCCCTTCGTCGTGATCTTCCGCGTGCTGCGGAAACTATGGAACCTCGATGCCCAGGCGCGGCCGCTCCTCGCAATGCTCGTAGCCCTCGCCCGCGACCCGCTGTTCATGGCGTCCGCCACCCCGATGCTCTCGCAGCCGGCCGGCGTCGAAATCCAGAGGGCTCCGATTCGCGATGCACTTCACAAGCTCGTCGGCGAGCGCATGAACGACGCCACGCTCGACAAGGTCGTGCGAAACGTCTCCAGCTCTTGGACGCAGTCGGGCCACCTACAGGGACGGACGTTCAAGTTCCGCCAGCGTGTGCAGGCGCCTCCTACGGCGGTCGCGTTCGCGCTGTGGCTGGGAAACGCCGCTGGCTTCCGCGGCGAGGAGCTTCTGACGAGCGGCTGGATCGCTGCGCTCGACTGCACGGCGTCGTCGGCACGTAGGCTCGCACTCGAGGCGAAGCGCGTCGGCCTCATCGATCTGCGCATCTCCGGCGACGTGATTGAGTTCGGACTCGCTCGCCTCGACCCTGGACTTGGGAGGACGTGACGAATGGCGCGACTCGAAGACCTCGCGGATCTCTATGGCCAGCACATCTCAACGCCCTGGCAGCGCACCGTCGCAGGTGCCCAGCGCGTGATCATGGTCGCCTACGATAAGGAGATCGAACGGGTTCTCCGTGCGCGCAAGGGTGAGTTCGAGACCCGGACGAAGGCTGCCGGCCACGACTGGCACGAGGCCGACGTAACGACGACGTTCTCCTCCTGGCTCGCCGCCGACACCTACCGCGAGGCGTACTTCGAATCGCCCGAGGATCTGCAGATGAAGCTCGATGCAGAGTTCTCCGACTACATCGCAGACCGCATCCGCTCTGTTCTCGCGCGCGTCGACGTGACCGAGAACTCCGTCGTCGCTGTGCTCGGCGTGGGCTCGCTGTTCGGCTTAGCCCGCGTCTCGCAGGTGCTTAAGCTTGTCGAAGGCGACGTGAAGGGCCGACTCGTCGTGTTCTTCCCGGGCCAGTTTGAGCAGAACAACTACCGGCTGCTCGATGCTCGTGACGGCTGGAACTACATGGCCGTGCCGATCTCGATCCACAGCGCCGGGGGTGCATCATGAAAATCAAAGACGTCCTTCAGAGAGATCCCTCCACGCATCCCCTGGTCAACCAGGGGCAGGCGCGCATCGCCGACAAGTCCAACGAGAAGGTCTTCGAAGAACTGCGCGGCGAGCTGTCGACCTTCGTCTGTGAGGGACAGTACGCGGACGGCATCCAGCGGATTCTCTCCTCGTATCTAGGGAACGTCACCCAGACCAGCCAGAAGGCGGCGTGGGTCAGCGGCTTCTTCGGCAGCGGCAAGTCGCACCTGTTGAAGATGCTGTGCCACCTCTGGGCCGACACGAAGTTCCCCGACGGCGCGACGGCTCGCAGCCTCGTCCCGTCGATGCCCGATGACCTTCGCAGCCTCCTCCGCGAGCTCGACACCGCTGGTAAGCGTGGCGGTGGCTTGCTCGCTGCGGCCGGTGCTCTGCCGAGCGGGACGACGGACCACGTCCGCATGACGATCCTCGCCGTGCTCCTGCGAAGTGTCGGGCTGCCGGACCAGTACGCGCAGGCGCAGTTCTGTCTCTGGCTCCACGACCAGGCCTGGTTCGACAAGGTCAAGAAGAGCGTCGAGTCGGCGGGCAAGCAGTGGGCAGCCGAGTTGAACAACCTCTACGTCAGCGGCCCAATCGCACGCGCGCTGATGGTCTGTGACCCGAACCTTGCGTCCACCGAGGCCGAAGCGCGGAACACGCTGAAGGCCCAATTCCCGCCCCGCAACACCGACATCACGACCGAGGAGTTTCTCACCGCGTTCAAGCGCGTGCTGAAGCGCGTCGGTCGGGATGGTCGTTCTCCGTGCACAATCATCGTTCTCGACGAGGTCCAGCAGTACATCGGTGACTCGAACGACCGCGCGATGCTCGTCACCGAGGTGACGGAGGCGCTTTCGAAGCAGCTCGACAGTCACGTGCTCGTGGTCGCCTCCGGGCAGAGCGCGCTGACCGCCACGCCGAAGCTGCAGAAGCTCACTGACCGCTACACGATCCGCGTGCAGCTTTCCGACCAGGACGTCGAGGCTGTCATCCGCAAGGTGCTCCTGCAGAAGAAGCCGGCGTCGATCTCGACGGTCCGTGAGTTCCTGGAGAAGCACGGCGGTGAGGTGTCGCGCCAGCTTCAGGGGACGCGCATCGGCGAGACCGCTCAGGACCGGGACTTCATTGTCGACGACTACCCGCTCCTCCCGGTGCGGCGACGGTTCTGGGAGCACTGCTTCCGTGCTGTGGACGCCGCTGGAACGCACAGCCAGCTGCGCTCGCAGTTGCGCATCATCCACGATGCTGTCGCTCGTCTCTGCGACCGTGTGATGGGAGCGACCATTCCGGGCGACGAGTTGTTCGAAGCGCTTGCACCGGAGATGGTCAACACCGGTGTGCTCCTACGCGAGATCAACGAGCGCATCATCAACCTGTCCAAGGATGGCACGTACGAGGGCAAGCTCGCGCGCCGGATCTGCGGGCTCGTCTTCCTCATCAGCCGGCTCCCGCGCGAGGCTGGCTCGGACATCGGTGTCCACGCGACGAAGGAGCACATCGCCGATCTGCTCGTCGACGACGTGCTCGCCGACAATGGCAAGCTCCGCAGCTCCGTCGAGATCGTGCTCGAGAAGCTCGCGGCGAGCGGCACGTTGATGAAGGTCGGCGACGAGTACCGTCTGCAGACCAAGGAGGGCGCCGAGTGGGACGCCGAGTTCCGGCGCCGCCAGAGCAGGCTCGCCAACGACGACGCGGACCTCCAAATCCGACGAGACCAGCTCCTCTACGCCGACGCCGACAAAATCATCCGCTCGGTGAAGATCGTCCAGGGCGCGGCTAAGGAGGCGCGACAGATCGTGATCGCGCGCGACCAGAACCCTCCGGCCAGCAACGGTGAGGACGTGCCGCTGTGGCTTCGCGACGGCTGGTCGTCGAGCGAGAAGGAGACCCTCGATGCTGCTCGTGCGGCGGGTACCGACAGCCCCACGGTCTTCGTCTTCCTGCCGCGGCAGGCCGCCGATGAGCTGCGTAAGCTCATCGTGGACGCCGAGTCTGCTCAGCAGACCATCGACGCCAAGGGCACGCCAACCACGCGCGAGGGCGAGGAGGCGAAGCACAGTATGGAGAGCCGTCGCAACGCCGCCGTTCGGCAGCGCGACGAGCTAATCAAGCAGGTGGTCGCCAACGCCAAGGTGTTCCAGGGCGGCGGCTCCGAGCTGCTGCAGGCGAGCATCGAAGACCGCGTCCGCACGGCGACGAACGGCGCGCTCGTCCGGCTCTTCCCGCGCTTCAAGGAAGCAGACTCTGCATTGTGGGAGACCGTGATCAAGCGCGCCAAAGAAGGTGCCGATCAGCCGCTCGCGCCGGTCGGTCACTCAGGACCGACCGAGCAGCATCCTGTCTGCCAAGCGGTCACGTTGACCATCGGCTCCGGAAAGGTCGGCGGCGACGTTCGGAAGGTGCTGCGCGCAAGCCCGTACGGCTGGCCCCAGGATGCGATCGACGCCGCACTCATCGCGCTGCACCGCACGCAGCATTTGTCCGCCACGTTGAACGGTGCCGTCTTGGCCCCCGGCCATGTGGACCAGGGCAAGATCTCGAAGGCCGAGTTTCGCGTCGAGAAGATAACCCTCACGGTCACCGAGCGCCTCGCTATTCGGAAGGTGTTCCAGACGCTCGGCGTGGGCTGCAAGGCCGGTGAGGAGCAGGCGAAGGCGCCCGAGTTCCTCGACAAGCTCGCAGCGCTCGGTCGCGCGACGGGCGGTGATGCGCCGTTGCCGGCCGCGCCGTCGGTCGCCGACGTCCAGGACCTGCGCGCCAAGGTGGGCAACGATCAGCTCGCGGGCATTCGCGACAAGGCGGCCGACTTCGAGAAGCGAATCGGCGAGTGGACCAAAACGAAGGCGCTCGTCGATGCACGCAAGCCGACGTGGGACATCGTCGAGCACCTCGCGAAGCACGCGCAGTCGATCGCTGCAGCCTTGGAGGCGCTGAATCAGGTCGAGGCGGTGCGCACGCAACGGCTGCTGCTCGAGGCGACCGACCCTGTGTCGCCGCTGCGCTCGACCCTTGCGGACGCTCTGCGGAAAGCGGTGTTCGACGCCCACGCTGCGCTTGAAGCGGCCTACGCGAAGGGCATCGCCTCGCTCGAGAGCAGCTCGCTGTGGCCGCGCCTGACCGACGCAGACCGCAGTAGCATCATCGCGTCCGTCGACCTGTTGCCCGTTGCGCCGTTGGAGCTGTCGACCGATGTCGCGCTGCTTTCCGCGCTCGACGCCAGGTCAATCTCTGCGCGTAACGCAGAGACCGACGCCGTCCCCGGGCGCGTGCAGAAGGCGCTGGAGAAGGCGGCGCGGCTCTTGGAGCCCAAGGTCCGGTCCATCTCGATCGAGCGCTCCACGCTCGCCACTACGGCTGACGTCGACGCCTGGGTCGAGCGCCAAAAGAAGACCCTCGTCGAGGCCATCATGGATGGCCCCGTTCTAGTGAGCTGAGGAGCACCTATGGCGTCGCTAAATCGCAACCTCCGCAGAGACCTCGAGAACGCCGTGAAGAAGGCGCGGCGAACCGCTGAGGCTGGCGCGCGGCAGGCCGTCGAGCAGCTCGCTGTGGGCCACCACGAGCCGTGGTCCGCGCTCTCGCCCGACCAGCGGAAGCTGCGCAACCGACTGCGCGCGCACGGTCGTCAGCTCGGCGACAAGCTCGACGAGAAGAAGGGCACACAGACCTTCGACCGACTCACCGGCGAGTGCGCGTACGAGCATTGGCATCGCCTCTTGTTCGCGCGCTTCCTCGCAGAGAACGACCTGCTCGTCGAGCCCGAGTCGGGCATGGCGCTCTCGCTCGACGAGTGCCGGGAGCTGGCACGCGAGCAGAGCAAGGACTGGCTGGTGCTCGCGAGCGATTTCGCGCAGCGGATGCTCCCGCAGATCTTCCGTTCGGGCGATCCGGTGCTTGAGGTCGCGCTGCCCCCCGAGAAGCGCCAGGAGCTGGAGGCGATCCTCGAAGGGCTGCCGCGCGAGGTCTTCATCGCCGACGACAGCCTCGGCTGGGTCTATCAGTTCTGGCAGGCGGACCAGAAAGACGTGGTCAACGCCTCGGAGAACAAGATCGGCGCCGACGAGCTGCCCGCCGTCACTCAACTCTTCACCGAGGACTACATGGTCCTCTTTCTGCTGCACAACACGCTCGGCGCGTGGTGGGCGGGCAAGGTGCTCGCGGACAAGCCCGACCTCGCGCGCTCGGTGACGTCCGAGGATGAGCTTCGCGCCGCCTGCGCCGTGCAGGGCATCGAGTGGAGCTACCTGCGCTTCGTGAGCGAGGGCGACATCTGGCGGCCAGCAGCGGGTACGTTTCCGGGCTGGCCCACAGCCGCGAAGGCCCTCACGGTGCTCGACCCGTGCATGGGCAGTGGGCACTTCCTCGCGTTCGCGCTGCCCATGCTGGTTTCCCTGCGGCGAGAGGAGGAGATGCTGTCCATCGCCGAGGCTGTCGACGCCGTGCTGCGCGACAACCTCTTTGGGCTCGAGCTCGACCCGCGCTGCACGCAGATCGCCGCGTTCAACGTCGGGCTCACGGCATGGAAGCTCGCGGGCTACCGACCGCTGCCCGCGCTGAACCTCGCATGTGCGGGGTTCGCCATTAACACGCCGGTGGCCGCGTGGACGGCGCTGGCGGCAGGCAACGCGCTTGCCGAGAACGCGATGAAGCAGCTCTACGAGCTGTTTAGGCAGGCGCCGACGTTGGGCTCGCTGATCGACCCGACGCGCGTAGGGAGCGAGCTGTTCGTCGCCAACTTCGACAAGGTTGCGCCGCTGTTGGCGCAAGCCCTTCAGCGAGAAGGTGACGACGAGCGAGTCGAGCTTGCCGTCGCGGCTCGCGGTGTCGCGGCAGCCGCGCATTTGCTTGCGCGTCGCTACTCTCTCGTCATCACGAACGTTCCGTACTTGGGGCGAGCAAAGCAGGACATCATCCTCGCTGACTATAGCGATACGTACCATCAGGACGCCCGCGCTGATCTGGCAACGACTTTCGTGGACCGCATTTGTCGAATGCTCGTCGACGGCGGAACGGCGGCTGTCGTGACGCCGCAGAACTGGCTCTTCCTGGAGCGCTACAAGAGGCTTCGCGAGCGGCTTCTGAAACACATGCAGTGGGATAGCGTAGTTTGGCTCGGCGCGCGCGCGTTCGAGACGATTTCAGGGGAGGTCGTGAAGGCTGTTCTCGTAACTATAACGAGTCAATCACCGAACGCAGACCAACGACTGCTCGCGTTCGATGCATCAAACCAGCCTGGTGCTGCAGCGAAGACACGGGAAATCCGAGCAGGTACCCCGGTCTTCGTTCTCCAGAAGGCGGAGCTGAACAATCCCGACTCTCGGATTGTCGCGCAGGTCAGTGACGCCGATCTGCCCCTTCTCGGAACTCGAGCCGACGCCTACCAAGGGATTATCACGGGCGATCGCAACTCGTTCATCTTCTCGTTCTGGGAGCTGTCGGCGCTTGCCAAGGCGTGGGAGCCGTTCGTCGATGGGTTTGAAAACGAGAACTCTGGGCGCGAAAGCGTCATCCGATGGGAGCAAGGCTCGGGCCGTCTACATCGGGTCGCGGCGGAGAACCGGGATCGTCTTCACGACATGCATGAGAGCGGAAGACTTTCATGGGGTAAGCGCGGCGTTCTCCTTACTCGCATCGGCCTGAAAGCAGCTCCTTACTTCGGCGAGCGGTATGATAACAACCTGATCTGCATCACGCCGAAGAACGCCACGGACATTGAGGCGCTATGGGCGTTTTGCAGCTCCGATGAGTACAAGGCTCTCGTTAGGGAACTTGACCGGAAGCTCAGCCTGACCAACGCAACGGCCTGCAAGGTCGCTGTGCGTCTCGCCGACTGGGCGACGGAATCCTTCTTCCCGCAGCCTGTTCGCGAACGGTGTACACAGTGGACGTTCGATGGCAATGCGCCCAAGAGCGACGCTCCGCTTCAGGTCGCTGTAGCCCGACTCGCTGGGTATCGTTGGCCGCGCCAAACGGGCTCGTCCTTCATGGACTGTCCCGCCGTGGGCTCCGATGGTCTCGAATCGCACGCGGACGATGACGGCATCGTGTGTTTGCCGTCGCTTCGAGGGGAGGCGCCGGCCGCAGAGCGTTTGCGGGCGCTCCTGGCCGACGCCTTTGGCGGGGAATGGTCGGCGCAGAAGCTGAACGAGCTGCTCTCCAACGCAGGCGACGCTAGCAAGTCGCTTGACGACTGGCTCCGCGACGGCTTCTTCGAGCAGCACTGTGCGCTGTTCCAACAGCGCCCGTTCGTCTGGCAGATCTGGGATGGTCGTAAGGACGGCTTCTCGGCTCTGGTCAACTACCACCAGCTCGCGGCACCGAACGGCGAAGGCCGCCGCATCCTCGACAAGCTCACGCACACGTACCTCGGCGACTGGCTCGATCGGCAGCGCGCGGATCAGAAGACGGGCGTCGAGGGCGCCGACGGGCGTGTCGCCGCGGCCGAGCACTTGAAGCGTGAGCTGGAGAAGATCCTCGAGGGCGAGCCGCCCTACGACCTTTTCGTCCGATGGAAGCCGCTCCACCAGCAGCCCGTCGGCTGGGAGCCCGACCTCGACGACGGCGTGCGAGTGAACATTCGCCCGTTCATGATCGCGAAGCCCTTGAACGCGCGGGGGAAGAACGCCTGCATTCTGCGTGTGGCCCCGAAGCTCAAGTGGGACAAGGACCGCGGCAAGGAGCCGACGCGCGAGAAGGCGGACTTCCCGTGGTTCTGGAATTGGGACGAGAGCACGCAGGACTTCGTTGGCGGCAAGGAGTTCGACGGTAACCGCTGGAACGACCTCCACTACTCGCGCGCCGTGAAGCTCGCTGCACGCGAGCGCGCAAAGGGAGGCAAGTCGTGACGACCTCCCAGCGGCGAAGCGCGCCGCCTCGCGCGAAGGGGTTCCTGGACGCGCTCGAGACGTCGTTCATCGAGGCGCTCCGCACGCCCGAAGGCACTGCCGAGCCCGTGGCACTTCTGTGGACCGACGCCGAGCGCCAGTGGGTTGGC
>JAMHXF010000088.1:0-53426 GCA_035910535.1 Archangium sp. | reverse complement strand
CTCTGCGGTTGAGAGCACCATAGGCATCCCAGACAAGCTTGCGGGCGTGCTTGCCGGAAGCGTCGAGGAGCGCGACGGGCTTGGGCAAGTCATCGGAGAGGATGAAGAAGGACCCACATGGCTCGGAGGCGCCATTCCGGCCACAGGTGCTGGAGGAGTCGGGGCTGCGGAGTCATCGTCAGTGGGGAGCCTACCGCGCACGACGAGCAGGGGCCGATGGCCCAGCCAGACATAGTCGTCGGAGGTGAAGTAGGCACCATCGGCGCCGAGTGTCTGATCGCCACTGAAGATCAGCAGTCCCAGGCCGACGTTAGGAGGCGCTCACGGCCGAGCTTCACGCGCAGTGGTCGGGCTCGGGAGGCGTCGCCCTCGTGGGGCGCTCTTCGAGTGCTGCGACGAGTGGTGGAAAGACGGCGCCGGGCGAGCTCACGAACATGACGTCGGCGGCCTCGCGCCCGGCGGCTGGCCGCACCGCGATCGCGCCTCGGCTCGCGTTGAGCGCCGCGACGCGCGGTTGGGGGCTGTCGCCTTCACTGCTGGCGGTGTTGCAGCAACCGCTCGGCGACGATGGCGTCGATGCTGGCGGCGATCGCGTCGCGGTTCTGGTCGACGAGGTGAAGCCACGTGCCGCCACCCATACGAAAGGCGCGCTCGTGCTCCGGTGAGGTGCGGGCGAACGCTTCGAGCACCTGCTGTTGAGCGCCGCGCGCCAGCTCGCTCAGCTGTCGGTCGGTCACGCCGAAGGCTTGCTGCAGCACCGGGTTGACGTGACGCAGGTACTCGTTTCGACCGGCGGTCGCCTCGAAGAAGCTGGTGCCGACGAACGACACGGCGGTGATGCCGATGGCGAGCGGCGAGCTGATGCGGCCGGCGATGCCGAGCAGTGAACCGATGGTGCCGAGACCGGCGAAGCCTGCGGCGCCGGCGCGGGCGGGGTCTCCGGTGCGAATGAACTCCGCGAGGTTTGATTGTGTCGAGAGCGCCCCGAAGAGAGCGTTGAGCGTGGGCAGCTTGTCGACCATGCCCGCAGCGGTGACGGCGAGGCTCGCGTAGCGCATCACGTCGTCGAGCGGCTCTCCGCTGGCCAGGCGCGTCTGCATGCCCGTCATCACCGAGCGCTCGACGAGGCCTTCTGCGACGGCCGGAGGAAACGGCGCGTCTTCGCCGCGAGAGAACTCGACCGCGAGTTGGCCGGCCTGCTCGTACTCGCTGGAGCGCGCCAGCGTCTCGACACCACGCGCCACTTCGATGCGGGCCATCAACGCCGGTGCGTCGCCCGGGTCGATCGCTCCGTCGGCGCGCAGGTGCGGCTCTGCGGCACGAATGCTGGTGGCCAGCTCTTGCGCGGCGGTGCGCTCGCGGGCGTACGCCTCACCGTGCGTCTCGAGGTACGTGCTGCGAAAGCGCTCGGCGGCGGCGGGGTCGCGAAGGCCCGGCGTGGTGCGCAAGGCCTGCTCGAGGCTCGCGTTGAGGCGGTCGACCTCGTTGCGCGCCGACGTGTAGGCCGTCGTCGCGTGGCTCACCGCGTCGACGGCGGCGTCGCGCGCCGGGTTGGGCCCCGCAATGCGAGGCAGCGAAGGGAAGCTGGCGCTGCTCTTGCCCGCCACGTTTTCGAGCGCGCGGGTCGAGAGGCGCGACACAGGCGCCGGCACGTCGAGTCGCTGCGGTCGCTCGACGTCGAGGGGGCGACGCTGCACGACGGGGCTCTTCAAGTCGACTCGGTTGGGCATGGGCGGACTCAACAATGAATTCATTTGTGCTGCAACGAGTTGCGCAGGTACTTGCGGGTCGAGTCGGCGAGGACGCCCAGCCACTTGGCGGCGCGCCGGTCTTTCAGCGCCCCGAGTTCAGCGGCGGTCTTCTCGAGCAGCCCGCGCGCTCGCGCTGCTTCGCTGGTCAGCCACTCGTCACGGTCACGGCCCGCGGGGACGTTGAACAGCCCACGCGCGCTGTCTTCATCGAGGTCTCGAACCGCAGAGCACCAGCCCATCAGCTCGACGAGGTTTGGAACGTCGGCCGCGCGCACGCTCGAGCCACCGCAGATGAGCAACACCTCGAGGCTGCCGCGAAACGTCGCGTTCAACTGCGCGCGAATCTCCGCTTCGCTCCACCGCGCGCGCGCCGTCATGCGCTCGTGGTCGCGACCCATGGTGTGAATGAGCTCGATGGCCACGGGAATGGCGCTCGGTGGCGCGTCACCGACGAACGCAGCGCACAACTTGCCGAGATGATCGTCGCGAAACTCACCGCGCTCCAACGCTGTCACCGCGCGTCGAGCACATTCGAGCGGCGGCTCGTCGCTTTTTCGATCTCCGTCGAGCACGTCGTCGATGACCTGCAGGAGCACGTAGCCGCTGCGCAACACGCGACGTTCACGAAAGCGGGGCAGGGCGAGCGCGTAGAGCACCACGTTGATGAGCGCGTAGCGGCGGTGCCGGAGCGCGAAGCGGGTCAGGTCGACGAACAGCAGCCACTCGGTGCGCAGCGCCTCGGCGAGGTCGAACGTCACCAGCCGCTCGAACCACACGCGGTGCACCACGAGCGCGAGCGCGACGCCGGCGAGCACGTCGATGACGTAGTGCTCGTGCATCAACAACGTCGACGCGGCGATGGCCACTGCCCAGATCCACCAGCCCTTGTGTCCATACACGCGCGCGGCCGTCACCGAGAACGCGACGTGCAACGACGGCAGGTAGTTGCGCTCGAGGTTCATCGTGTCTGCCAGCGCAAAGAACGGAGCGGCCGCGCCCTCGACGACGCGCGGCGCGAACACGTCGGCCACCGGCAGCAGCACGAAGAACGGCGCGGCGATGAGCAACTCCAACACCAGCAGCCCGGCGAACGCGGCGAGCCTCCGCGGCTCCTTGAGCACGAACGGCGCGAGGCCTACGAGCGCGTCCATCGACAGGTAGACGACGGCGCTCCACGGCACGAAGGGAATCAACCGCTCGAACGCGAAGTCGACGTGAACGCGCCACGGCACCAGGCCCGACAGTGCGCTCGCACCGCCGTAGGTGACGGCGAAGCTGCACGCCACGCCGACGCAGACCACCAGCGCGAAGACGCGGTCGCCCTTCTTCACGGCAGCGCTCGCGGGCCTCGCCACATCGAGCGGTACACCGACCACCACGTCGGCCCGTTGGCGTCGGCGCGTGACGGCAGGTGCACCCACGGCGTGCCCGGCGAGCGGTGGTGCGCGCGGTGCAAGTGGTAGTTCAAGAACAGCCAGCGGTGCAGGCGCGGCACCTTCAAGTCCCACGCGCCGTCGGTGGCATCGAGCGGAGACCACGCGTGATCTGCGTACTGCAGCGCGCTCCATTGCCACGCGAACGCGCCGTAGCAGGCGAGCCAACCTGCCCACGTCACGTCGAGCGCCCAGCACAGCGCGGCTTGAAACGCCCAGCTCGCGACGATCTCGAGGCGGCTCGTCACCGGGTGGAGCGCCTGAATCGCCTCGAAGTACGTCGCCGACGCCGTCTGCTTCGCGAAGCGGCTCTTTCCCCGGCCCAACGAAAACGCGAACGGCGCGAGCACCCACGCAAGGCCCCCGAGCGCCGCGAAGCCCCAATAGAGGCCCGTGAGAATCGAGTACCACTGCGCGTTCTTGAGCCACTTCGACTCGCCGGGCTGCAGGTAGTCGAAGCGCTCTGTCGGCCCGCGGTTGTGTGCGTGGTGATTCAGGTGAAACGCGCGCTGCAGCGAGAACCCGGTGGGAAACCACGCGGCCGCAAAGCGCCCGGCCCAGGTGTTGAGCCGCGCGTTCTCGAAGAGCACGCCGTGCACAGCTTCATGCAGCAGCGAGAACATGGCGTTGGCCGAATATGAAAAGACGAGCGCCGCCAGCACGGTGACGACGACGGGCCCCCGCGAGGCGAGCCACAGCGCGGCGCTGCTCACCACCGCCGCGGCGAGCAGCAGCACGGCGTTCAAGCGCGAGGGGATCGGCTCAGCCTTCACGGCCCCAGTCCTCGAGTGAGGTGAGGAAGTCGGCCACCGCGATGGTGCTCTCGTCGTCGACGTTCGCGAGCGAGAGCCGTTGGTTCTTCAGCACCACGAAGTCGCGCGAGAGAAACGCGAGGTAGAGCCATTGGGTGATGTACGCGCGCAGCGTCGGCGCGAGGGAGCTCTTCGGAACTCCGAAGCTCAGCCACGTGCGGCTGTGACCCGTCGGCCATGCTTCGTCGGTCTGCGTTTCTGGCCTCGGAGACACGCCGCAGATGAGCGTCGAGCGGGTCCACCCGAGGTCGGCTTCGACGACGCCGACCGTGCCGAAGCAGCTCATGCGCGCGCGCACGTGGTTCCGCGAGAGCGCCTTCATCACGAGGTCTGACAGCCCACGCCCGGTGATGCGTGTCTCGTATTCGAGGCGCATGCAGCCCGTGTCGTGAACGATCTTCGCCGGCGCCAACAACGCACGGTGGTGCACCGCTTCGAGGTGCGGCAGGTCGAAGCCGTTGAGCACGAAGTTCGCCCACGGCACGTCGATCTCCACCGGCGCGCTGGTGGTGAAATAGAAGTCGCCGCGATCTTTCACGTCGGGCAGCGGCGCCGTCGTGCCTGCTTTCGAAACGAAGACCAACCCGAAGCGCTCCTGAACGCTCCACGGCGACTGCTCGCAGCCCACGAGGCGGTGGTGCAGCGCGCACTGCAGCGAGTTTTCTTTCACGCTCGCTTGCCCGAGGTGCGCGCCCATATGCGGGCACCACGCGCCGACCGCGCGCGCGCACCCGTCTTCGCCACGAAAGAGCACCAGCTCGCGGCCGGCGAAGTTCACCGTCTGAGGCCTGGCGAGGTCCGTCGAGCGCGCCATCACCGACCACCCGGCCGGCCACTTCGGCCACGGCCGCCGCGCGACGACCTCCGGTGCTGCGACGAGCCTCACTTCTTGCCGAGCCGCCGACCGACGAGGAGCCCGATGAGCAACGCCAGCACCGCCGCGCCGATGGCGAACTTCTTCGTCATGCCCAGCTCGAGGTCGCGCACCGCGTTGTCGAAGACGTTCGCCGAGTAGTGAAACGTGAGGATCTTCCAGGTGCCGTCTTCACTGCGCTGCAGCGTCGTCGACCACTGGGCCTTCATGTTGAACGACATGCCGTCGACCAGCTCGTAGTGATCGTCGGTGGTGCCGTACGCAGTGGCGATGGTGGCGCCGTAGAGCCGCGAGAGCTCCGTGGCCTCGAAGTGCGCCTTCACCGACTTCACGCGGCTGCCGGGGCCCGACAGCATCTTCGTGAAGTAGTCGCGCACACCTTGATGACCGGTGACCACGTCGCCATTCATGGTGCTGAACACCACGCGTTCGTCGAGGTGCTTGAGCAGCCCGTCGAGGTCGCGCGCGTTGAGCGCTTTTTCCATTTCGTCGCGCACGGCGCGCAGCTCGTTGTGCAGTTGCTCTGGGCTGATCGCTGCGACTGGCGCGGCACCTTCGTCAGCAACGCCACCGTCGATCGCAGCCGCGCACAGCATCATCGTCAAAGAGGCGAGCACCATGGGCGCGCACCATAGCGCCCCATTTGCATCGCGAGCGTGTGGCGTTCTTGCGCGCGGCGTTCGCGCATCTCCCTGAAAGCACTCGTTGGCATCGCTCGTGGATTCATGAGGCCCCAGTCACACCAACTGAGGAGGAGCACACATGAAAGCCATCAAACAGTTCGCCATCGCCGGTGCTGCGTTCGCCTTTGCTGCAGGCTGCGCCCACAGTGAAAAGCCGCGCCCTCAGGAAGGCGAGCCGCTGAGCGTCGTGCGCATTGAAGGCACGATTCAGAAGCTCTGTGAGGCCGCGCCAGATCGCGTGCCGATGTTCGACTTCAACTCGGCCGCGCTCACCGAAGAAGCGCAGCGCTCGCTCGACACGCTGGCGTACTGCCTGTCGACCGGGCCGATGAAGGACAAGACGCTGCACGTCGTCGGCTACACCGACCCGTCAGGCACGCAGTCGTACAACTACGAGCTCGGCTACGTGCGCGCCGGCAACGTCGCCAGGTACCTCACCAGCAAGGGCGTGAAGCGCTCCCAGCTCGTGGTGATGACGCGCGGCGAAGAGGGCGCCTCGCCTGACCCCGCGCGCTGGCCCGCAGAGCGAATCGTCGACCTGACGATGCTCGACTGATTCGCGTAGCCCTCGTGGCGCGTGGGTGCTGAAGAGCGCCCATGCGCTACACCATGCGGCAGGACCTGTTGTCGTTCGGCGACGACTACACGATCAAAGACGACGACGGCCGTGATGCCTTCCGGGTCGACGGCAAGGCGTTCACGTTGCTTCGCGAGAAGCTCGCGTTTCAAGACATGGCCGGCAAGGAGCTGGCCTTCATTCGCGAGAAGCTCATCGCCTTGACCGACTCGTACGAGATCCTGCGCGACGGCAAGCAGGCGGCGGTGGTGAAGAAAGATCTCATCAACGTCTTCCGCTGCGGCTTCACCGTCGACGTGCCCGGCCCCGATGATCTCGAGGCCCAGGGCAACCTGCTCGATCACGAATACACGTTCACGCGGGGTGACCGCGCCGTGGCCACGGTCTCGAAGCGTTGGCTCACGCTGCGCGACACGTACGGCGTGGAGATCGCCGACGGAGAAGACGTGGTGCTGATCCTCGCGTCGGCGGTGGTGATCGATCAGGTCTGCCACGGCAAAAAGAAGCCGACGAAGAAGACCAGTTAGAAGGCGCTCTTCGTGGCGCCACCGTCGACGCGCAACGCGGCACCGGTGGTCGCAGACGCCAGCGGGCTCGCGACGTAGGCCACCAGGGTGGCCACCTCGAGCGGCGTGGCGAAGCGCTTGATGAGCGAGGTCGGGCGCACGACGGTGAAGAACTCCTTCTCGTATTCTTCGAACGTCTTCCCCGACTCCTTCGCCAGCGTGCTCACGAAGTCACCCACGCCGCGTGAGCGCGTCGGCCCCGGCAAGACGCTGTTGACGGTGACGCCGGTGCCCGCAGTCGCCTCGGCGAGCCCACGGGAGATCGCCAGCTGCGCGGTCTTCGTCATGCCGTAGTGAATCATCTCGCTGGGAATCTGAACGGCGCTCTCGCTCGAGATGAAAATGATGCGCCCCCAGTGCTGTTTGCGCATCGCCGGCAGGTAGAGCCGCGAGAGGCGCGCGCCGCTGAGCACGTTGACCTCGAAGAAGCGGCGCCAGTCTTCATCGGTGATCTCTTCGAAGGCCCTGGGCTCGAAGATGCCGAGGTTGTTGATGAGCACGTCGACCTCCGGGTGCGCGGCGAGCAGCGCTTGTGCGGCGAGGTCGGTCGACAAGTCGCCTGCGAAGCCGGTGACGTTGCCACCCGTCGCCTTGCGCAGCGCTTCGACGGCCTCGTTCACCGTCTTCGCGGTTCTGCCGTTGATGATGACGTGCGCCTGCTCGTTGGCGAGCACCTCGGCGATGGCGTAGCCGATGCCCGCGGTGCTCCCGGTGACGAGCGCGCGTTTTCCTCGAAGCTGCAGATCCATCGATGACTCCGGGCCAAAGAGAGCGCCCAGCGTAATCAGCGCTCGATCGGCGCGCTCGTCGTTGTGGGCTCGTCGCGCAGCAGGTTCGACAACGCGCGCTCGAGCGCGAAGGGCGCCGACCGCAGCTCGCTCGACTGACCGGGCAGCTTCGCGAGCCACGCCAGCAGCTCGGGCACGTTGGCGTGGATCTGAATGGGCGCGCGAAAGCGCACGAGCAGCAGCATCACCGTGTTCACCATCATTCGAAGCATGGTGCCCTTGAGGCCGGGCTCGGCGATGACGATGGCCGTCCCGACGAGCATCGAGCCGAGCGCCTGCAGGTCGGTCACGAAGGCGCGTTGCGCGGCGCGGCTGGCGCTCATCTGCCCCGCAAACCGGGGAATGAGGATGACGACGCTCACCGGCAACGCGCGCGCCTTGATCTCCCGGAGCGCGCGCGAGCATTCGTCGAACAGCGCGTCGTCGGGCGCCTGCCTCATGACGATGCACAGCATTCCCGGTCGCTCGACGATGCGCAGGCCCGCCCGCTCGACCAGCGGCGTCAACGCGTACCCCAGCGCTCATCACGCACCGTCACCAGCGCCCACGGCAGAATCCACTGCAGCATGAACACCGAGAAGATCGCGTACATGACGCCGTACACCCACCGGAAGCTGCGCTCGAAGCGCAGGTAGTACGCGGCCGAGAAGATCGCGCCCAGGGCCAACGCCACCGAGGCCCGCAGCACGGTGCTCATGTTGGTGTCGAACATGCGCGGCAGCTCCATGATGGCCACGGCGACGAGCACGAAGCGCAGGTTCGACACGAAGAACGTCACGATGGGCAACAGCCGGTTGTTCTGGCGGTACCGCGTGAACATGAACTTCGCGAACGAGAACCCCTCGACGATGTAGCTGCGGTCCCACCGGAGGAACATGCGCGAGAGCTGGCTGTAGTTGGTCGGCACCAGCGTGTGCACGATGGCGGTGCGCTGGTAGACGGTGTCGTAGCCCTGCCGCAGCACGATGTTGGTGAGCGCCTGGTCTTCGCCGTGGTTCACCGGCCTCCCGAGGAAGCGCTGGTTCTCCCACTCGTCCATGTACGGGAGGATGATGTCCTTGCGGAACGACGAGAGCGCGCCCGGGCAGCAGGCGACGCAACGGTAGGCGCTCTGCGCGGCGCGGCCGTAGTCGAAGGCCAGCGTGAACTGCACCTCGAGCATGCGGCTGATGGGCGTGTCGCGGTTGAGCACCGCCACGCGGCCAGCGACGGCGCCGATTTTTTCGTCGGCCAGAAACGGCGCCACCATCTCGTGCACGGTGTTGGGGTTGATCTCCGAGTCGGAGTCGATGGTGATGACGATGGAGCCCGTCGCCGCGCGAAAGCCCGCCACCAACGCCGAGCGCTTGCCGCGGTTGCCGACGAAGCGCACCAGCCGCACCAGCCCGGGGAACTCACGCCGCAGGTGCTGCATGTGGAAGAACGTGTCGTCGCGCGAGCCGTCGTCGACGACGATGACCTCCAGCTTGTCTTTCGGGTACGCGCACGCCGCCACCGAGCGAATCGAGCGGCCTACCATCGGCCCTTCGTTGAACGCGGGGATGACGACGGTGACCTTCGGCCACTCGGCGCCCTCGGGCGCTTTGAAGACGCGGTAGCGCATCCACAACAAAGCAAGCAGGGCGGTGTACACGGCCTGAATCACCGCGATGGCGCCGATGGGGTGGCTGACCATGCCGATGATGCGCGACGTCGCGCCGATGGACGACTCGTCGCTCCACGCGAGCCACACCATCGAGATGACGGCGCCGAAGAGCGGTGCCGCGCCGGCGATCATCCCACCGAATTTCCGCAGTCGGAGGCTCACGGCTTCTTCGCCTCCGAGAGGATCCTCCGCACCACGCCGTCAGGCAGTGAGTACGCCTCCGGCGAAGTGTGGTCTCCGTGCGCCTCGAGCAGCTTCGACTCTGCGAGCAGGCGCACCATCACCATGGCGGCCTCCTGTGCCCGGCGCTTGAGCTCCGCCGGCGGCAGGTGCGCGGTGAGGCCCGTCGCGGTGAAGCGCTCCATCACCTGAGTCTCCAACAGGCGCGCGAGCGAATCGATGCTCATGCGGCCTTCTTTGGCGAGCGCACGAAGCAGCACACCGGCCGACGTGTCGGCCTGGGCGATCTCCGATTCGACCCACACGCGCAGCGGTGAACCACCACGCTCTTCGCGACGAATGGCCTCGGCCGCACCTTCGATGCCGATGCGCACCGCGCCCAGCGCACCCTGGCGCGCGCGATCTGCGTCGTACAGCTCGAGCACCGAGGTGCCGAGGCGCCGCAACAACAACGGCACGCCGTGCGAGGCCTTCACCAGCGTCATCAGCGCGTCGTCTTCGAAGCGAATGCCCTGCCGCGCGCCGAGGCCGCGCATCATCGCCATCGCCGCGTCGTCGTCGAGCGCAGGCACGCATATGGAGGGGAACGCGCCCATGATGGATTGCCCACCGAGCGTCGAGAGCGGCGCCCACAACAGCGGGTGCAGCGCGGCGCACAGCATCACGCTCACGGTGCTGCTGGCGTGTGGCGACGACGGGTCAGCCAGCGCGCTGCGCAGCCGGCCGGTGAGCGTGGCCATCACGTCGAGCGCGCGGCCCAGTTTTTCAGGCGGCGCCGAGAGCAGCTGCTCAACCTCGTCGAGCACCAACAACATGGGCGGCGGTGAATTGCCGCTCGAGGTTCCGCAGGCCGCGGCCAGCCCACGCAACCAGCCGGCCAGCGTCGGCGCGTCGAGCGAAGTCGCAGGCAGGGGAGGAATCGTGGCCGCCGGAAAACGCGTGGCCGCAGAGTCAGCCAGGCGCGTGACGAGCGTGCGCAGAATGGCCTCGACGGCGACGGCCGGCGTCTCTCCGTACGAGACCTCGTGGTGGAAGCCCGCGAGGTCGACGTAGGCCGACGGGCCGGTGGTGCGCCGCGCTACCTCGAGCGCGAGCGACGACTTGCCAAAGCGACGCAGGCCGGTGACCACCGTCCAATTTCCGTTGCGCGCTTCGGTCAGCAGGCCCGCGACGAGGCGCTCACGGTTCCAGAACTGGCTGGAGCTGCGCACCGGGCCGCGCACCTCGAACGGGTTGCCGCGCAGCGTGGTGGCCTCGACGAGGTCCAGCAGATCTTCGTCGCGCGTGGCCCACGCCAGGCGCGAGAGCGGCAGCGGCAACACCTGCACCGCGCGCGTGCCACCACGGGCCGCCCAGTCGAGCGTGGCGCGAACGGCGCCGAGGTCGGGCGTCGCCGAGTCAGGGTGCAGCAGGAAGACGACCTTCACGTCTTCGGCCTGCGCCACCGACGCCGCGTGGTTCACGTCGGCTTCGCGCAGCGAGCTGGTGCCCGGCGCGAGCACGGTGACTGCGTCGGTGCCCCAACGCTCCCACGCCGCCGTCTTCGGCAACTCGAGGTTCAACATGTCGTGGCGCGCGGGGAAGACGTAGCGCCAGCCGTCGGGCACACCCTTGAGGCCGAGCGCGTCGAGGCTCTGGCGAATGGTCTGCATCTGCGCGCCGAAGGTCTTCTGCGCGCGGCGCAGGCGGCGGAACCACACGAGGCTGACCACGAGCACCACGAGGCTGATGGCCACGGCGATGGTCAGGCGCTTGTGCTTCTTCCACGACGCCTCGAGGTCGCTGTTGATGTCGCAGTCGTAGCGCGTGCCAGGTGCCTGCTCGCGGCACGCGTCGCAGCGGCTCTTGCTCAGGCCCAGCGCTTCGCACGCGGGCTCCTGGCTGAGCATGTAGCGGGCCCACGCGGTGAACGGCTCGGCCGCTTCGAAGCGCGCCTTCTCGAGCGGCCGCGTGGCGGTGACGTCGAGGCGCCACGGCGAAGCGCTGACGGGCTCTCCCAGGTCTTGCGCCACCGACGAGAGCAGCAGCAGCGACTGTTCGAACTTGCTGTTGGTGCCGTTGCGCTCGTCACACGCGGTGCGCAGCGTGGCAATGGGCGTCACTTCGGCTTCGGCGTTGGCGCGAATCTGCTCGGCGGGAGACTCAGGAATGATGACGGCCGCGCCGCTCCACAACATGGCCGCGACGCGTTGGCAGGTCTGCCACTGCGGCACCGCTTCGGGCGTATTGCCCTGGTGCGCCCACGTGGTGATGGCGGCGAAGTTCTCGGGGTGGTCGATGGAGCAGCCGTGGCTCTCGAGGCGCTGCATGGCGCGCACCGCACGACCACAGCGATCCACGCCGTCGCCTTCACGCACGAACTTCCCGAAGTCGTCCACCAGCGGGAGCGTGCGCGCGTCGAGCGCTGAAGGCAGCGGCAGTCGCGTCGCGGCCCACACGCGGTACGACGCGTCGCCTTCGCGATCTCCCAGGTAGCAGTGAAACAACTTCGAGCGTGCCGCGGCGGAGAGCTCGGCGAGCGCGGCCTGGCCTTTTTCTTTGCCGCTGACGGGGAAGTCCTGCAGCCACGCGCGCACGGTGTCGGCCGTCACGGCGTTGCAGGGCGTGCTCCACATTTCGTCGACGCGGCGGCGAATGATGAGCGGGCCGGTGTTGTCGAGCAGCTCGACCAGCTGGCGCGCGCGGCCACACTCCCGCGACTGGGGTCGGTTGTCGCAGTCGGCGATCTGCAGGTACGAGACGGTCAGCTTGAGCGCCGCCGAGAGCGGAGGGCCGGCGGGCCCGGCGGGCTCGGGGTGATCTCCGTTGGCCTCGGTGATGAACGACTCGGGCAGCGGGCCGCGTGAATCGAAGAACGCGTCGATGGGCGTCGCGCCTTGCGCTTTCAGCTTCGCCCACGTCGAGGGCGCGGTGAGCTTGAAGGCCTCGATGAGCAGGCGGCGGTTCCACAGCGGGGTGCCGGTGCGCGTGCCGAGAATGCGCGCGAGGTGCCGCTCGGCATCAGACGTGGTGCCGGTGCGCGGGAGCGCGTCAGAGCTCCCGGTGGCGTACTCGTCGAGCTGCGCGATCGTGCGCGAAACGGCGAACCACGCGCTGAGCAGACCCTGCAGCTGGTCCTGCGTGTTCTGGGGAATGCACGAGCCCACGTTGCGCACCGTGCCCTGCAGCATCGACGCGGCGAGCACTGCGGCCTCCTGACACTGCTGCTCTTTCTGCGCGACGCAGGCCTGCACGTTCGAGGTCGTCGACTCGAGCTTGTCGCCTGTCTCCGCGAGCTCGGCCTGACAGCGATCTCTCGCGGCGCCGGCGCTCTTCGCGGTCTCGTTGCAGGTGGCCAGCGTGCGCTGCGTGGTGGCGAGGCGTTGTTCGACCTCGGTGCACGACACGCCTCCGTCCGTCGCAGCGGCGGCGCCAGTAGCAGTCAGGGTCAGGGCGAGGAGAGCGGCCTTCATCACGTCGATGCGAGAGAAATGCCCGTCGGCGGGCCGAGAGGGAAGTGTGAAATTTCACCGTCCTGCGGTAGTGACGAAAAGGTGTCGTCGCTTGCCGATTCATCGATGCGCCGAGGTGTCTTCTCGGGGCTGACGGCCATCGCCCTCTGGTACGTCGCCGCCCTTCCTTCACGGTTGGTCGCCGTGCTCAAGGGCTGGGGCCCGCTTTCGGGTCGCGCCCAGAAGCTCTTCGCCGGCTCGCTGCTCGATCTGTCTGCTGTCGTCGTGCCGATGGCGGTGGTCACGGTGTTGCTGACGCTGCTGGCTCCATTGCTGTTCAAACGATTTCGCACGGCGCGCTGGCAGTGGCGCGGCGCGGTGTTGACGTGTCTGCCCCTGGGCTTCGCGCTGTGGGTCATCACCATCACCGCGCAAGAGGTGAAGTCGGAGCGCGGCTCGTTTCCCACGATGTTCGATCTGCTCGAGGGCGGTACCAATGCCTCCTTCGTCGAGGGCTCGGTGGGGTTTCTCCGGTACGAGCGCTTCTGGCTGCCGGGGCTGGTGGGCTCGGCGTTGCTGGCGTTGACGTTGGTGGCGGTCTTTCGCCGCGTGATCCCCACCGAGACCGGTGATTGGCGTCGCTGGGCTGGCGGTGTCGTGGCGGGGCTGGTGGGCGGCGCGCTGGCGATCGGCGGGGTGGCGACGGCGCTCACGTTGGTGGCCAATGAGTTCACGCCCGCGTACCTCGGCGACCCGATGACGGGCCTCGTCGAGAGCACCGTCGACATGGCGCGACACAAGGGCCCCGCCACGCCCCGCGAGCTGGTGATGGACGCAGAGTTTCCCCCGGGGACTGCGGACGTCGGCGCCGCGCGGCTCGGTTGGCCCGCAGCACAGAAAGACGGGCCGCACCCGCATCGACGGCCGCTCGACTGGTCGAAGGAGCCGATGACGGCAGACCCCCGCGGTCGCAAGCTGCTCGACGCGATGGCGCGGGTGTCGAAGGCGTTGTTCTCGGCCGACGACCCGAACGTGGCGATCTTCCACCTCTCGCTCGAGGGCTTTCGGGCCGACGACGTGAACGCGCTGCACCCGGTCGCGCCGCGTGACATCGCGCCGTTCACCTCGGCGCTCTACGAGAAGAAGGAAGGCGTCGTGGCCGCGCGCCACGTGTTTCAGGGCGGCGTGCGGACGGCGCACTGTCTGGGCGCGATGACGTGCGGCCTCGGCACGCTGCCGTACAACCTGAGCTTCATTCGTGACCTGAGCCCGTTTCCCGTTCGCTGCACGTCTGACGTGCTGACCGAAGCCGGGTTCGCGCATTCCTTCTTCTATGGGTCTGACGCGAAGTTCGACGACATGGACCACTTCTTTCGAGAGCGTGGCTACACGCTGTTGATGACGCAGGCGGAGCTGCCGACGAACCTGCCGAAGGGCACGTGGGACGGCGTCACCGACTTCGCCGTCGTCGACGAATCGCTCAAGGCCGTGAGTGAAGGCGTGAAGACCGCGCCGCAGTTCTCGCTGGTGATGTCGCTGTCGAACCACTCGCCGTTCACCACGCCGCAAGACCTGCCGGCCTCGGTGGTGGAGCGCGTCGACGCGTCGTTGAAGAACACGAAGAACCGCGCCGACGCCGACGATCGCCTGCGGTTGCTCACGTATTCGTACACCGACGCTGCCGTCGAGCGGCTCTTCGCGGGCCTCGAGCGCAGCGGCCTCGCCGAGCGCTCGGTGGTGTTGTTGATGGCAGATCACTCCACGGGTCACGCGTACGTGTGGGGTGAAGGCGAGCCTGAGACCGACGCGGCCAAGGCGCAGATTCCATTCGTCATCGTGGTGCCCGACGCGTTTCGTGCGCGCGTGCCAAACCTCGCCGAGCTCGATGCAGCGCTCGCGCAGGCGCAGTTGCTCGTCGACGAAGCGCCGCTGTCTCAGAACGATTTTCCGTCGCTGCTGCTGGCGCTGTTGAGCGCGCACCCGGGCGTGAAGTCGCTCCCCGCAGCGCAGCGCTGGCACACGTTGGGTGGGCAGGTGACCTCGCCGTACTTCAAGCCCGGCGGAGACGCCGCGTCGTACGTCATGGGCATCAACGGCATCAGCGAGCTGTTCGCGCTCGACCGCACCGGCAAGCGCGTCGGCAGCTACGAAGACTCGGTGTTCTTGAAGACGCGCGCCGACCGCTACCGCGTGACGCCGCGGTTGATTCCCGTCACGGCGACGTTGATCGAGACGATGCAACCCAGCCCGCGATGAAGCCGTCGTCGCCCCACGCGGACCACTCGTCGTAGGCGCCGAAGCGCTCGCGTCGCACGTAGACCTGCTGCGTCGGCAGCCAGGTGCGCAGCGTGCGGCCCTCGAAGGTCACGCCGGTCTCGGTGAATGAATAGCCGTGCCACTCGGCGGGCACATCGAGCGTCGTCGCCTCGCCGTCGTCAGGTGACTGCACGAGGTGGCCGTCGTCACGCTCGTAGCGCTCGGGCCAGAACACCTCGTCGGTGCGCGCGAACGACGCGAGCCAGTCGGCTTCGATGTCGGCGGGGCTCTGCGAGACATACGTGGTGATGACGCTCAGCTTGGCCTCTGCGTTGATGCGCAGCTTCTCTTGCGCCACGTAGCCGGCGAGCGCCTTGGGCAACGGTGGCATCGGCGTCTTCGGCGTGTAGTTGGTCTCGCAGTCAGACGGCCAGCAGCGCCCCGCGTGCACCACGCCTCGCAGCACCCGCACGGGAATCGGAGTGCCGAGCTCGAGCTGCTCGAGCGCGCGGCGGAAGAAGATGTACGTCGCGGCGTGGTCGGCGTGGTCGTCGATGGCGTGCGGCAGAATCACTTCTCGCGGCCGCAGAAGCTCGAGCAGCGCGGTGAGATCGCCCGTCAGCGCCTCGGCGGTCCAGTCTCCAGGCGCGCCAGTTCGTCTGGTGTGCTCGTCGAGGCGACCTTCGGCGCGGTCTGCATAGGTGCCGGTGCGCGCCACGCATTCACCTGTCGCGTCGCGGTGCTCGAGCGGGTCGAGCGGCTGCTTTCCCAGTCGCGCCAACGCGCCGTCGGGGTAGCCAAGAAAGTGAACGTCGGTGACGCCCAGCTTCGCCAACGCGCGCACGCTCTCGGCTTCGCGCAGGTAGCCGTCGCGCTCGCAGGTGAAGTCGCCGTTGGTGACGATGATGACTGAAACCGAACGGCCTTCAGCGCGGGCCTTCGCCATGGCGCCGGCTGCCAACAGCGCTTCGTCGTCAGGGTGCGGGGCAATGACCAACAGGTCGCGGCGATGGGCGCAGCCGGACAACAAGAGCAACGCGAGCACGAAGCGAACCACGGGGTGGATTTTCTATAGGGAAGCGCGGGCCCGGTGGCTACCTCCAACGACGCACGCGCCCCGTGCGCGCCGATGTTCCTCCTGCTGTGCTCGCAGACGCAGGGACGTACGCCACAGGCTTCGAGCTGGCCTGACGTCACGCCGACCGGGCTTGGTGTCGTGGCACCGCCTGCCGTAGTGCTCCCGAGACTCGCGAGCGCAAACACACGGGGTGCGCTAGAGGCACGGCATGGCTGGCTCTCGAGTGAGCTCCGTTCGCAGCGCAGTGCAGTTCGTCGCCTGGTTGCTTCTCGTGACGGCCATCGGCTGCGCCGAAGATCTCACGGCGGAGAAGGCCGACCTCGCGCAGCTGCGCGCCTACGCGACGGACAACCTGGGGAAATACGACGTCGGCAACCCGTGCGTCGATGCTGCCCCGGTCGTGGAAAAGACGAGCGCGCTCCGGAAGCGGCAAGACGGGTTGAACGCGATCTTCAAGCCGCTGTTCGAGGCGGGCAAACGTGCGCCGGTGCGCGCTGCGTACGACGCGGAGTACGCAGCCATCGACGGGCTGATTCGTGACCGGAACGACGAACTCGTACGGTGTCGAACTGAGCGCGAAGACGCGCTGTATCTCGAGTTGAAAACGAAGGTCTTCGACTCGCTCAAGACGAAGGGCGCGGCGACCGCGGCGAGCTTGAACGAGCAGGCCCTGTATCGGTTGCTCGATGAAGTCGCCGCCGCTTGCGCGAAGCGGGGCAGGGTGCAGCTCGAGGCCTTGCTTCCGGCGGGCGCAGACAAGCGCGCCCGCGATGAAGAGACCATCGCCGTCGCGCGCTCGAATGGGCTTGGCGGCTTCGTTCCCGATGAAGGCCGGGTGGCAGAGCAGTTCAAAGACCTCGCCGCGCACTTCGAGGCATCGGCCGGGGTTCGCGTGCGTGAAACCCCGATTCTCGGAGACGTGAAGGCGCCTCAATACGTCCTCACCGTTGAAGCGCCGTGTCTGTGACCTCCGACGACGGCGCGACCCTCGCGACGCCAGAGGCCATCGTCATCGATGGCGCCAACGGCGTGACCAACGCGCCGCGCGCGCATTTTCCGAACGCGGGTTGGGAGCTCGTCGTCGCGGTCGCAGCGACGGTGGTGGCCATCGCGTTTCGGAAGCACCGCCGCGTGCTGCCTGCGTTGTTGGTGGTGGCTGCGCTGCCGGGGTTCCTCCACGTCTTCTGGAGGCGCGCCGATGCGCCGTTGAACCGTGGCGCGTTGGCGTCACAGGTTCGCAGCACCATGCGTGAGTTCGCGAAGTTCGCGCCGTGGCCACGTGATGCGGTGCGCGTCGTGCACGAAGACGACGACGTGCTCTTCCCGTTGCTTCGGTACGCGCGCCCCACGAGGCCCTCGAGTGATGGAGGTGTCACGCTCGAGGTTCGCGGCGCGTCGTTGCGCGTGAAGTGTTCAGTCGTGGCGCGCCACATCGTCTGTCGGAGCGGCCCATGATCGCGCTGCTCGGTCTGGTGTTGCTGCACCTCTGCGGCTCGGCGCTGCGGGTCATCAGCACGCGCATCTCGTTCAGGCAGGCGCTGGAGCGGCCGTCGTCGGTGTGGTTCGCGATCGTCGCGGCGTACTGCGTGTCGCTCGGGCCGTGGGGCGCGTTGCTGGCAGCGGTGCTCGTCGTGATTTCGCGCGTGGGGCTCTCACCATTGCCCAACCCGCTGCCGTTGCGACGAGGCGAGCTCATCGGCTTCGCCGCGCTCAGCGCGTTGGTGCTCGCGCGCCCGTGGGTGCCGACGCAGTGGGACGAGTTCGTGTGGATCGCCAAGGCGCGGCTCGAGACGCTCGGCTTCGGCGGCGGTGTGCGCGCGGCGCTCGATGCGTCGATGCACGTGTTGCCGGCCGGCTACCCGCCATTGTGGCCTGCGTCGATGGGCTGGTTGTCGCTGCACCACGACGACGTCGAGGCCGACGTGCTCTCGGGCAGTTTGCTGATGTTGATCTGCGTGGCGACGCTCATCGAGGTGTGGCGCGAAGAGCACGTGTCGCTGGTGGGGCTCGCGGTGTTGTTCGCCTCGCCGCTCATCTGGGTGCATCTGCGCTCGACGTACGTCGATCTCCCCGTGGGCTTGCTCAGCGCAGCGCTCGCCGTGTGTCTGGTGCGTGGGCACGAGCGGCCGCCGTTCGTCGCGGTGTTGCTGGGCGTGGTGCTCGCTGCGTTCAAAGACGAAGGTCTGCTGCACGTGTTCGCCGCGACGGGCGCCGCGTTGTTGATGCATGGCGTGCGCAAATGGCGCCTTTCACTGCCTGCGGTCGCGGCGGTGACGGCGACGCTCATCTGGCGTGGGCTGCTGCGGAGCCATGAGGTCGTCGGGTTCGATCACAGCGTCGGTTCGCCCGCATGGGCCGAAGCACCGCGCCTCGCGGAGCTGCTCACGCTGCACCTGTTCGATCTGCACTCGTGGGGCGTCTTCTGGGCGCTCACGGTGGCGGCCATGGTCGTCGCCGGCAATTCACCGATGGCGCGCGGCCTGCGGTTGACGCTGCTGGGCCTGTTCGCGGTGACGTTCTTCGCGCTGCTCGCGGGCCCTGAGCGCGTGCGCGTGTTCGCTGAAAACGGCACGTTGCTGAATCGGTTGCTGCTGCAGTTGTGGCCGACCGCGGCGCTGCTCGTGTTCTCGGCGCTGCTCAGCCCTCGATCACTCGATGCCCCCGCGCATCAGGCGGCCCCAGCGTCGCGTTGATGGCCACGTGCAGTTCGTCGAGCTTGCGCACGTACTGCGCGACGGTCGACTTCACCGTGCTGGGCATGTCTTCGGTGTAGCTGACGTACCAACGCAGCTCGTGCAGCACGTCGTGGAACTGCTGAAGCGCCGCCTGCTCAGTGGGCTCGAGGCGCGCGAGCTCGCTGAAGGTCGCGGTCGTAAAGTCGCTGCGACACAGCTCGATGAGCGCGTCGCGGGTACGCAGCCGACTGAAGAGCGAGACCGCCTCGTCTTGCTTCGCGCCCAGGCGCTTCATCACGCGCGTCGCGTCGAGCGAGAACAGGTGCCGCACGCGCGCCGACTCTGCTTCCCAGCGATCGACACCGGGCTTCGAGAGCCGCGCGAGCAAGCGCATCAGCTCGCGTTCAGCGTCTTGCTTCTTCTTCTTCTTCGCGGCGGCCATGCCTCAGCGCACCTTCTTGTCGACCGCGCGCAGCAGCGCCGGGTACGTGTCGGGCATCATTCGCGCCATGAGCGCGATCGCGTGGGCGTCGGCGCCGATCAGCACGCGCTTCTTCTTGTCGTACACGCCGCGCATGATCGTCTCGGCTGCTTTTTCGGGTGTGGTGCGCGCCACGCGCTCGAAGTCAGTCGCCAGCTTTTCTTTGTCATTCACGCCGGCGGTCTTCACGCGAGAGCCACGCACGATGTTGGTCTTGATGCCGCCGGGGTGAACGCACACCGCTTCGACGCCGCTGCCTTCGAGCTCGAGCCACAGCGCTTCGGTGAAGCCGCGCACCGCGAACTTCGCCGCGTTGTAGGTGCCCTGTCTCGGGTACGCGATGAGCCCGAAGACGCTCGAGATGTTCACGATGGTGCCCGAGCGCTGCTCCAACATCTTCGGGAGGAAGGCCTTGGTGCCGTACACCACGCCCCAGAAGTTGATGCCGAAGAGCCACTCGAAGTCGTCGTAGTCGACGTCGTTGATGCTCGAGTCGACGGTGACGCCGGCGTTGTTGATGACGAGATCGACGCGGCCGTGCGTGGCGATGACGTCGGCGGCCATCGCGTAGACGTCGGCGCGGCGTGACACGTCGAGCGTCACGCGCTGTGAGCCGCGTTTGAGCAGCGCCTGCGTTTCACGAAGCCCGGGCTCATTCACGTCGCAGAGCACCAGCGTGTAGCCCTCTGCGTCGAGTTGCTGCGCCAGCGCTCTACCGATGCCGCTGCTCGCTCCGGTGACGACCGCAACAGGTGTGCTCATGAGCCGCGCACCTTACAGAGGTCTCACCGCAGCGCCCACGGTCGCGCGGCGTAGGTGACGATGACGTCGGCGCCCGCGCGGCGAATGGAGATCAACGACTCTTCCAACGCGCGCTCGAAGTCGATGAGGCCCGCTTCGCCGGCCGCCTTGAGCATCGCGTACTCACCTGACACCTGGTACGCGAAGAGCGGCAGGTCGCTGGCCTCACGCGCATCACGAATGAGGTCCAGGTTGCTCATCGCCGGCTTCACCAACAGCGCGTCGGCGCCTTCTTCGACGTCGAGCAGCAATTCGCGGCGCGCTTCACGGCGGTTGTTGGCCGGCATCTGGTACGACTTTCGATCTCCGAAGCCCGGCGCCGAGTGCGCGGCTTCACGGAACGGCCCGTAGAACGCGCTCGCCATCTTCACCGCGTAGCTGACGATGGAGGTCTGCGTGCGGCCGGCCTCGTCGAGCGAGCGACGAATCGCGGCGATGCGTCCGTCCATCATGTCGCTGGGGCACACGAAGTCGACGCCCCAGTTCGCCAACTGCACCGACATCTCGCTGAGCACCTTGACGCTCTCGTCGTTGAGCACCGTGTCGCCCTTCACGAGGCCGCAGTGCCCGTGCGTGGTGTACGCGCAGAGACAGACATCGGCGAACAACGGCAAGTCAGGCGCGGCTGACTTCGCCTCGGTGATGGCCTGGCGCAGCGGCTCGAGTTGCTCGGTCAGTCCCTGGCCGTCGTCACGTTTGTGATCCGGCACGCCGAAGAGCATCACGCCGCCCACGCCAGCGCGCGCGAGCGGCAGCACCTCTTCACGCAGCACGTCGGCAGAGATCTGCCACAAGCCGTAGCCCGGTCGCGTCTCGCGCTTCACGCCTTTGCCCGAGACGACGAAGTACGGCTGCACGAGGTTGCGCAGCGCGACCTGCGTCTCTGAGAACAGCGCGCGAATGGCAGGGGTCTGACGAAGGCGGCGGAGTCGCATCATGGGGCGTTCACCTCGGTAATGGTGGCGTGGAGATCTCGGGTGAGCCGCGCGGTCGGCCACGTCTCGGGGCGCGCCCGGTTCCACGTCTGCGCGGTCGACGTACCGAAGCAGACGACGTGGCGCGGTGATGGGCGCGTGTTTGCGGCGCGGAGAAAGTGACGAACCGCCGACGGGCTCGCGAAGGTGAGCGCGTAGTCGCCGCTGAGCAGGTCGCGTGCGCTCTCGTGGAGTTCGTCTGGTTCTCGAACTTCGTAGACGACGCGTCGCTCGAGCGGAAAAGCCGAGAGCAGCGCGACCGCCGCGGTCTGTTCAGCAGACTCGAGGCCGAGGTTGCTCGTGGGGTAGCGCACGTGTGCTGGCGTGCGCGCGTTGATGATGGCGCGCGCGAGCCCGAGCGCCCCGTCTTCTGCTTGGAGTTCAACGGAGACCGCGAGCTGGCGCAGCAGCTCTGCCGTATGCGGTGACGTCGACGCGACGCGACCGAGCGGAGGTTGGCCTCCAACTCGCCACGCGTCGACGGCGCGGCGGCTCGTGAAGAGCGTCAGCGTGTCGTCACCCGCGTTCGGCCAGGGCCACGGCAAGAGGCGCGACGTCACGCACGGCAACACGCGCGCCGTGACGCCGCGCTCACGCAGCGTTGCGCACTCGGCTTCGGCGTCTTCACGTTCGCGGGTGATGAACCAGGTCGTCGCCACGGCGACGGTCTCACACGCTCACTGCCTGTCTGCCGGGCCGCATGACGGAGTTGTGACACGGCGCCGAGGCCTCGACTGCATTCATGCCCACGATGAATTCGCGAGCGCGGTTTCTGGCGGCGTTGAACGGCGAGGCGGTCGACCGGCCTCCAGCGTGGTTGATGCGACAGGCCGGGCGGTACCTGCCGGGTTACCGCGAGGTGCGCAAGAAGGCTTCGTTCTGGGAGCTGTGCCACGCGCCCGAGTTGACGACGCAGGTCGCGTTGGAGCCGCTCAACCGCTTCAAGCTCGACGCGGCGATCGTCTTCTCCGACATTCTCGTGGTGCCCGAGGCGCTCGGGCTCGGCGTGACGTTCGGCACGGGCGAAGGCCCGCAGCTCGCGCGGCGCCTCGAGTCGGCGAGCGATCTCGCTGCGTGGAAGGTCGACGGCGCAGTGGCGCGGCTGCAGTTCGTCTCGAACGCCGTGGCGCACCTGAAGACCGCGCTCGCAGAGCGCTACGGCATCTTCGGCTTCGCGGGCGCGCCGTTCACGTTGTTCGCGTACTGCACCGAAGGGGGCGGCAGTGACGACTTCTTGCGCGCGCGCACGTTGCTGCATCGGGAACCGGCGCTCGCTGAGAAAGCGTTGGCCACGTTGGCCGAGGTGACCGCCGAGTACCTCGACGCGCAGTGCGAAGCGGGCGCCGATGTCGTGCAGCTCTTCGACACCTGGGGCGGGCTGCTCGACGCCGAGACGTACGCGCGCTTCTGCCTGCCCGCGCTTCGCCGCATCACGACGCCGCTGCGCGCGAAGGGGCGTCGCGTGATGCTGTTCGCACGCGGCGGTCAGCACCTGCTGCCGGTGCTGGGAGAAGCCGACGTCGACGGGTTCTCGCTCGACTGGCGAATGGACTGGCGCGACGCGCGCGCGCGCTACCCGAAGCACGTGCTGCAGGGGAATATGGACCCTGCGTTGTTGCTCTCGGGCGCAGCGCCGACGAAGGCCGCGGCGCGCGCCATCATCGCGCGCATGCGTGAGGCCGAGGGCGGCACGCGTTGCATCTTCAACCTGGGTCACGGCATTCACAAAGACACGCCTCCCGAGACCGTCGCAGCGCTGTGCGACGAGGTCGCGGCGCATGGTTGAGGCTGACGTCCTCGTGCTGGGCGGAGGGCTCGCCGGGTTGTCAGCGGCGCTCGAGCTTCAGCGGCAGGGACGTCAGGTGTTGGTGTTGGAGCGCGCCGCTCGGCTCGGTGGCAAAGCGGGCTCGACGGTGACGTCGGCGGGCGTGTTCCCCGACGGGCCGACGAGCTTCAACGGTCGCGCGGAGGTGTTCTGGAGGTTCTTGTCGTTGCTCGGTCTTGAAGATGAAGTCGCGCGAGTGCACGGCACGTCGGCGAGTCGCTACCTCGTGCGCGACGGAAAGCTGCGCGGGCTTCGATCGAGCCCGTTGAGTCTGCTGACGACGCGCGCGCTCTCGTTGAACGACAAGTTCGCCATGGCGAAGGAGTTCTTCACCCGCTCGTCGAACATCGCGTCGGAAGACGAGTCGCTGCGCTCGTTGCTCGAACGACGCTTCGGGCGGGCGTGCGTCGAGCACGTATTCGAAGCGGTGCTGACCGGCGTGTTCGCGGGCGACCTCGGCGAGCTCTCGGTGCGCTCGTGCTTCCCTGCGCTCGTTGATGCGGAGGCGAAGCACGGCGGCGTCATTCGCGCGATGTTGGCTGCTCCGAAGGCCGGGCGCGCAGGCATCTACACGTTCACGCGCGGCTTCTCGGTCATCGGTGAGCGCGCTGCCGCGCGAGTGCCGAACGTGTGTGGCGTCAGCGCGGAGCGAATCGACGTCGACGCGCGCGGGGTGCTGGTTCGCTGCGAAGACGGTCGCGAGTTTCGGGGCAGGTCACTGGTGCTCGCCGTCGAAGCAGACATCGCAGCGCGGTTGCTCGAGCCCGTCGCGCCGTCGGAGTTGTCGACCTTCGATGCAGCGCCACTCGCGCTGGTGCAGTGGTCTGAGCGCTCACCGGGTGACTCCCGAATGCCGCGCGGGTTCGGCTACCTCGCTGCGCCCGTCGAGAAGACCTTCGCGCTTGGGACGCTGTTCGTCGGAGATCTGCTCGACGAGTCGCCGCGGAGGTTCTCGACGTTCATCGGTGGGGCGTTGCAGCGCGCGCGTGCGGCCGCGCCAGACGACGAACTCCTCGAAGGCACGCGCGCTGACGTGAAGCGGCTGACGGGCGGCGTCGTCGGTGACGTGCATCGCGTGGTGCGGTGGCCCCGCGCAGTTTTTCAGCCGCGCGTCGGGCACTTCGCAGCCATGCAGCGGGTTCGCGCGCGCCTCGCGTCGACGCCCATCGTGTTGGCCGGCAGCTACTGCGGTGGCGCGGCGATGAAAGACGCGCTCGCGTCGGGTTTCGCGGCCGCGAAGGCGTTGGAGGTCGCGTCGTGAGCGCTGACGTGGCGTTGCTCACCTTGCGCGCGGCAACGTGGTCCCCAGGCACGACGCGAGGGCGCGCCCGACGCGCGACGAGCGCTGCGTGTGCACGAGGCCTTTCATGATCGCCATCGTCGGTGCGTCGTGGCGTTCGGCGAGCACGGCGGTGCGCGCACGCCTCGCGGAGGTCGCCGCGGAGCCGCTCGGCTCGCTCCGGGAGTCTGGGTACGTCGCCGGCGCCGCGTGTCTGTCGACCTGCTCGCGCACGGAGTGGATCCTCACCGCTGACCAACCCGAGTGGGCCGGCAACCTGCTGCGCTCGGCGCTCGCGGCGCGGTTGCCTGAGCTCGAGCCCGCGCAGCTCACCGTGCGCGCGGGCGCGTCGGCCGTGAATCACCTGCTGCGTGTCGCCGTGGGGCTGGACTCAGTCGCTGAAGGCGAAGGCGCCGTGGGCCGTCAGGTGTTGCGCGCCTTCGAGCAAGCGCGCGCTTCAGGCATGTCGGACCGTCGGCTGCGCCACGTGTGGAAGCACGTCGAGCGCTTGATTCATCTCCGCCGCGACACCGTGCCCGGCTCACGGAGCGTCGGCGTTCAGTCGCTCGTTCGTGAGCTGCTTCAGGAGCGTGACGTGCGCACCGTGGCGATCCTCGGTCGTGGCGACTTCGGCCTGGCCATGGAGCGCAGCCTGCGCGGCGCCAAGCAGTGGGACGTCTCGACGTGGGGTCGGCAGACGCTCGAGCAGCTGCGCGCCGAGCTCCCTCGCATCGACGCGCTGGTGGTGTGCACCGGCGCGACGCAGCCGTGGCTGGAGCTCGAGTCAGGCAGCGCGCTCTGTGTCGACGCGTGCTCGCCGCCGCAGGTGAAAGACGCCGCACGCTGGGAGCTGGTCGGGCTCGATGCGCTCCTCGCGCGGCCCGAACGGCAGCTCCCCGATGAAGAACGTGATCGCCTCGAGCACCTGGTGAGCGACGCGGCCGCATCATTGAGCTCGGCGCTCGAGGCTCCAGCGCCATCGGTCGCGCTGGCCGCTATCGACGCCGAGCGCGCGCAGTTTCTGAATCAGGAGCTCCCCGCTTTGCTTCAGGGCCTCTCACCCGGCGACGCGCGACGTGTTCGCCGCGCCGTCGGCGCCTTCACCCACAAGCTCATGCAACGCACGCGCGAGGCCGCATCATGAAGCGCTTCACCGCAGGGACCCGTGGCTCCGCGCTCGCGCTCTGGCAGACGCGCCACGTCACTTCTCTCGTCGCCGGCCCGGAGCTCGAGGTCGTCGAGCGAATCATCACCACGCAGGGCGACGTCGATCAGAGCGCGCGCCTCGTCGGAAAGCTGGAGAAGGGCTTCTTCACGCAGGAGCTCGAAGCCGCGCTGCATACGAGGGAGATCGACTGGGCGGTGCACTCGCTCAAAGATCTGCCGACGCGAATGCCGCCGGGCCTCACGTTGGGCGCCGTGTTGGAGCGCGCGCCTGCTGCCGACCTCCTGCTCGTGCGCCCCTCGTCTGTCGACGTGGCGCAAGCGATTCCGGTGAAATCGGGAGGTCGCGTCGGGAGCTCGTCGCTGCGTCGCGAAGCGCTGCTCAAACACTTCGCGCCTGCGCTCTCTGCAGTTCCGCTCAGAGGCAACGTGCCCACGCGGGTGAACAAGCTGGCTGAAGGTCAGTACGACGCCATCGTGCTCGCTGAGGCGGGCGTCACGCGGCTCTCGCTCGACCTCTCGGCGTTCGCCGTCTTCCGGCTGAACCCCGCGCGATGGCAAGGCGCGCCGGGCCAGGGCGCCGTCGCCGTGCAGTGCCGCGCTGATGACGCGCGAACGCTCGACCTGCTGTCGAGCATCAACCACGCACCGACCGCGCGCGCGACGGGCCTCGAGCGAGATTTTCTCCGCATTCTCGAAGGCGGCTGCACGACGCCCTTCGGCTGCTTCGTGAAGGAAGGCAGCGCGTCACTCGGCCTCGCCACCGACGGCGGTTGGCGCCAGCTGACGACGACGATTCCCCCGACGGTCGACGGCGCGTGGCTGCAAGCGCGGCTCGACGAACTCAACGACGCACCCCTGGAGGACGGTCATGACTGGCTCACCCGGCGCATCTGAGCGCCTGTTTTCTCGTGCACGCACGCTGATGCCCGGCGGCGTCTCGAGCCCCGTGCGCGCGTTCGGCAGCGTCGGCGGCACGCCTCGGTACATGTCGCGCGGCGAAGGCTCGACGTTGTTCGACGAAGACGGTCGCTCGTACGTCGACTTCTGCATGGCCTGGGGCCCGCTGATTCTCGGCCACGCGCACCCGCGCGTCATCGAAGCGGTGACGCGGGCCGCGCAAGATGGGCTCGCGTTCGGCACCTGTCACCGCAATGAGCCCGCGTTGGCGGAGCTCGTGCTCGAGGCCTTCGCGCCGGCAGATCGTGTCCGCTTCGTGGTGAGCGGCACTGAAGCGGTGATGACGGCGATTCGCCTCGCGCGCGCGCACACCTCGCGCACGCTGCTGCTCAAGTTCTCGGGCTGCTACCACGGGCACGCCGACTCGATGCTGGTGAAGGCCGGCAGTGGTGTCGCCACGCTCGGCCTCGCAGAGAGTGAAGGCGTCACCGTCGCCAGCGACACCATCGTCGCGCCGCTCGGCGATCTCGAAGCGCTCGAGCAGGTCTTCAAGACGCACGGCGACGCCATCGCGGGTGCGCTCATCGAGCCGCTGCCGGCGAACAACGGCCTGCTCGTTCAAACGCCACAGTTCCTCGCGAAGCTGCGCGAGCTGACCTCGAAGCACGGCGTGGTGTTGATCTTCGACGAGGTCATCAACGGTTTTCGGTTCGGCTTTCACGGCTACGCGAAGGTGGCCGGCGTGCAACCAGACCTCACGACGCTCGGAAAGATCGTCGGCGGTGGGCTGCCCGTCGGCGCTGTCGTGGGCGGCGCTGCGTTGCTCGACCGGCTCGCGCCGCTCGGCAAGACGTACCAGGCGGGCACCATGGCCGGGAACCCCGTGGCGCTCGCGGCGGGCATTGCGACGTTGACGGAGCTGCGCAGCGGCGCGCCGTACCGCGCGCTCGAGTCGTTGGGCGCTGCGCTCGATGCGGCCGTGCAGAAGAAGAGCGATCGCGCGTTCCGCATGGTGCGCGTCGGCAGTCTCTTCTGGCCGTACTACGAGCTCGAAGGCGCGAACCCCACGCAGGCCGAGCAGATCACCCCGGGCGCGGTGCAAAAGTTCAAGGCGCGCTACCAGGGCTGGCTCGACGCGGGCTTCTACTTGCCGCCGTCTGCGTACGAGGTCGGGTTCCTTTCGTCAGCCCACACGGTGGAACAGGTGGAGCGCCTCGTCGCCGCGCTCTGATACGCCCTCGTCATGAACCGCACGCGCCGCTGGCTCTCTGGCAACCTCGATGTGCTCGCCTTCGGCGCAGCGCTGTTGAGCGTCGGGCCGCTGATGGCGTGGTGGTCGGTGTTGGTGCGTCGCAACATCCTGACCAGCGACAAGCTGCTGCGTGAGCAGATCACCGCGACGTTCGAAGGCGCGCAGCTGGCGGAGCGGCTGAGCGCGTTGGATCACCTGACGCAGCGTCAGCTCTTCATGATCTCCGGAGAGTCGGCGCTGGCGGGCGTGCTGATGCTCGTGCTCGCCGTGGTGCTCTTCATGGTCGCGCGGCACCGCCGTCGTGAAACGCAGCGACTGCAGACGATGCTGCAGTTGACGACGCATCAATTGAAGACGCCGCTCGCGGGCGTGCGTGCGCTGCTGCAGAGCCTGGGCAACGGCAGCATCCCCGAAGCGCTGCGAGGTCGGTTCCTGAATCAGGGGCTCTCGGAGTGCGATCGCCTCGAGCACCTCGTCGAGACCACGCTCGCGTATCAACGCGCGGTGGCGTGGGCTTCGGCGCGGCAGGAGTCCATCTCGGCGGCGCGGCTCATCACCGAGATCATCGACCACCGACGCGCGAGTTTTCCCGATGATGAGGTGACGTGGACGCCGGGCGCGACGGTCACCGTGAGCTGCGACAAAGACGCGGTGCGCGTGGTGCTCGAGAACCTGCTCGACAACGCGCGCAAGTACGGCGGCGGCAAGGTCGAGCTCCGCGACTCGTCGAAGGGCACGCGCTGGCGGCTCGAAGTGCGTGATGCGGGCAAGGGGTTCTCGCCGGGAGATGCAGAGCGGCTCTTCGAGCCGTTCGAGCGCGCGCAGGGCACGGGTGTTGAACACGGCAGCGGTCTGGGCCTCTTCATTTCTCGGCGGCTCGCGCGGCAGATGCACGGGGAGTTGACGGCGCAGAGCCCCGGCCCGGGGCAGGGTGCAGTGTTCGCGTTGGAGCTGCCGCTGGTGCCCCGTGGTTGATCGCGTGCTGGTCATCGAAGACGAAGCGCTGGTGCGCGACCTCGTGGTGCTGAACCTGAAGCACGCCGGCTACGACGTCGTCTCGCAGAGCACGTTCGCCACGGGCGCGGAGGCCATCACCGCTTCAGACATCTCGCTCGCCATCGTCGACGTCATGCTGCCTGGCGGTGAAGGGTTTCAGTTGGTGCGTGAGGCGCGTGACAGCGGCGTGCGCTGCCCGATTCTGATGCTCACCGCGCGCAGCGAAGTGCAGGCGAAGGTGCGCGGGCTCGACTGTGGCGCCGACGACTACCTCACCAAGCCGTTCGACGTGACGGAGCTGCTCGCGCGCGTTCGTTCACTGCTGCGCCGCGCGTCGGGCACCGTCGCCGCGCCGGGGCGTTCGCTCGACGTCGGCACGTTCACGGTGCGCTTCGACACCGGCCGCGCGACGACCAACGAAGGCGAGGTCACGCTGAGTGACAAAGAGCTCCGCCTGATGGAGCTCTTCTCGCGCAACGTCGACAAGGTGCTCTCGCGCGCCGACATCCTCGAAGAGGTCTGGGGCATGGACGCGTTCCCCACCGACCGGACCATCGACAACTTCATTCTGCGGCTCCGTCGCCTGTTCGAGACGAACGCAGAGAACCCCGTGCACTTCGTCACCGTGCGCGGGCGGGGGTACCTGTTTCGACCATGAGTGAACTTCGACGCGGCGTCTTGTTGGTGAACGTAGGTACGCCCGATGACCCGAGCGTGGCGTCGGTGCGCCGCTACCTCGCCGAGTTCCTGTCAGACCCGCGCGTGCTCGACATGCCGGCGCCTGCGCGGTGGTTGTTGCTCAACGCCGTCATTCTTCCTTTCCGGCCGAAGAAGAGCGCGCACGCGTACCAGCAGATCTGGACGGAGCGCGGCTCTCCGTTGTTGCTCAACACGCAGGCACAGGTCGACGCCGTGCAACGCGCGATGCCTGACGTCGTGGTGCGGCTGGGCATGCGCTACGGCAACCCGTCGCTCGCGAGCGCGCTGCGCGAATTCGACGGGCTCGGCGTGAAAGACATCACCGTGGTGCCGATGTACCCGCAGTACGCGCTGGCCTCGACGGAGACGGCGGCCGAAGCGTGGCGCAAGTTGCTCGGGGAGCGCGCGAGCGAAGCGAAGGTGTTGCCGGAGTTTCATGCGCTCCCCGGCTTCATCGAAGCCAGCGCCGCTAACGTGAAAGAGACCGTCGCGCGGATCGACGCCGACTATGTGCTCTTCAGCTACCACGGGTTGCCGGTGCATCAGCATGCGGGCCTGAGCAAGCCAGGGTGCGCAGCGCAAGACGGTGAGTGCCCAGCGCTGGGTGCAGAGAATGCGCGTTGCTACCGCGCGCAGTGCTTCGCGACGACGCGCGCGTTGGCTGCGAGCGCGGGTGTGGCGAAGTACTCGACGGCGTTTCAGTCGCGGCTCAAAGGCACGAAGTGGATTCGCCCATTCACCGACGAGGTGCTGGTGACGCTCGCGCAGCAGGGCGTGAAGCGGCTCGCGGTCGCGTGCCCGTCGTTCGTCGCAGACTGCCTCGAGACACTCGAGGAGATCGGCCTGCGCGCTGCGGCGACGTTCAAAGAGGCGGGCGGAGAAGTGCTCGCGCTCGTGCCGGCGGTGAACGCGCACCCGGTGTTCATCGATGCGTTGGCGGCGCAGCTTCAGGGCTTCGGCGGCATGCCCATCGCGGCGCGTACGTCGAGGAACTCCGGCGTCCAGCGAGACTGAGCGTCGCGCACCACGAGGGTCCGACTGTTCAACGTTGCGGGCACGCGCGACATCACGTCGACCATCACCAGCACGTCTTTGCCTTCGCGCGGAATCACGTCGAGGTGCTCGATGACGTGCAGCCCGGCGCCCTGCGCGGCGAGCGGCACGCGGGCGCGCTCGAGTGACGAGGTGCACACCACGAAGCGCCCGTCGTCGCTGAGGCGGCGCGCCGCGGCGAGCGCATATTCTTCGACGCCGCCGCGCACCTCGAAGCGGCACGGGCCTGCGTGCGTCTTGTCACTCTCGGGCCCGGTGCCGATTGGGAAATACGGAGGCGTTCCGGTGATGAGCCCGAAGGGCCCTTCGACGAGCGTGTCACGGAGATCTCCGTCGACGATGCGGCAGCGGTGTTCGACGCCGTTCCACTGAATCGAGCGTCGCCCCATCGCGGCGCGGTCAGCCTGCGCTTCGATGCCGGTGACGTCGGCCTCTGGGCACCTCCACGCCATCATCAACAGCACGCTGGCCAGCCCGCAGCCGAGGTCGAGCAGCCGCGTCGCGCCTCTCGCGTGATCTGCCGCGACCCACGCCGTCACGAGATCGTCGAGGCTCCAGCGGTGGCCGCGTTGCTTCTGAAACAGCCGCCACTCGCCGGTGAGAAAACAGAGGTCTTCGTCGTCGGCCGGTTGCAGCTCGGGCCGGCCGTCGTCGCCGCGCGGCAGCGGGCCTGCCGGCTTCCAACCTTCGGGTCTACGCGCTGTACGAATGATGCCGACCACGCGGGCTCCACAGCGCCTGAGCGCGACTTCGTGCCGACGAGCTACCGCTTCTTGCCGCCCTTGCTCTTCGACGGCTTGGGCGACGGGGCGTCGTCGCCACCGGTCTGCGGTGCGTCGTTGCCTTCGGCTTCACGGAGATCGTTCGCCGCGTCGGTGGGGATGCTCTTCTCGATCGTCACCGTGCCGTCTTCGTTCGCTTTTTCGTCGAGTGTGACGGGGTTCTCTTCAGAGATGCCGCGCTGCACCTGAATCTCTTTCTCGGCAGCGGCGGCCTTCTTCGCGGCGTCGGCGGCGGCCTTTTCTTTCTCGGCCAGGTCTTTCTTGATGGCCTGGCGCTGCGAGTACTCGTCGCGGCCGACGTTCTGCGTCTCTTTCGCCCACTGCTTCGCCGACACGCCGTTCTTCTCGAGCACCTTCTTTTCGGCGGCGGCCTGCTCGCGCGTCATTTCGCGGCGCTCGTCGGCGCTCAGCTCGTTGGGTTTCCGGTCGCCGTACTTCTTCGAGATCTCAGCCTGGGCCTTGTCGTTCTCGTGCTCGATGGCCGCGGTCTGTTGCGCAGAGAGCGGCTCGTCGGCGACGAGCGCGAGGCACAACGTGGTGACGAGCGAGAGCGACATGGCTACCTCCGAAAAGAAGAGCTTCGAACGCTAGCCGTGCGCGCCGGCCAACGTCACTTCTTGCAGCTGGAGCACGACTCGTTGAACTTCGCGCACTCTTCCTGCGAGGCCACGCAGCGCTGCGTGTAGTCGTTGCGATCGCTGTGCTTGCCGGAGATGCCACAAGCCGTCGACGAGAGGTCGCACACCTTCGACTTGACCGAGCAGGTCTCGTCACAGCTCAGGTCCGTGCGGGTGCGGTACTCCTCGAGCTTCGAGGCGATGGTGTCCATCTTCTCGTCGTCGCTCCCGCCCAGGTTCGTCGTGGGGGCCGGCTTGGGGCACGCGAAGAGAACGAGAGCGGCGGTCAGGGAGAGAAGAAAGCGGTTCATTCAGTTCGTGTAGATCGCTTGCCGCAGTGCGGCAACATTTTCGCGGGCTACCGGCTCGTCGCTGGCGTGTTCGGTCGCGGGTGGGGTGGCGGCAGCGGCTTGTTGGCTTCGCGCCAATAGAAGAACGCCGTCAACGCCAGCACCACGACGATGGCGAGCTGCCGCAGCCGTTCATCGCGTTGTCGGTCGGGTGACTTCGCCCATTCGACGGCGGCGGTATCGAGGCGCTTGAGCAGCTCGGCCCGGTTTTCGACGAGGGCGCTCCGACTCTCAGCGAGCCCGGCGTCGGCGAGCGCGCGGTCGACGAGCACGAGCGTCGCTTCGGGGGTGATGCCGTACAGCGAAGCCAGGTGTTCGGTGCTCAACCCTTCGAGGAGCGCGCGTCGCACGATCTGCAGACTGCGCGGCGGCGCGTCGACGAGCGTTCGGAAGAGGGCGTCGAGCTGAGCCATGAATGGTTTGAGTTCCTGCCAAATTCTTGAAGACGTGTCGCCTGTCCGTACCATCTGCCACATGCGTGTCGCACTTCTGCTGATCGTCTTCGCGTCTTCGGCCTTCGCGGCGGAGACGATGCGCATCGCGGTAGGCCCCGAGAGCTCGCGGGTCGTGTTGGAGGGTTCGTCGCTGCGGGTCGGCGCCGATCTCGACGACGCCCTGTATGAGCCCTTCGCCTCGACGAAGGTGGAGCTGACGCTCGCGGGTGGAAAGCTGCTGGTTGGAGGTGAAGCCGCCGGGGCGAACGCGCTGCGGTTTCGCAGCGGCGAAGACGGCGAGGGCATCATCAACGTGGGTGGCACGCGCGTGCGCGGTGACGTGGTGGTGCTGCTGGGCAAGGCGCAGCTGGCGACGGTGAACGTGCTGCCGTTGGAGGACTACCTCGTCGGCGTGCTGGGCAGCGAGATGCCCAAGTCGTTCCCCTCCGAGGCGCTCAAGGCGCAGGCGATCGCGGCGCGCACGTACGCGCTCAACAAGAAGCTCGACCAATACAGCCAGCCGTTTCACCTCGGCAGCTCGGTCATTTCCCAGGTCTACAAGGGCCTAGACGTCGAAGACCCGCGCACGCGTGAAGCGGTGGAGTCGACGCGCGGCCAGGTGCTCACGTGGCAGCTGCAGCCCATCGAGGCGTACTTTCATTCGAGCTGCGGCGGTCGCACCGAGACGGGCGCCGAAGCGCTGGGCCGCGCGCTGCCGTACCTGCAGGCTGTCGACTGCCCGTGCGGCCGGTTGCCGACGAGCCACTGGACGTTGAACCTGAACGCCGGAGATCTGAAGGCGCTGAGCCCGAAGTCGCCGTCTTTGAAGGTGCAGGGGCGTTCTACGACGGGGCGCGCGCAACGCGTGGAGGTCGGCTCGCGCAGCATCAGCGCCGTCAGTTTTCGCGAGCGCATCGGCTACATGAAATTGAAGAGCCTGAACTTCGAGATCGAAAAGTCAGGCAGCGGGTGGAAGGTGGCCGGCCACGGCTTCGGGCACGGCGCGGGGCTCTGTCAGTGGGGCGCGCGCGTGTACGCCGAGAAGGGCTGGAGCTTTCAGAAGATTCTTCAGCACTACTACCCGGGCACCGAACTACAGACGCTCTACGAATGAGCTGGGATGCAGCGGAACATGAGGGCCTGAAGTATCGCTTTCACCTGCCGCACGGTTACGGCGAGCCGGGCAAGACATGGCCCGTCGTCATCTACCTCCACGGCAGCGGCGAGCGCGGCACCGACAACGCGTCGCACCTGAAGAACGGCGTCGACATTCTCGCGAGCTGGCCGTGCATCGTGGTGGTGCCGCATTGCCCGCCGGACGATTCGTGGGGTGGCCACTGGTTCCCGGAGGGCTCGCGCTCGCAGGCGAAGGTCGTCTCCCTCGCTCGTGAGCTCGCTGCACGTGCGTCGGTCGACGGCGCTCGCGTTGCTGTCGTCGGTTTTTCGATGGGCGCCATCGGCGGGTGGCAACTGCTGACGAAGCACCGCGAGCTGTTCAGCGCCTTCGTGCCCATCGCCGGAGACGTGCGGTTGGTCGACGCCGAGGCGCTCGCGGGCTTCCCGGTGTGGGCGTTTCACGGCGAGGTCGATCAATGGGTGCCGCACGCCAACATTCGTGAGGCGGCGCGGCGGGGCTTGCTGACGAACTACACAGAATTTCCCGGCGTCGATCACGGCTCGTGGAAGGCCGCGCTCGAGACGCCGGGGTTGCGCGAGTGGTTACTTGGCCAGCGGCGCTGAGGCCGTCAGGTCGCGCAAGCGAGGCGCACCCACGCGCTTCTCGATTTCTTCTTTCACCTCGTTGCGCAGGCCGAGCAGGAAGCCCACTTCAGCGCAGACGAAGAGCGGCCCCACGAGCAGGCCGATGAGATCGTCGACGAACGCGGGCTTCTTGCCCTCGTAGTAGTGGCCGATGAACTGAATCACCCAGCCGCCGACGAAGAGCGAGATGGCCGTCGCCAGCCAGGCGCCGGTGCTCAACGTGCCTACCAGCACCGCGCCGTACGACATGGCCGCCAGGGTGCCCGCCATCACCAGGCCGTAGCGCAGGTCGTGGCGCAGGTAGAACGCTGTGGCCGCCGCCGCGACGAAGTACACCGGCGCGAGCGCGAAGCCTCCGACGATGAACGTCGGGCGCGCGAGGAAGCAGGTGACGCCGAAGACGATGAGCGGAATGCCGATGTAGTGCGTGGCGATGTTGCGCGGGTCACGGTGGTAGGCGGCGTACTTCGTGAGCTGCTTGACGAGCGGGGTCATGGGCGTCTCCTGTGTATGAGAGACTATGGCCGCTCGCCGAACGACACACTGTCGCGTCGCCGACACTTCACGCACATGGCGAAAACGGCTCGTGATTATCGGGAGTTGCTGCTGGCGGGTCGCTGGTTTCAAGGCCTGCCGCCGGCGTTTCAGGAGCGCCTGCTGAGCGACGCCGCGGTGCGTGACGTGCCGAGCGAAGGGCGGCTGTTCTCTCGCGGCGACGCGCCTGACGGGCTGTACGCGGCCATCGACGGCGCGATTCGGGTGACGGGGCAGAGCCAGAGCGGCAAGGAAGCGGTGCTGGCGTTGGTCGAGCCTCCGCAGTGGTTCGGTGAGATCGCGGCGTTTGACGGGCTGGCACGCACGCACGACGCCATCGCGGCCATCGACTCGAAGGTGCTGCACGTGCCGTCTTCCTCGTTGAGCGCGATGCTGCGCGACGAGCCCGCGTGGTGGCGCGACCTCGCGCTGTTGGTGACCTCGAAGCTGCGCATGGCCTTCATCGCGTTGGAGGCGCTGGCGGTGATGCCGTTGCCGCTGCGCGTGGCGCGACAGCTGGTGTTGATGGCCGAGGGCTACGGCGAGTGGAGCGATCGTTCGAAGCGCGTGGTGAAGGTGCGCCAGGAGTTGTTGGCCGCGATGGTGAACGCGTCACGGCAGACGACGAATCAGGTGCTCAAAGAGCTCGAGGCGCGCGGCCTCATCAAGGTCGCGTACGGCGAGATCGAGATTCTCGACCTCGCGGCGCTGCGCTCCGATTGAGTTGACGACGGACAATCATCCGTTTAAACGGATGCTGCGTCATGAAGACCTGTCTCGCACGTGGCTGGTGTCGGTGTCGTTGAGCGCTCCCGCGTTCCGCTGACCCACTTCACCTCGTCGCTGCAATCGAGCCCCGCATGTCTGTTTCTGGTGGAAACCCCGTCGTTCGTTCGTTGTCTCCCACGCTGCGTGTGCAGGGGCTGAGTTGCTCGTACGGCCGTGTACACGCGCTGCGCGACGTGAACTTTGAGCTTCGCCACGCCGAGCGCCTCGCCATCGTGGGTGAGAGCGGGGCCGGAAAGTCGACGTTGCTGCGCTGCTTGAATCTGTTGGTGGCGCCGACGGCGGGCACGGTCGACATCGACGACAGTCGCCTCACGGCGCTCGAGGCAGGGGAGCTCGAGATCGCGCGTCGTCACATCGGCATGGTGTTTCAGCACTTCGCGTTGCTGCACCGCCGCACGGTGCGACAGAACGTGGCGTTGCCGTTGGAGCTGGCCGGCGTGCCCCGTGACGTCATCGACGCGCGGGTCGACGCGCTGCTCTCGCGCGTACGGCTGGCTGACAAGGCCGACTCCTTTCCATCGGAGCTCTCGGGCGGGCAGCGGCAACGCGTGGGCATCGCCCGGGCGCTCGCGCACGCGCCGCGCGTGTTGCTGTGTGACGAGCCGACCTCCGCGCTCGACGCCGAGACGGCGCAGCACATCGTCGCGTTGCTCGACGAGCTCTCGAGAGATCTGCACCTCACCATCGTCTTCGTGACGCATCAGCTCGAGCTGGTCCGCGCGCTGGCCGACGTGGTGGCGGTGCTCGACGCCGGCGCTCTCGCGGAGCTCACGCCGGTCGCCGAGTTCTTCGCGCGGCCCCGTTCGTCGGCGGGGCGGCGGCTGTTGGGGCCCGAAGCGCGCATGAAGTTGCCGCATCACCTCGTCAGTGAGGCGCGCAGCCGGGTCGGAGTGGGGCCCTCGACGTTGCTGACCTTCGCCATCTCGTCGAACAGCACCACCCGCGACATTTTTCACGCGTTGTCGGGGCTGCGGCTCGACGTGGTCGGCGCCAACGTCGAGACGATGCGCGGCCGCTCCGTGGGCTCGTTGTCGCTGCTGGTGCACGGCGAGCCGACGTTGATTCGTCAAGCCATCGCGGCGCTCGAGCAGCGCGCCATCACCGTGGAGGTGGTCGGCCATGTCCTCGCTGCTGCGTGACGCCTTGTGGTCGGCGCTGGTCGAGACGTTGCTCATGGTGGGCGCGTCGTCGGCGCTCGCGGTGGCCGTCGGCTTGCCGCTGGGGGTGTTGTTGCTGGTGACGGCGCCGAGGCACCTGGCCCCGAAGCCGCTCCTTCATCGGGCGCTCAGCGTCGCCGTCAACGCGACGCGCTCGACGCCGTTCATCATCTTGATGGTCTCGGTGATTCCGCTCACGCGGTGGCTCGTCGGCACCAGCATCGGCACGGCGGCGGCGGTCGTGCCGCTCGCGCTCGCGGCGGCGCCCTTCGTCGCGCGGCTCTACGAAGAGGCGCTGCGGCAGGTCGACCCGGCGACCATCGAAGCGGCGAGATCGTTCGGCGCGACGCGCTGGCAGATCGTCACGCGCGTGGTGCTGCCCGAAGCCGTGCCCGGTCTGGTGACGGCGACGACGGTGATGGTGGTGAGCCTGGTCGGCTCGTCAGCGATGGCGGGCGCCGTCGGCGGCGGAGGTCTCGGTGACCTCGGCATTCGCTACGGCTACCAGCGGTTTCAACCGGCGGTGATGGCCGCCGTGGTCTTCGTGCTGGTGGTGCTCGTGAACGCCGTGCAGTGGCTCGGCGATCGCGTGGCGCGGCACTTCTCGAGAGGAGCCCGCAGCGCATGATGAAGCAATTGATGTCTGTCTTTCTGGTGGCCGTGGCCCTGGCGTCGCTGGGCTTCGCGAAGGGCGACGAGAAGGCGCTGCGCGTCGGCGTGACGTCGGGTCCGCACGCGCAGATCCTCGAGGTGGTCGCCGCCGAGGCGCTCAAGCGTGGCCTGCGCATCAAGACGGTCGAGTTCTCTGACTACGTACAGCCCAACGCCGCGCTCGCCGACGGGAGCCTCGACGCGAACATCTTTCAGCACCTCCCGTACCTCGAGCAGCAGAAGCGCGACCGCGGCTACAGGCTCACGTCGGTCGGCACGACGGTCACCTTCCCCATCGCCGCGTACAGCGCGCGCGTGAAGAGCCTCGAGGCGCTGCGACCTGGCGCGTTGTTGGCAATTCCCAATGACCCGACGAACGGCGCGCGGGCGCTCAAGCTGCTCGAAGCGACGGGGTTGATCCGGCTGCCGAAGGGCAGCGGGCTCGACGTGACGCCGCTCGACGTGGAGTGGACGCGCGCCGACTACAAACTCAAGGAGCTCGACGCTGCGCAGCTCGCCCGCGCGCTGCCCGACGTCGACCTCGCGGTCATCAACACGAACTACGCGCTGGAGGCGGGGCTCGACCCGTTCAAGAGCCTGGCGCGCGAGGCGACGAAGTCTCCGTACGCCAACGTCATCGTGGTGCGCAGCGGAGACGAGCAGCGCGCCGAGGTGAAGCTGCTCGTCGAGGTCTACCAATCGCCCGTCGTGCGCGCCTTCATCGAGAAGACGTTCAAGGGCGCCGTCGCGCCCGCGTGGTGATGCTCTCCGGCTCGTCACTGCTCTCGAGAATTCTCGAGCTGCTGCGTTGGCAGGGCGTGGCGCTCGTTGCGCTGCTCGCGGCGGGTGCGTGGCTGGCGAACCTCGCGCTCCGTGGCCGGTGGAACGAGTCGCGTCGACGACTGCTGGCCGCGCAGCTGCAAACGCTGCGCGACGCGTTGGTCGTCGGTGCCGGGCTGTGGCTCGTCGCGCAGGCGCTGGTGCTCGTGAACGCCGCGGAGTGGCTCGTGGTGTCGGTCGGGTTTCTCGTGATCGTCGCGTGGCTGCACATTGGCCTGCGCGTGGCGCGGGTCTTCGTCTTTCAGTGGCTCTTCGCGAACAGCGCGCGTGAGGGCGTGCCGTTGTTGCTGGTCGACATCTTCACCCTCGTCGCTTCAGCGATGCTCTTCGGCGCGCTCCTGCACGCCGTCTTTCTCATCGAGGTGACCTCGTTGGTCGCCACCTCGGCGGTGGTCTCGGTGGTGCTGGGGCTCGCGCTGCAAGACACGTTGGGGCAGCTCTTCGCGGGCATTTCGCTGCAGCTCGATCGCCCGTTCCGGCTCGGCGACTGGGTCGAGGTTCGCTCCGGCGCGGAGCGCGTGAGCGGGCAGGTGTTGGAGGTCTCGTGGCGCGCGACGTTGTTGCTGGCCATTGGTGAGGAGCTCGTCACCGTGCCCAACAAGACGATGGCGCAGGGCGTGGTGCTCAACTTCTCGGGCCGGGAGCGCCCCTTCGTTCGTGGGCACCTGTTTCGGCTGCCGCTCGACGCACCGTTGGCGCTCGTGAAGTCACTGCTCACGCAGGCGGCGCTGGAGACCAGCGGCGTGGCGACGGAGCCGAAGCCGGTGCCGCTGCTCATCGAGACCACCGACTCGTGGGTGGCCATCAAGATGATCAACTTCGTCACCGATTACGGCAGTCAGTACACCATCGGCGACGCCTACCAGACGCGCGCGCTCGAGCTGCTCGCCGCGCACGGCATCACGCTGGCGGCGCCGCGCGTTGAGCTGGTGTGAGGTTCAAAACGTGGTGGTGATGAGCTCGAAGAAGTTCTTCGTCGTCGGCGGAACGGGGTCGAGCGTCACCAGGTTGATGTCGGTGATCCACACCCGATTGCCGTCGGTGACGGTGACGTGCGAGCCCTGCTGAAAGGCGGGCTGCAACAGCGGCAACCGAATGCCCGTCGGCGCCAGCGCGCCGTCGACGAGGCTGCTGGCGTCGAGCGCGAAGTCGGCCGTGAGGCGCACGAGGTACGTGGCGCCCAGACCCGTCACGTAGAGCACGAAGCTGCCGTCGGCGAAGCGCGCTGCGCCGCGAACCGTACTCAGGCCGAGGTTGGTGCCGGGCAGCGTGACCTGCCGGTAGCCCTGCGCGCCGAAGGAGACGTCGGCGAGGCCGTTGGTGCTGAGCTTGAGCAGCCGCACGGCGAACTCGCGGTTGCCTGCGTCGGTGGTCGTCGAGGCGTGGCCCAGCGCGAGGTACGAGCCGTCGGCTTCTCGCCACAGCGCGACGCCCTCCGCGCCAGCCGAGCTGGCGAAGCCGGCGCTGCCGAACGACAGGTCGAGCTCCCCGGTGGGCAGCAGCCGCGCCGCAGACATCGAGTCGCCGCCGAAGACGACGATCTTCCCGTCGGGGTCGAGCACCATCGAGCGCGTGGCCTCGGTGCGCGAGGTGCCCCACACGGCGCCGAAGCCCATGCCGGGCGTCTTCGAGAAGCTGACGTCGGCCGTGCCGTTGGGCAGGTAGCGCGTCACGAAGAAGTTCGCCTGCACGCTGCCGCCGATGAGCAGGTTGCCGTCGGGCTGCTTCAAGACGGCGGTGCACTCTGACTGCGTGGTGCCGAACCCGTCGAGGCGCACGCCCGTCGTGGCGCCCGTGTTCCCGAAGCTGGTGTCGAGCGAGCCGTCGGCCAGGAACTTCGCGAGCAGCACCCTGGCGCCCGCGCCCGGTACTTGAATCGCCTGCGCCACGCCGCACACGTACAGCGAGGTGCCGTCGACGAGCGCGGCGTAGCCGGTGTCGCTGGCCTGACCGCTGATGCCGACCGACGGCCCGTCGGTGACGTCGACCAGCGCCACACCGCTGCCGGCCCAGGTGGTGTCGAGCGAGCGGTCGGGCTTGAAGCGCGCCACCATCAGCGCTGCGTTGCCGCCGTCGCTCGTGCCGTTGCCCACGACGAAGACGTTCGAGCCGCTCGGCACCGCCGCGTAGCCCTGCGCGTGGAAGCCCGGCAGCACCTCCACGAAGCCGCTGTCGTACGCCGAGCCGCCTCCGGCGCCGCCGCCAGTTCCGCCATCTTCCATGCTCGGCGCAGGACAACCGAGCAGCACGAACATGCAGACCGTCGCGACGAGCGTTTTCATTCCTCTTACGTAGCACCGGCAAGTGAGTTGGCGTACGCGCGCTCTTGCCGTGCACACCGACGACTTCGACTTTCAACTGCCTCCCGAGCTCATCGCGCAGCGCCCATTGGCGGAGCGTGACGCGAGCCGTTTGCTGCACGTGCGAAGGCCGAGTGGTGCACTGCAACATCGTCAATTTCGCGAGCTGCCGTCGCTGCTGCGTGAAGGCGACTTGCTGGTCTTCAACGACTCGCGCGTCATTCCGGCCCGGTTGCTGGGCAAGAAGAAGGGCACCGGCGGCAAGGCTGAGCTGCTGCTGATTCGCCCCGCGGGTGACGTCGAGACAGAAGCTGCGCTCAAGGCCAACGCGAGTGGCTCGGTGTGGGTGTGTCTGGGCCAGAGCTCGAAGGGTTTTCGCGCAGGCATGGAGCTCGAGTTCGACGCGGGGTTGACCGCCGAAGTGCTCGAGGCCGTCGGTGGTGGCGAGTACCGCGTGCGTTTCACGTCGTCGCTGGCGTCACTCGAGCTGGCGATCGCGCGGGCAGGGCGCTTGCCGTTGCCGCCGTACATCACGCGCGACGTGCAGCAGGACGACGACACGCGCTACCAGACGGTGTTCGCGAAGAAGAGCGGCTCGGTGGCGGCGCCGACGGCGGGGCTGCACTTCACCGACGCGACGTTCGCGGAGCTGGCGAAGCGCGGCGTGAAGACCGCGTTCGTCACGCTCGAAGTCGGCCCGGGCACGTTTCTGCCGGTGCGTGAAGGCCCGGTGGCCGAGCACAAGATGCACGAAGAGCGCGCGTTCATTCCTCAAGCGACCATCGACGCGATTGCAGCAGCGAAGCGCGTGGTCGCCGTCGGCACCACGGTGGTGCGCACGCTCGAGAGCTGGCCGCGCCTCGCCAGCACCGCCTTCAACACGAGCATCTTCATCACCCCCGGCTTCGAGTTCCGCGTCGTCGACGCGCTCGTCACCAACTTCCACCTGCCGAAGTCCACGCTGGTGATGCTCGTCTCCGCCTTCCTCGGGCGCGAGCAGACGCTGGCCGCCTACGCCGAAGCGGTGCGTGAGAAGTACCGCTTCTTCAGCTACGGCGACTCCATGTTCATCGAGTCTGAGTCATGAGCCTCCCGCCTCCCGACCTGCGCGGCGATCAACGCGTCGAACCCTCGCTCGTGCGCTTCGAGCTGCTGCACGTGTGCGCGCAGACCGGCGCCCGTCGCGGTCGCCTGCACACGCCGCACGGGGCCATCGAGACGCCGGTCTTCATGCCCGTCGGCACCGCCGGCTCGGTCAAGGCCATCGCGCCCGACGATCTCCACACGCTGGGCGCGAAGATCATCCTCGGCAACACGTACCACCTCATGCTGCGCCCCGGAGAGCAGCTCATCGGCGAGCTCGGCGGTCTCCACAAGTTCATCTCGTGGGACCGCGCGATGCTGACCGACTCCGGCGGCTTTCAGGTCTACAGCCTCTCTGAGAAACGCAAAATCACCGAAGAGGGCGCCACGTTTCAGAGCCACCTCGACGGCAGCAAGCACGTGCTGACGCCGGAGCGCTCCATCGAGATTCAAGAGGTGCTCGGCGCCGACGTCATCATGGCCTTCGACGAGTGCCCGCCGGCGCTCAGCGAGCGCAGCTACATGGAGCCCTCGCTCGATCGCACCACGCGCTGGCTGCACCGCTGCATCAAGGCGTGGAACCGCCAACGCAGTTCGCTGTTCGGCATCGTGCAGGGCGGGCTCTACGAAGATCTCCGCAAGCGCCACGCCGAAGAGATCTGCGCGCTCGACCTGCCCGGCTACGCGCTCGGGGGCTTCGCCGTCGGTGAGGCGCCCGCGCAGATGCACGCCGGCGTCGCGTACTCGGCGCCGCTGCTGCCCAAAGACAAGGCGCGCTACCTGATGGGCGTCGGCACGCCGCTCGACCTCGTCACCTGCGTTGGCTCAGGCGTCGACATGTTCGACTGCGTGCTGCCCACGCGCAGCGCGCGCAACTCGTTGCTCTTCACCAGCGAAGGCAAGCTGGTCATCAAGAACGCGCGCTACGCCCGCGACGAGCGCCCGTTGGACCCGAAGTGTGCCTGCTACACGTGCCGCACCTTCTCGCGCGCGTACCTGCGACATCTCTTCGTCGCGCAGGAGCTGGTGGCCATGCGGCTCAACACGCTCCACAACCTGCACTTCTTCCTCAACCTCATGGCTGAAGCGCGCACCGCCATCGAGAACGATCGCTACGGTGATTTCCTGCGCGAGTTTCACGCGCGCCCGCAGACCCCGCCGTAAGACCCCGAAGAACATCAAGGGGATCCACGCCGCAACGCTTCGTCGAAACACGCCATGAGCCCACGCGTAGGTCCCAGCGAGGTGACGGTCGAAACGTCAGACGAGGCGTTGATGGAGAGCTTTCGCCAGGGAGACGCGACCGCGCTCGAAGCGCTGTTCACCCGCCACGCCCGGGGCGTGCACGGGTTTCTGGTGCGCATGGTGCGTGACGACGCGCTGGCTGAAGACCTGCTGCAGCAGACCTTCATGTCGGTGGTGCGCAGCGTCGATCGCTTCGAGCGGGGGGCTCGGGTGTGGCCGTGGTTGCTCACCATTGCGGCGAACGCGGCGCGCGGCTCGTTGCGTCACCAGCGTCAGGGCGTGGAGGTGCTGGGAGAGCAGCCCGGGCACGAGCCGTCGGTGAACCCGGTGCCGTCAGACCCCGGCGCCCGAAAGCAGATTGAAGCGGCGTTCGCGGCCATGCCGGCCAGCCAGCGTGAAGCGGTGTTGCTGCACAAGGTCGAGGGCCTCTCGTTCGAAGAGATCGCCGAGATGCTGGGCATCAGCTCCACGGCGGCCCGCATTCGCGCGCACCGGGGCTACGAATTCTTGAGACCGTTACTGGAAGGCCTGTCGTGAGCGTCATGATTCCTCCGCCCAACCCGCCGTCACCCGCCATGTTGTCTTCGGTGCGCGCAGCGATGCTGGCTGAAGCGGCGCGGCCCAGAACGCGGTGGCAGACGGTGGCAGCGCGCGTCGTCGCTGCGTCGTCAGGGTTGGCGTTGCTCATCGGCGTCGGGGCGTTGGGTTCAGGGGCCGCGGCGCCCGCGATGCTCGGCGCGCGCTGGCTGACGCTGCTCGGGTTGGCGCTCGTCGGCCCGGTGCTGGTGTGGGCGGCCGCGGTGCCGGGCAGGGCGCAGGTCCGGTGGGCTGCACTGGGCGGCGCGGCGTTGGTGGCGGCGGCGCTGGTCTTCACGCGGCCGGCCGAAGCGGCGCTCGCGTCGTCATCGCCCGAGTGGTTGTGCACGGTGCTGCACCTGGCTGTGGCGGCGCCGGCGGCGTTCTTCGCGGTGACGCTGCTTCGCTCGATGGCGCCGTCGACGCCTCGGGCCGTCGCGGCGGGGCTCGCGGCAGGCACCACGGGCGCGTTGTTGGGAGAGCTGTTGTGCGAGCGCGACGCGGCGCACGTGGCGGGCTTTCACCTCGCCGCGTGGACGTTGGCGGCAGCGGCGGTGGTGGTGCTCTCCGCCGGCGTGCGTCGGCGCTCCTGGGCGCCGTAGGCCTTCAGCGAACCGGGCGGCAGGCCGACTTGTCGCTGCCCTGGTGCGTCAGCACGCACTCGAAGTTCACGCGGCAGTCGGCGTTCGTCTCGCACGGCAGCGAGCAGACCAGCGAGTTGCTGCCGAACTCGGTGCAGAGCGTGCCGCCGGGGCAGTCGCGCGCCTGGCCGGGCTCGGTGCAGCCGCGCGAGCAGAAACCACCGGGCGCGGTGATGCAGTCTTGACCCGGTTCGCACTCTTCACGGCTCTGGCACGAAATGCCCACCGCCGTGAGGTTGCAGGCCGAGAGCACCAGGGCAGCGAAGCTTGCGAGCATCAGTCGAGTCATGGGCGTGCGCGCGTAGCACAACTCAACGACGTGTGCGCTTGCTGCGTACCGCCACGGCGGCTATACGGCGCGCCTCTTGATCCCCATGTCATCCATGCAATTTCCGTTGGTGCTCGCGCAGGCTGCCTCTGGCGGCGGCATGGGCGGCAACATCGTCTTCTTCCTGGCGCTCTTCGCCATCATGTATTTCGTGCTCATTCGCCCGCAGCAGAAGCAGGCCAAAGAGCAGCAGACGTTGATGGCAGGTCTGAAGAAGGGCGACGACGTCGTCACGTCCAGCGGTCTGCTGGGCAAGATCTTCGCGGTCGATGACAAGGTCATCAGCCTCGAAATCTCCAATGGCGTGAAGGTTCGCATGCTCAAGAGCAGCGTGCAGGCCCGCGTCAACATCGAGCCGGCAAAGACCGACTCTGCTGAACCCAAGAAAGAGGAGAAGTGACCGATGGACCGCAACTGGTACACGCGGCTCGGCGTCATCATCGCCGTCACCCTGGGCACGCTGTGGATGTTGGTGCCCACCTACTATTCGTTCTTCAAGCTCGAGCGCGCTGATCGCAACAACGTGGCGAAGCTTCAGGAAGTGCTGCCCTTCTGGGCGCCTCCCGCGAAGTACCGCCTGTCGTTGGGCCTCGACCTTCAGGGCGGCATTCACCTCGTGATGCACGTCGACATGAAGACGGCGCTCACCAAGCGCGCCGAACGCCGCGCGTCGCAGATGGTCTCGTGGGTCGAGAGCAAGAAGCTCGGCGCGCTCGAGGAGCCGCTGGTCGACCCGTCGACCAACCGCGTGACGTTGGTGGCCAAAGACCCGGCGACGGTCGAGGCCATTCAGAAGGGCCTGCTCGACACCTTCACCGACTTCACGCTCGCCAACCGCGACGGCGCGAAGCTGGTCTTCGAGTACGACACCGCGGCGCTCGCGGGCTCGGCTGAAGAAGCGCTCGACATGGCGATCCTCCGCATTCGTCAGCGCATCGACAAGTGGGGCGTGGCCGAGGTGCAGATCTCCAAGCTCGGCACCGACCAGATTCAGATCTCGTTGCCCGGCCAGTCTGACCCGGAGCAGGTCAAGGAGCTCATCGGCACCACCGCGCAGCTCGAGTTCCGCCTCGTGGCCACCGACTCGTCGGCCTTCGCCACGATGTACTCGTCGACGCCTCCGGCTGACCCGGCGCTCGTTCGCCTGGTGCAGTCGGGTGACAGCCCCGATTCGCCGCCGGGCCCGTTCCTCGAGTCGGAAGATCGCAACGCGCTGCTCGAGTACGTGGCCGGCAAGGTCGCCGCGCCGCAGAAGGTGCTCACGCACTGCGTGCAGGACACCGGCCCCAAGCGCAAGTGCGTGAAGTACCAGACGTACCTGCTCGACCAGCAGAACGTGGCTGGCGACCTGCTCAAGGGCGCCTGGTTCCCCGGCGTGCCCAACGCGCAGGGCCAGTACTACGTGGCGTTCGAAATGCAGCCTGAGGGCGCCAAGCAGATGGGCGAGCTCACGGGCAAGAACGTGCGCCGCCAGATGGGCATCGTGCTCGACGACAACGTGATGTCGGCGCCCAGCATCCAGTCGGAGATCACCGACTCGGGCACCATCACCTTCGGGCGCATGGGCCCCGAGGCGAAAGACTACGGCAAGCTGCTGGCCACCACGCTGCAGTCCGGCGCGTTGCCGGCGCCCGTCACCATCGGCGAAATCCGCCAGGTCGGTGCGTCGCTCGGCGACGAGCTCATCAAGAAGGGCACGCTGGCCGCAGGTCTGGGCCTGCTGCTGGTGCTGATCTTCATGGCGATCTACTACCGCGTGTCGGGCCTGGTGGCCGACGTAGCGCTGGTGCTCAACGGCGCGCTCATTCTGGCGGGGCTCGCGGCCTTCGGCGCCACGTTGACGCTGCCCGGCATCGCCGGCTTCGTGCTCACGCTGGGCATCGCGGTCGACGCCAACGTGCTCATCAACGAGCGCATTCGTGAAGAGCTCGGCCTCGGCTTCTCGGCGCGCAAGGCCGTCGACCTCGGCTACGACCGCGCGTTCTGGACCATCTTCGACGCGCACGTCACCACGCTCATCGCCGGCTTCATTCTGATGTTCACGGGTACGGGCCCTGTGCAGGGCTTCGCCACCACGCTCATCATCGGCATCATCGCGTCGCTCTTCACGTCGATCGTCGTGACGCGCCTCATCACCACCTACCTCGTGCACGGTCGCAATTCGTCGACCGTGTCGGTCTGAACGAAAGCCCCAACGTCATGCAGATCATCAAGGGCAAGACCAACTTCGACTTCATCGGTAAGCGCAAGATCGCCATCTTCGCTTCGTCGGTCGTCAACATCGCCATCATCGTGGGCATCGCGATCTTCGGCTTCAACTTCGGTGTCGACTTCGCCGGCGGCACCGTCGTCGAGGTGCGCTTCAAGGCGCCGATCACCGCTGAAGGCGTGCGTGAAGGCGCCGTGAAGGGCGGCCTGCACGAGCCGACCGTTCAGGGCATCGGCTCGGCCGACGAGAACTCGTTCATCCTGCGCATGGGCGGCGTCACGCAGCTCACCGAGCAGAACGAGAAGGCAGCCGAGGCGGCGATTCGCGGGCTGGGTGAGGTCGTCTCCATCACCAGCAGCCTCGACAACGGCCTCATCAACGTTCGCTACAAAGGCAAGGTCGACGAAGCGACCATCAAGACGGCCATCGAAGGCACGGGCACCGGCGTGAAAGAAGTGCGAGCCATGGGCGAGGGCCAGGGCGGCTTCGACTACCAGGTGGTCTCGGCTGGTATGGCCGACAAGGTCACGCAGGCGCTGCGCACGGGCATCGCCGGCACCGACTTCGAAGTGCGCCGCATCGACTACGTCGGCCCGCAGGTCGGCCAGCAGCTGCGCAACAAGGGCATCATGGCGCTGCTGTGGGCGATGCTGGCGATCCTCATCTACGTGGCCTTCCGCTTCGACCTGAAGTTCGGCCCCGGCGCGCTGCTCGCGATGCTGCACGACGTGGTGATGGTGGCCGGCTACTTCCTCATCTCTCGGCGCGAGTTCAACCTCACGTCGATCGCCGTGTTGCTGACCATCATCGGTTACTCGATCAACGACACCATCGTGATCTACGACCGCATTCGCGAAGAGATGGTCAAGTACAAGGGCAAGCCGCTGGCGGAGATCATCAACATCGCCATCAACGACACGCTCTCTCGCACCATTCTCACGGGCGGCGTCACGGCGCTCTCGCTCATCGGCCTGCTGATCTACGGCGTGGGCGAGATCTTCGACTTCGCGGCGGCCATGCTGGTCGGCATTCTCGTGGGCACGTACTCGTCGGTCTTCATTGCCAGCCCGATCGTGCTGTGGCTCGACGAGCGCCAGCACGAGCACGACGACCACGCCGTCAAGGCGGCCAAGACCGCCTGAGCCTCACGGCTTGAGCTTGAGCGTGGTGGTGGGGTGGGCGAAGGCCGTGCCCACCTCGTCGATGGCCTTCATGAAGCCCATCAACACCCGCTCACGGATGACCTTGAAGTCGTCGAAGTCGACGGCGTTGAACCAGGCGATCACCTCCACGTCGAGCGACGACGGGTTGATCGCCACCAGTCGCACCGAGAACGTGTCGGGCCAGAGCTTCTGCTCGGCCTTGAGCACTTCGCGGAAGGCGGCAATGACCTGCTCCAACTGCGCGACGCTCGTTTCATGCACCAGGGTGATGGTGGTGAAGAGCCGAACGCGATCTCTGGCCGCGTAGTTCTCGAGGCGCATGTCGGCCAGCTTGCCGTTGGGAATGCTGACGACGGTGCGATCGTGCGTGCGGAACTGCGTGCTGCGCAGGCCGATGCGCTCGACGCTGCCTGTCACCGTGTCGTCGACCTTCACGAAGTCGCCTTCACGAATGGGCTGGTCGACGGCCAGCGCGAAGGCGCCGAAGAGGTTCTCGAGCGTCTTCTGGGCACCCAACGCCAGCGCGATGCCGCCGATGCCGAGGCCCGCCAGCACGTTGGTCACCGAGTAGCCCAGCACCGAGACCGCGGCGATGGCGCCGAAGGCCACGAGCAGGAACTGGCTGGTGCGGCTCAGCAGGTTGACGAGCGCGCGGCTGCCGGGGTGAGAGAGCGCCGTTTGCGAGGCGAGGTACCGCTCGGTCCACCCGCGGAGCGCGCGCAGCACGCCCCAGAAGAACGCGACGACGGTGCCGATCGTCAAGATGGTGTCGACGACGTCGGTGACCCCGTGCCCCACCGCCAGCGCGCGAATGGCGAGCCGCCCGAGCCACGAGGCCCACCACATTTTCAGCGGGCCTTCCTGCTGCTGCGTCAGGCGTTGCCAGTCAGGGTGGGCGCGCAGCAGCCAGGTGCTGACGCGCCGCGTGCCTCCGACGAGCAGCCACGTCAGCACCGCCACCACCACGATGAACACCGGCACGGCGACCCACTGCCAGCGCTCGAGACCGAGCCAGCTGCCGCTGCGCCATTCAGGTGACAACGCCGACAAGAAGTCAGCGGTCGCCTTGTCGACGGCGGCGTCAGCGCGGGTCACTTCGAGCAAATCGGGAGCTGCAAGACCACCGTCACGCATGGGCGCGGAGTCTCACCGTTCCATCGTTGGAACGCACTGGTGCCATTTGTTCGGTGTGGCGCATCGAAAGGGCGGGGTTATGAATCGCGCCGTCGTCGTCAACCAACCAGAAGCACTGAAAGGCACTACCACCATGAAGAAGCTGATTCTCGCCGCCGCCCTCACCGTGTCGTCGCTCGCGTTCGCGTCCACCTGGGACATCGACTCGTCGCACGCGTCGGCCAACTTTGCCGTGAAGCACCTCGCGATCTCGACGGTCAACGGCACGCTCGGCGCCGTCACCGGCAAGGTGGAGCTCGACGACAAGGACGTCACCAAGTCGAAGATCGACGCGTCCATCGACGTGAAGGGCATTAACACCAAGGAGCCCAAGCGCGATGAGCACCTCCGCGGCAAGGACTTCTTCGAGGCCGACAAGTTCCCGGCCATCACCTTCAAGTCGACGAAGATCGAGAAGGGCGAAGGCAACAAGCTCAAGGTCACCGGCGACCTGACGATCAAGGGCGTGACCAAGCCTGCGACGCTCGACGGCGAGCTGTCGGCTGAGGTCGTCAACCCGTTCAGCAAGGGCAAGACCCGCGCGTTCTCGGGCACCACCACCATCAACCGCAAAGACTTCGGCCTGACCTGGAACGTCGCGCTCGAGACCGGCGGCGTGCTCGTGGGCGACGACGTGAAGATCACCGTCGACACGGAGCTCGTGAAGAAGGAAGCGGCGCCCGCGGCCGCCCCCGCGAAGAAGTAATCACTTCTTCTTCTTCGATTTGCCCGAGGCCTTCTCTCCACGCGGGGAGGAGGCCTTTTCCATGTCGCCGGCGAGCAACATCACCGGGCCCTCCACCGGCGCGACGGCGTCTTTCGCGTACTTCGTGAAGACCCACCACACGCCGAAGACCGCGAGCAGACACGTGGCCGACATCGTCACGTATTGCTCGTCGAGCCAGCGAGACATCCAGTCGAAGGGGCCCCAGTTCAGCAGGTGCGAGACGGCGCACATCAACGCCATCAACGCGCCCACCTCACGCCGCTGCGCGTGCAGCACCGCGAGGCCCATGAGGAAGCAGTAGTAGTAGTTCGTCAGCTCCGCGCCGATGACGATGAAGCCGGTGCCCATGGCCGCGCCGAGCCACGGGTCGGTGCCGGAGTTCTTGAGCGCCAGCCACACCAGGTACAGCCCGGCGGCGAAGACGAGCCACATGAGCGGCTGCCGCGCGTGCCAGTTGTCGAGGCGCGTCTGCTTCCACAGCCACCACGAGTCGAGCCCGCCGGGGCGCACGGTCTTCTGGCCGATGCTGTTGGGGTCCCACGAGAGAATGGTGCGCAGGCCCATGTGGTTGGTCAGCGGCGTGTTGGCGTGCTTCACCGTGTTCTGCGCGAAGCGCTGCCAGGTGACGGGGCCTCCGAAGCGGAAACTGGCGCCCACGAGGAGCACGGTGGCGATGAGCCCACCGGCCACGTAGCGGGCGAAGCGCGGGTCGATCTTCTTGTTCTGTCGGAAGAACTCGAACGCCGCCACGGCCACGCCCGCCGCCGCGAGCCCGGGGAACAAGCGCAGCAACACGGTGTACGCGAAGGCCGCGCCCGCGAGCATGGGGCGGTCCTTCTTGAGCAGGCAGATCGACGCGACGAAATAGAAGACCCAGTCGTGTCTGAGGAAGGCGCCGCCCGTCCAGTAGTAGCGGTTGGCGAAGTGACAGCCGAGCACCAGCGACGCGATGGCGAACGCGCGGGGCCCGAAGGCCCACCACACGATGAGCACCGTCAGCAGCAAATAGACGGGGTCAATCATGTTGAGCCGCTTCAACTTGTCGAGCGTGACGGGCCCGCTGTTGTTGGTGAGGTAGTGGCCGGCGATGGTCCACACCGGCGTGGCGTTGTAGCCGTGGTCGAGGTGGATCTCTCGCCAGCGCTGCTCGCCCACGAAGCTGCGGAAGGCGGCGATGTCTTGCCGGTAGGCGGCCCAGCGCTCGGGTGAGAAGTTCTCTTTGCAGAGCTCGGGGTGCTTGAGCAGCGCGTCGGCTTTGACGATGACGTTGGTGCGCAGGTCGGTGAGCGTCTGGCGCATCACCTCGTCGCGGCGGCCGTTCTCGGCGTTGGCGATGGCGGCGCAGTCGTACATCTTGTCGTAGCCGGTCTCGGGGAAATACTTGGCCCCCATGACGTAGTGGTACGTGTCCCAGACGTGCACGAAGTTGCCGAAGTGCAGGTGCGCGAAGTTGAAGTAGCCGATGAACGCGCTCAAGCCGATGACGACCAGCAGGCGGTCTCGCAGCAGCTGGCGGTAGTGCGGCCGGCCTTCCCACTGCAGCTTGAGCCCCCAGCCGATGACGGCGAGCGCGAGCACCGACAGGCCGAACTGCACCCACTGCACCGTGGTGTCGTTCTCGAGGTTGAACGGGCGCTGACCGACGAAGCGCAGTGACAGGGCCGCGACGAGGCCCGCGAGGCCCAGCGGCAGCAGCCAGTCACCGTCGTTGTCTTGTTGCGGAGCTTTGGTCGTCGCGGGGGAAGCCATAGGCGGCGCGCACCGTACGAAAGACTCAGCCGAGCGGGTGCGGTTTTCCACCGGCGTAGACGGGCGAGCCGCCGCCGCGGAACCAGAGCGTCACCAGGCGGCGTCGGCGGTCAGAGCGGTTGGGGCCGCTGCCGTGCGCGAGCATGGGGTGGAAGAAGAGTGTGTCTCCGGGCTCGAGCGGAATCAGCGCGCGGTGGGTCTCGTCGAAGACGCCTTCGTTCATCGACGCGCGGTCGTAGGTGAAGGCGACCTCGTGGTGGTGCGTGCGGCCGAGCACCTCGAAGCCGCCGTTGTCGGCGTCGGCGGGGTCGAGCGCGATGATGAGGTTCATGCCTCCGTGGCGTTCGATGCGGCTCTTCGAGGTGCCTTGCACGAAGTACGTGTCCTGGTGAAACGGGAAGCCGGTGCCGACGCGCGGCAGCTTGTAGTTGAGCTGGTCGACCATGCACTTGGGCGTCGGCAGGCCGAGCTGGCCGAGCGTCTTGAAGAGCCCGGCGTCGGAGCGGAGGTCGGCGAAGGCGCGCTCACGCTTCGAGGGGAAACGGATCTTGCGGAGCGCTCCGGGGAAGACCGGCGGGTCACCGAGGCGGCCGGTGACGGTCTGCAGCTCGAAGCTCACGCCGCGGTGGAGCTGGTTGCACTCGAACGCAGCGGCTTCGGCCTCGAGGCGCTCGGTGGCGGCGATCAACGTCGCGAGCTGCGCTGGGCCGAAGAGCGAGCGCACGACGTACCAGCCTTCGCGTTCATAGGTCTCGCGGGCGTCTGGAGGGAGAGACGGCATTCGCGCGCGGTCTATCGGCTGGGCAAAGCGCCGTCAGCGGAAACGTCTCAGCGGCGGACGGCTTCACCCCATTCGGCGAAGCGCACGTTCGTGGCTCCGAGCGCCTCGACGGCGGTTTTGAAGGTGCTTGTACAGAACTGTCTATCGTTCCAATCGAAATACCCGAGAGGCTCTACGACGGCAGCGTCGACGAACAGGCCATATTGAGGCTTGCGTGGAATCACGATGCGAACCGAATCGCCAGCCACAAACTCCCAAGTGTCGTCCTCGACCCCGAGAAGTTGAAGCCGCTGTGCCCCGCATAGTGGACAGGCGTCGCTGTGCTTGACTGTCGATTGTGGCAGGGCAGCCACTGTGTGTCTCGCGTCAAGGTCGACGATCGTCTCGTCGCCGGAAAGGCGCGTCCGCCCGTGAAACTCGATCGCGCGAAGTCGGACACCAGTGAACCGTCGGCGGAGTGCTCTGCCGACTTTTCCAATAACGAGTGGCCGGTCGGCACCCCATGTGAAAGTCCCATACGCCTTAGGTCGCCCTCCCTCTGAGCTCCATTGCGCGTGAATCTTTCCGTGCCGGACTTTTACAACAGGTCGTTGACACGCCGTGCAGCGTGCGACCTCACGACGCACCTCCCCGGCCTCCATGGCTGCGTATTGCATTTGAATCGGGTCGCACATCCGCCAAATGAAGTTGTATGTATTCATTAGTCGGGTTTACCTGGGCAGCGGTCGCAGATGGCGAAAGAGGGCGACGCACCATCTTCTCCCCAAGGCAGTTGTTGCTGTTTGTGTCCACACACCCGACACCGCAGATCTTGCTCACTGGGCATTGAAGTAGTCCAAGTTGGTGGAGAATGGATGCCTAGCCGTCTGTCGATCTTCGATGAGACTTCGAGCGTGGCTTGGTCGAGTCTGCAACAACCCGGCCCATATAGAGAAATACGACATTGGTTGCGTTGAGTTCGTTGACTCGTCGGCGGAACGCTTCGGTGCAAAAACTTCCGTTGCCGTTCCAATGAAAGACGCCGAGGCGGCTGACCGATGACTCGGAGAACAGCAGTCCAACGGCAGTTGGTGGCTTAATGCTCCACGTTTGGTGCACGCCATCCCAGTGAAGTTCAATCTGCGATATGCCTTCAAGTTTGATTCTGTCCACGCCACAATTCTGGCAGCGTGGCTCCAGTTCGGTGAGCGAACCTCCTGGAAGAGCATCAACTGCCCGAGTTGACACCAGTTCGCAAAGCTCATCGTCTCCCGGTATTCGTATTTTTGATGCTATTTCGACGTCATTGATGGCGAGGTGGTCGAACTCGCTTGCGAGGCGCTGTGCAATGTCTCGATTTAGTATGATTCTGCTTCGCTCTGCT
>JAMHXF010000087.1:0-67499 GCA_035910535.1 Archangium sp. | reverse complement strand
GTTCTCCGCGCTCACCGAGCGCGGCTTCGTTGAAGCCAAATCACGCAGTTGATGCCGCATGCTGGGCATTTAGGTTCTCCGCGCTCACCGAGCGCGGCTTCGTTGAAGCCAACTGCTCACCGTCTGGCCGCTCGTCATGTTCTCGGTTCTCCGCGCTCACCGAGCGCGGCTTCGTTGAAGCCCAAGAAAAAGTAACGGTGTTTCTCCGAAGGCTTAACCGGTTCTCCGCGCTCACCGAGCGCGGCTTCGTTGAAGCGGCCATTTGAGCGGAGTTGTACGTGGGAGCATGTTCTCCGCGCTCACCGAGCGCGGCTTCGTTGAAGCACCCTGAGATGAGGCGGTTACCCGTGTTGTCGCCGGAGTTCTCCGCGCTCACCGAGCGCGGCTTCGTTGAAGCTGGCGGCGCTCCAATACATCGACGTGCCGGGCTACGTTCTCCGCGCTCACCGAGCGCGGCTTCGTTGAAGCACGCGCTGCCGAATCCGCACGAGACCTCGTTGCTCTGTTCTCCGCGCTCACCGAGCGCGGCTTCGTTGAAGCCACGGAGCTCGACAAGCTTCTGGCGCGCAAGGGCAAGGTTCTCCGCGCTCACCGAGCGCGGCTTCGTTGAAGCCCGAGCGCCACGTTGCGCGCCATCCGAGAGGAACTGCAGTTCTCCGCGCTCACCGAGCGCGGCTTCGTTGAAGCACGAGTTTCGATAATCGGATTAGTTAATCACCCACACAGTTCTCCGCGCTCACCGAGCGCGGCTTCGTTGAAGCACGAAGGGTGACCGCCTCGAAGTCTTCTCGGTGAAAGAGTTCTCCGCGCTCACCGAGCGCGGCTTCGTTGAAGCGTCGAAGCCTGTTACGGCTGTCGATGCTGGTGTGGCGTTCTCCGCGCTCACCGAGCGCGGCTTCGTTGAAGCATTCGCGGCGACGGTCCCTTAACTCTCGACGCCGCCGAGTTCTCCGCGCTCACCGAGCGCGGCTTCGTTGAAGCAAGAGTCTGTTGCTGGTCGCGTGCGTGTCGGGAGCTCCGTTCTCCGCGCTCACCGAGCGCGGCTTCGTTGAAGCACGCTGACTCGCTGGCGTCCTTCGCGTCGGTGCCAGGTTCTCCGCGCTCACCGAGCGCGGCTTCGTTGAAGCCTACCTCGCGAATTTCTGGCGCGCCGTGCAGTACGCGCCGGTTCTCCGCGCTCACCGAGCGCGGCTTCGTTGAAGCTCGATCAACGCAATCGCCGCTGCGTCGTGGTTCGCTTGTTCTCCGCGCTCACCGAGCGCGGCTTCGTTGAAGCCTGGTTCACGCTCCTGGAGACGACGACTGCCTTCGCCTGGTTCTCCGCGCTCACCGAGCGCGGCTTCGTTGAAGCTTCAAACTCATCATCACTACCCATAGGCACTCGGCGAGGTTCTCCGCGCTCACCGAGCGCGGCTTCGTTGAAGCAGCATGAACAACGACGGGGAGGCGACCTTGTCCATTCGTTCTCCGCGCTCACCGAGCGCGGCTTCGTTGAAGCCGGGCGCGTCGCGCCCGTCACGCGTCGACGGCCGTCGCGGTTCTCCGCGCTCACCGAGCGCGGCTTCGTTGAAGCGAGGTCTACAACTTCGTCAAGAACAAGCAGTGGGGGTTCTCCGCGCTCACCGAGCGCGGCTTCGTTGAAGCTACCGAGAGGAAGACGCGCTGAAGGCGGCTGCTTCGCGTTCTCCGCGCTCACCGAGCGCGGCTTCGTTGAAGCACGCGGCTCGTCGTGGTGTTGCTCGGGAGTAATTAATTCCAGTTCTCCGCGCTCACCGAGCGCGGCTTCGTTGAAGCTCGGCCATCGCCATCTGCTTGTTGGCGATGTGCCAGTTCTCCGCGCTCACCGAGCGCGGCTTCGTTGAAGCACTCCTCCATCTCCAACTTCCACATGAGCGTTGAGAGTTCTCCGCGCTCACCGAGCGCGGCTTCGTTGAAGCTCCGACACCAGCGCGACGAGGGCCGCGGGCTTCAGGCGTTCTCCGCGCTCACCGAGCGCGGCTTCGTTGAAGCTGCCGGCACTCGCGTCAGCGCGCGCATCCAGTACGCGGTTCTCCGCGCTCACCGAGCGCGGCTTCGTTGAAGCGTGGGTCGCAGCCTCGTCGCCTATGACGAGGTTATTCGTCGGTTCTCCGCGCTCACCGAGCGCGGCTTCGTTGAAGCAGGCCCATCTGTGCGGCGGCAATGTTGCTACACTAGTTCTCCGCGCTCACCGAGCGCGGCTTCGTTGAAGCGGAAACGACCATGACCAAGACCTCGAAGACCTCGAGTTCTCCGCGCTCACCGAGCGCGGCTTCGTTGAAGCGGATTTCTACCAAGGAGGTGACGGCATGAGCACCATGTGTTCTCCGCGCTCACCGAGCGCGGCTTCGTTGAAGCCGGCGTGTGACGACTGGACCAACGACGGCAATCAAGTTCTCCGCGCTCACCGAGCGCGGCTTCGTTGAAGCGGCCTTGCCGACGTGGCGGAGTGGCTCCGCTCGATGGCGGTTCTCCGCGCTCACCGAGCGCGGCTTCGTTGAAGCTTCGACAACTTCACGAAGGAGCACACGACGGCGATTGTTCTCCGCGCTCACCGAGCGCGGCTTCGTTGAAGCGCTTCGACGTACCCGCAGTGGTCTTCGGGGCTGATGTTCTCCGCGCTCACCGAGCGCGGCTTCGTTGAAGCGGCTGGCAGATGGAACACCCGAAGGGCGGTCCCGGCGTTCTCCGCGCTCACCGAGCGCGGCTTCGTTGAAGCGTCACAATTTGGGACAATCCAGCCCGGTCGAGTAAAGGTGTTCTCCGCGCTCACCGAGCGCGGCTTCGTTGAAGCCAGTGGGACCGCAACAGGGAGGTAAATGCGTTTGGGAGTTCTCCGCGCTCACCGAGCGCGGCTTCGTTGAAGCAAGGGCTTCGCGGGCCGCGCGCGCGGTCGCTTCCGTGCGTGTTCTCCGCGCTCACCGAGCGCGGCTTCGTTGAAGCTGCAGAATCGGCCTCGAAACCCGATGGCGGGGTGGGTTCTCCGCGCTCACCGAGCGCGGCTTCGTTGAAGCGCTTCAGCCGCATCGACGACGCACCACATCGTTGCTGTTCTCCGCGCTCACCGAGCGCGGCTTCGTTGAAGCCGAGCGAGCGAGTCCGCCTGAGCGCGAAGCCAAGCGTTCTCCGCGCTCACCGAGCGCGGCTTCGTTGAAGCCACGAGGTCGCGCCCCAACATCGACACCAGCTCTGAGGTTCTCCGCGCTCACCGAGCGCGGCTTCGTTGAAGCAACGCTGCGGTCACCGAGCGCGTGAAGTTGGTGCGTGTTCTCCGCGCTCACCGAGCGCGGCTTCGTTGAAGCCCGCGCTGCCGGTGGTCTGCGTCGCGGTCTCCGGCAGTTCTCCGCGCTCACCGAGCGCGGCTTCGTTGAAGCGAGAAACTGGAGACGATCGCCGCATGCCAGTTCCCCGTTCTCCGCGCTCACCGAGCGCGGCTTCGTTGAAGCCATTTCTTGCGTGATTGCGGTTCTCGTTGCAGTGGCGTTCTCCGCGCTCACCGAGCGCGGCTTCGTTGAAGCCTGGTTTTGAGAGTCGTTACCAGCGAGCGCAAGTGGTTCTCCGCGCTCACCGAGCGCGGCTTCGTTGAAGCGCATATACATCGCGCCCGTCGGCCGTCTTCGCCCAGTTCTCCGCGCTCACCGAGCGCGGCTTCGTTGAAGCACTGTCGCTGTCGTCGCCGCTGTTTTTGGGTGGGCGGTAATCAGTTCTCCGCGCTCACCGAGCGCGGCTTCGTTGAAGCCGTAAGTCCAATCGCTACATGAACGGCGCGTTCGGAAGTTCTCCGCGCTCACCGAGCGCGGCTTCGTTGAAGCAGCGCCCGTGACGGGAGCGCCAGCGTCATCGCGAAGTTCTCCGCGCTCACCGAGCGCGGCTTCGTTGAAGCCGCGTCTTCACGAGTTGGCAACCTGGATGGAGGTCGTTCTCCGCGCTCACCGAGCGCGGCTTCGTTGAAGCGGCTGTGCTGCGGCAACAAGGGCGCGAAGATCCGAGTTCTCCGCGCTCACCGAGCGCGGCTTCGTTGAAGCACGGCGCTCGAGATGGACATGCGCTCGCTGGTCGAGAGGGTTCTCCGCGCTCACCGAGCGCGGCTTCGTTGAAGCTCAACCCGCCGATGGCGGCGCCGACCGCTGCGCTTGGTAGTTCTCCGCGCTCACCGAGCGCGGCTTCGTGGAAGCCCGAACACCAGATCGGAAGGCGACAGCACCATGGCCGTTCTCCGCGCTCACCGAGCGCGGCTTCGTTGAAGCTCGAGTTGGTGGAGTCTTGCGACCGGCGCCGTCGGCGTTCTCCGCGCTCACCGAGCGCGGCTTCGTTGAAGCAACTCGATGCGCTCCGCGCGCTTCAGTTGCGCCGCGTGTTCTCCGCGCTCACCGAGCGCGGCTTCGTTGAAGCCACTCTGTGAGGCGACGCACGAAGTCTAAGGCCGCCGTTCTCCGCGCTCACCGAGCGCGGCTTCGTTGAAGCAACTCGTGGCCGCCAGCGCGAAGCGTGCGCACCGCGTCGTTCTCCGCGCTCACCGAGCGCGGCTTCGTTGAAGCACCAGACACGCGCCGCGCGTCGTGCCGGGAATGTCGGCGTTCTCCGCGCTCACCGAGCGCGGCTTCGTTGAAGCGAGCAGTTTCCTCCGCAGTGGAGCTCGCTGCGCTAGTTCTCCGCGCTCACCGAGCGCGGCTTCGTTGAAGCGGCAAGGATCGCTTCCCACGCGGCGCCGCCTTGCGCAGTTCTCCGCGCTCACCGAGCGCGGCTTCGTTGAAGCACGCTGACGCGTCCAAGGGCCACGTCGGCGAGGAAAGAGTTCTCCGCGCTCACCGAGCGCGGCTTCGTTGAAGCCCGTCGAGCACCACGCCCATGCGCCGCGCTTCTTCGCGGTTCTCCGCGCTCACCGAGCGCGGCTTCGTTGAAGCGTCAGGGACGAATTCATCGGTGATGCGTCGGCGGCGTTCTCCGCGCTCACCGAGCGCGGCTTCGTTGAAGCGCCCACCTCAATTCGAATACCCGGCTTGCCCGTCTCGTTCTCCGCGCTCACCGAGCGCGGCTTCGTTGAAGCTGCTTGGCGCTCGATGTGCCGAACAATTCGTACGCCGTTCTCCGCGCTCACCGAGCGCGGCTTCGTTGAAGCCGATGCTTCGTAACGAGGGCCGCGTGGCTCGGTGGGCGTTCTCCGCGCTCACCGAGCGCGGCTTCGTTGAAGCGACGACGGCCACCTGTCGCTGCACTCGCTCGACGTACGCGTTCTCCGCGCTCACCGAGCGCGGCTTCGTTGAAGCTCTCCCGCCTTCCCGCAGACCGCCACGACTGTGCTTGTTCTCCGCGCTCACCGAGCGCGGCTTCGTTGAAGCCTCCGGCTCGGGGGAAAAGATGGGTCGTCGCGCTGCGCGTGTTCTCCGCGCTCACCGAGCGCGGCTTCGTTGAAGCTGGTGGGCCTCCGGCGGCCGACGGTGTGCCGCTGCCGAAGGTTCTCCGCGCTCACCGAGCGCGGCTTCGTTGAAGCGCCGAGGTCGAGAGGCACGACCACGAGCCCTGGGGCGTTCTCCGCGCTCACCGAGCGCGGCTTCGTTGAAGCCAGCTCAAGCTGCGCCAGCTGGCGCGCACCGTCGCTCGTTCTCCGCGCTCACCGAGCGCGGCTTCGTTGAAGCGGCGCGTCGAGCGGCGCGTCCGCGCAGCCAGCCGCGTGGTTCTCCGCGCTCACCGAGCGCGGCTTCGTTGAAGCAACAGCAGCTCGAGTTCATCCAAGGTCATCTGGCTCCTCGTTCTCCGCGCTCACCGAGCGCGGCTTCGTTGAAGGGACGACAGCATTCGCGCGTTGGATGGCCTTCTGCTCGGTTCTCCGCGCTCACCGAGCGCGGCTTCGTTGAAGGCGCCGATGCCAAGAACGAGGGTAGAACCGTTCGCAGTGTTCTCCGCGCTCACCGAGCGCGGCTTCGTTGAAGGAGTGTGACACGGTAGAACACGTCTCGATTCCGACCTCGTTCTCCGCGCTCACCGAGCGCGGCTTCGTTGAAGGGCGTACGGCTTCCCGCGCGCCGCCTCGATTTTCGCGTTCTCCGCGCTCACCGAGCGCGGCTTCGTTGAAGGCGTGCCGATGACCGTACTGACGCGCCGGTCTTCGTAGGTTCTCCGCGCTCACCGAGCGCGGCTTCGTTGAAGAGACACGATGCAGGTGGCGGGGCAGGTCTCGCAGGTCTTCGACGTTCTCCGCGCTCACTGAGCGCGGCTTCGTTGAAGCGTCGACGCGTCACCCGTGGTGAGCGACGTGAAGAGGTTCTCCGCGCTCACTGAGCGCGGCTTCGTTCGACGGCAGAAACGACAACCACTCAACGCGCGCTCAGAGCGACCCGGCCACGCGGCTCAAGATGCTGGTGTGGTCCGCTCCATCGACGACGGTCACCTTCGCGCCGAGGTTCTGCGCAATTTCCCGAAAGCGGGCATCGACCGGCGCGGTCTCGTCATTCGTGCCGCCGAAGACCTTCACCTTCACCGACGACGGCAGCCGCACGCCTTCGAGCTCTTTCTGAAACGCCGAGTTCGTGCCCATGTCGATGCCGGGCTGCACGTTCTTGATGAGCCCACGCACCGGCTTTGGCGCCCACCGCGCGGTGTTCGCCGAGCCATAGCCACCGAGCGGCGGAGCCACGAGATTCAGCTCGACCTTCTTGCCCTTCAACGCGCCTTCTTTTTCCAACCGACCCAGCGCCACCAACGCCACGCGGCCACCCATGGAGTGCGCGTCGATGCGCAACGTCGCTCCGGGGTGCTTCGCCAGCTCGCTCTTCACCGCGCGCGCGAAGTCATTCGCTGAGTCGCCCAGGCGCCGATAGTTGTCGTCCCAGCCGAAGGTCGACACCTTGCCGCCCTTGTTCAAGCGCGCGTCGGTCAACGCAGCCACGCCCGTGGGCGCGTCGTTGATGCCGTGAATGGTGATCGCCACGCCCTTCTTCGCGTCACCGCCGAGCGCGACGAGCTGCCCCGGCTGATTCTTGCCGATGGTCGCGCGTTCCCAATTCTGGTCGAGCGTCGACGGGTTGATGCGGTTGTTGATTGGCACGTGGTGACCCCTGTTCTGTCTTGGAACTGCTCAGCGCTTCGACGCGAGCGCTGCCTCGATGCGCTCGAAGCTGTACGAGTCAGGGCCATAGCGGCCGAGGATCGTCTTCGTCGAGTCGATGAGGAACGGGCCGTGGTTGCCCTTCGCCAGCGCGTAGCCGGCTTCAGGCTTCTCCACCGTCAGCTCCGAGACCTGCTCGCCGTGCAGCACGCGCTTGACCTTCAACTTCACCGTCTGCGCGGCCGTCTTCTGGCCCGTGCTGGTGGCGCCGGGCTTCGCTTCGACCTTCTGCGGCTGCGAGCCGGTGGCGATGACTTCAGTCACCTCGGCGTCGACCACCCACTGCGCGTTGGGAATGACGTCTTCAATCGGTTCGGGAGGCTTGGCCATGACGCGTGCCTTTCAGTTCTGGAAGTAGAGCGACTGGTAGAGCTTCGTGAAGTCTTCGAGTTTCAACTTGAAGACGCCGTCGTTGGCACCATTGCCCGCAGGCTCCGATTCGCCCCAGGGGTTGCGCAGCACGACGAAGCGCTCCGTGCCCGACTTTTCGTACCCGAGGATCGAGTACGCGTGGTTCGCGTACACGCCGCTATTCGTATACAGCGCCTCGCGATCTTCGCCGTAGGTGCCCGCGCCCACGGCCTTGTTGGCGTCGACGTTCGAGACGATCTGGTTCCACACCTTGTCGACGCCGCCATAGCCGAGGCTCATGTACGACGCGTCGACTCCGAGCACGTCTTCGAACACGTCGCTGACGTGACCGCCGTTGCCGATGGTGTCGTAGCTGCCCTTCCACTGCGCGTAGGCCTTCTCGACGAGCGGAAACCAGAGCTCCATCTTCTTGGGGTCGCTGCTGTTCGTGGAGTGCCCGTACAGCGCGCCGCCGTAGCTGCGCGCGTAGAGATCTCCGTCGACCTTCACGGGCACGTCTTTCGAGCGCCCGGTCGCCCAGTCTTTTTCTTTGAACGTCACGGTGTACGTGCCGTCGCCGTTGTCTTTCACCATGTTGGTGATGGCGTCGGGGTTCGCCTTGGCGATGGCCGCCATGGCTGCGGGGAAATAGCAGTTGCCGATTTGCCCCTGGCGCACGTCGTCAGCCTTGGGGCCGTCGATGAACAGCGGGCCCGTGAAGCGCACCTTGTTGAACTTGGGCTTACCCGCCGAGTCGAGCTCGTCTTTGTGGAGCGCCGGGTCGGGCACGAGGTCGACGTTGCCGGGCGTGCCGCCGGGCACGGTGACGTTGCCGACGGTCTCGGTGAAGGCGGTGTTGTTGGTGCCGTCGCTCGCGGCGACCGCGAACGAATCGCCGGCCTTGCCGTTGAGCTGGAAGCCCGCGGGGAAGCCACCTTCAGCGGTGATGGTGACCTGCGCCTTCTCACCGGTGCGATTGTTGGTGAACTGCAGCTTTGCGCCGGGCTCTGAGACCTGCCGGCTGGCGTTGATGTTCGAGACGTCGATCTTCCCGTTGCCTGCGTCAGCCGCGCCGATGCGGAAGAGCGCGACGACCGCGTTGCGGCCATCTTTCGCTTCGATGCCGGTGGCCTTCACCGTCACCCAGTCAGACGTGGTGCCGTCGGCGTAGCGCGCGCGCATGCGCACGAGGTCGCCTTCACGCAGCTTCTGTTCGCCGGTGAGGTTGACCTTGTCGAAGTTGCCGTTCGCGTCGGCCTTGCCGATGACCATCGTGTCGTCCATGTGCAGACGACCGCCGGGCGCGGTGGAGATGTTGATGGCCTCGATGGTCGCGCCCGCTTTGGTGGTGCCCGACAGACCGTTGGCCTGGCCTCCGTTCACGCTGATGCCATTGGCCGTGACGGCCGCCGGGTTCGGCGTGGGGTTCACGGGCGAGGGCGTACGCCCCAACACCTGCTCGAGGAACGCGCGCGCCCCGGCCTCGAGCGGCACGCCGCCCTTGTCGAGGATCGTCTCGAGATCTTTCTTCTCGTTCGCGGTGATGCCGTCTTTGGCGAGTGCGATCTGCTGCTCCGGCGTCATGCCCGGCTTCTTCAACTGATCAGCGAGCTTCGCCTGGCCCCAGCGCGCCGAGTCTCCGAGGTGCGAGAGAATCTCGAGCGCCTGATCTTTGCCGATGGGCTTCGAGCTGCGCTCGTAAGACGTGTACAGCGTAGAGAGACGACGATCGTTGATTGAGACAGGCATGCGTCGGAACCCCGAGTTGGTGGGAAAAGGTGCGCGCGGACTGTAGCTGATCAGCGCGAGCCGAACAGCCGCTTGAGCCCGCGGAAGAGCCCACTGGGTGACGAACCAGTGGGGCCTTCTTCCCCAGGCAGCGGCGAGTCGGCCAGCAGCTGGGCCTGCACGTCGTCGCTCGCGTCGGCCGTCGAGAACTGCACGTCGGCCTGCTTGCCCGTCGGGGTGGTGGCGGTCAACGTCAGCCGCCCGTCGCTCGAAACCGAGAAGCGTACGGTGAGCTCGCCCGCGCGCTCCGACTGCATGGCGAGCGCGCCGAGGTACTCGTTTTCGTCCGCGCGCGGCGAGGTGCCCTGCAGCACCGCGAGGCGCACGCTCTGCTGCGCGGCAATGGGCACGGCCAGCGACTTTTCAGCGGGCAGGCGCGTGTTGCGCTCGAGCACGCGACGGAAGCCGCCGCCCTTCACCGCGACGCCGATGGGCGAGCTCAACACCTCGGCCAACGAGAGCCCGCGCTTGCCCTTTTCGCGCTGCACCAGCGAGTGGCCATAGAGCGCTGCGCCGAGCGCGACGGCGCCTGCCGGGTCGACGTCGGTGCGACCGGGGCGGCCGAGCTGCTGCTCAAGAAAGCGGCGCACGGCGGGCGCGCGCGACTGCCCGCCGACGAGCAACACCTCATCGAGGCTCTGCGGAGACAGCTTGGCCGCGTCGAGCACGGCCTGCGTGACCTGGCCGGTCCGCTCGACGAGATCTTGCGTGGCTGATTCGAGGAAGCCCCGTTCGACCTCCACGCGGAGATCGACGGGAGTTCCGGCCGCGTCGGTCGCCGCGAAGGGCACGTGCACCGGCGCGAGCTCGGCGTCGCTCAGGGCAATCTTCGCGACCTCCGCCGCGTCGCGTACGCGTTCCACCGTCATGCGTGAGCCGAGCAGCTGCTCTTTGGGGCCCTGCGCCATGGTGCCGATGAGCGCGTCGGCGAGGCGCGCGTCAAAGTCCATCCCTCCGAGGAAGTTGTCGCCGCCGGTGCTGACCGCTTCGAGATCGTCGCCGGTGATCTCGACCACCGACGCGTCGAAGGTGCCGCCGCCCAGGTCGTAGACGAGCACGCGCTTGCGAGCCAGCCCGCGCCCGAAGCCGAAGGCCAGCGCCACCGCCGACGGCTCGTTGAGAATCGAGAGCACCTGCAGGCCCGCGAGCTCAGCGGAAGCGATGACTGCAGCGCGTTGATGGTCGGTGTACCAGGCAGGCACGCACAGCACCGCGCGGGTCAGCTCGCGACCCAGAAAGTCCTGCGCTGCGTTCTTGAGCTCCTTGAGCAGGTGCGCGGCGAACTCGGCGATGGAGAACACGCGCCCCGCCAACTCGATGCCCACGTCACCTTCAGGGTCAGACGCGAACGTGTACGGCGAGACCTTCGCGAGCTCGCGCACCTTCTTTGCCTGCGCGCGGCGGCCCATGAGGCGCTTGAAGCCCGAGACGGCCTGCTCGGGGTGATCGACGCGGTGCTTGCGCGCCGCGCTGCCGATGAGCACGCGATCTTTCGCGACGTCGAAGGCCACGATGGAGGGCAGGGCGAACGCGCCACGCTCGGAGGGAATGGGGATGAGGGTCGGCTGGCCGTCGATGACGAGCGCTGCGCGACACGTGGTGGTGCCGAGATCGATGCCCAGCACGACGTCATCAGAGAGCGGCGGCGGGCCCTTCTTCGCGACGGGTACCGGCGTGGGGCGCGAGATCGGCGGCGGCGCGACGGGAGGTGAAGGTTCAGCGGCGGGCGCGTCGGCCGGTGCGGCGCCTTCGCGCTGCTCGAGGATCTGATCGATGAGGCCCTTGGTGCGCGAGTCGATGCGCGTGAAGCGCACCAGCATTCCCGCTTTGCCGGGTTGATCGTCGACGACGACCTTGTGCACCACGCCTTCGCCGCGCATCAACCGCGTGCCGTCTTGCAGCACGAGCTCGAAGGACAGCGGCGTGCCTTCTGGTTTCCCGGCGCGCGTGGCGATGAAGATGCCGCCGCGGGTGACGTTGCTGCCGTAGCGGGTGATGAACTCGTCTTCGCTCGTGAACGGCAGGCGGATCCGCAGGGGGATCTTTCTGGGCTCGTTCGACGGCGGCGACGTCATTGCAACGGCAATTCTACCCGGCTCTCGGGGCTCGCCAGAATGATCTTCAGGCCTTTGCCGATCATTTCGTCTGGCGCCTCGAAGAAGAGCACCACTTTTCTGGTGGAGCCCGCGGTGAGCTCCATGGACAGCGGCGCGCCGCGACCGACGCGTTGCACGTCGCGCGCGATCTTCACCGTGCGTTCACCGTTCTCGAGCGTGGCGTCGCTCAGGTCGAGCGTCGCGGCTTTCTTCGCGGTGGCCTCGAGCGTCACGCGCAGGAATCTGTCTGCCGTCGACAGGCTCACTTTGTCACCGCCCACCGTCTGCGAGCGCTGCACCTCGACGAGCGCCAGGCTCGTGCTGCCGAGGTCTGCCGACACGCCCGAGGGAATGCCGAGGAAGTCGGGCTTGCTGTCGGCGGCGAGCACGCGCGTCAGCGGGTCTGGCTCCGGCTCTTTGAGCTTCGGAGGGCCCACCTTCTCGAGCCGCTCCTGCTCGGCTTTGAGCTTCTTCAGGAGCGGATCGTTCACGTCGAACTGCGGCTCGTCTTTCGGGCAGCCGGTCAAAAGCACCCCAATGACGAGCGCGCGCTTCATGCGCCCTTCACCGTGGCGACGAGCTTCTCGAAGGCCAGCGGGATCTTCGAGGGGTCGGTGCCGCCAGCCTGCGCCATGTCGGGCTTGCCGCCGCCCTTGCCGCCGATTTCAGCGGCCATCACGCGCACCGCATCGCCCGCCTTGAAGCCCTTCTCGACGAGATCTTTGGTGGCCGCGACGAGAATGAGCGCCTTGCCGTCGCTGGTCTCACCGCCGAGGCCGATGACGCCCGACTTGAGTTGATCACGGTAGCGATCTGCGAGTTGCTTGAAGACGTTCGCGTCGGCCGGGTCGATGCGCTGCGTGAGCACCTTGACGCCGTTGACGTCTTGAACGTTCTCTCCGCTCTTCGCGCCGCCGGAGCTGGCCTTGAGCTGCACTTCTTCGATTTTTTTCTCGAGCTCCTTGATGCGCTTCTGCGACGCCTCGATGCGCTTGGGGAGATCCGTCGCGGTCGCCTTGAAGAGCTCGGCCGAGCGGTGCAGCACTTTCTCCTGCTCGCGCCCGTACAGCGCAGCCGCAGCGCCGGTCAGCGCCACGATGCGGCGCACCCCGCTGGCGATCGACGCCTCGCTCTGAATGCGGAAGTAGCCGATGTCGCCCGAGCGGCTCACGTGCGTACCGCCGCACAGCTCCGTCGACTCGGGGTGCACGGTGACGACGCGGACCTTGTCGCCGTACTTCTCGCCGAAGAGCGCGACCGCACCGGCGGCCTTCGCTTCGGCCAGGCCCATGACTTTCGTTTCTGCGCCTTTGTTGTCGCGCACCCACCCGTTGACGAGGTCTTCGACCTGGTCGACCTGCTCCTGCGACATGGGGCTGAAGTGCGAGAAGTCGAAGCGCAGCGCTTCAGGCTGCACCACCGAGCCCTTCTGGTTCACTGTTTCTCCGAGCGTCAGCTTCAGCGCGCGGTGCAGCAGGTGCGTGGCCGAGTGGTTCGCGCGGATCTTCTGGCGCCGCTCACCGTCGACGCTCAGCTGCACGGTGTCGTTCACCGACAGCGCGCCTTCGAGCACCTTGCCTTTGTGCACCATCAAGCCGCCCGCGGGCTTCTGCGTGTCGGAGATCTGCAGCGTGAGGCCCTTGCCGGTGATGACGCCGGTGTCACCGACCTGACCACCCGACTCGCCGTAGAACGGAGATTGATCGAGCACGAGCTCCACCGTGTCTCCGGCCTTCGCGCTGGTGACCTGCTGGCCGCCGCTGATCAGCGCGAGCACTTTGCCTTCGCCGCTCACGCCGTCGTAGCCGAGGAACTTCGTCTCGGGGATTGAGCCCGCGAGCTTCATGTAGATGTCGGCGATGCCCTTCTCTGAGCCGAGCGCGCCTTGCGACGCGCGCTCACGCTCTTCGTCGAGGAGCTTGTCGAAGCCGGCCTTGTCGATGCCGAAGCCTTCTTCTTTCGCCATCACCTCCGTGAGGTCCCACGGGAAGCCGCATGTCTGGTGGAGGTCCCACACCACTGCGCCCGACAGCAGCGCGCCGCCCGACTTGCGCAGCTTCTCGAATTCCACCGCGATGAGGCCACGGCCGCGCTTCAACGTGCGGCGGAACGAGTCTTCTTCGTTCTTCGCGACGTCGAGCAGGAAGCCGCGCTTCTCTTTGAGCTCCGGGTAGGCGACCGACATGGCGTCGATGACGGCCTCGACGACGCTCGAGAAGAACGGCTGGTCGAGATCGAGGTGCTGATCACCATGACGAATCGCGCGGCGCATGATGCGGCGCAACACGTAGCCACGACCTTCGTTCGACGGTTGTACGCCGTCAGCCACGAGGAACGCCGTCGCCCGCGCGTGGTCGGCCACGACACGCATCGCCGCGTCGGTGACCGCCTGCGGGCCCCACGTCGCGCCGTACTTCTTGCCCGACAGCTTCTCGATGGTCTCGAAGAGCGGGGTGAAGAGGTCGGTGTCGTAGTTCGACTTCTTGCCCTGCACGTAGGCCGTGACGCGCTCGAGGCCCGCACCGGTGTCGATGGACGGCCTCGGCAGGTTGAGCAGCGTGCCGTCGGCCTTGCGCTCGAACTGCATGAACACGAGGTTCCAGATTTCCAGCCACGCGTCTGACTCGCCGGGCTTGTGCTGCTCGTCGACGGCGCCTTCCGGCAGGTACACGTAGATTTCGGAGCACGGGCCGCACGCGCCGGTGTCGCCCATCGACCAGAAGTTGTCGGCCTTGCCCAGGCGGTGCACGCGGTGCGCAGGCACGCCGGCCTTCACCCACAGCTGCGCGGCTTCATCGTCAGCGGGAATGCCGTCTTCACCCTTGAAGACGGTGACCGACAGCCGCTCGACGGGGATCTTGATGACGGTGGTGACGAAGTCCCACGCCCACTTGATGGCGTCGGGCTTGAAGTAGTCGCCGAAGCTGAAGTTGCCCAGCATCTCGAAGAACGTGTGGTGCCGCGCGGTGAAGCCCACGTTGTCGAGGTCGTTGTGCTTGCCGCCGGCGCGGACGCACTTCTGCGTGGTCGTCGCGCGCACGTAGTCGCGCGTCTCGCGGCCGGTGAAGACGTCTTTGAACTGCACCATGCCGGCGTTGGTGAAGAGCAACGTCGGGTCGTTGGCAGGCACCAGGCTCGAAGAAGAGACGCGGCGGTGCTGCTGCTTTTCGAAGAAGGTCAGAAACGCCTCGCGGATCTCGGAGGCGGTCATGTGGGAAGGCATTTGCGAGGGTTATTCCACGGAGTCATGGAATTCAACGACGCGCCTGCCCCGGGCGTTCAGACCAACGGCGCGTCTTTGAGCCACGTCGAGTAGCCCGACCAGGTCGGGTCCTCGATGCGGTAGTTCGGGTTGACTTCCTGGAAGGCGACGAAGGCCTGGTGAAGACCGTCATCCCCTGAGTCGGTGCGCAGCGCCTGTAAGTTTACGCCGAACACGGAAGCCGCCGCAGAATATCGGGAATCACTAACTCGCCGGTCCGGACTTCCTTTGAAGCCCGCAAGACAAAACAGACCACTTGTCGCTGCGTTTAGCTCAAGGACCTCCATCGACTCCGGCGTCGGGCAGGCCCCCGCCCACTGTCACGTGGCACACCACCGAAACGTCAGAAATGGTAATGGTTGTCGTTCCACACAGCGCATTTGGTGTCATGTAACTGCCAGCGATCAGGACATCATCAATGGTTTTTCGCCCATCTGGCAGCCTTCGAATGCTATGCGAACCCATCATATTCTCGTTTGGATAGGTCGTAAACGTCCCGCTGCTGCTATTTGAGACTACTTTGCGACTGGCTCTGCAGAAAATGGATGTAATTCTGTTCTGACTGAATGCCGATGCAACCTTTTGCACGTCGGCATTATTTGTCTCGGCGAGGGGCGATATGTAATCGCAAGTATCCGGGAGTCTCTCTGGCGGAAGAAAGTCGCTCTCGGTCAACGTCACGATCTCTGTTCCTGAAACACTGAACGCCCCGCCGTCGGATTGCGAAGTGACGCCTAGTTGTTCTCGAAGCCGCCCAACTTCAGTCTGTTGAGCCGCAATCGCTGCGCGCAGTGCTTCGAAATTTGCGTTGAACTCCGAGGCACGAATGGGCTGCCCGCCTGCAAAAACGTGCGGTAGCACCAGGTCTCCGGCCCACACTGCTGCTGGAACCAGTAACGCCAGAACAATGCCTAGAATCTTCTGTTTCTGTGTCATGTTGGATTACTCGTAGAATTTACGTTCGTCGAACAGATCGTTAAAGCTTGGAAAGCGCCACGTCGACGTATCGAGCGATTCCGGAACGAAACGACCCAACACGCATGTGGCCATCGTCGCGACTGCTTCAGTAGCGGACTGCTTGAGGACATTTACGTCGGGCGACGTTACCTGGTCGTTCCGGAATCGCGCTGTGATGACGGCAGTAGCGGTAAGAACTCCAATGCCAATCGCCGCGAGAGCAACGCCGCCCGTCAATGCGCGGGCCGTCACCGCCAATTCGTAGCCCGCGAGCCCGGAGACCAGCAGTCCCGCGCCCAGCGCCTTCCTCCGCGCATCGGATACGGCGGTACTCAGATTGTTGCAGGTCTTCCCACAGGTTTGGTCATTGAAGCTTTCGGCGCAACTCGATGCATGAGCCGTTCCCACATTGAAGATGATCGTTCTGCGAGCAGTAAGGGATGGTCCCAACTCAGGCGCGAGCGCGAGAAGCACTTTGTGTAACACCGGATCTCGCAGCAACTCGTCGTCTTCCTGATTCAGCCATTGAATCGAATTGAAGTACTCGAGTTCCTTTGGAGAAAGGACTGCGGCGATCGCAGGACCGAGTCTTTCGATCTCTTCGACCCGTTCTCCCCGGCCGATTCGATCAATGTACCCCTCCGCACGCTCAACGGTGTACGGCTTGTCTGCTTGGTTTTGTGTCTCGACAGCGCATTGTGCGCCGGTCATCAAGCAGAGCCCCAGCACCACTCCTCTCGGAATGCGACGAGTCATGTCGAGGAGCATAGTTTCTCTGGTCGCAAGCAATCCTGCGAAATCGGGAGGAGGCAGGGTTGCAGAAAGCGGCACCGCCCGACCTGGAGAGGCGCCCGCCGCCTGCGGTAGCGCTTCGTCGAGGACCCTTGCCGCAGGCGTTCAGACCAACGGCGCGTCTTTGAGCCACGTCGAGTAGCCCGACCAGGTCGGGTCTTCCTTGAACTCCACCTCGATGCGGTAGTTCGGGTTGGCTTCCTGGAAGGCGACGAAGGCCTTACTCAGGTGCGCACCGTCTCCGAAGTACACGTAGTACTCGCGCATGCCCGCGGTGGCGACGCGGCGCACGTACACCGCCCAGCCGTTGCCGAATTTTTCCAGCTGAGCCATCAGGTTGGCCTCGAGCTTCTCGAGGCGCGGCGCCTCGTCGGGGTGCCAGAGCGCGCCGCTCGGGTCCATCTGGTTCCACACGCCGACCCACGCGAGGTGCGGCAACTGCGCGTTGGGCAGCGGCCCGTTGGCGAACTGCTCGTCGAGCAACACCTGCGCCTTCTTGCCTTCGATGCGGGTCATGAAGTGTTTCCAGCTCATCGTCGTTTCGTACCACGCGGTGCCGATGTGGGTCTTTCTGCGTGTCACTTCGTTCGCGAAACTCTCTGCGTGGTGCTTGTAGAGTGCTGGCTCCAGTGCGGCAGGCGTTCGTTGCGTTACTCGTCGTTTCGTTCGCCGCCAGCGCCGCGGAAGACGCCCGCATTCCTTTCTTGAGCAAGCAACTCGCCGGCGCGAAAGACGCGCGTGTTCGTGCGCAGACGGTGCTGCTGCTCGGGCAAACCGGCAGCGACTCGGCCGTCACGCCGCTGTGTGGCGCGCTCAAGGACAGTGAGTCGGTGGTGCGTGCTGCTGCGGCCGCCGCGCTCGGCGAGCTCCGTTCGAACGCCGCGTTGACGTGTCTGAAGGGCGTGCGCACGGAAGCGGATACGTCGGTGCGCGCGGCGATTGAGAAGGCGTTGAGTCAGGCGCCGGTCACTGCGGGCGCGCTGTACCTCAACGTCGAGCCGGTGCAGGACAAGGTCGGTGACCTGCCCGGCGAGCTGGTGGCGCTCGCGGATCAGCTGATGCGCGAGAAATTGTCGGAGCTCGGGGCGAACTTCGCGCCGGTGAATGAAGACAAGAAATCGGCAGCCAGCCTGATCCGTGTGAAGAAGCTCAAGGGGTACCAACTGCGCATGCAGTTGTTGCCAGGCTCGAGCGAGAAGGGGCTCAAGGTCGAGATGTTGATCATGTCGTACCCGGAGCAGGCCTTGAAGGGCACGTGGAACGTGAAGGCCGCGGGCGGCAAGCCGGAGAGCTTGATCAAGGCGATGGTGCCGCGCGTACTCGACGACGCGGCGTCTGATCTCGAGTGGAAGAACTGAAGTCGTGAGGGGAACGACCCATGTCTGAAGGCACGCCAGCGCAGCACCCGGGAGGCGCGAAGGACCGCAAGCTGCGGAACTTTCTCCTCGACGCGCGCTTTCAGCTGAAGTTCGCCGCGTACTTCGTCGTGCTCTCGCTGCTGGTCGCCGGTGTGTTGGGCGTGTTCCTGGTGCGCACCACGAGTTCGCTGTTCTCGCAGATCTCCGCCTCCGTCGAGGCGCGCAAGAAGGCCGCAGAGACCAGCCGCGAACTCGGTGTGTGCACGGTGAACAACGAGCTCGCCGCCAACATGGACGACCCGGAGCTCGTCGCTTCGCTCGCCGACAAGAGCAAGACCATCGACGCCGCGTTCGAAGCAGAGCGTCGCGCTGCGCAGGAGGCGTCGGTCGAAGTGCAGCGTCAGCAGCAGTACACGCTGTACGCGCTGCTCGGTGTGCTCGCGGGTTTCATCTTCCTCGTCGCGGCGATGGCCATCGTCATCACGCATCGCATCGTGGGCCCGCTCTTCCGCATCAAGCGCATGGCGCGCGAGGTTGGCAGCGGCATGGTGCGCCCGCCGACGTATGGCCTGCGCCCGAGCGATGAATTGCAGGACGTCTTCGCGGTGTTCGCGGAGATGGTGACGCAGCTCCGTGAGCGCACCGAGGTTGATCTTGCCGCGGTGAAGGCGGGCGACCCCGAGTCGCTCCGCAAGCTTCAGGAGTCGCTCGAAGAACGCCTCAAGAAGTGAGCGGCTGCGGCGAGAGCCCCTTGAGGGCCCGTCGCACCGGCTCCGTCGGCAGCCCCTGCGCCGACGCCAACACGATTCTCGCTGCGTCCACCGAGAGCACCGCGCGCCGCCAATCGCGCACGCCATAGAACAGACAACATCGCGCGGAGAGCGCCGGAGCGTCGCGCCGCCACTCGACGACGCGGAGCGCGCCGGGCCGATGCGCTCCGAGGCTGACGTTGACGCCGGCGTCGAGCAGCGCCGCCACCACGGGTTCGAGCGGGCCGGGCGTCACCAGCAGGTCGGCCTCCGCTGCGTTCACGAGGGCGGCGAGCTGCGACCACGATGTCGGCTCGGTCTTCGTCTCGAGCTGTGCGTGCGCGCTCGGCGGCAGGTTGACGGCGCCGAGCTGCGACCAGGCCGTGCCTCCAATGAAAGACGACATGAGGCACACGCCACGACGCAACCGGCGCGCGACGCGCTCTGCGGGGCGAATCGGCGTGCGCGTCAGCCCGTCTGCGCGCACGACGAGCTCGAACCCTGGCGGCGGCTCGATGACGTCGGCCACGCGCTCGCGAAGCTCGTGGGGGAGCCGCAGCAGCGCGTCGTGAATCGCCAGCCAGGCGGGTGCCGTGCGAGCTCGCTTCAACACCACGCCTGGTGGGTGCGCCGCGAGGGCCTGTGCGAGCTCGCCCGCATCGACGAGGTGACGAAGCTCGAGGCTTCGCTCCAGCCTTCGCCGCTCGGCGTCGGGGAGTCGGTCTGCATCAACCACGAGCAAGCGCGCGGGCACGTCACGCTCCAGCCACTCCAACGCGTGCTCGTGAGAAATCAGCACCCAGCCCGGCGCGGCGGGCTCGACGCGCGCGAAGCACGTCGCTTCGTCGCAGCTGCACGTCGACGCCTTCGCGAGCAGCTCAGCGACGCCCGGGGCACGTGAGCGCACGAAGCCGCTCACGCCGTCGAGCGCTCCGGTGCGCGTACGCAGCGACCACGCAGCGAGGTACGCGCGGCCGAATTGTTCGAGCTCGTCGGTCGCTGTCTGTGTCAGCTCAGCTCGCAGCACCGCAGCACAGACCGGGCGGTGCGCGAGCGCGGGCACGTCGCGGCGCTGCGAGACCTCGCGAAACGTCGACGCCGGTACACACACCGCCACCAGCTCGTCACCCGTCGAGAGCGCCGCTGCTTCGAGTGCGAGCTCTGTCAACGGCGCTCGCTCCAGCTCGGCGCACACGACCATCGGTGCGGTGAGCCACCCCGAGATGCGTGGGGCCAGCCCGGGCTGTGTCGTCGGCGAGCGCGGCGTCTGTACGACACCACCGCGAAGCTCGTGCTTGAGCGACTCCAACAACGCACAGAGCACGGCGCGATCTGCGCTTGGCCCAGGCTTCAGGTGCCGGAGCAGCGCGTCGAGCTGCTCGTGCGTGCCTTCGTTCACGAAGCGCTCACACAACGCGGCGAGCATGAGGAAGGTGTCTTCTGCGTCGTCGATGGCGCGGTGCCGTGCGCCGTCGCCCACGCCGAGCCACCGTACGAGCGCGTCGAGCGAGTGACTGGGCCGTTCGGGGAAGAGCAGCTGCGCGACTTCACAGCTGTCGAGCAACGCGTTGTCGGCGATGAGCTCTTTCAAGAACGAGCGCTCGAAGCTCCCGTTGTGCGCGACGAGCGGCCAGCCTTCGAGCGCCGCCATCAACTCCGGCGCGACGGCGGCGAGCGGCCGCGACGTTGCGAGGTGCGAATCGGTCAGCCCGGTGAGCGCGATGATCAACGCAGGCAGCGGTTTGCCCGGGCGGATCAGCCACTGCTTGCGGTCGACGACGACGCCACGCTCGACGAAGACGGCGCCGATCTCGATGATCTCTTCCGTCGACGCGTCGAGGCCCGTCGTCTCGATGTCGACGAAGCACAGCCTCCGCAGAATGGGAGCCGTCGCTTCCACGGCGTGCAACCTACCGTGTCGACCCGACATCTCGTGCTGTTGTTGCGTGGGCCGTGCTCCGTTGGCTACACCGCGCGTTCCCTCACTCGCGGAGTACGCATGTCGCGCCTCAGGTCGTTGATCACCGGTGTGTCGTTCGGGCTGTTCCTGTCGTTGGCTCCGGCGTGCGGCCCGACGGCGAAGTGCAGCCCGAGCTCGTGCATGGGCTGCTGCGATGCGGCGGGGCAATGTCAGGGTGGCTCGGCGGGCGACGCGTGCGGTCAGCGCGGCAATACATGCCAGGCCTGCTTCGTCGGTCAGACGTGCAACGCGGGGCTGTGCACCATTGGCGGCATCGGTGGTGGCACCGCGAACGGCGGTGGAACGGCAACAGGCGGAGGCGATGCGACGGGCGGCGGTAGCGCGACGGGCGGAGGCGACGCGACGGGCGGAGGCGACGCGACGGGTGGTGGCGACGCGACGGGTGGTGGCAGCGCGACGGGTGGTGGCAGCGCGACGGGTGGAGGCAGCGCGACGGGTGGAGGCAGCGCGACGGGTGGAGGCAGCGCGACGGGTGGCGGCAGCGCGACGGGTGGCGGCAGCGCGACGGGTGGCGGCAGCGCGACGGGTGGTGGTTCGCCCACCGCTGGCGATGTGACGGGGAGCTACACCCTCACGTACGTGCTGTCCGACGGTGGCGTGAGCAACGAACTCCCGAACTTGTCGACCGCGTCCATCGGCGCCTGGGTCAACGAGAGCGGCGTGCAGGTGTACCGCACGGGCGTGGGCCTGCCCAACGGCACCTTCTCGATCCCCAACGTGCCGCAAGGCGAGTACCTCTTCCGCATCGGCTCGACCTACCTGCAGACGTCGAGCCGCGTGGTGTCGATGCAGTACGAAGTCGTGGGCCGGCCGAACGTCGTGACGCCCACCATCGATCCCACGTCGGTGAACTTCGCGGTCTCGGGGCTCGCGTCGTGGGTCTACAACGGCCACTTTCTCTCGCTGGTGTCGTTCAACGCGAACTCCGCCGACCTCGAGGGCTTCGAGCGCTATGGCACGGGCGAGCCGACCCAGGGCACCGTCGGCTACGTCGGCACCATCAACTACTTCCTGTATTCGAGCGCCTACGGCACCCCGCTGATTGACTCGACCCAGGGCGACGTCGCGTACCTCTTGCAGAAGCTCTACTCCGCGAGCGGTGGGCTCACGACCGTCACCGTCGAGCGCTCGCTGCAGATCTCCAACCTCGCGATGGCTGACGGCCAGACGAGCACGGTGACTGGTGTGATGGCGACGCCGACTTTGACGACGACCAACTTCGACTATCGCAACTCCGACTACATCACCGCCGCCGCGCAGCTGAACGGCACCGACGGCGTATTCGACGTATCGATCTACCAGACACCGGTGCCGCGCCAGTCGTCGCTCGACGCGTTCGTGTCGGTGGCCTCTTTCACGACCGCCGCGCCGATGGTGGCTCCGTCGTCCATTTCCTACCGCGAGCCCTTCGGGCCGAGCTGGGGCTCGAGCGTCTATTACGGCTACAGCACGACGCTGACGCGCCAGCTCCCGAGTTCCACGTCGGCGCTGTCGTACTCGTCGCACATGTTCTCATTTGTGCCGCTGCAGACGTTCGTCACCACGCCGATTCGCCCCGCGCTGGGGCCGGTGGTGAACCCGCGCATCAACAACGCCGATCTCTCCGTTGATCAGTCGGCGGTCGGGTTGACGCCCACCATCACGTGGACCGCGCCGACCCTGGGCACGCCGCAGCGCTACTCGGTGCGCATCGATCGGCTCGGCCTGTCGAACGGCGCGACGCGGGTGGCTGCAGTCAGCACCATCGACACCGCCTCGACGAGCGTCACCATTCCGTCTGGTTTGCTGGTGGCCGGGCAGACCTACGTCATCAGCGTGACCGCGACGAGCGGCGCAAACCCGGGCCCCGACCCCACGTTCACGACGCGACGCTTGCCGTACCACACGGCGTCTGTCGTCAGCGGCCTCGTCAGGCCGTGAGCCGCGTCACTCGACGAGCAACACGCCGCTGATCATCTTGTCCATCGCGCAGCCGTACTTCACGGCTCCCGCGCGCGTGGGCGTCCAGTTCACAGAGACGGTCTTGAAGAGCGGCAGCGGCACGTTGATGTCGGTGCCTTCGATGAGAATCTCCGTGGCACAGGTCTCATCGGTCTTGCGCGTGATGCGCAGCGTCACCGGCTCATTGGCCTTCACCTTCACGTTGTCGGGCACGAAGCCGTCGGGCGTGACTTCCATCGTGATGACGCGGCCTTCGGCGGTGGCCGACTTCTCGACGGCAACCGCGGGTGACGAGGGAGGCACGTCCGCGCGGACCTCCTCTTTCTTGCAGGCGACGAACGAGAGGGCGGCGACGAAGAGAAGTGTGCGCATGTGGTTGATGCTTAGCGCGACGTCTGTGTCGTCGCACCGTTACGCTTTTCGACACAGTCCGTGAGACAGTTCGCGGGCTGTTGCCGTCCAGCAGGTTGAGGAGTCGAACACGATGCAATGGACAGCCTGGAGCGTCGAAACCGCGCGTGGTGAGCAGAAGGAAGGCCACGTGCTCATCACGGGTGAAGCTGCGCCTGAAGAGGCCCGCTCGCCGGTGATGGTGAACCTGGTGCTCGATCGCAGCGGCTCGATGAAGGGCGCGCCGTTGTCTGCCGCCGTGGAAGCCGCGCAGCAACTGGTCGAGCGCTCTCAGCCGGAAGATTTTCTGGGCCTGGTGGTCTTCGACGGCCTCGCAGAACAACGTGTGCCGCTCTGCCAGATGGACTCGCGCGGCAAGCGGCAGATGGTCGACGCGCTGCAGGGTATTCAGACCGGGCGCGGCACGGCGCTGCACGGCGCGCTCGAGCTCGCGCTCAAGGGGCTCAAGCGCACGCTGGTGCCCGGGCGCAAGCCGCGCATGCTGGTGCTGACTGACGGCGAGCCGTCCGTGGGCCCCGACGGGCAAGACGCGTTCGACGAGCTGGGTCAGCGACTGGCCGACGAGAAGGTCTCGGTGCACGCGCTCGGCCTCGCCAAGCACTACGTCGCTGAAGTTCTGCAGGCCCTCACCGAGCCTTCGGGCAACGCGTTCGAGCACGTCGATGGCCCCGAAGGCCTGGGCGAAGCGATGGGCGGCGTCATGGCGCACGTCTACGGTCAGGTCGCGACGGAGGCGAACGTGCGCGTGCAGCCGTCGGGCTTCCTCGCGTTGACGGTGCGGCACTCGTACCCGACCTCGCTCGACAGCGACGCGCTGACGGTGGCGCTTGGTGATGTGTCGCGTGGCTATGCGCGGCGCGTGCTGCTGTCCGGCAACGTGGTGGCGCCAGACTGGGGCGTGCAACTCCACGCGACGGCGCGCGAGAACAGCGACGTTCGCCACTGGAAGATCGAGCACGAGCGGGTCTCGGTCGATTCAGCGCGCGGCAAGCTGGTGGTGGGCCTGGCGCACGAGCTCGAGCTGGTGACTGAAGAGACCGCCGCGTGGCTCTCGCTGGCGCGGAAAGACCTCGCGCGGGCCGAACAGCAGCTCGAGGCCGCCGAGAGTCACCTGCGCAGCGTGGTGACGCTCGCGCCTGAAGGGGTGCCGGTGCGCCGTCACCTGGAGCGCCTGGGCGATCTGCGGCTCGCGGTCGAGCGTGGCGAAGGCGACATTCCGCTGTTGATTCGTCGGGCGCAGTCGGCGCGCGCGGGCACCAACGTGAGTCAGGTCATTCCTCTCAACGCGTACCGTCGGCGCTGAACCATGGGAGACGTGGCGCGGCTGCACGATGCGCTGCGCTCGTTTCACGCGCAGGGCGTCTTCACCGAAGAAGACTACGGCGCGCTCCGCCGCATCGTGGGCAGCGTCGGCCGCGTCGAGTCGGAGCTGCTCGACGGCTTCGTGGGCCTGTTCTTCGAGCGCCACGTGCTCGACGACGATCGCCGTGAAGAGCTGCTCGCGATGCCGCACGGAGAGCTCGAGCGCGCGGTGCGGCACCGCTTCAAGCAGGTCGTCGCCGGCGGGCAAGACTCACATCAGGCGTGGCACGCATTGTCGGCGCACGTGCGCGACGCGTTGGCGGTGCTGATCGCTCCGGGCGTTTCAGGGTGGCCGGTCTCCATCACCACGAAGCAGGGCTTCTCGGCGATCGCCGTCGAGCAGGCGGTCGCCGCGGCGTGGAGCGAGCTGGGGCGTCGCCCGTCACCGCGCGACGCCACGCGAGAGCTCTTTGCCCGCTATGTGATCTCACCCACCGCGAGCGAGCCGAGCCACTCTGGCTCACGTGAATACCCGGCGGCGATCGTCGCGCGCCTCGATGCCCAACGGCTGGCGCGCGGCATCGTGGCGGTGTTGAGCGACGACGAACGCGACCTGATGCGCTCGCAACTCGACGGACAGGGGGTCGACGTGTGGGCGGCCGGGCGGGGGGTTTCGCGCGCGACGGCGTACCGAATGCTCGCGCGCATCAAGTCGCTGTGCCGCGTGGAGTTCGATCAGCGCAGCAACCGCACGCAGCTCGAAGTGCTCGACGTGTTGAGAGATCAGCTCTGAGCCGGCGCCCACGAGATCATCGCGTGCAGCGGCACGAAGAGCTCGTCACCCGTTGAACCCAGCAGCACGTCGAACGGGCCGACTGCCAACAACGGCAAGTCGAGCTTGATGCCGTTGCGCAGCTGAACCGTGATGCGCTGGCCGACGTGCTCGAGGAACCCGCGCGGGTCGCTGACGGGTCGACGCGCGGGCTGGCGCGCGACGCTCGCGGGCTTCTGCGACAACTTCGGGTCGCGCTCGAGCTTCGGCAACAGCGCGTCCCACGTCGACTTGCGAGACATGGCGACGACGTGGAGCTTCTCGACCTTGCCGCTGCGCTCGCCGGTGAAAGAAACGGGCGCCACCGCGGTCAACACGTCGAGCCCGGTGCGCTCTCCCATCACCAGCGACAGCTCGCTCTTGTCGGCGATGCGCGCGGTGATGAACCCGTCGATGGCTTCCGGCGCCACGTTGGAGCGCGCTTCTTTGATCGACTCGCGACGCCTGGCGCGGGCGCGGCGCGCGCGGAACTCGTCGACCGACATGCCGCCCTGCACGATGCCGAATGCCTCGGCGAGATCGAGCCCGGGCGTCTTCTCGAGCAGCGTCCACGCCTGGTCGAAGCGCTTCGCCTCTTCGGCGTGCAGCTTCTTCCAGATGCGACACTTCATCTTTCCTTCGAGCTCACCCTTGGCGATGCGGTTGGGCACCCGCTCTTTGCGAGCCAGCAGGGCGATGGCTTCTGCTGTCGGAGGTGGGCGCGGCGTGCTCGAGCGCGGCGGGCCGCGGAACGGTGGTCGGCTGCTCGATGGGCGCGCGGCGGGAACGGCGGGCCTGGGTGACGCCACGGTCGGCGCGGTCGTCGGCCGCACCGGCACCGGCGTGATCGACGAGGTGGGCACGACCGGCGCGCCGGCCGGTTTACGAATCACCTGCACCTGCGGAGCAGGCGGCTTCCCCTTCGATCGATCAGTCACGGCGAGCCACGGTCTTCGAGTGTGTCGGAGAGGTCGATGAGCCACCTCCCGGATTCCTTCACCAGCTTCACTTCACGCTCACCGCCGGCTGTCGCGACCTTGAGCACGGCGCTCGTGTCGTCGGCCTTCACTTGAGTGACTTCACCAAGCGGCCCCGGCCGGCTCGCTTGAAACAGCAGCGCCTCGGGCTCGTCACGAACCACGCCCTGCGACGCGGCAGAAATGGCCTTCGCGCGCGCGGTCACGTTCTCTTTCGTGGCCGGCGAGAGCAGCGCCCAGGCTCGCCTGGTGTCGGCCCTTTGGAGCGCCGTCGCGAACGTGCGGTACGCCGCTTCAGGCGAGTCGGCAGCGGGCCTTCGGCAGCCCGGCAACACCAGCAACAACGAGAGCAGAACGCCTGCGCGCATCGACGGTCTTCTTAGCGGGATCACCCCGCCTGACGCACCTGATTGCGACCATTCGCTTTGGCTGCGTACAGACATTCATCTGCCGTCTGCACCAGAGTCTCTGAGCTCGTGACGCCGTCGCCGGGGAACGTGGCGACGCCAATCGACGCGGTGCAACGCACGATCTGCGGGCCGGTCGGGGTCTGGGCCGTCAAGCGCATCGCCTCCACGCCCATACGAACGCGCTCGGCGGCCCGCCACGCCTCTTCAGGGGAGGTCTCGGGCAACAGCGCCACCAGCTCTTCACCGCCGTAGCGCGCGAGCACGTCGACGTCACGCAGCGCCCGCCGCGCCACGCCCGCGACCTCTTTGAGCACCACGTCGCCGAAGGGGTGACCCCACGTGTCATTCACTTTCTTGAAGTGATCGATGTCGAGCAGGAAGCAGCTGAGCGGCGCGCGATAGCGCTCACTGCGCGTAAACTCCGAGAGCAGGCGCTCTTCGAAGTGACGGCGGTTGGTGAGCCCGGTGAGGCCGTCGGTGCGCGAGAGCAACAGCAGCTCTTCGCGTTTCTCGTTCAGCTCTTTGTTCGCGCGATCGAGCTCGCGGTTCTTCACCATGAGCGCGTCTTGCAGCGCCTTGAGCCGCAGCATCGACTTCACGCGCGCCGAGAGCTCGAGCATGTCGAACGGCTTGATGAGGTAGTCGTCAGCGCCGAGCTCGAGCCCTTCGACTTTTCCCGTGCGCCGCGCGGTCATGAGGATGACGGGGATGAAGCCGAAGCCGCTGACGCCCTGGTTCGCTTTGACGATGCGACAGACCTCGACGCCGCCGAGGCCCGGCATCTCCACGTCCATCAACAAGAGGTCGGGTTGGTGTTGACGAATCGCCGAGAGCACCTCGGTGCCGTCTTGACACTCGACGAAGCCGTAGCCCGAGCCGTCGAGGCCGGCGCGCACCTGCGAGATGATGGTGCGATCGTCGTCGGCGACGAGAATCGTGCGGCCTTCGAGCGAGCCGAGGCCGTCTTCACGGCGGGTGGCTTCGAGCGTCTTTCGGCGGGCGGCCATCGAGCCGCCGGAGGATGTCATTTCTTGAGCAGGCGCGCTCGGTAGACCGGCGCTCCGCTGATCAGGTACCGGCGTTCACGCGTCGAGGGCGCTTCTTCCGGGTCATACGGGTGGAACGCCAGCGGCCCCAGCGGGTTGTGGAAACCGGCGCCCTCAAGCACCCTGATGCCACGGTCGCCTACATCTTGAACGTCGGTGCGAAAGTCGAAGCGCCCGCCGTCTTTGAGCAGCGTGAGCATGTACTTCGTGAAGTCGGGCTGCAGAATCGCGCGCTTCTGGTGCGCTCGTTTCCACCACGGGTCGGGGAACTGGAGGTGAATCTGCGAGAGGCTCCCCGGCCCGAAGAGCAGCGGCATCTGTTCGCGCGCGTCGCCTTCGATGACCTTGAGCCACGTGAGGCCGTGCTTTTCGGCGCGGTGGGCGACCTCGCGCGCGTACTTCTTGCGCCACTCGAAGGCGATGAAATTCACGTTCGGGTTGCGGCGCGCGTACTCGAGCGCAAAGCCTCCGGCACCGCAGCCGATCTCCAGCTCCAGCGGGGCTTCGCGACCGAAGACCTTCGTCCAGTCGGGCAGCACCTTGAGATCGAGGAGTTCAGCGCCAGCAGGCGTCGGGCGGAGAGGGATGCGGCTCATCGGCGCGCGCGGCTAGCACGTCGCAGCAGGAAAAGCAGTGCGAGTGCAGCGAGCCCCGGAATCGACTGACACGAGCACGGCTGCACCGGGGGCAGCAGCGGCGGCTCGGTGATGCCCAGGCCGGCCACCGAGCGCGGCGGTAATGGTCGCTGCGCGTTGTTCGAGTTCTGCCGGTCGTGCCCCGCGCTCTCCCACACCAGGTTCTCGACCTGACCCGGCGCCAACCAGCGCACGACGTCTCCTCGCGTGGTGCGCACGGCGAGCTCGATGCGGTTGCGCGCCACCCCGAGCGCCGGCGCAGACAGCACGTTTCCCAGCGTCGGCAGCGGCGATTCTGGCGGCATTTCACCGCGCCCGTCGATGATGAAGAGCAGCCCGTCTTCGGTGGGGAGAATCACGTCGGGGGCACCGTCAGCGGTCATGTCTGCGACGACGAAGCCACCACGCGAGGGGCGATTGCGGAGTGTGCGCAGCCGTTGTCGCTCTGCCAGCGAGTCTCCGTTGCGCAGCGCGAGCTCCACGTCGTAGCGCGTAAGCTCCCAGGCGCCGTCGACCGCTTCGACCTGAATCAGCGAGCGACTGGAGCCGGTGCCGAGGCGCGCGAGCGCCGGTGGAACTACCGACGGCTGCCAGCTCCCCAGCTCGAGCAACTTCGTGCCCGACGCGTCGTAGACGGCGTCGACGATGATCTCGAGCCGCGCGTCGTCGATGAGGTTGGCGAGCAGCGCCTGCGTGGCGCGCGACGGCTTCGACCATGAGGCGCTCGCAGGGCCGGCCGCTCCGTTGATCAACACGTGCAGCACTTCACCGTTGGCGCTCGCGAGATCTGCCCAGTCGTCAGCGTCGATGTAGCCCGCCGCAGGCGACGAGCGTTGCGGCGCGGGCAGCTGGTGCGTCCACGACGCTTCACGAACCGAGTGCGTCAGCTGCCCGTCGACGTCGACGGTGATCAACGCCGTGCCGATGAACGTCGGCGCGAGCACCGGTGGCCCAGCAGGCGCCGCGGCGAGCTGCTTTGGAAACCCGTTCACCGGCCGGTTGCGGAGATCGAACGCGGCCACGGTGCCGTCGTCGCCAACCACCACGAGGTCGGCGAACCCGTCGTCATTCACGTCTCCGAAGGCCGGCGCGAAGCGACCCGACGGCAGCGGCGCGGTGAAGAGCGTCGACTCGGCTGCGAGCCCGCGGAGCCCTTCAATCGACGTCGCGAAGACCACGTCGGCGCCGGAGTCGTCGAGGGCGACGAAGCGCGGCGGCCCCGAGCCCGGCCCGAAGAACGCCGGGGTGATCTGCCGAACCGTGGTGCCTACCGGCGGGGCCGCGAAGGACGTCGTCCACGTGTACGGGCCTGCGCGCTCCTCGAAGCGAACGAACACGCGCGCCGGGTCGAGCGTCGCCGCCAGCGTCGTGCCTCCGCTGCAGGGCACCAGCACGTCGTCGACGCGGCACTGCTCGGCAGCGCTCACCGGCGAGGTCGTCAGCGGTTGCATTCGTTCTCGGGCGGCGAGCGCAGGCGGCAACGTCTGCTCTGCGAACTCGAGCGCTGCTGCGACGTCGGGGCGCGCGCCACCGAGCAAGCCGACGAGCTGCTGACTGCTCGCGTCTGGCGCTACCGAGAGCAGCAGCCCCATGGCACCCAGCATCAGCGGCGCCGCGTCACAGTCGAGCGAAGGCAGCGACACGCTCGCCGCTGACGCCGGGCCAGCACACGACTTCACGGAATGCGTCGACGCATGCAGCGCGAGCGGGAAGACGGTAGCTGCGGTTCTCGTGAGCACCACCGCGTGCGTGTTCTTCAAAGCGACGTCGAGCTGCGAGGAGACGTCATTTTCCGAAACAGGCAACAACACCGCGTGCACGCCTGCGTCATCGAGCGCCTCGACGAGCGCGCCCAGCGCGCGGTCATTCACGATGAAGGGCACGAGCGTGCATTCGGGGCACACGCCGATGCCCGGCAGGCCGTCGTCGAGCGGCGCTGCGAGCGCGCGCCAGTCAGCACCCCCGGCGTCGCTGCTCTGCACGCGGCGGTTGGCGACGAAATCCCAACCGCAGACGTCGTCGATTCTCCCGTTTCCATCTTGATCGACGCCGTCAGCGAAGGCCGCGAGCACGTCTTCGAGATCGACGGCGCCGTTGTGGTTGCTGTCGGCGACCGCGCCGAGGTCTGCGATGTCGATGCGCCCGTTGCCGTTCACGTCGACGGCGTTCGGCAACTCGCCAGCGTTCAAGCGCCAGGCGTGGGCGACGAGCGGATCAGACACGTCGAGCGCCGCTGCCGCGATGGCCAGCGTCACGTCAGCGGCGCCGCGCGTGATGGTCCACGCCCGGTCGACGTGCACGCCACCGTCAGAAAACGAGTGCAGTGGCCATGCAGCAGTCCACCCGGGCTCGTTGGGCCAGTTCGCCGGGTCAGCGAACGCCTCGACGCCCGCGTCACGCGGTACGGGCCAGGCAGACAACAGGAGCGCGACGACGAGACTCACAGGTGGGGCTATATCGCCCGACATGAAGGTCTACTCGTCTCTCGTTGAGGCGTCGAACGGCTCGCTGCGCGGCTGCGCCATCTGTCTGGGTAACTTCGACGGTGTGCACCTCGGGCATCGCGCGCTCTTCGCGGAAGCGGCGAAGCACGGCGCGGTCGTCGCGCTCACGTTTCAACCGCACCCCGGCAAGGTGCTGCAGCCGCAGTTGGCGCCGCGGCTCATCGTCGGCCAGGCGCGCAAGCTGGAGTTACTCGAAGCCTCCGGCGCGCAGGCCGTCATCGTGCAGCCTTTCTCGACGGAGTACGCGCGCACCACGCCGACGGCGTTCGAAGAGGCGCTCTTCGATGGCGTTGGCGCGCGCACCGTCGTCGTCGGTTACGACTTCACGTACGGAACGAAGCGCGCAGGCTCCGTGGCGACGCTCGAGCAGGCCGCCGCTTCGCGAGGCGCGCAGGTGAAGACGGTGAGCGCGGTCTGCATCGGCGGGGTCGTCGTCTCGTCGAGCAAGGTTCGCGAGTACGTGCTCGAAGGTCGCGTGGAAGCGGCGGCGCAGTTGTTGGGGCGCCCGTTCGACCTCGACGGTGTCGTGGTGCCCGGAGCAGGGCGCGGGCGCACCATCGGTTTTCCGACCGCCAACATCGACACCGCCAACGAGCTGCGACCGGCGGCCGGCGTCTATGCAGTGCGTGTGCGCGTGTTGGACGGTGACGATGCAGCGTGGCGCGGAGGCGCGGCGAACATCGGTGTGAAACCTACATTCGGTGGAGGCGAGGTGACGATTGAAGCGCACCTCTTCGACTACTCGGGCGACCTCTACGCTCGAAAGTTGCGGGTGCAGTTCCTCGAGCGGCTGCGCGCAGAGATGCGCTTCGCGTCGGCGACCGAGTTGTCCTCGCAGATCGCGCGGGATCTCGAGGCTGCGCGTTCAGCAGTCGCGCGTTGCACGCCGTGATTCCTTGCTTTGCCTGAGTCAGGCGGTTTGAATTCGCGACGCTCTTTTCACCGCGTTTTCGAAGCGAGGGCACTACCCCTATGTCAGGCCGTCTCGGCGAGCTGCTGGTTCGCGAAAATCTCATCTCCGTTCAGCAACTCCGCAAAGCCCAGGAAGAACAGCAGAAGACTGGTACCCGCATCGGCACGGCGCTGATCAAGGTCGGCGCCATCGAAGAGTCGAAGCTCACCGACTTCTTGTCGAAGCAGTACGGCGTTCCCGCCATCAACCTCAAAGAGTTCGACGTCGAGCCCGAGATCATCAAGCTCGTGCCCAAAGACGTCGCCGAGAAGCACCTCGTCATCCCGGTGAATCGTGCGGGCAGCGCGCTCATCGTGGCGATGTGCGACCCGTCGAACATCTACGCCGTCGACGACCTCAAGTTCCTCACCGGCTACAACATCGAAGCGGTCGTCGCGAGCGAGCCCGCGATTCGTGAGGCCATCGAGCGCTACTACGCCGAGAAGGGCCCCAGCCTCGAAGACATCGTCGGGGGCATGGGCGAAGACGACGTCGAGGTCGCCGACGGTTCCGATGATCAGAACGTCGAAGAGGCCGCGAGAGCCGCTGACGACGCGCCGGTCATCAAGCTGGTGAACCTCGTGCTCAAAGACGCCATCAGCAAGCGCGCGTCAGACATCCACATCGAGCCGTACGAGAAAGACTTCCGCGTTCGGTTCCGCATCGACGGCGTGATGTACGAGGTGATGAAGCCGCCCATCAAGCTCAAGAGCGCCATCATTTCGCGCGTGAAGATCATGGCCTCGCTCGACATCTCCGAGCGCCGGCTGCCGCAAGACGGCCGCATCAAGATCAAGCTCGGCGGCGGCAAGGAGATGGACTTCCGCGTGTCGGTCTGCCCGACGCTCTTCGGCGAGAAGATCGTCATGCGTCTGCTCGACAAGAGCAACCTGCAGCTCGACATGACCAAGCTCGGCTTCGACCCCGAGCCGCTCAAGTGGTTCAAGGAAGCCATCGATCGCCCGTACGGCATGGTGCTCGTCACGGGTCCCACGGGCTCCGGCAAGACCACCACGCTGTACTCGGCGCTCGCCGCGCTCAACGACCCGACCACCAACGTCTGCACCGCCGAAGACCCCGTCGAGTTCAACTTCGCCGGCATCAACCAGGTGCAGATGCAGGACAGCATCGGCCTCAACTTCGCGGCCGCGCTGCGCAGCTTCCTGCGCCAGGACCCTGACACCATCATGATCGGTGAGATCCGCGACTTCGAGACCGCGGAAATCGGCGTGAAGGCCGCGCTCACGGGTCACCTCGTGCTCTCGACGCTGCACACCAACGACGCGCCGGGCACGGTCAGCCGACTGCTGAACATGGGCATCGAGCCCTTCATGGTGACCGCGTCGCTGAACCTGATTCTGGCGCAGCGTCTGATGCGTCGCCTCTGCAACAACTGCAAGAAGGCGGTGCAGAACGTCGACGAGCAGGCGCTGATCGACGCTGGCGTCCCGGCCGACAAGATCGGCTCGTTCACGCTCTACGAGAAGGGCGGCTGCAAGGACTGCAACGATCGTGGCTACAAGGGTCGCGTCGCCGTGTACGAGGTCATGCCGTTCTGGGACCCGCTCAAGGAAATCGTGATCAACGGCGCGTCGGCCGCGGAGCTCAAGGCTGAAGCGGTGCGCCTCGGTATGCAGACCCTGCGCATGGCGGCGCTCAGCAAGGTGATGGCGGGCTCCTCCACCATCGAAGAGGCGACCAGCAACACCGCCCCCGACCGTTTCTGAAAGAGAGTCACACGTGGCGAATCTGCATCAGCTGCTCAAGGCCATGGTCGATCGCGGTTCGAGCGACCTTCACATCACCACCGGGTCTCCCCCGCAGCTGCGCATCGACGGCGAGCTCGTACCGCTGAAGATGAACCCGCTGACGCCGGTGGAAACGAAGCAGCTCTGCTATTCGATTCTGACCGACGCGCAGAAGCACAAGTTCGAAGAAGAAAACGAGCTCGACCTGTCGTTCGGCGTGAAGGGGCTCTCGCGCTTCCGCTCGAACATCTTCATGCAGCGCGGCGCAGTGGCCGGCGCGTTCCGCACCATTCCGTTCAAGATCCTCACGTTCGCTGAGTTGGGCCTGCCGCCCATCGTGCAGGAGCTCTCGAAGCGCCCGCGTGGCCTGATGCTCGTCACCGGGCCCACGGGCTCAGGCAAGTCGACGACGCTCGCGTCGATCATCGACAAGATCAACACCGACCGTCACGAGCACATCATGACGATCGAAGACCCGATCGAATACCTGCACCCGCATAAGAACTGCCTCGTGAATCAGCGCGAGGTCGGCGCCGACACGAAGTCGTTCAAGTTGGCGCTCAAGTACATCCTCCGACAAGACCCCGACGTGGTGCTCGTCGGCGAAATGCGCGACCTCGAGACCATCGAAGCGGCGCTCGTCATCGCCGAGACCGGTCACATCGCGTTCGCGACGCTGCACACCAACAGCGCGGTGCAGACGATTAACCGTATTCTCGACGTCTTCCCGCCGTACCAGCAGCCTCAGGTGCGCGCGCAGCTGAGCTTCGTGCTCGAAGGCATCATGTCGCAGTCGCTGCTGGCGAAGGCCAACGGTGGCGGTCGCGTGCTGGCGCTCGAGGTGATGATTCCGAACCCTGCCATTCGTAATCTCATCCGCGAAGACAAGGTGCATCAGATCTATTCGCAGATGCAGGTCGGCCAGTCGAAGTTCGGCATGCAGACCTTCAATCAGGCGCTGGCGGCGTTGCTGGCTCGCAAGATCATCTCGATCGACGAGGCCTTCGCGCGCAGCTCCGAGCCAGACGAGCTCAAGAACATCATGGCCAGTGGTGGTGGTGGCCTGGGCACGCTGCCGGGTCATCAGGCGACGGGCGCTGTGCCGCGCGCCGGCCCGCCGGGTAGGTGAGGGTAGGGTGGTCGCGCATTTGGAGTTTTTCGCAGTGGCGGTACCATGCAGGCCCGCTCTCGCGCGCTTCCCTGAAGAGGAAAGTCAATCGTCATGGCTCAACAAGCTGCCACCGTGAAACAGAATGCTGCGCGTGCAGCCAAGAAGAGCAGCATCCCCATCTTCGTCTGGGAGGCCAAGACCAAGCAGGGCGAGGTCAAGAAGGGCGAGATGGAGGCCGGCGAGGCCAAGGCCGTCGAAGCGCGCCTGCTCTCGCTCGGGCTGACGCCGACCAAGGTGCGCAAGAAGGGTCTGCTGGACGCGCAGATCGCGCTGCCTGGCAGCGTCGCCAGCAAAGACATCCTCATCTTCACGCGTCAGTTCGCGACGATGATCGATGCAGGTCTGCCGCTCGTGCAGTGCCTCGACATTCTCGGGAGCCAGACTGAAAACGCCTCATTCCGAAAGGTGATCTTCGCGATCAAGGGCCGCGTCGAAGGTGGCTCGACGTTCTCGGACGCGCTCAAAGACCACCCGAAGGTGTTCGACGAGCTCTACGTGCAGCTCTGCGCGGCAGGTGAAGTCGGCGGTATTCTCGACACCATCCTCAACCGCCTCGCGATCTACGCCGAGAAGGCCGAGAAGCTGAAGCGCAAGGTGAAGGGCGCGCTCACGTACCCGGTGTCAGTCATCGTGATCGGCATTGGTGTCACGGCCGTGCTGCTCCTCAAGGTCACGCCAGTCTTCGAGAAGATGTTCGCCGACTTCGGCTCGGCGCTCCCGGGCCCGACGCAGGTCGTCGTCGACCTCTCGAAGTTCATGCAGAACTACGTCATTCACATGGTGGTGGGCATCGCGGCCTTCGTCTTCGCGTTCACTGCTTTCTACCGAAACCCGCGTGGCCGCGAGCTCTTCGACAAGGGCATTCTGTACGCGCCGATTCTCGGTGATCTCCTTCGCAAGGTCGCCGTAGCCCGGTTCACTCGAACGCTCGGCACGATGATCAGCTCCGGCGTTCCCATTCTCGATGCGCTCGACGTGACCGCGAAGACCGCCGGCAATCGCACCATCGAGAAGGGCATTCAGTACGTCCGTGGAAAGATCTCCGAAGGCAAGAACATCGCGGGGCCGCTCGCCGAGACGAAGGTGTTCCCGTCGATGGTCGTGCAGATGATCGGCGTCGGCGAAGCCACCGGCGCCATGGACCAGATGCTCAACAAGATTGCCGACTTCTACGACGACGAAGTCGACGCTGGTGTTGCAGGCCTCACGGCGATGATCGAGCCGATCATGATGGTCTTCCTCGGCGGCGTCGTCGGCGGCTTTCTGATCGCGATGTACCTTCCGATCTTCAGCATCGCCGGTGCCATCAAGTAACAGCGGCGCACCCGGCTCGGCCCTCCGGGTTCGACTGCTGTGGTTGACGCTGTTTCGAACCGTCGCCACCACGCTCATCATGAGCGGGTTGGCGGTGCAGATCGTCTCCGATCGCAGCCGCCACGACATCTCTGTGGCCGACGTGGCGAGCTTTGGCCTCATCGGGCTGAGCTACGTCTTCACGCTCATCAACGGTCTGCTCCTGCGTCTCGGGCGCGTTGGTCGCGGTGCAGCGTGGGCGCAGATTCCCTTCGACGTTGCGCTCGCTTCAAGCGTCGTCTTTCTCAGCGGTGGCGTCGGCTCTCCGTTCAGTTTTTTGTTTCTGGTTTCGATCATCGGCGCGGCGGTGCTGCTCGGCACGCGTGGTGCCATCGCCGGCCTCGGCGGCGCGCTCTCGGGCTACGGCGCGGTGATTGTTTTTCGGGGTCTGCCGCTCGATGGGCGACTCGGCGTGGAGGTCGTGGTTCAGGTTCTTGCTCAGCTGCTGATCGCCGTGCTCAGCGGCTACATCGGTGAGCAGCTCAGCCGTGCCGGCGGCAGCCTGTCTGCGCGTGAGCAGGATCTCCGAGCGCTCACGGAGCTTCAAAACGAGATCGTCCGCGCGATGCCGTCGGGGCTGGTGACGTGCGACGCCAGCGGCGAAGTCTCGTTCGCCAACCCCGCAGCTGAAGCGATCTTCGGCCTCTCGGTGTCGGCGATGCTTGGTCGCAGTGTCGAGGTGCTGATTCGTGGGGTGAAGACCGCGCCTCATGGGCGGCGCATCGAGCGTCGTGTCGAGACGCCTCGCGGCGAGCGCACGCTCGGCCTTTCTGTGACGCCGCTGCGCGGTGCTGAAGGCCTGTTGATCGTCTTTCAAGATCTGACGGAGCTGCGCCGCATCGAAACCGAGCTGGGTCGCATCGATCACCTCGCGACGCTCGGGCGCCTGTCAGCCCAGCTCGCTCACGAGATTCGCAACCCGCTCGCCGCGATGCGTGGGTCTGCGCAGATGCTCGTCACTGACGCCGCTGGAGCGCCCGGTGAACGCCTCGCGAAGTTGATCATGCGCGAGTCGGACAGGCTGGCCGACCTCGTCGAGGGGTACCTCAAGCTCGCGCGACCTCCGCCGCCGCAGCTCGTGCCGACGCGGCTCGATGTCGTGGTTCGGGAGACGCTCGAGCTGCTCCGCGCCGACCCGTCGTTCGCCGCCGTCCAGGTCGAAGACTCGCTCGAGCGTGTCGAAGCGAACTGCGACGCCGCGCAGCTGCGTCAGGTGTTGATCAACCTGCTGCGCAACGCGGCCCAGGCCATCGGTACGTCCGGTGGCACCGTGCGCGTGCGAGTGAAAGCCGCGGACAACGCTGCGCTCATCGAAGTGTGGGACAGCGCCGGCGCCCTGGCTCCAGCGGATCTTCCGCGCATCTTCGAGCCGTTCTTCAGCAAAGCGAAGGGCGGCAGTGGGCTGGGGCTCTCGACGGTACAGACCATCGTGCAGGCCCACGGCGGCACCATCGACGTGGCCTCGAGCCCGGCGACGGGCACGACGTTCTCGGTCAAGCTCCGCCCAGTCTGAGGAGACGAAATGGCACGCGTTCTGGTCGTTGATGATGAGCTGTCGATTCGTGAGTACCTCGAGGTGCTGTTGGGCCGCGCGGGGCACGTCGTCGAGCTCGCTGACGGTGTGGCGGAAGCGCAGGGGGCGCTTCAGGCCCGCGCGTTCGACCTGGTGATCAGTGATTTTCGTCTCGGGCAGGAGTCGGGCATCGACGTGCTGAAGGCCGCGCGCGCGCTGTCGCCGCCGCCTGAGGTGATCCTCATCACCGCGTATGGCACGCCGGCCTCTGCCGTCGAGGCGATGCGCCAGGGCGCCTACGACTACATCAGCAAACCCTTCGACAACGACGAGCTGCTGTTGCTCATCGAGCGCGCGGTCGAGAAGTCTCGGCTCCGTGAAGAGAACCGGCAGCTGCGGCAGACGCTCGTGCCCCGCGCTGAGTACTTCCTCGGCACCAGCCCGGTGATGCGTCAGGTGTGGGCGTTGGTCGACAAGGTCGCGCAGGCGAAATCGACGACGGTGTTGATCACCGGCGAGAGCGGCACCGGCAAAGAAGTCGTGGCCCGCGCCATTCACAATCGCAGCCCGCGTTCTCGTTCGCCTTTCGTGCCCGTCAACTGCGGTGCGCTCGCAGAAGGCGTGCTCGAGAGCGAGCTCTTCGGTCACGTGAAGGGCGCCTTCACCGGCGCTCAGGGAGATCGCAGCGGCATTCTCGTCTCTGCAGGTGATGGCACGGTGTTGCTCGACGAGGTGGGTGAGCTGCCGCTGGGCACGCAGGTCAAGTTGCTGCGCGTGCTGCAGGAGCGGCGCGTGAAGCCGGTCGGCAGCTCGCGCGAAGTACCTTTCGAAGCGCGCGTGCTGGCGGCGACCAACCGGCGCCTCGACGAAGAAGTGAAGGCCGGGCGCTTTCGTGAAGATCTGCTGTTTCGCCTCAACGTGATCAACGTGGAGCTGCCGCCGCTACGCGCGCGCCGTGAAGACATTCGCCCGCTCGCCGACTACGTCCTCGGGCGTGTGGCTGAAGAGCTCGGGCGGCCCGGCCTGCACTTCACTGAAGAAGCGCAGCGCTTGCTCGAGGCGTACTCGTTCAATGGAAACGTGCGTCAGCTGCACAACGTCGTCGAGCGCGCGGCCACCTTGAGTGACGGCGAAGCGCTCGGCCCAGACAGCCTCCCTCCCGCGGTGAGCGGGGCGAGCGACGCGGCCTCGACGACCGACGTGCAGATCGGTGAACGTTTTTCGCTCGAGCGTCACCTCGATGAAGTCGAACGTCGGTTCCTTCAAGAGGCGCTTCGTCGGTCTGCCGGCGTGAAGATGCGCGCGGCCGAGCTGCTGGGCCTCACGTTCCGCTCGTTGCGCTACCGCCTCGCGAAGCAGGGGCTCGGCGACCGGGACGACGCGTGAAGCTGCGGCTGCTCATCACCGCGGCATTTCTCTCTGCGGTGAGCGTGGGCGCCACGTGGCTGACGATGCAGCCGCTGCTCAACCGCGCCGCGAAAGGTGGCTCGTGGCAGCGCGCCAGCACGTTGGTGCTCGGGCTCGACATTGTCGTCGCGGCGCTGATCATCTTCCTGCTGCTGTACTTCACGTTCGCGAGGCCGCTCGAGCGCCTGCGGCGAACGGTGTCTGCGCTCGTGCCGGGTGGAGATGACGACGGGCCGCTGCTGGTGACCCTCGAGCGAACGCTGCGGCGGCTGTCGGTCGAGCTCACCGATGAGCGACGCGCGAATCAACGCCGCGTCGATGAGCTGACGAATTCGCACGATGCCCTGGTGCGTCTGCAAGCTGAGCTCGTGGCCGCAGATCGCCTCGCGACGCTCGGCAAGCTCGCCTCTGGCGTCGCGCACGAAGTCGGGAATCCGCTCTCGGGAATTCTCGGGTACCTGTCTGTGGTGCGCATGCGCCACCCGGCAAACGCAGAGCTCCTCGACCTCGTCGCGCGCATCGAGCAGGAGGTTCAACGCATCGATGAAATCGTTCGTGGGCTGCTCGAACTTGGCAGGCCGTCGCGTGGCAAGGCGCAGCCCATCGATGTTCGACCGGTGGTCGACTCGTGCGTGCGGCTGCTGAGCGCGAGCCGCGACTTCGAGGGGGTGAAGGTCGCCGTGGAGGGCGCCGAGTCGCTCTGGTTGCGCGCTGAGCCCGGGCCGCTCTCGCAGGTGCTGGTGAACCTGTTGCTCAACGGCGCGCAGGCGATGGCAGGGCAGGGCGAGGTGGTCGTTCGCCTCGAGGCCGACGGCGTCGGCGGACGGCTGGTGGTCGAAGATCGCGGCCCTGGGCTGCCCGCTGAAGTGAAGGCGCGGCTCTTCGAACCATTCTTCACGACGAAGCCCGCAGGCAAGGGCACGGGCCTCGGCCTCGCCGTGTCGCGACACCTGCTCTCGCAGTTTGACGGTGCGCTCGACGCAGGCGACCGGCCCGGTGGCGGCGCGCGCTTCACCATCACGCTCCCCGGCCTGTGAGCCGGTGCTAAGGCACGACAATGCCCACGCTTCGCAACGTTCTCATCGCCGACGACGAGGTTTCGATTCGTCACGTGCTGACGTTGGTGCTCACTGAGAATGGCTACGAGGTGCGCACCGTCGCCGACGGTGACGAAGCGCTCAAAGAGCTCGCTGCGCGCGAATACGACGTGGTGCTCTCCGACGTGCGCATGCCGAAGGTCGACGGCCTGCAGTTGCTCGAGAAAGCGAAGGCGCAGTGGCCTGACCTCACGTTTCTGGTGATGAGCGCGTACGGCTCGAAGGACCTCGCGCTGCAAGCGGTCGCGAAGGGCGCGTACGACTTCATCGAGAAGCCCTTCAAGCCCGAAGAGGTGGTCTTCGTTTTGAAGAAGGCCGAGGAGCGGCAGCGGCTCGTTCGCGAGAACAAGCGACTGCGTGCAGGGCCGGTGGCCAGCGGCCCGCTGCAGCGCTTGCAGGGCGACAGCGAGCCGATGCGCGCGCTCAAGAAGCAGATCACGCGCCTGGCTCCGGTGTTGAGCACGGTGTTGATCAACGGCGAGTCGGGCACCGGCAAGGAGCTCGTCGCGCGCGCTCTCCACGAGCTTTCGCCTCGGGCTGCGATGCCTTTCGTCGCGGTGAACTGCGGCGCGATTGCGCCCACGCTCATCGAATCGGAGCTCTTTGGCCACGCGCGCGGAGCCTTCACCGACGCGCGCACTGCCCGGCGCGGCCTCTTTTCGGAGGCCGACGGCGGCACCATCTTCCTCGACGAGGTGGGCGAGCTGCCGATGGCGGCGCAGGTGAAGCTGCTGCGCGTGTTGCAAGAGAGCGAAGTGCGCCCGGTAGGTGAATCTCGCGCCGAGAAGGTCGACGTTCGGGTCGTCGCTGCGACGCTGCGTGATCTGCACAAGCTCGTCGAGAAGGGTGAGTTCCGCGAAGACCTCTACTTCCGCTTGAACGTGGTGCCGTTGAAGGTGCCCGCGCTGCGTGAACGCGCAGACGACGTGCTCACGTTGGCGCGCGCTTTTCTCGAGCGCTTCAACCGCGAGTTCAACCGCGCGCCGCCGCTGCAGGGCCTGACCGCCGACGCCGAAGCGCTGCTGCGTGCGTATGCGTGGCCGGGCAACGTGCGAGAGCTCGAGAACGCCATCGAACGCGCGGTGTTGCTCGCTGAAGGCGCGCACGTCGCGCTCGAGAACCTGCCCGAGAAATTGTGGGTCGCGCGGCCCGCGCCGAGCGCTGCAGGGCTCGCGCTGCCTTCACCCGCGTCGATGCAGTTCTCGCTCAAGCGCGCCATCGAGAGCGTCGAGGCGCAGTTCATTCGCGCGGCGCTGCAGCAGACGCGTGGGAACCGCACGCGCGCGGCCGAGCTGCTCGAGATCAGCCATCGGGCCCTGCTCTACAAGATCAAGGACTACGGCATCGATCCCGACGCCGAGGGTGAAAAAGGCCCCGTCTGATCCCACCAGCGCTTGGGGGTGTGCAATGTCGCACCCACTTTTGAGGGTATACCTACATATCTTTGACGTATAATTATGGGGTCAAAGAGTGATCAGAAACGTTGACACCGGCCGCTCGGGCGGGCCACGATTCTGATCCTGATGAACGACGAGGACGACAAAAAGGGGAATCGGGTTCAGGTGCTTCGCGAGGAGCGTCTGCTCTCGAAGGCTGAGCTCGCGCGTCGTGCTGGTGTTTCGGTGCTGACCATCGATCGAGTCGAGAAGGGGCAGCAATGCCGCCTCGACACGAAGCGGAAGATCATTCTCGCGCTCGGCCTCAAAGTGACCGATCGCGATCAAGTATTCGAAGAGTAACGGCCAATTTTTTCGAGCTTCGGCGAAACGACCGTAGGCTTCACCCGCACGCAGGACACTCGAAGGAGCCGCTGCATATGGCGAAGGGCAAACTAGCGCTTGGGCTCGACATCGGATCTTCCGGTGTGAAGCTCATTCAGCTCAAAGAGCAGCGGCGCCGCGGCGAAGTTTCCTACGCGCTGCAGAGCTTCGGCATGAAGCCGCTGCCTCCCGAGGCGATCGTCGACGGGGCGCTGATGAACAGCACCGCCATCGTGCAGGCGATTCAGGAGCTGCTCGGCGAGCTGAAGGTCAAGCAGAAGGAAGTCGCCATCGGCGTCAGCGGCCACTCGGTGATCATCAAGAAGATCTCGATGCCCCGCATGTCGCAAGAAGAGCTCGAGGAGGCGATTCAGTGGGAAGCCGAGCAGCACATTCCCTTCGACATCAAAGACGTCAACCTCGACACGCAGATCCTCCGGCCTGACGCCAACGACGCCACCGGCCAGATGGACGTGCTCCTGGTCGCCGCGAAGAAAGACATGATCAACGACTACTCGTCGGTGGTCTCGGAAGCGGGGCTCACGCCGGTCGTCGTCGATGTCGACGCCTTCGCCGTGCAGAACTGCTTCTCGGCCAACTACGAAGCGCCGCTCAACGAGACGGTGGTGTTGATCAACGCCGGCGCCGCGGTCGTGAACATCAACATCCTCGCGCAGGGGGTCACCACGTTCACGCGCGACGTGACCATCGGCGGCAACCAGTTCACCGAAGAAATCCAGAAGCAGCTCTCGGTTTCGTACGAAGAGGCCGAGGCGTTGAAGGTCGGTGGTGGTCGCGCCGACGCCGACGCCGTCGTGCCGCAAGAGGTCGAGAAGGTGATGAGCCAGATCGCCGAGCAGGTCGCCGGTGAAATTCAGCGCTCGCTCGACTTCTACGCAGGCACCGCGGCCGACGCGAACTTCAGCAAGGTGTACCTGTCGGGTGGCACGGCGAAGGTGCCGGCGCTCTTCAAGACCATCGAGTCGCGCGTCGGCGTGCCCGTGGAGATCTTGAACCCGTTCAAGCGCATCGAGATCGACAACCGCAAGTTCGACCCCGCGTTCATCATGGACGTGGCCCCTCAGGCCGCCGTCGCAGTCGGCCTCGCTCTGCGCAAGCCCGGCGACAAACTCGGCTGAACAAGGACTGACACGAGATGATGATCCGCATCAACCTCCTGCCGGTTCGGCAGGTCCAGAAGCGCGAGCAGGGACGACAGTTCATCGTCCTCATGGTCGGCGTTCTGATCATCGCGGCTGCCGCCAACGCGTACTGGTACGTGTGGCTCGACGGCAAACGCGAGACCGCTCAGAGACGTCTCGACGACACCAACGCTCGCATCGCCCAGCTCGAAAAAGTCATCGGTGAGGTGAACAACCTCCAGAAGCGCAAGAAGGAGGTCGAGGAGAAGTTGGCGGTGCTCGACAAGCTCCGCAAGCAGCGCGGTGGCCCGGTGAAGGTGCTCGACGCGCTCGCGACCTCCATCCCGAAGAAGGTGTGGGTCTTGAGCTTCGACGAGAAAAACGGCGGCGCGGTGATGGTCGGCAACGCCGAGAGCTTCGATGACGTTTCGGAGTTCATGCGCTCGCTCAACGCCGTGGTGTGGACGCCCAAAGGCATGGGTCGAATCATCGAGCGCAAACGCGACGGCAGTGCACAGGTCGAGTTGCTCGGTGGTGAAGCGGCCATCGAGCAGTTCTCCGCAACCGAGTTCGCCTCGTTCTTCTCGAACATCGAGTTGAAGGGCACTGAGAGCATCGGAGCGGGCAAAGGGCCGAAGCTGGTCAAGTTCGACATGACCCTCTCAGTAAACTTCGCGATTTGAGGCCGACGTGGAACAACTGATCGAACGCGTCAACAAGCTCGCAACGCCCGCCAAGGCGGGCATCATCGCGGCCATCGTGCTCGTGCTGACGGCGGGCACGTACTTCCTGGTCATCACCGACATCGAGACCCGCATCGAGAGCCTCAAGGGTGAGCAGACGTCGAAAGACCGCACGCTCGCCGAGAAGCAGGTCATCGCCGACAACCTGAGCGAGCGGCGCAAGGAGATGAACGCGCTTGAGCAGCGCTTCGAAGAGGCGCTCACGCAGCTGCCCGAGAAGAAAGACATCGAAGAGCTGCTCTCTCAGCTCAACGACGTCGGCAAGAAGTCAGGCCTCGACATCGGCAAGGTGATCCCCGGAGCCGAGAAGTCTGAGGGCTTCTACGCGAGCATCCCCATCAGCATGTCGGTCAACGGCAATTACCACGAGATCGCGACCTTCCTTCAGGAGATCGCCGGGCTCCGCCGCATCGTGAACGTCTCGAACCTCAAGATGGGTACGCCCACGCTTCGTGGTGACAAGGTGATGTTGAACACCGAGTTTCTCGCCACCACCTTCCGCTTCAACGACCCCAAGGCCGCTGCGCCGAAGAAGGCGGGAGGTAAGCCGTGAGCGCCGCCTCGAGGCTGATGACCCTGGTGCTCGCGTGCGTCGGCTTGCTGACTGCGTGTGACGACGCGCCTGCGGCTGCCGCTCCGGTGCCCGTACCTGTCGCGAAGAAGAAGGTGGAGGCTGCAGCGGCGCCGGTCGTCGCGGTGAGCCAGGTCGACTACGTCTACAACTCCATCAACAAGCGCGACCCGTTCCGCGGCACGTTGGTCGACACGCGAGAAACGAGAGTTGACCCAGCAGGTGGAGCTGCGGCGCCTTGCGGTGATCCGCTCTGCCAACTCGATCTCGACGAGCTGGTCGTCGTGGCGGTGGTGAGCGGTGACGCGAACCCGCTCGCGATGGTCGAAGATCGCAAGGGCGTCGGTCACATCGTTCGCCGCAACACGAAGATGGGGAAGTCCGGCGGCAAAGTCACGCAGGTGCTGCGTGAGTGCATCGTGGTGACGTCGTTCGTGAGCGGCGGTGCCGACGGCAAGCCGATCGCGAAGAAGGACGAGATGTGCGTGAAGACGACCGACGCGAGGACCCAGCCCGCCCTCGACCTTCTGCGGAACAAAGAGTTCAGCCAGTGAGAGCAATGAGCCAGGAGAAGACCATCATGAAGAGTGCCCTGTTGTTTGTCGGGCTCCTCGCCAGCAGCGCGTTCGGCGCGTCGGAGAACGCGCTGACCGGCGTTACCGTCACCCCGACCGCCAGTGGCGTCGAGGTCACGGTACGGTGCAGCCAGCCGCCGGTCTTCAACGTGTTCCGTCTCAAAGACCCCGATCGTCTCGTGGTCGACGTGTCGAACGCGAAGGTCGACGCCATCAAGGGCCACCACGACGGCGCAGGCCCCGTCTCGGGCGTCGTCGCTTCGCAGTTCTCTGACGCAAGTGCCGAGGTCGGCCGGTTGTTGTTCGGCCTGAACGACGCGCGTCGCTACGACGTGAAGGCCGTCGACACGGCGCTCATCATCTCGATCGAGGGCGAGTCGACGAAGGCCGCTCCGGTGGCCAATGCGCCCGTCGCCATGCCGACGCCTGTCGTGGCTGCGGCGCGCTCGTCGGCACCTGGCGAGACCATCATCGCCTCGCGCGTCGACGAGAAGCCGGTGAAGAAGGCCGCGACGCGCCTCAAGAGCATCGTCGCGGAGACCCGTGGCCTGCGCCTGGTGACCGACGGCGAGATCGCGAAGTTCGAGGTCATCGAGCTCGCTGATCCGTCCCGGCTGGCCATCGACCTCTACGGTCTCAAGGGGTCGCCGCGTGCGCCGAAGGCCAGCCTCGCCAACGTGCGTGACGTGCGTATCGGTGCTCACGACGAGAAAGTTCGCGTGGTCGTCGAATTTGCGCAGCGCCCCAACTTCGATGTTCGTCGTCGCGCAGACGGCCTCTCGGTGTTGCTGAAGGGCGTCTCGAATGAGGCGGCCGTGGCCGTGGTCGACGAAGCCGTCGTCGAAATCGACGGTGCGCCGGTCGCGATTGAAGGTCAGACGAAGGTCGCCAGCCAGCACATCGAGATCACCGACGTGTCGTTCAAGGAGTCCGCGAACGGTGGCGTGGTGCAGCTCAAGGTGAAGGGTGACGGAGCCAGGTGGACGGTCGACCGCCCCGACGGCAAGAGCGCGGTGCTGAACCTCGACGGTGCGCGCATCGCGCGTCAGCTCGAGCGCAGCCTCGACACCAGCGCGCTGGGTACGCCGGTGAAGATGGTCAGCGTGTTCGCGGTGCCGGGCGCTTCTGACAAGGTGCGCGTGGTCGTCGCCGGTGAGCAGGCGCTCGAGCAGCTCGTCAGCGAGCGCCCGGGTGTCATGCAGTGGCGCTTCACCGCGAAGGGCAGCGCTGAACAGGTCGTCGCCGAGAATCGATCGGCTGGTTTTTCGACTGAAGCCGAAGCCGTGAGCGAAGAGGGTGCGCCGCAGCAGCGCCGCTACGTCGGCAAGCGGGTGTCGTTCGAGTTCAAGGACATCGACATTCACAACCTGCTGCGAATCATCGCGGAGATTTCAAAGAAGAACATCGTGGTCGCCGACGACGTGACGGGGAAAATCACCGTGCGTCTGCGCAACGTTCCGTGGGACCAGGCGTTGGAGCTCGTGCTCCGAAGCAAGAGCCTCGGCAAGGAGGAGTTCGGCAACATCATTCGTGTTGCGCCGCTGGCTACTCTTGAAGCGGAGGCGAAGGCCAAGCTGGAGCGTCGCAAGGCGCAGCTCGATTCGCAGCCGCTGTCGGTTTCGCTCGTGCCGGTGAACTACGCGACGGCGGGCGACATGGCGACACGTGTGAAGGAAGTGTTGTCGGCGCGTGGCAACGTGGCCGTTGACGCTCGCACCAACACGCTCATCGTTCGTGACCTCGCTGAGAACATCGGCAAGGTGCGCTCGCTGGTCAGCAGCCTCGACCTGCAGACGCCGCAGGTGCTCATCGAGAGCCGCATCGTCGAAGCGAGCACGACGTTCCGTCGTGAAGTCGGCATTCAGTGGGGTGGCAACACGCTGATGTCGAGCGCCAACGGCAACCCTACGGGGCTGGTGTTCCCGAGCTCCGTTGCGGCGACCGGTGGCGCGGTGGCCGCTGGTAGCGCAGGCAACCCCGCCGCGTCGAACTACGCGGTGAGCTTGCCGGTCGGTGTTACGAACGGCGCCGGTGGTGCGTTGGGTCTGGCCTTCGGTTCGGCGGGTGGTGCGGTTCAGTTGAACCTCCGCCTGTCTGCGCTCGAAGCGCAGGGCGCGGTGAAGACCATCTCGGCGCCCAAGGTCACGACGCTCGACAACGAGACGGCGCGCATCAGTCAGGGCGTTTCGATTCCCTTCAGTCAGGTGTCTGCGGCCGGCGCCAACACGCAGTTCGTCGAAGCGCGCCTGTCGCTGGAAGTCACTCCGCACATCACGCAAGACGGCAGCGTGTTGATGAAGATCAACGCTCAGAACAACCAGCCTGACCCCGCCAACACGGGCGCCAACGGTCAGCCCGGTATCTCGCGTAAAGAAGCGAACACCAACGTGCTCGTGAAGGACGGCGAGACGACGGTGATCGGCGGCATCTACGTGCGCACGGGGTCGACCAACCAGTCCGGCTTGCCGATTCTCAGCAAGATTCCCGTGCTTGGGTTCTTCTTCCGCAACAACCGTGAGCTCGAGACCAAGAACGAATTGCTGATTTTCATCACGCCGCGAATCTTGAATCGCGCCACCGTCGCGCAGAACCCGTGAGGGCACCTATGAAACGCACCATCATCACCACACTCGTGCTCGCGGCGCTCTGCGCGACGTCGTGCTCGAATCAGGCGTCGCCCGTTCTCTTCCGAAAATACGCGCCGCTTCCTTCTAACTGTAGCGTCGACGACATCGAAGAGAAGGCGTTCACTCCCAACGGGTTCCTCGATGTCGCCTGGGGGGCGCCCACCTTCATCGTTGCCTTCGAGCTGACGCGTGGCGACGAGGTGAGCCAGACGCAGGGCATGGTCGGCAGCCAGACGTTGGAAAACGAAAACCGAAATCGGCCGGTGATTCAGCAGGCTGTCATCAACTATCGCCTGAGCAAGCGACTTGGGGCGACGCCCGCTGAGTTCGTCATCAACTACACAGCTGTCATCGAAGACGAGGTTCTTGGACAGCTCCAGTTGCTCAGCCCCGACCTCGGGCAGGCGCTGGTCGATGGCCTCACGCCGGCCAACGATTTTTCCGATGTCGTCGACATTCTCGTCGACGTGGAGTTCGTCGGTGAGTTCTCGGCATCGCGAAACCCCTTTCGTACCGGTGTTCTCACGTACCCGATTCGCGCGTATAAGTCGGCGCTGCCTGCCGGTGTTTCGTGCGTGAATGGCTTCCAGCGCTTCGACACGGCGCCCCCGAGCTGTCACTACCGGGGTCAGTCGTACACCCAGAACGTGCAACCCTCTCGTCCGCAGTCGAACTCCGACTGCTGCCCCGCAGTCGGCGCGCCGGGTTGCTGACATGGGCTTCCGTGAAACGTTGGAAGAGGTCGTCAATGCCGTCTCGGGGTCTGTCGCGTGCAGCGTGATGGGCTTCGACGGCATCGCGGTCGACACGTTGCAGCCCGACGCGCGCGTCGAGACCGCCGCCGAACTCGAGTTGAACAACGCGCTCATCGAGTACGGCAACCTGCTGGGTCAGCTCAAGCATACGGCACAGACGCTGAAGACCGGCGCGGTGACGGAGCTCTCGGTGAACTCCGAGAAGCTGCTGACCATCATGCGCATGGTGAACCAAGACTATTACGTGGTGCTCGCGCTCACGACTGACGGCAACTACGGCAAGGGGCGCTACGCGTTGAGAATCGCGGCGCCCAAGCTCGCCAAAGAGCTCTGAGAAACCCGCTACGCACTGCGTAGTCTCCGACGCGCCGCGCCCTTGACGGGTGCGGCGCGTTCTTCTTGCCCGTGGCGCGCTGGCAGGGGTATGGGTCGTTGCGCTTCGTTTTTCCAATCACTTTTCTTTGAGGAAACACCCATGGCTGGCGTCATCGATACGTCTGAATTCCGCAAGGGCATGAAGATCGAGATCGACGGAGAGCCGTTCGAGATTCTCGAGTTTCAGCACGTGAAACCCGGCAAGGGCTCGGCCTTCACCCGCACCACCATTCGCTCGCTGATCAGCGGCCGCAACCTCGAGCCGACGTTCAAGAGCGGTGACAAGGTCGACCGCCCCGACATCGAGGACCGCGACATGCAGTTCCTCTATTCGCAGGGCGACGAGTTCCACTTCATGGACCAGAAGTCCTACGAGCAGACGTACATCTCGGAGAAGGTGCTCGGCGACGCGAAGAACTACCTCAAAGAGAACATCAACGCGGCGATCCTGTTCTTCAACGGCAAGGCCATCGGCGTGACGTTGCCGAACTCGGTCGAGCTGAAGGTCGTCAAGTGCGACCCCGGCGTGCGCGGCGACACGGTGTCTGGTGCGCAGAAGCCCGCCGTGCTCGAGACCGGCTACACGATCAACGTTCCGTTGTTCATCAACGAGGGCGACGTGCTGAAGATCGACACGCGCACTGGCGACTACCTCACCCGCACGTCGGTGGCTTGAGCACCATGGCGAACAAGAAGCCCGCGAACACGACGCAGGTCGGCGGTTCCACGTCGCTCGACGTCGAAGCGCTCCGACAGATCGTGGAGATCCTCGAGACGAGCGAGATCTCCCGCCTCGATTGGACCAACGGCGACGAGCGCCTCTTCATCACCCGTGGCCCTCCGGCTGCGCAGGTGGTGCAGCACGTCGGTGCGCCGCTTTCGTCGGGCCCCGGCGTCACGGTGATGCCCGCGACCGCGCCGGTTGCAGCGCCTGTTGCTCCCGTCGACTTCAAGCCGCGCCCGTCGGCGCCCACGCGCGCGCCTGCCGAGAGCGCGGGCAGCGAGAAGAAGGGTCACGTCATCACCTCGCCCTTCGTCGGTACGTTCTACCGCTCGCCTGCGCCTGATCAGCCCACGTTCGCCGAGGTCGGTTCGACGGTGAAGAAGGGCCAAACGCTCTGCATCATCGAAGCGATGAAGTTGATGAACGAGATCGAATCGGAAGTCGCCGGCAAGGTCGCCGAGGTGCTGGTTCAGAATGGCCAGCCCGTCGAATTCGGCCAGCCGTTGTTCCGCATCGAGCCTGTCTGAAACACCGCCAGGAGAGGCGCCCATGTTCAAGAAGGTGCTGATCGCCAACCGGGGCGAGATCGCGCTCCGGGTCATTCGTGCATGTCGTGAGCTGGGCATCGCCACTGTGGCGGTGCACTCCACGGCTGACGCCAACGCGCTGCACGTGCGCTTCGCCGACGAGTCGGTGTGCATCGGGCCTCCGCCGTCGAAGGAGAGCTATCTCAACGTGCCGGCGCTCTTGTCGGCCGCGGAGATCACCCGCGCTGACGCTATTCACCCCGGCTACGGTTTTCTCTCGGAGAACGCCGAGTTCGCCGAGGTCTGCCAGAAGTGCCAGATCACGTTCATTGGCCCGCGGCCCGAGCATATTCGGCTCATGGGCAACAAGGTGCGGGCGCGCGACGCGGCGAAGGCGGCCGGGTTGCCGTTGCTCCCCGGTTCGCCTGGCGTGCTGAAGAGCGCCGACGAGGCCGTGGCCCTGGCGACCGAAATCGGGTTCCCCGTCATCTTGAAGGCGGCTGCTGGTGGCGGTGGTCGCGGCATGAAGATCGTTCGTGAACCGCGCGCGCTGGCGCAGGCCTTCGCCACGGCCTCGGCTGAAGCGGTCAACGCGTTCAGCAACGGCGACATGTACCTCGAGCGCTACGTCGAGAAGCCGCGCCACATCGAGATTCAGATCGTCGGCGACACGCACGGCAACGTGGTGCACCTCTTCGAGCGTGAGTGCTCGGTGCAACGTCGTCACCAGAAGCTCATCGAAGAAGCGCCGTCGATGGCCGTGAGCCCCGAGCTCCGCGAAGAAATGGGCCGAGTGTCGGTCGAGGCGATGAAGCAGATCGGCTACTCCAGCCTCGGCACCATCGAGTACCTGATGGACGAGCACGGCCGCTTCTATTTCATGGAGATGAACACCCGCGTGCAGGTCGAGCACCCGGTGACCGAGCAGATCACCGGCGTCGACTTGCTGCGTACGCAGCTCTTGCTGGCTGGTGGCGAGAAGCTCCCGTTCACGCAAGAGCAGCTCAGCATCAAGGGCGCGGCCATTGAGTGCCGCGTCAACGCCGAAGACCCCGTGACGTTCGCTCCCTGGCCCGGAAAGATCACCGCGTACAACCCGCCTGGTGGTCTCGGCGTTCGCGTCGATTCAGCTGCGTACGAAAATTACACAATCCCGGCACACTACGATTCACTGGTGGCCAAGTTGATCGTCACTGCCGACGATCGCCCGCTGGCCATTCGCCGCATGCAACGCGCTTTGTCGGAGTACGTGATTCAGGGAATCCGCACCAACATTCCCTTTCACCGCGCGGCGCTTCAGGAAGAGAGCTTCATTCGTGGCGAATACGACACGCGTTTTGTCGAGCGCATGCATGCCTCCGAGACCGGCACCCAGCGTCTCAAGAAGGCTGTCGAAGAGACTCCCTGATCAGTCATTTGCCAGTTGTTGGACCCCGTGTGGGCGTCTGCTAGCGTCGCGCGGTCCCCGTGGGTTTTCCTCGGGTCAAAACTTCAGTCGTTCCTGATCCTTGGACAAGAACAAGATCATCGAGGCCGCCGCCAAGCTTGTCGCCAAGGGGGCCTACGACAAGGCGATCAAGGAGTACCAGAAGGTCCTCGATGCGGACCCGAAGGACGTCCGAATCCTCCAGAAGATGGGGGAGTTGTACGTCAAGAAGAACGACAACTCGCAGGCCGCGACGTACTTCACGCGAGTCGCCGAGAGCTACACCAACGACGGTTTCTTCCTGAAGGCCGTCGCGCTCTTCAAACAGGTGCTCAAGCTCGACCCCACGTTGATGGACATCAACGTGAAGCTCGCAGAGCTCCATCAGCAGTTGCAGCTGATGAGCGAAGCGATGGCGTACTACCAGATCGTCGCCAACCACTGGGACAAGCAGGGCGACACGCGCAAGAGCCTCGACGTCTTGCGCAAGATGGTCGACCTCGACCCCGACAACGTCGCCTCGCGCGTGAAGTTGGCCGACCTGTACGTGCGCGAAGGCCTCAACGACGAGGCAGCCGGCGAGTTCAACAAGGCCGCCGAGCACCTCAAGCGCAACGGCCGCACCGACGACTACCTGCGCGTCGCCGAGCGGCTGTCGGCGCTGCAGCCTGACAACCTGCAGCTCGCCAAGGAGCTGGCCGAGGCGTACCTCCAGAAGAACGACCAGAAGCGGGCACTGGCCAAGTTGCAGGTCTGCTTCAAGGCCGACAACCGCGACATCGAGACGCTGCGCTTGCTGGCCGTCGCCTTCCAGGGCCTCGGGCAGATGTCGAAGACCATCTCGGTCTACAAAGAGCTCGCGCGCGCGTACGAAGACAAAAACTTCCGCGACGACGCAGAGCGGGTCTGGCAGCAGGTCGAGCAGCTCGACCCGCAAGACCCCGACGTTCAGGGCCGCCGTGGTGCGTTCGCGCCCCCCGCCGACTTCGAGCCTGCGCCGGTGCCGACCACGCGCGCGCCGCCGTATGCAGGCGCGACCGCTGCGATGCCGGCATACGCGCCGCCGGCCGCGCAGCAGCCCGTTCAGAGTTCGCCTTCGGGTGTGCAGCCGTCGGTGGCCGCCGTGGCGCGCCCTCGTGGCGAGAACCTCAGCAAGCTGCTCACGGAGACCGACGTCTACGTGAAGTACGGCTTGCACGACAAAGCGCTCGAGCACCTCCGCAAGGTGTTCGCGCTCGAGCCTGAGAACATCGACGCGCACGAGAAGGCCTACGCCATCTACGTGGCGTCGAACAATCACGCGCAGAGCTTCGAGCAGCTGCTCAACGTGTTGCGCCTGCACACGCGTTCGGGCGACGCCGCGCGCGCGCAGCCGTACCTCGCGACGATTCTTCAGCAGAACCCGGGTCACCCCGAAGTGCCGGTGTTCCTTTCGGCGCTGCGCATGGCGGGTGGTGGCGCGACGGCGCTGCAGCCCGCGCATGGCGAGCAGGAGGCCGAAGACGCGATTCTCGTCGACTCGAGCGACGACGAAGTCATCGTCGCTGACGACCCCGACGAAGAGGTCATCTCCGGCGAGATGTCGATGGTCACCGAGGATCCGTTCGACGGCGCCGAGGTGCTCGCGAGCGACGAGGTGATGCTCTCTCCGGCTGACGCCGACGCCGCCGCAGAGGTTGAAGTCGAGCCTCCGCCGGTGCCGGATGAGTACGAGTCGGTCGACCAACAGGAGGTCGTCTCTGATTTTGAGGCCGAGCTCCCGCCGCTTGGTGTCGACGAGCCGACCACCGGTGAGTTCGCGCAGGCCGACGACTTCGAAGCGCCGACGGGTGGTCTGGGCATTCCCGTGTACAGCGCGCCTTCGCGTGTTCCGCTCACGACGGAGCCCAACGGAGCGCCGGTGGGGCTGGGTGAAGACGACGACCAGGACGCCCCGACGCGCGTCGCGCCGCGCATGGACGCCTCGATGCTGCGCGCCAGGCCAGCGCTCGAAGAGTCTTTCGAAGACGTCAACGACGAGCCGCCGACGGCGACCACGCTCATGGGTGAAGAGCCCGTGGAAGCGCCGCCCGAAGAAGAGCCGGCCGCCGAGGAGTGCGACGAAGCGATGTTCTTCGTCGAGCAGGGGCTCTACGAAGAAGCCCGCGAGATCCTCGAGACGGTGCTCATCGCCTACCCGGAGCACCGCCGCGCTGCCGAGCTGATGGCGCGCGTGGAGGCCGAGCAGGCGGAGCTGACGCCGACGACTCCGGCGCCTGCGTCGGGCAACGGTGAAGACGAAGGCCGTGACGCGTTCGACCTCGCTGCTGAACTGGCGAGCGAGCTGGGCGACTTCAGCGAGGAGCAGTCAGACGCGGGTGACAGTCAGCCCAGCAGCGGCGGCGACGAGTACCAGGTCTCGGTCGAAGAGGTGTTCGCCGAGTTCAAGAAGGGGCTCGAGAAGGTCGTGAAGCCTGAAGACGTCGACACGCACTACGATCTCGGGGTTGCCTACAAAGAAATGGGCCTCATCGACGACGCGGTCGGCGAGTTCTCGATCGCGCGCAAGGGCTGCATCGGCAAGCGCAAGGAGATCGACTGCCTCTCGATGATCGGCATGTTGCAGGTCTCGCGCGGTGACGCCGCGGCCGCCATCGACGCGTACCAGCAGGGCCTCGCCAGCGAGCACGCGCGAGGCGACGTCGAGAAGTCGCTGCGCTACGAATTGGGCGTGGCCTACGAGGCCGCGAATCAGCTCGGTCGTGCGCTCTCGCAGTTCCTCAAGGTGCAGGCGCTCGACGGCAACTACCGCGACGTCGCCAACCACGTCGATCGTCTCGCCGCCATCACGGCACCTGAAGACGACTCGCTGCCTCCCAAGCCCCCAACAGGGTCCCGACCTGGCGCACGCAAGGTCGGTTACGTCTGATTCGCCATGAGCTACCTCGAGCACTTCGGCCTCAGTAGCGAGCCCTTCAGCAACGCGCCGGTCAGCCGGTTCTATTACAACGCGCCCCAGCACCAGCAGGCGCTCGCGCGGCTGCTCTACGCCGTCAACTCGATGAAGGGGCTGGCGGTGCTCGTCGGCGAAATCGGCGCCGGCAAGACGACGTTGGCGCGGCGGCTGCTCGATTCGCTTCCTGAAGAAGAATACGAGGCCGCGCTGCTGGTCATCATCCACTCCGGCATCACCGCGAGCTGGTTGCTGCGCCGCATCGCGCTGCAGATCGGCGTCGAGAACCCCGCGCAGGAAAAGCTCGCGTTGCTCAGCCAGCTCTACCAGCGGCTGCTGCAGATCTACGAGCAGGGTCGCAAGGCCGTGGTGCTCATCGACGAAGCGCAGATGCTCGAGACCCGCGAGCTGATGGAGGAGTTTCGCGGGTTGCTGAACCTCGAGGTGCCTGAGCGCAAGTTGATCAGCTTCGTGTTCTTCGGCCTGCCGGAGATCGAGAAGAACCTGCGGCTCGACGCGCCGCTCGCGCAGCGGGTGGCTATGCGCTACCGTCTCGAGCCGTTCACCAGCGAGTCGACCGAGGCGTACATCAAGCACCGCATGCGGTTGGCCGGTTCTGCGAAGAACCCGTTCACGCAGGCCGCGATGGAGGCCGTGCATCGCCGCGCTGGTGGCACGCCCCGCGTCATCAACACCATCTGCGACAACGCGTTGTTCGAGAGCTTTCTGGCGCGCGCGCCCGACATCAGCGAGGCGCTCATCGAGCAGATCGCCGACAACCTGGGGCTCGAATACGGCGCGCAGCCCGCAGCTCCGCAGCCGGTCGACCCTTCGCCGACCGCGCCCAACCCGGTCATCGCTGCTGCCGCACCGGCGCCTCCGCCTGCGCCGCCTCCCGTCGCCGTGGCGCGCCCGCCTGCCGTGGCGAGGCCGTTGCCGCCCGTTGCGCCAGCCATCAAGCCGGCGCCGCAGCCTCCAGCGCCGGCAGCAGCGCCGGTGACCGCCACCGTGCGCGCGCCGGCGCCCGTGATTCCTGACGTCACCGACCCGCAACGCCCCGCTGACACCTCGATGGCTTCGGCCATGGCAGGGCTGACGGGCGAGGCGCCCGCTCCGAATGTCGCTGCGGCGCCTGCGTCGAAGCCTCGTACTGGCGTCGACCTGGCGGAGATCGATCGCTACCTCGAGGGACTCGGGAAGCTGTAGCCCGGGTTGAGACGAGAGGAAGGAGCGTCAAGTGCGGCTCTCGCGGCGCCGCTGGCGACAGCTACTCGGGGCGTTTGCGATCCTCCTGATCGCGCTGGTCCTCGCGTTGCGCACCGAGCGTGCGGGCGAACTCGTGTGCGAGCAGCTGCGAGACCGGTTGCCCCCGCTCGTCGACGCCGACATTCAAATCGGCCGCTGTGCCATCGAGCCGCTCACGTTGAGCGTGGCGGTGAGCCGAATCAGCGTGGTGCCTCATGGCTCGTCGACGCCGCTGGCGACGGCTGATTCCGCGAGTGTTTCGCTGCGAGGGCTCTTCCCCGGCGGCGTGTCGCTGCAAGACATCGAGCTGGTGAAGCCGCACGTCACCTTGACGCTGCCGTTGCCTGCGTCGAACACGCCGTCGGCGGGCTGCCCGCTCGACACCATCGAGAAGGTGCGCATCGGCAAGCTCGCCATTCGTGACGGCGCGTTCACGCTGAAGCTCCCCGAAGGCCGGGTGGTGAAGCTCGACGGGCTCTCGGTTGAAGCGTCGCTCGGTCGGCACGACGCGCTGCTGCAGGTCGACGCGCGCGGCGGCTCGGTCGCGTTGGGTGGTGACTTCGGCACCATTCGGCTCGGCAAGCTGGCGGTCGAAGGCTCGCTCGACCTGCTCGCCGAGACAGCAGAGCTGCAGCGCGCAGAGCTCAACGTTGAAGGCGTGCGCGTCAACGTGAGCGGCATCGTCGACACGTTGTGTGACGCCAACCCGACGCTCGATCTCTCGGTGCAGACGTGGGTCCCGCTCGATGCAGTGCCTCGGCTGGGCGTCGCGTTGCCTGAGCCGTCGGGCCAGGTGTTGGCGCGTGTGCACGTCACGGGGCGAACTGACGCGCCGAAAGTCGAAGGCGAGCTGCAGGGCTCGAAGGTCGCGCTCGGGCCCTTTACGCCTGGCGACTTCTCGGCGCGCGCGGCGTGGAGCGGCAAGACCGTGGTGCTCGAAGAGTTCGTCACCCGCATTGGTGACGGCGACGTGCGCGTGTCTGGCGAGCTCAAGCTGACTGAAGGCCTGCCGATGACGGCGCGGGTCGAATCGAAAGACGCCTCGCTGGCACGCGCGCTGGCACGCGCCGGCATCACCGGCTCGTGGGTCGAGTTCCCGGTGTCGGTGAAGGGTGTGCTGAGCGGCACGCTGCTGCCCGCGCCGAACCTCGGAGGCGACTTCGACTTTCGTACCGGCAACTTCGTGTTGGCGTCGCGCGCGTTCGACGCACCTCCGGGCGAAGGCAGCGACATTCTCAGGTTCAAGCAGTCGGTCGGGCGGTTTCGCCTCGGCGTCAACTCGCAGGGCGTGAGCTTCGATGACGCGAACGTGCGCGTAGGCGCGACAGAATCGAGCCGGGTCGCGGCGACGGTGAAGCTGTGGTTCGACGCGCGCAAGGGCATCGACGTGCGCACGGTGGCCTCGGTCATCGACTTCTCAGACTTCGGCTCCATCGCCGGCCTCCCGATTTCGGGCATTGGTGACGCGCGCGCGACGGTGTCGGTCGTGAATTCAGACGTGCGGGTCGACGCGCAAGCCACCATGCGCGACATGAAGTTCGCTGGCTACGCGCTGGGCGTGGTGCAGACGCCCATTCGCTACAGCGGAGACACGCTCTCGTTTCCCTCCATCGCCGCGCAGAAAGGGCAGACGCAGTACTTCGGAGATGTCGGTCTCAGCTTCCGCAAAGACGGGCTCTACACGCGCGCGTCGGTGCAGCTGCCCGACGGTCGTGTCGAAGACGTCGTTGATCTGCTCGCGGAACTCAGCCCCAGCATCGCGACGCTGCAGGGCGGCACGGTGACGGGCCGGCTGAGCGCGCTGGTGGCCATCGACAGTCCCGCAAGTCAGCTCACGGGCGTCATCGCGGCGCGCCTGCGCGACGTGGAGCTGTTGAAGCGACGGCTGGGGGCGGGCGACGTCATCGCGCGCTTCGAAGACGGTGAAGCGCTCGCCCTGGAGCCGACGAAGCTGGTCGGGCCTCAAGGCACGCTCGCGCTCGACGGCCGTTGGCTGTTCTCGGGACCGCTCGACTTTCGGCTCGCGCTCGAGGGCGGCTCGCTCGCGGAGTTGGTCGACCCGGCTGGCGCGAGTGCGCTGCCCATTTCAGGCGGCGTCACCGCGAAGGCCACTGTTACGGGCACCACCGACGTGACGTTGATCAACGGGCTCGTCGGCTCTGACGCGGTGAGGTGGAGGGGGCGTGATGTGGGGCCGCTGCGCCTTCAGGCGAAGGCGACGGGTCGACAGGTCGAGGCTTCGGGGCAGGTCATCGACGGCGTGCGTGGCGCGCTGCGGCTGCTCATGCGCGACACGTGGCCCTTCACGGGCACGGTCAACGTGGCGCTCGACGATCTCTCACCGTTTCTCCCTGAATCGGCGGCGGGCGTCGTCGCGAAGGTGAAGGGTGACGTCGAGTTGTCGGGCCCGATGCTCGACATCGACCAGGTCAACGCCGAGGCAAACCTCAGCGAGGTCTACGTGGCGCGCGGTGAGGTCAGCGCCGCGAACGTCGAGCCGGTGTCCATCGCCTACCGCGCGGGCGCCATCGAGGTGAAGTCGTTGCAGCTGCGTGGCCCGACGACGGAGCTCGCCGCCGAAGGCAACTGGGGCCCGTCGCGCGTCGATCTCAAGTCACGCGGCTCGGTCGACCTGCGGCTGCTCTCGACGTTGCTCTCGCAAGTCGAACGCTCGCAGGGGCACCTCGACTTCACGGCGGCGTTTTCGGGCCCGGTCGCGACGCCGGCGCTCGCAGGTTCAGCGACGCTCACCGACGCGCGCTTCTCGTGGCGCGGGCAGGACATTGCCGTTCGTGCACTGTCGGGGCGAGCTGACTTCTCGGAGTCGCGCGTCCTGGTTCAGGACCTCCACGGCTTCTTGAACGACGGCCGAATTCGTGGTCGCGGAGATCTCCGCCTCGAAGGTCTTCACATGAAGAGCATGGAGTTCCAGACCGACCTCGAAGACGTGTCGGTGCAGGTGAAGCCCGACGTCCCGGTGACGATGACGGGCTCGCTGTTGCTCGCGTCACGAAACGGGGAGCTCTTTCAACTCTCGGGTGGCCTCGACGTCGTGAAGTTCCGCTACACGCAGCCGATGTCGCTCGAGTCGTTGGTCGCCAACGCGAGCGAAGGTTCGGTGCCCAACGATTCACGGCCCAACGAGTGGCTGCGGCTCGACGTCGATCTCCGCACGGCTGGCGACGTGCGCATCGAGAACGATCTCGCCCGCGCGCGCCTCGCGGGAAAGCTGAAGCTCACGGGCACCAACGTGAAGCCGGTGCTCAGCGGCGTGGTGGAGACGCTCGAGGGCGCGCAGGCCTACTTCCGTGGCAACACCTTCAACGTGCAGCGCGGTCAGCTGCAGTTCAATGGGCTGTGGCCGACGTTCGATCTCTCCGCGCAGAGTCAGGTGCGTGAGTACCTCGTCACCGTGAAGGCCTTCGGCCGCTTCGAAGACCCGAAGATCAGCTTCTCGTCGGAGCCTGCGTTGCCTGACGCCGACATTCTCGCGCTGTTGACGCTCGGCGTGACGTCGCGCGAACGACTGACGGAGCGCTCAGGCGCAGGCCTCGCCGCAGAGGCGCTGCTTTCGGCGTCAGGCCTCGACCAGCAGGTGCAGCGCTTTCTGCAGCAGAACGTCGGGCTCAAAGACCAACAGGTTCGCCTGACCACCAGCTTCAACGAGGTCACTGGTACGTCGGAGCCCGCCGTGACGTGGGAAACGAAGGTCATCAACGACAACCTGAAGGTGGGCGTGGTGCAGCCGGTCACGGGCAAAGGCACCAAGGCGCAGATCGAGTACCGCATCGACCAACGCGTCTCGGCGCGCGCCCAGTGGGACAACCAGAATCAGAACACCAGCGTGGGTAACCCGGGCGTCGAGCTCCGGTTCCGGTTCGAATGGGAGTGAGCCTGCTCGTGCTGGCGCTGCTCGCGCAGACGCCCGCTCCTGGCCCTGAGCCGGTCCTCATCACGGGGGTCGAGGTTCGTTTGCCGGTGGGCGCCGACCGCAAGCTGCTCGAGCGCGTGCCGCAGTTGGTGACGGTGCGGCGTGGTCAGGTGCTCTCGCGCCGCGCGGTCGAGCGCTCCATCGAGAGCCTGTTCGCGACCAACAAGTTCTCCGACATCGAGGTGCTTGGGCAAGACGTCGAAGGCGGCGTCGAGATCATCTTCGTGCTCGAGCCGAGAAGAAACATCGCCAGCATCTTCGTCGAGGGAAACGCGGCGCTCTCTCGTGACGCGGTGACCGCCGTCGCCAAGCTCGAGCCGGGCTCGGAGTACTGGCCGGAGCGGCTCGAGCAGGCGGGCGAGGCGGTGCGTGCGCTCTACGTGCGTCGCGGCTACCACGCAGCCTCGGTGCGCACCGAAGCCGTCACCGTCGAAGGCGCGCTGACCGTGGGCTTCATCATCGACGAAGGTGAACCGACGCGGGTTCGCGCGGTCTCTTTTTCGGGCGAGCCGGCCTTGCCGCTGACGCAGTTGCTCGACGCGCTGAGCGTGAAGCCCGGCGACGTGCTCGACCTCTCTCGAACTGACGAGGGGCTCGAGGCGCTCCGCACGCTGCTGCGCAAAGAGCGCTTCTACCGCGCGCGGGTCGACGCTCCAGACGTCACGGTCGACGGCCGCGTGGTGGTGCCCGTCGTCGCCGGGCCTCGCTACGACGTGGTCTTCAGCGGCAATCGCATGGTGGGTGACTACGCGCTCACCGCGCTGCTCGCCTACGACGGAGACGAGACGCTCGACGTGTCGCTGGTCGTTCGCCTGCAGCAGCGCCTCGAACGTTTCTACCGGTACCGCGGGTACCACGACGTGCGCGTGACGGCCTCCGAGGTGCTGCGGCCCGGCAGCCGTGAAGCCGCGCTCGGCTTCGCGATTGAAGAAGGTCGCCCGCTGACGATGACGGAGGTCACCTTCGAGGGCGCCTCGCGCGTGACGCCGCTCGAGTTGCGAGACGTGCTGCGTCGCGTGATGGAGCTGTCGGCGCCGACGGTGGCGATCGACGTGCACGGCACGGGTGACCCCACCGACACCGCAGGCCGCGTGAGCCCCGAGTTCGCGCAGATGCTGCCCTCGCCGCGTGGCGACACGGTGCTCGTCGAAGAGACGTGGGCCGAAGCCACCCGGGCGATGGAGGCGCTGTACCGCGAGCGCGGCTACCTGCGCGTGAAGGTGACGTTCGCCGGAGCAGACCTCGCGAACGGACAAGGCCGCGGTCGCTTCGTCATCGAAGAGGGGCCGCAGGCGCGCTACCGCGTGGTCGAAGCGAAGGGGCTGCCGCCGGGCTTCACGTCAGACGCGCTGTCGCTGCTGCGCGTCGGCGCGCCGTTCAGCGCGCTCGAATTGCAGCGCCTGGAGCGCGAGCTGACGCGTGAGCTGGGGCGCAAGGGCTACCTGTTCGCCGACCTCGACGCGACGTTCACGCTCGATGACTCGGGCAAGCTGGCCGACGCGCTGGTGACGGTGACGCCGGGCCCGCAAGTGAAGGTGCGCGCGGTGTTGCCGGTGGGCCAGGTGCGAACGATTGAGGAGGTCATTCTCGCGCAGGCCACGATGAAAGAGGGCCTGCCGCTCGACTCCGAGTCGCTGTTCTCGACACAGTCGAACCTGCAGTCGCTCAACATCTTCCGCAACGTGCAGGTCGAGATGCTCTCGCCGGAGCGACCGGAGTCGTTGAAGACGGTGTTGCTCAAGGTTCGCGAGCGACCACGCGCCACGCTCGACCCGTCGTTCGGCTACTTCTTCGCTGACGGTGTTCGCGTCGCGCTCGACGGCGCGGTGCCCAACATCGGTGGGCGCGCCATCACGTTGACCGGTCGTGGTCAGCTCAACCTCTTCTTCTTCTCGTACCCGGCGCTGACGCGGCAGATCGACCTCTCGGACCTCGAGCTGTGGCGGCAGATCGGCGGGCGCTTGAACGCCGCGCTCGACGCGCCGCGCCTGCTGCCCGCGCAGATCGGCCTGCGCTTCGACGCGGTGCTCGAGCGCGTGTTCCGCCCGCAGTTCCGGTTCTCGCGGGTCTCTGGATCCACCACGCTCAACTGGTCTCACGCCTTCGACGTGCCGCGCATCGAGTGGATGAAGCCGAAGCTCACGCTCGCGCTGCAGTACGAAGCTGAGTGGAGCTTCGTCGAGAGCGTCGGCACCGCGCTCACCTCGATTCCGCCGACCAGCCTCGTCGACCAGGAGCGGCTGCGCTTCGCGTTCGGTGAGTACTCACTGCACGGTGTGCGCTTCAGCCCGGCCATCGATCTCCGCGACAACGCGCTGACGCCGCACAAAGGCCTGCTGCTCCAGGGCGCCAGCGAGCTCACCGGCGCCATCTCCGCGCGCGACGAGCAGGGCAACGCGGTGACGGTGAACTTCTTCAAGTTGAGCGGGCAGGTGACTGGCTACATCCCCTTCGGTGAGCGCGTGGTGCTGGCGCTCTCGGTGCGTGGTGGCCGCATCTTCCCGCTGCAGGCGGGCTCCACCACACCGCCGGTGCGCCGCTTCTTTCTGGGCGGCTCCACCAGCGTGCGCGGCTTCAACGAAGATCAGCTCATCGCCGAAGACAGCCGCGAGCGGTACCGCAACGACGTGCGCGATTGTCAGGTGCTCGCGAACAAAGACGGCTGCTCGTCGTCGGCGAAGACGATTCTCGGCGGGAGGCAGGTGCCGTCTCAGGGAGGCGAGCTCTTCGGCGTCTTCAAGTCGGAGCTGCGCTTTCCTGCCTTCAGCGTGTTCGATTTGGGCGTGTTCTTCGAGGCCGGCAACCTGTGGCTGGCGATGCCGACGAGCTTCTCGCTGCGCCCCGTCGTCGGGGCCGGCCTGCGCTACGTGACGCCCATCGGGCCGCTCGCCATCGACGTCGGCTTCAACCTCGCAGCAGATAGTGCAATCAACGAGCCCCCGGTCGTGGTGCACTTCAACATCGGCGGCTTCTAGGAGGCCTCGTGTTCTATCGGCTGGTGCGCTCGATCGTCTCGGTGGCGATCGGCCTGTTCTACAGAGTGGAGATCGTTCGACGGGTCGATGACTTCAGCGGCCCCGTGATGTTCGTCGGCAATCACCCGAACTCGCTCATCGATCCTGCGATGTTGTTTGTCGTGACCGATCGCCCGGTGACGTTCCTCGCGCGCGAGCCGCTCTTCCGCATTCCGTTGCTGGGCTGGGTGCTGCGCGGCCTCGACGCGTTGCCGGTCTTTCGGAAGCAAGACAACCCGGGCCTGATGGAGAAGAACGAAGGCACGCTCGACGCCGCTGCTGGGGCGTTGAGCGCCGAGCGGGCGATTACGATCTTCCCCGAAGGCCGCTCGCATTCGGAGCCGCAGCTCTCCGACATCAAGACGGGCTGTGCGCGCATCGCGCTGAAGGTGGCCAAGGGCGGCAAGGCGCTCCGCGTCATTCCAGTGGGCTTCACGTACGCGCAGAAGCACCGCTTTCGCAGCCCGGTGCACATCGAGGTCGGCGAGCCGATTCTCGTGAGCGCCGTGAATGGCCTGACGCCCGAGGCCGAGCAGGAGTGGGTTCGTTCGCTCACCAACCGCGTCGGTGACGCGATGCGCGCGGTGACGTTGAACCTCGAGAGCTGGGAAGATCTCGACCTCATTCAGACGGCCGACCGGCTCTTCGCGCTGCGCAACGGCTTCCGCGAAACCGACACCGAGCGGCTCCGGCTCTTCGCGCGGGGGGCCTCGCTGCTGCGAGCGTACGACCCGGAGCGCTTCGACGACCTGAAGGAAGACGTGCTGTCGTTTCGCGCTCGGCTCGAGGTGTTGTCGGCAGACCCGGGAGATCTCGCGGTGCGCTTTCGCGCGTCGAACGTCACGCGCTTCGTGACGAGAAACCTCCTGTCGTTGCTGTTCGGCTTCCCGCTGTTCCTGCTGGGCCTCGTGCTCTTCGCGGTGCCATTTCTGCTGCTGCGCGCGCTCTCGCTGGCGGTGCCGGTGTCGCAAGATCGCGTGGCGACGCTCAAGTTCATCTCGGCGGTGTTGATGGTGCCCGTGTGGTGGACGTTGCTGACCACCGCGGGTTGGTACTTCTGGGGGCTCAACGGCCTCGTCGTCGTGCTGGTGAGCGCGCTGCCGCTGGCGCTCTTCACGCGCTACTTCCTCGAGCGACGTCGGTCAGCGTTGGGCGACGCGCTCATGTTTCTGCGCCTCGGCAGCAAGAAGAACGTGCGCACGCACCTGCTGGCCGAAGGCGAGCGCCTGCAGGAAGAGATTCAGCGCGTCGCCGAAGAGTTCAAGCCGAAGCTTGATGCGTCGAGGCGGACGGCTTGAAGAAGCGCGAGCCGACGAGCAGCACGAGGCCGCCGAACAGCACAGGCAGCGCGTTGAGCTGAATCGCCGTCGCGAGGCCGGGGCCACCTGCGGCCTTCGAGGTGTCGCTGATCCACCCGATGATTGCGGGCGACGCGGCGTCTCCGAGCAGGTGCAGCGTCATCGTCGAGATGCTGAACGCGAACGCGCGGAAGCCCGGCGAGACCACGTTGACGATGGCGGCGTTGAGCGGCCCGTTGTTCAAGAAGATGAAGAACTGCGCGAGCAGCAGGGTGATGAGCAACAGCACCTTCGACTCGGCGTGCACCGCGAGCAGCATCAACGGGGCGGCCAGCGTCAGCCCGACGCCTGACATCACGACGCCGCCACCGGGCATGCGCTTCTCGATGCGATCTCCGAGAAAGCCGCCCGTGAGCGTGCCGAGCATGCCGCCGACCACCGTCGTCGCGCCCAGCGCGAGGCCCGCGTCGGTGCCGCTGAAGCCGCGCTCCGACTCGAGGAACTTCGGCATCCAATTCGACAGACCGCCGATGGAGAACGTCATCAACGTGAGGCCCGACGTGACGATCCAGAAGCGCACGTTGGTGATGAGCGCCTTCAGGCCGGCACCGAAGGCGACCTTCTCGACGGGCGCGCCTTCCATGCCGCCGCGCTTCGGCTCGGCGATGAAGAAACACATCAGGCCCAACACGATGCCGGGCGCGCCTCCGACGAAGAACGCCATCTGCCAGCCGTGCTTGTCGCCGAGGTAGCCGCCGAGAATGAAGCCAGCCGCCGCGCCGAGCGGCATCGCCGTGTAGAAGATCGCCAACATGCGGCTGCGCCGCGCGGGTGTGAAGAGATCTGAAATGAAAGACGGCGCGATGGTGCCGTAGCCCGCTTCGCCCACGCCCGTCGCCGCGCGCGCGATGATCAGCAACACGAACGAGCTCGCGAGGCCCGACGCGATGGTCGCGAGGCTCCAGATGATGACGGCCATCGCGATCAAGATGTGGCGCGGCAGGCGATCTCCGAGGAAGCCGCCGATGGGTGAGGCGACCAGGTAGACGATCATGAAGGTCGTCGCGAGCAGGCCACCGTCGGTGTCGGTGAGCTGAAAGTGGTCCTGCACCTTCTTCATGACGCCCGCGAGGATGTAGCGGTCGGTGTAGTTGAGGAAGTTGATCAACGTCAGCACGCCGAGCCCGAAGGCAGCGCGCGACGGCGTGACGACGGCGTTGCTCACGGCGCCTCCGCGAAGCGGCCTGCCAGCAGGCCCCAACGCAGCCCGCGATCGCTCACCGTCAGCGCCGTCGCTCCCAGCGCGCGCATGGCCGCGAGCAGCACGTGGCCACCGGCGACGATGACGTCAGCGCGCCTGGCCTGCACACCCGGCAACGTCTTGCGCAGGCCCACCGGCAGCGCGTCGAGGCGCTGCACCGTCGCTTCGATTTCGGCGAGCGTCAGCAGCGCACCATGAATGCGTGCGGGCTCGTACGGGTCGACGCCGCGCGCGACGGCGCACAGCGTCGTCACCGTGCCTGCCACGCCGATCATCGAGAAGCCTTCGGGGGCTCTGGGCACCTGCGCAAACTGCTCCGTCAGCATCGAGTCGATCGACTCCAGCTCGTACGCGCTCGGTGGGTCGCTGTGCACGTGACGCTCGGTGAGCCGCACGGCGCCCACGTCGAAGGAGCGACGAAACGACACCGCGCCCTTTACGTCGCCGAAGATGAACTCCGTCGAGCCGCCGCCGATGTCGAGCACCACCAGCGGTCGCTGGCCTCCGAAGTCAGCGTGCGCCGACGCGAACGACAGGCGCGCCTCTTCGTCGCCCGAGATGATCTCCACCGTCACGCCGGCACGCGCCTTCGCGCCGTCGAGAAACTCTTGTCCATTCGTCGCGTCACGCGCCGCCGAGGTCGCGCTCACCACGAGTTGTTTCGCGCCGTGCTCACGCGCTTCACGGGCGAAGCGCTCGATGGCGCTCAACGTGGTCTCCAACGCGTCGGCGGCGAGCCGCTTCGTCTTGTCGACACCCTTGCCGAGTCGCGTGATCTCCGAGCGCTCGAGCACGGCCTTGAAGCGCCCGTCTTCCGCCTTCTGTGCGACCAGCAACAGCACGGAGTTCGTCCCCACATCGATGGCTGCGTAGCGGCTCACCACGCTCACGCTAGGCCGCACCTCTCGCACCTGGCACGGTCTTTCGGAGTGCGGCGACGAGCGCGTCGATGTCGGCGGCGCGAACGTGGCGTTGCATCGACACCCGAAGCAACACCCGCTCTCCGAACTGGAACATCGGTACTTCGATGTTGAACTCGCGCTGCAGCACGTCGCCCAGCGCGCGCGTCGCCCCCGGAATGACGAGCGACGCCATCGCGCCGAGCAGCTGCGCGTCAGGAAGCTCTTGAGGAAAGACCTCGAGCAGTCGCGCCCGCGCTGCCACCGCGTCGTGGTGATTGCGCTGCATCAGCGTGGGCCAGCCACCGGGGCACAACGAGGCCATCGTCGCGAGCGCCGTCGGCACACTCAAGAACGCCGTCGGGTCGACGGTGCCCACCCAGTCGAACTCCACCTGAAATCGTGAACGATCGACGCGCGTGGAGTTCGCGCCGTGGCTGATGACGGTGGGCCGTACGCGGTCTTGCCAGTCGGCGCGCACGTGAAGAAACGCGGCGCCTTTCGGAGCGCACACCCACTTGTGAAGGTTGCCGGTGGTGAAGCTGGCGTTCGTGGTGTCGAGGCTCAGCGGCACCTGACCCGGCGCATGGGCCGCGTCGACGAGCACGGCAACCCCACGCGCCTCGAGCTCGCGTACGACCGCGTCGACGGGAAAGACGAGCGCCGTCGGGCTGGTGAGCTGATCGAGCAACACGAGCCGGGTACGAGCGGTCACCTTCGCGTGGATGGCGTCGGAGATTGCTTGCGCTGAGCTGACAGGGAAGGGCACCGGCGCCACCACGACGACGGCTCCAGTGCGCGCCGCGACGTAGCGCAGCACGTTCGCGCAGGCGTTGTAGGCGTGGTCGGTCGTCAGCAGCTCGTCGCCCGGTTTGAAGTCGAGCGATCTCAGCACCGCGTTCACGCCGGTCGTCGCGTTGTTCACGAAGACGAGGTCGCGCGGCTGCGCTCCCAGAAACGTCGCCAGCTGCGCCCGCGCGTCGTCGAGCCTCGGCTCGAGCTCTCGCGCCATGAAGCGCACCGGGTTTCGCTCGAGCTGTGTCCTCAGCGCCTGCTGAAACGCGAGCACCACGCGAGGTGTCGCGCCGAAGCTGCCGTGGTTGAGAAAGTGCACCGAGTCATCGAGCTGCCACGCGTCTCGCACCGCGTGAGTCTACAGCGCGAGATCGAGCGCCACGTGCGTGTCGTCGAAGCCCAGCGCGCGGAAGAATGAGGGCACGTCGTCGCGCAGCTTGTCGACGCGAACTCTCAACCGCGTACAGCCCGCAGCGCGTGCGCGGCGACACATCTCCAACACCAGACCTCGCGCCACACCTCGATGCCGGTGGTTGGGTGCAGTCACCAGCGCGACGATTTCATTCACGCGGAGCACCGCCACGCCGACCACCTCGTCGCCGAGCTCTGCAATCAGCACCGTGCCGTCGCGCGCAGACCAACCTCCGAGCGACAACAACGCTTCTGCCTGCGCATTCACTGCTTCCTTCACCGAGGTACGACGCCCGCGTCGAGACATGTCGAGCTGTGCTCATTGCAAACGTCGTGACTGCGTAAGGCGCTTCGCACCGACTGACGCAACGTGTCGTTCATGAAGCTTGCCGCTCGGAGATTCGCCCCGTATTCGCGGCGCATGGTTCAGGCACATTCGCGCATCTACGGCACAGGCTTCGTGGTCGGTGAGCAGCTCATTCCCAACGAGCGGTTCGCGCGCGTCTGCGACACCACCGACGAATGGATCCGTGAGCGCTCCGGCATCGAGCAGCGCTACATCGTGCGTGAAGGCACGGCCACCAGCGACCTCGCGGTTTCAGCGGCGAAGAAGGCGCTCGATGACGCCGGCTGGAAGGCCGAAGACGTCGACTACATCGTCGTCGCCACCATGACGCCCGACTACTACTTCCCCGGCGTCGGCAGCCTGGTGCAGGCCAAGCTGGGTATCGGCACCATTCCCGCGCTCGACAT
>JAMHXF010000086.1:0-26068 GCA_035910535.1 Archangium sp. | reverse complement strand
CTGCGCGGTGATCTGCGTCGCAGACGCAGACTTGAGCTCGTCGTCGCCGCGCGAGGGCTTCACGAGCGCCAGCCCGAACTCGCGGTCGAACCGCACGGCGCCCGACTCAGCGCGCGGCGTCGGCATCAGGTCGGGCAAGACCACGACGGGCCACTCGAGCCCCTTCGCCTGGTGAACCGTGCACAACGTCACCGCTTCGAGATCGAGCTCGTCGACGACCTCACCTTCGGCTTCACGCGGCGCTTCGTCGGCGAGGTCGAGCAGCTCACGCGCGAAGGCCGACACGCCGACGCCCTGCCGCTCACGCGTCGTCGCGAGCAACAACAACTTGTCGAGGTTCGCGAGCGCCTGCTCACCGAACGGCGCCGCCGCCAACGACACGCGGTAGTCGAACGTCTCGAGCACCACGCGCAGCAGCGTCCTCAGCCCGAGCCGGTCGACGCCGGGCCGCAGCGCGTGAAAGCCCGCCCGCAGCCGCGCCATCGCCTTCACCGCGGTCGCGCTCAGGCCCGTGGTGTCGAGCTCACCGAGCAACACCTCGCGCGCGTCGAGGCGCCAGCGATCTCCATTTCGCGGCCGCGCCAACCACACCCAATCGGCGTCGGTCAGCCCGACGAGCGGGCTGCGCAACACCACCGACAACGACAGCGCGTCGTCGGGCTCGGCGAGCAACGAGAGAAACGCCGCGAGGTCGATGATCTCCTGCGCGCCGTAGAAGCCGCGACCCCGCACCACGCGATGCCGCACGCCGTGACGCACCAACGCCTGGCGATACAGCTCGAGCTGCGTGAAGCGCTGAAACAACAACGCCACCTTCCCGCCCGACACGCCCCACGCACCGCTCAGCCCGTGGACGATGGCCTTCGCCACGGCGTCGGCGTCGCGCACGCGAAACTCGAACGCGTCGCACTTCTCGGGGAGCTGAGAGTCAGTGAGCTCGACGATGGGTTGACCGCCGGCGTCGACTCTCACCGCGCTCAGGTCGTCGTGCTCGGGCACGTAGACGACCTCGAAGTTTGCGGGAGGCTGCGCGTAGGACTTCTCGCCCATCAACGTCGCGAAGCCCGCGTTGAAGCGCTCGAGCAACGGCGCGGTCGAACGCCGTGAATCACGCAGGTACGCGCGCACGCCGCCGTCACGCTCGATGGCCTGGGCCATCACCTCGAACACGCTGACGTCGGCGCCTCGAAATTCGTAGATCGACTGCTTTCGATCTCCGACGACCGCGAGGAACCCGGGCTTCTGCGGCAACGAGACGATCTCCTCGTGACGCCCTTCGAAGGCCGTCGAAACCTTCGCGCCGCTGTTCTCGGCGAGCAGCAGCACGATCTCCAACTGCAGCCGGTTGGTGTCTTGAAACTCGTCGACCAGCAACGCGCCGAACCGCGCCTGCGCCGCACGCCGCGCGTCGAGATCATCGCGCAGCAAGTTCCGCGCGTGCACGAGCAGGCCGGTGAAGTCGAGAACGCCGCGCGTCGCGAGCGCCGCTTCGTGCGCCTTCGCGACCTCCACCAGCAGCGCTCGCAGCTCTGCTTCATACGGCGCCAACAGCGCCGCGCTGTACAGCTGCGAGACGTTGTTCTCGTCGGCCGCCACCGCTTTACGCAGCACGTCCAACGGCGCCTGCGCCCGGTACATCGCCGCGCGCAGCTCACCCAACGACGCCTCGAAGTTCTCGAACGTAACGCGCGGCAACACCAACATGAACGCGCGCAACGCCTCTTGCTGCTTGCCCGGCTTCGGCTGAATCGAGCGAGCCAGCGACTTCAAGTCTTCGAGCCCCGCGTCGAACTGCGCGCGCAGCGTCACCGCGTCGGGGATGCGCACCAGCTCCGGCGCGACCCCTTCTTCACGAATGCGCGTCGAGACCGGAAGCACCCCCGCCACGAGCCGCTCGAAGCCGATGTCGGCGACGAGTTCACGAAAGCTCCCACCGCGCTCGACGCGCGCCAGCACCGCACGCTCGACGATGTCGCGGAGCAGCCCCACCGCCTCACGTTCATCGAGCAACTCGAAGTTCGGAGACACCGACGCCCCCGGCGGCGCGTGTCGCAGCAACTGCACGCACAACGAATGAAACGTGCCGATGGTGGCGGTGCCCAGCTCGTCGCGGATCGCCCGCCACTTGGCAGGAGCCGGCAGCGCACCGCCCAACAACGCGAACGACGCACGCAGCTCTTTCTCTTCTGCGCGCCCTTCAGCCAACGCATCGAGGCGCGCGCGCAGTCGGGCTCGCATCTCGTCGGCGGCCTTCTCGGTGAACGTCAGCAACCCCAACTGCCTGCAGTCGATGGCGCCCGCCGTTCTCGCGCCCGACAGCAGGTGCAGGCACATGGTCACCAGGCTGTACGTCTTGCCCGCGCCGGCGCCGGCCAGAATCGCGACGGTCTTCTCGAGCCGCACCGCTTCGTCGACGCGCAGCTCGCCAGCCACGAGCACAGGCGCCACGACCTCGACGACCGGCGCAGCCGAGAACAGGTCCATCTGGTTCTGAGGAACAGGGCGCTTCTTCACGGCACGTCGTCCAACAGCTTGCGCTGCGAAATCCGGCAGACAGGTTTGAGCTCGCACTCACCACAATCGGGCTTCGATCTCGGCCCGAAGTCGCCGCGACGAAGCGAACTCAGCACGCCGTGCACCGCGTTCGCGAGGTTCGGCCGCCCTTCGCTCGCGAGGCGCTGCCGCGTCAGCTCGTCCATCGCCAACAGCGCCCCCACATCAGGCGCGTCTTTGAAGCCCGCGAGCGGCTTGAGCTCATTGCGACCCAGCCCGAGCCACGCGCCCGTCAACGCCGCCTTCGGGTCGAGCGCCTGCGCGGCGAGCAGGTAGAACGCCATCTGAAACTCGCTCGTCATGAAGTCGCGCGCGATGGTCTTGCTGACGCTCGACTTGTAGTCGAGCACGCCGGTGCTCCCCGCCGTGGTGTCGACACGGTCCATCCGCCCGCGGAGGAAGACGTCGCGCTCGTCCGAGAAGCGACCTTCAATCTTCACCTCACGCATCGACTCCGGAGCGCGCGCCGTGCCGAAGTCGACCTCCAGCAACGTCGGCGCGGCGATGCCGAAGGGCTGCGCGTGCTCGCTCGACACCACCCGCGTGATGACGCGCACCGCCCAGTCTTGCGCCAGCGACCACAACGCCGGGTGCCCCACCGCGACCCGCCGCGCCACCTTCTCGGCTGCGACCTTCACGGCGCGCTCGACGTGCGGCTTCACCTCCGCAGCGCTGCGCTTCAACAACCCCGCGTCGCGCAGCACCGGCACCACCTGCGCGAGCGCCTCATGCCAGAACGTCCCGCGCGCGCGGGGGTCGACGTCTTCACCGGTGCGCTCCGTCGCCTCGAGGCCCAGCACCGTCAACGAGAGCCCACGAAACGCACACTGCGCCCACTGCTGCAGCTCATGCGCCGACAACGGGTGCGCCGCGTCGTACGCGAGCCGGCCCTGAAGCATCGCCAACGCATCGTCGACGAGCTGCCCCGAGAACGGGCCTGCTTGCTGCGACTCGTCACTGAAAAAGCGGAGCCGCTCGACCTCCGCCGCTCCGTGCGCACGCGCGGCCTGAAACCACGGCTCCGTCCACAACGCCTCAGCGAGCGCCGCGCCGCGCCCGTCGGGCACCGTCTGCCGCGTCACCGCCGGGCTCAACGACTCCAACGCGGCGCGCACCCGCAGCTCGGCTTCGCTCTGAAGCTCGTCGAACTGAGCAACCGCGGCGCGACGCACCGGCACTTCTTCGAAGCCGTCTACACAGCGCGCGAGCGCATCGAGAAACGGAGACGCCAACGTCTCGCGGCCCTTGTCGTCGAACTTCGCGCGGCTCACCGTCACCGCCGCGCCCGCCGACAACGCGAAGTGAAACAGCAGTCGGTCTTCCGCCAGGCGCGCCGGCAACCGCACATCACCCTCGCCCACTGACGTGCGGAACAACGTGCGCCCCAGCTCGCGGTTGAGCGCGCCACGCTCGTCTTCACTCAGCAACGACAACGGCGAAGGCCGCCCCGGGAACCGCCCGTCGAGCAGCCCGCCGACGAAGACCTGCGCGAACCGCCGCCCTGCCAACTCACGCGCGTCGAGCAACCACACCGCACCACCACGCGGCCCACGCGCGATGAGGTTCACCTCCGCCGCCGCCAACCGCACCCAGCGCGCGAAGGCTCGTCGCGTCAGCCGCTGCTGGCCGAGCGCGCTCGAGCGCAGCGCCGACTTCAGGCTCATCAACAACCCGGCGAGCGCGTCGGCTGCCGCTTGATCTCTGGCCTGCGCGCGCGCCAGCTCATGCCCCAGCAACCCTTCGCTGTGCGCGACGTCTCCAGCCCGCGCGCCGTCGAGCAGCCCCAGCTTCGACAAGGCGTCCCACCAGGCGTCGAGCAGCTCACTCGCCGGTGCTTCAGCCTGCAGCTCACGACCCAGCGACAACACGCGCTCGACGGCCTCACTCAACAGCTCGACGCTGCGCGCCGCTTCACCACTTCGGGTCGCCAACGACGCGAGCCGCGCAGCAAACGCACCACGCCCGCCGACCCCGCCCAGCGCGTCGTCACGAAGGCCCGCTTCACGAAACGCGCGGCGCGGTTCAGCGGCCTCTTCATGGCGCACCGTCACCACGCGGCTCTCGAGCAACGACGCCACCGCGTCGGCGGGAAAGTCGTCGTCAGCCAGCTCGAGCACCGACAACGCCAAGCGCCCCACCACGCTCTGCGCCAGCGGCACACCGAGTCGCGCCCGCGCAGGCACACCGAGCTCCGCCAACGCTTCGACCAACAGCTCCGTGTCGTCAGCGAGGTCCCGAAACACGACGGCGATCGACTCGGCGGGAACCCCGTGTGACACCGAGCGCCGCACGCGCCGCGCGATCTCCCGCGCTTCATCACGCGCCGTCGGAGCGACGAAGGCCGTCAGCTCCGGAGCCGCGCGCTTGACCGGTTCATCGGCGAACAGCTCGCGCCCCACCCACGCCAGCGGCGCCTCCGTCACCTCGCGCTCGAGCTGCAGGTCGAGCTGCGCCCACGTCGCCTCGGCCTGGCGCACGGCCTCGATGATGAAGGCGTCGACGTGCGACTCACCGGCGGCGGGCCAGCTCCAGCGAAACGTCACGCCGCTGCGCCCACACGCCGCACCCAGCTGCTGAAGAAACTGCAGCCGCGCGGGGGAAACGTCGTGCAGATCTCTGACCTCGATCACCGAGTACGCGCGCAGCCCGGCGGGCAACCCCTGCTCCTCCAACCGCTTCGCCGCGAGCCGAGGCCACTCGCCTCGGTCGACCACGCCCTTCGCTTCGAGCGCCGCGTCGACTACCCGCCACAGCTCGGCCAGCGTCTTCGCGCGCGCGGCCGTCGCGCCTTCCAACTTCGCGGCGGCCTGCAGCAGGTGCCACGGCTCGGCCGCGTTCGCGCGCAGCTCGCTGACCAGCTCCTGCACCTGCGCTGCGAACTCCGGCGCAATCGCCAACGCGCCGAACGCCCCTGCATGCGTGCGCGCCAACTGCCCGAACGTGAAGCGCACCAACAACGGGTCTGCGGGCACGCGCCGGGAAAACAACGCGGGCTCACAGCGCTCGACCAACTGCGAAAACGTGCACACGCCGCGCAGGTCGACGAAATCTGAACGGCGAGACGCGTCGAGCAGCCACTGCTCCACGCGGTCCGAGTCTGGAACGACGACGAGACGCATCACGGGAGTTCGAACACCATAGTCAACGAGCCCAAAAAACCAACGGGTTGACGCGAGCACAGCTGCGATGGCACTCCTCGCCGAATGCTCAGCGATCGCGAAGCCGCCGCCCTCGCCGAAGAAGAAGCGCTCCTCACCAAAGTGCAGGAAGCCATCACCCTCGCGCGCGCCGCGCACCAGGCCCCGCGCGTCTCCGTCAGCAACGACGAGCTGCGTGAGCTCCGTGAAGAGGCCGCCGCAGAAGACGAAGACGACGCCGCGAACCTGCTGCACGAGCTCGCGCTGCGACAACAGCTCGCCGCTCGCACACAGTCAGTCTTGCCCGACGCGCGCTCTCCGTACCTCGCGCACCTCCGCCTCGAAGAGAGCGGCGAGGTGCGCGACTACTTCCTGGGTCACGGCACGTACATCGACACGCGGCAGAACCTCCGCGTCGTCGACTGGCGCGTGGCCCCCGTCGCGCAGCTCTTCTACCGGTACCGCGAAGGCGACCACTTCGAAGAGCAGTTCCCCGGGCGGCTGGCCACCGGCACGGTGCTGCTGCGCCGAGTCGTCGTCGTGCACCAGGGCAAGTTGATGCAGCTGCTGGGCGACGAAGTCTCGTTGTTCCGCGACGTCGACGGCGAATGGAAGTCCCGCGGGCTCTCGGCGCTCGCCAGCGGAGGCGCCGGCACCGCCGCGCGCGACGGCCACCTCGGCACGTCTGTCGGAGCGCAGGCCAAAGGCACGCGCGTCGACGTCACCGCGCTGCTCGACGCCGAACAATTCACCGCCATCTCGTCACCGCCCGACGAGCCGCTGCTGGTGCTGGGCAGCGCGGGCTCCGGCAAGACGACGGTCGCGCTGCACCGCCTCGCGCGCCTCACCGCCGCCGAGCCCACGCGCATTCCCCTCACGCGGGCCCGCGTCGTCGTGCCCGAGCCCGGCCTCGCGCGCCTCGCCCAACGCCTGCTCGCGCCGCTGCTCCCTTCACCTGACTCCGACGACGACGTCGGGCCCGAGGTGGTGCACACGCTCGACGATTTCCTCATGCGCCTCGCGCGTCGCGCGTTCGGCCAGCTGCCGCGCGTGAACTTCGAGCCGCCCGCCCTCGTCACCTCGCTCAAGCGCCACCCCGCGCTCTACGACGCGCTGCGCGAGGTGATCTCGCGCGAGAGCTCGACGAAGACTGAAGTCAAAGCGCTGTGGCGTCAGCTCGCGGTGCACATGTCTGACTCCGTATTCCTCAAGCGCGTCGTCGACGCGTCGGGAGGCACGCTGCCCAGCACCGCCATCGCCGAGTGCATCGAGCACACGTCGATGCAGCTGCTGACGCCCTTCAGCGCGCGCGACATCACCGACGTCTCCATGCGCACCGCCATCGACGGCCGCGACTTGAGCTCCGGCACGCCCGACGAGCTCGCGGGCTCCATCGACGTCGAAGATCTCCCGATCCTTCTCTCGATGCTCTCGTGGCGGCGCGCCCTCGCGCTGCCGCAGGCCTCGCACGTGGTGCTCGACGAAGCCGAAGACTTCTCGCTCTTCGACTTCGAGACGCTGCGCGCCACCACGCGCGAATTCAAAGGTCTCACGCTCGCCGGAGACGAAGCGCAGCAGACGCACACCTCGTTCGCGGGCTGGCAGCGCTCGCTCGAGGTCGCCGGAGCACGAGGCGCCGCGACGGTGCGCCTCACCACCAGCTACCGCTGCCCGCTGCCCATCGCCGAGCTCGCGCGGCAGGTGCTCGGCCCGCTCGCGCCGGCCGCTCCGGCGAAGGCCTCGCGCGACGGCGTGCCGGTGGGCCGCTTCCAGTTCCCGGGTGAAGCGCCGGCACACCTCTTCCTCGCGGGCGCGCTCAAAGAGCTGCTCGACGCGGAACCCCACGCGTCGGTCGCAGTCATCACGTCGAACCTCGAGACCGCGCGGCGCTTCTTCCCGCTCATCTCCGGGCTGCACGACACCCGCCTCGTCGAGCGCGGCGAGTTCACCTTCCTCCCGGGCGTCGATGTCACCGACGTCGATTCGGTGAAGGGCCTCGAGTGGGACTACGTGGTCATCCCCGACGCGAGCGCCGTGCACTGGCCGGGCACCGACGAAGGCCGCCGTCGCCTGCACGTCGCCGTCACGCGCGCGTCGCACCAGCTGTGGTTGCTCTCACCAGGCACGCCGAGCCCCCTCATCTGACGTCACGGCGACGGAGGCTGGCCACCGCTCCCGCCGCACCCGATGACCGGCGCTTCGTGGCGCGCCTGGCACACCGCGATGTCGGGGCACGGCAGGCAGCCGCCCTGGCCGTCATCACGGCACTCCGTGGTGCACACGAGCGAGCCGATTTCACACCGCGAGTCCGTCGTGCAGGCCGCGAGGTCCAACGCGCTGCACGGCGACGGCGAGGGGCGCGGCTGACACAGGGCGCGCGTGGGGCACGGCAGACAACCACCGTGGCCGTCGTCGATGCACACCGCAGGGCACGCCATGTCGACCAGCTCGCAGCGCGGGTCGCTGCTGCACGTCAGCTCGTCGAGGCCGAAGCACAGCACCGGCGGCTCTGCGTGGCGCGGCTGGCACGACGGAGCCTCGGTCGAACAGTCACACGTCGCGCCGAACGGGCACGCGCACGGCTCCGCAGCGCGCTCGCAGTCACTGCGCGCGTCGCACGCGTCGGGTGACAGGCCGTAGCAGCTCGAGGGCACGCCGCGCGGCTGACACGACGGCTCGACCGCCGCGCAGTCACACGCTCCGTTCGGAGAGCACGTGCACGGCGCCGCGAAGAACTCACAGTCAGCGCGCGCGTCGCACGCGTCGGGCGACAGGCCGTAGCAGCTCGACGTCGGAGGCGTGCGCTCGACACACTCGGTCGGCCCGACGTCGCACGGCAGGCAACCACCGTGACCATCGTCGCGGCACTCGGCGGTGCACACCGACGGCGCCACCTCGCACCGCGGGTTCGACATACACGTCGCCGCGTCGAGCCCCGCACACGGCCCCACCGGCAAGCACGACGGCTCGAACGCAGGGCAATCACACAGCGCGTCGGTCGCCGAGCAGTCACAGCGCGGCGCCGCGAAGTGGCAGTCAGCACGCGCGTCGCACGCGTCGGGCGACAAGCCGTAGCAGCTCGAGGGCACTTCCCGCGGCTGGCACGTCGGCGCGAGCGCCGCGCAGTCACACGGGCCATTCGCGGTGCACGCGCAGACCGGGCTCACCAGCTCGCAGTCACCGCGCGCGACGCACGAGGCGCTCGACAGGCCGTAGCAGCTCGCCGTCGGCGCGCGCGTGCGGCACAGCGCCGGCGGCGCGACGCACGGCAAGCAGCCACCGTGGCCGTCATCGCGGCACTCGAGCGTGCACGCGGAGCTGATGACTTCACACCGCGCGTCGGCGGCGCACGCCTGCTCGCTCAGCGCCTCACACGACGGGGCGCCCGGCCGCGTGCGGCACGCCGGCGCCGGCGTCTGACGCGGCAGGCAACCACCGCGGCCATCGTCACGGCACGCGGTGTCGTACACCGACGAGACGACCTCACAGCGCGGGTCGGCCTGGCACGCCGCCGCGCCCAACGCCTCACACGCGGGTCGCGCGCTACAGCGGAAGGTCTCAGCGCACGGCGAAGCACACCCGCCGCGCCCGTCGTCGACGCACAACGCGATGCACGCCAGCTCTTCACCGACACAGTCGGCGCGCGCGCCGCACGCGAAGCGATCGAGCCCGGCGCAGGACGTCACGGGCTGCCGGTTGCGCTCCCTTTCTTCGGGTACGCCGCAGCCAGCCAACATCACGACGACAGAGATCGCTGCGAGTCTGTTGAACATGTCGCTGCCCTTGAGCAGCAATCAGGCCAGCGCCCCGGTCATCGTCACTTCAGGGAGTTACGCACACGCCGCCCTCGGAAATCTGTCAGCGCGAGAGCTCCTCCGAGAGTCTCTCGAGGAGCCCGCGCGTGCCCTCTTCGCGGCCCTTGAGCGCCTCGGGCGTCGCGTCGATGAAGGCGCCCTGCTCGGTGTACGTGAGCTTCGTGCCCGCGCCGACGGCGACGAGCTCAATGGTGGTCAACGACGACGACAACGGCTTGCCGCCCACCGTCATGGCGAACGCGAAGACCATGCGCTCGTCGTCGACGATGTCGAGGTAGTACGTGTCGTTGGTCACCTTCGGCCCGTCGCCGTACGTGAACGAGCCGCCCTCATGCGCGCCCACGCGAAAGTCGAGCGCGTAGTCGTGAATGACGAAGCCGGTGTCTTCGACGAACCAACGGCGGCGCTTCACCGGGTCTTTGAATGCGTTGAAGACGCGGTCGACGGAGTGCTTCGGGAACGTGCGCTCGATGGTGAAGGTGGTGTGCACGACGGTCATGGCTTCTTCCTCTTCTTCGGGGTGGGTGCTGCGAGCTCTTCGTCGAGCAGCGCCTCGAGGCGGTCCAGCTTCCGCTCCACGCTGCGGCGGCGCTCCGAGAGCCACTGCTCGGCGACGCGCAAGCCGCCGAGCTCGAGGCGACACGCGCGCACGCGGCCGACCTTCTCGGTCTTCACCAGCCCGCAGCTCTCGAGCACCTGCAGGTGCTGCAGCACCGCGGCGAGCGTGATGTCCAACGGCTCGGCGAGCTCGCTGACCGACGCAGGGCCGCGGCTGAGCGACTCCACCATCGCGCGCCGGGTGGCGTCGCTGAGCGCCCCGAAGACCTTCTCGATGTCGGAATGCTTAAGCATTGCCTTGAGTAATAGGGCGTCGGCGGCGAAATAGTCAAGTATCCACTAAACCATTCGCCGCTCGCTGCTTGCGAGGAGAGGGCTGGGGAGAGGGGCCTGCTTTGAGGAGGTGGGCAAGAGCCGTTAGGAGGTGGGCAAGTGCCCAAAGGTCCCGGGCGAGACGGCTTCGGAGCGCGGGGGGGGCTCGACGAAGCCGGGTGAGAGCCTCTCCCCCGCGGGGAGAGGCGCAGAGGAGGCGGCCTACGGCGACGGGGGCGTCGGCGCGGGGTCTTCGACGTCGTGCTTGGCGAAGATGCTCTTGAGCGAAGGCGCCGCGATGAGCTGCGGAACGTTGGAGCGCACCTCACGTGCTTCGAGGAACAGCCGCTGCGCGAGGCGCATCTCCCGGAGCACGCGGCCTTCGATCAAGTTCACCGACGGGGCGTCGCCTTCGAAAGCAGCGGCGGTGGCGGCGAGGTCCGTCGAGCCGGCGAGCGACTCGAGCGCGGAGTACGCCGAGTTGAGCCGCGCTTCGTTCAGCCCGATGTCGTCGGCCAACGTCTCGAGGAGATCGTCACGACGCACGCGCGTGGCCAGCGCGATGGTGGCGGTCAGCGAGTGCTGCATTTCAGGCGCAGACAGATCGTTGGTCGGCGCGATGTCGGCGAGTTCCTTGAGGTAGGTCTGCTGCGCGCCGACCACCGCGCGGATTCGACGCGCGAGATCCCTGCGCACGCCGGCGGCGACCGCGAGCGACGCGCTGCGGCTGTTGCGGAACTCCGCCATCTCGGCGTCGCGCGTCTTCGCGACCTCGTCTTCGAGGAGCACCACGAGCTCACACAGGTACGTGAGGCGGCGGCGTGAGTAGGCGACGTCGGAGTCGTCCTTGAGGGCGCGCTCCATGGTGATGACCCACTTGCGCGCTTCGTCGATGACGTTCTGCGCCTTGGTGAGCTCGCCCCAGCGCTCGCATTGGTCGTCGGTGAACGCGGCGCGGAAGGCCATGCGCAGCTTGCCGCTGATGGGCGGCAGCTTCGGGAGCAGCTTCACCGCCGCAGACTCGATGGGCTTGCGCGCAGGCGCCGCCTTCTTCGCAGCCGTCTTCGCCTTCGCAACAGGAGCCTTCTTCTTCTTCGCAGCCATGTGCTTCCCCCTGGGGTGAGTTGACGGCGGGGCACGCTACTTCGGGTGCGCGCGGCGCCATGCGAATTCTCGACGAGGCAGCGGCAGGCGCGCGCAACGTTGGCCAGCCGGCTCAGCCCCGGTAGCGCGAGACGAAGCGTCGCGCGGCGAGGAGCTCCTCCACGCGGGCGGCGCTCAGTGTGCCCACGTACGCGCGGAGCGCTCCCGGCTCCGCGGTGATGAGCGAGAACGCGAGCACCACGCTGTGCTTCGGCAGGTTCGCTTCGCCGGGCGCCAGCAGCAGACAGCCCGGGTCTTTCGCGCGCTTCAAGTTGGTGGTGATGCGCGCGAGCGTGAGCGGCGTCAGCGAGACGACGACGTGCGGGTGCAGGTCGCCGGTGAGCCAGTAGACGCTGCCCAGGGTCATCACTTCTTTTCGGGCAGCGGCACGAAGAGCGGGCTCATCAACCACACCAGGGTGATGCCCACGCCCAGCGTGACGCCGAACGCGTGGATCGCCTGCGTCGACGAGACGGCCAGCAGGCCGAATGACAACAACGTCGAGACCGCGCCCAGGCCCACCGCGAGCCACGCCTCACCCTGCTCTTCAGAGTGCTCGAGCAGGAAGATGCCGTAGTCGACGCCCATCGCCAGCAGCAGCCAGAGCGCCAGCACGTGGAACAACGAGAACGGCTCGCCCAGAAAACCCACCACCGCCAGCGCGATGGCCGAGGCGATGAACGTCGGTAGCAGCGCGCGCCACGCCCGCGAACGGAAGCGCCACCACAGCGCCGCGAAGATGATCACGTAGCCCGCCACCAGCAGCTCCGTCATGCCCACGCGCCAGCGCTTCATCAGCGACGAGATGTCGCCGGTTCTGTCGACGAAGCGCACGCCCGGCAGCGCTTCGAGCGTCGCGAACTCGCTGAGCGCCTCGCGTGACGGCGCGTGCAGCATCACCACGTTCGCGTCGGCCAACCACAGCGGCTTGAGCGCCGCGCCGATGGACGTCTTGAGCAGCGTGTCGACCTGCAGCACCTTCGACTCGAGCGGCGCCGGCACGTCTTCGTCGAGCTCGTCTTTGAGCTTCTCGAGGACCGCGGCGCGCACGCCCAGCGTCACCGCGCGGTTCTCGAGCTGCTTCGCAGGTGACGGCACCCACTGGCTGACCGCGTCGTAGCCCACGAGCTTCTTCTCGCTCACGAAGGCGTCGAGCCTGGCGCGCAGCGCCTCTTCGCGCGCGAGGCGCTCACCTTCGTTGTCGCCGCGCACGAGGAAGAACTGCGCGGGGCTCGGCAGGCCGATGCGCTCGGCGATGGTGCGCTGCGCGTTCAGCAGCTCCGGCGGGCTCGACTGCAGGCCACGCACGTCGTCTTGCGGCTCGAGCTTGAGCAGGCCGAACGTCGCGACCGCGCCGACGACGAGCAACGTGACGACGAGCTTGAGGCCCGTGAGCGTCGGCCACTTCGCGCGCGTGCCCGCCCACAGCGTCGCGAAGCGCGTCTGCTTCACTTCACCCGAGTCGAGGAACGGGAACCACGCCAGCACCGTGGCGAAGGCCGCCGCGAGCCCGGTGGCCGAGAACAGCGCGACCTGCCGCAGGCCCGGCATCGGCGTGATGGCCAGCATCACGTAGCCGGCGACGCTGGTGAGCATCGCGAGCAGCAGACCCGGCGTGAGGTGCTGCAGCAGCTCGTGGCGCTCGCGTCTGGGTTGGGCCTGCCGCGAGGCGAAGTAGTGAATGCCGTAGTCTTCGGCGACGCCCACGAGCGACGCGCCGAACACCAGCGTCATCAGGTGCACCTTGCCGAACACGAGGACGCACACCGAGAGCCCCGCGGCGACGCCGCTGACCACCGAGAGCACCACGAGGATCAACGGGCGCGGAGAACGGAACGCCAGCCACATGATGAGGATGATGGCGGCCAGCGAGCCGAAGCCCACGGTGCTGACCTCGGCGTTGGCTTGCACCGACGCCGCTTCGGCGAAGAGCGGCACGCCGCCCACGCTGACCTCAGTCTTCGGTGAGAGCGCGGCCTTCGCGGCGTCGAGCGCGGTCTTGAGGCGCGGCTCTCCGTCGAGCGCCATGGCCGAGCCCTGCACCTCGTAGCGCAGCAGCACCGAGTCGCCCGCCATGAGCTGGCCATTCACCGGGCGCACCTTCGTCGTCTGCGCGCGCTCGCGGAGGAACTCGGGGAAGAGCTGCAGCGGGTCGTCGCGGAAGTCTCCGAGGCGCTGCGACATGGGCTGTTGCAGCAGCTGCATGGCGAGCGTGGCCTGCGCGTCGGGCGTCTCTGTGGCGAGGCGCTCGCGCTGCGCCTTCGTCAGCAGGCGATCGCGGTACGGCAGGAGCGCGTCGAGCAACTGCAGGCCCGCCGAGTCAGGCAGCGGGATGGGCTTGAGCTGCTCGGTCTTGAGCGCCGCTTCGAACTTCTTCGCTTCGGCCGGCGCGTCGTCGCCGGTGACGAGCACCACCACCTGCTTCGAGGCCGAAGCCGCGAGGTTGCGCAGCGCGCTCTCGGCCAGCTCGTCACGTTCACTGCGCGGGAGCAGCTCGAGGAGATCGCTCTCGACCTGCAGGCCCCCACTCCAGAGGTAGATCTGATGAGCGACGAGCGCCGCGAAGATCAGCGTCCAGGCGAAGGTGAGGCGCGGGTTCATGGAGCCTCAGTTCGGCGTCAGCGAGATGAGCGTGGCGTCGCCGCTCTGCTCCTGCATGTGCACCGAGCGCACCGCGCTGTCGCCCTTGAGCGAGATGCGCAGGAAGATCTTCTCGAGCGGGCCCGGCTTCGGCTTGAGCTCGATGAGCCAGTCTTTACCGGTGACGGAGCCCGTCGCCTCGAAGTGGGAGCTCAGCGCGTTCAGGTCACCGGCGAGCAGCGAGAAGAGCAGCTGGGTGATGACGCGCACCGTGGGCTCAGTCTTGGCGTCGAGCGCGAAGACCTCGGCGCCGTCTTGCGTGGAGCGGATCTGATCGGCCGACACCGTGAGCTCGGAGGCGAACGGCGCGAGCGTCTTCCACGTCACGCCGACGCCGCGCTTCACTTCGTACGTGCCTGACGACTTGAGCGGTCGCTTGAAGCCTTTGACCTGCTTGCTCTGGTCGAACGTGCCGGTGATGACGGCCTTGTCGGCGAGCTTCGCTTTGACCTGCTCAGCGAGCGTCGGCTCGGCGGCGAGCGCGAGCAACAGCAGCGCGGTGTTCATTCGACACCGAGCGCTTTCCACAGCGCTTTGGGCGTCACGTATTCGAGCTCTTTGGTCTTGTCGTTGACGGCGACCTGCACGGTGTACCCCTTGGTGAGCTTCTCGCCGTTCGACGTGATGAGGTACTCGACCTTCAAGCGGTTCTCGTATTCGACGATCTCCGAGCGAACGATGAGCTTCTGCTGCAGCATCGCGGGCCGCACGTACTTGAGCCGCACGTCGACGATGGGCCAGATGTACCCGCTCTTGAGCATCGCGAAGTAGCCGTAGCCGAGCTTGTCGAGCATCGCCTGTCGGGAGATCTCGAAGTACTTCAGGTAGTGCCCGTGCCAGACGACCTGCATCGGATCGCAGTCGAAGAACGGCGTGAGAATTTCGACTTCGTGAAACCAGCGACTCATCTCGCGACCTTTCGCCAGAGCAGCATCGGCAAGCGCACCAGCATTCCGAAGAAGAGCCGCGTGTGCATGCCGGAGATTCGAACGTTGTCCCACAGCGCGTCGAAGTGGCTGACGCCGTCGGTCGGGTACGTCACCGGCGTGGGGAGATTGATGACCTTCGTGCCGCGCCACACGAGCCGCACGGCGATCTCGGGGTCGAAGTCCATGCGCTTGCCGATGCCGGGCACGATGGCCGCGAGCGTGCGCTCCAGCGGGTACACGCGGAAGCCGCACATCGAGTCTCTGATGGCGAAGGACAGCGTGTTGATCCACACCCAGATGTGCGTGAGGTAGCGCGCGTACAGCCGGCCCTTGGGGACCGACGCGTCGTACTGCGGCACGCCGGTCACCAGCGCGTCGGGGTTCGCGTTGGCCTGCTCGAGGAAGCGCGGCAGGTCTTTGAGCGCGTGCTGGCCGTCGGCGTCGATCTGCACGCCGTGCGTGAAGCCGAGGCGGCGCGCTTCTTCGAGGCCCGACATCACCGCTGCGCCCTTGCCGCCGTTCTGCGCGCGGCGGAACAACGAGACGCCTTCACGCTTCGCCAGGTCGTCGAGCACCGCGGCACATGACGGCTTGCAGCCGTCGTCGACGAGCAACACCGGCATGTCGAACGTGCGCACCTGGTCGACCACCGCAGTGATGGCGTGCTCGTGGTTGTACACGGGGATGATGACGACGGCCTTCATGCAGCCCACACCACGCGGCCGCTCGAATACACGCGCTCGCCCGTCACGTACTTGAAGGTCAACGTGGTGCGCTCCGCGTTCCAGTCGAGCGTCAGCTGCACGTCATGGCCCGGCTGCATCAGCGACTGAAACTTGAGCGCCTCCATGCGCACGAAGCGGCCGGTGACGGGGAAGGCCTCTTTCGCGAAGGCGATGGCCCAGTCGACCTGCGCGACGCCCGGCACCACCGGCAGCTTCGGAAAGTGCCCCTCGAGCGGGCGGAGCTCGGGAGAGATGTTCATGGTGAGCAACGCGTGCTGCGCCGTGCGTTCGGCCCACGTCACCTCGGGCCGTTCGGCCGAGAAGAGCTTCGTCAACAGTGCCTCCGGAGTCTTGCCCTGCTCGTTCATCGGCAAGGTGTCAGGGAATCGGAATCGTCGCGGGCGGGCCACGGGCTCCACCACGTCTTGCAGCGCCTGCTTCAGGCGATCGATCAACGCTTTGCGCGACAAGGCGCGGCCTGAAGGCGACGTCACGCCGACGAGGCCCAGCGTCACGCGCGCGCCGGGAACGATCACCACGCGCGCTTCGGCGAGCAGCCCGGTGGCGAGGCAGGTGCGCTCGATGAGCTCGAGTGACACGCGCTTCTCTTCGATCTTCGCGAGGCGATCGGCGCGACCCTTGAGCGTGAAGCTGTCACCGCGCAGCTCGACGCGATCTGCGGTGGTGAACCACTCGGCGTCAGGCAGGTGCGGGCTCTTCACCTCGAGCGTGCCTTCGGCCGACGCACGCACGTCGACGCCGCGCAGCGCCTTCCACGCAGCGGTGCTGCCCTGCCGCCACGCGATGCCACCGGTCTCGGAGCTGCCGTAGACCTCGACGGGCGTATGGCCGGTGACTTCGTGCGCGAGCTGCGACGCGTCGGGCGAGAGCGGCCCGCCTGACGAGAAGACCGCGAGGCACTTCATGCGCCACGCGCGGCCCGCAGGCAGGCGCTTGAGGTGCGCCGGGCTCGAGATGAGCAGCGACGGCCCCGCGGCGAGGTCGCGCTCGAGCTCCTCGGGGTATTCGAGGCGGCGCGGCGCGAGGGTGCGCCCCGTGAGCACCGGCCAGAGCACGGTGAAGAGCAGGCCGTAGATGTGCTGGTGCGAGACCGTCGAGATGAACGTGGCGTCGGCCGGGAGCTGCGCGCCGAAGGTCGCCTCCAGCGTGGCCACTTCGTCGAAGAGCTGGCGCAGCGTCTTGCGAATGGCGAGCGGCGCGCCCGTGGAGCCCGACGTGAAGACCACCAGGCCGTCGAGCGAACGTTCGATGCGCGCGAGCGACGGCAAGGCGACGCGCGTGGGCGTGAGCCAGTCGTCGAGGTGCGGCGAGAGCGCGGCCTTCGTGGCAGGCAGGTCGTCACCGGGCAGCACGACCTGGTGACCCCGTGACCACGCGTCGAAGAGCGTGGCGGCGAAGGCGAGGCGATCGTCGGTGTAGAGCGCGAGACGGTTCATGAGCACGCGCTTCTGGGCATCGAAAATGCCAGCTGGTTGGAAGAAACGAGGCCCAGTACCGGCGTCACGACGTCGCCTCCTCGTGCTGACGGCGAACACGGCGACGAATGAGGTACTCGGTGCCGCCCATGACGCCCATCAACCCGTAGGCGATGCCGCCGTTGTAGAGCGCCCACACGCGATCGCTTGCCCACAGCGACGTCGCCGCGGCGATGGAGCCGTTGATGATGAAGAAGACGCACCAGGCCATCGTGACCTTCCGCGTGTACTCCACCGCGTGCGGTGGCAGCGCAGGTTCTTTGAGGCGCGCGAGCCGCTCGACCATCGACTGACCACCGCGCAGCGTGACGCCGAAGAGCACCAGCATCGCGCCGTTGACGAAGACCGGGTACCAACGCAGCGGCCAGCCCACGTTGAAGAAGCCGGTGATGGCCGCGAGCGCGAAGGCCGCGAGCGCGAGCAGCACCCAGCCGCGCTGTTTGGCCGCGGCGAGACGAAGGGCGCCCAGGAGCACCAGCGAGAGCGCGAGCCACCGGGGCTCGACGCGATCGCCGAGCAACCAGATGGCGAGCGGGTACGAGAGCGTCAGCGCCGCGAAGACGAGGTTTCGCAACACGGCGACGCCCTACGTCACGCCGCCGGAGGCGGAGGCGAAGCGTCTTCGGCGTGCATGAGCGAGTGCAGCGCGTCGACGACGTCTTGCACCGTGCGCACCTTCTTGAACGCCTCGGGCGTCATGCGCTTGCCGACCAACGGCTTCATCTGAACGATGAGATCGACCGCGTCGATGCTGTCGATGTCGAGCTCGTCGTACAGGCGCGCCTCAGGCTTGATGCGCTCTTTTTCAATCGCGAACGTGTCGTGGAGGATCTCCACGCACTTGGCGTAAATCTGATCTTTCGTCATACCGGTGCCCCCGAACGGTGATCGTTCACCAAAGCCGCCAGTGCCTGCACCGACGCGAAGTGCTTCCGCGTTTCGGTCGCGTCCGACGACAGCTTGATTCCGTACTTCTTCTGCAAACCAACACCCAGCTCCAGCGCGTCGATGGAGTCGAGACCCAGACCCTTCACGAAGAGCGGCGCCGACGGGTCGATGTCACCCACCTTCACGTCTTCGAGGTTCAAGGTGTCGATGATGAACTGCGCCAGTTCCTGCTCAAGGGGTTGCACGGCCAGACTCCTGCTCGAAAAAAGATTCCAGATGCGCATTCAACCGCCGGACAGCAAGTGCCTCAGGCACCCCGGCTTCCAGGAAGCGGTCTACCTGAAGATCGTCATGAACGCGGATGACGAAATGCATTCGCCGCGAGGGCACCTGGTACCAGCGCTGGTACCGGGCGAGACCTCTTGGCTGACATGTGATGACGACCGGAGTGACCGGGCGGCGGCAGCGGATGGCGACGTTTGCCGCGCCGCGTTGGAACTGAATCGAGCCGTCTTCGGGGGTGCGCGTGCCTTGAGGAAAGATGACGACGTCGTCACCGAGCTCGAGCGCCGCGCCGCAGCCGTGTACGAGCCCGAGGCCTTGATCGTTGGTGATGTAGCCGGCCGCTTCGATGGGCACGCGCATGAACGGGTTCTTCATGAGGCTGCTGCGCACGACGGCGGCGAAGCGCGGCACCAATGAGCCGATCATCACCACGTCGATGAGCGAGGGGTGGTTGCCCAGAATGAGCAGCCCCGGCCGCTGCAGCTTCTCGACGCCGTGAAATTCATACGTCAGCACGCCCAGCACCCGCATCAGCTCGACGAAGTTGCCGAACCACCAGCGCACGATGCTGCGCGCGCCCATGCGCCGACGTTCGCGATCGCGGTAGCGCAGCAACAACAACGAAAAGAGCACCACGCCGACGGTCAACGTCACGAAGCCGAAGGTCACGAAGCAGAAGCCCGTGGCCAGAATGCGAAAGAAGATCTCGACCCGGTTGCCTTCGGGTTCGACGTTCACGACGGGCTCGATCCTCACGGGCGACTCCACTCGTAGCCACTGACCCCGTCGGCCACGCGGTAGTGCAGCCCGCGATTGAGGAAAAAGCGAAACAGCTCCAGCGGGTGCGGCAGCGTGGTGGCGGCGGTCGGCGTCACGTCAGCCGTACGTACGCGCCAGGGGCCTCCGCGCTTCACGTGCCAGGCGAACGCGAAGTCGGTCGCGGCCTCCGGGTAATACGGAGCGTGCACCGCGTGCGGGCTGGCTTCGTAGACCACCAGAATTGCTTCGGTTCCCAGCGTGGCGGCCTCGAGGAGCCCGGCTTCGGGCGTGAAGAGCCCGTTGGCCACCGCCGACACGTTCGTCGTGTCGCCCCGAATGATGGAGTACTGCCCGCCGATGGCGTTGTGCACCGAGAGCGCGAAGCTGGCCGGCGAGAGCGGCTCTTGCTTCGCGAGCGAGGTGAGCAGCTCGACGCTGCGCGGCGCGTCACCGTGGCGCGAGGCGAAGACCAGCGGCAGGCCGCGCGCTTCCTGCTGAACCCACTGCGTCACCTGAAAGACGAGGCGCCCGAGCTTCTCGATGCGCCGCCGCTGCATCGACGGCACCTCGGTCAACGGAGGCAGCTCCGCGCCGCTCGGAATCGTGGGGCTCGCAGCCCACGCTTGCCACGACTCTGGAGTCGTCAGACCGGGGGCCCAGGCCGCCCACCGGAGAATGTCGAAGTCGACGTGCACGTGCGGCGCGCCCATACCAAACTTCGACCGGTTGTCAGTACTCCCCCCGGAGCCCGAGGAACGGGCGAATGGGCAAGTGGTTGAAACGGCCCCGGTTGGGCATCACGCCGCCCGTCACGTCGCCTTCGCCGTAGACCCACGAGAAGACGTTCATGGTGTTGGTCACGTTGAGCACCTCTGCGTAGACCGAGCACGAAACAGGGCCCCACTCGAAGCGGTACTCGCCGCGCAGGTTGAGCTCGAAGAAGAACGGGTAGCGATCTCCCGAGGTGCGGCCGAACTCGGGCACCCAGTACGTGGCGGTGGGGTCGGCGTTGAAGGTGTTGATGGGCGTGTACGGGCGCCCGGTGCGGAAGTTGGCGCGCGTGTGCACCAGCCAGTGCTTGTTGGGAGACCACGAGACGCCCGCCGCGGCGGTGAACTGCTGCTCCCATTGCACCGGGTACGTGGTGCGCGTGGCGGCGAGCGGGTTGGTGCGTTCAGCGCTCAGCGCGCCCACGCCGACGTTGTACGCAAACTGCCGCGTGCGCCCGAAGAGCATGGCGTCGACGCCGTACGCGAAGCCGGTGCCGCCGTTGACGTACACGGGCATGCCCGCCGCTTCCCGCTCGGAGACGCCGGCCATGGTGTCGGGGTTCACCACGAGGTTCGAGAGCCACTTGCTCCAGCCTTCGATGCGCAGGAGCGCTTCGAAGGGCAGCGGCTGCTCGATGGCGGCGATGACCGACGCGCTGCGCTCGGCCTGCAGCTTCGGGTTGCCATACGTGGGGTCGAGCGCGAGCGGCGTCTGCACCGGCTGCAGCACGTAGCCACCGGAGACCTTGAGCACGGTGAGCGTCGGCAACGTCACCGCGCCCGCGAGCCGCGCCGAGCCGCTGAAGAGCGAGTTGCTGACGTCGTATTGCGCACGAACGCCGCCCTCGACGGCGAAGGCCTCGACGGGGCGGAACGTGTGTTCCGCGTAGGCCGAGAGCAGGTTGCGCGTGAGCGAGGGGTTGATGTTCAACGCCGGGCGACGGCTGTCGACGATGGGCTCGCGCGCCCACGGCGGCACGCTGCGGTTGTCGGCGACGGTGCCGGTCAAGTTGATGTTGCGCCACGCGTACTGCACGCCGGCGTTGAAGGCGTTCTGCTTCGAGAAGACGTACTTCAAGTCGGCCCGGCCCACGACGTCGTGACGCAGCGCTGCGGTGGCGAGATCGATGGCGCCCTGCACGTCGAAGAGGTTCTCGTCGCGCAGGTAGGCGGCGGTGAAGCTCAACTCGCTGTCACCGGGGAGATCGATCTCATGACGAAGGCTGGCGATCTGCGCGTTGTTGTTGAGCTTCAGGTTGCCCGCGAAGTTCACGAGCACTTCTTCACCGGGCTTCACGATGAAGTTGAAGCCGTCGGACGCGTGCGTGAACGTGGCCATCGTCAGGTGCTTGCCGCGCCGGTACGAGAGGCGCACGAAGGCCTCGGTGATGTCGGGCGCGACGACGTTCTGCCCGAAGAGGTTGAAGGCCTTGAGCACCGCGAAGTACGCCTCGAAGTAGCTGCGGCGGAAGCTGACGACGGCCGAGAGGCCCTCGAGCCCCAGCGGGACGTCGGCGCGCACCTTGGCGGTGAGCATCGACACGTCGGCGATGATCTTCACCTTCTTCACGTCACCGCGGACGTACTTGATGTCCAACACGCCGGAGAGCGCGGGCTCGTAGCGCGCGGGGGCAGCGCCGGCGAAGAAGTCAGCCGATTCGATGAGCAGCGGGTTGATGATGCTGGCGAAGCCGCCCAGGTGGTACGGGTTCGAGAGCGGCACACCGTCGATGAAGATGATGGTCTCGTCGGGCCCGCCGCCGCGCACGAAGAAGTTGGCGAGCAGGTCGGGATCTGCGGCGACCCCCGGCAGCTGCTGCACGACGCGTGAGATGTCTTCCAGCGCGCCGGGAGTGCGATCGATGTCGGCGCGCGTGAGTGAGAAGCGGCTGACCTGCGGTGACTTGTCGGCGTCGGGCACGGAAGGGAGCAGCCGGCTGCCTTCGACGCGCGTCTCGAAGCCGCGCGACTTCACCAGCGCATAACGAACGCGCGTGACCTGCCCGCTGCGGAAGACCTCAGGGAAGCCCTTGAGTGCGTAGCCTTCGTGGTCGACGGTCACCCACTGATCTCCCGGCGGCAGCGTGTCGATGGTGAGCGCAAATTTTCCCTGCGCGTCGGTGCGCACCGATTGCTCGCCGTAGCTGATGGTCGAGTCGGCCAGCGCTTCGCCCGACTCGCCGACCACGTCGCCCGTCAAGGTCCACGGCAAGACCGGAGGGACGAATTCAATGGTGAGATCGATGCGCGACGGCGCAGGCACCCCGTTCACCTTCGCGGGGCTCAGCGTGCACTGCTCAATCGCGCGCAACGCCGCCGCTTCGAAGGCCGGGCTCGGGGCAGAAGGCACGGCGCGGTTGCTGATGCCGCCGTCGGCGCCGATGGTGACTTGAACGACGACCTGCGCCGCGATGCCGCTCGCGCGCTCTGAAGGTGGGTATTCGGGAGCGCCTGAACACTGCGCCGACGGAGGCACGATGACGGGCTCCGACTCGACTGTGCCCGCATCTTCAACCGCGGCCTGCGAGACGAGCACCGCGACAATGAGGCTGAGCACCGGTCCCTCCCAACGGGTGAAAAACGCGCGCCGTTGTACCAGACGCCCTGTCACGCTACGAGCGGCGCCTCATGACGCAGCTCATCACCTTCGACGGCCAGCCCCTCAACATCGAGCAGGTCACTGCGCTTTCACGTCGCGCGGCGCAGGGTCGGCTCTCCCACGACTCCACGTTTCTGGCCCGCATTGAAGCGGGCGCGGCGCACGTTGCCAGAACGCTCGCGCAACAAGGCGTCATCTACGGCGTGACCACCGGCTATGGCGATTCGGTAACGGTGCCGGTGCCGCCGGAGCTGGTGCCCGAGCTGCCGCGACACCTCTACACGTACCATGGCGTCGGCCTGGGCCCGGTCTTCAACGCCGTCGAGACGCGCGCCATTCTCGCCGCGCGCCTGCAGTCACTGTCACAGGGCATGTCGGGCGTGACGGTGACGCTGCTTCGCCAGCTCGAGCGCCTGCTGGTCGACGATCTGCTGCCGGTGATTCCGTCCGAAGGCTCGGTGGGCGCGAGCGGAGATCTGACGCCTCTTTCGTATGTGGCCGCCGTGCTCTGCGGCGAGCGCGAGGTCTTCGTCGACGGGGTGCGTCGGCCGACCGCCGAGGTCTTCAAAGAGCGCGGCATCACGCCCATTCGCCTGCAGCCCAAAGAAGGCCTCGCCATCATGAACGGCACCGCGGTGATGACGGGGCTCGCGTGCCTCGCCATCGAGCGGGCGACGGCGCTCTCGCGACTCTCGGCGCGCCTGACGGCCGCAGCGTCAGCAGCCATGGGTGGCAACCCGCACCACTTCGACGAGCCGTTGCACGCGGCCAAGCCGCACCAGGGCCAGCAGCGCGCCGCGAGGTGGATTCGTGAAGAGCTCGCGGGCTCAGAGAAGACTGAGTCGCGCCTGCAAGACCGCTACTCGATCCGCTGTGCGCCGCACGTCATCGGCGTGCTCGAAGACGCCCTGCCCTTCTTGCGCTCGCTCATCGAGAACGAGCTCAACAGCGCCAACGACAACCCGCTCATCGACCCGGGCACCGGCGCGGTGATGCACGGCGGTCATTTCTACGGCGGCCACGTCGCGCTCGCGATGGACACGCTGAAGAACGTCGTCGCCAACCTCGCAGACCTGATGGACCGCCAGCTGGCGTTGATGGTCGACACGCGCTTCAGCCACGGTCTGCCCGCGAACTTGAGCGGCGCGACCGGCCAGCAGGCCGCCATCAGCCACGGCTTGAAGGCGCTGCAGATCAGCGTCTCGGCGTGGACGGCCGAAGCGCTCAAGCAGACCATGCCCGCGTCGGTCTTCTCGCGCAGCACGGAGTGCCACAACCAGGACAAGGTGAGCCTCGGCACCATCGCCGCGCGCGACGCGCTGCGCGTGCTGGAGCTCACCGAGCAGGTCGCCGCAGGTCACGTCTTCGCGGCGCGCCAGGCTGTGTTCCTGAAAGCGCGCTCCGGCGCGAAGGTGCCCGCGAAGGTGTTGGCGTGGGCCGAGGCGCTCGAGCTGACGCCGCTCACCGAAGACCGCGCGCTCGAGCACGAGCTGCGTGCGTTGCTGGTGCGCATGCGCGACTTCACGCTGCCGGGGCAGGCCTGAGCATGTTGGCGCTCACGGTCGTTCTGCTGAGCATCAGCGGTGACGTGAGCGAGGGCCGCAGCGCGCGCCTGCTCGACGACGCGCCGCTCGAGCGCACCTCTGTGCCGCAGCTCCAGGCCGACCTCGCGGCGCTCAAGCGCATTCGGGTGTCGTTGGCAGGCCCGGTGGTGATGATCAGCGTCGGCCTCGGGTTCTCGCTGTTCGGCGGCATGCTCATCGCGCTCGACACGGTGCTCATCGGCGGGTTCTCGGCCATGTCGCCCATTCTGGTGATGGGCATCGTCGGCGTCGCCGTGGGGACACCGCTCCTGGTGCTCGGCGCGTGGCTGCTGTGGCAACGCCTCGACGAGCGCTCGCGCATCGAAGCCACGTCCAGAGAGCTGCGGCTTCAGTTGAACGAGCAGCAGCGCGGCGGCCTGCGGGGTGAAGCGCCGCTGCGGGTGCCGTCAGTCACGCTCGCGCGATTCTGAGAGCAGCACCGAGAGCACGCGCATGCCGTCGGTCGTCGTGAAGACGCCCACCACGCGGGAGCTGTCGAGCACCACCGCGCTGCCGAGCTTGCGTTCGGCCATGACGCGCGCGACCTCGGCGAGCGGCGTTTGTGGAGCCACCGCGTACGGCGCCTGAGACATCGCGTCTTCGACGATGAGGTCGGCGGTGTCTGCGCGCGCCAACGACTCGATGAGCTGCACGTCACGCTCGCTGAGCAACCCCACCAGCGCTCCTGAATCGAGCACCGGCAGGTGACGAATGTCGTGCAGCTTCATCAACTTCGAGGCTTCTGTGAGCGGCACCGACACGCCAACGGTGTGCGGGCTGCGCGTCATCAACGATTCGACGATGAGGGCCATACCGGGTGCTGAAGCAAACCCGGCGCCAGCGCCCCACCGAGCGCGCGCCGAGACGCAACGCGCAGGCCCTGCGGCCTTCAGCTCCAGCGGCGAAAAATCAGCGACGTGTTGATGCCGCCGAAGGCGAAGTTGTTCGACATCACGAACTCGGTGTCGATGACGCGACCTTCTCCGCGGATGTAGTCGAGCTTTCCGCACGCGGGGTCGGGGCTGTCGAGGTTGAGCGTCGGCGCGAACCACTTCTCGCGCTGCATTTCGATGCTCATCCACGCTTCAAGCGAGCCGCACGCGCCCAGCGTGTGACCCATGTACGACTTGAGGCTCGAGATCGGCATGCGCTCGCCGAAGACGGCCTGCGTAGCGGTGCTCTCGGCGACGTCGCCGTTGGAGGTCGCGGTGCCGTGCGCGTTCACGTAGCCAACCGCGTCGGGCGAGAGCTTCGCGTCTTCGAGCGCCAGCCGCATGACCTGCGCCATCGTCGCGCTGTTGGGGTTGGTGACGTGCGTGCCGTCGCTGTTGGTGGCGAAGCCCACGAGCTCCGCGAGGATCGTCGCGCCGCGCGCGCGGGCGTGCTCGTACTCTTCGAGCAGCAGCGTGCAGGCGCCTTCGCCCAACACCAGCCCGTCACGCTTGCTGTCGAACGGGCGCGGCGTGGCCTTCGGCGTGTCGTTGCTGGTGCTGGTGGCGAACAACGTGTCGAACACGGCGACCTGCGTGACGTCCCACTCTTCGGCGCCGCCGGCCAACATCGCCACCTGCGCGCCCGAGCGGATCGACTCGAACGCATAGCCGATGCCCTGGCTGCCCGACGTGCACGCGCTCGACGTGGTGATGATTCGGCCCGTGAGCCCGAAGTGCACGCCGACGTTCACCGGCGCGGTGTGCGACATGAGCTTGATGTACGTGGTCGCGGTGATGCCCTCGGTCGTCTTGTTCAGCAGCATCTTGCCGAAGTCGGCGAACGGCCCCGGCGAGCCCGAGCAGCTGCCGTAGCTCACGCCCATTTTTCCGCTCTTCACCAGCGGGTCGCCGAGCAACCCGGCCTGCTGCAGCGCGAGCTCTGA
>JAMHXF010000085.1:0-1142 GCA_035910535.1 Archangium sp. | reverse complement strand
GGTGGCCGCGCGGGTGGCCGAGCTGCTCATCGCCGAGAGCATCGACCCGGTGCTCGACGTCACCACCACGGGCCAGCGGCTCAAGAAGGCAGGCATCGCCGACCCGACGAGTTGCGCGGCCGGTCAGCAGTGCGCGCTGCGGCTCGCGTCGTTGCTGGGCCCGCACGCGGTGCTGGTGTCGGTCGACGTCAGCAAGTTCGGCGCGTCGCTCGACATTCGTGTCGAGGCCCTGGCTGCCGACGCCACCGCGCCCATCGCGAGCGCTGACATGAGCGTCGACGCCGCGAAGTGGAAGGACCTGTCGAGCACGGCGCTGCTGGCCTTCGCGAAGGAGCTGAAGACGAAGCTGGTGGTGAAAGAGGAGCCGCCACCGCCGCCGCTCGTCGTCGACAGACCCGTCGACCCGGTGATGACACCGAAAGACCCCGAGCCCGCGCCGCAGGTCGTGGCCGCTCCGAATCGCAGGCCCATCGGCATCGGGCTGGCGGTGGGGGCCGGTGTCGCGGCCGTCGTCGCCGGCGTGTTGCTGGTCGCCGCGTCGGCAGACAAGGCCACCTTCGACGCGTCGTTGCTCACCACGGAAGACGGCCGGCGCCTCTCGTCACTTCCACCGATGCAGGGGGCGCTGCTGACGCAGAGCCTCAACGCGAAGCTCACCGGCGCGCTCATCGCGGGCCTCATCGCCCTCGCGGCAGGTGGTGCGTCGGTGCCGTTCTTCCTGCCCTGACGCTCACCACCGCCACATGTCGACGTGGTGCAGCACGTTGCCACCACACGAGATGACGGCGTCTTCGGCTCCGGGAATCGAGAGCTGCACCGGCGGCGAGAGCGTGTCGTTGATGGCCGTGTAGCTCTGCGCCCAGTGCTGGTACGTCGACTCGGCGAGCAGGCGCGTCGAGTAGAAGAACGTCACGCCGCGCGAGTCGTTCACCACGCAGCCGCGCGCGAGGTTCGGGTCAGTGACGGCGCGGGTGCCGGTAGTGGTGTCCTGGTCAGGCAACAGCGTGCGCAGGGTGCGAACGCCGCCGTCGGTCGCCGGGTCGTACTGGTTGAAGTCGTACTGGCGGGCTCCCGTGACCGCTGGGCGGCCGATGGTCGCGATGCGCGTGGCCGTTCTCGAGACGTGGGCGAACTGCTCCGGG
>JAMHXF010000084.1:0-1501 GCA_035910535.1 Archangium sp. | reverse complement strand
GGCTTTGAAGTCGAAGTCTTCGAGCGTCTTCACCGCTGGGAAGTGGGCAATCTGGATGCCCATCGCGACGCGAGTGCGCTGTTTGGCTTCGAATTCTTCACTCAAAAGCCCGTCGAGACAATCCAAGTACGTCGGCTCGGCTCTCGCTGCCGAGCTCAGCACTGCGTCGAGGCGCTCAGCGACGTTGCGCAGCCGCAGCTGGACGAGTCGCTCGCGCACGCGTGCATGGATGATGTCGCTCATGCGGCACCTCGCTCGACGATGGCCGCGTAGTCATCGAGTGAGCGGCCCAGCGCCTTGAGCGGTGACTCGCTTGGCGACTCGGCGTGCGCCCGCCGCCACAAGCCGTCCCAATGCGACGGCTCAACGACACGGCTGTGTGGCTCTTCGCTTCGTCGGTGAGTCGCCACCAGCTGCGCGCCCGAGAAGATGCGCACTTCGTCTTGAGCGACGTGCACTTCCACCTGCGTGCGCACGAGGTGATGCGGCACGCTGTACCGGACGGTGTCGACATCGACGAGTGCGTCGTGCGCAACGCGTCGACGCAGCAGCTGTCGTCGCGACGGGCGCACTCGCAGTGGCAGCGGCCGCAGCGCCGCCTTTTCGTCTCGCTCGAAGCGCACGCGCGGCGGCTCGTGCGTCGTGCCGTGCTCGCGCTCGTCTGCCTCCACCATCCAGTGCACCAAGTGCGTCGTCATTGCGCCGAATGACTCGAAGCTTCGGCCCGCGAGCGCATTGCGCTTCACGTACTTCACCCCAGACTCCGTCTTGCCCTTCGTGCGTGCTCGGTACGGCCCGCACGCTCTCGGCTGGACATCCCAGTCACGGCAAAAGTCGGCGTACGCCGGGTGAAACTGCACGGTGCCCGTCGCGCGGTTGTGCGACGTCACCAACGCCTTGGCGTTGTCGCCCAAGACTTCAAGCGGCACGCCGCCGAAGTGACGGAAGGCCTCGGCGATGCCCTCGCGCCAGTCGTCGCCGCGTTGATTCAGAAACGCTTTTACGAAGAGCCGCCGCGAGTGACTCAGCACGGCGACGAGTAAATATACCTTCACCTCGACGTCGCCGATGCGCACTCGCTTCTCGCCAAAGTCGATTTGCATCTGCCGCCCCGGCGACGTGTCGAAGCGCACCGTCGCCACTGTCTTCGCGTACCGCTCGCGTCGTTGCGATTCGACCGCTCGCTGCACCGTGCGCGCACTGGCAGTGATGCCTTCGCCGGCCAGCAGCGCGCGCACCACCACGGCATTGCCCTCGGCTGAGCCGTTGAACAGCGCAACTGCGCGAGATGCTTCGGCGGCGGTCAGCTTCCGCGCATTCGGCCTTTGCTGCTCTTCGGCGCGAACGCCCAGCTTCAGGTAGCGACGCACTGTGTTGCGCGCGATGCCCACTTCTCGCGCGATTCGCTTCGCGCCCCATCCGGCAGCGGCCAACAGCCGCATTTGCCGCACGACTTCTTGTTCAACCATCGGCACCTCCGCTTCGCGGGGTGCCACATCTG
>JAMHXF010000083.1:0-200578 GCA_035910535.1 Archangium sp. | reverse complement strand
TCCACGCTCGCGTAAATTCCGTACAGCGCCCCTGACAGCGCCGCCAACTGCGCAAGGCACGCGTCTTCTCTCTCGCAGTCGCCCCGCTTCAGCTCCTTCATCGCCAGGTCTGACTTCGCGAAGTCTGGCGTCAGCGCTCCTGCCTGCCTCAGCAGCCGCGTGTATTCCCTCTGCAGCGCTTCCCTGTCTTCTTTGCTGAAGCCGGACGTAACTCGTTTGATTTCCAACGGAAATGGCATCACCACGGGCGCCGCTTGCGCCCACGCGGCCGCCGACGCGAACACCACCACCAGAAAAATCCGCCTCATCGAGATCGCCGACATGGGCAGGTCTTCTAGCAAGCGCGTTGAAGCTGTCGAACTGCTGACGCTACTTCCGCACGTCGGCCAGGAGCTTGTTGAAGGCCTGCGTCGCCATCACGCAATCGTCGACCGTCTGCGCCTGCGTCACCAGCTGCGACACCCGACGCCCGTCGCGCTCGTAGAGGTCGTTCTTCGCCGCGTCAGACGACGCCATGCGGCCGACCTCCTGCAGGTTCGCCGACATCGTCGAGCGCCAGTCGTCGCTGATCTGACAATTGGCCCGCTCGATGGACACCGCCGTCGGCGCGGTGACCTTGAGCGTGAGCTTCGGCGTCGCTTTCGGGGCCACCTTCGGCTGCGGCGCGGGCTTGAGGTCTGAAGGAATCGGCGTGATTTCGTCGTCGATGACGGGCGCGGGCGTGGGCTCAGGCTTCACCACTTCGGCGACGACGGCGACCGGCTCCGGCTTCGCGACTTCAACTGGTGCTGGCCCCTCGCCCTCACCCTCTCCCTGCGCGCGAGGCGAGGGAATCACCCAAACCAACAACGGAATGAGCAACAACAACAGCAACCACGCCGGGCTCAACTTCCGCTTCTTCTCGAGCCCCGCCGCCGCGAGCGCGGTGTCAGTGGTGGCCTGCGGCCGGTCGATGCGCATGGTCGGCGCACGCTTGGGGTCGGGCTCCTGCTCGAGCGAGGCGATGGAGCGCACCGCCGTCGAGTCTTGCGACAGGCGCTTGAGCAACCGCTGCACCGTCACGCGCGCGGCATCGGCCGACGACGGGCGCTGGCCGGGCTCCTTCTCGAGCAGCGTCTCGAGGAACTCTTCGACGCCTTCGGGCGCGTTGTTCATCACCGTCGAGAGCCGCGGCGGGCGCTCCGAGAGGTGCTTGCGCAGCAGGTCGGTGACGCTCTCGGCTTCGAAGGGCAGCGAGCCGGTGAACATCTCGAAGAGCATCACGCCCAGCGAGTACATGTCTGCGGCGCCATCGACCGTGCGACCCTGCGCCTGCTCGGGCGCGATGTACTCGGGCGTGCCAGCGAGCAGCGAAGCGCCGTCGTTTCGCTTGGGCAGCGTGATGGCGCCGTCGAGCAGCGCCACGGGCTCCTGCCGCGCGAGGCCGAAGTCGAGCACCTTCACCAGCAGCTCGCCGTTGTGTTCACGCAGGAGGTAGACGTTCGAAGGCTTGAGGTCGCGGTGAACGACGCCCTTCTTGTGCGCTTCGGCGAGCCCGTTGAGGATCTGGTCGGCGATGCCCAGCGCGACCGCCGGCGCCAGCGAGCCCATGCGCGTGATGTACGCGTCGAGCGGCTCGCCATCGAGGAACTCCATCATCAGGTACTCGCGACCGTCGGGCGTCTTGCCGAAGTTGAGCACCTCGATGAGGTTTCGATGCTTGAGCGAACCCAGCGCGCGCGCTTCAGAGAGGAACCGCTTGGTCCACTCGGCGTCGGCGGCGACCTCGGGCTTGAGCACCTTCACCGCAGCGCGGCGGCCGATTTGTGGGTGCAGCGCTTCGTAGACGAGGCCCATGCCACCGGCGGCGAGCAGGCGAACCACGGTGTAGCCGCCGAGCTCGAGACCGATGAGCGGGTCTGCAGACTCGACGTGCACCGAGGGCACTTCACCGCCACCGAGAGTCGGGTCCGTTCCAGGCATGGGGAGCTTTGTACTTCGGCTCCGACGCACCCGTCACTTCTTCGGTTCCTGCCGAACGAAGCTGTCGATGAGCAACAGGCCCACGCCGATGACGATGGCGGTGTCAGCGACGTTGAACGCGGGCCAGTGTCGGTCGCCGAGGTGCGCGTCGAGGAAGTCGATGACGAAGCCCCGCGCGAGGCGGTCGATGTAGTTGCCCAGCGCGCCACCGAGCACCAGCGGCAGGCCCCACTTCGCGAAGCGCTCGTTCTTCGCGCCCTTCAATTGAGAGAAGTAGTACCCGACGAGCAGCACCGCGCCGAGCGAGACGAGGTGGAAGAGCGGCCCTCGGTAGCGCTCGGGCACGTTCCCGAAGAGCCCGAAGGCGGCGCCCGGGTTCTCGGCGTAGTTGAGCGCGAAGAAGTCGGCCGAGAGCACGACGCGGTCTTTGGGGCGGAAGTGCAGGCCGTCGTAGCCGGCCGCCGGCGCGTCAGAGAGGAAGACGGTCAGCTTGTCGTCGCGACCGTCGAAGGCCGTCGTCAGCTGGTCGAGCACCGCGAACTTCGTCGATTGATCAACCGCGACCACCACCACCGCAAGCGCCACGAGCCACACCCACTTCTTCTGCATGGCGCGCCTCACACCACGCGACGCCAGCATTTGGAAGGCCGCGCGATTTCCCTGATAGTGCCGCTCTCATGAAGCTCTGGATTCCGCTCGTCGCAGTGTCCTTCGTTGGTTTCACGTCGTCGTGCAGCCCTCCGAGGACGCGCTGTGACGCGTCGACTTGCACGGGCTGTTGCGACCTTGAAGGCACGTGTCAGGCCGGCAACTTGAACAGCTCGTGCGGCAGCGGCAGCGCGATGTGTTCGGCCTGCGCGTTCGGCTCTGTTTGCGGAGGCGGCCTGTGTTTGCCGGTTTCGACGGGCACGGGCGGCGGCTCAGCGACGGGCGGCGGCTCAGCGACGGGCGGCGGCTCAGCGACGGGCGGCGGCTCAGCGACGGGCGGCGGTTCAGCGACGGGCGGCGGTTCAGCGACGGGCGGCGGTTCGGCGACGGGCGGCGGTTCAGCGACGGGCGGCGGTTCGGCGACGGGCGGCGGTTCGGCGACGGGCGGCGGCTCAGCGACGGGCGGTGGTTCAGCGACGGGCGGTGGCTCAGCGACAGGCGGTGGTTCAGCGACGGGCGGTGGCTCAGCGACGGGCGGTGGTTCGGCGACGGGCGGCGGCGGCGGTGCGTTGCCCACGTTCACCAGCCAGCTCTGGTACTACGGCACCATCAACTCGACGGTGCGTCGCGAGGTCGGGCGCGTGCTCTTCCCGAGCAAGACGCAGGCGCCGCTCACCGTGCCTGGCACCGACATTCGCAGCTTCCACGTGACGCGCGATGGTCGCACCGTCGCGATGTCGGCAGACACGACGGTGACGGGTCGCTTCGACGTGGTGCTCGTGAACCACGACGGCACCAATCTGCGCACGCTGGTGCCGACGACGACGGGCGCGCCGGTCACCTACGTGCGCTTTGCGCCCAACGGTCAGCGGTTGAGCTTCGAGATGCGTGACAGCGCGACGACAATCTCGCGGCTGTTCGTGGTGTCGACATCGGGAGGCGCGCCCATTGACGTCACGCCGACGCGCGCGAGCCCCAGCGACGTCAACTTGAACATCATCAACAGCACCTGGAGCCGCGACAGCCGCTACCTCGCCATCGTCGCCGAGAGCACCTACGACCGCCTCAACGAGCTGTACGTGGTCGACATGAACGCCTCGACGCCCACGCCCACGGCGCTGCTGACGACCTCGACGCTGGGCATGCCCGGCACCAGCGGTTTCTGGGGCGTCACCTCGCCGGTGCAGTGGTCGGTGTCGTCGCGCAATGAGCTGATCTTCAAGCACCGCACGCTCGCCGACACCGCGTTCCGGCTGATGCGAATTCTGCCGAACGGTACGGGCTTCGGCGTGGTGCCCGGCACGCCCGACGGCACCAGCATGTTCGGCTACGTCGGCAGCTACGGCATCGCCGATGACGGCTTCACGCTCTTCTATACGGCCGACACCGTCACCCAGCAGGCGTACGAGGTGTACCGCGCCACCATCGGCAGCCCTGCAGCGGGCCTGCAAGTCAGCAACAACGCGGTCGCCGGTCGTCGCCCCGACTTCAACCGCGCCATCGAATCGAACAGCACGAGCACGAACTTCGCGTTCGGCGCGAACTGGATTTCCGCAGCGCAGTACGACCCGTGGGTGGTGCCCGCAGCTGGCCCTCCGGTGCAGCTGGCGACGTTCCCCGCAGGCGCCTACATCGACGACTTGATGTGGTCGCCCAACGGCCAGCAGCTCGCGGCGGTCGCCGACTCCCGCATCGACGAGACCTTCGACCTCCTGCTGTTCCCGTCGGTCACCGGCCTGGGCACGCCTGAGCTGCTGGTGACGCCGCTGCCTGGCGGCGACGTGCTCGACTCGACCTGGACTCCGTGAAGGCCCGCGCTTCACCAGCGCGGGTGCGCGGGGTCATTGAAGGCAATGGGCGCCGCGAGGCACGCGTCGGGAATGCCGAAGGCGTCGGTCAGCCCCACCACGTCGGGGAGAATTTCAGCGAACAGCCTGGGCACCAGCTTTCGCACGGCCCGCGCACGCGCCGGCTCGAGCACGCCGTTCTCGAAGAACCAGCCCGCATGACGCTCGATGAGCGTGAGGCCGTAGAGCGTACGCAGGCGCTCCAGCACGTCCTTTTCGGCGCCGGTCGCCTTCTCGACCCCGTTGATGAACGCGCGCAGCGACGACGCGTCGACGTGGGCCTGCGCCAACGCGAGCAGGTGCTCCTGCACGTCTTCGAGTGACTGCTTCGCCTTGATTCGTTTCTGCACGCGCTGCGCGGCCGACTGCACGAGCGAGGCTTCGCGGTATTCGAGAATGCTGAGCTGATGCTTCGCGTCGCGCAGCGTGTCTTCACCGGTGCCGCGACTGGTGAAGGGGTTCGTCAACGCGACGGTGTCACGCAACCTCGCCGAGATGAAGCGCACCGGGCCCTGCTCTGCGAAGCGCTGCTTGAAGCCCGTGAGCAGGCCCTTGGCGAGCAGCTGCATCAAGACCGTGTTGTCGCCTTCGAAGGTGGTGAAGACGTCGGTGTCGGCGCGCGCGTCGGCGAGGCGGTTGACCGACAAGTAGCCTTGACCACCGCACGCTTCGCGCGCCGCCTGCAGCGCCTGCGTCACGTGCCACGTCACGCCGGCCTTCAAGCCCGCAACCTCGGCCTCGAGCTCACGCGTGTCTTCGTCGGGCTCGCGGTTGATGAAGCGCTCCCGCACCTCGTCGACCGCGAAGTGAAACGCGTACGTCGCCGCGAGGTGCGGCAGCAGCCGACGCTGGTGTGACGGGTAGTCGAGCAGCAACGTCTCCGGCTCTGACGTGGCGCCGAATTGTCGACGGGCGGTGGCGTAGCGGAGCGCGATGGTGAGGCCCACCTTCGCGGCGCTCAGGCCCGACGCGGCGACGGCGATGCGGCCACCGACGAGCGCGCCCAGCATGGTGAAGAAGCGCTTGCCGGGGCTCTGAATGGGCGAGCGGTACTCGCCGGCTTCGGTGACCTCGGCGTAGCGACCGAGCAGCGCCTCGCGCGGCAGCTCGACGTTGTCGAACCACACGCGGCCGTTGTCGACGCCGTTGAGGCCCAGCTTGTGCCCTGAATCTCCGAGGCGAACGCCGGGCAGCGCGGCGCCCTTCGCGTCACGAATGGGCACCACGAAAGCGTGTACGCCGTGGCGCTCGGCGCCTACCTCGAGCTGCGCGAAGACGGTGGCGAAGCGGGCGTGCAGCGCCGCGTTACCAGCCCAGTCTTTGCGCGCCGACTCGCCGGGCGTGTGCAGCACGAAGCACTTCTTCTGCCCGCTCCACCGCACGACGGTCTCGAGGTCGGCGACGTTGGAGCCGTGACCGACTTCGCTCATCGCGAAGCAGCCGGGGTACTCGAGCGTCGCGACCTTCGGCAGGTAGCGCTGTTGCTGCGCAGGGGTGCCGAGGAAAAAGACGCTGCCGCCCCACAAACCGAACTGCACGCCGTACTTCACGACGAGCGAGAGGTCGCCGAGGCCCAGCGTCTCGAAGGTCACCAGAAACCGCCCGAGCCCGCCGTCGGCGTCGGTCGTCACGCCCGGGTACGCCAGCTTTCCGAAGCCGGCCTCTGCGAGCTCCTCGAGCCACGCGTAGACCTGCGCGCGGTACTCGTCTTTGCCCACGCCGTACATCGCGCGGTGCTTCGGGTCGGCGAGGAAGGTGCGCACCTGCTCGCGCGCGTCGACGAAGCGACCGTCGAGCAACGTGCGCAGCGCGGTGACGTCGAACGACGGCGGCTTCGCGAAGTGCCCGGCCTCCGGTCGCTCAACCGAGAGGTGCAGTGACGCGGCGTCGAGCCCGAGCTCACGCTCGAGCGCCTCCATCGCCGCGCGCGCCTGCGGCTCGAGCGACGAAATCGAGTCGGCCACCGCGGCCAGCGAGCTCAAGCCCCGCGGCGACAGCGTCTTCGCCGCGCTCACGATGGCCGAACGCAGCGCCGACAACGTCACCGCGTCGGGCGCGCTGCGCGCGTCGAGCCACTTCTCGAGCTCCACGCGCAAGCGCGGCTTGAGCCACGGCTGCTCTGCGATGCGCGTCTGAATCAGCGCGCGCTCGTCAGGCCCCAGGTTGCCATCGGCCCACGCGACGTAGAGCAGCGGGAGAAACGGACGAAGCTCCGGCTCGTGCAGCAACGGTTCGAGGCCCATGGTGGGTCTCCAGTCACGACGAGCGGGCCTGCGTGCAACGCGTTCGTCAGTGTGGCTCGCGGCGCGCGCGCGCCAGCGTCAGCACGAAGATGCGCGCTGCGCCGGCGTCACGCAGGGCCCGGCTCGCTTCACGCGCGGTCGCCCCGCTGGTGAGCACGTCGTCGACCAACACCACGTCATGCCCTTTGACCTGCGACGAGGCGACGAAGGCGCCCTGCACGTTGGCCTCGCGCTCGGCTTCAGAGAGGCCGACCTGGCGCGGCGTGTCCTTCACGCGGCGCAGCCACTCGAGCTGAACGCCGCGCCCGGTGGCCGTCGACACCACGTGCGTGAGCATCGCGGCCTGGTCGAACTGACGTTGACGGTAGCGACGCTCGTGCAGCGGCAGGGGCACCAACGCGCCGGGCATGGCGCGCAGCACGTCACCAGCCGTACCCGCGAGCAGCAGCCCCAGCGGCCGTGAGAGGTCTGAGCGGTCTTCGTATTTGAAGCGGTGAATCGCGCGGGCCACGGAGCCCTCGTGCTCGAACGGCGCCCACGCTTTTTCCCACAGCGCCCCACCACGACAGCGCGCACAGAGCTCGTCGTCGAACCCGCCGGGCTCCGAGCACCGCGCGCAGTGCACCTCGGGGAGCTCGAGCACCTCGGCCGCGCAGCCGTCACAGAACGCGCCGGCCACCGGCAACACTTCGTCACACACCACGCACTGCGGCGGAAGAAGAACGTCTGCCACCGCGTCGAACGCCGCCCGCCACCTCATTTTCATTCCTCCGTTTTGATGAGCTCCGCGAAGTTCTTCACCGCGTCGAGGCCGTGCTTCTTCACCTGCACTTCGACCTGCGCCTGCTCGGCGGCCGACTTCACCCAGCCCCAGATTTCGACGCGCCCGTTGCGCACGCACGCGGTCACCGCCTTGTTCGCCTTGAGCTCGTTCTGCACCTTCTGACGGAGCTTGAGCTGATCAGCCGTGCGCGACTCGACGTCTTCAGCGCACGCCATGACGTGCACGCGCGAGCCGTCTTTCTTCCACACCAGCGACGTGCGCACGCCGGCGCAGCTCGCCTCAATCCAGATGGAGTCTGGCTCTCCGCTGTCCAGGCCCTCTTCGACACAGCGCCCCGACGAACCGGTAATCGTCTCGAGCTTCGGCACGCGGAACTGGCGGCGTTGCCCGGTCTCGAGCGTCACCGCGCGGTAGTCACCTGACAACACCTCGGCGGCCCCGAGGCTCAACAACGCACACACCAGCAGCGGCTTCATCATCATGGTGTTGTGCAGACGGAGTTGCGGCACGTCAAATTCGCCGTGCAGACGTTGCCGCACGCGCCGCAGTTGTTCCTGTCGAACGCGGTGTTGATGCACGTGCCGCTGCACATGGTGAGGCCCACGTTGCAGGTGCACGTACCGTTCTGACAGCCGACCGACGCGATGGAGCCCTGGCAGACGTTGCCGCACATGCCGCAGTTGTTGCGGTCGCTCTGCAGGTCGCGGCAGATGTTGCCGCAGCTCGCCTGACCGACGGGGCACTGGCAGGCGCCGGCCACGCACTGCTGGTTCGCGGCGCACGTGCGGCCGCACATGCCGCAATTGGTGCGGTCGCTCTGCAGGTCGATGCAGCGGTTGTTGCAAACGCCGAAGCCGCCGCTGCAGAAGCACGTACCGCCCACGCACTGCTCGTTGGTGCCACAGCGCCGGCTGCACGCGCCGCAGTTGAGCGGGTCGTTCTGCAGGTTGAAGCACGCGCCGCTGCACGAGGCTTCGCCTGACGGGCACATGGGCTGGCACTGGCTGTTGTCGCAGACCTGACCTGCGCCGCACGCGTTGCCGCACGCACCGCAGTTGGCCGCGTCGCTGTCGGTGCGCACGCACTTGTTGCCACAGCTCGTGAAGCCCGCAGGGCAGCGACACTGGCCGCCGGTGCAGAAGGCGCCCGGCGCACCACACGCGTTGCCGCACGCGCCGCAGTTGTTCACGTCGGTGGTGATGAACGCGCACGAGTTGCCACAGCGCGTCTGGCCCACGAAGCACTGCGCCTGGCAGGTGAAGCCGGTGCAGACCTGGTTCGCGTTGCACGCCTGCGTGCACGAGCCACACGTCGCCGAGTCGAAGCGCGAGACGCACCGGCCGTTGCAGTTGAGGAAGCCCGTGGGGCACGCGCAGTTGCCGGCGGTGCAGGTGCCTCCGGCGCACGAGTTGCCGCACGCGCCGCAGTTCTGCGGGTCGCTCGTGGTGTTGGTGCACAGGCCGTTGCAGGTGTTGAAGCCCGTCGGGCAGCTCTGCGTACACGCGCCGTTGTTGCAGGTCTGGCCCGCGCCGCAGGCGGTGCCGCACGCGCCGCAGTTGTTGGGGTCGTTGCCGGTCGACACGCAGGTGCCGTTGCACGCCTGCTGGCCGGGACCGCACTGGCAGGTGCCCATCACGCAGGTGGTGCCGCCGCCGCACACGGTGCCGCACGCGCCGCAGTTGGTCGGGTCGTTGCTGGTGGCGACGCAACGGCCGTTGCAGAGCTGTTGGCCTGTGGGGCACGCGCACGCGCCGTTGGTGCACGTCTGGCCCTGCGCGCAGGCGTTGCCGCACGCGCCGCAGTTGTTGGTGTCACTCGCGGTGGCGACGCACACGCCGTTGCACAGCTGCTGCCCCGAGGGGCACGCGCAGCTGCCGGTGCTGCAGATGGCGCCGACGGCGCAGGCCCGGTTGCAGCCGCCACAGTGCGACGGGTTGGTGCGCGCGTCGACGCACTGACCGTTGCAGAACGTGGTGCCTGACGGGCAGCCGCACTGCGCGTTGACGCACGAGAGGCCCGCGGGGCACTGGTTGTTGCAACCGCCGCAGTTGAGCGGGTCGGCGCCGGTGTTGACGCAGCGGCCGTTGCACAACGCGGAGCCCGCAGGGCACGCGCAGGTGCCGCTCGTGCAGGTCGTGCCCATGGGGCAGACGCGGCCGCACACGCCGCAGTTCGCCGCGTCGCTCGCGGTGTTGGTGCACACGCCGTTGCAGTTGATTTGTCCCGGCGGGCACGACGACGTGCACTGTGAATTGACGCAGGCCGCGTTGGGCGCGCAGACGTTGCCGCACGCGCCGCAGTTGCTGCGGTCGCTGGTGGTGTCGACGCACGCGCCGTTCGCGCACTGGGTCAGCGGGCCGCAGTTCGAAACGCAGGCGCCGCCGTTGCAGACCTGCCCCATGCCGCACGAGCGGTTGCAGGCGCCGCAGTTGCCGGGGTCGCTGCCGGTGTCGACGCACACGCCGTTGCACTGAGTGGTGCCGTTGCCGCAGCCGAAGCAGCCCACCATGCACACCTGGCCGCTCTGACACGCGGCGTTGCAGGCCGTGCAGTGGCGCGGGTCGGTGCGTACGTCGACACATTGCCCGTTGCACAGCTGCAGCGGCGCCGGGCAGGTCGGCGCGCATTGGCCAGCGGTGCACGCCTCGAGCGGGCCGCACACGAAGCCGCAGCGGCCGCAGTTGCGCGGGTCTGTCGACGGGTTGGAGCAGGTGCCGTTGCACATCACCTCGCCGGCCGCGCAACCCGAGGTGCACGCGCCGTTGTTGCAGGTCTCTGACGGGCCACACGTACGGCCGCAGGCGCCGCAGTTGCGCTCGTCGGTGCGCGCGTCGACGCACTGGCCGCTGCAGCTGATTTCGTCGGGCCGGCAGGTGACGGTGCAGCGGCCGCTCGTACAGGTGGCGTTCGACGCACAGATGTTGTCACACGCGCCGCAGTTGAAGCGGTCGCCCTCGGTGTTCACGCAGCTGTTGCCGCACCGGGTGAAGCCCATGGAGCAGCCACCGACGCAGCGCCCGGCCTGACACAGCTCGTTGGAGCCGCAGCGGTTGGCGCAGTTGCCGCAGTGAAGCGGGTTGGTCTCGGTGTCGACACACTGGCCCTCGCAGACCGAGAGCGGCGCCGAGCACGCGCAGCTGCCGGCGATGCACTGCTCGAAGGAGTCACAGCGCGCGTCGCACGAGCCGCAGTTGAGCCAGTTGTTCGTCACGTCGATGCAGCGGCCGTTGCAGAACGACTGGCCGGCGGGGCACGTGGTCGAGCACGCGCCGTTCTGACAGACCGAGCCCTCCGCGCACGTGCGGCCACACGCGCCGCAGTTCGCCTCGTCAGTACTCAACGCGACGCACACGCCGCTGCAGGTCGTCTCGCCTGCAGCGCAGCTCACGACGCCGGGCTGACAGCGGTTGTCCACGCATGAATAGCCGTCGGGACATGCCGGGTCGCCCACGTCGCCGCAGACGAAGAGGTCGGTGCGCGAGCAGCTTGAAGACACGAGCGTGACCGCGCCGCACAGGGCCAGGAGAAGCCGGGGGTGCAACTTCATGGGAGGGCCTTTGAAGAGACAGGTGTGAGGTTTCGGCCTGTTTGCAGACTCTAGCCCGCGTTCTGGGGTGGATCACTTCTTCGGCGGCTATTGTCCCGCCGCCATGAGCCCCGACGCGCTCCTCACGCAGTTGGCGGTCGACCCATCGCCGGGCCTGCTGCGCGTGTACGCCGACCTGCTGCAGGAACAGGGCGACGTGCACGGCGAGCTCATCGCGCTGCAGTGCGCCCGCGAAGAGCAGGGAAATACGGCGTCGGCCCGGGAGCGCGCGCTGACCGACGACGTGGTGTTGCGGCTCTCGCAGGGGCTCGCCGGCGCGAAGGTCGAGGCGTCGTGGCGCCAGGGCTTCGTCGATTCGCTCCGCCTCGACCTCCGGCCCGACCAGCTGGCGTTGGGCGTGCTCGCCGCGCGACCCGAGACGCGGCTGCTGCGGCAACTGGTGGTGAGCCTCGACGGCCACCCCGAGGGCGCGCTGAGCGATTGGTGGGCGTCGTTTCCATTGTTGGCGCGGCTGGAGCGCTTCGAGTTCGCGCCGCGTGAGCCGTACCTCGAGCTGCCGCCGTACATCGGCCTCGTCGCGCCGCTGGGCCGCGCGCTGCCGAAGCTCGAGTCGTTGTCGCTGCGCGGCACGGCACATCAGCTCGACGGGCTGGTGTTGCCGGAGCTCACCCACTTCGCGGCGTCACGCTTGAGCGCGTCGGCGATCCCCGCGCTCGTCAATGCACAGTGGCCGAAGCTCGAGGCGCTGGAGCTCGAGTTCGGCCCCGCGCAGCCCGAAGAAGTCGAGCCGCTCTTCGGCCCGCTGCTCGACGCGCCGATGAGTGCCGTCTTGAAGCGCGTGCAGGTGAAGAGCCCGTGGCCGGAGTTCTTCTCGGCGGCGTTGCCGCGCTCGACGCTCGGCCGTGGTCGCGACGTTTCAGTCTGACGTCACACCTGCCCCGCGAGGTGCCTCGCGATGCGCAGCGCCATGGTCATGATGGTGAGCTGCGGGTTCACGCCCAGGCTCGTCGGCACCACGCTGCCATCGGCGATGGTGCACCCCTGCAACTCGAAGCACTCACCCCACCCGTCGACCACCGCCACGTCTTTGCTCGGCCCCATGCGACACGTGCCCAGCGGGTGCTGGCTGCCGCACTCCAGCTCGCGCCCCTTGATGCGGTGGAGGTCCAACGTGCGCAGGTGGTCGGGCGTCACGCCGCCCAGCCCCAGCACCGGCAGAAAGACCTCCTTCGCGCCGGCGGCGAACCAGATTTCGGCCATCACCTGCATGAGGCGCGGCAGCACGGCTTTGTCTTTCTTCGCCATGCGGTAGGTGACGAACGGCTCGCGACCCGGGCCGCGGTGCACGGTGCCTCCGCCGTCGTCGTGAAGAAAGCCGCCGAACACGCCGAGGTGCCGGACCTGCTGCGCGCGCGCCAGGTGCGCAGCGCCGATGCCCGGCAACGTCGCCGCCATGACGCCCGGAGGCAGAAACAACGAAGTCATGGTGATGCCTTCGTTTTCCCACCCGTCGCCCCACATCGACTGCAGCGCGCCGCGCCAGCCTTCGACCGGTTCGTCGAAGCGCCCCATCACGCGGAAGCTGGGGTGCAGCGTGAGGTTCTTGCCGACCTGCTTGCTCGCGCGACCGATGCCCGAGGCCATGGCGATGAGCGGCGTGTGGTACGCGCCGGCGGCCAACACCACGCGCGGGGCGTGAATGGTGAACGTGGTGCCTGGCGCGCCGCCGTCTCCGTTCAGCAGGCGACCGACGACGCCGTTCGCGCGACCGTTCTCGTGCGTGACGCGGTCGACGAGGCAGTGGCTCCACACCTGCGCGCCATTGACGGTGGCGCGCGGCAACCACGAAAGGTCGACTGACAACTTCGCGCCCTGCGGGCAGCCGAAGTTGCACTTGCTGTGGCCCACGCACCCGCTCGTGTTGCGGCGAATGGGCTTGAGCGGGCGGCCCAGCTTCGTCGCGCCTTCGTTGAAGAGCAGCGTCGAGCGGCTGCGCAGTGACGCGGGCACCTCTTCGACGTGCGTGACGCGCTCGACCTCGCGAAAGAACGGCTCGAGGTGTTCTTCGGTGAACTGCGGCAAGCCGCGCAGCTCGCGCCACTCCTTCAGCACCCAGCCCGGCGTCCGAAAGCACACGCCGCCCGTCATCACCGACGAGCCGCCGACGCACTTGCCCATCATCACGTTGATGACCGGCGAATCGCCGAGGCCCACCGCGAACGTCAACCCGGCGTCGCGCCACATGGAGCGAATCGTCTGGCTCGGCGTCATGGCGGCGTACTCGCGCTGCGGTACGTGCCGACCTTCTTCGAGCACGATGACGCGCTGACCTGCTTCGGCGAGCACCGCCGCCACCACCGCACCGCTCGCGCCGCTGCCCACGATGACGACATCTGCGTCGAGCGTGAGCGGGCCTTTGTGCTGCGCGCCGTCGTGAAAACTCACGGCAACCTCGCGGGGAAAGTCGCGTGGCCGACGTGGCCAATCTCGCGCTGCACGTCGGGGTGCTCGTAATAGACGGTGCAGAGAAACGCCTTCACGGCGAGCACCGGCGCCGAGGCGAACGACTCCTCCATGCGCGTCAACGCGCGCACGCGAGTCGGTACGTCGAGGTGGAGCAATGTCGGGAAGCGCACGATGAACAGCGGCGCGAGCAGCGCCACCACGCCCAACGACAGCGAGAAGACGAAGCGCGCCATCGGACCAGCACGCGAGAGGAAGTCGGCCATCTGCGCCATGAGCCAGTCCATGCGCTCGACGGGTGGCGGGTTGTGGCCGTCGGAGTACAGCGCCTCTGCGAACGCACGGAGCTGGAGCAACACGGCGCGCACTCTGCCTCGAACCTCCGGCGCACGAGCGATGAATGATTCGCGATGCGCCGAACAACGCAGGGCAACACGTCACAAGCCACAAACGCGTAGGTCGCGAACAACGTCGTGCTGTTCACGTGTTGACCCGCGGCCGCGATGACTGCGCGACGCGATTCAGGTCTGCAACAGCATCGCCTGGTGTTCGAACCAGCGCTGGCGTCGCACGTTTTGCGGCTCTTCAGCACCACCGAGCGCGAGTGCGGGCACGAAGCCGTAGCAGTCGTCGTCTCCGTTCGCTCCGAGCGTGCCTTTCACGGCATCGAACAAATCCTTGCGGAGGAACTCGCGCTGCCACGCGACGTCGTCGAGTGAGGCCTGCCACTCCTCGATGGAGTGACTCGGGACCTTCATGCTCTTGGTGTGAATGTCGATGATGGCGACGTCGCAGGTGAGCTCGGGGTTCGGCTCTCCGTTTTCACGCGCGCGTTCACGCAGGTCACGGAAGACGATGATCTCTCCGAAGGCGGTGCGGCCGAGCGACGTGCGACCCGCGACGTTGCCCATCAACCAGTCGGCCATTTCATCGTCGTGCGCGCCGGGTTTGGTGAAGAGCACGAGACCTCCGACGTAGCGGCCGGGAGGCATCTGCTTGTTGATCAACGCAAGCTTCGGGTGCGGCCCGGAAAACGACTTCGTCGCTGCGGACTTCTTCGTCGCCGCGGACTTCTTCGTCGTCGCGGACTTCTTCGTCGTCGCAGACTTCTTCGTCGTCGCAGACTTCTTCGCCGCTGCGGACTTCTTCGTCGTCGCAGACTTCTTCGTCGCCGCAGACTTCTTCGTCGCCGCAGACTTCTTCTTGCTCGCCATGTGCGTCACCTCGAGGGCTCACGCCCCACGTCTGAATGCGCTGCAAGCCGCGCGATGATGGCGTCGGCGCCGATGATCAACCGCTCTCCGTCCCACAGCGCGGGGGCATCCTTCCCTCCGCGCGCAAGCAAATCGCGCTGCACCTCTTCGTAGGTCACGTTCCGGAAACGAACTTCGACTTCGTGGTCGACGACGTACCGACGGACTTTCGCGCTGCCAGGGTCTGAAATCGCGTGAAACAACTCGAACATGTTGGGGCAGGCTACTCCGTTAGAGTCACCGTCGTTACGGGAGGAAGACCATGCACAGCCAGATGCACAGCCAGACCCTCGCCGCGCTTCGAGGAGAGATTTCGGCAGTCACCGCGTTGCAGGCAGCGTTCAACCGCATCGCGCTCTCCATCGACGAGAACGCGCTCTCGGTGTGGGAAGGCCCGCGACCCGAAGACGTCGACGACCTCGTCGCAGACGACGGCTCATTTCCTCTCTCGTCGATCATCGAACTCCGCGCGCAGGCAGGTCAGGCGTTGTCGGCGCGCTTCAAAGAAGTCGAGCGCGTCATCGCCGGTCGCGCCGCCCTCGAGTCGCTGCTTCGCGCCGCGTTGAACATCGGCACTGGTGGCGTCGTGGGCACCGAAGGCCCGCCGGCCGGTGACGTGTTGAGCGCGCTCGCCCGCAGCGGCGCGTTGCGGCTCGACTGGGCGCAAGACGCGTCGCACAAGGTGCGTGAAGTGCTCGACGGTCACGAAGCGACGTTGCCTCGCCCGACGGCGCCGGCCTCTCCGCTCGCGAAGGAAGGCAAGAAGCGGGAAGCGGCGCCGAAGAGAGCAGCGCCCACGAAGAAGCCCGCCGCGAAAAAGAAAGCAGCGCCCACGAAGAAACCCGCGCCGAAAAAGAAGGCCGCGCCCGCGAAGAAGCCCGCCGCGAAAAAGAAGGCCGCGCCCGCGAAGAAGCCCGCACCGAAAAAGAAAACCGCGCCCGCGAAGAAGCCCGCGCCGAAGAAGAAGAAGTGAAGACCTTCTTCGCCCCCTGAAATTTTGAGCCCTCTTTCCCTTGAATCGCGCGGCTCAAGCGGGCACTCAGTGACGCGTGTCTCCTGAAGTCAGCGGTCGCGCGTTCCTCGGCATCATCAAGCACGTCAAAGAGACGCACGGCCCGTCGGCCTTCAGCGAGCTGCTCCCGACGCTCCCGGCCGCCACGCAGAAGGTCTTCACCGGGCGAATTCTCCACGCCACGTGGTACCCGTACGACGCGTACATCGGGCTGCTCAAGGGCCTCGCGCAGAAGTTCGGCGGCGGCTCCATGGAGTACTGCCGCGAGCTCGGCGCCAGCTCAGGTCAGCGCGACATCAACACGGTCTTCCGCATCTACCTGGCCATCGCGAGCACCGAGCGCCTCATTCGTGGCTGCTCGAAGGTCTGGGCCAGCTACTACCGCAACGCCGGCGCGATGGAGGCCATTCGCTGGGCTCCCGACGACACGCTGCTGCGCATCACCGACTTTCCGCAGATGGCGCCCGAGCACTGCCGCCTGATGGAAGGGTGGATGATTACCACCATGAACATGCTCGGCACCGACGTCATCGATGGCCATGAATCGGCCTGCATGACGAAGGGCGCACCGGCGCATGAGTTCAGCTGCCGGTGGAAGAAGCGCTGATCAATCTTCGAACGGCGGCACCGGCTTCACTTCGCCGACCTTGATGCCGCCGAGGTGCGCGAACACCTTCTTGAAGTTCACGTCGTCAGGCGCATACGTGACGACCGAGTCGCCCACCATGCCGCCCGGGCCTTCGGCGCGCAGCATGAGTTCGAGCACGCCGTCAGGTCGCAGCGTCGCGCTGCCAATGGTCTTCGTGTGCGTCATGACGCGCTCCCTTCGGCGTATTGCGATTCCCAGTACTGCATCATCGCGGGGAAGCGTCTGGCGCCATCACCGCTCTTGTCACCCGAAAGGAAGAGCGCGAGTGATTCGGCGTAGGCCTCCGACGGGCCCGCGTCGCCGGTCTGCGTGTAGTACGGCAGCAGCTGGGCGCCACGGAGGTCTGACTGGTACGCGCGCTGGAAGTCGGCGTTCTCGCGGCTCGGGTAGCCGCGGGCGTGGTCGACGGCGTGACCCGCCTCGTGCGCCACGAGGCTGACCGAGCCATGCTTCGCGCCGAAGGGCGGCACTTCACGACCACCGCTCGCGCTCTCACGCGTGGCGATGATGACCTCACGCGAGCCGGGGTTGTACGCGCCGGGCACGTCGGCCCAGCTGCGACCGGGCGCCCAGCCGCGCGGCTGCTCCGTAGCGAGGCTCGGCACTGCGTCGACGACGGAGTCGCGGCACGCGACGACCGAAATGCGCGCGCGCTCGAGGTCGCGCAGCTGGTCGAGCGGCAGCTTGGCGACTTCGGTCACCACCGCGTCGACGTCGGCCTGCGTGGTGTTGACGCCGCGTCGCTCGACGATGCGCGCCGCGATGGCCTGACGCTCGCGCACGTCGCCGTAACGCGCTGAACCGGTGGCGATGGTCGTCGGCTGCGCGGGCGTCGGCGTGCTGGGCGTGTCGTGAACGTGCGGCGTGGTGTCGTCGTGCACGTGCGTGGCGTCTTCGACGTGCGGACGCGGCGTGACGTCGATGCGCGGCGTCACTTCGGGGCGCGGCGCAATCTCAGGTCGCGGCGTGATGGTGGGGCGGGTGATCTGCGCAGGCACGTCAGCCGGCGCCGCGCTGCGCCCGAACGTGAAGCCGAGCGCCGTGAGCGTGTCGCGACCCGCATCTCCGTCAGCCGAGAGCCCGCGACCGCGTTGAAACGCTTCCACCGCGCGCTCCGTGGGGCGGTCGTAGCTGCCCGTCACCGCGACGTTGAGCCGCTGCTGCAGCGCGCGCACGTCGTCACCTGACGTGCCGGGCTTCAACACGCGCGACATGTTCACCGACGTGCCGCCGCCGCTCGGCGCTGCCGCACCAAAGGACAACCCCAGCGCGCGGAACGTGTCGCGGCCGGCGTCGCCGTCGACCTTCAAGCCACGGCTGCCTTGAAACGACTTCACGGCCGCTTCCGTGCGCGCGTCGAACTTGCCGCTCGGAGACGTCTCGAAGCCCAGCTCGCTCAAGCGCTGCTGCAGCGCGCGCACGTCTTCACCCGACGCGCCCTTCTTCAGCACGCGCGACATCGCCGGAGGTGCAGCGGCCGGCGGAGGCTGCGTGGCCTGCAACTCACGGAGCGAGAGCACCGGCGCGTCACTGCTCAGCGGCTTCGACGGCGGCGCGATGCTGGGGCGCGGCGCGGTGCCATTCTTCCAGCCGTCATTCACCTTGTCTGACGGCGCCGACCAACCCGTGGGCCGACTCGGCGAAGGCGCCGGCGTGGTGAGCTTCGGGTCAGCTTCAACCTTCTGCTTGGGGACAACCGACGGGGCGACGCGCTCAGAGACTCGAGAACTCATGACTGCGCGAGAGCCAAGCACAGGAGGCGACTCGCCGTCGTCACGCCCAGGTGGCGAAAATCGCTCTGTTCACGAGAGGTTTCTTGAAACCTACGTGTGCCTACAGACGTGAAAAAGGCGCCGGTGTTACCACCGACGCCTTCGTGCTGCTGCGAATCGAGGCTGCGTTTACTTGCGCGCGGCCACTTCGATGCGGCGCTGATCACGCTTGATCAACACGCGCTGTTCTTCAGCGCGAGGGTCAGTCACCTCGAACCCTTTGAGCCGCGTCTCCGCTTCGGCGATGCGCTTGTTCGCCGCCGCGACGTCGATGGCCGAAGCCAGCTCCGCCGAGTCAGCCAACACGCGAACCGCGGTGGGGCCCGCTTCGACGAAGCCGCCAGCCACGAAGTACGTGGTGGTGGTCGCGCCATCACGCACCGCCAACGGGCCCGGCTGCATCACCGACAGGTACGGCGTGTGACCCGGGCGCACGCCGAACAGGCCGTCGGCGCCGGGGGCAATCACCTCGTCAGCCTGGAGCGACGCCAGGCGCCGTTCGGGGGTGACGATCTCGACGTTGAGCTTCGCCATCGCTTAGCCCTGCGCCAACTTCTTCGCCTTCTCGACGGCCTCACCGATGTTGCCGACCATGTAGAACGCCTGCTCCGGGAGGTCGTCGTGCTTGCCTTCGACGATCTCCTTGAAGCCGCGAACCGTGTCGGGAATCGTGACGACCTTGCCGTCGGCGCCGGTGAAGATCTTCGCGACGTTGAACGGCTGGCTGAGGAAGCGCTGAATCTTGCGGGCGCGGGCCACGACCAGCTTGTCGTCTTCCGACAGCTCGTCCATGCCGAGAATCGCGATGATGTCCTGGAGCTCTTTGTAGCGCTGCAGCGTCGACTGCACCTTGCGCGCGACGCCGTAGTGCTCGTCGCCGACCACCTGCGGGTCGAGAATGCGCGAGGTCGAGTCGAGCGGGTCGACGGCCGGGTAAATGCCGATTTCAGTCAGCGCACGCGAGAGCACGATGGTGCCGTCGAGGTGGGCGAACGTGGTGGCCGGCGCCGGGTCGGTCAAGTCGTCGGCGGGCACGTACACGGCCTGCACCGACGTAATCGAGCCCTTGGTCGTCGAGGTGATGCGCTCCTGCAGCGCGCCCATCTCGGTCGAGAGCGTGGGCTGGTAACCGACGGCGCTCGGAATGCGGCCGAGGAGCGCCGAGACTTCAGAGCCGGCCTGGGTGAAGCGGAAGACGTTGTCGACGAACAGGAGCACGTCGCGGTTCTCTTCGTCGCGGAAGTACTCGGCGATGGAGAGGCCGGACAGCGCGACGCGGGCGCGGGCGCCGGGCGGCTCGTTCATCTGGCCGAACACCAGCACGCACTGCGACTTGCCGGGGATGAGCTTGATGCGACCCTGCTCGTCCTTCTTGATGTGCTTGCCGTCCATCTCGCAGGCAATCACGTTGGCTTCCTGGAACTCGACCCAGAGGTCGTTGCCTTCGCGGGTGCGCTCGCCGACGCCGGCGAACACCGAGAAGCCGCCCTTTTCGATGGCCGCGTTGCGGATGAGCTCCTGCAGGAGCACCGTCTTGCCGACGCCGGCGCCGCCGAACAGGCCGATTTTGCCGCCGCGCGTGAACGGGCAGAGGAGGTCGATGACCTTGATGCCGGTCTCGAACATCTCGATCTTCTTGCTCTGCTCCGTGAACGACGGAACGGTGCGGTGAATCGGGTAGTACTTGGCGGCCACCACGGGGCCCAGCTCGTCGACCGGCTGACCGGCGACGTTGAGAATACGGCCGAGCGTGCCCGGGCCGACCGGCACCGAGATGGGCGCGCCGGTGTTCTTCGTCGGCATGCCGCGCGACAGACCGTCGGTGGTGTCCATCGCGATGCAGCGCACCGTGTTCTCACCGAGGTGAGCGGCGACTTCGACGATGAGGTTGTCAGGCAGCGAGTTGATGGCCGGGTTGGTGACGGTCAGCGCGGTGTAGACCTCCGGCAGACCTCCGGGCGGGAACTCGACGTCGATGACAGGACCGAGGATCTGCGTGATGCGACCAGTGTTGGAGACGGAAGCGCTCATGGCGGGCGCGCGCGTACCACCGGGTCCATACCCCTGCAAGATGGATCAGAGAGCCGGCAGAAGCGTTGCTTACGGCCGTACACTCTCTTCCATGCTGCTTCGTCGTCTCTCGCTCGCTGCGATGCTGCTGGCCCCCGCCGCCGCGCTCGCCCAACCCGACTGGAAGCCCTCGCCCACCTTCGACCTGCTCGAGGTCGCGCTGCAGACCAGCGCCGCAGAAGTCGAGCGCGTCGGGCCCCGGCCCACCATCGACTCGCGCGCGCTCTTCCTCATCACCGCGGCGCTCTACGACGCCTGGGCGCCGTTCGATGAACGAGCAGTGCCCACGTACGGCACGCTGGCCAGACAGAAGACGCACACCGACGAGCACAAGCGCCGCGCCATGCTCAGCGCGCTGGGCGTGATGCTCTACGAGCTCTACCCCGCACAGAAGAAGGGCATCGACTTCGCCATGAAGCTGCGGCGCTACGTGCCCAAACCAACCGATGGCTCACCTGAAGCCGTCGGCGCGCTCGCCGCCAGGCAGGTGCTCGAGGCCCGCCGACGCGATGGCGCCAATCAGCTCGGCGACGAAGCCGGTGGCAACGGCGAGCCCTTCGGCGACTACACGTACTACCGGCCGCTCACCGACGCCGACCGGGGCTTTCTCACGCCGCACTGGTACCGCGTGGCGCCCTTCGCGTTGTCGAGCCCCTCGCAGCTGCGCCCGCCACCGCCGCCCAGAGAGCTCAAAGAAGAGGTCGACGAGGTGCTCCGCTACCACGCCACGCTGAGCGCCGAGCAGAAGGCGCTGGTCGACTTCATGCGCCAGCCGCACTGGCTGCGCTTCGCTCAAGCCGTCTCGCGGCGCGACAAGCACTCGCTCGACGCCGACGTGAAGCTGTTCTTCGCCGTCTCCGCCTCGTGCTTCGACGCCTTCATCGCCACGTGGGAGGCCAAGCGCTTCTACGACTCGGGCACGCCGACCACGCTGGTGCGCGCGCTCTACAAAGGAAAGAAGGTGCGGGGCCCGGCAGGCGAAGTTCCCGCCGAGCAATGGGCGCCGGTGACTCCGCCCTTCCCCGGCTACGTCAGCAGCCACAGCGCGATGGCCGCCGCCGGCGCCCGCACGCTCGAGCTCTTCACCGACAGCGACGTATACGACGCCGAGCAGACGCTCACGCTCTTCGACGGGCGCGGCGAGAACGCGACGCTGCGGCTGCCCACGTTCAGCAAGACCGCCGAGCTCGCCGGCATCTCGCGCATCATGAACGGCACCCAGCTGCAGTCCGACAACCTCGAGGGCCTCAAGCTCGGTCGCAAGGTCGCCGACGTGGCGTGGGTTCGCGCTTCCGCGCTCTTCGGCGGCACCCTCCTCGATCAGCCAGCGCCAATGAAACCGACACGTTAAAAAAAATCGGGGCAAAGCGCCCCGGCGTCTTTAAAATATGGGTTCGAAAAAGCAGAAGGCAGCCTGTTTTCCCATGTTTTCCAGACGGTTACGTAATGACGCAGCGTACCAAAGAGACCCTCTCGGCCGAAGAAGCAGCGCGGCTGGTGCAGTGGGCGGTTGAAACCCTGGCGGCCGAGGTCGCCGTGCCGGTCGACCCGGTGCAGGCGCGGCGGCTGGCGCGCATGGCCGTCGAGGGTGGCGGGACGGTCGACGTCGCGAAGGCGCAGCTGCTGCTCTCGCGGGCGTTGGAGGCCTCGCGGTTGTCTCCAGTCGACGCGGGCGACGTGTCTGGCTGCCTGGACACCGTCGAGTTGCCCATCGTCACGCTGGCGGACGGTGGGCTCGCCATCACCTCGCGCAGCGAACGCAAGCTGACGCTGGTGCGCTCCAACGGCACGCGCGAGACGCTCACCGTGGCGCAGGCGCGCGCGCGGGTGCTCGAGAACGGCGGCACGTGGCTGACGGCGTCTCCGTCGGCGCCGCTGCAGGAGCTGACGAGTCACGACCACCATCACCACGCGACGCCGTGGACGCGGCTCAAGGCGTTGATGCACCTCGAGCGCGACGACCTGTGGGTCATTCTCGTCTACGCGGTGGCCGTCGGGCTGTTCTCGCTGGCGACGCCGGTGGCCGTGCAGTCGCTGGTGAGCACCGTGGCCTTCGGCACGCTGCTGCAGCCCATCGTGGTGCTCTCGTTGATGTTGTTGGTGGCGCTCGGCTTTCAAGCGGCGCTGCGCGCGTTGCAGGTGCGGGTGGTCGAAGCGCTGCAGCAGCGGCTGTTCGCGCGCACCGCGTTGGACCTCGCGTGGAGACTGCCGCGCGTGAAGCCGGAAGCCGCGAGCGAAGGCTTCGGGCCCGAGAGCGTCAATCGCTTCTTCGACGTCATCACCGTGCAGAAGACGGCGCACACGCTGCTCACCGACGGCCTCGAGATGCTGTTGCTCATTGGCATCGGCGTGCTGGTGCTCGCGTTCTACCACCCCATGTTGCTGGGCTTCGCCATCGTGCTGGTGACGGTGCTGGCGGCGTTGTTGTGGTTGCCGGCCAGAAGAGGCCTGGCGACCTCCATCGCCGAGAGTCAGGCGAAGTACGACGTCGCCGCCTGGCTGGAAGAGCTCGCGCGGCCCGGCGCTGCGTTCCGTGGAGCCTGTGGCGCTGCGATGGCCGGCGAGCGCGCCGAAGCGTTGACGCGCCGCTACCTCGCCGCGCGCCGCACGCACTTCACCGTGCTCTTCGGGCAGACCATCGGCGCGCTCGTGCTGCACGTCGTGGCGTCGGCGGCGCTGCTCGGGCTCGGCGGTTGGCTCGTGGTGCAACGCGAGCTCACGCTGGGTCAGCTCGTCGCCGCAGAGCTCATCGTCGCGGCGGTGACGTCGTCCATGAGCAAGCTGGGGAAGATGCTCGACAGCGCGTACGACCTGCTCACCGGGCTCAGCAAGATTGGGCACCTGCTCGACCTGCCCGTCGAAGACCCCGACGCCGGTGGCGAGCCGATTCCCGGCGACGGCGCCGTGGCCATCGAGGTGCGCGACGCGACCAACGGTGGTGGCAGCGCGCTCTCGTTCGACGTCGCGGCGGGCGCGCGGGTGGCCATCGCTGGCGGGCACGGCGGGCAGCTGGGCGAGTGGTTGTCGGCGCTGTCGGTGCCGGCGCACGGCACCATCGCGCTCAACGGCGTCGAGACGAACCGCGCGCGCTCGCCGCGGCTCAGAGATCGCGTGGCCATTGTGCAGCACGGCGACGTCTTCGACGGCTCGGTGCTGGACAACGTGTCGCTCGGCCGCACGTCGGTCACCTCGTCTGAGGTGCGCGCCGCGCTCGAAAAGGTGGGCCTGCTCGAAGAGGTGCGCGCCCTGCCCGACGGGCTCGACACGCGCTTGTTCTCGGGCGGAGTTCCCCTGACGCAGAGCCAGCGCACCCGGCTGCTCGTCGCGCGCGCGATTGCGGGCAACCCGCGGTTGATCGTCGTCGACGAGTCGCTCGAGTACGTCGAGCCGCTGGCCCGCGCGCGCTGCGTCACCGCGCTCACCAGGGCCAGCGCCCCGTGGACGTTGATCGCGCTCGTCGATGACCCGTCGGTGGCGTTGGCGCGCGCGTGCAGTCAGCGCTTGAAGCTCGAAGAACTCGAACGCCCGGCGCCTGGTTCGCACGGCCACCCGGAGGCCAGCGCATCATGACCGCCAGCTCACTCATCTCTTCTGGCGAGCGCGCCGCGGCGCTGCTGGTGCGCACCCCGCGGGCAATTCGAATCTTCGCGCGCTTGATGGCGGTGTTCGCCGGCACCACGCTCATCGCGCTCGTCGCGGTGCCGTGGCAGCAGAGCATCACCGGCACCGGCCGCGTGGTGGCCTTCGCGCCAGTCGAACGTCAACAGGAAATAGACGCCGTCATCGAAGGCCGCGTCACGCAGTGGAACGTGCGCGAAGGCAGCCACGTGCAGGCCGGTGACGTGCTGCTCTCGCTCACCGACAACGACCCCGCCATCATTCAGCGCCTCGAAGAAGAGCGCCTCGCGGTGGTGGCGCGCAAAGACGCGGCGGCGCTGCGCGTGAAGTCGATTCAGTCACGCCAGAAGGCGCTCGAGAGCTCGCGCAGCGCCGGCATTCGTGGCGCCGGCAACCGCGTGGCGATGGCCAAGGAACGTGCGCGCGCGGCGAAGCAGACCGTCGACGCCACGAAGGCCGCCATGGAGACCGCGCAGCTCAACATCACGCGGCAGCAGAAGTTGTTCGAGGAAGGGCTGACCTCGCAGCGCAACGTGGAGCTCGCGCAGCTCGACGCCGTGCGCGCGGTGACTGAAGTCGAACGGGCGCTGGCCACGGCGACCGCCGCCGAAGGGGAAGCGCTCGCGCTCGAGCAAGACCGCTCACGCGTGGAGTTCGACCTCACCGCGTCCATCGACGACGCGCATGCGCAGGAGGCCGTGGCGCTCGCGGAGAAGGCGGCGGCGGACGGTGAGCTGGCGCGCATCGAGGTGCGGCTCGCGCGGCAGCAGACGATGGAGATTCGTGCGCCCATGGAGGGCACCGTGCTGCGCTTGTTGTCGGGTCAGGGCAACGCCTTCGTGAAGGCCGGCGACCCGCTGCTCACGCTGGTGCCCGACACCGAAAATCGCGCGGTGGAGCTGTGGGTCGACGGCAACGACATGCCGTTGATCAGCGAAGGCCGGCCCGTGCGCCTGCAGTTCGAAGGCTGGCCCGCCGTGCAGTTCACCGGCTGGCCGTCAGTCGCCGTGGGCACGTTCGGCGGCGAGGTCGCGCTGCTCGACAGCGCCGACGACGGCACCGGGCGCTTTCGCATTCTGGTGCGGCCCGACGACGACGACCCGTGGCCTACGGGCCTGTACCTGCGGCAGGGCGTGCGCGTGAATGGCTGGGTGCTGCTCGAGCAGGTGAAGCTCGGCTACGAGCTGTGGCGTCGCTTCAACGGCTTTCCTCCCACGGTGAAGACCCCGGAAGGCGCGAAGAGCGCGGGGAAGAAGAAGTGACACCGCACTTCGTGCTGTTGCTCGCGCTCGGAGCACCCGACGCGCCGCTGGCGACGAGCCTCCCGGTGACGACGTCGACGACGGCCTCGGCGTTGTCCCTGGGAGAAGTCTTGTCGTCGGCCGACGCGCTGTTCCCGTCGCTCACCGCCGCGCGCGCCGACGTCGACGCAGCAGCAGGTGACGTGCTCGCGGCCGACGGCGCGTTCGACCCGCTGTGGAAGACGAGCGCCACAGGCGTGCCCGTGAGCGGCTACCCGCAGGTGCGCGTCGACTCCGTCATCGAAGCGCCGACGCCGCTGTGGGGCGCGCGCTTCTTCGGCGGCTACCGCTACGGCGTCGGAAAGTTCCAGACGTACTACGGCGGCCGCGAGACGTGGACGGGCGGCGAACTCCGCGCGGGCGCGGCGGTGCCCATTCTCCGCAACGGGCCCATCGACAGGCGTCGCGCGAACCAGGCGCGCGCCGAGCTGGCGCGAGAGATTGCGGGCCTCAGCTTCGAGCAGCAGCGCATCGAGCTCGCGCGCATGGCGTCGGTTCGCTACTGGGAATGGGTGGCCGCCGGGCAGCGCCGTGAAATCACGCGCTCGCTGCTGAAGATTGCCGTCGAGCGGAACAAGCAGCTCGAGTCGCGCGCGGGCGTGGGCGACGTGGCGCGCTTCGACCAGCAAGACAACCTGCGCGCGCTCGTGCAGCGTGAAGCGCTCGTCGTCTCGGCGCAGCGGAGCCTCGAGCAGGCGTCGTTCGAGCTCTCGTTGTACCTGCGCGACGACGAAGGCAACCCGCTGATGCCGGCCGACGCACAGCTGCCGACGGCGCTCGGTGAGCCGGTCGCGCTCGAGGCGCCGAGCCCCACGGAGGTGCTGCAGCGACGGCCCGACTACCAACGACTGCTCAACCAGAAGAAGCAGGCCGAGGTCGAGCTGCGCTTCGCGAAGAACCAGCTGCTGCCCGCGCTCGATATCGCCGGCGTGGTGTCGCAAGACCTCGGCATGTCGCCGCGCCCCGAGGCCGACTCGCTCGGCAAGACAGAGGTCGAGGTCAGCGCGCTGCTCGAGGTGCCGTTGCTGTACCGCGCGCCGATGGGGCGCATGCGCGCGGCCGAAGCGACGTTGACGCGCGTGAATGCGCAGCTCCGGTTGGCGAGCGACCGCGTGAGCGTCGACCTGCGTGACGCGAAGAGCGCGATGGACGCAGCCGGGCAACGCATCGAGTGGGCGCGGCAGGAGGTCGAGGTGTCGCTCAAGCTCGAGAACGGAGAGCGCACGCGCTTCGACCTCGGCGACTCGACGCAGCTCTTCGTCAACATGCGCGAGCAGACGACGGTGGAGGCGCGGCTCCGCGAAGTCGACGCGGTGCTCGACGCACAACGCGCGCGCGCCAACATGCTCGCCGCGAGCGCGCAGCTGCCTCAGTGAGCGCTTAGAACAGCGAGCCGTTGCGCGGCGCGAAGCGGTCCATGTACTGCTTCACGTCGAGCTTCTTCGCCGTGTTGTCCGACGACATGTAGCGCAGCGAGCCGAACACCTCGCGCTCCGGGCCCCACGCGCGGTCGTAGCGGCCGAGAATCCAGAAATAGCCGCTGTAGGAAATCGGGTCGCGGCCATCGAGCGCGTACTTGCCCATGAGGTACTCCATGGCGTGCAGCGCCTCGGCCGCGCTCTTCGACCACTCGTAGATTTTTTTGCCCCACAACATGCGCACGTAGTTGTGAAACCAACCGGTCTCGCGCAGCTGCCCCATCGCCGCGTTCCACAGTCGGTCGTGCGTGCGGCTCTCTTCGAGCTGCTCGAGCGAATAGAGGTGCGCGCGTTTGTCGTTGGCGTGCTTCGCGATGGTGGCGCGGGCGTAGTCAGGCAGCTCGGTGAGCGAGCGGTAGTCGTCTGGGCGGTGGCTCGTCATGTTGAAGCCGAGCTCTCGCCAGGTGACGAGCTGGTCGAGGTACCCCTCGGCGTGCGGCGAGAGCTGCCACCACCCTTCCTTCGCGCCGCCAATGGAGGGCCCCAGCTTGTCGACCGACCACTTCTCGCTCGCGGTGACCTTCGCGAAGACCTGATGCGAAGAGATGTGGCCGAAGTGCAGGTACGGCGACAGCGCGCTGGTGCCGTCGCGCTCGGGCTCGTTTCGTGAGTCCGCGTAGGTGCCCAGGATCTTCGTCACGAAGTGCGTGAGTCGCGCTTCAGCCGCCTCACTGCCTCCGTGAATCGGCACTGCGGGCACTGAATGATCAATCGGCAACTGCGCGACCTGCACGTCGAGACCGAACTTCCACTTCCTGGGCAGCGCCACGTCGAACGGCGCGAGCTGCAACTTCGAGAGCGGGTCCTCACTCGGGAACCGCATGAGGTGCGCGGGCAAGACCTTCTGCAGGTGCACACGAAACGAGTGCGCGGTGGTGAAGACGCGCGGCGTGTCGTGCATCGGGTACAGGCCGTTCGAGTCGACCACCTCGAAGCGCACGTCGAGGCGTGACGCGAGCGCCTGCTGCATGCGCGGCACAAAGAAGCACGGCCAGTCGTCACCGACGACGACACCCGCGCGCGCCGCCAGCGCCTCGAGCAGCCCCTTGCCTTCACCCGCCACGCGCTCGACGTACGGCACGTATTTCACGGGCGAAGCTGCGAAGCGTTTCTCGTTCTCGGCCATGCCCTGCAACACGAAGGTGTGTAGTCGGTCGTTCGCGAACTCGTAGCCGACGCGCAGCGCCTCGAGCACTAGCAGCGGCGCGTCGTGTTGCTTCGCGAGCTCGATGGCGCGGTCCAACGCGAAGTTCGACTTCGTGCGCCGGAACGACGTCATCCAATACAGGACGTAGTCACGCTTCTGGGCTGGCGCGTTGTTCAACGCACGCACGCGACCCGCGGGAACTGGCGCTCGCATCTAGAGACCTTTGTAGGCGCGCAATCGACCGATGAGCCGCGTCGCGCTCTCGACGGCCTCTTTGTACACGCGCTCTTTGCCGCCCATGAAGCCGGGAGGAATGTTGTGCATCAGGCTCGTGGTGACGACGAACACGCGCGTGCGGCCTTCGCCCAGCGACTGGTGCGCGGTCCACGTCACGGCGCGCTCTGCGGTCTTGAAGCCGACCATGCGGTCGAAGTCGAAGTTGCGCTGCACGATGACGGAGTCGATGGCTGCGTCGGGCGGCAGAAACGCGCGGTACGCCGACGATGTGGGGAACGGCTGCTGCCATTCAACCGTGAAGCTGTTCGCCGGGGCCTGGCGGGTGCGGAAGACGCCCTTCGCGTCGACCGTCGCCTTCACCTCCGGCGCGATGGTGTTGATGTACTTCACGTCGCGCGCGCGGGCTTCGGTGAAGAAGCTCACGTCGCGCTCGAGCGTGTAGACGATGCGGCTCATCACCGCGTGCAATTGCTCGCCGCTCTTCGCCTTGTCGTCGAGCGTTCGCACCAGCGCGAAGTCGGTGCCGACGCCGGCGTCAGCGACCTGCGCGGGCTCGAAGAATTCGTAGAAGAACTGCACGCCGCCCTCGTTCTGAAACGCCTCGTCGACTTCGAACGCGAGCTTCGTTTCACGCCGCATCGTGGGCTCCGCCGCCAGCGCGGAAGTCGCGAACAGCGTCAGCATGAGCGCGCGCTTCATGGTGTCGACCTTCGCGCGTCACGACGGTGAGCGCGAGCGCGTTCATCGCGCATGGCACCGTCACGGCGCGGCTTCGCTCAACGGCTCGCGCGGTGTGAAAGGCCACTGCGGCAACCCACCGCGACCTGCTTCCCGCGCGAAGTAGTCGCCGACGATGTTCGCGCTCTCGAAAATCGTGAGCAGCCCGCTGCCGGGGTGCGTGCCGCCGCCGACCCAGTAGAGCCCCTCGACGTCTTTCGACTTCACCTTCGGGCGCAGCGGGCCCAGCTGCAGCCAGTCGTGTGACAGGTTGAACACCGCGCCACGGAAGACATTGAAGTCGTCGCGCCACGTCTGCGCAGTGAAGACGCGCGAGGCTTTGACGTGCTTCGCGACGTCTTTGAAGCCGACCTTCTCGAGCCACTGTGGAATGCGCTCGACCAGCTTCGCCTTCACGTCTTCCCAGTTCACCTCGCGGCCGGTGTTGGGCGTCGGCACCAGCACATAGAGAGATGAGTGGCCGTCGGGCACGCCGCTGCGATCGACGGGCGTGGGGTTGCAGACGTAGAACGGCGGGTCGTCGACATCGGCCGCGTGGTCTTCGAGCGCCGCCTTGTCGGTGCGCCGCACGGCCTCAGACAAATAGATGAGGTGGTGCGGCAGCGCGTCGAAGCGCTTGTCGAGCCCGAGGTACATCATGAACGTGCTGCAGCTGTAGTTCGCGCGCTCGAGGCTCTTGTCTGACAGCTGCGTGCCTTCGCGAACGTCAGGCTCCACCAGCTGCGTCGCTGCGTACGGGAGGTCGGCGTTGATGACCACGGCGTCGAAGCTCAACCGCTCGCCGCTGCTCAACTCCACGCCCTTCGCGGCGCCACCTTCGATGACGACCCGCTTCACCGGCGACGAGTATTTGAACTTCACGCCGAGGTCCGCCGCGCACTTCGCCATGCCCTGCGACAGCGAACGGAAGCCGCCCATCACGTGCCACACGCCGTACTCGACCTCGAGGTACGGGATGACGCTGAACACGCTCGAGCACGTCGTGGGGTGCAGCCCGAGGTACTTCGACGGGTAGCTCATCGCGTAGGTGACGCGGTCGTCGTGAAAGTACGAGTCGAGGTGGCGGTACAACGTCTGCCAGGGCTTGAACGGCAGCGTCTCGAGCAGCCGCCACGGCGCGTAGTACCCGAGCGATTCGGCGTTGGTGCAGATGAACTTCTCGTACGCGATGGGGTACTTGCGCCGCGAATTCTCGAGCCAGCGGTCGTAGGCCTTCGGCAATTCACCATTCAACTTCGCGAGCGATTCACGCATGCGCACCGGGTCGCGCGACGTGTCGAGCTGACTGCCGTCCCAGAAGTGCAGCCGCGTGTTGGGCTCGAGCGCCTTGAGCGTCACGTAGTCTTCGAGGCGCTTGCCGGCGCGCGTGAAGACCTTCTCGAGCACCTGCGGGAGCTGAAGAATCGTGGGCCCGGTGTCGACGGTGTAGTCGCCGAACGTGAGCCCGCGCATGCGCCCTCCGGGGATTGTCTCTTTTTCCACAACAGTGACGTCGTGGCCGAGCCCCGCAAGGTTGATGGCTGACGCGAGGCCTCCGGGGCCCGCACCGACGATGGCGACCTTCATGCTTCTTCCTCGAGCGCGCGCAGGCAGTCAGCGGTGGACTCAGCGAGCGTGAAGCCCAGCTTCTTGATGAGCGGCTTCGAGCGCCGCGCGCCTGAGCCACCGACGACGACCTTCGTCCCTTCAGGCAAGGCCGCAGCGATTTCTTCGAGGTACCTGGGCGTCTTCGGTTCCCCAATCATTGAGAGCGCCACGAGGTCGGCCTTCGCGCCCTTCACCACGCGCGCGAGCTGCAGGGCCGGCGTTCGCGCGCCGAGGTAGGTGACGCGCCAACCGGCGTGCCGAAAGTGCAGCGCGACGCCGAGCAGCCCGAGCTCGTGCTCTTCGTCGGCCGGGCACGCGCAGACGACGTGGTGCTTGCTGCGCCGCGGCGCTCCGGCGAGCAAGGCGATGAGGCGCTGGCGCGCGGCCTGACTGACGAGGTGCTCTTCGGCCACGGAGATTTCACCGGCGTGCCAGTGGTCTCCGACCTGACGGAGCAGCGGGCCCACGAAGTCGTCGTAGAACGCGAGCGGCGGGAGCGACGCGAGCACTTCGCCCAGCACGAGGTCGACGCGCAGCTGGTCGAAGCGCGCAGCGGCCACGAAGATTTCCTCCGTCCACGCGATGAGTTGTTCGGTCGTCGCGGGCTTCGGTGGGAGCTCCGCGGTCGCCTTCACGTCGCGCCGAATCGACGGCAGCTGCTGCACCGCCTGGGCAATGGAGACGCCCTGCGTGGTGAGCGCCTTGAGCCGCTTGAGCACCTCGATGTCGGCGTCGCTGTAGGTGCGGTAACCGCCCGGCGTGCGCTGAGGGTGCAGCACGCCGTAGCGGCGCTCCCACTGGCGAATGAGGGGCTCTTTGACTCCGCTGATCTGCGCTGCCAACGCGATGCGATACGCCCGCTCGCTCATGTGAGTCTCCTCGCCGCGTCCCATCGTTCGGAGACGGAGCGGCGTCCATGCAGAAGTGAGGTCAGGCCGTCGACCGAGGTGAGGTTGGCCTGTGAAGTGACGAGCGCATCGAGCCGCGCGCTCATGGAGGTCAGCGACTCGGGCGCGTGCGCGGCGCCCACGTGCAGCACGATGTCGGGGTACTCGTGCTCGAAGAACCCGAAGTGCATCGCCATGGGCACACAGCGAACGCCGGTGATGCGCGCGAGCAGCTCGACCCCACCTTCGAGCTGCAGCGGCGCTCTGGCGCGCGGCGCGAGGCCCCCTTGAGGAAAGACGCACACCGCAGCGCGCGGGCGCGTGAGCAACTGCGCGGCGTACTTGAGCGTCTCTCGCGCTGAACGCGCATCGCCTCGGCGAATCGAGAACGCACCCAGGCGCGTAAGGAAGCGGTAGCGCGCGAGGTTGTGTTCTTCCATCAACGCGTAGCCGTCGCGGCCGTGGTGCTCCGAGAACGCGTGCGCAGCGAAGCCGTCCCAGAAGCTGGTGTGGTTCGCGTACATCAACAGCGGCTCGTCGCCCTCGGGCAGCGCGCCGCTCGCCCAGAGGCCCCGGAAGTTCGAGCGCAGCTTCCACTCGACGTAGTGGCCGAGCGCCCAGGTGCGCAGCGGTGTCTTCGCGGCGTGAATCATCGCGGCGACTCCACGAGGCGACCGTCACGCGCAATGTGCAGCACGCGCCCACGCCACATGACGCGCGACCCCTGCGCCAGCGCAGCGCACCAGCTCGCGAGCAGGAGCAGCTCACCTGCGAACCACCAGAGCGACGGGCGGCCCTCGAGGCGCGTGGCGAGCGCGAGGCGCGTGAAGAAGAGCACCGCCGCGAGCGCCTGCGTCAGCGGCGAGACGAACGAGGCCGCGAGCAGCAGCGGCGTACACGCGAAGAGCAGCGGAACCGTCGGGAAGAGTGCCGCGCGGTGCGCGCGGAGCACCTGCATCCACCGGGTGAAGCGCGCGAACGACGACGACAACGCGCGCTGACCCGGCAGCGTGGCGCGCCCGACCAGCGCGGTGCGCAGGCCGCGCCGGTGCAGCGCTTCGGAGAGCTCGAGGTCTTCACCGACGCAGTCAGGCAGCGCGCGCAGCACCTCGATGGCGGCGGGGCTCAGCGCCATCGCCTTGCCGCAGAGCGGTGAGCTGCCGGGGCTGATGGCGTCGAGCACCTCGAAGCTGTGCGCCGACTGCACGAGCAACCCACGCTCGACGCCCGGCTGTTGCGGGCTCGGCGCGGCCCACGCGAGCGCGGCACCAGCCTCGAGGCCAGAGAGCAACGCGTTCACCAGCGCTGCGTCGACGCGCACGTCAGCGTCGGCGATGAGCACCGGCGCCGTGACGTCGACCGTCGCGAGCGCGTTGTGAAGGTGGCCCAGCTTGCGGTTGAAGCCGCGCGGGTCAGACGTCACGAACTCTCGCGCTGAGTCCGCCAGCGGCGACGGAGACAGAATGTGCTGCACGACGCCGCTGGGCACCGCTGCGAGGTTCTGCAGCTCGACGTCTGTCGGCGCGTCGACGGGGCGCAGCAAGACGACTTCACGAAGCGCAGCGGGCGACGCGGCGCGCACGCGGCGCACCTTCAACAACGCCGTCACCGTGAAGCCGATGGCCACCGCACACCACCCGACGAGCACGAAGGTCACGGCGAGGCCTCCACGCGGGTGCGGAAGTGCGCCATCCACCTGATGAGCGGAGACCTGAAGCGCTTGAAGTCGGCCACCTCGCAGATGCTGTGCGACGCCGCGCTGCCTGACTCGAGGCGCGCGTAGAACGGAGACGACTCGAGCAACGACGCGCCGGTCGGCACCGGGAGGCCCCACTTCGTCTTCGTGGTCTGCACCGGAGTCGTCGCGGCGCGCGCGTGGTGAACGCCGCCCTCTCGCGCCTCGACATGCAGCGGCGTCACGCCGTCGTGCCAGGGGCGGTACACGACGCGCGTCGACGCTCCGTCGTGCGTGCGCAGCCAGTCCCACCCGTGGAGGTCCGTGCCGAGCGGCGTCTCGCCGTGGTTCCCGTCGTGGTACCCGCGCCCTTCGAGCTCGAGCCCGTGCAGCGGCAACGACAGCTTCGTGCTCGCGCGCGGCGCGTACGGCTGCCACCAGTGCGGCAGGCCCTCGACGAGCTGGAACGCCTCGTGGCCGCGCGCTTCAGGCACCACGTGCAGCTCGACCTGCGCCGGTTTGCCCCACAGCGGCGTGCGGTCCACCACCGACACAGAGATGCTGCCGTCGACGTTCCACCGCACCGACGAGCCGCCGATGCGCAGCGTCTTCGCGTCGTCCTCGAGCGAGACCTGTTGGTACTCAGTGAGCACCCACTGCTTCGGCTCGCCCTTTTCGTAGAGCGCGAAGTTCACCGCCGAGTGCGCCTGCGGGCTCGCGCCTCTGCGAATGGCCCGCGCGTAGCGAGGCGAGAACAACGAGCCGACCATGAAGATGACGACGGCCGTGTAGTCGCCCGCGCTGACGTCGAAGTAGTACCAACGGTACGCACCGCTGCGCGTCGGGAGCACCGCCGTCATGACCGGCCCTCGAGGTGCTGCTGCACGAGCGTCGACGCGAAGTGACCCGAGAGCATCACCATGGGCACGCCGCCGCCCGGGTGCGTTCCACCGCCCGCGAAGAACACGCCGCGCGTACGCGCACGCATGCGCGGGCGGTTGAACGGGCCGAACTTTCCATGCGGCAGAAAGCCGTAAATGGAGCCACCCGGCGCGCCCGCGTTCTGCAGGTCGACCGGGGAGCGCTCCCCCAGCACCTCCATGTTCGCGGCGCGCGACTCGGGCGAGAGCCGGCGCACGGTGTCGATGCACAACGCGCGCAAGCGAGGCCCGTGCTCGCTCCACTTCGCCGCGTCGGTGGCGTCGCGCAGCGACGGCGCGTTCACCATCACGAACAGCCCGCTGCGGCCAGCCGGCGCGACTGACGCATCGCTCGCTGCGGGGTGACAGACGTAGACCGTGGTGGCCGCCGGCATTTCCCCGCGGAAGAGCGCCGCGAACTCGGAGCGCGGGTCGTCGGTGAAGGCGACGCTGTGGTGCGGCAACGCGAGGCGACGGTCGACGTCGAGCAACAGCACGTAGCCCGACAGCGCGCGCGGCGCGTCGGAGTCGCGGAGCGGGTCGTCATTCACCACGATGGAGTCGAAGCGGTCCTCTGCGCCCTTCGAGCCGACGATGAGCTGACCGCGCTCTTCACGCCACGCGGCGCGCGTACCGAGCTTCACGACGACGCCCAGGCGCGGCAGCACCGAAGCGAAGGCATGCACCAGCGACGCCATGCCGCCTTCGACGTGGTGCACCCCGAACGCGCGCTCGATGTGGGGAATGAGCGCGAACGCCGCGCTCGCCTCATACGGTGACGCGCCGGCGTACGTCGCGAAGCGCCCGACGAACTGCTGCAGCTGCGGCGAGTGCAGGTGCTTGCGCGCGAGCGCGTCGAGCGACGACATCTTGAGGCCCGCGAGCGCTGCGGCGACGCCACGTCGGGCCACGCGCGTCATGAAGGCCAGGGTGCCTTCGAAGGGCGCCTCGAGGTACGGCTCGCCCGCCGCGTGGTGAATGCTCGCCGCGTCGACATAGAAACGACGGAGCGCGTCGCCGTCTTCGAAGTGCGAGGCAGACTTCACCGTCGCCTCGAGGTCGTCGGAGCAATCAAAGGCGCGGCCGTCGCTCCACGTGTAGCGGGCGTGGTGCGCGAGGCGATGAAAGTCGGGCAGCAGGTCGCTCGCGCCGAGCCGCTCGAAGGTGGCCTGCACGACGTGCGGCATCGTCAGCAGCGTGGGCCCGGTGTCGAGGCGAACGCCGTTGCGCGAGACGAGCTGCGCTTTCCCGCCGAGCGTCGCGGCCTGCTCGAAGAGCGTGACCTCGTGGCCCGCGCGCGCGAGCTCCGCGGCGGCGGTCATGCCACCCAGGCCACCTCCGATGACGGCGACGCGCTTCATGCGCCCACCAGCACCTTCAGCAGCCGCCACAACTTGCCCGCCTTCGAGACCGAGACACGCGAGGTGAAGACGTCGAAGCCGCGCGCCTCGATGACGTCGAGAATTCCCCCGTAGATGCTCGACAACAGCTGCACCACGCGCGGCGCGCTGAAGCCCGGCAACCACTTCGCGCCCGCCTCACCTGACGCATACAAGTTGCGCGCGCGTTGAATCTGCACCGCGAACAGCGCACGGATTTCGTTCGTCACCACGCCGCGCGCCAGCATCGCCTCCGTCACGCCGTGCGCCGCCAGCTCGTCTTGCGGCAGGTACACGCGGCCGCGCGCGAGGTCTTCCTTCACGTCGCGCAGAATGTTCGTCAACTGCATGCCGCGCCCGAGGTCTGCCGCGTGCTGCAGCGCCGTCTCGTTCGTCGTGCCCAGCAGCGGCGCCATCATCAAACCCACGGTGCCCGCCGCGCGGTAGCAATACAGCTCGAGCTCCGCCCAGCTCGCGTAGCGCGACTTCACGGTGTCCATCTCCATGCCGGCGATGAGGTCGTGAAACGGCTGCTCGGCGATGCCGAAGCGCTTGACGGTGTCGATGAGCGCGAGCTGCTCTTCTTCGGGCCACGTCACGCCAATCGTCACCGAGCCTTGAAACACGGCGCGCACCACGGCGTGGGCGAGCTCCAGCGCCTGTGTGAGCGACACGCCCGGCTGCGGTGAGTCGACGACGTCGTCGAGGCGCCGACAGAACGCGTAGAGCGCGAACGCCCCGCGGCGCCGCGCCCCAAAGAGCGCCGACGACGAGAAGTAGAAGCTCTTCGCGTGGTGCTTCGTCACGCCCTGCGCCGAGCGGTAGCCGAGTGCGAGCGAGCTGCTCATGCCGCCACCTCCACGCCCAGCTCTTCACGAATCGCGTCGACCGCGAAGCCGGCGCTCAACATCACCGTCGGCACGCCGGTGCCCGGCTGAATCGAAGCGCCGCACCAGAACAGGCCGCCGACGTCGGGGTCGCGCACCGTCGGGCGGAACGGGCCGATTTGCCAGAAGCTCTGCGCGAGCCCGAAGTTCGAGCCGCGCGCGAGGTTCAGGTCGCTGGCCCAGTCGTCGGGCGTCACCACGCGCTCGCGCTCGATGAGCAGCCGCAGGTCTCCGTAGCCTTCGTGCGCGAGGCGCGCGAGCACCTGCTCTCGGACGCGCGGGCCTTCGACCTTCCAGTCGACGCCTTCGTTCTGCTCGGGCACGGGCACCAACACGTACAGCGCGTCTTTGCCCTCGGGAGCGAAGCCCTGGCCGGTGCGCGAGGGCGCGTTCACGTAGAAGCTGACGTCTGCGGGCACGCGGCGGCGCGTGAAGATGTCGCCGAAGCTGCCTTCGAAGTCGCCGCCGAAGAAGACGTTGTGGTGCAGCAGCTCGGGCACCTGCTTCGAGAGCCCGAGGTACAGCATGTACCCCGACGACGTGAAGCGACGGCGCTCGACCTGCGCGCTGCGTCTGGCGGCCACCGGCTCGGGCAGAAACGACTTCACCGCGTGCGCGTAGTCGGCGTTGCACAGCACCACGTCGGCGCGCTCGATGGTGCCGTCTTCGAGCTCCACGCCGACCGCGCGGCCACCTTCGACGACGAAGCGGCGAATCGACGTGCCGTACTTCAACGTCACGCCCTCTTCGCGGCACACCTTCTCGAGCGCGAGCGGCACGGCATACAGCCCGCCTTCGGGGAACCAGATGCCGTGCTCGGCTTCGGTGAAGGGCAGCAGCGAGAAGACCGCCGGCGCGTCCCACGGAGAGAGGCCTAGGTACATGGTCTGAAAGCTCAGCGCCTGCCGCAGCCGCGCGTCGCGGAAGAAGCCGCCGACGTGCGGCCACAACTTCTTGAGCGCGCCGACCTGAAGAATCGCGGGCACGTTCGACGGCGCCACGAAGGGCCACACCGAGTCGAAGTGCTTGCTGATGAAGCGGGGGAACGCGGTGTCGTACTGCTTGCGACCATGCGCGATGAACTCGGCGTACTTCGCGGCGCTGCCGGGCTCGAGGCGCTCGAGCTCTTCACGCATGCGCTGCGGATCAGTCCACAACATGAAGCGTGAGCCGTCGCGGTAGTGCACGCGGTAGTGCGGGTCGCAGCGCACGAGCGTCAGGTAGTCCCTCAGCGAGCGGCCGACCGACTCGAACGCGGCTTCGAGCACGTGCGGCATCAACAGAATCGTGGGCCCGAGGTCGAACGCGAACCCGTCGAACGAAACGCGCCCGCAGCGACCGCCGGGCCCCGACTGCTTCTCGAACAACGTCACGTCGAGCCCGCCGTGCGCGAGCTTCATGGCCGCCGTGAGCCCGCCGACCCCGGCACCCACCACGATGGCGCGGCGCTTCACGAGTTTCTCCGCGAGAGGCCGTCGAAGAGGTGCCGCAGCATCGCAGCGCCGGGCGAAGCACCGAGCCCCTCGAGCGCGCGGCTCGCCGAGCGGGTGCGCGACTCAATCAACTTCTGCGTCGAGCTCACCCCGCCCCACTTCGTCACCAACGCCCGCGCAGCGCCGAGCCGCTCGACCGACGGCGACTCCCACAACGCCTCGAGCTCCGCGCGGCCTTCAGCGTCGGCGCGCGTCCACGCCGCGATGACGGGGAACGTGCGCTTGCCCTCGAGAAAGTCACCGCCGCCCGGCTTGCCCGACGTGGCGTCGTCACCGAACAACCCGAGCAGGTCGTCGCGCAGCTGGTACGCGAGCCCGGCGTGACGCCCCACGCGCTTGAGCGCGTCGACGAGCGCAATCGAGCCACCCGCCAACATGGCGCCACACGCGAGCGGCGCCACGAAGCCGTAGCGCGCGGTCTTCAGCTCCGCGACCTTCAAGGTGCGGAACAACGTCACCGACGGCAGCGGCGCGCGCGACAACACGAGGTCGAGGTGCTGCCCAACAGCGGTGTGGCGACAGACCTCGAGCATGTAGCGGGAAGCCGCGACCGACTCACCGGCGCTCAACATCAGCTCGAGCGCGCGCGCGTAGAGATGGTCGCCGGCCACCACCGCGAGGTCGTCACCCTGCTTGCCACCGCCGAACAGCTCGTGCAGCGCCGCACCACCACGCCGCGTCGCCGCGCGATCGGCCACGTCGTCATGCACGAGCATGAAGGTGTGCAGCAGCTCGAGGCCCGCACCGAAGGACAGCAGTGACTGCGGCAGCTCAGTGCGCACGCCTTCGGGCCGCGCCAACAACCAACCCAACGTCAGCAACGTCGGCCGCACGCGCTTGGCCGGCCGCAGCACGTACTCGCGCACCGCCTCGCGCACCGTGCGCCAGAGCGCGTCGAGGCCTTCTTCGTCGCCGGCCTCGAGCCATTCGCCGAGGTACAGCTCGAGCTCCTGGCCGTAGCGGCTCAAGAGCCCTGCGGTGTTCGTCTCAGCGTGGGCGGCGCGCGTTTTCACTGGGCTCTCCTGAACCTTGTTCAAGCTTCGTTCATGGTTTGTAGAGCCTTCGTCGTAGCCGTGCAACTGATCAATCAGAGCTGCGGCGCGAACAAGCGGGCGATGGCCTGACTCAAGCGCTGAAAGAAGGGCGCCTTTTCTTCGAGAGACAGCTTGAGCCGCGAGCGCTCGTGGTCGGCGTTGAAGAGGCGGATCAGCTCGTCGACGACGGGGCCGCCGTAGCAGGCCGCGATGACCTCGAAGTTGAGCCGCAGCGAGCGGTCATCGAGGTTGGCCGAGCCGACGATGCCCACGTCGTCGATGACGGCGGTCTTCGCGTGCAGCATGGGCGGACCGTAGATGTGAATGCGTACGCCCGCGCGCAGCAGGTTGTCGTGAAACGACGCGCTCGCGAGGTCGACCATGCGTGAGTCGGTCTCGTGCGGCAGCAGAATGCGCACGTCGACCCCGCGCAGGGCCGCGAGCAGAATCGCCGAGTAGAGCGCTTCGTTGGGCACGAAGTACGGCGTGGTGAGCCACACCCGCTTCTGCGCCGAGCCGATGGCGGCCACGTAGAACCCTTCGATGGCGCGCGCGCTGTCGTCGGGCCCCGAGGCGACAATCTGCACGAGGTGCTGCCCGCGCACCGCCGGCGTCGGAAAGTACGCGTCGAGCTGCGCGCCGGTCTTCGTCTCGCCCGAGGCGAAGTTCCAGTTCTCCATGATGGTGCGCTGCAGGCCCTGCACCGCTTCGCCACGTATTTCGAGCTGCGTGTCACGCCAGGCCCGCGAGGCGCGCACCCGCCCCGAGTGGTCGTCGGTCACGTTCATGCCGCCGATGAAGCCCACCACGCCGTCGATGACGGCAATCTTGCGGTGTGTGCGGAAGTTGAAGATGCGCTGACCAGTGCGACCGCTGAACGCCGGGTTGAAGTACGCGAGCTTCACGCCGGCGTCTTCGAGCGCGCCTTCCCATTCGTCCGACAACGTCGCGCCCACCGCGTCGATGAGCAGCCGCACTTCGATGCCAGCCTTCGCGCGCGCCATGAGCGAGCGCATGACGCGCTGCCCGGTCTGGTCGTCGCGGAAGATGTAGTACTCGCAATGAATGTGGTGCTTCGCCGCGCTGAAGGCCGCGAGCAGCGCGTCGTACAGCTCGTCGCCGTCGGCCAGCACGCGCACGTACTCGGCGCGCATGGGCGGCATACCGTCGAGGCGCGTGGCGACCTTCATGAGCGCGGCGGCGGTGGGGCTGACCTCGTGGTACCACTCGCAGTCTTCCTGGCGGCGGCCGACGCTGGCGCGCGCGGCCAGCAGGCGGCTCTTCTTGCGCTGCAACCGGCGCGGGCCGATGAGCAGGTACACAGGCACGCCCACCACGGGCAGAAAGAGCAGCCCGAAGATCCACGCCAGCGTCGCGGTGGGCGACCGCTTCTCGAGCACTATCCACGGCACGAGAATGCAGAACCAACCCAGCTCGAGAACGGTGATGAAGAGCGGCCACGACACGCGGGCAGCTTACAGAGCCGTCACGCAGCGCGCGCGAACCGCGTGGTGGGCAGGCTCGACGGCGCGCGCGCCGTTTCCCACCCGTCGAGCCACGCCTGCATTTCACTGCGCGTCGCGCGCGGGCCGGCGACGGCAGCCCACGCGTTGCCCATGACCTCGAGCGACGCGAAGCGCTGGTCGAGCATCGGCGCGAACGTGCGCTTGAAGAACGCGTCGACCGCGACGGACCCCGCGCCCACGCGACTGGGCACTTGATAGCGATGCTCCAACACCGCGCCACACACTTCTCGGACGCCGGGGCCCGCAAAGGGTCGGTGGCCGGTGAGGAGCTCGTACGCGACGATGGCAATACTCCACACGTCGACTGATTCAGGAGCGCAGTTCGCGCCCAGCAGCTGCTCGGGGCTCATGTAGCCGGTGGTGCCGACCACCACGCGCTCATCGAGGTGCGACGGGTCGCCGATGCGACAGGCGACGCCGAAGTCGATGACGCGGAGCTCGCCGTTCTCGAGCAGCAGGTTCGAAGGCTTCAGGTCACGGTGCGTGACGCCCAGCGCGTGCATGGCGCTCACGGCGTTGATCAACTCGTCGACGAGCCTCGCCGCGATGGCTGCCGGTGGGCGCCCTTTGCGCTGCAGCACCTCACGGAGCGACGGCCCGTCGACCCGGCGAATGACGCCGTAGCTGCGACCCTTCACGCGACCACGTCGCACCAACGCCGGCACCGACGGCAGCTTCGAGACCACCGCGTGCAGCTCCAGCTCTCGCTCGAACTGTTCAGCAGCCCAGGCCGCTTCTTCGATGTCGGTGCGGGCGAACTTCACCGCCACGCGGGCTCCAGTGCGACGCTCGACGCCGCCCCAGACCTCGCCCATGCCGCCGCGACCCAGCAGCTCACCGAGAATCAACGACAGGCCTGCGTTGGGAAGGTTGGTGCTCATACGACTGGCCCTGAGCAATCAGCGCGCCAACGCGCGCCCCCTCGGAGCGACGCGCGAGCCCGTGGCAGCGGCGCCACACGCGCGCACGCGCGCCACACTGCCTGCGCACACCTCCGCCGCGCGAAGGAAGAAAGCTCGGAATTCTGAGGGTCTGCCAGAATCAGCCCATGAATGCCGCGCCCGCGGCCCGCGTCGTGAAGCCCGCTACCCACCGCACTCAAGGAACCCCATGCGCCGCCTGTTGAAGTCTCTCGTTCTTGCCGCCTGCGCCCTCGCGCCACTCTCTGCTGCAGCGCAGAACCGCCGCCCGCTCAAGCAGGCCGAAGACGCGATGAACGAAGCCTCGCGGCAGGTGCGCCGAGCAGGCCCGCAGTGCAGGAACGTGCTGGAGAGCCGCATCGACGGGCTGCTGCGCGAGGTGCGCGCACTCGGCAACGACGCCGACGCGTGGGAGGTGCAACGCGTGGAACGAAACGTCGCCTCGGTGGCCTCGAGCGCGGGCTTCGCCAACTGCCCCGACGGCGTGCTGGCCTCGCTGTACCGCGCCGGTGAGTCGCTCGACGACGTGCGCACCTCACGGTGGAACCAGCGCCCCGACGACCGCCGCAACGACCAGGACGACGAGCGCTCACGCTTCGGAGAAATGAAGCCGCTGCAGGTGCAGGCCAACGCGCAGTTCGACGGCGAGCCGGCGGTGCGCGTGACCATTCCCGAAATCACGCTGCGCAACATGCGCGGGCAGCAGTTCTACGTGGCCGCGCGCTTCAAGAGCCTGCAGGGCAACTGGAGCGAGTGGACCGCCACGCAGCAGTGGACCGTGCCCAGCGACCCCTTCGTCTGGAAGAACGCGTTCACCCACTACTTCCGCAGCTCCACGCTCGCCGAAGAAGACTTCGCCGGTGGCCGCTTCGTCGCGCGCGTCTCGGTCTTCGACGCGCGGGGCCGCGAGGTCGTCTCGCGCGAAGCGCAGTTCCGCTCCAACCTGCCGCAGCTGCCGCCGGGCCCGAGCTACCCGCCGCCGCTCGTGCAGCAGCGTGACTGCGGCACCGGCCCCGACCTCGGCTGCACCATGATGCGCGATGGCCGCTGGGCGATGGACGCGGCCACCTTCCAGGGCTTTCAGCGCGCGCTGCAGGCCAACAACGGCGACCTCATGCGCCAGCAGACGGCGCAGACCATGTTCACCTCGCAGTACGTCACCGCGGTGCAGTTCGGCCTCGTGCTCGACATGTTCAACTCCGAAATGTCGAAGATGCAGGTGGCGCAGTCGGCCGCGCGCCGCCTCGTCAACCCGCAGCACGCCATCGGCTACGCCGAGAAGTTCAACAACTCCCTCTACCAGCAGCAGTACACGCAGTTGATGGCCGCGCAGAACGGCGTGGGTCAGCCGCTGCCGCCTCCGGGCCCGGGGCCTGGCTACCCGATGCCGCCGCCGCAGCAGCAGGTCGCAGTGCGCGACTGTGGCACGGGCCCCAACGACGTCGGCTGCAGCATGTCGCGCAACGGCCGCTGGGCGATGGACGCGCCGACGTGGGGCAGCCTGTACAACGCGCTGCGCGGCCAAACGAACGAGATTCGCCGCCGCGACATGCTCCAGCAGCTGTTCGCCAACCAGATGCTGACGGCCGTGCAGCTGGGCCTGGTGCTCGACCTCTTCAGCAATGAAATCTACCGCCGCGACATGGCCGCCTTCTGCGCGCCGCGCGTGGTGAACCCGCTGCACGCGGTGGGGCTGTCGAACAAGTTCAACAACAGCATCTACGCGCGCGATTTCGTGACGCTCATGAGCCAGCAGCGGTAAGCAGTTGCTGTCTTGCGCCTGCTTCTCCTCCCCGTCGTGCTCGTCGCGCTGCCGGCCCTCGCCGCGCCGCGCGACTTTCCTTTTGCGTGGTCGAACCGCACGGCCGCCGCAGGAGAAGACGCACTTGAAGCGTGGCTGACGCCGCGCATCGAGCGCACGCCCGACTTCGTGCAGTGGGACTCGCGCCTCGCGTGGGTGCATGGCGTGACGAACACGCTCGAGTCGCAGCTCTCCGTCGACTTCGACATCACGCGCACCGACGCCGCCGAGACCATCGACCCGCGCGTCTCGTCGCTCTGGAGATGGACGACGTGGCGCACGCCGGGCGCGCCGTTTTCACTCGGTGGCATCGGCCGCGTGTCGCTCGCGCCGAACATGTTCGAAGCCGAAGCTCGTCTGGTGGCCGACATTGAAGTCGGTCGCGTGCTGTTCACCGTGAACGTCGCCGCGTCGCGCGCGCTCTACTGGGACGGCCGCACCGGCGTCGACACGCACCTCGAAGAGAACGCCGCGCTGCGATTTCAGCTCTCGTCGTTCGCCAGCTTCGGGCTCGAAGGTCGCGCGCGCACCGGCTGGGCGACGCGCGAGTACCAGGGCACCGCCATCTACCTCGGCCCGGCCTTCACCTTCACCGCGCAGAGCTTCTGGGTGTCTCTGGCCGGCCTCGCGCAAGTCGCGGCCGACAAAGCAAACGCCGACCGCGCGCTGCCTGAGCCGCTCGAGCTGCGCGACAACGAGCGCTTCGTGCTGCGGTTGTCCTTCGGCGCGACCTCGAAATAGTCAGCGCCGCGTGGGCGCCACAGTGAACAGGTAGCCCGCGCCGACGAAGAGCGAGAACACCAGCGAGAAGACCAACGCGCGCGGCTCGAGCAACGCCTCACCCGCCGAGCGCAGCACGCGCCCCGGCGCCGTCAGCAGCTCCCAGGAATTGAGCCGCTCGAAGCGCCCGAGAAACACGCCGAAGCCACACAGCGCGACGCAGCAGCACACCAGCGCCGCCGCGCGCGCCTCACCCAGTCGCTGCGTCAGCACGGCGTGCACGCGCGACAACGAGTCCCACCCCAGCAGGCAACCGGCCCACGCGAACGACGCGAAGAACAGCACGTCGAACCACAGCGGCACCGGCGCGCGATGGCGCAGATGAATGAGGTCGGTCAGCAGGTACGGCGCGTTGGGAAAGAAGCCGAGCCACACCGCCAGCAGCGACCAGAACCACCCCGGCCGCCGCACCCGAGGCAGCGCGAGCGAGAGCAGCCACGGCACCCACGCCAGAAAGAGGTTCCACCCCATGAAGACGAACATCGGCCCCACGCGCAGCGAGCGCGCAGACCAGAGCGAGAGCGCGATGACTGACACCGCCACGAGGCCGAGCTGCCGCGCGACGCGGTGCAGCGCACGCGGAGGTGCGTCAGCCGGAACACGGCAAGGAGGCGTGGCGAACATGGGCAACGACGCACTGCAAGTTCGCCGCCCGGCTCACTCTTTGGCGAGCTGCTTGAGCGCCGCGTCGGCGGCGGCCTGACCACACTCGGCCTCGCCCTTCTCACGCGGCAACGCCTTCAACTTCTCAAGCGCCGGCATCACGTCGGTGCTGCGAAAGTCGATGAGGCGCTTCGCCGCGACGCGACGCACTCCACAGTCTTTGTGCTCGAGCGCCTTCACGTACAGCTCCGTCAGCGGCAGGCCCTGGCCGGCGTATTCCTGGTCGACGAAGCGCAGCGCGCCCCACTGCGGCCACCCTTGTTCATCACGCGCCACCGCCTGCAGCCGCGGCAACACGTGCGCCTTGGGCAGCGCCGCGAGCAGCTTCCGCAGCCGCACCGTCTCGGTGTGGCCGTAGTCGTCAGCGAGCGCCGCAATCGCGAGCGCTTCGAGCGGCTCGTTTTCAGGCGCCGCGCCCATGACCTTCCACTCTTCGTCGTGTCGGCCGACCTGATGCAGCGCCGTGGCGCGCAGTTGCGAGAGCGCCCACGTCTGCCCCTGCGGGCCGAGCTCGTCCAACACCTGCAGCGCTTCACTGCCACGCCCCGCCGCCACGAGGCGTCGCGCCTTCCGCGTCGGCTCGCTGAACCAGGTGAACCACAACACCAGCGTCACCAGCGCGCCCACGCCGCCACCGATGAGCGCCGCCTTCCACGCAGCACCTGGCTTGTGCTTCGCGGGCTGCCTCGGCGTCGACAGCGCGAGCACCTCGGCGGTCGACAACGAGAACAGCGCGGTCGCCGTCTGCGGGCGCATCGCGGGCTCCTTCTGCAGACACGCGTCGACCGCGGCCACGAGCCCCGCAAAGTTTGAGAGGTGCGGCGCGAGGTCGAGCACCGACGGCGCGCGCTGATGAATGTGCTGCGAGATGAACTCACGCGGGCTCGGCCCGGGGAACGGGTGTCGCCCCGTGAGCGCGCGAAAGAGGATGACGCCGAGCGAATAGAGGTCGCTGCGCGCGTCGAGCGCCTGCCCGAGCCCCTGCTCCGGCGAGACGTACTCCGGCGTGCCCAGCACCATGCCGACCTGCGTGACCGACGCCTTGGCGCTGGTGTCCTCCGCGTCCATCAGGCGGGCGATGCCGAAGTCGAGCAGCCGCGCCTGCTCGAGCCCGTCGACGGTCCTCGTCATCACCACGTTGTCGGGCTTCAGGTCGCGGTGAACGATGCCCCTGGCGTGAATCGCCGCGAGGCCCTGCGCGAGCTGCGACAACAGCCGCTCGACGCGCTCGACGGACAGCGGCGCTTCACGCTCGAGCACGACCTCGAGCGTCTCGCCTTCGACGTACTCCATCACCAGGCACGGGGCGCCTTCGTGCGCGCCGTAGTCGATGACGCGCACCACGGCCGGGTGCTCGACCGAGCCGAGCAACAACGCCTCGCGACGAAAGCGCTCTGAAAACCCCTGCGTCAGCGGCAGGTCGTTGCGCAGCACCTTGATGGCCACCGGGCGCCCGAGCGAGACCTGCTCCGCGAGGTACACGAAGCCCATGCCGCCGCGACCGAGCAGCCGCACCACCTTGAAGCGGCCGTCGAGCACCAACGTGCCTTCGGCGAGCGTGACCGAGGGCGACGGGAAAGTGCCGGAGGAGCTCGCGTCGGACATCGCCAACGTTCTTCGCACGCACCCGAATCGCTATGAAGCCCCAAATGGGTTCTCCGTGGCAGGCGTGGCAGCAGAACGTGCGCGACGTGGCGAAAACCGTCGTCACGCGCGCGAAGAACCCGAGCGAGCGCGTGGCGCGACACTGGGAGTCGACGACCGAGCTGACCTGGTTCGGCGCCGGGGCAGACCACTCGCAACTGCACGTGTCGTGGTCGTTCGGAAAGCTGCGCGGCGTCGAGGGCGCACGTCGCGAGACGGTCGGCGTGTTTCACGTGACGCGCGCCGCGTTCCCTGACGTCGACGACGCGGCGCTGCGCGCGGGGCTGGAGGCGCTGATTCCTGTCGGCACTGACGGCGCGACGAAGGTCTTCTTGATGCGCGTCGCAGCGCAGCTCGCGGTGGGTGACGCGCTACTGGCGCTCGCGCCGGCGAAAGACCTGACGCTCTTCGCGCGGCCTGACGCGCTCGAGACTTCAGCGCCGACGCCGCGGTGGCCCGAGCACGCTCGGGAGCGCGTCACGCTCGCGCTCGCGGGCATGAGCGCAGACTTCAGCGCGAAGGTCGAAGCGGTGTTTCTCTCGCCGCACGCGGCGCTGCTCGACGCGCTACGCGGCTGACGTCTTCTTCTTCAGGAACGGTCGCCGCAGCAGCTTCCACAGCTCGATGGCCGTCGCGGGCACGAGCCCCAGCCCGAGGCTGAGGCCCATCACCTGCCAGCTGAACGGCCCGAGCTCGAAGAGCTCGTTCGTCCACGGGAGCGCGACGAGCCCGAGCTGCAACGCGATGGTCACCACCATCACCCCGATGAGCCGCGGGTTCGTGAAGAGCCCGACCTCGAACGACACGCGGTCGAAGCTGCGGAACGCGACGGCGTTGAAGATCTGCGCGAACACCAACGTGCTGAACGCCAACGTACGCGCGTGCTCGAGCGTGTCGAACTCCAGCTCTCGCTCGAAGGCGATGAAGGCCACGCCGCCGACCAACACGCCCGTGGCGATGACGCGCAGCCACTCGGGGCGGCCCAGCATCGGCTCCGTCGGCGGGCGCGGCTTGCGCAGCAACGCGTCGTCGCTCGACGGGTCCATCACCAGCGCGAGCGCGGGCAGCCCGTCGGTCACGAGGTTCACCCACAGCAGGTGCAACGCCAGCATCGGCAACGGCAGCCCGATGAGCGACGCCGCGAAGGTCACCAGCAGCTCCGCCACGTTGCCGCCCAGCAGGTACACCAGCGTCTTGCGGATGTTGTCGTAGATGCCGCGGCCCTCTTTCACCGCGCCGATGATGGAGGCGAAGTTGTCGTCGGCCAGCACCATGTCGGCGGCCTCGCGCGTCACCTCGACGCCGGCGATGCCCATGGCGATGCCGACGTGCGCTTCTTTCAAGGCGGGCGCGTCGTTGGTGCCGTCGCCCGTCATCGCCACCACCTCGCCCCGCTGCTTCAGCTCGCGAACGATGCGCAGCTTGTCTTCAGGCGTGACGCGCGCGTACACGCGACCCTCGAGCGACTCGCCTGCTTTCACGAGCCCGAGCTCCCGCGCGATGGCCGCCGCCGTCGTCGGGTGGTCGCCCGTCATCATCACCGTACGAATACCGGCCGCGTGCGCGCGCGCGATGGCGTCGATGGCCTCAGGCCTCGGCGGGTCGGCCAACCCCAACAAGCCCACCAGCGTGAGCCCCTCTTCTGGAGGTTGCTCACCGGCCGGCGCGTCTCGCCGCGTCGCCACGGCCAGCACGCGCAGCCCGCGGCTCGCCATGTCTGCGTTCTTCTCGAGCGCGCCTTCGGTACCGGCGACGCACAGCGGCAACAGCAGGTCGACGGCGCCCTTCACGTAGAGCACGCCGTCTCTGCGCTCGATGCTCATGCGCTTTCGCACCGCGTCGAAGGGGAAGACGCGCGTGCGCGGGTTCTCGGTTTCCAGCACGTCGCGCTCGATGCCCAGCTCGCGCGCCTTCTCGAGGATCGCGACCTCGGTCGGGTCACCCACGCCGCCCTTGTCGGTGAGCTCCGCGTCGCAGCACGCAGCGCCCGCGGCGACGACGGTCTTCTCGTCACCGATGACTTCGCGCACCGACATCACCCCGCGCGTCAACGTGCCGGTCTTGTCGGTGCAGATGACGGTGGCGCTGCCGAGCGCCTCGACGGCGGGCAGCTTTCGAACCAGCACGTTCTGGTTCGCCATGCGCTGCACACCAATCGCCAGTGCGATGGTGACGATGGCGGGCAGCCCTTCAGGCACGGCCGCCACCGCGAGCGAGATGGAAGAGACGAGCAGCTCGAGCAACGGCAACCCGCGCCAGACACCGAGCGCTGCCACCACGGCCACCACGAGCAGGCACAGCCACAGCAACGACTTGCCGACTTTTTCCAACTGCAGCTGCAGCGGCGTTTGCTGCTCGGTCGCGGTGGCGAGCAGGTGCGCGATTTTACCGAGCTCGGTCTTCGCGCCGGTCTCCAGCACCTCCGCGCGGCCTGAGCCGTTCGCGACGGCGGTGCCCATGTAGAGCCGGTCATGACGCTCGGCGAGCGGCGCGTCGGCGGTGCTCGGCGTGGTGTTCTTTTCGACAGGCACCGACTCGCCGGTGAGCGCCGCTTCGATGGTCGTCAGCGCGTGCGCCTCCAGCACCTTCGAGTCGGCGGCGACGAGGTCACCTCCTTCGAGCAACAAGATGTCACCGGGCACCACGTCGTGCGCAGCGATGAGCGCCGCGTGGCCGTCACGCAGCACGCGCGCACGGGGCGCCGTCATGTTGCGCAGCGCGTGCACTGCTTTCTCTGCGCGGTATTCCTGCACGAAGCCGACGACGGCGTTGAGCACCACGATGGTGATGATGGCGACGGCTTCAGGCACTTCGCCGAGCACGCCCGAGACGATGGCCGCGACGCCCAGCAGCACAATCATCGGGCTCTTGAACTGCGCGAGCAGCAACAGCACCGGGCTGGTGCCCTCTTCACGCTGGAGCTCATTCGGACCGAACTTCGTCAACCGAGCCGCTGCTTCTGTCGACGTCAGACCCTCGTTCGCCATGCGGAGGTCTTAGCGGTCAGCGGCCCTGATGCGCTCGTTTCATCGTGTACATGCGCGCGTCGGCGTCTTGCAGTGCAACGGCGACGGGCACGCCGGTGTCGGCGATGGCCACGCCGAGCGAGAGGCACAACGGCGCGCCGGTGAAGTCGCGGTTGTGCAGCGCCACCGCGTCTTGCAGCCGCGCCACGAGCACGTCGACCGCCGCCGCGTCGCGCCCGGCCGCGAGCACCGCGAACTCGTCGCCGCCGATGCGCGCCACCATGTCGCCCACTCGAAACGTCGACCGCAGCACCTGCGCCATGCGCCGCAACAACGCGTCACCGGCGGCGTGGCCTCCTTCGTCATTCACGCGCTTCAAGCCGTCGAGGTCGACCATCACCACGCCGACCGGGTGCGGCCCACGTTCATCGAGCCGCGTGAGCGCTTCATCGAAGGCGCTGCGGTTCGACAAGCCGGTGAGCGCGTCGTGCGTCGAAAGAAAGAGCAGGTGGTCCTCGAGCCGTCGACGCTCCGAGAGGTCGCGCAGCACCGCGATGGTGAAATGCCCACCTTCGATGCGCACCGGCGCCAACGTGATTTCAACCGGCACCTCGGTGCCGTCGCGCCGCAGCGCACGAACCTCGAGCGCGTGCCCGCCCATGCGACGACGCGCTGGAGCGCCGCTGTACGTCTCTCGCCACCGCGCGTGCGACGCGCGCACGGCATCAGGCACGAGCTGCTCGATGGGGTTGCCGACGAGCTGCTCGCGACCGGAGCCAAGCAATTGCTCGGCCTGCGCGTTGACGAGCACGATTCGCCCCTGAGCGTCGGAAACGACGACGGCGTCAGGCGCTGCCTCGAGCAGCGCTTTTGCGAACAGGTCGAACTGCATGTTCAGCCCCCCAAGGCCCAACGACACACATTCTGGAGACGCCTCGGCAGTTCTTGCAACACACGGTGTTGGTGTGCGCCCTCACGCACCTTGCGGCTGATCACGTCAGGGTGAAATCAGTACCTTCGTCGACCCGCGCGGAGACTCGCCATGAGCTGGAAGCAGACACTCGTTAACGAAGGCCCTGCCCACTGGGTGTTGCCCCGCGCCAAGACCATGCGCTGCGACGCACATCTTTTTCTGTCCGACGCGCTGCTCTTCGGTGAAGACGGCGGAGGCGGCGTGGAAGAAGACGTGTTCGCGCAGGTCGTCAACGCGTGCAGCTTTCCCGGCGCCACGCGCGTGGTGCTGACGCCCGACTGCCACGTCGGCTACGGCGTCCCCATCGGCACGGCCATCGAGACCGAAGGCGTGGTGCTGCCGACGGCCGCTGGCTACGACATCGGCTGCGGCATGGTGCAGCTCTCGACCTCACTGACGTGGGCCGACGTGGCCGACCCGGTGAAGCGCCGCATGTGGATTGACGCGGTCATCGAGCGCATCGGCGTGGGCGTAGGCCAGCCCGGCGCCGGCGTGCGCGGCGGCATCATCAAGAAGGTCAAAGACGTCGTGCGCTACGGCGCGAAGGCCCTGGGTCGTGGTCGCGACGTCACCGAGCGCAGCTACGTGCCGGTTGAAGACGACACCGTCGACATTCCCGAGCGCGCGTGGGCCAAGCGCGCACAGCTCGGCTCACTCGGCGGCGGCAATCACTTCTGTGAAATGCAGGTCGATGAAGAGGGAAAAGTCTGGGTGATGTTGCACACCGGTAGCCGCGGCTTCGGGTGGAACATCGCGAAGGACTTCTTCGTGAAGGGCGCGGAGGTGCTCGGCTTCACCGGGCGCTCTGAAGACAAGGTGTGGTTCGACGCCGACTCGCCCACGGGCCGCGCGTACTGGAACCTTCACAACATGGCGGCGAACTTCGCCATCGCGAACCGGCTGCTGATTGGTGACGCCGTGTGCGAGGCCCTCGAGCAGGTCTTCGGTGGCGAGGCGCGCGTGTATTACGAGATTTCGCACAACCTCATTCAGCTCGAGGGTGGCCGCTTCGTGGCGCGCAAAGGCGCGACGCGCGCGTTCCCCGGTGGGCACGCAGCGCTCGAAGGCACGCCGTGGGAGACGAGCGGTCACCCCATTCTCATTCCCGGCTCCATGGAGACAGGCAGCGCGATTCTCTTCGCGGAAGCCGGCGCGAAAGACGCGCTGCACTCCATCAACCATGGTGCAGGCCGCGCCATGTCGCGCAGCAAAGCCAAACGTGAGTTGAATCAGAAACACACCGACCTGCGAATGGCGAAGCTCGGCGTGGTGTTGAACACCCGCAATACTCCGCTCGATGAATCGGGGCCCTGCTACAAAGACCTTGATCAGGTGCTCGGCGCCGTCGAACTCGCGGGACTTGCTCGCGTTGAACGCCGACTGAAACCGGTGGCCTGCATCAAGGGCGCGGACTGATCAGGTTACCTAGAGTACACCTATGCTTTGTGTCTCAATTATCAATCTCCTTCTAACTTAGAGCGGGATTAAGAATCGGCCTCCACTCATTGAGAGTGCTCACAACGAGCACGGAGGAGGCCCCAATGGCAGAGATCACCACGACGTTTTTCGAGCGCGAGTGTGCGCGCATCTCACGTGAACCGGCACTCAGTGAGCCTGAGGAAAAGGCTCTGGCGCAGCGCTGGGTGAATCAGGGCGACCGCTCTGCGGCCGACGCGCTGGTCCGCTCAGCCTTGCCCGTGGTGCTGAAGCTGGCGCGCCGCCTGCGCGGCTACGGCATTCCCCGCGACGAGCTGGTCGCCGAAGGCAACATCGGCCTGCTGCGCGCGGTGGAGAAGTTCGACCTGCGCGGCGTGCGTTTCAAGACCTACGCCACGTATTGGATTCGCGCGTACATGCTGGCTGCGGCGCTCCACGGCAACTCGATGGTGACGCGGGCCACGGGCGCGGTCGGCGCGAAGTTCTTCTTCAAGCTGCGCTCGGCGCGTGCGCGGGCCGAGGCGATGCTGGGCTCCGACACCGACGCGGTCGACGAGCTCCTGGCACGGCAGTTCGGCGTGACGGTCGAGCAAATTCGCCTCCACACCGCGCGCCTCGCGCAGGGCGACCTGTCGCTCGACGCGCCCGTCGGTGACGACGGCGACACCACGATGCTCGACGGCATGCACGGCTCGGCGGCGACGCCCGAAGACGTGGTGGCGCGCACGCAGCGCGACGCGCAGGTTCACGACACGCTGCAGAAGGTGTGGGCGGGGCTCGACGAGCGCGAGCGCGCCATCGTCACGCACCGGCTGCTCGACGACGACGGCGGGGTGACGCTGGCCGACCTCGGCGAGCGCTTCTCACTTTCGCGCGAGCGCCTGCGTCAGCTCGAGGTGCGCGTGAAAGACCGCCTGCGCCGCACGCTCGACGCGCACACGCTGCACTGAGCGTCATCTCCAGGTTTGTTGAAAGCGAAGGCCGTGCGGTCCGTGACTGCGCGGCCTTTCGTGTTTCGTCACGCCAACGCGACGAGGTTCTCGAGCAGCCGCGTGACCTCGGCCATCTGCGTGGTGTCTGACAACTTCACGGCGATGCGACCCTGCGCGAGCAACGCCTTGACCTGCCCGACGACGGCGTCGGCTTCAGGCGACGGGTTCTCTTCGGCGCTGCGCTCGAGAATGCGCACCAGCCGCTCCGCTTTGTCCAACACGCGGGGGAAGGCGCCGAGCACCTGCTCCTTGTCTTTCTCGGCCTGCTGCGCGGCGTAGTCGGCCTGCTCGCGTACGAGCTTGTCGACCTCTTGCGGCTGCAGCGTGGTGCGCGCGTCGATGCGAATGGCCTCGGCGATGCCCGTGGTGGTGTCGACCGCGCGCACGGCGAGCGTGCCTTCGTTCGACAACTCGAACGTCACTTCAATGGGCACGTCAGCGCGGCGCTCGACGGTCAAGTCTCCGAGCACCAGCTCGCCCAGGCTCGTGCACTCGTCGGCCCAGTCGCTCTCGCCCTGGAAAATGGGCATGCGCGCGGCGGTCTGCCCGGCGCGGTTGGGGAGAAAGGTCTCTTTGGCGACGGCGGGCACCGGCGTGTTGCGCGGAATCAGCTTGCGCACCGTGCCGCCCAGCACGCCGACTGACAACGACTGCGTGGCGACGTCGATGAGCGTCGTCGCGCCCGCACGCGTCGACAGCTCTGCGGCGTGCACCGCGGCGCCGAGCGCCACCGCTTCATCGGGGTTCAGGCCCGAGACCGCCGGGCGCCCGAAGAACTGCTGCACGAGCTTTCGCACCAGCGGCACGCGCGTCATGCCGCCGACGAGCATCACCGCCTCGATGTCGTCAGGCTGCAGCTTCGCTTCGGCCAACGTGCGCTGAACGACTTGCAGACAACGCGCAGACAAGGGCTCGGCCAGCGCCTCGAAGAAGTCGCGCGTGAGCGCCGTGTCCAGCTGGCAGAAGCGCCCGTCGCTGCCTTCGGAATGGTCTCCCAGCTCGGTGGCCGACAGAAACGCCTCGGGCTGCTCGGTCAACGTGCGCTTCGCGCGTTCAGCCGCGTACCGAAGCCGCTGCATCGACACGCGGTCTTTGAGCACGGCTTCGCGGTACAGGTCAGGCACCTGCGCGACCAACCACTGCACGATGCACTGGTCGAAGTCGTCTCCGCCGAGCTGCGTGTCACCGCCCGTCGCGCGCACCTCGAAGACGCCGTTCTCCATCTCGAGAATCGAGACGTCGAAGGTGCCACCGCCGAGGTCGAAGACCAGCACGCGCCCGCGCACTGAATTGACGAGCCCGTAGGCGATGGCCGCCGCCGTCGGCTCGTTGACGATGCGCAGCACCTCGAGCCCGGCGATGCGCGCTGCTTCACGCGTGGCCTGACGCTGCCCGTCGTCGAAGTTCGCGGGCACGGTGATGACGCAGCGCTGCACCGTGCGCCCGAAGTGCGCTTCGGCGTCGAGCTTCAATTCACCCAGCAACATCGCCGAGACCTGCGTGAGCGGCATGGTGCGACCGGCGACCTTGATGCGCACCTCACCCGACGGGCCCTGAATCAACGGGTACGGCACCACGGGCTTCGCGGCCTGCGCGAGCTCCTGGGTCCACCGCTTGCCGATGAAGCGCTTCGTCGCCGGCGCGACGCGGTCAGGCGCTTCGTCGCCCAGCATCTGCGCGCGCTCACCGACGACGCGATCTCCCAGCGCGGTGAAGCCCACGACCGACGGCGTGAGCCGCGACCCCTGTCGACTGGGAATGACGACCGGGCGCCCTCCTTCAACCGTCGCGACCGCCGAGTACGTCGTGCCCAGGTCAATTCCGATGACCGGTTCCATGGCGAGGCGCACCTTAGCTGCCCTCCGTCGGCGTGGAGCATCAACTTGAGCGGTGCCAGAGTCGGGCGCATGCGACGACTCGTGTGCGTGATGTCGTGGTGCGTGATGGCGGCGTGCACCGGAGTCGTCAGCGAAACAGACGGCGGCGCCGGCGGTGGAACCACAGGAGGCGGCACCAACACCGGCGGCGGCACCAACACCGGCGGCGGCACCAACACCGGCGGCGGCGACAACACGGGCGGCGGCGACAACACGGGCGGCGGCGACAACACGGGCGGCGGTGACAACACGGGCGGCGGTGACAACACCGGCGGTGGCGGCGCGACGCAAGACGCCGGCGTCGACGATGGCGGCGGCGGGCTCGACGCGCGCCCCGCGAACCCGACATGCATCGCGCCGGCGCCACCTCCGACGGGCGGCGCGGTGAACACGCAGCGCGTCTTCACCAACCTCTCGTTCTCGCAACCGCTGGGCATGTTCAACGCACCGGGCGACACCTCGCGCGTCTTCATTCAAGAGCGCGCTGGCCGCATTCGCGTGTTCCCCAACGACCCGGGCGCGATGCCGAACCAGGTCACGACGTTCCTCAACATCACCACGCGCGTCGACGCACAGGGCGAAGGCGGCTTTCTGGGCCTCGCGTTTCACCCGCAGTGGCCGGCGAGAGCCGAGGTCTTCGTCAGCTACACCGAGACCAGCGCGCCGCTGCGCACCGTCGTCGCGCGCTACCGCAGCACCGACAACGGCGTGACGTTGAACGCCACCACCGAAGAGCGCGTGTACGAAGTCGAGCAGCCGTACAACAACCACAACGGCGGCGGCATCGCCTTCGGGCCCGACGGCTTTCTCTACATCGGCATGGGCGACGGCGGAGACGGCAACGACCCGCTCAACGCCGGCCAGCGCCTCGACACCACGCTGGGTAAATTCCTGCGCATCGACGTCGACGTGCCGGCCGCGCAGCGCTTCGCGATTCCTCCGACGAACCCGTTCGCGAATGACGTCACGTGCAATCGCACCACCGACGACACGCTCGCCGCAGACGCAGGCACGAGGTGCGCCGAAATCTACGCCATCGGCCTTCGCAACCCGTGGCGCTGGAGCTTCGACTCAGTCTCCGGAGAGCTCTGGGTCGCCGACGTCGGCCAGGGCGCGTACGAAGAGGTCAACCGCATCGTGCTCGGTGGAAACTACGGCTGGAAGCTCCGTGAAGGCGCGCACTGCCGCACGGGCTCCAACTGTCAGACCGCGGGCCTCATCGACCCGGTCGTCGAATACCCGCGCTCGCTGGGCAACTCGACGACCGGCGGCTTCGTGTACCGCGGCACCACGATTCCTTCGCTCGTTGGCAAGTTCATCTTCGGTGACTACGGCTCAGGGCGAATCTTCTCGGTGGAGCCCGACGGGCAAGGTGGCTCGACGCTGGGCCAGCTGCTCGACACCAACTTCGCGCTCGCGTCTTTCGGCCAGCTCGCGAACGGCGAGGTGTACGCGCTCGACATCAGCTCCGGGCAGGTGCACCAGCTGGTGCCGAGCGGCACGCCGCAGCCCGACACCTTCCCGAAGTTGTTGTCGCAGACCGGGTGCTTCGACGCGCTCGACCCGAAGCAGCCGGTGGCCGCGATGCTTCCGTATTCCATCAACGTGCCCTTCTGGAGCGACGGCGCGGGCAAAGAGCGCTTCGTCGCCATTCCCGACGGAGCGACGGTCGCCGTCACGGCGTCAGGTGACTTCGATTTTCCCAACGGCACGGTGCTGGCGAAGACCTTCACCGTCGGCGGCAAGCGCATCGAGACGCGCTTGTTCATGCGGCACATGAACGGCAACTGGGCGGGCTATTCGTATGAATGGAACGACGCAGAGACCGAGGCGACGTTGCTGGGCGGCAGCAAGTCGAAGCAGCTCGGCGCACAGACGTGGTTCTACCCGAGCCGCTCCCAGTGCCTGCAGTGCCACACTGCGATTGCCGGGCGCTCGCTGGGGCTCGAGCTGGGGCAGCTCAACCGCGCGCAGACGTATTCCACGGGCCGCACCGCGAACCAGCTGACGACGCTGGCCGCGATTGGTTGGTTCTCAGCCGCGTTGCCGGCGAACCCGGCGAAGTACCCCGAGCCGTTCGGCGCCGAGCCCCTCGAGAATCGTGCGCGCGCGTGGCTGCACAGCAACTGCGCGGGCTGTCATCAACAGGGCATGGGGCAAGGCCCGGCCGATTGGCGGTACTCGTTGGCCTTCAGAGACACGAACTCGTGCGACGTGGCGCCGCAGAACGGCACGCTGGGCATTTCGAATGCGCGGTTGATTGCGCCGGGCTCGGTGGCGACGAGCCTCGTCTCGCGCCGCATTCATGCGCTCGACGCCGCGCGCATGCCGCCGGTCGGGAGCTCGCTGGTCGACACGCAGGGCGCCGCGTTGGTCGACGCGTGGATTTCGTCACTCACGAGCTGCCCGCAGTGAAGGTCACCGCAGCTTCGACCACACCTCGAGCTCGGAGAGCCGCAAGCCGTAGCGCGCGAACGTCGCGTCGTTGACGCCCTCCACTTCGAGCTCAGCGGTCGCCAGAACGCGATTTCGTAGCGCATCGCGTCAGTTGGAGGCAGAAAGCCCCGCGATGTCGCGTCACCTGTTGTTGACCTCTTTGCTGTGCCTCGCCGCGTGTGGCGAACCTCTCGCGCCGGAGTTCGACGGCTTCTCGGATTCAGGCGCGCCTGAGCCGAAAGAAACCGAAGACGCCGGGGTCACCGACGCGGGCATCGTCGACGCCGGTGTGCCCGATGCGGGCACCCAGTGCGCCGACACGTGGGCCAGCTTCGGCTCGTCGTTCTTCGCGGCGCGGTGCAACTCGTGTCACGCGTTCACGCACAGCAGCGTGCGCGGCGACCGCACGCGCATCTCGCAGCAGATCAGCTCGGGCCGAATGCCTCGCGGCAGCTCGCTGACCACCGCTCAACGCACCCGCATTCTGGAGTACCTGACGTGCGGCGCGCCCTGACGCTGGTGCTGTTGGCCCTGAGCGCGTGTGGAGCACCCGCGGAAATCGTCGACGCCGGCGTGCAGCCCGTCGAAGACACCGACGCGGGCACCGGCACCGACGCAGGCACCTGCGACACGTGGGCGACCTGGGGCCACGAGTTCTTTTCGAATACCTGCAACGGCTGCCACGGCTTCACGCACACCGACGTGCGCGCGCAACGAGACAAGATGAGTGAAGAAATCTCGTCGGGGCGCATGCCGCAGACGGGCCCGCTCGACGAGCCGGCGCGCTCGCGGGTGCTGGCCTACCTCGCGTGCGGCGCGCCGGAATAGACGAACTTGAACCAGCCTGCGCGCGGCTGCTGACCGTCGTTCTTCCACTGCTCGAGCACCTGCTTCACGCACGCCGCGTCGGCGCCGTCGACCTTGTCGACCTTCACGTCGGGTGACGTCGAGAACGTGGCGCTGACCTTCACCTCGCCGGTGGCTTCACACTTCGCCAGCGAGGCCACGTTGGCCTCCAACCACGGGCGCAGCGACTTCACGTTCATGCCTTCGAAGGACTTGAGCGTGGGCCCCGGCGCGGCGGCGAGCAGCAGCAAGACGAGCGTCATGACGGGACAGTGTAGCCTCCACGCATGCGACCTCCGCGAGCGTTGACGCTGTGTCTGCTGTGGGCGACGTCGTGTTCACCCGTTTCGAAAGACGCGAGCGTGGTGCGCGTGAAGGTCGACCTCCACGCGACGTGCACGACGACCTCGTGCGACGTCACCGCCATCGACCGCGCGAGCCTGTTCTTGAGTGACTGGCAGCTCTCGCTCGACCAGACGCCCGACGCGCCGCTCAACATCTACACCTGCGAGGGTTCGGCAGACGTGCCGTCCATCGGGCGCCGACGAGACGTGCTGCACCTCACCGATGGCACCACGCGAGAGGGGCTCAACGCCGTGGGCACGTTCTTCCCGGTGCTGCACCTGGGCGCGCAGTTCGGCACCGGCGAGCTGTTCAGCTTGAACTCCGACGCCACCATCGCCGCCGTGGTGGGCGAGGCCACCGTCACGCAGCGCGAAGAAAACAGCATCACCTTCGTGTACCCGGTCGAAGAGCTCATCGGCGTCGACACCGGGTTGCCGTTCAAGACGCCCGGGTTGCGCATCGAAGAGCGGCACGAGTTCAGCCTCGTCACCGAGCGCGTCGAGCACCTGCATGACGCGCTGTGCGCGCCGTCACCGCCGACGGGCTTCTACTGAAGCGTCACGAGCGGCGACGAAGCCCCAGCACGAAGGTCTGCCATTCTCTCTGAAACGAGTCGGGCGAAGCGCCGAGCACCTCTTCGAGCGCCGCCTTCGCGTCGCGTTTGCGCTGCGCGAGCTGAACGAATTGAACGAGCACCCCACGCTCCTGCAGCCAGTAACAGAGGTAGCGCGCCATGGCGTAGTGCACGCCGGAGTCGTCGTCGTAGAAGTCGGCGTCGCTCAAGTTGAGCAACGCAGAAATGCGCGGCACCGACTTGTCACGAATCGCCGCCTGCACCGTGGGCAGCCGCCAGTTCACGTTGCCGACGAAGCGCCCGGCGCGCTCGGCGGGTTGCTCGAACAACGAGCCCAGCCCTTCGTTCAACCACGCGGGCCCGTCGGGCCAGTTCTCGTGCATGAACGGGTGCACCAGCTCGTGCGTCAACGTGCCGTAGCCAGGCTTGATGTTCATCACCATCGCGTTGCGTGACGACAGGTAGAAGCCGTACGGCGTCGACGGCTCGGTGCTGAGGAGTGAGCGCGAGTACTTCGTGTACGTCTCTGCGTCTTTGAACACCCAGACCTCCTCGAGGTGCTGCGGCGCGCGCGGGAAGAAGTCCTTGAGCAGCAGGTCCCGGGTCCACCGCACGACGTCTTTGCCGCGTGCACGCACCCGCTCCGGCGCCTCGTTGCCGATGACCAGAAACGGCTTCTCCCACGCGAGCGTGAAGCCGGCGGGCAGCGTCTGTTTGAGCGTGATGACGTGCTGCACCACCTGCGCCGGCGAAGGCGCGGTCACCTCGGGCAGCTTCGGCGCTTCACCCTTCGGCTCGACGCGCAGGCGAATGAAGGTCCACCGGTCCGGCGCAGGCTTGAACGTCATCAACTGCAGGAACGTCGCGCGGGCCATGCGCTGCTGCGTGCCGGCGGCGGGCTCTTCGTAGACGACCTCGTCGGTGCGCGCGTCGTAGCCGGTGACGAGCCGGAAGTGCTCCGTGGTGTCCGGCGACGCGTCGTAGTGCATGCACACGATGCTGGGCTGCCCGGCCACCAGGTCGCGGTGCAGCGCCGCCCACTGCGCTTCGCGTTCTTTCGCGCCGTGCTTCGGGTCGACGCGGTACCACACCGGCCCCGGCTCGAGCCCCAGCGCGCGCATGGCCGCGGCGAGCTCGTCGGCATGCACGCCGCGGCCCTTCATCGGGTCCAGCCCGCTGACGTTGAAGACGTCGTCTTGAGAGACCTCACGGCCCAGGCGGCGCAGCGCCATCTCCACGTCGGCCTCGCCGCAGAAATCGGGCTTCTGTTGCACGTGCGGAAAGCCCTCGAGCTGAACCGACGGCCACGCAGCGAGGAGCAGAGGGAGCAGCGCGCTCATGAGGGCTCCTTTTCGAGCAGAGAAAGAGCCAGACGCGCGCCCCGCGACGCCAGTTCCGCTGCGCGCTGGAATCGGCGGGGGCCCAATGCTAGGCGACGCCCGCCATGTCGAACGTCCCCGTCGCCCGCCGCTACGCCCGTGCTCTCCTCGACGCCGCTGGAGCCAACGCGGATCAGGTCCTCGAGCAGCTCGAGTCGCTCATCACGTTCTTCGATGGTCACAAGGAGCTCTTCGAGACCATCTCGAGCCCCACGCTGACGCGCACGCAGCGCATGAACCTCGTCGACGCCGTCGTCACCAACGCCCCGGGCCTGCAGCCCGTGCTGGCCAACGTGATGAAGCTGCTCACCGACCGCAACCGCTTCGGCGCCCTGCCCTTCATCGCGCGCCAGTACCGCGACATGGTCGACAGCCGCATGGGTCGCGTGCGCGGCCGGGTGACGAGCGCCGCCAAGCTGGGTGACGCGCAGGTCGCCGCCATCAAGCAGCAGCTCGAGGCGCTCACGCAGCGCTCGGTGATGCTCGAGACCGCCGTCGACCCGTCGCTCATCGGCGGGGTGGTGGCCAACGTCGGCAGCCACCAGTACGACGCCTCGATTCGTTCGCAGCTCGCCGAGCTCGGCCGCACGCTCACGCAGCGCTAAGCGCGCGGACGCGCACCGACCTCACCCGCCGCGGTGAGGCTTCGATGACCTCCAGCGAGAAGCCGTCGCTCGTCAGCGTGTCTCCGACCTGAGGAATGCGCCTCGCCAGTGAAAGGCAGAGGCCGGCGATGGTCACCCACTCACCTTCCGGCAGCTCGAGGCGCAGGTCTCGGTTGAGGTCGCGAATGGGCGTCGTGCCCCGCACGATGAACGAGCCGTCGGGCTCACGGCGGTAGGCCTCCGGCACCTGGCTGGCGTGCTCGCTGACAATCTCTCCGACCAGCTCTTCCAACACGTCTTCGAGCGTGACGATGCCGGCCATGCCGCCGTGCTCGTCGACCACCACGCTGAAGAGCACCCGGCGCGCGCGCATCTCCGAGAGCAGCTCGACCGCGCCCTTGTGCAGCGGCACGAAGAACGCGGGGCGAATGAGGTCTTCCAACACGAAGAGCGCCTCTTCCCAGGCCACGTTCAAGACGTCCTTCATGCTCACGTAGCCGACGACGTGGTCGAGGTCGCCGTCGACGACGGGGAAGCGGCTGTGCGTATGCTCGAGCATCACCTGCCGGAGCTGCTCGCGGGTCGCGCGGCGGTGCAGCGACACCACGCTGGTGCGCGGCACCATCACGTCGCTGGCGACCAGCCTCGGCAGGTCGAGCGCGCGCGCCGCGATCTGCCCCGCAGCCGCGTTCAACGTGCCCGCATCGGTCGCCTGCGACACGAGCTCCACCAGCTCGTCGGTCGACACGCGCGCCTCGACGAAGCTCGTCTGGTCTTTGAAGGGCCGCAGCACCGCGTTGGAGCTCAAGGTGAGGAACCAGATGAGCGGCCGCAGCGCCAACGAGAGCGCCCACAGCGGCCGCGCCACCAGCAGCGCGTAGCCCTCGGCGGCCTTGAGCGCCAACGACTTGGGCACCAGCTCGCCGAAGACCAGCGACAGGTATGAGATGAACGTCACCACCAGCACCAGCGCGATTTCGTGCGCCCACGGCGCGAGGGGCTCGACGTGCGAAAGCACTCCGGCGAAGTCACTCGCGAACGTCGCGCCGCCGAACGCGCCCGCCGTGGCGCTCACCACCGTGATGCCGACCTGCACGGTGGCGAAGAAGCGCTCGGGTTGGGCGCGGAGCGCGAGCGCCGCGCGGGCCGCGCCGCTGCCGCCCTCGACGAGCTCGCGCAGCCGCCCCGGGCGCACCGAGATGACGGCAATCTCCGCGCCCGCAAGCACGCCGTTGGCGAGCACCAGCGCCACGATGACCAGTATTTCAAACGCCATGCACACCCCCGCCTCACGACGAGCCGGGGCGCACGCCACTCATTCGCCGGGCCCGCTACGGCAACGTCTCCCACGCCCCAATCAACACGCGCGTCACGAAGCGCGGCGGCGCGCCGGGCTCAGGCCGGAAAACGGCCACCTCACTCGCCGTCAACCCGTCGAGGTTCAGACATGACGCGGCGTACTGCGTGTGGCCCACGTGCAGCGTGTTGGTGCCCGCGGCCGGCGCGGCGCCCAGCAACGACATCGTGTCGAGGCAGCGGTCGGCCTCGTCGTAGACGAAGTACGTGAGCGCCTGGCTCTGCTCGAGCGGCGCCGACAGGCCCAGGCCCTGCGCCGTCTGCACCGCGCGGCAAAACTCACTCGAGAGCACGCGACTGACGAGCACGCCGCTGGTCTGGAAGAACGTGCGCAGCGTGGTGATTTCACCGGTGCTCACAGACGTCGTCAGCTGCTGCGCGAGGTTCGGCGCGCACGTGCTGTCGCAGCTCTTCCACCAGTTGGGCGTGGTGGCGTTGCTCGCTTTCCCCAGCGCCGTGTTGTCCATGCACACGCCTGCGGTCGCGTGGCGCATGAAGAGCGTGTAGCCGCCGCCTTTGAGCGCCTGCCGCAACGTGAGCCGGAGCTCGGCCTTCGCCGGCATGCCGCTGCACAACGTGCCGCTGCAGGCCCACGCGCGGTACGTGTAGAGGCGCGGGTTGAGCGGGCCGTCGGGCAGCAGCTTCGTCACCGCTTCGCTCGCCGCCGTGCCGGGGCCGTCGAAGACCACCTCTGACGAGCTGTCGTCGAGGCCGCTGGGCACGTCGTTCAACTTGCGCAGCACCTTCACGCGCGGCGCGTTGCTGACCCACGCGAGCTGCACCGCCTGCCCGTCGGCGCTGACGGCCGCGGTGAGGTTCGAGATGTCGAGCGTGACGCCGCCGTCGGCCACCGGAGGCACCTCGAGCGTCGGCGCGGTGGCGCCGCACTTGCCGCACTCGTTGCAGTTGTAGATTGCGTAGAACGTCGACTGCGTCGCCGAGAGGTTCGAGAGTGCGTCGAGCGTCGCCGTCGACGCGCCCGAATAGACGAGCGTCGCGTCGTTGGTGCCCGTCGGGGCGCTGCCGATTTTCCGGTACACGTTGACGCCCACGAAGTTGGTGCCGATTTCCGGAGGCGTCCACGACAGGCGCAGCTTCCCCGCCTCCACGGCCGAGACGACGTCGGTCACCTCGGCGGTCGGCGGCAGCGTGTGCGCGCCGCGCAGAGAGCGCACCGTCAACGCCGAAGACGCCCACGTGCCGTCTTCGGCCTGCGCCCACAGGTGCCACGCGAACGGGCCGCAGCTGTCGGGCAGCTTGTTGTCGACGAAGCGCTCCGTCTCGGTGAGCGCCACGATGAAGCCGCTGCCCAGCGAATCGCCCACCGCCCCACCGTCAGGCGGCGTGGCTTCGACCGAGCCCAGCGTTCGCGCGATGAGCGTGCGCCGTTGCGCGTCGCTCGACTCCCACGTGATGGTGGCCTGGCCCGAGGTCAACACCAGCTCCGCGCGCACCGGCGGGTCGATGTACGTCTTCTTTCCTCCGCCGCCACACGCGGCGAGGGACGCGACGACGGCGATGAGCGGAAACTTCGACCAGGTGACCATGCGGGCCATCATAGAGATGAGGGCCGCGGCGCACACTTCACGAGCAGCAGGTGGCTCGACTTGTTCGCGCTGCCATCGGGGTAACCGAAGCGCATGGGCAACTTCTTCGCGGCGCTGAACGTGCCGCGCAGCTCTTCCTGGTAACCCTCCCACGTGCCGAGGAAGGACTTCTCGAAGCGGCCGTACGCGTCGACCGTGCAGCCGCGCTTGAGCCAATGCCGCGGCGGAATGCCCGTCGAGTCAGAGACCATCACCTGCGCGCTCTCGAGCAACCAGTCTCGCACCGTCGAGAATGCTTCCCGCCACAGCAGGTAGCTCGCGGCCTTCGTCATCGCGGTGACAGGGCCCTTCGCGTTGAGGTGCGCCAACACCGGCGCGGGCAGTGAATCGTTCGCGAGGTTCACGGCGAGGTGCCGGTGAACGCGGCGCGGCGCGGCGGGTTGCCCCAGCGGCACGAACTGCACCTCGACGTTGGCGAAGGCGGGGCTGAAGTCGGGCGGCTTCCACGAGCCCTTGAGCTGCGTGGCCGTGGTGCCGTCGAGCTGCGCGATTTCGTCGGCGGTGAAGTAGTGCAGCGCGCCGTCAGGCTCGAAGCGGAAGTAGCGCACCGAGACCGGCTCGTGGCCCGACAACGCGAGCCCCATGAGGTGCATCGAGAGCTGGCCCGGCAGCTCACCGCGCTGCGTGGCCGAGAGGTTCTTCGACAACGAATCGTTGCTCATCAACGTCGAGGCGCTCGCGTTGGCGATGGCCCGGAGGCTGCGCTTTAACGTCGCGGCGTCGGTCAGCTTCGTGATGCGGCGCGGGTCACCGGCGAGCTCGAGCGACAGGGTGGTGATGACGGGCGCGTCGGTGAACAGCTGCGCCGCCGACATGAGGTCTCCGCCGCCGAACGGGTAGACCACCTCGAGCGGCCGGGGCGTCGGCAGCAGCGGCGTCAGGAACGTGCGCGCGGTGACGCCCCAGCGGTTCTTGAAGCGCTCGAAGCGCGGCAACTGCGTGGCGCAGTACGCGGCGACGCTCTTCGCGTCGAGGTGCGCCGGCACTTCGGGCTGGCAGGTGACGGTGCGAAAGAGCGGGCGAACGTCGTCGATGAATTCGGCCGGCGCAGAGGCGAGCGCGAGCGTCACGGCAAGAGCGAGCACGATTGGCACTGTTACACTCCACGTCATGAGCGACTTGAAGATTGAACGTGAAGAGAACGGGCACCGGGCCGCGGTCTTCGTGGAACAAAACGGCAAGCGCGTGGCCGAGATGACGTTTTCCCGCGTGAACGAGAAGAAGTGGATCATCGACCACACGGAGGTCGACGACTCGCTGCGTGGTCAGGGCGCGGGTCGAAAGCTGCTCGACGTGGCCGTCGACTGGGCGCGCAAGAACGGCGTGAAGTACCTGCCGCTGTGCCCGTTCGCGAAGGCGCAGTTCGAGAAAGACGCGAGCATTCGTGACGTGCTCGACGCGTGAGGCGCGGCTAACATTCCGGCCATGAAATCAATCGGGGCCACCGTCATCGTTGTCATGTCGTCATTCCTGCTCACGGGCTGCTCGTCGGCCGTGGGCTGCGACTTCCGCGAAGTGAAAGATGGGCTCAACAACGGCCCGGAAGATCGCTGCCAGGAGCGCACCGGCCTGCAGGCCGCGACGTTCGGCCCGGCGTGCGCAGCGCTGAGCGCGAAGGTCGTCGAAGGCGGCTGCCCGCATGAAGGCATCGCGTTCGGCTGCGAAGTCAGCGGCGGCGGCGGCGACGTCATCGACTGGTACTACGCGCCCAAGACGCGCGCGGCCAACGCCGAGTCTGAGTGCGGCAGCCAGAAAATCGTCGACGCCCCGTAGCCATGACGACGCGGGGCGCTCCGCTTCAAAGGTGGTCGCTTCAGCGCCCGAAGAGCTGCTTCAACTTGCCCCAGAAACCGCCGGCGCGTTTCTCGAGCTCGTCGCTGCGGCTCTTCGTGGCCTCTTCGCGTTTGGCCTGGCTGATGCCCAGCTTCGCGGCGATTTCATCGGTCGTGTAGCGGGTCGCCAGCGTCGAGCGCACCACCTTGCGCGTGCGGAACTCGCGCGCCTCGACGCGCAACACACACTCGGCGTCGAGCCCCACGGTGACGGCGACCTGCACGGAGCCCGCAGGGCCCTTCGGCAACCCGCTGATGGTCACCGCGCCCAGAAACTCGTTGCCCGCAACGTTCGTGTCTTCGCCCTGAAAGACCATGACCTCGAGCTCGGTCTCGTCGTGCTTCTGCGTCGACACGCCGAACGACTTCGTGGCCGGCAGCGGCGTGTTGCGCTCGATGAGTCGGTGAAACGCGCCGCCGGGCCGCCCCAGCCCAATCGTCATCGGCACCACGTCGATGAGCACCAGGCTCGAGACCTTGTCGACGGTGCCCGAATACAGCGCAGCACCCAGCGCCACCGCTTCATCGGCGTTCACCGAAGCGTGCGGTGACTTCTTGAACAGCGCCTTCAACTTCTCGCGCACCATCGGCATGCGGCTCATGCCGCCAACGAGAATGATGTCGTCGACCTGGCTGGCCTTGAGCTTCGCGTCGAGCAGGACGTCTTGAATCGCCTGAATCGTGCGGTCGATGAGCTCGACACACACCGCTTCGATTTCCGCGCGCGTCACCGTGGTGCGCAGGTCGAGCGGCTTGCCCATGCCGTCCATCTCCAACATCGGCAGGTGCACCTCGAAGGTCGAGCGCTCCGAGAGGGCAATCTTCATCTTCTCGGCGACCTCGCTCACGCGCGAGAGCGCCACGCGGTCACCACCAAACGGGCGCTTGTGCCACTGCGCGAAGCGCTCGAGCAGCAGGTCGACCAGCTGGTTGTCGAAGTCGACGCCGCCGAGGAACACGTCGCCACCCGTGGCCAGCACCTCGAAGACGTTCTTGTCCAGCTTGAGCAGCGTGGCGTCGAAGGTGCCGCCGCCGAGGTCGTACACGAGCACCGTCTTGGTCAGCTCGCGGTTCATGCCAAAGGCGAGCGCCGCGGCCGTCGGCTCGTTCAACACCCGCTCGACCTTGAGGCCCGCCATCGCCCCGGCGCGGCGCACCGCTTCACGCTGCGGCTCCGAGTAGTACGCAGGGCACGTGACGACGGCGCGGGTGACGGGCGTGCCGAGCGCCTGCTCGGCCATGTCGCGGCACTCTTTGAGCACCAGCCCCTGAATCTCTTCGAGCGAGATGATGTCGTTGCCCAGCTTCACGCCCGCGCGGCGGTCGAGGCTCTCGACGATTGAAAAGTGCGCGCGCTCTTTGACCTGCCGCACCGTGGGGCTGTCGAACTCGCGGCCCACCAGGCGCTTCGCGCCGAAGACGCTCTGCGTGGGGTTGAGCACCATCTGCGCGCGCGCGCGGTGACCGACCTGCAGCTTGCCCTGCGCGGTCAGCGCCACGATGGAGGGGATGGTGTTGTAGCCGTCCTTCGAGGACAGAATGATGGGGCGCCCCTTCGTCAGCACCGCGCACGCCGAGTTGGTGGTGCCCAGGTCGATGCCGATGACGGGCCCGGTGCCGTCGCTCGGCTTGAGGTCTTTCAAATAGACCGGCGCCCCGGCCTGACGCTGCGGAGGCGGCGGTGGTGGCGCTGGCGCTTGCAACACCACCGGCGCCTGCGGGGCTTGCGGCACAGGCTCGGGCCGCGCGCGCACCATCGTCGGCAGCTCGTGCTCGATGGGGACGATGTCGATGGGCTCGAGGTCGAGCTCTGCGTCCAACGGCTCGGCGTCGAAGAGGTTCGCCAGCGGCGGCGCGGGCGTGGTGTTCACCAACGCGCTCAAGTCGAGGTCGACTTCGTGGCCTCCACGCGGCGGCGGCGAGGCTTCGATTTCGACCTCGAGCTCCATCGAAGGAACCGGCGGCGCCTGCAACGCGGCCACAGGGTTGAACGGCTCGTCTTCCAGCGGTGCGGGCGCGTCAGCTCCGAGGTCGCCGAACAATTCGTCGGCCAGCGCGGCAGGGCGGGTCGGCAACGGAGGCGGCGGCGCGACAGACAGCGCGCCGGCCTTGCCCACCATTCGGTCGACCAGCGAACGCGATGAGGGGTCGAGCTCGAGGAACTCGAGGCCCATGCCCGGAGGTCCGGAGGGGTCGTTGTCGGGCCGAGTCCACTTCACGATGGCGATGCCCTGCAGCACGCGCTGCCCGTCGGCGATGTCGACCTTGAAGTTGAGCTCCGTGCCCACCGCCTTCGGCTCACGGGTGCGTATGAAGAGCCCGCCCTCGGAGATGTTGGTGGCGTACTTGAGAACGAACTCGTCGATTCCCTTGTGCGTGAGCTTCACCAGCAGGCTCACGAGCTTCCGCTGCTTCGTGCGGTTGTGGTCCAAGACGGCGGCAGTATGCCGTGCTCCCCGTTTGGTGGTGTCGGAACTCACCGAACCCCTTTCGCTTTGCCTCGAGAGCGTTTACTAAAGGCGGGCGTCGACCTCGAAACGAGGCCGCGTCGGGGCGCAAGTCGCTCCCCGCTTTGAGAAAGCAAGTAAGCAAAATGGCAACTGGTACTGTGAAGTGGTTCAACGATGCGAAGGGCTTTGGTTTCATCGCGCAGGACGGCGGTGGTGATGACGTGTTTGTTCACCACACGGCGATCAGCGCTGACGGTTTCCGCACCCTCGCCGAAGGTCAGAAGGTCGAGTTCGACGTGACGAAGGGCCAGAAGGGCCTGCAGGCGGCGAACGTGCGCATCTCCGGCTGATTTTTCACCCGGTTTGATTGCGTAACCTGGGGCCGGGTTCTCGAAAGGGAGCCCGGCCTCAGTCTTTTCAGCGGCTTACCTACATGTGTGCAGGGGGGCTTCCGCAGCGCCTCAGAACCGCGTAGGAGGCCCTCGCCGCTCAAACGAGTCGGCGCCGGCGAGCAACTTCCGCTCTCCGTTCAAGAAAGCAAAGCAAGACAATGGCGACTGGTACTGTGAAGTGGTTCAACGATGCGAAGGGTTTCGGTTTCATCAGCCAGGACGGCGGCGGCGACGACGTGTTCTGCCACCACACTGCGATCTCGGCTGACGGTTTCCGCACCCTCGCCGAGGGCCAGAAGGTGGAGTTCGACGTGAACAAGGGCCCCAAGGGTCTCCAGGCCGCGAACGTGCGCGTCACGGGCTGAGCCGTAACCTCTGAAGTATCCCCTTCAGGCCTGGTTCTCTTCGGAGAGCCCGGCCTGAAGTCATTTTTACGCCCTGCTCACGCGATGGCGTCGGTGCAGCGAGCGCACAGCGCCTGCGCTCCGACTTCAGGTCGCCACGTCCAGCAGCGGGGGCACTTGTTGCCGCTGGCCTGGTCGACGCGCGCCGAGAACGCAGCGCCCTCGACGAGGTGCACCTGACTGACGATGAAGAGCTCCGGGAGCTCGCTCGCGTAGGTCTCGAGCAGCGCTTTCGTGACGCTGCTGGCCGTCACCGTCACCTGCGCCTCGACGGACTTGCCGATTCGTTTTTCCTGCCGGGCCTTTTCGAGCTCCGGCAACACCTGCGCACGCACCTCGAAGAGCGCGTCGTAGTCGGTGACGACCTTCGCGTCGGAGCCCCCGCGCGCTGTCGGGAACGGCTCGAGGAACACCGACTCACATTTTTCACCGGGCAGCGCGCCATAGGCCTCTTCGCTGGTGAAGCTGGTGATGGGCGCGAGCAGCACCGGCAGCTCCCTGGCGATTCGGTACAGCACCGTCTGCGCCGAGCGGCGACGGGGGCCCGCTTTGCGGCTGGTGTAGAGCGTGTCTTTCTGAATGTCGAAGTACTGCGCCGAGAGCTCGCTCGCGCAGAAGTCGACGACCGACTGGTACACGAGGTGGAACTCGTAGCGCTCGTACGCCGCGCGCACCTTCGTCAGCAGCTGGTCGAAGCGGCTCGAGACCCATTGGTCCAACGGCAGCAGCTGGGTCACTGTGTGCTTCGTCACCTCGAAGTCGAAGACGTTCGAGAGCGCGTAGCGAATGGTGTTGCGAACCTTCCGGTAGCCGTCTGACAACCCGTCGAGCATCGCCATCGAGAGGCGAACGTCGTTGCGGTAGTCGGCCGACGCGACCCACAGGCGGAGAAGCTCGGCGCCGTGTCTCTTGATGATGTCGTCGGGAGAAACCGTGTTGCCCTCCGACTTCGACATTTTTCTGCCGTCGCCGTCGACGACGAAGCCGTGCGTCAGGCACGTCTTGTACGGAGAGAACCCGCGCGTGCCGACGCCGACCAGCAACGCGCTGTGAAACCAGCCACGGTGTTGATCAGACCCTTCGAGGTAGAGGTCGACGGGAAGGTGCGCGCCTTCACGTTGCTCCATCACCGCCGCGAACGAGCACGCGGAGTCGAACCACACGTCGAGGATGTCGGTCTCTTTCTTCAACGTCGCCTGGCCGCACGACGGGCACGTCTCGCCGCCGTCGCGAAAGTCGGCGAGCGGCCGCGCGTACCAGGCATTCACGCCTTCTGTTTCGACCACGTCGGCGACCTTGTTCATCACGCCCGCGTCGATGAGCGCGTGGCCGCACGCCGTACACACCGCCGTGGGAATCGGGACGCCCCACGTGCGCTGCCGGGAAATCGTCCAGTCGGGGCGCGTGGCCAGCATTCCGCGAATGCGGTCGTGGCCCCATTTCGGCACCCAGTTCACGTGCGCGTCGATTTGCGCGAGCGCCTTTTCACGAAGGCCGTTGGCCTCCATGGAAATGAACCACTGCGGCGTGGCCCGGTAGATGACGGGCTTCTTGCTGCGCCACGAGTGCGGGTAGCTGGTGGTGATGAACTCGCCGGGCTTGTTGAGCAACGCGCCTTTCTCCGCGAGCAGCGCAGGCACGGTGGCGTTCGCGTCGAACACGAATTGGTTCGCGAGCGCAGGCCCGACAGAGTCGTCGTAGCGGCCGTCGGGCTTCACCGGGTTGTAGATGTCGAGCCCGTTGCGGAGCCCGACCTCGTAGTCGTCAGGCCCGTGGCCCGGCGCGGTGTGCACCAGCCCAGTGCCCGCCTCGAGCGTGACGTGGTCACCGGTGACAATGGGCGAGACGCGCTCGTGAAACACGTGGCGGTACTGCAGCCCTTCGAGCTCTTCACCGAGCGCGTAGCCGAGCAGCTTCGTGGGCGCCGCGAAGGACGCCGACTCGCCGAGCGCGGTGGTCTTCATCGCGAGCTCGTCAGGCGCGATGTCGCTGAGCACCTTCGCGAGCAGGTCTTTGGCGATGACCAACACGCGGCCGGGCGTCAGCTCGTAGAAGACGTACTCGAAGGCCGCGTTGACGCTGATGGCGAGGTTGGCCGGCAACGTCCACGGCGTCGTCGTCCAGATGGCGAACTCCACGCGCTTGCCCGCGAGGAAGCTCCACTTCGATGACAGCTCGCCGTGCGCAGGGAACGCGACGTACGTCGAAGGGACCTTCAGGTCTTCGTATTCAATTTCGGCCAGCGCGAGCGCCGTCTGCTCGGACACGCTCCAGAAGACGGGGCGGTTGCGGCGGTAGAGCGAGCCCGACGCGGCGAACTTCGCGAGCTCCCGCAGCTCCTGCGCTTCGAAGCGCAAGTCGAGCGTGCGGTACTTCGCCTGCCATCGCGCGAAGACGCCCATGCGTTGAAATTCGCGCTGCTGAAGGTCGATGTACTCGAGCGCGTACGCGCGGCAGCGCTGCGAGAAGTCTTCGCGTGAGAGCGCGCGGCGGTCGACCTTCTGCTCGCGCAGCTGCTTCTCGACCGCCTGCTCGATGGGCAAGCCGTGCGTGTCCCAGCCGGGAATGAAGTCGGCGCGCTGCCCCGCGAGGTTGCGGAACTTCACGATGATGTCTTTGAGGATTTTGTTGAGCGCGTGGCCGGCGTGCAGCTTGCCGTTCGCGTACGGCGGGCCGTCGTGCAGCGTGAAGGCCGGCTTGCCTTCGTTGTGCTTCAACACCCGCTCGAAGATGCCCTTCTCTTCCCACGCGGCGAGCAGCTTCGGCTCGAGCTGCGCGAGGTTCGCTTTCATGGGGAAGTCGGTCTGCGGGAGGTTCAGCGTCGCCTTGTAGTCTGTGCTCATGAATGTGCCGTGGGTGCGCCCGTCGTGAGGGTCATGGCGCGACTGGGACTGCTGCTGGTGTTGTTCGCCCTCCCCGTGCTCGCGGACGACGCAAACACGAAGGCGGCCTGCATGAAGACCTGCGCCGGCTCGCCGAAAGAAGCGACGGCGCAGAAGCTGATGCAGTGCCTGACGACGTGTGAAGCGCCAGCAGCTGATGCCGGCGTGAAGTGACGGAGCTTCAGCCCTTCACGAGCTTGTCGACGAGCGCGACGTAGGCCGTCATCGCCGCGTCTTTCGACGTGCCCTTCTTCTTGGCCCACGCGTCGAACTTCGCGCGACCCTTGAAGTCCATCATGCCGGGCCGTGAGCCCGACACGTCGCCCGCCGTCGCCTGCTTGAACAGCGCGTAGAGGTCCAACAGCACGTCGTTGCCCGGCGCTTCCGGCAACGTCTTCACCCGCTTCTGCGCGTCTTCGAACGATTCAGGGAGGGTCATGACGCGGGTGTTAGCAGAGGCGCGAGCAGCTGACGTGAGGCCTCGTCGGCCGGGTGAAACACCTCGATGCGGAGCTCCTGCGTGGTCACGTCTTGCGGCGTACCGAGCGTGGTGATGGTGCTGAAGAGCCGCGCCGTCTCGTCACCGAGCGCGATTTCAAGCGGCATCACCAGCGCGGCCCGCGGCTGCAGGTCACGCTGCTTCTGCAGCCCCGACTTGCGCCACAAATCGTTCACCAGCCCGAGCACCTCGAGGTTGCCCGCAGCTTCCCGCTCCACGCGCGGCAACACGTCGACCACCACGCGCTCCCAGTTGCGGATGAAGGGCCGGTACGCCTCGGCGAGCACCGAGACCATGTTCGGCCGCGGCTCCGGCAAGAGCGTGTACGCCGGCAGTCGCTGCTGCGTGAAGAGCGCGTGCGCGGCCGCGAAGCCGCTGTTGCCCATGATGATGTTCCACCGGCGGTCCATCACCATGGCGGGGAACGGGTCGTAGCCACGAATGATGATCTGCATCGCGTGCAGCAGCTCCGCCATCTCGGGCGCGGCGAAGGGCGTCTCTTTGTAGGCGGCGCTAAAGCCCGCAGCCTCGAGCAGCAGGTTGCGGTCGCGCAGCGGCAGGTCGAGCGCGCTGCCGAGCAGCAACACCATCTCGCGGCTGGGCTTCGCGCGACCGGTCTCCAGAAAGCTCACGTGGCGCGTCGACACTTCGGCGTCGAACGAGAGCTGCATCTGGCTCACCTTGCGCGCGCTGCGCAGCGACTTGAGCAACCCACCGAAGCCCGTGTTCATGCGCACCATGTAGCGCAGGCTCCGCTGTCACGGCCTTTACCTGGGAGGTCATCGCGCGCGTGACGTGCGCGGCGTACTTCATCGCGCATGAAGAAGACTGTCGTGCCGTACCTGCTGGCGAACGCGGCGTTGTTCGCGGTGCTTGGGCTGGTGACGTTGGTGGCGCCCACGGCGTTCGCCCGCGCGCTCGAGATGACGGTGGAGTCAGCGACAGCAGTCGCCGACTTCAGGGCGGTCTACGGCGGGGTGTGCATCTGGGTGACGGCGCTGAGCGTGCTCGCCGTGCGCCGTGAAGCGCTGCGTCCCGGCGCGGTGCTGGCGCTGGTGCTGCTGCTCGACGGCGCCATCTTCGGGCGGCTGCTCTCGTGGGCGACACACGGCCCGGGCTCGGTGCTCGTCTTCGCGCAGCTGGGGCTCGAGGTGGTGGGCGCGACGTGGGGTGTGCTGTTGCTACGGAGTCGCGCGAGTTTCATCCAGAGTGAACGTTGATCTCCGCGCGGCGGGCTGTGCCTATGGTCTGCGGCCATGCGCGCGAAGGACAAGTGCCCCTCGTGTCACCGGCCCATCGCGCGCGATGATTTCATGTGCGCGAACTGCGAGCTGATTCTGTCGCCTGCGCTCGCGACGACACGGCCGGTGGGAGAAATCAGCGTCGTGCGGCGGCTCCTCGAGATTCCGCAGCGTGGCGTGCCGACGAGCAGACCGTCGACGCCGACGCGGGCGCCACTCGCGCTGGGGACCCAGGGTCTCGAAGGCCCGACGCGCGTGATGTCGTTGCCGCCGGAGGTCTCGGGCGTGCCGGTGGTGGTGGCGACGCTCGCGCAACGGCCGGCGCAGCTCAGCGAGCTGGAAGCGTGGGTGGTCTCGCTCATTGACGGGTTGCACGACGCGCCCGCGCTCGCGAAGAAGATTGGGCTCAAGGAGCTCGAGCTGCGCGTGATGTTGACGGTGCTGCAGAGCAAGGGCGTCGTCGACTTCGCCGATGAGCCGCTGAGTGATGCAGACCTCGAGGTGCCTGCGGTGATGGGCACGCTCGATGAGGAGTCGGAGGAAGTGCCGCTGGTGACGGGCGAATTCGAGATGCAGCCACCTCCGCCGCCGGGCGATGCGCTGCTCGGTGATGAGGTGGCTGCGACTGATCAGCACTTCGTGCCGCCGGTGGTGCGCGCCGGATTGGTGGCGAAGACGGCTCCGGCGTATCCGGGGGATCCGGTTCGTGTCTCAAGCCCGGCTCGTGGGTCGGCTTCGGTTGATCAGCCTCGTGTTTCGAGCCCGGCTCGTGGGTCGGCTTCGGTTGGTCAGGTTGCACCGCCTTACCCGGGCGCGGCTCGTGAACGTTCGGCCCCTCTCCCCAACCCTCTCCCCGCTTCGCAGGGAGAGGGAGGGACGGATCCGCGCATTCAACACTCGGGCAACGTGAACCGTCGCGTGCTCGACGCGCTCAAGAAGGTGAAGCGGGTCGACCCTGCAGAGGCCAGCGCGCCGTCGAAAGAGCAACAGCAGCAGACCTTCGCCGACGTGATGGCCCGAGACTCGCTTCAGGTCGCGCTGCGCATGGAACAGAGCGGTCGCCTCGATGAGGCGATTCGCTTTCTCGAGAAGTCCATCTCCCAGAGCCCCGATGCGCCGTCGCTCTACAACCGCCTCGGCATCGTCTTGATGCGCGAGCGCAGCGACTACCGCCGCGCCGAGGTGCTCATTCGCAAGGCCATCGAGCTCGCGCCTGAAAACACCGTGTACGCGACGAACCTGCAGCAGGTGCTGTCGCGACAGGCGCTCCGCGAACAGCACTGACGTCGAGTCACACGACGTCTTCGTCGTCGTCGAGCACTTCAACGTCGGGCAGCGCGATTTCGAGCAGCAGGTCGAGCGTGCGCGTCACCTGCGCCTGCTCATTCGTCGACAGCGGCGCGAACTTCACGCCGAGCCGAAAGCGGTCGTCGACGTGCTGGCTGGTCACCACTTCGCCCGACACTTCGACCAGGCGCTCGAGCCCGCGTACGCCGAACGAAATCGCGATTGCGCTGCCGAGCGCCGCGTCGCGCACGCTGTTGATGGCGAGGCCGCCCTTCGACAGGTCGCTGAGCCAGCCGCGAAAGATGTCTTCGGTGCGACAGACAACCTCGACCCGGGTGGCCACGCGCGGGTGCGCGCGACGCCCCGGCCCCGCCCTCGCGAGCAACAACTGCAACAACAGCCGCAGCTGCGCTTCTTCTTCAGGCGGGAGCGGATTGAACTCGACGCCGTAGCGCGCGCGCCCGTCGTGCTCTTCTTTGCGCGCGATGGTGCCCGTCAACGAGAGCGTCACCAGGCCCTCTTCGCGCTCGAGCATCAAGGTGACGGTGTCGTCGGGCTCGGCGGCGTTCAGCCCCGCGATGATGGCCGCGCCGCCCTTCGACAGGTTGGTCACCACGCCGTCGAAGACGCCGGTCGCGGTCGCCATGCTGCAGACGAGGCTCGACTCGATGCGCGCGTGCTTGCGTTGGTCGACAGTCACGGGCGCGAGACGAACACGACGCGCGCGCCTCGCAAACCTACTTCGCGAAGTGATTCACCGGCCCGATGCCGCCGCCCAGCCCCGGCGCGGTGCGCAGCGCTTCGGTGAGCCACTGCTTCGCGCCGGCAATCGCGTCGACGAGCGTCTCGCCCCTCGCCAAGCGCGCGGTGATGGCCGCCGAGTAGGTGCAGCCGGTGCCGTGCGTGTGCTTCGTATCGATTCGTGGCGCGCGGAAGTGCGTCACCACGCCGGCGTGAAAGAGCACGTCGATGGCTTCGGGGCCACTGAGGTGACCGCCCTTCACCAGCACGGCCTTCGGCCCGCGTGCGCCGAGGGTTCGAGCGGCCGCTTCAGCCTGCGCCAACGTCTCGATGGGCGAGCCGAGCAGCGCCGCGGCTTCTTGCGTATTCGGCGTCAGCAAGGTCGTCACCGGCAGCAGCTTCGTCGACAACGCGACGCGCGCTTCATCAGCCAGCAGGGCGTGGCCGTGCTTGCTGATCATCACCGGGTCGACGACCAGCGGCATCGTGAGCTTCAACGCAGCCACGGTGTTGATGACCGCCGCGTTGCCCAGCGCGCCCGTCTTCACCGCGCCGGGAAGAATGTCGCCGAGCACCGCCTCGACCTGTTGGCGCACGAGCGTGGCGTCCATCACCTCGACGCGCGTGACTGACCTCGTGTTCTGCACGGTCAGCAGCGTCACCACGGCCATGCCGTACACGCCGTGTTGGTGGAACGTCTTCAGGTCGGCCTGCAGGCCTGCACCGCCCGAAGGGTCACTGCCCGCAATCGTGAGCGCCGTCGACACGGCTCAGTGCTCTAGCAGCTCCGCGAGCTTCAACATGCCGATGCGCATGCGCGTCTTCACGGTGCCCAGCGGAGTGCCCGTCGCCGAGGCGATTTCGCTCTGCGTGAGGCCCTGGTCGTAGGCCTGCTCGAGCACCTCACGTTGCGCTGCGGGCAGCTGCGCCAACGCTTCACGCAGCCGTCTGGCTTCACGCGCCTCCGACACGCGCGCGTCGGCCGACGACGCGGGCGGAGGTGAAGGTTCACGCGAGATGCTCTCGCTCATGCGCTGCCGAGCGCCGTGCTGGCGGAGGCGGTCGATGGCGCGCGTGCGCACAATGGTGAGAATCCACCGCTCGGGCGCGGCGCGGCGCGGGTCGTAGCGCGTGGCCGTACGCCACACCTCGAGGAAGCTCTCCTGCACGACCTCTTCGGCCTCAGCGTCACTGCGCAGCACGCGGCGCGCGACCCCGAACGCACGGGGAGCGAAGCGCGAATACAGCTCTCCCAACGCGGACTCTTCGCCGCGGACCAGAGCATCGACCAGCGTCTGATCATCTGCCGAGTGCAGGCCGTTTCCTCAACCGGGCATCAGTGCATTCACCGCTGCGCACACACAACCGACTCCCTCGAAAGCCACGAAGTCGTGCTCCGTGTCTCCGGGCATCTGCTGCACCTCACCGCGCCACACCTCGACACCCTGCGAGTCGCGGAAGCCGCCTTCCAACACCATGACCGTCTCAGGGCCGAGGTGTGGGTGCCACGGAAAAGTTGCGCCGGGGGCGACGCGCACCAACGCGGTGATGCACTCGCTGACCTTCGGGCCCGCATTCACCGGCATGATCTCCACGCCGACATCGGGGCCCGCTTCCCACCCCTCGTTCGCTTGCGCGCGGCGGAGCAGCTCAGCCGCGTCCGTCGTCGACAGGTCGAAGAGCTGGGCCACCTGGTCGGTGAAGTACGCGAGGCGCCCCTGACGCGCGCGCGCCAACAAGCGCTCCCCTGCTCCGGTCGGCACCGACGACGCTGGTTGCGCGTGCAGCATGTCGAGCGCTCTCCCCAACTTTTCCTGCGCGGCGCGGCAGTCGGCGCACGTGCGCACATGCTCGATGGCCTCGTGCAGCGCAGCGCCGGTGGCTTCACCCGACATCAACTCCAGCAGCTGGTCGTGGGCGTCATTCGGCATCGACAGGACCCTTACGTACCATTTCTGCGCGACGGATTTTTGTCTGGTAACGCCGCGCGCGTGACGACTCCTACAGAGGGTGTGGTGCTCGCCAATGGTGAGACCGGTTCGTCGTTCTTCCATCGCGTCTTGCGCGAGGCGGTGGGTGCATTCCCCACCGAGCTGAACGGAGCGCAGCTGCCCTCGAGCAGCAAGGCCTTCAAAGCCGGCTACGGAGACGCGGTGTGCCGCTTCGAAGCGGCGCGCATCGGGAGCAGCAAGCGCGTGGAGATTGCACGGCACCTGCAGACGGCCACGCAGACTTCGTTGGGCCTGTCGACCGGCGGCGTGGTGACGCCGCTGCGTGACGCGCTGACTGAGGTGGTGGCGGCGCCTCCGACCGAGACGCACGAGGCGAAGGGCGCGGCAGGCTGGCGGCCTGAGGTGCCGCTCGACGACAGAATCTACAGAGGCCGCGAGGTGCTCGAGGCGGTCGACGTGCTGCAGACCGCGCATCACCTGACTGACGCTGCCGCGCGCGGGTTGCGCTGGCTGGTGGAGCACGCCGAAAAACAGGGCGGGAAGCTCGACTTGTCGGGTGAGCGCTTCGCGTTGCTCGGCGCGAACGCGGAGCTGTCACCGGTGGCCTCGCTGCTCGCGGCTGGCGCGACGGTGCGGTGGGTCGACGTGAAGCCGCCGACGAACCACGCCGGCGCAGGTCGAATCATCGCCACGAAGGGTGGAGACGACCTGCTGAGCAACCCGCTCGCGGTGGCCGCGGCGCTGCGCGAGTTCGCGAAGGACGGGCCGGTGCACGTGGGCTTGTTCGCCTACGCGCCGGGTGCGAGCCGTGAGCTGCGCCTGGCCGGCGTGATGGACGCGCTGGTGCGCTCGCTCGGGCCGTCGGTGGTGAAGTCGGTGTCGATGTTCATCTCGCCGACGTCGCCGGGTGAAATGCAGCCGGAAGACACGAAGGCCGCGGAGGCCGTGCGGCGCTCGCCGAAGTGGTGGATGCGCGGCGCGGCGGCGACGGGTGCGCTGAAGGCGCCGGGGTCGTACGGCAACGTCGCGCGCGGCGTGATTTCGCTGCAGGGCGCGGGGTACCAGGCGGCGCAGTACCTCACGAAAATCATCGCGGCAGAGTCGCTGGCCATCGACGGGCTGCACGACGCGCCGGTGACGTTGTCGGCGAACGTGGCGGGCATCACGAATACGCGCTCGCTCTCGCACCCGCTGTTTCAAATCGCGTTTCAGGGCGCGCCGTCGTTCGGTGTGCGCATCTTCGAGCCGGCCCTGACGCGCGCGGTGAGCGGGTTGTTGATGCTGCACGACCTGCTCAACCCCGAAGCCCCCGGCGCGGCGGCGAGCGCGCATGGTGGTGCGCTGGGTCGCGCGAAGGCCGTGCGCACCGAGCAGATTCACGGCGGCGTGTACGACCTGCCGTGGCAGTTCGAGTCGGCGGTGAAGACGGCGGCGGTCGTCGGCATGAGCAAGAAGCCGAGCGTGCTGTTCAAACGCGGCTGATCAGCTGCGCTAGAAACCACGCCATGAACCGAGCGTGGTTGGTGTTGGCTGTCTTCGCGGGGTGCGGTCTCGAGCCGGTCAACGAGGCGGGCTTCGGCCGCTGCGGCCCCGGCACCCACCTCGAAGGCGACCAGTGCTTCGCGGACACCACCACGGGGCTCCGGTGCGGCCCCGGCACGCGGCTCGAGGGCTCGACCTGCGTCGCAGGTTCTGCGGTGGGTGTGCCTTCGACGGGCCTCACGTGTGGCGTCGGCACCGTCGAGCAGGCCGGCGTGTGCGTCGCGGCGCTGAGCTGCGGCCCGGGCACCGCGCAGCAGGGCACGCAGTGTGTCACCGTCGGCGCCATCACCTGCGGCGCGGGCACGACGCTCAGCGGCTCGCAGTGCGTCACGACAGGGGGCTTGTCGTGCGGCGCGGGCACCATGCTTCAAGGCTCGAGCTGCGTGCCGACGACGCCGGGGAGCGGTTGGTACGAGGTGCGCGTGGGCGCGACGCAGGTCCCCGCCGACGGCTACACGAAGATTCCGGTGCTCGCGCTCGGGCGCCTGCCCAATGGGCAGCCTGCGACTGACGTCGTGGTGCTCACGCTGAGTCGCCCGAGCGCCGGGAGCCTCGTGATGCCGTCGCTCATGCTCGGAGAGCTCGGCTCGTCGACCTGGTTCACGCCGTGCAGTTCTGCCGCGAACGCGCAGTGTGCGGGGCCTGCGACGGTCGAGCTGCGGCTCGGCTCGAACCTGCAGCAGGTGCTCGCCGAGTCACAGCCCTTCACGCTCGTCGCGCCCAGCGGCGTGGGCAGCACCGCGCCGTGTGACTCGCACCCCAACGCGCTGTTCTTCGACGGCATGGGCTACGTCTTCACGGGCACGCAGTTGGTGACGAACGGAACGTTCAACACCCTGGCGAACGGAATGCCGGCGGTCGTCAGCATCACGATTGACCCGGCGCTGAGCGCGCAAGGCTCGAACTGGCGCACGGAGTTCGCGGCGCCCGCTGGCACGGGGCCACTCGCGGTGCAGGTGTACCCGACCGCAGAGCGGTATCCGTTCATGTCGCCCCAGAGTGCAGGCCTGAGCGTCACGGGCTCAGGCCGCGGCTGCAATCAAGCCAGCGGCCGCTTCGAGGTTCATCAGCTCGCGTTCAACGCGGGTGGGCAGCTCAGCGGGTTCCTCGCGACGTTCGAGCAGTTCTGCGAGAAGGAGCCGTCGAACGTGCTGCGCGGGTGCGTGAAGTTCACCCGTTGAGTGCTGATCAACGGCGTTTCAGGTCGCACTTTTCCTTGTTGGCGCTGCTGAACGTCAGGCTGTTGCCCTCGTTGAGAAGCGTTCCGACCCAACCGTTCATGTCGGTGCCGGAGAACGTCACGGTGTTCCCCGAGAACGACACCGTGCCGCCGCCGCCGGAGGTGGTGAAGCGGTTGCCGACGACCACGAAGCTGACGCCCGGGTTGATGTCGAGCATCGTCATTGAGGTCCCTCCCGCGCCCGACACGAGGCGGTTTCTGTACGTCACACACTCCCAACGGCCGTCGAAGCGACCTGCGCCACCGCCACTCGACGGTGCGTCGCCACGCTTGCCCGATGTGCCCGTGAGCATCGCCGCCACCTCCTGCGGCTCGGCGTGCATGAGCTTGCGGCTGTACTCAGCCACGAGCGTGCGCGCCTGTTCGAGCTGGGCCTGGCTCTTCTGCTGCTTGCCGTCGACGTGGAGGAGCACCGGGAGCAACGCGCTGGCCAGCAGCGTGTCGTACAGCGCGGCCTTGTCTTTGTTCGGTACGTCGGTCAGCGACGGCGCCAACCGCGCGCTGAACTCGGCGAACAGCTTGTCTTGCGCGGCGGAGTCAGCAGCACCGTCCGTCCACACCAGGGTGACGCTGCTGACGAAGAAGACGTACGCGCCGGCGACGTTGTTCTTCCAGCCTCTGGCGGCGTAGGGCTTCTCGAACAGCGCCGTCTTCGACGCAGCGAGCGCCTGCACCAACTGCTGCCGCTCCTGTGGGCTCTTGCCGAGGTCTGCAGCGAACGCTTGCAGCGCTTCGTCACCGGCGACGGGCGTGAACCGCAGCGACGCTCCCACGCCGGCAGGCTTCTGCGCGAACGCAGGACCGGCGAGGCAGGCGAACAGCAGGGCCCATGCGGAGACGAGCTTTCGCGGGTTCACGGAGGTCGCTCAGCGAGTGCCGCGACGTCGGCGCAGCAGGCCCAACAGCCCGAGCGCCAGGAACGACGGGTCGACCGTGTTGCAGCTGCAGCCGCTCGTCTTCGGCTTCTCCGGCAGCGGGGGGAAGATGAAGCCGCCGCCGAAGCCGCCGTTGCCACCATTGCCTCCGTTCCCGCCGCCCACGTTCGCCGTGCCACCACCAGCGCCACCATCGGGGTTCTCGGTGCCACCTCCGACCGGAGCGGTTCCTCCACCACTGCCACCGCCAACCGGCGCACCACCACCGACGGGGACTCCGCCGCCGACCGGAGGTGAACCACCACCGACAGGAGCTCCGCCGCCGACCGGAGGCGAGCCACCACCGACAGGAACTCCGCCCCCGCTGCCGCCGCCCACGGGCGTGCCGCCACAGTCACGCAGACACACCGCTTCATTCGAGCCCTGCCCGAGCCCGAAGCAATTGAACCCCGTCGGGCACGCTCCGGTGCCCGTGCAGCTCGGCGCGCTCGGCGGAATTCCGTTCGACGTCGTCACGCAGATGAAGTTGCCGGCGCCGGTGCCATCGATGCACTGCTCGCCGCTCGGGCAGGAGCCGGTCATGCCACCACCGCCGCCGCCCGTCGCGCTGCCGCCGCCACCGCCAATGGGCACCCCATTCGCGCAGACCTGCAGGCACACGCCGGCCGTCGCCGAGGTGCCGAAGCACGTGAGCCCCGTGGGGCAACCGACCGTCATCGAACAAGACGGCGCCGAAGGAGGAATCGCGTTGGAGGTCGTGATGCACGCCGACGCGCTGGTCGCGACCTCGGCGCAGTACTGGCCGCTGGGGCACTCCGACATCGAGCCGCCACCACCGCCCGTCGGAACGTTGCCGCCGCCGCCGCCTGCACCGCCGCCCGAGCCGCCGTCGTTCGGCGCGCACGGGTTGATGGTCGTCGAGCCGCCCGTCACCCAACCCGCCGCGGTGTAGCCACCGACCGTCGCCGCAGCGGCGGCCTGCGCTTTGATCCACGCGGCGTGACCGAACACCGAGCCGTACACCGTCTCATTGCACGAGCCCTGTGGCCCCCGCGAGACGACGCCCGTCACCCGCCGCAGCGAGTCGAGCGACGGCCCGCCGCTGTCGCCCTGGCAGGTGCCCTTCGCGGTCGACGCGCCGCCAATCCATTCCAGCGTGGCGCTCATGCCGCCCGGGTCGCAGCTGCCGTCACACAGCACCGACATGCCGCCGACCGTGTAGCGCGTGCCGCTGGAGTTCGACGTCGGGCCGAGGCGACCGAAGCCCACGGCCGTGTAGCCCTCACCGTCATTCACCGCCGTGTCGACGCGCGGCACCAACGGGCACACCCCGGGCACGTTGTCGGTGAGGCGGATCAACGCGATGTCACCACCACAAATCGTATTGCCGGGCGAGGTGGGCAGAATGATGGCCGCCGCGCCGAACCACGTCGTGTTGTTCACGTTCGGCCACGAGGTGATGTTCGCCGGGCCGTTGTGCAGCGTGGTGAGCCTGAAGTTCGCCAGGCCATACGTCGCGCCGAAGGGCTGCGACGAACACGTCTGCAGGCTGGCGACCATCGGGGCGACGCAATGCCGCGCGGTCAACACCAGGTTCGGAGCGATGAGCGAGCCGGTGCAACCGCCCACGCCTTCGCTGCTGTTGATCAACATGCCGATGACGTTGGTCGACGTGGTGTCGACGGTGCCGCCCTGGATTTCCTGCTGCACCGAGCGGATCCCGACGTCGTTCAGCTCGACGGGAGCGCGGGAGGGCTCACACGCGACGACGAAGCAGGCGAGCGCGGCGATGACGAAACGTGACTTCATGAAGACTCCATGACGACCCAGACGCGGCCACGCCTGACTCGTTCCGAGGTGATGCTCTGTAGTGACTTGCGCGTTCAAAGAAAAGTGAGCGTTCGACCCGGAGCTGAGGCAATACGCGCGCAATGTTGCACCTCATTCCCGCTCGCCAGACCCGCCCCGACAAAGACGTCATCTTCGCGCTCAACGCCGAGGCCATTCGCCGCAAGCAGGCCGGTGAATCCATCATCAACGCCACCATCGGCTCGTTGATGAACGACGACGGCTCGCTGTCGATTCTCAAGACGGTGACCGACACGCTGCGCGAAGTGCCCGCGAACGAGTGGGCCGCCTACGCGCCGATCCCCGGCACGCCGACGTTCAATCAGGCCGTCATCGACGACACGTTCTTCGGCCACGCACAGCTCAAGGCCGCGGCGACGGCGGTGGCGACTCCCGGCGGCACGGGCGCGCTGCGCCACGCGCTGATGAACTACCTGCAGTCAGGCCAGAAGCTGCTGACGCCTTCGTTCTTCTGGGGCCCGTACCAGACGCTCTGCGAAGAACACGAGCGCGGGCTCGACACCTTCCGCATGTTCACCGACGCGGGCCAGCTCGACGTCGCCGCGCTCGACGCGAAGCTGACCGAGCACCTCGCGACGCAGGGCCGCGCGCTCATCTTCCTCAACGACCCGTGCAACAACCCCACGGGCTACTCGATGACGCGCGCCGAGTGGCGGCAGGTCGTCGAGGTGCTGCTCAAGCACGCCGACCAACCCGTCACGCTGCTGGTCGACATGGCGTATTGGCTCTACGCGGGCACCGGCGACATTCGTGGCTTCATGACCGAGCTCGCGCCGCTGCTGGGCAAGACGGGCCTGCTCTTCGCATGGAGCGGCAGCAAGTCATTCACCCACTACGGCCTGCGAATCGGCGCGCTCATCGCGTGTGAGGTCGACGACAAAGACCGCAACGCCACGCAGGCCGCGCTCGCGTACGCGTGCCGTGGCACGTGGAGCAACTGCGTCCGCGGAGGCCTGACGGCGGTCACCAGGCTGCTCACCGACGCCACGCTCAAGGCCGCGTGCGATGCCGAGCGCGAGACGTACAAGCAACTGCTGCAAGACCGCGTGACGGCCTTCAACGCAGCCGCGCAGCCGAAGGGCCTCAAGTACCCGCGCTACGAAGGCGGCTTCTTCGTCACGGTGTTCCACGACAGCGCCGAAGCGCAGGCCGAAAAGATGAAGAGCAAAGGGGTGTACGTAGTGCCGCAGAAGGGCGCGCTGCGCGTCGCCTTGTGCAGCACCGCAGCGGCCGACGTGCCGCGGCTGGTCGAAGCGTTGTCGACGTAGTTCGAAGCGACGTCGCCGGCCGCGGGCGGAGTCAGGGCGAGGTGTTTCGTGCAGGCTTTTTTTTCAACGTGCCCGCTGTGCGGTGCTGCCGACGCGCGCGAGCACGCGGCCTTCCCACAGCTGCGCTTCGTGACGTGTGGCGCGTGCGGCCTCATCTACAAGTCGCACGAAGCGCCGGAGCTCCGCGCGTCGTTGTCGAAGGCGTACGACGGCGACTACTTCATCAACGGCGGCGCGCAGTACCTCAAGCGCTGGAACCACCGCGTCGCCAAGTGCCGACGGCAGCTGCTCATGTGTCTGGAGTTCGCGCCGCACGCGCGCTCGTTGCTCGACGTCGGCTCGAGCGCTGGCTACGTGCTCGAGGCAGGCAAGTCGCTCGGGCTGCAGGCCACCGGCATCGACTACGCGGCGTACGCGGCGAAGCTGGGCCACGAGCGTGGGTTCGCGACGGCGGCCGCGTCACTCACGCACCTCCCGTTTCGTGACGGCAGCTTCGACGTCGTCACCGCGAAGCACACGCTCGAGCACGTGCCGGTGCCGAAGCTGGGCTTGTCGGAGCTCGCGCGCGTACTCAAGCCCGGCGGCGTCGCGTTCGTCATCGTGCCCGACGCGGCGCACTGGCAACTGCACCTGCGCAAGCAAACCGGTCGCTACTTCCAGCCGCGGCAGCTCGGGTGGCAGCACCATGTCTATTACGACGTGAAGACGCTGCGCGGCGGGCTCGAAGGGGCGGGGCTTTCGGTGGTCTCCGACGACAAGGCGATGTTGCGACGGCGGTTGGCGAAGGGCGCAGCGGCGCCGTGGGAATACCTGCGCGTCGCCGGCCTCAAGGTGTGGACGACGTTCGCGAAGGCGACGCACTGGCGGCGCGAGATTCAGCTCATCGCGACGAAGCCCGCGTGACGCTCACCGTGAAGTCGTAGCGCGCGAGCTTTGCAGCACGTGGGCGACGCGCTTTCGCAACGCGAGCAGACCCATCTCTTCGGCCGCCGCGTCGAGGAACGTGGCCCTTGGCTTCTTGCGCGTGAGGCGAATCGCAACCACGCGCTGGTGTGCGCACAGCGGCGTGAGCCGAGCATCATCGTTCGTGAATCGTGCTCGAGCTGTCTTCGACTGTCAGGGGCGCAGCGACCGGGTCAACCAGAGCGCCTCGAAGAACATCTGCTGCAGAGGGTGCGGGCGACGCATCAGCTCATGCCACGTCTTCGGAATGGGGTACTCGTCTTCTTCGATCACGAAGCCGTTTACCTTCGCGCGCGAGACGCGCCACTGCTTCGAATAGAAATGGCCACGGCACACGCGATCGATCTGCTGCAGGTAGTGCTCAATCTGCGCGAACGACATTTCGTGGAGCGAGCTGATGTTGACGAAGAGATCGAACGAGTCTTTCGGAAGAAGCTCGATCTGATGTGCAGCAAGGAAACGGATCCGCGCACGCTCGAACTCAGGCTTCACCTCTTCAAACGAAGTGAAGTCCCTGAACTTGAAGACCGGCACGTCAGGCAACACCTCAGAGAGGTACCGCTGGCTCACGTAGAGCGCCGGAGGAATGTCGATGATGGTGTACGAAGAAGTCGGCAGCGCCGACAGGAAGACGGGCGCCAGCCGACCATAACCAGCCCCCAGCTCCCCCACACGGAAGTTGGGGCGCGAGAGGTCGCTGCGGGAGGTCGCGCTGTAGAACTCATGCACCGAGTTACAGAGGTCTTGAGACAAGCGCAGGCCGCGGTGTTCAACCACGAAGGGGTGCCCCACTTCGGGCTCCGACAACCGGTGAAGCAGCTCGAGCGGATCTGACGCCAGAATCAAGTCGGCGAGCATCGCGACGTAGGTCTTGTAGATGAGCGCCGCCGCCGCGTTGAACGACTTCGAGTGCCGACCTGCGCTCGAGCGATGGTCAGAGAAATTTGCTGTGAACGGCTTGAGGCTGGGGTGCTTCGTCCAAAACGCCAGGGTCGGCACCATCAACTGCCGCACGATGCCCAGCACGCCCCAGTTGAAGTACTTCATGTTCAACGTGCGCTTGAAGTTCTCGAACCCCTCTGCCTCGAGTTCCTCGATGTGACGTTCGATCAACTGCTCCCAGAAAACCGACGGCGCGTAGATCGCTGGCCCCTTCTTCATCGACTCGATCATCTCGACCAGCACGGGGTCACGCCGGGTAGCGGTCACGTCGCGGCGTTAATCAGATTCCGCTTTTCAAGTCCACGCTGAGCGGCAATCGTCCCCGCGCGCAATGACGACGAACACTGGTGATGCTCACGTCTCGTCGGCCTTCATTCCGGCGCTCCTGGTCTCGCTGTTGTTCGGGCTGTGCATCATCTTCTCGCGCGGCGCGTACTCCGAAGCCGCCTTCGTCACGATGCTCGTCGGCGTGGTCGTGTTGATCGGCCTGTTCGTCGCGAAAGCCCAGCGTCGTGTCGACGACCTCCGGCTCGATCTCACGCTCTCTCAGTGGCTGCTCTGGGCTGCCGTCTTCGGGCTCGCCTTCTGCGCGTGGACCGACGTCGAGCAGATCATCTACGCACGTCGCCCGTGGACGGGGCTCCGAACCGCGCAGGTCTGGGGCCTCGCCCTGCTCGCCTCGTACATCCCGGGCATCTGGCTCGCGTTCTCCGAGCCCCAGTGGCTGCGTCACCTGCGCGCCGCGCTCTTCGCGGTGGTGATCTTCGCCGGTGGCACCGACACCGTCCGCACCTCTCCGGAGCCCCGCATCGACGCCTGGGCCTTGCAGCGCCAGGGCGCGCAACTCCTGCTCAAAGGCTCGAACCCCTACGTCGAGGTGCGGGTGCCCGACACGGGCTCGGGCGCCAACCTGCCGTACGTGCCCTACGTGTACCCGCCGACACAGATCTACGCCACGGTGCCCGCACAAGCGCTGCTGGGCGACGTACGCTTCGCGATGATCACCGCGCTGGTGCTCACGGCAGCGGCGCTGCGCTTCATCGTTCGCAGCGCGCGCCGCACCTTGCCCTCATTCTTCGAAGACGCGCCGTCGCTGATGGTGCTCTGCATGCCCAAGCTGTGGTTCATCATCGAACAAGGGTGGATCGACCCCGTACAAGTCGCGCTGGTCACCGTGAGCGCCGCGGCGCTGGTGTCGCGACGCCCCATTCTGACGGCGGTGCTCTTCGGCGTGGTGCTCACGGCCAAGCAAACGATGTTCTGGACGCTGCTCGCCGCAGGACTGACGGTCGGCTTTACCCGAAAGCAATGGGTCATCATGGCTGCGGTAGGCGCGGCGATGGTCGCCCCCTTCGTGCTGTGGGACTTCGCGGCGCTCAAGCTCGCGCTCTTCGAGCTCTTGAGCGGCCTCCCCAACCGGCCCGACGGGCTGACCTTCAACAACTGGAGCTACCGGCACCTCGGCTACCTGATCCCCGGCTCGGCGGGCTTCGTGTTGGCAGTGCTCGTGTTGGGGCTCACCAGGTGGAAGCTGGCACCAACACCAGCCAACTTTGGCGTCGCGCTCACGCTCACCTACACGCTCTTCTTCACCTTCAACCGCTGGTGCTTTGCGAACTACTTCTTCACGCTCGCATCACTCGCGGCGCTCGCCGCGGCGCTCTCGTTTCACGCCACCGTCGCGTCGCCCACGGCCCCGGTGACGGCGCGCCCGTCACCCGCGTGACGACAGGGCGACTCACTCGTCCTTCAGCTCGGCGATGGTCCAGTTGGTGAAGCTGCGGCCGCTCGAGGCTCGCTCGAGGGCGGCGAAGCGCGTGCCGTCAGGTGAAAAGGCGAGGTCGAGCACTTCACGCCGCGCCGCGCCCGCCGCCAGCGCAGCGGTGTCGAAGCACCGCAACGGCGCCTCTGCGTTCACGTCGAAGACACACATGGTCTCGGTGGCGGTGAGGTCGGCGGTGCTGGCCACCACGAGGTCTCCGCGCGGTGAAATCGCCAGGCGCGCCACGTTGAAGGGCGCGGTGTGAACCCGCAGCACGCCACCGGTCACGGCGGAGACGACCTCGATGCGACGGCTCGACGGCAACCGCGCCACCGCCTGCCCGTCGCGCGACATGCGGCCGGGCGCTGCGTCGGCGCGAAGCACCTCATTGGTGAGCGGTGAGACGGTGCCCACGCCCTCTGCGTAGATGACGCCGCCATTCGCGCCGACGCTCACGTGCTCGCAGGGCTGCGCGACGACACAGGCAGACGCTTCGGCGCCCACACGCGCCAGGCAGCCGTCGGTGCACAGCCATGCATTCGCTTCAGGGTCGAAGTCGACGGCGGTCGGCACGCCGAGGTCCTGCGCCATCGCGAACCAACGCCCCGAGCGCGCGTCGATGAAGGCGAGCTGGCCGTCGGCGCCCGCCACCACGAGGTCGCTGAGGTCAGGCTCCCAGGCCAGCGCTGCCTTCGCGTTCGGCTTCTTCGAGACGACGTACGAGGCGAGGCGGTTGGTCAGCGCGTCGAAGAACAGCACGCGGCCGTTCTCGTCGAGCAGCGCCACCTCGCGCGAGTCGGGCCGCCACGCGAGCCGGTACGGCAGGTTGGGCAGCGCCGTGTTGATGTCGAGCGCCGCGTTGCGGACGATTTGAAACACGCACTGCGAGCTGAGCTCGGGCTTCGGCACGACCTGCGCCGTCAGCGTGTATTCACCTTCGTCGCGCGGCGCGAACCACGTCCAGAACGTGGTGTCGGCGGTGTCTTGCACCAAGCGACCTCCGCTCGCCGTCAGGCTCGCCACGCGGTTCTCCCGCTTCGCGGCGCTCACCTCGACACGAATGGTCTGCTTGACACCCGGCGACGTGGTGCCGGCCGAAGGGGCACACCGAATCACCGCGCCGTCGTCGAGCGGCACGCCCGTGTTACCGCCACCGCCCGAGCAACCCACCAGCAGCACCACCACGCAGACACACAGCGCCTTCACGGGAGATCTCCTTGTGCCAACGGCACCAACGGCGGCGGCGCGCCGACCTGGCCCGGCTTCGGCGTGACGCGGTAGAGGTCAGAGTCGGCGACCCACAGCGTGTCATCAGCTCGCGTGCGGTCGACCCACAGGTACGTGGGGTGAAGAAAGCCCTCGGCCACCACCTCCCAGCTCGCGCCGTCGACCGAGACGTCGAGCGAGCGCACCTTCCCGTCGACGCCGTCGAGCACGTAGAGGTGCGTGTTGCCGAAGTCCCACGCGACGGGCTCGCCTTCATACGGGAGGCAGCGCGTGGGCGCGTTGCACAGCGCGAGGTCGATGGGCGTCGAGTCGAGCCGCACCGCGAAGTGCGCGAGGCCGGGGCGCCACTCCGTCGAGCCCGGCGCGCGGTGACGAAAGCGCGTGTTGCGGCGGTGCGCGGCGTACATGTTGGTGTCGTTGTCGAGGCGGAAGAAGCCGTCTTGCGAGTCGACCATCACCGTGCCGTCGGCGAGCACCACCAGCCCCTCGGCGTACGCGAAGAAGCGTGGGTTGCCGCTCTGCGTGAAGTCGTGGAGCTGGTCGATGGTGACGCGCTTGCGCACGGTGAGCGTCGCGGGGTCCAACCAGATGACGTCGAAGCCCGGGCCCGCTCGTCGGTACGCGTCGCTCGTCGGCAGCGCGCCCGTGGGTCTGGCGAGGAACACCAGCGAGCCGTCTGTCGGGTCGACCGTGAGGCCCTTCGAGAAATCGAAGCCGCTGCCGGCCGCGAAGCGCAGCGCGCCGTCGTGGCCCACGCTGCTGAGGCTTGCACCGGGCCCACCAACGAAGACCTGCCCCGCGCTCGGCCCCGGCGCGAGCCCGTCGACCGACACGACGCCCGCGGCGACGTGCGCGAAGAGCTCGACGACCCCGGTGGCGTCGGTGGCGCCCACCTTCGCGCGCGTCCAGAAGGCACCTTCGCCGGTCGTCTGTGTGCACACCGGCCGGGTGGTGCCGAAGGCGTGCGTGCGCTCGGGAAAAAAGCGGAGCCTGTCGCCGCCGTACGTCGCGAGGCCGGCGCCGAGGCCCGTGCCGGGGAAGCTGTCGAAGAACTCGCGCGCCACGAGCGGGACGCCGGCGCTCGTCATCAGCGGCTGGTGAAACGACGCGCCCAGGTTCGTCGACCGCCACAGCTGCGGCTGCTTGTTCTTCGCGTTGCGCTCCATCAACCACAGCTCGTCGAGCCCCGGGCCCAGCGCCACCGCCGTGGCGAGGTTGTCGAGCCCCCGAAACCACGACTGCCAGAACGCGCCGTCGCTGCGAGAGACGAAGAGGTGCGGCTGCCCGTCTTCTTTGTGGGTCTTGATGAGCGCCACCCGCTGCTCCGCGCCGAGCGCGAGGTCGTACACGGGCCCGCGCTGGTCGACGAAGCCACGGTCTTCGGGGAACGAGAGCGTCTGGTACGCCTTGCCGCTGTTGCTCGAGACCTGCACCGCGCCGTTCGCGCTCGAGACCCACACCGAGGCCTCGTGCGACGCGCGCAGCATCACCGTGGTGTCGGCCACGGGCGCCACGAAGCCACGTCGCGTGCCGCGCCAGGTCTGCCCGCCGTCGTCGCTGCGCACGAGGTAGCGCTGCGGCGTCAACGCGAGCCGTACGCCCGAAGGCAGCGTGGCGTAGGCCGAGCCCAACGGCGCGCCGGTGCCGCTCAAGGTGTCGAGCGAGACCACCAGCGGCTCAGCGAAGAGGTCGCCGAAGACGAGCACCTGCGCGTCGGTCTCGCCGGTGGCGACGACGAGGTTGTCTTCGAAGACCACCGGCAGGCGCAGGCTGCGGTAGCGCGTGCGTCGCCACGTCTTGCCGCGGTCTTCACTCAGCAACGCGTACGGGTCTCGACTGACGCCGAGCGCCAGCAGCCAGTCGGCGTTCTCGGGGTGTACGACGAAGCGGCCAGAGGCCAGCTCGAAGCACTCGAAGGTGTAGCTCGACGATTCTTCAGGTGGCCCGGCGTCTGGCTGCTGCCCACCCGACCCACCGCACGACAGCAACAACGACGACACGACGAGCCCGTTCAACCCACGACGCATGCCGACATTCTACGCGAGTTGCTTGCGGCTCAAACCTGCGCGCGACACCACCAGGGGCGCCGCGTGGCTCAATTCGCGCGCTTCACGCAGAGGTAGCAGAACTCGCCGCCTGCCCCCGTGTTGAGGTCGCGGCCCACTTGACCGTAGCCACTCGGGCAACAGCCGACGCCGCCGTTGCCGGTGCAGCACGTGGTGACGTCTTTGACGACGAAATCGCCACGCGAGCGAAGCGCGCCCGCCGCCGCAGCGTTGCCGTCACCGTCGACCGAGAACGTCGTCGTACCCGCGGGCCCGGCGCCGGCCGCGTCGAACTGGCCGCCTTTGTAGAAAGCGACCGTGTCGCTGGTGCGCAGGTAGGTCGTGCTGTTCTGCACGCCGAGCTCGTGCGCATTGCCCGCCATCTGCAACTTCGCGCCGACGTTCGCCGCAGGCCACGTCACCACGCCCGACGTGCCCGTGAAGTTGATGCGCGGCGTGCTGAGCGCGCCCGTGGTGGTCAGCGTGTTGTTCACCGTCACCGCGCCAGCTGACGTGACTGCGCCCGTCATCGTCACCGCCGCTGAACCTGCCGTGCCGACCTTCTGCTCGAGCAACTGCACTTCGCGCAGGAAGTTCTGGTTCACTTGATCAGCCCGCGCCGGAGCGTCAGGGCAGAACGTCACCAGCCCGTTGGGCAAGGTCTGCGTGCAGCTCTGCGCCCACGCGTCGGTGCTCCAGCTCCCCACGGCGATGGCCACGAGCGTGGCGGCGAACATCACGCCAACGCGCGCCTGGCGACGAGGCGCCGTAGCCAGCTTCTCGATGGCCGACTGGTAATCGCTCCGCCAGCGTTCGACTTCAGCGGCGGTGACCCCGTGACGCCTGGCGACTTCATCGGTGGTGGTGACGCCGCAGATCAACCGCAGCACGTCTTCGGTGCGTGAGAATTTCAAACGAGCAACTCCTCCCAGCGAACCGCTGGCCTTGAGCGACGCCCAGCGCGCCACTCCACCAGCGTCACACAGGCGGCTCGAAGGCGCTTCTGACGATCCTCAGAGTCGACGTCACTTCTTTTTCAGCACGGCCAAAGACAGCAACAGCAGCAGCTCCGAACCCGAAGTGCTGCAGCCCCCCACGGGGCGATTGCCACCACTCGTCCCCTCGTAGGGAAGCGTGACCTCGCCAGCGCCGCCAACGCGGTGCACCTGAGTCACCGTGTTGGCCTGACCGCTCACCTTGATGGTCACCGCTCCCGGAGCCTCAGCCCGGAAGTGAATGCTCCCGTCGGTCGTCACCTCTCTGTTGAGTGGCAGCTCGACGGTGCAGTCGGCGTCCTTGAAGAGCTTCGTGCCTGCAGGCGTGACCGACGCCGACGCGTAGTGAGGGGTGGCGCTGTGCGCGGGCCGCAAGGTCATCGGTGGTGAGCACGCGCCCACCGCGACGTCGGTGTACGCAGGCGTCGTCACTTCGAACGCCATGAAATCGTAGCTGGGCTGAATGCGCGCGGCCTCCGCGAGCGTCAGGCCCTGCGCGTCGAGCCATGCACCGAGCGCACGCGAGACGCCGGGTGTGACGGCGAGCTCATGAATGGTCGCGAGGTTGTGGTTCGTCGCGATGTCATCGACCAGCGCGGTCTCGCCCGAGCGCCACAGCAGCTCACCCACAGCGCAGCGCGTGCCGTCGTCATCACGAAACACCGGCGTACGCCCGGCCTGCACGCGGTTCTTCGGAAACTCGCCGGCCTGCTTGTACGCCGCGAGCCGCTGCGCGTTGAGCTCCCGGTTCGCGCGCTGAGCGACGCTCAAGCCGCTCACGTCGCGCGCGGCCAGCAGCGCTTGCGCGCCCGAGAGATGCTGTTGAATGCGTTGCACCTCGGCGACGCCGGGAGCAGCCGCGAGGACCAGTGCGAGAACGAGTGTCATGACGCGACCTTGTGCGAACTTCAGGCCAGCAATCAGGTCGTTGATTTCAAACGAACGAAGGCGTCGTCGCTCTCAGAATTCTGTGAACGCTGCCACGGAACGCTCAATACGAGCCAAACGAGACGCTGGCGCTGGTCGAGACCGCGCGCTGCGCGCTGACCTCGACCTCCAGCTCAATCGTGTCGTCCATTCCGCCGTGCGTTCCCTCGCAGCCGTCGCCCACCGCGAGGCGATCCGGCTCGGGAAAGATGACGGTGAACGAGAACCCGCCGTCGCGCGGCGAAAGGTCTGCCTCGGCGCTCGAAGCTGACGTGACTGCGAAGCTGTTGAGTTCGGCGCTCGCGTTCGCACGAGCCTCGCCCCGCTGAAAGTAGCCCGCCGGCATCGCGCTCGTGGGGCTCGGCCACGAGAGCGTGACGAGCGTGCCTGCGTCGCGCTGCGCGGCGCTGCCAGTGGCTGACTTCAGCGCGGCCTCAACAGCGCGCGTACAGACCGTAGGACCGTTGCCGGGGCACGCAGCGATGACGGGCATCACCAGCGCACGGCCTGGTCTTCGGCGACGCCCGGCGCGTCTTTGAAAGCGAAGCTCCGACCTTCGAGCTTCACCTCGCCCTGCCAGAGCCCCACTGGCTGCCTGAAGGCGCTCTTCACGATTTTCAAATCTCGGAGCTCCTGGTGCGCGGCCCACGGCTTGAACTCGAGGTCCAGCACGCCGTCGGTGGTGCGCACCTGCCAGCCGTCGAGAATCGCGTTCTTGTTCCACGAGAAGCGCGCGCGCCCGAGCGGAATCAAGCGGTCACCCAGCCACATCGCGTTCTCGTTCACGTCGTCGCGCGACTCGTTGAAGCCCTCGACGAGGTTGATGCCGAGGGGCGTGCCGTCGTCCAGCCGGCCGCAGATGAAGGCCCAGCGCCACGACGTCTCACGCGCGAGGTAACCGTGCGTGTAGTCCATGCCGCCCACGCCACCGTCGAGCGAGAAGCGACGGCCGTCGGCCTCGAGCGCGCCCGACGACAACAGCCCGCCCCACTTCTGCGTCACGTTCACCACGCCGCCGTCGACCGGCGCGATGACCGTCAGCGGAGGCGGCGCGCCGGCCGCCAGCAGGCTCCAGCGCAGGTCGAGCTTCGGCTTCATGAACGGGCCCGGCAGGCCCAGCTTCACCGAGCCGTGAAAGCGCTCGTCACCGAAGTCGCGCCACATACGCCACTGCCCCGTGGGGTGACGAAAGTCGACGTCGAGCCCGGCGCCGGGGTGACCATTCACCTTCGTCATCACGCGCGGCAGGCCGAGCACGCCGACGTCTGCCAGCACGCGCCCCGACGTGTAGTCGAGCGCCAGCGCGAACGCGTTCGCCGAGTACGACACGTCGACCACCGCGAAGAGCGCCGCCACTTCACGCGTCGCCACGAAGCCGTACGTCCACTTCTTGCGCATGCGCAGCCGGTCGACAGCGCCCGGCGCGTAGCTCCCGCGCAGGCGCTTCAGGTCGACCACGTCGAGCGCGCCCTGGTACGTGCCGAAGCGCGGCGCCCCTCCTGCATCTTCAACCGATGGCGGAGCGGGCGGCAGCTTGTGCGCGGTGGTCATACACGCAGCCTAACGACATGGAGTCGGTTGGGGCATAGATCGAACCGCAGCGACGCACGTTGGAGACGGCATGCTCTCTACGCTCGTCATCGCCGCGGTGCTCAGTTGCAGAACGGTCTCGCCGCCGCCCACCACCGTCGCGTGCGAAGGCGCCGACCGCGTGAGCCGCAACCACGACGGCCTCGAGGTTCGCCGTGAGCGCAACGCCTGCACCACGACGCGCTGTGAAGGCGCTGATGAAGTGCGTCGCACGTCCTCGGGCCTGCAGGTCAAGCGCGTGGTGAACGCGTGCACGCAGGTTCGCTGCGAAGCGGGTGACGTCGTGCGCCGCACGCTCGACGGCGTGGTGCTCAGCCGCACCCCGAGCGCCTGCCAGACCGCAATCACTTTTGGGCTGACCGCGCGCTGAACTTTCCTCCCCACTCCAGACAGTCGACACGTAGCATTCGCAATACATGCGAATCTTTGTGGGGGCTGTGTCGCTGTCGTTGTCTTTTCTGGGGTGTGCCAGCGTGCAACCGAGGCTGCTCCCGGAGCTGACCCAGGTTGACGTGAGTCGGCCGCGCGTCGTCTCCGCGACCACCGTCGCCGGCACCGGCTGCGGGCCCAACGCCCTGCGCATCGCCATCGATGACCTGCTCTCCATCGACGGCGTGCACGGCTTCATCGCCGCGGTGCTCGAAGAAGACACGGCCAAAGGCAAAGACTGCGTCGTCATCACCGCGCACCCCTTCACCTACGGCTGCGCGCCCGCGCCGCATTCCTTCCGCAGCCCGCAGCCCAAGCTGATTCCCGCAGGGCCCGCGCAGTGCGCGTCGACGAACACCTGCGACGCCGACTGCGCGACCTACGCCAGCAAGCTGAACAGCGGCGAGTTCGAGACCTCTGGTTTCAAGAACCGCTGCGTCACGCGCTGCCAGCAAAACGACACCGCGTTCATGACGTGTGCCCGCGCCGTGTCGACGCCCGACAGCGTGCGCGCCTGCGAAGCCCAGCGCTGAAGTCACCACCTTCACTCCCAACCTGAAAGCGAACGACCATGCCCGTTCCACAATACGTCGCGGCGTTGCACGCGTTGCGCACCCAACCCAACCAGGCCAACGCCGACGCGCTGGTGAACATGCTGGCCAACGAGCCGCTGCTCTCGAGCCAGGCCAAGCCGGTGCTGGCTGTCGACCCGGTGTGGTCGTCGGCGTACCGCGCGCAGCAGCCCGGCGCCGAGTTCAACTACCACAACACCCAGATGCCGATGCCGCGCGCGCTGGTGAAGCCCACCAACCTCGACGGCCTGATGACGGAGCTGCGCAACGCCGTGCAGAACATCCGCACCATGAAGGCCATGGGCGACGGCTGGGGCTTCGCCAACGCCTGTTGGACGCTCGACACGCTCATCCACTGCGTGGGCCTCGACGACGTGCTGCCGCTCGAAGACTCGCTCTTCAAGACCGGCGTCGACAGCACCTCGCTGTTCCGCTTCGAGGCGGGCATCACCATCGACAAGTTGAACTCCGAGCTGACGCAACGCGGGCGTGCGCTGCTGCAGCAACCCGGCTTCGGAGGCCTCACCTTCATGGGCTGCGCGTCGGCTGGCGGGCACGGCTCGGGGCTGGCCATTCAAGGCATGTCGGGAATGATTGAGGCCGTCGAATTGGCGACGCTCAACGACGGTAACCAGGTGCGCCTGGTGCGCGTCGAGCGCACCAACGGCCCCACCGACGTCGCGAAGTGGCGCGCGCAGTACCCGGCGCCGACCTTCGACATCGTGCAAGACGACGGGCTCTTTCACGCCGCGCGCTGCGGCCAGGGACACCTTGGCATCGTCTACGCGGTCACCGTGCGCACGCAGCCGAAGTTCAACCTCAACGAGTCGCGCGTCTTCACCACGTGGGACGCGGTGTGGCCCACGCTGCAGCAACAGCTCGTCGACCCGGCGATTCATTCGCTGCACGTGTGGCTCAACCCGTACTTGAACGACGGCAAGACGAGCCCCACCTGCATCGTCACCACGCTGCGCCGCACCACCGACGCGCCGCGCGGCAAGCGGGGCTGGGGCATCGAGCTGGGCGGTATGAACCCGTTGACCGACGCGCTGCGGCTCTTCATTTCGGTGGCGCCGCACGCGCTGCCGTGGCTGCTCGACTCGGGCCTCAAGACGACCGTCGCCACCGACGTGGTGATGCCCTCGACCCAGGCGCTCGACTTTGGCGCGCCCAACTCGCTGCCGGTGCACGCCGCGAGCCTCGGCTTCGACGCGAAGAACGCCGACGCGTGCCTCAAGGCGCTGGTCGGTGAAATGGCCGCGTGGACGGCGCAGAACCAGTGGGTCAGCTCGCCCATCGGCATGCGCTGGGTGAAGGCCTCGGAGGACTACCTGTCTCCGCAGTACGGCCGCGACACCATCATGCTCGAGGTGCCCATTCTCAAAGGCACGCCCAACGCGGTGCAGACGCTCGACCGCTACGCCACGTACATGATGACGACGTGGGGCGGCCGACCGCACTGGGGCCAGCAGAACCCCATGGGCCGCTCGCTCTTTCAGCAGGTGTACGGCAACGCGGTGACGCAGTTCATCTCGGGCTTCCGCACCTTCAACCCGCGCGGCGCGTTCGACGGCACCTTGACCGAGCAGCTGGGCCTGCGCGACATCGCCAATGGCCGCTGAGCGCGACCTCTCGGTGTGGAGCGACCGGTACGTCTTCCCGTCGCTCATCGAGGGCTACATCAAGGGCATGGGCCCGCGCTTCACCGTCAAGCTGCGCACGCGCTTGAAGGTCGCGGGCCTCGACGTCGACAAGCTGCCGCCCGCGATTCCCGGCCTCGACATGGAAAAGTACATGCGCATCATGGCCGAGGAAGGCTGGCCCGATGAGCCGCGGGTCGAGCAGCTGCGGTTGCTGGGGCTCTCGGCGATTCGTGGTTGGCAGACCGGGCTGCTCGGCAAAGCCACCAGCGCGATGATTCGCGTCATCGGCGTCGAGCGCGCCATCAGCCGCCTCGACCGCGCGTTCTCGACGACCAACAACTACAGCAAGGCGACCTCCGAGTTGCTGGGCAACAACACCGCGCTCATCACCATCAACGACGTGCAGGAAATGCCGAGCTACTGGCTGGGCATTCTCGAAGCCGCGCTGGAGGTGTTGGGTCGCGAAGGCACCGTGGTGCTCGACTCACAGACGCCGCCGCAGGGCACGTTTCGCGTGACGTGGAAGTAGCCAAACGAAAGGTCTGTATGCATCGGTGGGTGCTGGTCGCGGCCGTGGTGGGTGTCGGGTGTGCAACACGCAGCGTCGGCGCAACGCCGGCAACGTGGGGCGTCACCTGCACCGACGAGTCGTTCGAAGCGGCGCTCGCGCGCAGAACGGTCGAAGGCTTGCTCGAGGTCGCCAGGCGCACCGGCCAGCCCGAAACGCACGTCGCGCTCACGTTCACGGAGGCCGGCCTGACTGCCGAGGTTCGTCGCGCCAGCGGCGTCGTCACGCGGGAGCTTCCGTTGGCACCCCACGTCCTCTCGGGCGCGACGTGGGCGCCGCTCGCCGCCGCGCTCGTCGGCACGGAAAACACGCCGACCACCACCTCGCTCGAGGTGCTCGCCAGGCTCGAGCGCAGCGTCAGCCTGAGTACGTTGCTCAGCACCTCGACGGCGGTCGCCAAAGAGCTCCGCAAAGCCCCGCGCAATGCGGCGCTGCGTGAACAGAGCGCGCTGCTGCTGGTGGTGTTGGCGCTGCGTGAAGCCGGCCCGCTCATCGACCCGCACGAGCCGCTCGCGCTGGCCACCGCGCAGCTCGCCGTCGCGCACGCCGCGAGAGGAAACACCGGAGCCTCCGCCGAGGGCCGCGCCGCGCAGGCGCTCATTCACGCGCTCGTCGGCAACGAAGGCGCCGCGCTCGCGACCCTCGACGAAAAGAGCGCCGCGAGCTGGGTGAAGGCCGTGCGCGTGCTCGCCACCGGCGACTGGCGACAGCCTGCCAACGCGCCACCACCGCCCGACGGCCTCGAGCGCCTGGCGCGGTACCGGGAGCTCCGGTTCCGCTCGAGCTCGTTCAAGGCGCAAGACGCCCACGAGAGCTGGGGCGCACTCGAAGACCCGCTGTGGGCGCGCATGGTCTTCACCACCGGCATGCAGCAGTCCGTCGTCGACGGGCGGCGCTCCGGTGAGCAGCTGCCCGCGCACGAGCGCTCCGAGCTCGGGCTGATTCGTGGCCTCGACACCGAAGAGGTGATTCCCACCGAGGTGCTGCAGCGCCACCTGCTGCGCAACGCGATGTCGGCCGCGCTGGTGCAGTACACGCTCTTCGCCGAGACGCTCTCGCTGCCCGCCGGCGCCACGCGCGCGTACGACGCAGCCAACCGTGAATTCGGTGACGACCCACTGTGGGCGGCCGCCAGCGTGTTGCTGAAGAAGGCGCCCCCTTCGGCCCATTGCGCACGCGCCAGAAAGGGCCTCGCCGCGTTGACCCCGAGCGTGCGGCAGGTGGTCTCGATGCGCTGTGGCGGCCGCGCGTTCGACGCCCGCGAGCTGGCGGCGCTCACGCCACGCAACACCGTCTACGACGCCGACAATCGCCTCAAGTGGATGCGCGTGAAGGCCTTGCCGACGTGGGCGACGCTCGCGCCGCACTCCTTCCCCGTTCGTGCCGCGCAGGTGCACGCGAAGAAGCGGGACACGCTCGAGGCCAGCCAGGTGCTGGCGGAGCTCGGAGAAATCGTCGACTACGACCTCCGGGCGCTCGACGCGGCGGTCGCGCTGAGCACCGTGCCGTCGCGCGAGGTGCTCGAGAAGCGCTGCGAAATCGACGCCGACACCTGTGAAGACCTCATCAACCACCTGCGTGAAGAGAAGCTGGAGTTCATCGACGTGCTGGAGCGCTGGCGTCGGAACCCACGCACGCGCGTGGCCTTCTCAGACTTGTCGCGCCCGTTGCTCGACGCGTACTTCGAGCGCAACCGCCTCGACGACGCCGCGATGCTGGCGCAAGAAGTCGAAGACGTCGGCAGCGCGCGCGGCCTCGAGGTCGCCGCCGTCTTCTCGGAGCGCATGGGCCGCTACGACGACGCCGAGCGCAAGTTTCGCGTGCACGCGCAGCGCTACAGCCGGCGCGACCTGCTCGACGACTTCTACCTGCGCGCAGCGCACCGCAAGTACCCCGGCGAATGGAAGCGCGCGGCCGACGACGCCGAGCAGCGCATCTTCGACGGGCCCCTGCAGAAGGTGACGAAGCGACAGCTCTCGAGGGCCGACGACGGCGTGCGCATGGGTGAGGAGCGCGACCCGGCGTACCGGCACTTCGGCATCAAGAAGGGTGACGTGGTGCTCTCGCTCGACGGCTACCGCGTGAAAGACATGCTGCAGTTGCTGGTGCTGGCCCACCGAACTGAAGCGCCTACCCTGACGGCGGTCGTCATTCGCGACGGCCGGCTCGTCGAGCTGGCCGGGCCATTTCGTCGCCAACGCTACGGCCGATGAAGAGCCGTGTTCGAATCATGACACGCGCGGCGGAGTACGTTCGCGCGCGCTGGAGGCCGTTTTCAGGTTCTTCTGGGAGAACTCACGTGCGTCATCTCATCTGGTCGCTGGGGCTGGTGTTGGTCGGCTGTGCACACTCTTCAGCGACGGCCTCGACGGCCATCGAATGGAGCGTGACGACGACCGATGAAAATGAAGAAGCGCGCCTCGCGCAGCAGGTGGTCGATGGTCTCGTCACCATCGCCAAACAGGCGAACCTGCCGCCAGTGCGCATCGCGTTGCAGACCACGCCTGAAGGTTTCACAGCCGAGCTGACCGACACGACAGGTACGCGCTCGGTGTCGCTCCCGCTCGCCCCCCACGTCTTTTCCGGAGCGACGTGGGCGCCGCTCGCCGCAGCGCTGCTGGGGCCACCACCCAACTCGATGCGCGCCCTGCGGAGCTACGTGCTCAGCGGCGTAGAGAAAGACCTGTCGGCGCGCACACTCGCGAAGCTCGCCGCGACAGTCGGTGGAGAAATGAAGGCGGCGCCGCTCGCGCCCGGTGGCCATGAGAAGGCGAGCCTCGTACTCGTCGGTCTCGCGCTGCGAGAAGGCGGGCCGCTGGCTGACCCGAGAGAAGCGCTGGCGCTTGCCACGGCACACCTCGCTGCGTCGGAGAGGCTCCAGGAGAACCCCGTCCAGATGCTCGACGCCGCGGCGGCTCAATCGCTCATTCACGCGCTGGTGGGTGACGAAACGTCCGCGAGTCGCACCGTCAACTCATACCAGGTGCGAATGCCGTGGACTCCTGCAGTCATGACGCTGGTGAATGGTGACTGGCGCCGAAGGTCCAACGCGCCGGCGCCCGCAATGGGGCTCGACTTCGTCACGCTGTACCGCGAGCTCCGACGTCGTGGTGGCGCCGAGCAGTCGCAAGACGTGCTCGAGAAATGGAAGCCGGCACCCGATGCGTTGTGGGCGCGCGCCGTCTTCACGTGGACGAGGCATCAGCCGGTCGTCGTCGCGCGGCAATACGGCGAGAACCTGCCGGCCTTCGAAGCCGAAGAACGCCGCTCCCTCGAAGAAGACGTCGCCAATCCACTCGGTGAATTCGTCATTCCCGCGGAAGTGTGGAGTCGGCACCTGGCCCGAAACGAGATGGGCGCGGCGCTCGTGCAGCAATCGGTGTTCGGCTTCACGTTGCGAAGCGTCGAACACGCCGAAGCGCTCGTGCGCAGCGCCGACGCGGCCTTTGCGAATGAGCCGCAGTGGCCCGCTGCTCGCTTGTTGTTCGAGCGCGAGCCGTCGAACGAGGACTGTGAACGCGGGGTGAAGGCCTTGAATACGCTGACGCCACGAGCCCGAGAACGCGCAGCCATCGCGTGCCGGACGGCGAAGCCCGTCCACGAGCCGTTGACTCCGCGCAACACCGCGTACGACGCCGATGAGCGACTCTCGACGAACTTTCCCCGAGACAACCCCGCCGAGCTCGAACGGCTGAGCGAGCTGGCTCCCTCGTCGTATGGAGCACGGGCACAGCGGCTCGCGCTCGTGCCGCGCAACCGGCTCAGCACCGACAAAGCGCTCGACATCATGGGGCCGCTCATCGCGTACGACCTGCGCGCCATCGAGTTCATCGAAGCGCTCCAACTTCAGCCGTCGCGTGAGCTGCTTGAAGCGAGCTGCGAACTCGAATCGAACAACTGCGCCGCGGTGGTGAACTACCTGCGTGACCGAGATCTCCCCGAGGTCATCGGCGTACTCGAGCGCTGGCGTCAGCGCCCGCTGAGCCGCGTCGCGTTCTCACAACTGTCGCGCCCGTTGCTTGATTTCTATTTCGAAGAAGGGCGACTCGCCGACGCAGCGGCCCTGGCCAGTGAAGTGGGAGGAACGAAGAGCGGCAACGGGCTCGAAATCGAAGCCGTCTACTTCGAGCGCATGGGAAAATACCGCGAGGCCGAGCGGGGCTTTACAGCCATCGCTGAACGCTACGGCGAGCCCTTCTTCCTCGACGATTTCTACCTCCGCGCGGCGTTCCGGAGGTACCAGCGCGGCGCCTTTGTGAAACAGGGCAAAGAAGCCGAACAGCGCCTCTTCGACGGCGCGCTGGTCAAGGTCACGAAGGGCGCGCTGAGCGTCGACGACACGCAGGGCGTACCCATGGGCTCCGAGCGAGACCCGGCCTACCGCCGCTTCGGCTTCAAGCGAGGAGACCTGCTGTTGTCGGCCGACGGCTTTCGCATCAAGACTCAGAAGCAGCTGCTCGCGCTGCTACATCGTTCAGAGACGCCCACCCTGACGGCGGTCGTCATTCGCGACGGCCGACTCGTCGAGCTGACCGGGCCATTTCGTCGCCAACGCTACGGCCGCTGAATCAGGCTTCCGACGCTGCCGGGCAGGCCGGAGCGCTCTGCGCTTCCATTTCGGCGAGCGCCTTGGCGGGGTTGAAGATGCCCGGGCGGTCGTGGTGCAGCGCGTGCGAATAGATGCCCGCGAAGAGCTTGTTGCCCAGCTGGTAGTGCCAGCCCGTGAGGTTGACGGGACGCATGTCGGCTTCAGACTTCGCGGCCTCGCCGTTGTGCGTCGACCAGTTGAAGTGAATGACGAACAACCCCGCCAGCAGGTTGGCCGGCGCGAACACCAGCAACGTGAACGCCGGGCCCAGCAGCCACAGCCACGTCGCTACCAGCACGATGTTGGTGCCGTAGCTCATCCACGCGCGGCGGCGCTCGCGGGCGTGGTTGGCCGGCGTGTCGCCCCAGACGTCGTAGTACTGCGCAAAGAGCTGCTTCTCGACGTTCACGATGGTGTGGAAAACCGTCTTCCAGAACGAGGGGAAGTTGGGGTGCGGGTCTTTCACCCGGTCATCGGAGTACTTGTGATGACGCATGTGAATGATGTCCCAGCTGGCGAAGCGCACCACCACCATGATGCCCAGCAGCTCGCCGACGACACGGTTGATGCTCCTGGGCAGGTTGCCGTGGGTGCAGTTGTGAATCAGCAGGTGCGCCCAGATGAAGCAAAACAGCGCCACTGGAAAAGCGGCCGCGAACCACCACGACGGTCCACCAATCAAGGGCTTGAAGCCGGTCACTGCGAAGAGGGCCAACACCGTCGCGCAGACCAGGAACCAGAAGCCGTCGTACATCAGATAGAAGTTCGGGTTCTTTCGGAACTGGGCGATCGGGTGCGAAGTCAGCAAAGGTCCCCTCCTATTGGTTGAACGGGCAGGCTTGTAGACGGAGTGCGCCGCGCAAGTCCATGAGGGTGCACCGAGGTGAGACAGCCTGACTCTTGGTGTAGAGAGGCGCCCGCCCCATGAAACTCAAGCGCCCCGCTGACTGGCGTCAGCTCTTCATCGTCGGGTCGTACCTGGCGTTGCTGGCCTCGATGGTCTTCGTTCCGGCCTGCCGCAACGTCTTCTTCCTCGTGGCCGCCTGCCAGTTCAGCTTCTTCGTGCAAACCGTCACCCACAACGTGCTGCACAGCACGCTCTTCGAGAGCAAAACCGCCAACCGCGCCTTCCGCTTCGTCTTGAGCTTCTGCGGCCTGTTCCCGGTCTCGTCAGTCATTCCGTCGCACAACATGGTGCACCACCACTTCGACGACGACGGGCAGCCCGACTGGGCCTCGCCTCAGCACGCGCGCTTCAAGTGGAACCTGCTGAATTTACTTCATTTTCCGAACATCATCGGACCCATCACCTTCGCAGGCATTCAGCGCTGGGCGCAGGTGAAGGGGCGCGCCGACTACCGCAGGCAGTCGATGCAGGAGAGCGTCTTCGCCTTCGGGCTCACGGGCCTGCTGCTCGCGTACGACTTCTGGCCGGTGCTGTTCTTCGTGGTGGTGCCACAGCTGTGGGGCGCGCGCTGGTTCCTGCGCGTGAACATCATTCAGCACGACGGCTGTGACATCAGCAGCGAGTACGACCACTCGAGGAACTTCGGCAGCGCGTTCACCAACTGGTTCTCGGTCAACGCCGGGTACCACACGGCGCACCACAACAACCCCGGCCTGCATTGGACGGAGCTGCCTGAAAATCACGCGGCGAAGGTCGCTCCGCACATGAAGCCGGAGCTGTTGCAGCCGAGCCTCGTGGGCTACCTCGCGAAGACGTACCTGTTCCGCTTCTCGCGCCCGACCAGGCCATGCTGACCAACGAGCTGATGGGCTCGGCCCTGTTGGTCATCGCGTGGGTCACCTGCTTCATGGTGATGCTCGACGCGTTCATCGACGTGCGGGCGATGGCGGCGCGGCTCGCCGGCTGGAAGACGACGCTGGTGCAGGGCGTGGTGAAGGCGCCCGAGCTCGCAGTGCATGAAGTCGAGCAGCGCATCAAGCAGCTCGATGGCGACGCTCCAGCGCTGCTGTTCTTCGACCGCAAGCACGTGAGCCTCGTGACTGGCGGCCTCGTGGAGGTCGGCGCCGAGACGCTCGACGTCGTCGGGGCCGGCGGCGCAGAGGTGTGGCCCGCGGCAGACGCCCAGCTCGCAGCGGCGGCGTGTGAGTCGACGGTGGCCTTCGACGCAGCGCTCAAGGCTGCGCAAGGCGCCGGCGGTGGGCTGCGTACGGCGCGCACGGCGCTGCGCGCAGGCCAGCCGGTGTGGCTCGCGGGCACGAAGAGCGGTTCACGCTTCGAGGCGACGTTGCTCAGCGGCGCAGACCCGCGGGTGTGGGCGCGCAGCCGCTTGTTCGCGAGCGCAGGCGTGATGGCGTTGAGCCTCGCGTGGTCGGTGGCCGGTACGGTGCTCGCGTTCTGGCCTCCGGTGTTCGGGTTGGTCAGCATCGGTGGCGCGGTGACGCTGCTCGCGCATTTTCTGTTGATGACGCCGCTGGCCATGGGCGTTCGTGAGAAGTCGCGCACGCCTGCCTTCGCATACCTGCGTGGCACGTGGAGCCGCGACGCGGTCGAAGCGAGCGTCACCCACGCGTTGACCAGCCCTGAATAGGCAGCCCCGCGCGCCGGAGACGACGTCCTTCGACTGCGAAGTGACGGCATGGTGCGACGGAGACCGCTGCGCGGCGGCTGTCAGCTCGGGCTCTCGTGCCTCGACGGGCAATGCGGTGTGCGCAATGCGCTTCCGTGAAAGGGCGCAGCTGATCAAACCGGCTGTAGTCGCCGTCGGCGGCGACGAGCGCAGCGAACGTTGTGCGTGCTGCAACGGCTCAACACCCGACGCTCCGAGGCCGCTCAGAGCACCACGCCAGCGCCCACGTAGAGCCCGACGTTGTGAAGCACGTCGCTCGTCGGCGCCCCCCCGACAAAGCCGCGCCGTGTGACCCACTCACTGGGCACGACGACATGGCTGCTGAACAGCACGTCGCGCACCTCGAGGTGCAAAGTGAACCGTTGCGCGAGCGCGACGCGCAGCCCGAGCGACACGGAGCCCATCAACCGCGTGCCCGTATCGATGGAGACGTTAGGCAGGTACGGAAGCCGTGTGCCGCCTGCACCGACCGCAGCGCCGATCGAGAAGCCCACGCGCGTCGCCACGCCCTCGAAGAGACGAAGCTCACCGAGCAACGGAGTGAGCTCGAAGCCGCCGAGGACGCCCCACGTCCACACCACCGCGGTCGCGTGCTGCGGCATGCGACTGAACGAACGGGTGAGCTCGGCAGCGAATGCTCCTTCGGCCGTGTGCCAATTGCCGCCGCCAAAGAGCTGAAGCCCGAAGCGCTCTTTCCATCGCCACGTCACGGTGCCGTACGTGCCGACGTGCTCCGTGAACTTGCCGCTGACCTGCGCGACTGCAGGGAAGAGCACCACTTCGAACCGACTGGGCGGCTCCAACTGAAGCTCGACGCCGCCTGCCTGCACCATCACCATGAGCACCAGAGCGTTCATTCGTTGCAGCATTCAGCAGCATCACTCCGTGCGTCAAACCGGGGCATGCTCAGCACCATGGAGCGCGACTGCCCCGACTGCCTCACGCGCCTGCAGCTCTTCTGGGTGCCTTCACGCGTGCCCGGCGCCGAGGTCGAGCTCGACCGCTGCAACGACTGTGGCGGCGTGTGGTTCGACGCCGGCGAGCTCTTCGAAGCCTCGGGGCGCAAGGTGACGGCCGGAGAAACCACCACCGACCGCCAGTGCCCCGCATGTCACGTGCCGCTGATGGAAGGCGAGCTGCGCGGCGGCGTCGAAGTCGAGACCTGCCTCGAGTGTGCGGGCACCTTCCTCGAGGCGCGCGACCTCGAGGCCATCGTGAAGAAGTCGGCTCCGAAGGCCGCTCCGGGCGGCACGGGCTTCGTGTGCGACGCATGCCATCAACGCAAGCCGTTCTCAGCAGCGCAGGCCACGCTCACGGGCCTCGAGTGTCAGGCGTGCGCGGTCGAGAAAGCGACGCCTCCTCCACCGCCGCAACGAGAACAATCGCGCGGCGTGTTCGGCTCGTTTCTGGGCTGGCTGCGCGGCGAGTAACGCTCAGCGCTCGAAGTCGAACCCGGCGCCCGCCGAGGCCTGCACGCCACGAAGCAACGTGCCGTCGACCTGCGGGAAGACCACCGTGCCGGCCTCAGCCAGCAGGTACACGCTGGGGAAGATGCGCCAACGAAGCCCTCCGCTGACCTGGTAGCGCGGCTGCTGCAACAACCCGAGTATCGACGTGCGCGCCGTGAGGAAGAACCAGTCGTCGAGCAGCGCGAGTGACAACGTGCCGTCGAGGTCGAGGCGCTGCCAGAAGAAATACTCGGCGGCGAAATCGAACGTCACCTTCGTGCCGATGCCCGCGCGCAGCTCGAGGAACCCGGAGCCGCTGTCAGGCAACAACGCGTCGCTCTGAGAGAGCTCGCGGAACCCCAGGTCGCTGAAGCGCTGCAATTCGTACTGCGGCCCGAAGTAGCCATGACGAAACCCGCCGGCCTGCTTGCGCAGCTCGAGGCGCGCCGAGAAGCCGACCTCTTTCACCGTGGCGTCGAGCGTGGTGCCAACCACGAAGCCGAGGTCGGAGCGGTCTGACGCGCGCACGCCGGTGCCGGCCAGCACCATCCACCGCAGCTCGCTGCTGCGAAACAACACGATGCTCGCGTCGAGGTGCAGCAGCGTGGCCTGCGACGGCGTGAAGATGCCCGGCGTGTTGCGCTCAGGTCTGAAGGGCCGCCCCGCGAGCTGCGCGTCGTGCGCGACGGAGAACGCGAGCGTGTAGCGGTCACGCACTGCGGCCTCTTGCGAGAACGTCGCGCCGATGTCCCACGCCACTTCACCCGCGAAGAGCCGCGCGCCCAGCACGTCAGACGCGAAGAACTCGCCGCGCAACGGGCCGACGTTGACGGCCAGCTCGCCGCCCGTCGGGTGGTAGTCGGGGTTGGTTTGGTTCGAATACCGCCAGAGCAGGTGACCCAGGCCGAGCGTCTTCTTTCTCTTGGGGCTCAGGTCGACGAAGAAGACGCCGCCCTCTTTGCCGATGCGCAGCGACTGAACGATTTGCCCGAAGTCTGAAGCCTCGTCCCAATCGGCGCCGCGCAGCACCCCGCCGATGTCGCTCGGTCGATTGAGGAACGGCGTGTCGATGATGCGCAGGCGAAACGTCGGCCCCAGCTCGATGCTGAAGATGTCTTTGACTGAGAAGCCGAGAATCGGGCGAATCGCCGTCATGAAGTCGGCGCCGTTCTCTGCGATGCCCGAGGGGAACACGCCCAGGTCTGCTTCCACCGCGCCGCGCAGAGACAACTGCGAGGGCGCCTCAACCACACCGGCGTCGGCTTCTTCGGGCGCGCCGGCGTCAGGCTCGGGAAGAAAGACGACGCTCGGTCGCCTGGCAGGCGCGGGAGTCCCCGCATCAACTTCGACTTGAACCGGAGCTGGCGCGTTCAGCGGGCCAAGCGGCACGACGATGACCCGCTCGGCTGGCTCGTCGTCGACGCCGCCATCGGCAGCACCGACCGTCAGACTGAGAAGAACCGCGAGCCACATCGCGCGCAGACCATATGGGTGAAAGCGCGAGCGCCCAACTTCACCTGGGCTGCGACAACAACAACCAGACCTGCCCACCGTCGTGCTCGCCGCCTTGCACGTAGAGCACCTTCTCGCGGGCCAGCTGGTACACGGCCTCCGTCGGAGGCACCTTCACCTTCACCGTCGCCACGTTGTTCTGCACGGTGGTGAGCAGCAGCTCCGCCGTCTTCTTGTTCGGCAACTGCAGGCTCTGCGCCTTGTCCTTGGCGAGCGAGAGCGTGCGCGACTCGAGCTTGCGCAGCGTGAGGTACGTCACCTTGCTGGCCATCGCGTCGCGCATCTTCACCAGCGACGGCTCGACGGTGCCTGGCGCCGTCGACGCAAACACCACGTCGGCCTGCACAGGCACTTCAGGGTCGGCCGCGAGCGCCACCGCACCGAAGGTCACCACCGCAGCCATCAGCGAACGCGTCACAGCTCCCCCTGCTTCCCGTCGGGATCCGCCTCAGGCACGGCGGTCTCTTCAGAGCTCTCGCCGTCTCGCTTCTTCTTGCCGCCGTCGGGGTTGCTCTCGACGACCCAGATGATGGCGTCGCCGTCGACGGTCTCCATCACCACGGGCTTCACCAACGAGTCGCGCTCCACCGACACGGTCTGCACCGTCATGCGCGTGCCGCCGTAACCTTCTGGTGTCGCGAACTTCATGCTGACCGGCACCGCAATCGCCACGGCCGCCGTCGCGCCCACCAGCCCGGCCACCAACGGCCCGCGCTGGTAGAGGAACATCTCCGAAAGCGTCAGCTTCATGCGCTCGAAGAAGGGCAGCTTCTCGGGCGTCACCTTGCTCATGACGTCGTCGGCGAAGGCCTTCCAGTCGATCTGATCAGCCTGCATCTCGAGCGCGTGGCGAATCAGCGCGTCGCCCGCGCGGAAGTCGGCCACCTGCGCCGTGGAGTCTTTGTTGTTCGCCAGATGCTGCTCGACCTGCTGCCGCTCTTCGGGCGACAGCTCACCGTCGACATACGGTGAGAGCATCGGGAGGAACTTTTCGCGCGCCGGATTCTTCATGGGAAATCACCGCCTGTAAAAACAGGACGAAACCCTCGGGTCGATATTTCAACCACCCTCTTCACCGCCGACCCCCTGCTTCGACTCGTCCAACTCCAGGTATTCCCCGAGGATTTTCTGCATCTTGAGGCGCGCGTGAAACAGGCGCGACATCACGGTGCCTTTGGGAATGTCGAGCGTGCGCGACAAATCTTCGTAGCTCATGCCCTCGACTTCACGGAGCAGCAGGATCTGCCGGTGCGCCTCGGGGATCTGCCCGATCGCCTCGGTGATGCGCTGCGCCAGCTCGGCCCGGAGCGCTGACTTCTGCGGGTTGGTGCCCAGCCGGCTGCCGACCGCGCCGATGTTGGCCTCGGCGAGGTCCATCTTCACGGACTCGTCGAACTCGACCTGACCTTCGCCGCGCGCGCTGCCCTTCTTGCGCATGACGTCGATGCAGATGTTGACGGTGATGCGGTAGAGCCACGTGTAGAAGCTCGCGTCGCCCTTGAAGTGGTCGAGGTAGCGGTAGACCTTGATGAAGGCCTCCTGCGCCACGTCTCGCGCCTCTTCTTTGTCTTTCAACATGCCGAGCGCGACGGCGAAAATCTTCCGCTGGTAGCGCTCGACGAGCAGCTTGAACGCACGTTGATCTCCCGTGCGAACGCGCTCGACGAGCGTGATGTCATCGGTTGCCAAGGCGCGCGCACCGTACCACGGCCTTCGTGAATCCCGAGCGTTTTCAGCCCCTTCGCAGTAAGCGCCGCCACATGCGCGCGCTCGTCTTCGTGATGCTGGTGGTGGCCGGGGGCTGCAAATCGACGCCCGGGAAAGCGCCCCAACCCGAAGTGGTGAAGCAGGCCGAGCCCGCCTCGCCCGCGCCGTTGCTCTCGCTCAAGCGCACGCCGTGCTTCGGCCGGTGCCCCGTGTACACCGTCGAGCTGTTCGCCGATGGCCGCCTGCACTTCGTCGGCGACGCGAACGTGCGCGAGCGTGGTGAACACGAAGGCAAGCTGACCGCCGAGCAGCTCGCCGCGGTGACCGCGCGCATCGACGCGTCTGACTTCGCGAAGTGGAAGACGAGCTACGAGAAGCACACCGTCTCTGACCTGCCCGGCGCGGTGCTCACGTGGAACGGGAAGACCATTCGCCACTACCACGGCGACGAGAGCGCGCCGGTCGACCTGATGGCGCTCGAGACCGAGCTCGATGCGCTGCTCGGCACCTCGGTGTGGATCCGCGGCGAAGAAGCGAGCGACCGATGAAGCAGTTCCCTGCAGAGTTCGAAGCGCTGTTGACGAAGGCGGGCCGCGCCGTGCTGGCCGGCACGCACCGCGAGTTTTCAGGGGTGCTCGCCACCGGTCGCTCCCGCTTCGTGGGCGCGCAAGGGCTGCTCGACGCCACGAAGTCACGCGCGTTGGCGAAGCTGCTCGACGCGAAGTTGAGCGACCTGCTGGTGCCGATGGAGCAACCCATTCCCCGCTCGGCCACGTGGGGCATGAAGGTCGCGTACAAAGAAAAGCTGCCCAAGACGGTGCGCGTGCAGACCGCGATGCTCGACGAAGACGAGTCGCCGGCGCTCACGCGCGCGAAGGAGCTCGGGCTCATCACCATGCTGCGCTCGAAGTCGTTCCACGCCTTCGCGGAGGCCTTGTCGGGCTACCCGCTCCGAAAACAGTGGGGGCTGCAGACGTTGTGCTACCGGCCGGGCGACTATTCAGGGCCGCACAATGATCACCACCCCGACGAACCGCTCGGGCGCGACGGCTACACCGACCTGCACCTCACGCTGTGCAACGACGGCGTCGAACACCAGTTCATCGTCTACGAAAAGCAGAGCCACCTGTCTGAGATTCAGAGCATCGCCACGGTGGGCGGCGTGACGTGTTACCGCTTGCCGTTCTGGCACTACACGACGCCGATGGTGGGCAGCGCGAAGGCGCGACGCTGGGTGTTGCTGGGCACGTTCCTCGATCGCTGGAGCTGAGCCGCCTAACCTCCGCGCGCGTCAGAGCGGGCGGCGACGAACGTCGGGAGGAGCACTCACACGTCATGGCGAAGAGAACCAAACAGACCGACCGCGACTCCGCGGCGACGCTGGTGGAGCGAGACCTCACCGCGCTCGCCACGGCCCGCACGCTCCCTGAAGGCTACGGCCTCGACCAACCCGCCGCCGAGCTCGCCACGCTGCTGACGCGCGGAGGCAAAGCGCCGCTGCTCGCCGGTGACGCGGGCGTCGGCAAGAGCGCCATCGTTCAAGAGCTCGCGCGCCGCATCGTTCAAGGCAACGCCCCTGAAGGGCTGCTCGGCGCCCGCGTGCTCGAGATGACGGCCGCCGGAATCTTCGCGCGCACCTCGACCCCCAAGGGCGCCGCCGAGCTGCTCGAGGAGTTCCTCGACGACGCGGCCCAGCACGCCAACACCATTCTCTTCATGCGCGACGTCGGCCAGGTGCGCGGCACGTCGCTGGTGCCGGTGTTGATTCGCGCGCTGCGCACCGGCCGCGTGCGCTTCATCTTCGAGACCGACGCGCGCGCCGCCACCGAGCTGCTCCGCAGTGACGAGGCGCTCGCCGAAAAGCTGCACCTCTTCGTCGTCAACGAGCCCACCCTCGAGCGCGCCCGGTGGATTCTCGGCCGCGCCGCCGAAGAGCTCGAGGTCGAACAGGGCATCCCCATCGACCCGTCGGCCTGCGACCTCGCGCTGCGCCTCTCGGTGAAGTTCCTGCTCGCGCAGCGCCTGCCGCGCAAGGCCATCGAGCTGCTGCGCGAGACCGTCACCGAGGCCGCCGGCGCTTCACGTGAGCGCGTCACCAGCGAAGACGTGCTCGCGCGCTTCTGCAACTCCACGCGGCTGCCGCGCTTCATGGCCGACGACGCGCTGCCGTTGGACCTCGACGAAGTGGGCCGCTTCTTCGGTACACGCCTGCTGGGCCAGACCGACGCCGTGGCCGCCGTGCTGCGCTCCGTCGCGCTGCTCAAAGCGGGCCTCAACAACCCGCGGCGGCCGCTCGGTGTCTTCCTCTTTGCGGGGCCCACCGGCGTCGGCAAGACACACCTCGCGAAGCTGCTGGCTGAATACCTCTTCGGTTCAGCCGACCGCCTCGTGCGGCTCAACATGGCCGACTACCCCGACTTCGGCGACGAGCAGGTGCTCTTCGGCAACGCGTGGGCGCAGACGTTGTCCGGCAAGCGCGGCGAGCTCACGCGGCTGCTCGACGGGCGCGTCTTCACGGTGTTGCTGCTCGACGAATTCGAGAAGGCGCACGCCAAGTGCCACGACCGCTTCCTGCAGCTCTTCGACGAAGGCGCGTTCATCAACGCGGCCGGCGAGACGGTGCCATGCAACAACACGCTCATCGTCTGCACGTCGAACGTGGGCGCCGAGGTCTACCGCGCCGAGCCCATCGGCTTCGCTTCGCGTCGCGGTGACGAAGAGCTGCTCGGCGAAATCGACCGCCGCATCTCGGCCACGTTCCGCCCCGAGTTCCTCAACCGCTTCGACGGGCTCTGTCACTTCCGCCCGCTGGGCAAGGTCGAGATTCGTCGCATCGCGCAACGAGAAGTCGGCCGCGTGCTCGAGCGTGAAGGCATTCGCGCGCGTCAGCTCGACGTCGAGGTCGCGCCTGAGGTGGTCGAGCTGCTCGTCGACCGGGGCTACTCGCCGTCGCATGGCGCGCGGTTTCTACAGCGCGAAATCGAGAAGACGCTCACCGCGGCGCTGGCCGTTGAAATCGCGCGGCGCCCGCTGCCTGCCGGCACGCCGGTGAAGGTCGTCGCGCACAAGGGCACGGTGCACGCCGTCGCCGAGCCGCGCGTCACGCGTGAACGTGAAGTCACCGCGCAGGCGAACCTCCCGTCGGCGGGCGCGACCAACACCAAGAAGCGGCTCGACCAGAAGGCGCTCGTGCAGGAAGCCGAAGCGCTCGTGGGTCGCGCGGCGGGCATCGCGTCGGCGGCCAAACGCCCGGAGCTCGAGTCGAAGCGGCGTGAGCTGCTCGCCGTCAGCCAGGCGCCCGGCTTCTGGGACGACGGTGAGCGCGCCGCGGCGGTGCTGCGGAACTTCCGCGCGATGGACGCGCAGCTGGGCGAGTTGGATCGCCTGCGTGAGCTCTGTCAGGTCGGCCGGCGCCGCGCGCGCGACGCGAAGGGTGAGCTGCAGCTCGCGGCGGCGGTGCGCGCGGTGGAAGAAGCGGCGCGTGAGGTGCGCCTCGCAGAAGCGCGCGTGGCGGCAGGTGGCGCGAAGGACGTCGACGACGCGTGGCTCGAGATTCAGGCCGCGACCGACGGCGCCAGCGGCGACGCGTGGGTGCAGGAGCTCGTGACGCTGTACGCAGGCTGGGCGGCGCGGCGCGGCTACGAAGCGCGCGTCATCGCCGAGAGCACCGAGCCCTCGCGCGCGGTGCTGCATCTCCACGGCCCGGGTGTGTATGGGTTTCTGTCGGGCGAGCGCGGCACGCACCGACGCATCGATGATGACGCGCGGTTGTCGGCGTACGTGCGGCTCTACCGGCCGTCGACCGCGGCCATTGAAGCGCCCGACACGCTGCAGCTCGAAGGTCGCGAGGTGAAGCGTCGCGCGGGCCGCTACGTCGAACGCGTGGGCGCGGAGGTGTCAGCGCGCGACGAGAAGACGGGGCGTGAAGTGACGCTCGCGGGCGCGCTGGGGGTGCTCGAGCTGCAGTCACTCACGGTGACGATGATGGCGAGCCAGGGCGAAGGTGGCGCGGAGGTGCGCCGCTACTTCGTCGGCAAGAGCCCGCGCGTCGAAGACCCGCGCACCGGCGAAGGCTCGCCCCGCGTGAAGGACGTGATGCGCGGTGAAATCGACCTCTTCATCGCCGCGTGGATTACGCGCCCGCCGGACTCCGTCGACGTTTCGTGAGGGCGCTCCATGGAGGCCGGGCTGGCGTTGCGTCAGCTCGCGCGTCGACCCGCTCCGCTGGTGACGGAGTGACTCGGCTTCGACTCTGGGCATGACGGCTTCCAGCCCGTTGGAACTTCCGATGCCCAGTAGCGGAACCTGAAGCCACCCTGCGACACGACGCACCTGGTGACGCGCACGCCGGACTCCGTCGACGTTTCGTGAGGGCTCTCCATGGAGGCCGGGCTGGCGTTTGCGTCAGCGACGGCGTCGACCCGCTGCGGCCCTGCGACACGACACACCTGGTGACGGAGTGACTCGGCTTCGATTCTGGGCATGACGGCTTCCAGCCCGTTGGAACTTCCGATGCCCAGTAGCGGAACCTGAAGCCACCTCGCTCGAAGTCGGGAGGCCAGTGCGCTGTGCGGCAGCAGGTCGGCCCCCATCAGCCAGCGCCCTCATCGAGGCATCTGCGCCGACGTCTGCGCAGTCACTACCGACGCCTACGCGCTCACTACCGACGGCTGCGCGCTCACTACCGACAGCTGCGCACTCACTACCGACGCCTGCGCACTCACTACCGACGCTTGCGCACTCACTACCGACGCCTGCGAACTGACTACGGACACTTCTACGAGGCCTTGCCCTTCTTCTTGCGCGCGCTCTGCGGCGCCAGAAACGCTCTGAGCTTCGGCAACACCCGCAGCACGGGCAACCGCAGTCGCTCCTCGCGCCCGGCGGCGACCGCCAGCTGCAGCGCACGCAGCTCCCGCAGCACCCTGCCCTCCAGTGCGTTCGTCGCAGGACCGTCCGCCCGACGTCTCGACACTCCGAGGTGGCGGTACTCCTCGTCATCGAGGCGCACTGCAGCACTCATCAGCGACTCCAACAGGGCCTCGTCCACGCCGACATCCTCTGCCAGCGCAGCGCCTGCCCTGTCTTCGCGCCACGCGGTGAACACCTGCACCAACGTCTGCAGGCTCTTCACCAGGCTCGCGGCGTCTCGACCTCCGAGGTGTGCGGTCTCGAGCTGGGCCGCACGCCGCTCGTCTCCGCCCACCAACAGCTCCGCCCTCGTCCACGCGCGCGTGCGAAGCGCAGCAGCGGCGCGCCAGAGTTCGTCACGCAGCGTCGGGTCTGGTGGCGCTTCGGTGGCAGCGAGCGCGTCTTCCAGTCGCGAGCTGAGCTCCGCCAGCCACGCGAGGCGACGCTTCGAGTACGGCAACGCGTCGGCGCCCGGCGCCCGCGCGACGAGGCCGAGCCATTGCTCTGCTTGCCGCAACACGTACGGCGCGCTCGTGCGTTCACCCCACGCGACGCACTGCGCTTCGGTCCACGCGAGCGTGTAGCCCTCGCGGAGCTCCTTCGAGGGCGGCGGCAGCTTCGCGACCCACATCTTCACCAGCGAGTGTCGTTTGAGCACCGCGCGACGTTCGCACACCTCACTCCTGCACCTGCAGCATCACGTTCGCGTGCTGCCCGTCGTGCGTCACGGCGATGAACGCGCCGCCTGCGCTCAGCGCCGTGAAGACGCCGGGCGCGGTGAGCTGCATCACCAACACGTCGACGGTGCTCCAGTGCGCGAGCGCGGTGAGGTCGTGAGTCGAGCCGTCGCTGTACTCGCCCCACGCCGTGAGCTGCACCACATCGCCGACCACGACGTGCTCCGGCGCCATCAACGAAATCGAGAGCAGCTGCCCCCACGGAGTCACGGTGAAGGTGGTGCTCGCGGTCAAACCGCTCCACGTGGCGGTCAGCGTGCTGGTGCCCAGGCCCGCCGCACGAACGTCGTCAGCGGAGCTCGCCAGCAGCACCGCGCCGTCGCCCACCGACCAGCTCGCCAGCGACGACACGTCGACCATCGAGCCATCGCTCATCAGCGCCCACGCGGTGACCTGCGTGCTGCCGCCCAGCGCGAGCACCGCGTGCGGCGTCGACACAGACAACGAGACCGGCTCCACCGTGGTGACGGTCACCGTCGACGACGCCGCGAAGCGCCCCAGCTGCGCGGTGATGGTGACGACGCCGGGCAGCACCGCGTCGACGCGGCCGTGCGCATTCACGACGGCGAGCTGCGCGGCGCTGCTGCTCCACAGCGCCTGCGCCGAGAGGTCGACCTGCGAGCCGTCGGTGAACTCCCCCGTCAACACCAGGTCGAGCGAGCGGCCGCGCAGCAGCGTCGCGGTGGCCGGCGTCAACGTCACGCGACTCAACGTCGCCGCGGTGATGGTGAGGTCGGCCGTCGTCGTCGCGTTGGCGAGCTCCGCGGTGATGGTGACGAAGCCCGTGCGCAGCGTGGTGACGAGCCCGTACGAGACGCTGGCGAGGGCCGCGTCGCTCGAAGACCACTGCACGTCTGCCGTCACGTCGCGCTCGGTGCCGTCAGAGAACGCCGCGCGCGCCGTGAAGGGCACGTCGACGCCCAGCGCCGTGGTGTGTTGGTGCGGCGTCACCTCCAACGAGAGCACCGACGCGTCGGTCACCGTGAACGGAGTGCGCGCGCTGACGCCCAGCATCGAGACGTCGATGGCGGTGACGCCCGGGCGAATGGCCGACACTAGGCCGGCCTGCACGATGGCGATGTCACGGCGCTGCGAAGACCACACCGCGGCGTCGGTCACGTCTTGCGTGGTGCCGTCGGACAGCGTGCCGACGGCGCGCAGGTGCTTGCCGAAGCCCGAAGGCGCTGCGGGCGACGACGGCGTGACGACCAGCTGCGTGAAGTGCGCGTCGGGCACGGTGAGCTCGACCATGCGCTGGTAGCCGAGGCAGGTGACGACCACGCGCGTGCGGCCGGCGCTCAGCGCGCGCACCAGCCCCGTCGACGACACGGCGGCCACGCGGCGCTGCGGCACGCGCCAGCCACAGCTCGACGGCGCGAGCTGCAGGGTGGTGCCATCAGTCCACGCGGCGGTGACGACGAGCTGCTGCGTGGTGCCGCGCGAGAGGCGCAGCGCTGCAGGCTCGAGGGTCAACGTGCTCAACCGCGCCGCCGTGATGGGCACCCGCGCGACGGCCGTTCGCCCACCGAAGTGCGCGACGAGCTGCACCTGGCCGGGCTGCAGCGCCGTCAGCACGCCCGTGCTCGAGATTTCTGCGGCGGTGCCATGCAGCACCCAGTCCGTCACGGCGCTTACGGTGCTCATGGTGCCGTCGCTCCAACGCGCGCGCGCCACCAGCTGCACCGACGCGCCCACCGGCACGTAGCGCGGGGTGATGAGCTCGAGGCGCGTCACCATGGCGTCGAGCACCTCGACTTCAACCGTCGACTGCAGCTCGCCGAAGGACGCCGTCACCGGGACCACGCCGGGCTTCAGGCCCCGCGCGCTGGCGCCTTCGATGAGGAGGCTCGCCTCGTCGGCGCTGTGAATGGAGCTCTGCGAGGTGACCTCGCGCGTGTTGCCGTCGGAGAGCGTGGCGATGACCGCGAGCGCGCCGCGCGTGCCGGCCGCGAACCGGTTGGGGCTGACGACGAGCTGCACCGCGTCGACGCGCGCGTCGATGACGTCGACCTGCGCCACGCCGCGCTGCTCACCGGCGACCGCCGTGACGCGCACCGAGCCGGGCACCAGCGCGCGCAACACGCCGCGCGAATCGATGCTCGCCACTGAAGGGTCGGCGACCTGCCACCGGGCGACGCGCGTCACGTCGAGGCGCGCGCCGTCGGTCAACGTGGCCATCGCGGTGAAGTCTTGCGTGAGCCCTGCGGGCACCTCGCTGAGTGACGGCGAGAGCTCGAGCTGCGCGATGGTGGCGTCGGTGACGGTGATGGGCGTCGTCAGCACCAGCCCGCGCGCCGAGACCTCAACCGACAGCTCGCCCTTGCGGAGCGGCGTCACCAGGCCTGCATGCGCGGCCGCGAGCGTGGGGTTCGACACGCTGAAGCTGGCCTCGTCGGTGACGTCGGTGAGGCTGCCGTCGCTGGCGATGACCTGCACGCGCATCGGCACGGCCAGCCCCAGCGGCGCGACCACGTGCTTCGGCTCGACGCGCAGCTCGCGGAACTGCGCGTCGGAGACCTCCAGCGGCCGCGTACGCATCAAGCCTGCGTACTGCCCACGCACCACGGTGCGCCCCGCCTCGAGCCCGCGCACCAGGCCCGGCGTCACGTTGAGGTTGCCGACGTGAAGGTCATCGACGCTCCACACCGTCTCGGCAGTCACGTCGCGCACCTCCCCCGTCGAGAAGACCGCGGTGGCGACGAGCTGCAGCGCTTCGCCGCGAGCCACACGGCCGCTCGCAGGAGAGATGAGGAGCGCGTTGAGCGTCTCGGCCTGCTGCGGCGCACAGCCCGCGAGCAACATCAGAATGAGAAGGGGCGTGGTCTTCATGCGCGGCTCCGTGGGGTGGGCGCTTCAGCGAACGCGCAGCAGCGAGACACCGGGCGAGGCGAGCAACACCAGGTCGCCCGCTCCACGGCTGGCCAGCGCGCGCGGCTGCACCGGCACCTCGAGCTTCGACCAGTCGCCGTTGCCGACCTGCAGGTAGAGGCCGCCGGAGGTCAGCGCGTAGCGCTCGTCACCCGAGACTGACGCGGCGAGGGCAGGCGCCGGCAACGCCGAGCTCGCCCACGACGGGTTGGGGCCCGAGACGAGCACGCCGTAGCGCTGCTTGTTGCCCTGCAGCGAGCCCGCGAAGAGCACGCCGTCATGGGTGACGGTGGCCGACGTGAGGTTCGCGTTGGCGGGGCTGGGCACCAGCAACCACGCCTCGGGAATCCACCGCGCGGTGAAGTCAGCGCCCACCGCCCACACGTCGTCGCCGCTGGCCGCCATCGCCTCGATGGAGCCCGGCGCGCTCAGCTGCAGCACGAGCTGCCCCGCGTCGAGGCGCAGCAACGAGCCTCCGCGCGTGCCCACGTGCACCGCGCCGCTGGCGTCGACGGCGACGGCGGTGAAGTCATCGACGAGCTTCGTCTCGACCTGCGTGAAGGCGCCTTCGTGCACCGTGAGCAGCGTGCCGCGGTAGCCGACGACCACCGGCTGACCCGCGCCGTCGAAGGCGATGGCGCGCAGCGTGGTGGTGACGGGCGTGGGCACGGCTTCCCACGCGCGGCCCACGAGGCGCAGCACCGTGCCGTCTTCACCCACCGCCCAGGCCACGCCGTCGGGCGCGGTGACGACACTGAGCAGCGCGGAGGTGGTGTTGGTGCTGATGACCTCCCACTTCACGGGCGCGTGCACGACGTCGCGGGTGACGGTGACGCTCGTCGACGCGAGCTGCCCCTGCCACTCGGCGCCGATGCGCACCGGGCCGTCGCACGCGGCCTCTTCGTTGGGGTTGCAGGCGTAGGTCGCGGTGGCGAAGCCGTCGACGAGCGTGACTTCGCCCAGGAAGCGGCCGACCGGCGCGGTGAAGGTCACCGGGCCCGTAGCCGGCTGCCCCAGCGCGTCGGCCGCGGTGACCCGGAAGATGCCGCGCGAGGTGACGCCGTCGAAGCTGGCGCGCTCGGGAGAAACGGTGAAGGCCGTCTGGTCTGCCGGGGCACAGGCCCCCATGAAGACCGCTGCGATGACACCTGCGAATCGACGCTGCATGTGAAGCCTCCAGTTGGTGCGGAGGCAGACTGCAGCTGTGGTGCCAGTGGATCTGCGCTCGGAAGAGCCGTCAGCCGAGGCGGGTCAACTCAGCCCGGGTGGTCGGTCGTGACTGCATCGGGCGGCGAGAGCGCGGCGGCGACGGTGGTGCGCAGCTCGTCGCGCAGCCAGGGCTTGGGCACGAGCCCGAAGAAGTCACCGCGCCGTGCCGCGTCGTGCAGGGCCGGCGTCGGCACCGAGCCCGTCACCAGCACGCAGCGCACGTGCGGCCACTGCGTGCGCACCAGCGCGGCGAACTCCAGCCCCGACATCTCGGGCATGTGCAGGTCACACAGCACCAGGCTCGTGGGCCGCGCGGCGAGCTGCTCGAGCGCCGCGGCCGCCCGCGTGGTGCACGTGAAGACGCGCCCGGGCCCGCGCAGCGTCCGCTCGATGGCGCGGTGCACGGAGGGGTCATCATCGACGACGAGAATGTGCGTCATGGGGCGGGTTGAATGCTCGACGCCGAGGCGCTTCGCGGCCGCTCGGTGGGAATGCGCAGCGTGAAGCGCGTGCCGAAGCCGATGCGGCTGTCGAGCGCGATGGTGCCGCCGACCTGGTCCATCACCATGGCGCACAACGAGAGCCCCAGGCCCACCCCGACGCCGACGGGCTTGGTGGTGAAGAACGGCTCGAAGATGCGCTGGCGGATGTCTTCGGGGATGCCCGCGCCGGTGTCAGACACGGTGATGACGGCGAACCCGTCTTCGGTGCCGGTGCGCACTTCGATGCGGTGGTGTTCACCGGGCCCCAGCGGGCGCGCCTCGCAGGCCTGCTTGGCGTTGATGATGAGGTTGAGCACCACCTGATGCAGGCGCTGACGCGGGGCCGCGTCGATCCACGCGGAGTCGAGCTCGCGCACCAGCGTCGACTTCGAGAGCAGCTCGCGCTCGGTGAGCACCAGCGTGGAGCGCGCGACGTCTGAGAGGTCGACGGACTCGACGAAGTCGTCTTGCCCGCGCATGAAGCTCTTGAGCTCGCGCACGATGGTGCGCATGCGCTCGCCACCTTCGATGGTCTCGTTGATGAGCGGCCGCACGTCGGCGCGCACCGTCGCCAGGTCGACCCGGTTCTCGGCGGCGCGCCCTTGCGCCGGTGAAGACCGCCACGCCTCGAGCACGGTGTTCAACTCGTCGAAGTAGTCGCGCAGCGTCTCGAGGTTGGCGAGCACGAAGGCCAGCGGGTTGTTGATTTCATGGGCCACGCCGGCGGCGACCTGCCCGATGGCGGCGAGCTTCTCCGACTGCGCGACCTGCGCGAGAATCTGCTCTTCACGCTCGGCGTCGGCCAGCCGCAGCAGGTTGCGGACGCGCAGCGAGAGCACCTGCCGGGAAATGGGGCGATGCAGGTACTCGTCGGCGCCCGCCTCGAGGCCCGCGATTTCGCCGCCTGAACCCGGCGGGTCAGCCGTGAGGAAGACCACGGCGATCTTGCGATTCTTCGGGTCTGAACGAATGCGGCGGCACACCTCGAGGCCGTCCATGTCGGGCATGTGTACGTCGAGGAGAATGAGGCTGATGGTCGTCTCGCGCAGAATCGTGAGCGCCTCGGCGCCGCTGCTGGCCGCCAACACCTCGTAGCCGTCGACCTCGAGGAAGCGCGACATCATGAAGCGGTTGGTGTCGTCGTCGTCGACGATGAGCACACGACAGGTCGGCATCGCGCGAATGGCCGAGTCGTATCTCCCCTGGGCTTTTGATGGGACACGAGCGGTCATGCGGCAACTCCGGGCAGGCGAACGACTCTTCGCAGCGTGGTGATGAGGTCGAGTTCTCGAAGCGGCTTGGTGAGGTAGTCATTCATGCCCGCCGCGAGGCAGCGCTCACGTTGGCCGGCCATGGCGTCGGCGGTGAGCGCGATCACCGGCAGCTCGTCGGCCGTCCACCGCTCACGCAGGCGCGCGGTGGCCTCGTAGCCGTCGAGGCCGGGCATGTGACAGTCCATGAGCACGAAGTCGAAGGTCTCGCGGTCGAGACAGGCGAGCGCCTCGAGGCCGTCGCTGGCGCTGACCACCGTGCAGCCGAGCTTCTTGAGCAGGTGCTGCGCGAGGCGCTGGTTGATGACGTTGTCTTCGACGAGCAGCGCGCGCGTCCCGGAGAGCGGCCCCGTGGGGCGGGCGCTGGTGACGGTGGGCTCGGCGCGCGCGGGCACCAGCGCGGTGCGTTGGCGGGCCTTGTCGAGCGCCTCGTAGAGCGGCCGCGCGCGGGCCAGCGGCTTGGAAACCGAGGCGATGACAGGCGCGGTCGTCGTGCTGCGGCTGGTGGCGTTGGAGGTCAACAACACCATCGGCACCGACGGCCCCAGCCGCTTGAAGTACTCGGCGCGGCACTCGCGCCCCTGCGGCTCGGCGACGAGCAGCACGTCGAAGCGACCGCCGCGGCTCAGCGCTTCGGCGGCCTCGTCGACCGACGCGGTGGCCTCGACGCGCACGCCCCAGCGCCACAGCTGTCGCGTCAGCACCTCCCGCGTGAGCTCCTCAGGCTCGAGCAACAGCACCTGCAGGCCTTCGAAGGGACGCGCCGGCACGTCTCCGGCCTCGGCCATCGCCGGCACGTAGAACGAGAAGCGCGAGCCACGCGACGACGAGTCGTCGAGCGCGATGACGCCGCCCATGCGCTCCACCAGCCCGCGTGAAATCGACAAGCCCAGGCCCGTGCCGCCGAAGCGTCGCGTGGTGCTGCCGTCGGCCTGGCTGAAGCGGGCGAACAGGTGCGGGCGCAGCGTGTCGGGAATGCCGATGCCGGTGTCGATGACCTGCACCTGCAGGCGCTCGTCGGCCCAGTCGGCGCGCAGCAGCACGTGGCCACGCTCGGTGAACTTGAGCGCGTTGCCGACGATGTTGAGCGCTACCTGGCGCACGCGACCCGGGTCGCCGCGCACGAATTCGGGCACGCGCTCGCTCACGTCGATGGCCAGCGTGACGCCCTGTTCTCGGGCGCGCGGGCTGAGCAGCTCGATGACGTCGCCCAGCGTGTCGCGCACGTTCCACGCGATGTTCTCGAGCTCGACCTTGCCGCTCTCGATTTTCGAGAAGTCGAGGATGTCGTTGATGATGCTCAGCAGCGCCTCAGACGACGCGTGAATGGTCGACGCGAAGCCCTGCTGCTCGGCGTCGAGGCGCGACTGCAGCAGCAGGTCGGTGAAGCCGATGATGCCGTTCATCGGCGTGCGAATTTCGTGGCTCATGGTCGCCAGGAACTCGCTCTTGGCGCGGTCGGCGCTCTCGGCGCGCACGCGGGCCTCGTCGAGCTGGCTCATGCGCTCGCGCAGCGACTGCTCGGCCTGCTCACGGCTGCGCGACTCGAGGCGGAGCCGAACCAGCGTCGCCAGGCTGCTCGCGGCGGCCTGGTCATCGAGCGACCACGCGCGACGGCCGCCGACGTGGTTGAGACACACCACGCCGAGCAGCCGACCTTTTTCCCAGAGCGGCACCGAGAGGTGCGCGCCGACGTTCACGCGCTGCAGCGCCTCGCGGAGGTCGCTCGGGCAGTGCGAAGCGTCGAGCCCCTCGAAGACCAGCAGCGGGTACCGGCGCAGCGCCTCGAGGTACTGGGGGCACTCGTTCAACTTCGGCGCCGCCGTGACGTCGTGCTGCTGCCCTTCTCGGGCGAACATCTCGAGGCAGCGCAGCTGCCCATCGGCCCCGGTGATCCAGATGCCCACGCGCTCGACCTGCAGCAGCTCGGCGAAAATCTCACTGAGGCGACCGTAGAGTTCGTCGTCGCGACGATTGGTGGCCGCCATCTCGGTCATCAACGCCACCAGCACCGTGTTGCGCATGGCGAGCGTCTCGTTGCGTTGCTCGAGCAGCGCGCGCTGGTGCACCTGCATCGTCACGTCGGAGGTCAGCATCAACAACCCGCCGATGCGCCCGTTCGCCTCGTGCCACGGCCGCACCTCCCACTGCAGGGAGCGCCCGTCACCGGGCGAGAGCTCTACGAATTCTTCTTCGCGACGCTCGATGGCGCCCTCGAGGCACGCGGCGAACACGCGCTCCCACCCGCGGCTGAGCGCCGGCAGCACCTCGGCGTGCGAGCGCCCGATGATGGAGGTGTCGAGCGTGAAGTCGCTGAGCCACCGACGGCTGCACGCCACGTAGCGCAGCTCGCGGTCGAGCATCGCCATGGCCGCGGGCGCGTGTTCGACGAAGGAGTTCATCTGCAGACGCGTGCGGTCGATTTCGTCGTGCATCTCGAACTCGCGCGTGTGCATCTGCAGGCGGGCGCGATCGATTTCGTCGTACATCTCGAACTCACGCGTGTGGTCGTCGACCACCAGCACCGCGCCCGCAGGTGAGCCGTCGCGGTCGCTGAGCGGCTGCACTTCGACCAGCAGGCGCAACAGCTCGCCGTCGTCAGGGCGCTGCCAGCGCAGCGAGGCGCGCACCGCCGAGTGCGTGGCCAGCGCCGCGCGAATGCCCTCGGTCTGCGGTAAGGCCTCGAAACGTTCGACGAAGCGCTCCACAGGCAGGCCGACGAGGTTCAACCCCGTGAGCTGCTTCATCGCCGGGTTGCTCCACTCGACGACGCCGTCGACGGAGGTCGTCATCGCGCCGGTCGACGTGCGCTCGAGCGCCATCGCCAGGCGGCGCGTCTCGAGGCGCGCGGTGTCGACGGGGCGGTGCTGCTTCCGCCGCCGCCACTCCGCAACGAAGAGCGCCGCGCCGCCGAGCACTAACACCACCGCCATCAACTGCGGCATGGCCAGGCCCGCGACGAGCCCGAGTGCACCGATGGCGATGACTCTGGAGACACCCACAACGGCGAAGAATGCACCTCACGCGCCGATCAGAATCAGCCCGAGTTCCAGTTGTTTACAGTCGGTAACTGAGGGTCAAAGCAGAGGCCGTGTGTCGCCAATGACCCCACAGAACTGCACGGGGTTCAGTCGCGCAGAAAAGAGCGCTCGAAGCCGTCGAGGGTCTTCACGAACGCCGCGCGCTCGTCGGAGGTCTCCAGCATGGTCGCCTGGACCTTGTATTTGCGCAGCAGCGTCACCGCCGTGGGGTCGGCGTCTTCACCGGCCGGCGTGGCGCGCTGCAGCGCCGTCTCGAGCTTGAGCACGCGCGCCCGCAGCGCTTCGACGGTGGGCGGTTCGCGGCGCACGGGCGGCCTGGGCTTCTGCACCGTCGGCAGCGGCGCGAGCTCGGCGTCGTCCACCTTCGGCGGCACGACCTCAGGCACGGCGATGACGGGCTGCGGCTGCGGCGCCGCGACGGGCGCGACCTCTGGCGTGGGCGGCGCGACGGCTTCGACTTCACTCGGCACCGACGCGATGACGCCGAGCATCACCGCAATCAACGCCACGAGGCTCAGGGTCAACACCGGCCAGCGCTTGAGGCGCAGCGACTTCTGGCTCAGCAGCGTGTCGGCGGTGCCGTGCGTGAGCGACGTGGGCGTAGCGAGCGGCCGCTGCATGACTGCGGGAAAATCACCCGAGACCGGGTTGAACGATTGAAAGCCGGGCGTCGGGCCCAGCGTCTGCGCTGCGGCGGTGAAGGCCTCGCGCACTTCTTCGACGGTCGGCACGCGGTCTTCAGGGGCCTTGGCCAGCATGCGCGTGATGAGCGCGTCGAGCTCCAGCGGCAGCTCAGGCACCAGCGTGCGCGCAGAAGGTATCGGCGCCGACACGTGGTTCATCAACACCTCGACGGGGCCGGTGCCGGTGTACGGCAGCTCGCCGGTGATGAGCTCGTAGGTCATCACGCCCAGCGCGTAGATGTCGGTGCGGCCGCTGACCTGTCGGCCCCGCGCCTGCTCGGGCGCCATGTAGTTGGGCGTGCCCGTCACCGTGGCGCGGCTGGTCTGCTCGGTGCCTGCGGCGAAGTTGGTCGCCTTCTTCGCGAGGCCGAAGTCGAGCAGCTTCAGGTAGCGCTCACCGTCGGCGCCCATGCACACGAAGATGTTCGACGGCTTGAGGTCGCGGTGAATGACGTTGGCGCGGTGCGCGGCGGCCAGCGGCCCACACACGCCGATGAGCAACGACAACGCCTCGGGCAACGAGAGGCGACCGACGGCGCGTAGAAACGTGTCGAGCGGCTGCCCTTCGAGGAACTCCATGACGACGTACGGCCTGCCGTCAGGCAGCTGCCCGAGCGAGAAGATGTCGATGATGTTCCGGTGCCGAATGGAGTTCACCGCTTCGGCTTCATCGATGAGCCTGCGCACCTGCGTGGCGTCACCGGCGACGTCGGGCTTGAGCACCTTGATGGCGACGCGCTTTTTGATGACCGGTTGAACCCCCCGGTACACCACGCCCATGCCGCCCTCGCCGATGGGCTCGAGCACCTCGTACTCGCCCAACCGCGTTCCCACGAGCGGGTCGGTCACGTCCACCTGCCGGGTCGAATCGCTGCCGCGCATGAAAGTCTCGCTGAGGGACATACCCTGCACCGCGCGAACGAGCGCAATTTTGCCTCCAGTGAGCATTCACCGACGAGGACGAACGAACCTCGAAACGAGTGCACACCTTTTTCAAGCGTCGAGCGTCTCGACGGCTGCGAAAGAACTTCGTGCCGAGCGCCGCGCCGGCCATGCGAATGACGAAGGTGAGCAGCACCGCTCGTCACCACGATGGCGACGGGCACCTGTTCTTCAGGGTCGCCGCCCAGGTTGGTGAAGACCTTGCGGGCTTCAGGCGGGAATCGCGGCGCGGTGGGGCGGCTGTGCCGGGCCGATGGCGGCAGCGACGTGTCTGGCGTCGTCGGTGGTGACGGCGCCGCGCGACACGGTGCGCAGCCAGGTGCGGCCCCGGGGAGACTTCTCGATGGTGAAGGTCAGCGGCATTGATCCATTCCGTTCGGCGCTCCTTGAAACCACTTCGAGAGGTCCTTCGCGGCGATGGCGCGGCCGCCGCCGCTGCAATTCTGCAGTGTGAGTGACGACGAGCCGTCTCACCACCGTCGGTGCCGAGCAGCACCGCGTCTGAAATGCCGGGCCCGCAGTCGAGCGCCGGGACAGCCCATGCGCTGGCGTCGAGGTGCACGCTGACGGAGCCGCCGCGCCTGTGAAGAACAGCGTTGGTGCCGACCTGATTTACGTCGAGGCCGCGCGGGAGCTCGAGCGCACAAGCTCAGCTGAGCGCACCTTCGCCGTGACGGCCCCGAGGAGAACGGCTCGCGTCATGTCGCGCTCTCCAGAAAGCCTGACGCGCTGAGCACCGGTGACGCTCGTGCACTCGTGACGCGCTCGCTGACGAATCATGATGCGCCTCACCGGCGTCGCTCGCGCGCACGGCTCTCTCTGCTGACCACCGACGACGCTCGTGCACTCGTGACGTTGGTCGTGTCGCGCGCTCCAAAAACCGAAGCGGTGACACCCACTGAAGCACACGGAGATTTCATGGCGCCTCCACGTCGAGCACCAGCAGCGACGCGTCGTCGTGGCCGCGCGTCGCGTGCAGCATCAACGACTCGGCCACCAACTCTGGGCGCTGCGGCCGCAGCTGCGACAACAACACGCTGGCCTCACGCACCTTGATGCCGTCGCTCGCCAGCAACCACCGCTGGCCCGCGCGCAGCGGCAACGCGAAGCTACGAAACCGGTAGCTCGCACCGCCCAGCGTGCCCGCCATCGTCACCGGGCGCGGCACCCCTTCAGGCGCGAACAGCTCCACGTTCCCCACGCCGGCGAACGTCGCTTCTTCACCGTGCACCAGCAGCGCCGACATCACCGCGCCACGCTGCCCGTGCAGCGACTTGTGCACCGCCTCGAACACGCGCGCGAGCGGCTGACCTTTCGTCGTCTCCACGGCTCCACACGCCTGCTCGGCGCTCTTCTCGGCGTCGGGCCCGTGACCGAGCGCGTCGACGACCGCGAACAGATGCCACGCCCCGTCGTGCACCTCGATGACGGCGTCGCCACACGACGACACCCCTTCCGTCGGGCGAACCCGTCGAGCGGTGTTGAAGCGAAACGGACTCACGGCTTGAGACATGGCTGGGCCGCTTGAGCACCCACCGTGCCAGTCGACGAACCGTGCGGCGCCGGGGTGTTACGCATGGCCCGGGGGAGGTGACTTCACACCCGCCACGTTTCACTTCTGGAAAAGCGCGCGCGTTGATCAGCCGCGACGAACGCCCAACCACGGGGCAATTCGTGTGTCGCGCACCAGCCACACGAAGCTCGCGAGGGCGATTGCAAAAGTGAACGCCACTGTCGCGAGGTATTCGACGAGGCCCGGTGCGTCGAGCAACGCGAAGCCGAGCTGAAGCGCCAGCACCAACGGGTAGTGAACCAGGTACACCCAGTACGACGCGTCGACGAGCAGCCGCAGCGTCGGTCGCTCACGCGACGGCAGCCTGAACGCGAGGCCGAGCGCGCCGAGCGTCATCACCCAGGCCACGGCGCCGGTGAGCATGTGCCCTTCCGTCGTCCACTGTCGGGTGCCGGTGAACACGTAGAGCCCGAGCGCGAGCCCAGCCGCGAGCAACATGGGCGCGTGGCGACGAAGGGAAGCGACGTGCTCGCGCTGCGGCCACAGGCACCAGCCGAAGGCGAAGAAGAGGCCGTAGTGAAGGAACTCGAAGGGCTGCGGCCAGAAGAAGAGGTCGGGTTTGTTCTCGGGGTGCAGCCACAGCCCCAGACACGTGGGCACCGCGAGCAGCACCAGTGACGGCGCGAAGTTCAACGCGCGGCGCACGAGCAGGCTGGGCGCGCTCCACGTCGGCAGGGCCCACGCGAGCGCGCAGAAGCACCAGAGGTAGATGAGGAACCACAGGTGCACCGGCGCGAGCCGGAAGTGCGCGCCGAGCGCGTACGCGGGGCTCATGGTGCCGAGCTCGAAGCTCGCGCGGCGCAACGCGAAGTCGGCGGCGAGCACGAAGGGCAGCGCGACGAGCAACGGCACGAGCAGTCGCTTGCTGCGGTCTTTGAAGTAGCCGCGCGCGCCACGGCGCTCGAAGACGAGGTGCGAGAAGAAGCCCGAGAGCGCGAAGAACAACTGCATGCGCCAGGCGTGGAGAAAGCCGGTGACGAAGACGAGCGCGTCGACGGGCGATGCGTCGGCGACGAAGTACCAGGGCGCGACGCGCGGCAGCCACGCGTAGGTCGCGTGAAAGGCGATGCCGAGCAACATCGCTCCGGCGCGCACCGCATCGAGGCCGTCGTAGCGCGTGGTGCGCATCAACAGCCGGCATCAAGGAGCGAAGGGCACGGCGTTCTCGCCGACGCGCGCGCCGTCACGCACGGCACCTCACCACGAACGCCGCGTGACGAGGACACTCGGGCTTCGCGAGAGGTCGCTCTCCCAGCGCGGTACCAGAAAGGTACGAGTCGGTACTCTTTTGGTACCAGCCCCAAACCGTCGACGCCTCGCGCATCGTCAGGGGCCGCTCTCCCAGCGCGGTACCAGAAAGGTACGGGTCGGTACTCTTTTGGTACCACCCCAAAACAGTCCACGCGTCGCGCTGTCGTGGCACGAACACGCTCTCGCGGCGGCACAGCCAGCCTGGCGGAGCGCGCGCGGCGCTGGTCCATTCGAACGCGGCCTCCCCATGGGCGGAGACGTTCCACGGTTCGCGACTTACGTCGGCGTCGACACCGCGCGCAGCATGTCGAGCGACTCGAGGGCCTTCCCGGCGCCCATCACGACCGACGAGAGCGGATCTTCCGCGAGGAACACCGGCAGACCGGTCTCTTCGCGCAGCAACGTGTCGAGGTTCTTCAGCAACGCCCCGCCACCGGCGAGCACGATGCCGCGGTCGGCGATGTCACCGGCGAGCTCCGGCGGCGTGCGCTCGAGCGTCATCTTCACCGCCTCGACGATTCCATTCACCGGCTCGGCGAGCGCGTCGCGAATCTCGTCGCTCGTAATCGACAGCGTGCGCGGGACACCGGCCACGAGGTCGCGACCCTTGATCTCCATCGTCATCGCTTCGTCGGTCGGGTACGCCGTACCGATGCCCATCTTGATCAACTCAGACGTGCGCTCACCGATGAGCAGGTTGTACTTGCGCTTCACGTACTGAATGATCGCCTCGTCGAGCTTGTCGCCGCCGATGCGCACCGACTTGCTGTACACGATGCCCGAGAGCGAAATCACCGCGACATCGGTGGTGCCGCCGCCGATGTCGACAATCATGTTTCCGGAAGGCTCGGTCACCGGCAGCCCTGCACCAATCGCCGCCGCCATGGGCTGCTCAATCAAGTGCACTTCACGCGCGCCCGCGTTCTCGGCGGCTTCACGCACCGCGCGGCGCTCGACCTCCGTGATGCCCGACGGAATGCCGATGACGATGCGCGGCTTCACGTTGAACGTGCGCTGGTGCGCCTGCTGAATGAAGTACTTCAGCATCGCCGCGGTGATCTCGAAGTCGGCGATGACGCCGTCTTTCATCGGGCGAATGGCGACGATGTTGCCGGGCGTGCGGCCCAACATGTCTTTCGCGCCCTTGCCCACCGCGAGCACCTTCTTGCCGCCGCGCGAGTCTTGCTGCACGGCCACGACTGACGGCTCGTTGCTCACGATGCCCATGCCGCGCACGTAGATGAGGGTGTTGGCGGTGCCTAAGTCGATCGCGAGATCGCGGGAGAAGAGCGTGTGCAGCCAGTCGAACATGGGGTTCCCCGTGACGGAGGAGGGCGGGTGCTGGTGTGAGATTACAGTGTTGCGAGAGGCGAGCCAAGCCGAAGGTAGAACGAAATCAAGTCCTTGGCTGCATCGCGGTGCGTCATCATCGTGGTTGATCGGCGTCAAGCCCACGTGGCTTTTTCGCTCGTGCCGATTTGCCGCCTTCGTTTCAAAGCCTGCTCGTGTCGCAATACGCGTCACGCGATCAGGAAAGACAAAAACATGAAAGCCCGGGCGTTATGGTCCGCGCCCTCATGAGCGACGACGTGACCAACCCCGGCCTCGAAGAAGACGACCTCGCGCCCCCGGTGCTGGACCCCATCGAAGACGCCTGGCTCGCGCAAGAACCGGAGACCGTCGAAGCGATGGCCCGCGCGCGCCTCACCGAGAACCCGAACGACGCAAAGAGCCACTCGTGGCTCGGGCTCGCGCTGTGCGTCACCAACAAGGTCGCCGCCGGGCAGGCCTCGCTCAAGCGCGCGTTCGAGCTGCTCCGCGCAGACCTCGAGCAGGCCCTCGATGAAGACCAGAAGCACGAGCTGACGTGGGAGCTGCACGGCATCTCGAACCGCCTCGTCGACACGCTCGCCGACGACCCCGCGCAGGGAGTCACCGCCGCGCAGTTCATCGTCGACGTGCTCAAGTTCGAGCACGCGCCGTCGCTGCGCCTGCTGTCTGAAAACGTCTCGTCGAAAGACGGCGACCCCATCAAGGCGGCGCAGCTGCTCAAGCGCGCGCTCGCGGTCGACCCCACCGACCCTGAATCGCACTACCTCGCGGCGCGGCTCTTCGCGCGGCTCGGCAAGAAGCCGCAGGTGCTCTCGCACATGCAGAAGTCGCTCGACAACGCGGCCGGCACCATCGCCGTGCGCACGCTGGCGCGCTTCGAGCCCGACTTCGACGGCTTCCGCAAAGACCCCGAGTTCGCGGAGCTCGTCGACCCGTTCCCCAAAGACGCAGTGCTGCGCCCCATTTACCTCGCGCTCGACACCGGCGACTTTCCGCAGGTGGTCGCGCTGGCGACGGCGGCCGCCGCGAAGGTGCCCAACCGCCTCGACGTGCTCTACCCGTGGCGTGAAGCGCTCGAGCTGCTGCTCGACCAGACGCCCGGCGACGAAATCGACCCGAAGCTCAACGCGCAGCTCGACGTCGTGCAGACCGACATCGAGACGCGTGAAGATCGCGACGAAGAGAGCCCCGTGTACTCGAAGTTCTGCGGCGACGCGTGACCGTGCGCGTTCACCTCGTCGACGGCACCTTCGAGCTGTTTCGTGCGCACTTCAGCAAGCGCCCGTCACACAGCTCACCCGAAGGCAGAGACCTCAAGGCCACGGTGGGCGTGGTGCAGTCGCTGCTGTCTCTGCTCGCCGACGCGCAGGAGCAGCCCACGCACCTCGCGGTCGCCTTCGACAACCCCATCGTCTCGTTCAGGAACAGGTTGTTCCGCGGGTACAAGAGCGACGCGGGCATCGACCCCGCGCTGCGTGGCCAGTTCGACGACGTGGAAGAAGGCGTGCGCGCGCTCGGCGTGACCGTGTGGTCGATGGACGAGTTCGAGGCCGACGACGCGCTGGCCAGCGGCGCCATCAGGTTCGCCGCCGACGCGCGCGTCGAGCAGGTGCGCATCATGACGCCCGACAAAGACCTGGGGCAGGTGCTGCTCGGCGAGAAAATCGTCCAGGTCGACCGCATGCGACACAAGCGCATCACCGAGGCTTCGCAGTGGGCCGACAAGAAGCTCAAGCCCGGCAGCGTGGCCGATTTTCTGGCGCTCGTCGGTGACAGCGCTGACGGCATCCCCGGGCTCGAGGGCTGGGGCGAAAAGTCGACCGCCGAGGTGCTCTCGGCGCACCCGCACATCGAAGACATTCCCGACTCCGTCGCCGACTGGAAAGTGAAGCCGCGCGGCGCCGAAAAACTGTCGGCGGTGCTGGCGCGTGAACGCCAAGACGCCCTGCTCTACAAGACGCTCGCGTCGCTGCGCGGAGACGTGCCCTTGAAAGAATCGCTCGAAGACCTCGAGTGGCGAGGGCCCAACCGCGCCGCGTGGCACGCGTGGTGCGCGAAGGTCGGCAGCGATTCATTGCGAGAGCGCCCGACGCGCTGGCGCTGACGCCACGACGTCTTTCAGGACCGCGCCGCGCCGAGCTCGGCCTTCGCCCACCGCACCGTCTCGCGCACGCCGTCGTCGAGCGACGTCGGGGCGCGCTTGAACGCGGCGCGGAACTTCGCGTCGTCGAGCACGAACGGCACGCGCCACTGGTAACGCATCTCGAGCAGCTCTTTGACGGCGGGCGTGAACCAGCCCATCACGCGCAGCAGGAAGCCCGGCACCACGGTGGCCTTCAAGTCGACGCCCAGCTCACGACCGAAGCGCTGTGCCATCGCGCTCGTCGACGACGCTGCGGCGACGGGCAGGTGCCACACCTCGCCCCACGCACGGGCTGACTTCGCCAGCGTGACCAGCCCCGCCGCGACGTCGGGCCCGTACGAATACGAGTGCAGCAGCTCGGGAGGGCCGAAGCACTCGAGGTTCTTGCCCGCGAGCGCGCGGTAGAGAAAGCGCTCGCCGAAGATGGCGGCCTGCGTAATGCCGGGGCCGTAGAAGTCTGCCGCCCGCGCGATGGCGACCCTCGCGTCACCTGCGACGTGCGCGGCCTGCAACGTCTGCGCGACGCGCGCGCGCAGCTCGCCTTTGCGACTGCACGGATTCACGGCGCTGGTCTCCGTCAGCGGCGCGCCGGGTTCGCCATAGCCGTACAGATTGTCGAGCACGACGAGCGGCGCGCCGGACCTCTTCGCGGCATGCAGCACGGCGTCGTTGAGCGGCGCGAGCTGCTCCGCCCACTGGTGGTACGGCGGCGAGGCGCAGTGAATGAGCGCCTGCGCGCCGGCGGCGAGGCGCTCTACGAACGTGAAGTCGGTGAGGTCGCCCGTGCACAGCTCGAAGTTCCCTTCGCGCCGGTCGCCGCCGCTGCGGCGCGCCTGCCGAACGTGGTTGCCCGCAGCGAGCAGCTGCTGCGCGACCTGCGTACCAATCTGCCCTGCACCGAAGACCACGAAGGGAGCGCTCATGCCGTCACCATGTGCCTTGCACTGGTGCAGTTCGAGTCGAAGTTGAGCAAGGATGAATTGCAATGACGCAAGCCCAACAGGTGGCGTGGGACGACGTGAAGCTGTTCCTCTCGTTGCTGCGCACGAGGCGGTTGGCGGCCACGGCGCGCGCGCTGGGCTTCGACATCTCGACGGCGTCGCGGCGCCTGGCCCGCCTCGAAGCGCGGCTGAAGGTCTCGCTGTTCGACCGGCGACGGGAAGGCATCTCTCCGACGGCAGCGGGCCTGCGGCTGCGCTCGTTCGCCGAAGAGATGGAGCGCGCGGCACACGGCTTCAGCCGCGAGGTCGACGGCCTCGAGCGTGAGGTCGAAGGCGCGGTGAAGCTCTCGGTGCCACCGGGCGTCGCCGAGAGCTTCATCGCCCCGGTGCTCCACGAGCTCTCGCGGCGCCACCCACGGCTGCGCTTCGAAGTCGACGCCAGCACGCGCCAGGCAGACCTCACGCGCCGTGAAGCCGACCTCGCGATTCGTACGGTGAAGCCGACCGGCGGGCCGTTGGTGCGGCAGTTGTTGGTGCGCGCGAAGTGGGTGCCGCTCGCGGCGCCCGAGCTGGTGGCCTCGCTGGGTCGCCTGCGCTCGTGGGACGACGTGCCGTGGGTGGGCTTCGGGTTCGAGCTCGAGCGCCTGCACGTCGCGCGGTGGCTCCAGGCGCACACCACGACGGCCCCGCTGCTGCGCACCAACAGCTTCGCGATGCAGGTGGCGGCCGTGCAGCGGGGCCTCGGCGCGGCGATGATGCCGGAGCCGTATTTGAACGTGCACCACCTCGCGCCGCTGCAGCTCTCGCGCGGGTTGGCGGCGCAGGTGAAGACGGCACCGGTCGACCCACTGTGGCTGGTGACACACGAAGCGCTGCGAAGGGTGCCGCGCGTCGCCGCCGTGTGGGAGTTTCTGGTCGGCGCGTTCGGGGCGTGAGGTCAGCTCGCGCGCGCGAGCTCGACGCCCTTGTTCGCCAGCGCGTCGGCGCGCTCGTTGCCGGGGTCGCCGGCGTGGCCCTTCACCCAGCGCCACTCGACGTCGTGGCGCGCCACGGCGGTCTCGAGCTCGCGCCACAGGTCAGCGTTCTTCACCGGCTCTTTGGCGGACGTCTTCCAGCCGTTCTTCTTCCACCCGTGGATCCACTTCGTGATGCCCTGCATCACGTACGTCGAGTCGGTGAACAGGCGCACCTTCACCGGCCGCTTCAGCGCCTCGAGCGCGCGAATGACAGCGGTGAGCTCCATGCGGTTGTTGGTGGTGTCTTTTTCGCCGCCGAACAGCTCGCGCTCTTTGCCGCCCCACTTGAGCAGCGCGCCCCAGCCGCCCGGGCCCGGGTTTCCGCTGCACGCGCCGTCGGTGAAAATTTCGGCGACTCCGGTCGACTCGCTCATGTGCGCGCCCTGTTTTCACCCGCGACTCCGCGCGTCAATCACATCGCTGCTGACGTTGACGTCATCAACAGGCAGCATTCGAGACACATGGGTCGCATCTCGGGGTTGTTGTGTGCGCTGTTCGTCTTCGGTTGTTCGTCTCCCGCCGTTGTCGGCCCCACGCCCGACGACGTGTTCGACCCGAAGCCCAACCACGACTTCGACGCGAGCGCAGGTGACGTGCGCGTCGTCGGCCTCGAGGGGCGCGTGGTGTGCTTCACCACCGATGGCAGCGAGCCCGTGGAAGAGAACGGCGAATGCGTTGCGGGCACGCGCCTGCCTGAGTCGGGCGTCGTCGGGTTGCGGTGTGGTGCCGACACGTCGAGCGAGTCGATTCACGTCATCAAGCTCTCGTTCGAGTGGAGCGGTCAGCACGGCGTGAAGGTGAGCGGCAACTTCGTGCTCGATTGCACCGAGCCTCCGCCCGACCGCGACGGTGACGGCGTCAACGACGACCTCGACAACTGCCCGGTGACGGCGAACGCTGATCAACTCGACTCGAACGGCAACGGCATCGGCGACGCGTGCGAAGGCCTGGGCGAGCCCGACGCCGACTGCGATGGCCGCCCCGACGCCACCGACAACTGCCCCCACGTGTGGAACGTGAACCAGGCCGACGACGACCGCGACGGCGTGGGCAACGTGTGCGACCCGACGCCGCGGCCCCCGGCTCCGCAGCCGTTCATGAATGGCACGCTGGCGAAGGCGCTGCCGGCGTGGCTCGACGCGAACCGCTGCAGCCTCAACAACTGCATGGACCCCGCAGGCGTGGGGAACTGGAGCGGCAACTGCCCCGGCGGCGGCACGGTGTCGTGGCGCGTGACGCTCAACGGGCTGCGCGCCATCAGCGCCATGACGTACGCCGCGTGCGCGCGCGACGCGACGGTGGAGGTGCACGACTACGCGGCAGACCCCCTCGGGCTCGACCCGGCGGCCACCACGATGACGACGTTCACCATCATCGGCGACGGCACGCTCACGCAAGACACCAACTTCAGCGGCACCGGCAGCGAGAGCGGCTCGCTGAGCATCAGCGGCAGCTTCACGGGCGCGGCGTCGTCGAGCGTCGTCATCACCAGCCGGGCGCGGTCTGCGGGCTCGAGCTTCGGTGTGGCCTGCAGCGCCGGGCCGATTGTCGGAGAGCGGTGCGCGTCGAACAACGCGGCGATTTCGTACGTGTTCCCCGACTGGAGGTGCGCGCCTGGCGCGTGCCCTGCGCCGCCAGCGCCGTTGGTCGACACCGACGGTGACGGCGTGTTCGACCCGCACGACAACTGCGTGACGACGGCGAACGCGGACCAGGCCGACCTCGACTTCGACGGCATCGGTGACGCCTGCGACGCGACGCCCGGCGTGTGCACGGGAATTCCCGACGGCGGGTTGCCTCCGCTGGATGCGGGCGTCGAGGTCGATGCGGGCGTGCCTGATGCGGGCTCGTTCTCGCTGCTGAAGATCAAGATGGGTCGCTGCCTGTACGACAACGGGAATGGTGGCGTCAGCTCGGCGGGCACCTGTGACGCGAGCCGGCTCGACCAACGCTGGGACGTCATCGACCTGCCCGACGGCAAGCGCAGCTTCCGCAACCACGAGACCTCGAAGTGCCTGACGGCGGCCAGTTGGGCGGGCTCCATCAGCACCGCCGGGTGTGGTGAAGGCGCGGCGCTGTGGCGCACTGAGCGCTACGACCAGGGCGGCTTCGACACGAAGTACCCCATGCGCTTGAAGGCCGACGCGTACAACTACTGCCTGTACACCGACGGCACCGGGCTCGTGTACGCGACGCAGGGCAACTGCAACCTGCTGGGCACGCAAGACAACCGGAAGGTCGGGCTCTACCTCGGCGGTGACTTCTCGCTGACGCCGCCGCAGCCGTAGGTCAGCGCTCGTTCCACCACGCGCGCACGTCTTCGAAGCGCGCCACGCGCCGCACCGGCGGCAGGCTCGAGATGAACTTCGCGCCGTAGCGTTTGGTCACCACGCGTGAATCTCCGAGCGCCACGACGCCGCGGTCGCTCGCGGTACGAATCAACCGGCCGAACCCCTGGCGCAACGCCAACGCCGCCTGCGGCACCTGGTACTCGTCGAACGGGCTTCCTCCGCGCTCGCGCACCGCGTCCATGCGCGCGGCCTGCAGTGGGTCGTTGGGCGGCGCGAACGGCAGCCGGTCGATGATGACCATCGACAGCGCGTCGCCCGGCACGTCGACGCCCTCCCAGAAGCTCTGCGACGCGAAGAGCACCGACGGCTCCGCGACGAACTTCTCGAGCAACGCGCGGCGCGGCGCGTCTCCCTGCTTGAGCACTTGAACCTGGAGGTGCGGCGCCACCAACGCGTGCACCCCGTCCATGTGCTTGAGCGAGGTGAACAGCACGAACGCGCGCCCACCCGAGAGCTTGAGCAGCTGAAAGACCTCGCGCGCGAACGCGAGCGTCCACTCGGGGTCAGACGGCGCGGGCAGGTAGCCGGGCACGTACAGCAACGCCTGCGTCGGGTAGTCGAAGTGCGACTCGACCTGCAGCGTGTCCCACGGGCGGTCTTTGAGGCCGAGGCGCGCGAGCACGTACTCGAAGCCCCCGGAGCCCGCGGCCTGCAGCGTGGCCGACGTGAAGACGACCGAGTCGACCGAGTCGTAGAGAAACGACGACAGCGATTCACCCACGTCGATGGGCGCGGCCCGCAGCGTCAGCGAGCGACCGCGCGAAGACGCCCAGTACACCTGCGACGGGTCGTCAGCGCGCAGCGTGGCGTCGAGCGCCACCGCTGACTCGAGCGCGCGGCGGTGCACGGCGCCGAGGTCTGCGTCGTCTTCAGGGCAGAGCGCGGCCATCGCGCCGAGCGTCTCGAGCACCAGCAGCCCTTCGCCGCGGGCGGGCGCGAGCGTGTCGTGCAGCAGCCGCGTGTCTTGAAGGTTCGGCCCGTCGCTCTGCATCGCCGCGCCGGTCAACGTGACGGCGACCTTCGTGAAGAACTGCTCACTGCGCGTGCGCAGCTCGAGCGCCATCGCCGTCAGCGTCGCCGAGTGCGCGTGCGTCTTCGGCACCTGCTCGAGCACGTCGGTGGCCAGCACCGCCAGCCGGCCCGACGACGCGGTGACGCCGAAGTACTCCGTCGCCACGTCTTCCAACGCGTGCGCTTCGTCGAACACCACCGCGTCGTACGGAGGCAACACGCCCAGCTCCAGTTCTTCACCGCGCTGCTTGAGCGAGAGGTCGGCGAAGAACAGCGCGTGGTTCACCACGATGAGCTGACAGTCGACGGCCGCGCGGCGCGCGCGCGTCACGAAGCACGTCTCGTAGAACGGGCAACGCGAGCCGGTGCACGACTCGGGCGTCGTCGAGACCTGCAGCCACGTCACCCAGTTGTCGGGCACCTCGGTCTCGCTGCGGTCGCCGGTCTCGGTCGAGAACGCCCACTCACGAAACGTGTCCCAGTGCTCGGCCTCGGCGGGAGACGCGAACAACGGAAACTTCTCGAAGCGCTCGAACTTCGCCGCGCACAGGTAGTTGCTGCGGCCCTTGAGCAGCGCCGCCGTCACCGGCAGGCCGACCTCGTCGCGCAGCAGCGGCAGGTCTTTGGTGAAGATCTGCTCCTGCAACGTTCGCGTGGCCGTCGAGATGACGACGCGCTTGCCCGACAACACGCTGGGCACGAGGTAGGCGAGCGTCTTCCCCGTGCCGGTGCCCGCTTCAGCGAGCAGGTAGCGCCCCTTCTCGAGCGCGCGCGCGACGGCGTTGGCCATGTCCACCTGAGGTGGTCGGTGCTCGTAGCCCGCGAGCGCCGCAGACAAGGCGCCGTCAGGGCCCAGCACGCCGTCGACGGTGAGGCCCTCGGCAACCTTCCAGCGCTTGTCCTGGCCCGGGCGACTCACAGCGTTGTGCTTCATACGCCCGCCGCGCCGCGCCGCACACGGGTATGGTGGCCACCTCATGTCTCAAGAGCGGTATGTTTTTCCGTCGTCTGTCGAAGGGTTGCTCAACGGTCTCGGAGCCCGCGCGACACCAGCGCTCAAGGCGCACCTCAAGGCCCGCGGGCTCGACGTCGCCAAGCTCCCGCCCGCGATTCCCGTCGAAATCTGGTCGCCGCACCTCGTCGCCATGGCCGTTTTTTCGTGGCCCGAGGAATCGCAGGAAGAAGCGCTGCGCCTGCTGGGCCTCAACTTCATTCGCGGCTGGAAGCAGACGTTGATGGGCTCCGCCGTCGCCTCGCTGCTGCGCGTCGTAGGCCCGGCGCGCACCCTCACCCGGTTGGACCGCGCCTTCCGCACCTCCGACAACTTCACGCGCGCCGAGACCACGCTGCTCGACGCCAACACCGCGCTCATCACCATCAACGAAGTGCAGGGCTTGCCCAGCTACTGGGTGGGCATTCTGCAGGGCGGCCTCGAGGTGCTCGGGCGCGAAGGCGAAGTCACGCTGCACCAGATTGCGCTGCCGGCTGCGACGCTTCGCGTCACGTGGCGTTGAAGACGAAGAATTGACGCTGTCGGCTCTGCGCTGCTCTCCTTGCGAGCGCACCACCTCCCCCACGCTGGCGAAAGCCCCCTGATGCGCCCCACTTCTGCGTTGCACCTCGCGATGGCGTTGTCCGTCATCGCCTGCCTTCAGGCCTGTAGCTGTCAGCGCCGCACCGCCGTCGAAACGCCGATTCCCGAAGGCGAGCCGTGTGAAGTCGACGACCGCTGCGAGACGAGCCTGTGCGACTCGGCCAACGGCGGCCCGAAGGTGTGCTTGCGCGCGTGCGCCATCGGCTGTCGCGGCCCGGAAGTGTGCACGCAGCTCGCGGCCGACCGCTTCGCCTGCGTGCCCGAGCGCGCGGGGCTCTGTCGCGCGTGTACGAAAGACAGCGACTGCCCTCAGGCCGCCGACAAGTGCATCGTGCTGGGCGAGACGGCCTTCTGCGGCCGCGACTGCAGCTTCGACGAGAGCTGCCCCAACAGCTTCCGCTGCGGCGACGCCACCACCATCACCGGGCAGCTCGCCACCAGGCAGTGTCAGCCGTCGTCGGGCACCTGCGAGTGCATCGCCGCCACGTCGGGGCAGCAGAAGCCGTGTGACGTCACCAACAACTTCGGCACCTGCACCGGCATCAGCGTGTGCCGACCGCCCGAAGGCTATTCGAGCTGCAACGCGCGCACGCCGACGGCCGAGGTCTGCAACTCCGTCGACGACGACTGCAACGGCCAGACGGACGAAGGCCTGGGCGACGTGACGTGTGGGCTGGGCGAGTGCCGTCGTTCAGTTGCCGCGTGCATCAGCGGCGCGGCGCAGACGTGCGTGCCCGGCACGCCCGGCGTCGAGCTGTGCAACGGCCGCGACGACGACTGCGACGGAATGGTCGACAACGGCTTCTCGACGCAGACCGACGTCGCCCACTGCGGCGCGTGCAACACGGCCTGCATCCTCACCAACGCGGTGCCTGCGTGCGTGGCGGGCATGTGCGCCGTCTCGCGCTGTCAGCCGGGCTGGTCTGACCTCGACGGCAACCCCGCCAACGGCTGCGAGTACCCGTGCCAGCCCTCCGACGCGGGCGGCGAGGTCTGCAACGGCGTCGACGACGACTGTGACGGCATCGTCGACAACGGCTTCGACCTCGTCAGCGACCCCAACCACTGCGGGCAGTGCAACCTCGAGTGCAGCGTGTCGGGCACCACCGTGTCGACGTATTCATGCGTCGCGCGCGTCTGCGGCATCGGCACGTGCACGCCGGGGCGCGGCAACTGCAACCAGCAATACGGAGACGGCTGCGAGGTCGACTTGACCAACGACCCCGCACACTGCGGCACCTGCAGCACGGCGTGCACCACGCCCAACGCGACCGCGACCTGCGTCAACGGCACCTGCGGCGTCGGCCAGTGCAACCCGAACTTCGCCAACTGCAACGGCACCGTGGCCGACGGCTGTGAAGTCAACACCAACACCAGCGCGAATAACTGCGGCGCGTGCGGCACGGTGTGCAACGCGAACAACGCGAGCTCGTCGTGCAGCAACGGCAGCTGCGCGTACACCTGCAACCCCAACTTCTGGGACGTCGACGGCCTCGCCAGCAACGGCTGTGAGTACAACTGCATTCGCACCGCCGGCGGCGTCGAGCAGTGCGACGGCATCGACAACGACTGCGACAACAGAATCGACGAAGACTTCGACCTCACCAGCAACGCGGCGCACTGCGGGCAGTGCAACCGCGCGTGCACGGCGCCCTTCGCCACCACCGCGTGCAGCACCTCGGCCTGCGGCATCACCGCGTGCGACTCGGGCCGCGCGAACTGCAACGGCGTGTACGTCGACGGCTGTGAAGTGAACACGCAGTCAGACCTCGCCAACTGCGGCACCTGCGGCAGCACCTGCAGCACGCCCAACGCCACCGCGCAGTGCCTCACCGGCGCGTGCGGCATTCAGAGCTGCAACGCGGGCTTCAACAACTGCAACGGGCTCATTGCCGACGGCTGCGAAATCAACACACAGAACAACGTCAGCCACTGCGGCGCGTGCGGCAACGGCTGCACCGCGGCCAACGGCACGCCGCAATGCGCGAGCGGCACCTGCGGCGTCGAGAGCTGCAACAACGGCTTCCGCAACTGCAACAACGTGGCGAGCGACGGCTGCGAGGTGGCCATCAACACCGACGTGAACAACTGCGGCGCGTGCAACGTGGCCTGCAACACGCCCAACGCCACGCCGTCGTGCACCACCGGCACGTGCGGCATTCAGAGCTGCAACGCCGGCTTCCGCAACTGCAACGGCCTGCTGGCCGACGGCTGCGAGGTCAACTTCACCAACGACATCAACAACTGCGGCGCCTGCGGCAACGTGTGCAGCACGGCCAACGGCGCTCCGGCGTGCAACAACGGCATCTGCGGCATCGCGTGCGGTAGCGGCTTCGCCGACTGCAACGGGCAGATTGGTGACGGCTGCGAAGTGAATACCAACGCGTCGACCTCACACTGCGGCGCCTGCAACAACGCGTGCGTCGCAGCGAACGCCACGCCGGCGTGCAGCAACGGCAGCTGCACCATCGGCACCTGCAGCGGCACCTTCCGCGACTGCAACGGGCAGCTGAGCGACGGCTGCGAAATCAACTCAGGCAACAACGTCAACAACTGCGGCGCTTGCAACAACGCGTGCGCAGTCGCCAATGCCACACCGGCGTGCGTGAGCAGCGCCTGCGCGATTGGTGCGTGCAACTCGGGCTTCCGCGACTGCAACAGCCAGGTGGTCGACGGCTGCGAGACGAACACCAACACCGCTGTCACCAGCTGCGGCACCTGCGGCAACGTGTGCACGGTGACCAACGGTACACCGGGCTGCAGCGGCGGCTCATGCACGGTGGCGTCGTGCACCGGCGCGTGGCGCGACTGCAACGGTCAGGTCACCGACGGCTGTGAGGTGAACACGTCGAACACCATCGCGAACTGCGGCGCGTGCGGCACGGTCTGCAACTTCCCTCACGCGGCGCCGGTGTGCTCATCGGGCACGTGTGGCATCGCGTCGTGTCTCCCGGGCTGGGTGAACGCGAATGGTCAACTGGCCGACGGCTGCGAGTACGCGTGCGTGCCCAGCAACGGCGGGGTCGAAATCTGCGACGGCGTCGACAACGACTGCGACACGCTCATCGACGAGGGCTTCAACCTCACCAGCGACGTCAACAACTGCGGCGCGTGCAACAACGTGTGCACCGCGGCCAACGTGCTGGCCAGCCAGTGCACGACGGGCAACTGCGGCGTGGTGGCGTGCACCAACGGCTTCGCGAACTGTGACGGCGTGTACAGCACGGGGTGTGAAATCAACATCAACACCAACGTGAACAGCTGCGGCAGCTGCGGCAACGTGTGCAACCTGCCCAACGCGGGCGAAGCGTGCCTCGGAGGCATCTGCCAGGTCGCGACGTGTGAGGGCTCGTTCCGCAACTGCAACGGCACGCACCCCGACGGCTGCGAAATCAACATCAACACCAGCGTCAGCAACTGCGGCGGTTGCGGCAACGTGTGCAACACACCGAACGCGACCAACACCTGCACCGGCGGCACCTGCGGCTTCACCTGTCCCGCAAACCGTTGGGACCTCGACGGAAACCCCGCCAACGGCTGCGAGTACGTGTGCACGTTCATCTCTGCGGTTGACCTGCCCGACCTCGGCCTCGTCGACGCCAACTGCGACGGCATCGACGGCGAGGTGAACAACTCCGTCTTCGTGACCACCACTGGCAGCGACGGCAACCCCGGTACGCGCACGGCACCCAAGTTGACCCTGGCCGGAGCGCTCTCAGCGGCCATCTCGACGAACAAACGCGATGTGCTGGTCGCCGGCGGTGGCTACCTCGGGCAGGTCAACATCACCGCACCGAACAAGGGCCTCTACGGTGGCTACACGGCGGGCACGTGGGCGCGTGCGTTGACCACGGCGGTGACGGTGACCGGCACCAACACTCCGCTCTCCATCACCAACGCGAACAACGCCGTGGTGCAGCTCATGACCTTCAACGGCGCGGACCCGGTCGGCGTGTCGGCGACCGCGTACGGAGCGCTCATCGTGAACTCCGCCTCGGTGCAGCTCGAGCGCGTGAACATCAGCGCTGGAGCGGGCACCGCTGGCAGTTCAGGCGGAACCGGCGCCAGCGGAGCCGCAGGTGGCAACGGCGGTCAGGGCGCTCCAGGCTGCGAAGACTCCTCATTCATTACGTGTAGGAACTGCAGCCGACCGACCCCCGGAGCGGGCGGGACGAGCACGTGTGGACGGAATGGCGGGCGCGGCGGGTTTCCGGGCAACGAGCACGCCAGCGGCGAAGCGGGCCTCGCGGGCGTCACGGCGAACCCGGGGCCGGGTACGCCGTCTGGAGGCGGCAATTGGGCCACGCCCGCAATCTACTGGGGCGCAAATGGCGCGGCCGTGAGCAACGGAACCAACGGCAGCAGCGGAGGCAACTTCGGCGTGCTCGGGCCAGTCGGCTACACCGTCGCCAACACGACCGATGGAACCGATGGCGCAGACGGCAACGGCGGTGGTGGTGGTGGCGGCGGCGGTGGCGGGCCGAATGCTTGCGACAGCTACGGCGGCGCCGGCAGCGGCGGTGGTGCCGGTGGCTGCAAGGGCACGCGCGGAACGCGTGGCACGAGCGGCGGCGGCTCGTTCGGCATCATGCTGTGGAACTCGACGGTGCAGGCCACGACGTGCGTCATCACGGCGAGCAACGGTGGCGCAGGCGGTAACGGCGGGCCTGGAGGCATTGGCGGCAACGGCGGCTCAGGCGGTCCCCGCAACAACTACGGCGGCAGCGGCGAGCAGGACGACGGCTCGAACGGCGCGCCCGGCGGTAACGGCAGCAAGGCCGGCAACGGCGGCGCGGGTGGTGCTGGCGGTGGCGGGCCGTCCATCGGCGTGGCGCGCGGCGGCGGCTCGACGTGGAGCGCGACGGGCTCGACCGTCAACGTCGGCATTCCCGGTGGTGGCGGTACGTCAAACGCGGGTGACGGTCAGGTCGGAACAGTGACCACGCTGTACTGACCGCGCTGTCGCCGCCTTCGACGCGACGTTCCGGCTAAGACCCTGCCCGTGACGTCGCGTGCCCTGCTGCTGCTCTGTCTCTTTCTGACCGCCTGCCCCTCGCCGTCGCGCCGCGTACGCCCCGAGAGCAAGGCCACCAAAGCCAGCATGGGGCTCCCCGGCCCCAACGCGCCGCCGCCGTCGCGCATGCGCATGCACGTCATCGACGTCGGCCAGGGCTCCGCGACGCTCTTCGAATTTCCCTGCGCGGCGGTGCTCATCGACACGGGCGGTGAATCGAGCTCCGAGTTCGACAGCACGCGCACGCTCAAGGCCTACCTCGAGAGCTTCTTCGCGCGCCGCGCCGACCTGAACCGCACCTTCGCGGCCGTCTTCATCACCCACCCGCACATCGACCACACGCGTGGGTTGCCCTTCGTGATGGCCGACTTCACCGTCAGCAACCTCATCACCAACGGTCGCCCGCGCGGCACCGACGGCGCGGTGCTCGAGTCCGGCGGTGAGCAGCAGGAGAACGCCGAGAAGGAAGCCGCGAAGCGGGGCGCGCTCCGCACCGTGCTGCGCACCGACATCGAGAGCGGCAAGGGCCTCACCGACGCGCACATCGACCCCGTGGCCTGCGAAGGCGTCGACCCGGTCATCTCGGTGCTGTGGGGCGGCCTCGAGCACAATGGCGAAGGCTGGGAGCCGCGCGTGTACGCCAATGCCAACAACCACAGCCTCGTGGTGAAGCTCGACGTCGACGGGCACGCGGTGCTGGTGACGGGTGACCTCGAGGTCGAGGCGATTCACTCGCTGCTCGCCGCGCACGGGAGCGCGCTCAACAGCGACGTATTTCTCGTGGGCCACCACGGCTCGCACAACGGCACCACCATGGGCCTCGTGAAGACGATTTCTCCGTGCATGGCCGTGGTGTCGATGGGCGCCGAGAGCCGCCAGGAAGACTGGACTGCCTGGGCCTACGGCCACCCGCGCAAAGCCGCCGTACAGACGGTGACGACAGACCTCGGCTGCAGTCGACCGCAGCGCGACGTGCGGGTCGGCATCGGGCAGCGGCGGTTCGAAGGCTTCACGTTGAAGACGGCGCTGTACGGCACCGGGTGGGAAGGCACCGTGGTGCTCGAGCAGAGCGAGCGCGGCACGTGGAAGGCCGTCACCGAGCGTTGACCATTTCGACCCACTCACGAAACCGCGCGGGCGTGGCCACCTCGAAGAGCCGGTGCGTGTCGTCGACCTCGACGAGCTTCACGGAGGTGCCGTCGACGAGCGCGCGCGAGTGCTGCAGCGGCACCGTGTCGTCGCGCGTGCCGTGAACGACGAGCACGTTCTTCGCGTCATCCGGGAGCTTTGACGACGGGAGGCCAGCGCGCGCAGCGACGAGGCGGTGCGCGGGGCACAGCAACACCGTGGGCCCGCGCCAGTCTCCACGGGCGAGCAGCTCGAGCGCGACGGCGCCGCCGAAAGAAGAACCGAGCACCACGTCGATGGTGTGCGCGGCGAGCGCGCGCCGCTGCACCTCGAGGGAGCGCCGCCACATGCGCCGCGTGAGCGCCGTGCGCGTGGGCTTCACGCTGAGCGCCACGAGCACCGCCGTGGCGATGAACCAGGTGACGCCGATGAAGGCCGCGCCGAGCAACAACGCGGAGCCCGCGAGCAGCGGGAGCCACGTCACCTGGTCGCGCAGCACGGCGGCGCGGCTCGACGGCATCTGCACGGCGACCACTTCGAAGCCGGCTTCGACGAGCGCGCGCGCCTTGTGCCCGCGAGGCCCGCTCTCGAGCCCGTGAATGAAGAGCACCGTCGTCACGCGCACCGCACATACGCCGTTGGCGTGATCTGCACATGGCTTTGTCGCCGCCTGACAATGCGTCGCGCCGCGCGCTCACCGACACTGCGCCGCATGCCGACCCCCGTTCGCCGTGGCAGCCCCGCCGTCGCCCCGAAGCCCGCCGTCGCCAGCAAGCCCGCGCCTGCAGTCGCCGCGAAGTCGAGCGGCTGGTCTCCGGTGAAGACCTTCGAGCGCCTCAAGACCACGCTGACCCCCGAGCCGTTCCGCCAGGGCCCGGGCCCGCGCGTCGACCTCTTCAACGCCAGCAAAGATTGGATGTCAGACCGCGTGTTCAACAAGCTGCGGCCGAACACGCCCATCGAGAAGCTCACCGGCCCGCAGAAGGTCGCCTACGGCCCGCTCGCTGAACCGCCGACGCTCAAGCGCCCGGTGGTCATGATTCCCGGCCTCACCATGCCGGCGCAGAGCTTCGACACCATGGCCAACCAGCTCGGCCGCAACCCGAAGAATGGGCCCGTGGTCGTCTACGTCGCCGAGCAAGACACGTTCCGCCTCGGCGACGCGCAGGGCCGCGAAGTCACCGCGAAGGAGCTGCAGAGCGCGAAGCTGTTTCAGGTCGAGTACCGCGACCCGTGGGCCTCACCCACGATGAAGGCGCCGCAGATCGCGAAGGCCATGGAGCGCATCTCGAAGGCGACGGCCACGGAGTCGGTCGACGTGGTGACGCACAGCGCTGGCGGCACCGACTTCCGCCTGTATCTCGACGGCCGCGACCCCGCGAAGAGCCCGAAGGTCGAGCGCGCGGTGTTCATCGGCCCCGCATCGCATGGCACGTACCTCGGCAACATCGGCGACGTGGTCGGCGCGCCGGTGAAGAACGTCGACGACGCGGCGCGGGAGCTCGCCGTGGGCTCGAAGATGATCAACGGCCTCAACACCACGTGGGGCCGCCAACGCGCGCAGCTGCCCGGCGGCGTCACCATCATCGGCACCACCGGCACGCCGACGCTGGGGCCCGCGAAGGGCGTCTTCGAAGACGGTGACGGCTACATGCCTTCAGCGCAGCTCGACCTGCCCGGCGCGACGACCGTGCGCATGGAGGGCCCACACAACACGCCCCTCGCGCACCTCTGGCAGGTTCAATACTCGGGCGTGGTGAACGCGGCCTTCGACGTGCTGAGGCGGTGAACACCCGCCCCCCGGTGTTGACCCACGCACGCGCTGCGTCAACTGCCGGTATTGCGACGCGTTTCGGTTCGGTTCGCTGATTGCACAGCCCTGGGGCGTGACGAACGCAGCTGAATTGAAACGCAGCCTCGACGACGAGCTCAGCGTGTTGCTCGCAGAAGACAATGAGCTCATCGCGGTGTTGACCACGCGCCTGCTGCAGCGCGACGGCCATCTCGTGCGACGCGTGACGACGGGCCGCGAAGCCGTCGATGCAGCGCGCGAGCGCACGTTCGACCTGGTGTTGATGGACCTGCAGATGCCGGAGATGGACGGCCTCGAAGCGACGCAGCTCATTCGCGCCGATGAACGCGGGCGTGGGCTCTCGCCGTGCACCATCTGGGCGCTGACGGCGAACCCTGTCATCGAGGAGCTCGACGAGTGCCGCGCCGCGGGCATGAATGACACGTTCACCAAGCCGATAGACTTTGCGCAGCTGCGTGAACGACTCTCGTCGCTGTCGTCGCGGCGCTCGCTCGGGCTTCTCGGACAGCCTCATTGAGCGCCGACGAACATAGAGTCGGCCGCCATGGCCCACAGAGACCACGCGAGCCTCCGACTCCTCTTGAACTCCGGCGTCGACCTCTTCGGGCAGATGCCGCTCACCTCGGAGGCGCTCAAGCGCATCATTCCGTCATTCAGCCTCTCGATGATCCGCGTCGACCAGACCTGCGCGCCCACCACCCACTACAGCGAGCACTTCGACGAGTTCAGCCACCAGCTCTTCGCGTCGGCGGGCCACGTGTTCTCGGCGCGCAGCGACGACCCCGCGGCCTTCGGCAATCTCCTGCGGAGCCCCAGGCCCTTCGGCAACCTCATCGACGGGCGGCCGGAGTTCATCGAAGGCGCGACGTACCAGCACCTCTTCAAGCGCAACGGCATCCACCACGTGCTCGACCTCGCGCTGCGCGACGAGGCGGGGCCCATCGCCATTCTGGGCATCTTCCGCGAGCGCGACGCGGCGCCCTTCACGCGCGCTGAAGTAGCGGAGGTCGCGCAGTTCTACCCATGGCTCGTGCACGCGTTGAGAGCCGAAGCGCGCAGCGCCGTCTTCGACGAGGTCGACTCGGCGCTGCTCGTCGCGACGCCGCAAGGGCGCATCGAGTTCGCGTCGGCGCTCGCCAGAGACTGGCTGGGAGACGCCCTCGGAGGAGCCGAGCGAGGCACGCTGCTGCAACACAACCTGCTGCCCGACGCGGTGCGGGCGCTGTGCACCCAGTGCGCGCAGCTGCAGCGCTCGCGCGCCCGCCGCAGCCTCGACGTCACCCCGCCCACCATGACGCTGCCCGTCGCCGGAGGTCAGTTGCGGCTGCGCGCCTACCCATTGAATGGTGAGGGGGGCGAGCAGCGCTACGGGGTTCAGCTGTCGTTGGAGCTCGACCGCGCGGCGCGGCTGCTCCGCGCGCTCGAAGAAGCCAACGTGCCACCGCAGCTCCGACGCCTCGCGCTGGCGTACTGGCATGGCCTCGAACCGAAGGTCGTCTGCGGGCTGCTCGGCATCACCGCCTCGACGCTCAAGTCGTACCGCAAGGAGCTCTACGCGCGCCTCTCGGTGAGCAGCAACGCGGCCCTCATCGAGCGCCTCAACACGGCCGCGAAGCAGACCCGGCTCGACCTCCGTCGCCACCTGCCCCGGCGCGAGCCGGGGAAAAATGGCGCGACCTCCCCCTGAAGGGGTGTCTGCACGACGGCCGAATCCCTACTCACACGCGATGCTCAGACACTCGACGATGTTGGTGGGGCTGCTGTTTGGTGCGCTGTCGACGGGCTGCGCATGCGGGCCGATGGACGGCACCGACGGCGGCACCGGTGGCGGAGGTGGAGGCACCGCGATGGGCGGCGGTGCGGCCACAGGCGGGGGCTCCGCGACCGGTGGTGGCGCTGCGACGGGCGGTGGCACCGCGACGGGCGGCGGCACCGCGACGGGCGGCGGCACCGCGACCGGTGGCGGCACCACAGCACTCGCAGACGGCGGCGTGCAGACAGCCAACCTGCTGCAGAACGGCGACGCCGAAGCGGCCGCTGGCTCGAGCATGGCCGCCACACAGGTGAACATTCCCGCGTGGACCCGTGACGCCGCGTCGAACTTCAACGTGCTGCAGTACGGGCTGGGGAGCGACTTCCCCGACGCGACCACTGCGGGCTCCCCGACACGGCGCGCCAACTTCTTCTACGGCGGCGAGGGCAGCGGCGACCAACGCATCACGCAGCGCATCACCCTGCCCGGCGACTGGGCCTCGCGCATCGACGCCGCGTCGACACAGGTCGTGCTCAGCGGGTGGTTCGGCGGGTTCCAGAGCCAGGCCGACACCGTTCGCCTCAAGCTGACGTTTTTGAGCGGCGCGGGCGCCACGCTGGGCACCACGCAGATTGGCGACCCCACGCCGCTCGAGCGCGCGAACGTCACGGCGCTCCTGCAGCGCTCGGCGAGCGTGGCCCTGCCCACCAACACCCGCATCATCGAAGCGGCCCTCGAGTGCACCTACGACGAGGGCGGCAGCATCGACGGCTACGCCGATGACCTCGTCGTCGTGCTGCAGGGCCCGCCGCCGGCGGCCACAGACCACAACCTGCTGGTGAACGGCGACGCAGAGGCCGGCCCCGGCAGCCTCGACGGCGTCACCCCCGTCGCCACGATTCCCGGGTGGACACGACCCGTCGGCAACAACTTCTCGGTGCTCAGCTACGCGCACATGCTGGCCGGCTTCCCGACCGCGGCCACGCCGGGCTCGCCCACGCGCGGCAGCAACCTCTTCTTCGGCGGCAACGACGGCGTCACCGCGGCAATTTCGCAGCTCGTCACGCTCGACCCGGCGCTACACACGCGCATCGACGCGGCGCAGGCGACCTACACCGCGTCGGGCTGGTTCGGCGGCTTCGAAGCCCAGAATGACCGCGCCACGCTGCACCTCGAATTCTTGAGCGCCACCGATGCGTCGCTGGGCACCACGACCGTCGGAGGCGTCACCAACACCGAGCGCAACAACCTCACGTCAATGCTGCAGCGCTCGGCGAGCGGCGCGGTGCCGGCCAACACGCGGAAGGTCCGCGTCACGCTCGAGTCGACGCACGACGAAGGCGACTCGGTCGACGGTTACGCCGACGACCTCGTACTCACCGTGCAGTGAGGGCCGCGCTCCGCGCGAACTTTCTCGCGGAGACCAGCACCTCGTCACTCAACGCCGTGCCCTTGAGCGCGCGCGACAACGACAGCGCACCGAACATCAACGCGATGAGCCCCAGCGCCTCATCTTTCGGCATGCCCAGCGCCGCGAGCGACTTCGCGAAGTGCTCGAGCTCTTCACCGAGTGACGCGCGGTACACCACGCCGTCTTCACGCGACACGTCGGGCACGGCCGACGGCAACAGACACCCCTGCTCGGGCGCGTCGCGGTGCGCGCGACTCACGTAGCGCTTCACCACGTCGTCGACCGTCTTCGCGGCGCCCAGCATCACGTCCCACGCGGCGCTCGCGCGCTCTCGAAGCGTCGTCGCGAACAGCGCCTCCTTCGAGTCGAAGTGCCCGTAGAAGCCGCCGACCGTGAGGCCGGCGCGCTTCATGACGTCGTGCACCGAGCTCGCGCCGATGCCGCGGGAACGAAGCAGCGCCGACGCCGCCGCCAGAATCGCTTCGCGAGAGCGCTCCTTCTGCTCGACGCGACTGCTCACACGCGCTCCAGAATCGTGGCGATGCCCTGACCGCCGCCGATGCACATGGTGATGAGCGCGGTCGCCTTGCCGGTGCGCTCCAGCTCATCGAGCGCCGTGCCGAACAACATCGCGCCCGTCGCGCCGAGCGGGTGGCCCAACGCAATCGAGCCGCCGTTCACGTTCACCTTCGCGGGGTCGATGTTCAGCTGGCGAATGGTCTGCAACACCACCGCCGCGAAGGCCTCGTTGATTTCCCACAGGTCGATGTCGCCGGCCTGCATGCCCGCCAGCTTGAGCGCCTTGAGGCTCGCGGGCGTCGGCCCCGTCAACATGATGAGCGCCTCCGTGCCCACCGTCGCCACCGAGCGGACGCGCGCCCGGGGCTTGAGGCCGTGCGCCTTCACGTACGCCTCCGACGCCAGCGCGACGGCGGCAGCACCGTCGACGATGCCGCTCGAATTGCCGGCCGTGTGGAGGTGCTTGATGGACTTCGCCTGCGGGTACGCCGCGAGCGCAAGCGCGTCCAACGTCTCACCCTTCGGGCCGGCCTCTGCTTCACCCAGCGCCACGAAGGACGCCTTCAACGCGGCCAAGCCTTCGGCCGTGGTGTCAGGCCGGGGGAACTCGTCGCGCTCGAGCAGCACCGCGCCGGTGAACGGGTCACGCACCGGCACCAGCGACTTCGCGAAGCGCCCCTGCTCGATGGCGACGGCCGCGTTCTTCTGCGAGCGCAGCGCGACGCCGTCGAGCTCTTCACGCGAGTAGCCCTCGAGCGTGGCGATGAGGTCGGCGCTGATGCCCTGCGGCACCTGGAACACGCGCTCGCGCAGCTTCAGGTTGCCACCGTCCTGCCCGCCGCCGTCGGAGCCCATGGGCACGCGCGACATGCTCTCGACACCTCCGGCCACCACCAACTCCTGCGCGCCCGAGGCGACGCCCATCGCCGCGAAGTTGATGGCCTGCAGCCCCGAGCCACAGAAGCGGTTGAGCGAGACGCCCGAGACCTCTTGCGGCCAGCCCGCAGCCAACACCGCGTTGCGCGCGAGGTTCGCGCCCTGCTCGCCCGACTGCGAGACGACGCCCGCCACGAGGTCGTCGACATGCCTCACGTCGAACCCGGCCCGCTCCGGCAACGCGCGCAACACCGCAGCGAGCAGCTCCTGCGGGTGAACCTGGGTCAGCGCGCCTTTGCCCAGCTTTCCGCGGCCGCGCGGGGTTCGTGCTGCACCGATGACGTAGCTCTTCATGGCGGTCTCCGTTGGCTTGAGATTACGCCTGTCATATTACGCATGGAATCTAAACGCGCCATTCTTCCTGCATAGAACCGCATCGCCTTCCACCGCCCACCCGCGTAGGAGGGCCTCCATGAGCGACGCAGCGACGCAGCCACTGGTGATGAAGCATGAAACCCAACCCGACTGGGGTAACGGTCTGGTGGTGCAGAACCTCCCGCTGCACTGGGTGATTTTCTTCGAGCGAGCCGGCGAGAAGAAGTTCCTCAAAGAGAAGGCCAAGGTGCTGGTGCCGGTGACGCTGCCCGCAGGCGAGCTCGCTGCGCTGACCACCAAAGCGTTGGGTCGTCGGCCCCGCGCGGCTCCGGGCACCGGCAAGCCCAAGAAGGCCCGCGCCGAAGCAGCGCGCTTCCTCAACTTCGACGCGCAGTTGACGGCGTTCGAGAAGATTTTCCCGGGCGGCTTCGCGGGCGACAAGTTCGTCGCCGAAGAGCGCGGCGCCGAGGGCGTGGAAGGCAAGACCGGTTACAAGACCGCCGCCATCCGCCTCGCGCAGGCCGAGCTGTCGAAAGAAGCGTTCGAGAAGAATGACACCGCGACGCTGTTCGCCTCCGCGCGCAAGGTGCTGGCCGCGACGAACATCGTCTTCCCCATCGAGGGCGGCATTCCCTTCGGGCAGCTCGACGAAGAAGGCCAGAAGAACGCCGTCGAAGGCCTGCGCGCGCTGCTGCACGGCGAGAGCGACTACGCGACGCGCATCGAGCGCTTCCCCGCGACGCTGAGCCTCAAAGACAAGAACGGCCCCAAGAAGGTCACCTGGCCCATGGCGACCATCTTCGGCGGGCTCTTCGACCCGAAGACCTTCATCGTCGTGAAGCCGACGGCGTTCGCTTCGCAAGCCGCCACGTTGGCGCTGCAGGCCGACCGCGCGCAGCCGGTCACCGCCGTGGGCTACCGCCAGTTCGAAGCCGTCGTGCTCAAGACGCGCGACCGCCTCGTGGCCGCCGGTCACCAGCCCCGCGACCTGATGGACGTGTACTCGTTCATCTGGCGCACGCACGCCGAGAAGCCGGCTGCGACGCCGTGAAGTGAGCCGCGCCGGGGTCATCGACCCTGGCGTGGTTTGAAACAGCGCGCAGTGCGAACGAGCCCCGCCACCACGAGCTGCCGGGGCTTTCGCTTTTTCTGAGCAGTGTCCACAGTGTCATCTCTGCCGACACTCACTCGTGGTCTTTGAGCTCGGCGACCTTCTTGTAGAGCGTGCGCCGGTCGAGCCCCAGCACCCGCGCCGCGTTGCCTTTGTGGCCGCCCGTCTTCTCGAGCACCTGCCGAATGTATGCGCGCTCCACCTCTTCGAGCGTGAGGTCGGCACGCAGCGCCGCGTCGAGCAGCCGCGCGGTGGGTTTCGCCACCTGAGGCGCGAGGTCGGCCAGCGTGAGCACGTCGTGGTCGGTCAACGCGACGGCGCGCTCGAGCGTGTTGATGAGCTCCCGCACGTTGCCCGGCCACGGCTGCGCGCGAAGCCACCGCATCGCGTCGGCTGACACGCCGAGCAGCGAGCGCCCCGAGCGCGCCGCCACGCGCTGCAGCACCTGGTCGACGATGAGGTCGACGTCGTCGAGGCGCGCGCGCAACGGCGGCACCTCGAGGCGCACCACGTTGAGCCGATGGTAGAGGTCGGGGCGAAAGCGCCGTGCCTTCAACGCGTCTTCGAGCGGGCGGTTGGTCGCGGCGATGATTCGCGTCTCGGCCGGTACGTCGACCGCGCTGCCCAGCGGCCGCACGGTGTTCGACTCGAGCACCTGCAACAGCTTGGGCTGCAGCTCCGGCGGCAGCTCACCGATTTCGTCGAGGAAGAGCGTGCCCCGGTGCGCCTGCTCGAAGACGCCGGGGCGGTCTTCCCGCGCGTCGGTGAAGGCGCCCTTGCGCACGCCGAACAGCTCGGCTTCGGCCAGCCCGCTGGGCAGCGCCGCGCAGTTGAGCTGCACGAAGCGCCCCTCGGCCTGCGCGCTCGACGCGTGAAGAAAGCGCGCGAGGGCGCCCTTCCCCACGCCGCTCTCACCGGTGACGAGCACCGGCAAGGCGCTGCGCGCCGCGCGCGTGGCCAGCTCCAGCACCTGCTGCATCGCGGCGCTGCGCGCGGCCAAACCGTGCGGCACCTCACGCGTCGCCGCTTCACGCAGGCGCACAATCTCGCGGCGGAGCTGTCTTTCACGCAGCGCGCGCTCGATGGCGAGCAGCAGCACCTCGAGGCGGAACGGCTTGGCGAGGAAGTCGACCGCGCCCGCCCGCACCGACTCGACCGCGAGGTCGATGGAGCCGAACGCGGTGATGAGCAGCACCATCTGCTCCGGCCGCGATTTGGTGAGCGAGCGCAGCAGGTCGAGGCCGCGCAGCTCCGGCATCTCGACGTCGGAGATGACGAGGTCGAAGTGTCGCGCCTGCAGCAGCTCGAGCCCACAGCGCGCCGACGTCTCGCCGGTGACGTCGTAGCCCTCTTCCTGCAGCGACTCGACGAGCCACGCGACGACGCCGGGGTCGTCATCGATGACGAGCAGCTTCTTCATGACATCGCTCCTGCGCGCGGCAGCTCGATGCGCGCCAGACAACCGCGCGCCGTCTCCGGGAACTCCACGCGGCCCTCGTGCTCCCGGACGATGGCGTGCACCACCGACAACCCGAGCCCCGTTCCACCTTCGTGCGGCCGCGTCGTGAAGAACGGCTCGAACAGGCGCGCGCGCGCCTCGGCCGACAGCCCCGCGCCTTCATCTTCGACCTCCAGCACGAAGGCAGCGCCATCACCTCCGACGCGCACCGTCACCGTGGTGCCGCGAGGGCTGGCATCGACCGCGTTGCGCACCAGGTTCAACACCACCTGCTGAAGTTGGTCAGCGTCAGCCAGCACCCGCGTGTCTCCCTTCAACACCACGCGCAACGTCACCTCACGGCGCCGCGCTTCGAGCTCGAGCAGCGCCACCACCGACTGCACACACTGCGCACCATCGAGCGCGCTGCGCGCCGGCAACCGCCTCCGCGTCATCGACAGCATCTGCCCCACGATGCGCGTGATGCGCTCGGTCTGCTCGACCAGCATCTGCGCGGTGCGCTTCGTGGCCTCGGCGTCGCCCGCATGCTTCCCCAACGCGCGCGCGCGCCCCTCCAGCACCTGCAGCGGAGACCCAATCTCGTGCGCCATCACCGCCGACAGCTGCCCCAGCGTGATGAGCTTGTCGGCGTCTTGCAGGCCGCGCTCCATGCGCCGCCGCGCCTCACCTTCTTCATTCGCGTGCGTGCGCGCCGTGGCCAGCGCCGAGACCAGCTGCTCGAACTCGTGCGCCGTCTCGCCGACCTCGTCGAAGCTGCGCGGGCCGTGCGCCAACGACAAGTCGCCTCCACGCACGCGCCGCATGTCGCTGACCATCTTCCGCAGGGGCGCGCCCACGTAGCGCCGCGTCAGCACCCACGCGAGCGCCGCCACCGCGACCACGAAGGCCAACACCGCCAACACGATGAAGCGCTGCGTGCGCGCGAGGTCGGCCTGCATCTCAGCCAACGGCTTCTCGAGCACGATGGCCGACGGGCTCTCGGGTGTCTCGTCACGCAGCCGCAGGCCCACGCGCAGCACCTCCGACGAGGCCTCGACAATCTTCGAGGGGTTGCTGCGCGCCCGCAGCTCGACCTCGCGCGTCTCCACCGTCGCCACCGCGCCCGCCGACGCGCCCACCAGCTTGCCCTCTTCGTCGAACACGAAGATGCCGACCTCCGGGTCGACGCGCTCGAGCGCCGCCAGCGTCTCCGCCACGTCTTCAATCTGTCGATCTCTCAGCGCGTTCTCAAAGGCCACCTGCAGGCTGCGCCCCAACAACACCGCTTCTTTCTCCACCACCGCCTGCAGCTCGCGCCGCTCTCGCTGCAGCAACAGCGCCCCGGCCGCCGCGAACAGCGCCACCGCGAAGAGCCCGATGGCCAGCGTGAGTCGGGTGGCGAGCTTCATAGGTCGTGAAAGACGACTACACGTCGTAAGTCACGACACGCAAGCCCACGACATGAAGTAAATTCAAATGGTTGAACATGTACATTCGGTGCGTTTCAGCCAGTGAAGGTCAGCTTTCACGACCTCCGGCCAGCCCAGAAGAAATGTAATTTCAAGCACTTACATCTGGCCCCACGCTTGAAGAACGCGCCCCGATGTTGGAGCGAATGGTTGCCCTGTCTGTGCGCTACCGCAGCGGAGTTGCGGGTGCGTTGGCCGTCTTGTTGTTGCTGGGCGCGTTCGCCGCGTACCGCTTACCTGTCGACGCGATGCCGGAGGTCAGCACCGTTCAGGTCACGGTGCTGACGCAGGCGCCGGGCCTCTCGCCCGTCGAGGTCGAGCGCATGGTGACCGCGCCCATGGAGCTGGCCTTCAACGGGCTGCCGCGGCTCTCGGAGCTGCGCAGCGTCAGCCGCCCCGGCTTGTCGGCGGTGACGGTGGTGTTCGACGACACCATGAGCGTGTGGTTCGCGCGGCAGCTCATCAGCGAGCGCCTGCGTGAAGTCACCGCAGAGCTGCCCGACTTCGTGCCGCCGCCGCAGCTCGCGCCGGTCTCTACGGGCCTCGGCGAGATTTACCACTTCGTCGTACGCAGCGAGACCGGCGACCACTCGCCGATGCAGCTGCGCACCATGCTCGACTGGGACGTGGTGCCGCGCATCCGCTCCGTGCCGGGCGTCATCGAAGTGAACACCATGGGCGGCGAGCTCAAGCAGTACCAGGTCGTCGTCAGCCCCGAGAAGCTCAAGTCCTTCCGCGTGACGCTCTCGCAGCTGCAGCACTCGCTCGAGCGCGCGTCGTCGTCGGTGGGCGCCGGCTACGTCGAGCGCGCCGGAGAGAACATTCTGGTGCGCGGCAACGGCCGGCTCATCAACGAAGACGACCTCGGCAACGTGGTGGTGCGCACCGGCGGCGGGGAGCACGTGCTCGTCAAGCAGCTCGCCGAGGTGCGCATCGGCTCGGCGCTCCGCTACGGCGTCACCACGCGCGACGGCAAAGGTGAGGTCGTCACCGGCACCGTGATGATGCTGCTCGGCTCGAACAGCCGCGAGGTCACCGCGGCCGTCAAAGAGCGCCTCGCCGAAATCCAGAAGACGCTGCCGCCCGGCGTGACGATGGACACCATCTACGACCGCAGCGACTTCGTCGGCGCCACGCTCACCACCGTCGGCAAGAACCTCGTCGAAGGCGCGCTGGTGGTGCTCATCGTGCTCACCATTTTTCTCGGCACCGTGCGCGGCGCCATCGCGGTGGTCATCGGCATTCCCGCGTCGATGACCGTGGCCGTGCTGGGCATGCACCTGTTCGGCATCACCGGCGACCTGATGTCGCTGGGCGCCATCGACTTCGGGTTTCTCGTCGACGGGCCCATCGTCATGCTCGAGGCCGTCATCGCCGCGCTCGCAGGCAAACACTTCCGCAAGAAGTCGGAGGTGCGCAACGCCTTCGTCGAAGCGACGTCTCCCGTGACGCGGCCGGTGGCGTTCTCAGTGGCCATCATCATGCTCGTCTACATTCCGCTGCTCGCGCTGCAGGGCGTGGAGGGGAAGATGTTTCGCCCCATGGCCACGGTGATGGCCTGCGCGCTGTTCGGCGCGCTCATCTATTCCGTCGTGTTCTTCCCCGGCGTGCTCTCGCTGTTGATGCCGCCGCCCAAAGACCACGGCCCCGGCTGGCTGGACCTGATGCGCACACACTACGAGCGCCTGCTGCCGCGCTTCATCGAGTGGCGCTGGAGGCTGCTCGCGGCGATGACCGTGGCGCTCGTGGTCTCGATGTACGTGCTGGGTCAACGCGGCGCCGACTTCGTGCCGCGCATTCAAGAAGGCGACATCGTCGTCACCATTCGTCGCACGCCAAGCATCAGCCTCACCGAAGCGCGGAGGTTGGACCTCGAAGCCGAGAAGGTGCTGCTCGAGTTCCCCGAGGTCATCACCATGCTGGCCTTCACCGGCCGCGCGGAGCTCGCCTTCGACCCCGTCGGCAACGACAACACCGACATCTTCGTGCGCCTGAAACCCGAGAGCGAATGGAAGAGCGCCGGCGACCTCGACGAGCTTTCTGAGGCCATCAAGGAGGCCATCGAGAGCCGCGTCGCGGGCACCTTCGTGTCGGTCAGCCAGCCCATCGAAGACCGCACCAACGAGCTGATTTCCGGCTCGCGCGCCGACGTGGCCATTCAGATTTTCGGCGCCGACCTCGACACGCTCGTCGAGAAGTCGAACGCCGTGGGTGAAGTGGTGCGCAAGCTGGACGGCACCGGCGACGTGCGCATCGAGCGGCTGTTGGGCATGCCCAACCTCGTCTTCACGCCCGACCGCGAGCGCCTCGCGCGCTACGGCGTGGAGCTCGACGACGTGTTCCGCACGCTCGAGGCCGCGCGCGTCGGCGCGAACGTGGGCGTCATCTACGAAGGGCCCAAGCGCTTCGACGTGCAGCTGTTGTCGCCGCCGACAGAGAACACGCGCAAGGGCCTGGGAGACCTGTTCGTCGAGAACACCTCGGGCGATTTGATCAGCGTCGACGAGCTCGGCACGCTCGAAGACACCGAAGGCCCGGCCACGGTGCGGCGTGAAAACTTCCAGCGCACGGTGCGCGTCGAGGTGAACCTGCGCGGCCGCGACCTCGCGTCGTGGGTGGCCGAAGCGCAGGCCACGGTCGACAAAGAGGTGCCGCTGCCCACCGGCTACACCGTCACGTGGGGCGGGCAGTTCGAGAACCTCGAGCGCGCTCAACAACGCCTGGCCGTCGTGGTGCCGCTCGCGCTGCTGATTATTCTCGGCATGCTGGTCATGACGTTCGGCTCGATGCGCGTGGCCGTCGGCGTCTTCACGCTGGTGCCGCTGGCGCTCATCGGCGGCGCCATCGGCCTCATCGTGCGCGGCATGAACTTCTCGCTGCCGGCGGCGGTCGGCTTCATCGCGCTCGCGGGCGTCGCGGTGCTCAACGGCGTGGTGATGACGACCGACGTGAAGAAGCTGCTCGACCAGGGCAAGCCGCTCGACGACGCGCTCATTCACGGCGCCGCACAGACGCTGCGCGCGGTGCTCACCACGGCGGCGGTCGCGGCGCTGGGCTTCTTCCCCATGGCCATCAACACCGGCGCAGGCTCGGAAGTTCAGCGCCCGCTGGCCACCGTCGTCATCTTCGGCATCGTCGGCGCGACGGGGCTCATGCTCGCGGTGTTCCCCGGCATCTTGAAGCTCGCGCTCTCGAAGCAGCCGGTGCCCGAGTCAGACGACCTGCCTGGCGCCGAGGTCACGGACCAAACGAGAACCGCATGAGCGGCGCGTCGACCGCCGCGATGGGCGCCTGAGTCACCGCGCGGCGAAGCACGGCCTTCGGCTTCGTCGCCGCAAGCATCATGACGCCGCCGATGATGGCCGCGACGGCGCCGGTGCACGCCATGAGCAACCCCACGGCGACGCCGACGATGCCGCCGACCGCGAAGATGAACATCACGGTGCCGATGACCCCAGCGCCCACGCCGCCAATCAAGAGCGCCACGCCCACGGGGAAGGCGACCGACATGCTCTGCACCGTCAGCGTGTTGTCGCCGGCAGGCACCAGCACCGTGTCACTCACGAAGCCCGTGCCCTCCGCGCGCACGTCGTAGGGGCCCGGCGCGACCTCGAGCAGACACGGCGTGTGACACGAGCGCTCACCGAGGTGCACCTCGTAGCTGTCACCTTCGTACCTCGCGAGAATCGACACGCGTGAAGCGAAGGCGCCCACCGAAGGCGCGCCGCGCCCCGGCGTCTCGCCCGCAACCTTCGTGACGTCGGCGTAGTTCACCAGCTGCGTTCCGCTCATGGTCTGCAGCAGGAAGCCGCTCGTCGTCTCACTCAGCAGCGTGCCTTGAATCACCTCGCCGCTCTTCAAGGTGAGCTGCAGCGCGTCGCCTTTTTCCATGGCCGCGGCCGGCAGCGAGAGCCACAGCGCCCACAGCCACACCTTCAACGCGCGCAGCGACATGAGCGCGAGCTTCACACACCGCGCGGCGGCCTCGAAAAGTGCGAGTCGCAATAAATGACCATGACCAGGCGGTCGCAGCAGAACCCCTCACTGGGCGAGACTCAGTGACGTGCGACAGGGGGCCGATATGGACGTCGTCGTGGGTGGCCGTGCGATGCGTGACGTTCTGCACGCAGTCAGTGCATCAGCGAGCGACGAAGCCAGTTGGGCAGCGCGCGTCGTCGCGGAGATTTCGCTGGTGCTGCCGCGAGCCATCGGACTCGGCCTGCAGATTTATGAGCACACCGAACACATGCAGTTTCGCGCGCTGCGCAACTACGTCGACAGCCTCCGCATCACCCACCAACGCATCGCGCCGTCGAAGCGACTCCTGGCGACGTTCGACCGCACGATGCTGCGACAGCTCTACTACCCGAGCACGCCCGCGGTGATGGTCTCGACGGTGCTCGCGCGCAACGCGTCGGACGTCATGGACGCCTTTCAGGTCACCGAGATGTGCGGCGTCGTCGCGCACCCCGGAGACGGCATCGTCACCGTGCTGTGCTGCGAGCTGGAGCACCAACACACGCTCTCTGCGCGCGAGCAGCACACCTTCGCGCCGCTCATGATGGCGCTCACCGTGGGCTTCGCCGGCGTGGGCCTCAACGCGCTCCACACCACGTTCTCGCCCGACGGGCGTCGCCTCGAAGGCGACGAAGCACCTCAGCGCATCTGGGCGGCGGTCAGCTCGGGCCGGTACCACTTCGTGGCCCGTGGCAGCGGCCCGTACCGGCACGTGCAGCTCAGCGAGACCGCGCCGCTCGAGCGCATCACGCGCCGACTCTCGACCCACGAGCTCGCGGTGCTCGAGCTGAGCGCACGCGGGGTTCCCGGAAAGCTCCAGGCCTGGGAGCTCGGCATCACGCCCAGCACCGTCTCGCGCTCGCTGGCTTCGGCCGCCGCGAAGCTGGGCTTCGAGACGCGCAGTGATGCGCAACGCTTCGTCAGCGGGCTGCTCCGCACCAGCGCGCACGCCGAGCCGCTCAGCCTGACGCACAGCGAACGCGACGTGCTCTCGTTGGTGCAGCAGGGGTTTTCAAACCAAGACATCGCGCTGCGACGCGGGCGCTCGGTGCGCACCATCGCCAACCAGGTCGCGTCGTTGCTTCGCAAGACAGGCGCGCCGGGGCGCCGCGCGCTCTACCCGTTGCTCTTCAACTGAACGCGCCTCGAGAGAAAAAAACACGCCGTCGGGTGGAGCGTTGGGGTCTCCTCCCGACGACGCGGCTCGCTCCGGCGCGACCTCCGTACCGCCCCCCCTCAACCCCGAGGTCTCGTCCCCCAGGCGAGCACCAAGAAGTTCGCACGTCGTCACCACGCACGGCTGTAGTCATCGCTCTCGCGAACTCGCCACGAAACAGATGACCATGACATCTCAGTCGCGCGGCATCGGCGCGGCACCTGACGCTCATGAGAATGGCCGCACGAGGAGCCCACATCGCAAGCTGACGACGGAAGACGTTCGGGCATGGCGCCACAGCGGCAGCCCTCGCGAGCGGCGAAGCTGGCCAACACGTCGATGCGCACTGACAGCGAACGCGAGGTACTCGTGCTGGTGCAGCAGGGGCTCTCGAACCGAGAAACCCCGCTGCGGCGTGGGCGCGCAGAGTGAGACATCGCCAACCAGGCCGGCGCGGCGGTGGCGACGCGGGTTGTTCACGCCGCGGCGAAGGGAAATCAGGCGTGACATCACGAGGGCCGCGCGCCCCGTTTGCTTCTCGACGCGTGCGAGCCACAATCGAACGACCTGACATGGGCCGCGTACCTCGCACCATCTTCACGGGCCGTTCTTCCACCCGCGCGCTGCTGGAGATGGCGGGCGCGTCGGCGCCTGATGAAGCGACCTGGGCGCAGCGCGTGTGCGAAGCCACGAGGCCGTTGTTGCCGCAAGCCATCGGCGTCGGCCTGCAGGTCTACGAGCACACGCCCGCCTTCGCCATCACCGGCGTGCGCACTTACGGCGTTGGCACCGTCACCAGCGAGCGCGTCGAGTCGACGTTCGACGTGCTCACGCGCGTCGACGTCTCCCTGCTGCGGGCCGCGTACTACCCACGCGCGCCCGCGATGATGATGTCGGGCGTGTTCGAGCACCACGCACACGCGCGCTGGGCTCTCGACCATTTCGCCCTCGTGGAGATTGGCGGCATCGTCGCGCACCCCGCGCAGGGGCGCGTCGCCGTGCTGTGCTTCGAGCTCGAGCAGCGACACGTCTTGCTGCCGTACGAGCTGCAGCTGTGCTCGAGCATCTCGATGTTTCTTGCTGCGGGCCTTTCGGGGCTCGCGCACGGCGCACATGAAGCCGTGTTTTCACCCGATGCCCGCTTGCTCGAAGGCGCGCTGCCGCCGCATGGCCTGTGGGCGGGGCTCTCGTCGGGGCGTTACCGCCTGTCGCTGCGCGGCATCGCCGCCCAGAAGCACCTCGTGCTCGTCGAGAACAACCCGGTCGAGCGCGCGCGCCGACGCCTCAGCGAGCGCGAGCTCCAGGTGCTGGAGCTCTGCGCGCGCGGCCGCACAGGCAAGGAGCAGTCGTGGGAGCTCAAGCTCACGCAGAGCTCGATTTCACGACTGCTGACCAGCGCGGGCCTGAAGCTGGGCCTGGCGTCGACGAGCGACGCGCTTCGCTTCGTCTCCGGCTGCCTGAATTCGTCACGACGTCGTGAGTTCGAGCTCACCGACAGCGAACGTGAAGTGCTCGCGCTGGTGCAGCAGGGCTTGTCGAACGCGCAAATCGCGCGACACCGCCAGCGCTCGCCGAGAACCATCGCGAACCAGGTCGCGTCGTTGTTGCGAAAGACCGGAGCGCCGGGTCGCCGGGCGATGTACCCGGTGCAGAGCCACGCATCACTTCGACATGAAGCCGAACGCGATGAGCATCTTGATGGCGACCCCCATCAAGCTCTCGCCAGCGACGAAGCCTGACGCCACCGGCATCACGATGCGCTCACCGGCCTCGTTGCCCTTGCGACGACGCAGCAGCTCCGCCAGCGCCGCGCCGAGGAACATCATCACGCTGTTCCACGCCGGCAGGACCATCGCGATGCCCAGGCCCGACGGAGACGGCAGCCACTTGCGCGCGTTCTTCGGCAGCTTCACCTCGAGAATCGCCAGCGTGGTGCCCACGAGAATGCCGATGAAGGCGGCGAGCCGCGCCGTGGAGTGCAGCGCGTCGAGGCCCTGCACCAGCATCTTCGAGACGTTCGCCCACACCTGCGCCGACGGCGCCGGGAACTCCTTGCCGCCGAGCACGTCGGCGGTCGGCACCAGCAGGTTGAACACTGGCACCACCACCAGCGCACCGGCGACGACCCCGAACAACTGGCCGATGACCTGCTGCCTGGGCCGCGCGCCCAACAGGTAGCCCGACTTCAAGTCAGTCAACAGGTCTGCCGAGTGCAGCCCCACGCCGCCGGTGATGTTCGCCGACATGATGTTCGGCACCAGCTGCCCCGGCAGCAGCCCCGCGAAGGTCAGCTGCGTCACCGGCCCCAGCGCCTTGGTGGGCGTCACGTCGGTCTCGCCCGTCACGCGCGCGGCGACGATGCCCATCACCACCGAGAGCGGCAGCGCGATGGCCCCGGCCCACCACGGGATGTTGAACGCCCACCACGCGAGGAACACCGTCGGCGGCCCGAGAATCAGGAAGCCCAGCGGGAACCACGACTGCGGCGCTTCAACTTCGACCATCGGGTCTTCTTCGACGGACTTCTGCTTGCTGAACAACGTCGTCAGCGACTGCAGGCTCTTGACGACGCTGCGCCACTGAAACGCGAACGTCGTCAGGCCCGATGACACCAACACGGCGGCGCCCATCCACACCGTCCACGCGGCGATGCTCTTGAAGCTGACCTCGGCGATGACGCCGTCGGCGACCATCGGCGGCGCGACGAAGCCGAAGGTGATGAACGCGCCCAGCAACAGCGACCAACCGGTGCGCCACGACATGAGGCCGCCGGCGCCCAGCATCAACACCGACAGCTCGAGCCCAATCGTCCACTCGAGCAGCGGCTTGCCGTGAAAGTTGATGGGCAACGAGACCTGGCTCGGCAGCGTGAACGAGTCTTTTCCGCGCAGCTTCGCCTCGCGCAGAAACCCCAGCACCGCCGCCGCGAGCCCCGCGAAGCCGAGGTAGCGCGCCTGCTTCTGGCCTTCAGCGCCGTGCGCGTAGAGCGCCTTGAGCGTCTCCGCCGTGGCCGTGCCGGAAGGAAAGGTGAGCTGCTCGCGGTTGATCAACTGCCGCTTGATGGGAATGGCGGCGAACACGCCGAGCCCCGCGATGCACGCGAACCACGCCATCAGAATCATCGGAGACGGGCGCTCACCGGTCAGCATGATGAGCGCAGGCAGCGCCGCCATGTTGCCGCCGCCCGTCATGTAGCCCGCAGCCGACGCCACGCTGCCCATGGCGTTGTTCTCGAGAATGCCCATTTGATGTTTGGGCCCGAGCGTCTTGCCCACGAGCGAGAACAGCGCCCACGCCATGATGCACGCGGTCAGCGTCACGCCGACGCTCCAGCCCGTCTTGAGCACGATGTAGAGGTTGGCGAGGCACATCACCGCGCCCAGCACCATGCCCGTCAGCACCGCGCGCACCGTCAGCTGCGGGCTGTTCGGTTGGTACAGCTCGGCGAGCCACTTCTTTTCGAGTTCCAGCGCTTCGGCGTCGGTGGGTGAAGCCATGAAGCGCGGCACCCTACTCCTGCAGCCCGAAAAGCCGTGACCCGCAAGAACTTGTGAGGCGGCCTTCCCGGGTCCACTCTTCTGCCCCATGCGCCGCACTGGAATCGACGACGCCGTAGCTCCGTACCGCCGTGGCCCCGCGCTCGAAGAGCGGCGCTCGCACCTCTCGCTGCACTTCAAGATTCTCGTCGGCTACGTGGTGTTGGCCACGGCCATCGTCGGCGTCTTCTACGTGGGCCAGGCGTGGGACTGGCCCCTGAAAATCACCGCGGCCTTCATCGTCACGCTGGTGCTGGCCATGGGCCTGGCCTCGGTGCTGCTGCGCGTGGAGCGCGTGAAGACGTTGTCGCGCGCCGCGCACGAGATTTCTTCCGGTGACTTGAGTCGCCGCGTCGTGCTCGGAGATTCGTCGGTGCGCGACGACCTCGACGAGCTGGCCGTGGCCATCGCCATGATGCAGGACAACCTCCGCGAGCTGGTCTCGTCGATTCAGCACACCGCTGAATCAGTCGCCGACAGCGCCACGTCGCTCGAGGGCCACGCCGGCGGCGTCGACACGCGCGCCGCACAAATCGGCGAGTCGATGCGGCGCATGGCCATGGGCGCCGAGAACCAGAGCGCGCTCGTGGGCCGCGCCTCGCGCTCCATCACCGAGATGGCCGCCGCGATTCAGCGCACGGCCGCGTCTGCCGAAGAGAGCACGCGCGCCACGGCGGCCACGTCTTCCGCCGCCGTCGAGGGCAGCACCGCCGCGCGCCTGGCCAACGAGAAGCTGCGCAAGGTCTTCAGCCGCGTCGAAGCGGCGAGCCACGAGGTCTTCAAGTTCAGCGAGAAGACGCAGGAAATCAGCAAAATCGTCGACGCCATCACCGCCGTCGCGGCGCAGACGAACCTGCTCGCGCTCAACGCCACCATCGAAGCGGCGCGCGCCGGTGAGTACGGCCGTGGCTTCGCGGTGGTGGCCGACGAGGTGCGCAAGCTCGCCGAGTCTGCGGGCAAGTCGGCCGAGACCATCTCGCGCATGGCCCGCGACATTTCTCAGCAGTCGACGCACGTGCTCGGCGCCATGAAAGAGGGCATCGAAGAGCTGGCGCAGTCGCGCGAAGACATCACCACCATCGTGCGCAGCATGGGCAACATCAGCGACTCGCTGCGCAACGGCGTCGAGAAGGTCTCGCAGATTCACCAGTCGGCGCGCGAGCAGCAGCAGGGCAGCGAGGCGATGGTGCTCGCGGTGAATGAGATTTCCGACGTGGCGCGCACGCACCTGCAGGCCACCGAGGGCGTCAAGCGCGTCATCGAAGAGCAGACCACCGCCGTGCGGCAGATGAAGAACGCGACGGAGGAGCTCACCAACCTGTCACTGCAACTTCAGGCGGTCATCCGGCGGTTTCGCGTCGGGAACTGAACGAGTCGGGACCTGCTTGCTGGCTTTCGCGCTTCCGCCAAGCGGGTCGGCTCCCTAGCGTTTCGTTCAACTTGGGAGGCATCATGGGCATGATTCGGTACCGTCGAATTGCTGCAGTCGCGGCATTCGTTTCGCAGGTGGCAACGGCGGACTCCTCTGGCGGGCCGGTGTGTCTGCCGGATGGTCAGCTACCGTTCTACCAACCAGTCGTTGTCGCGAGCGACGTTGACGAGGTCGTGCTCATCAACAACGACACTCCGACCGAAAACCGATTCAGGGTCCGCACTCAATGGCTGAACGGCGGCGCTTCGGGAAATGGTCTGCCGCGTCCGTGGTCCGCAAATTGGTACACGGGATTCTCGGTCCCATACCCCTTCTCCGACTTTCAACGGGGCCAAAGCACTGCCGCCAACGCGACGGTCACTCAGGTCCAAGACGCACGAGTCGGAATGTGGCTCAACTCAACCAACACGATACAGTCTGACGGCGGCTACTATGTTCCGAACAGCGGATACATCGACATGGGTGCGGGCTGCTGGCTTCAATCGAGCCCGGTCCATCCTTTTTCTCGAACGTCGAGCGGGCTGCGAGTCAGCTTCGATCTCCAAGTGAAAACGTGGGCGATGAGCTCCGGATCCAATGCATTCGTCCGAACGGACCTCTTTCTTCGAGACACACGCAGTGGGACCTTCGTCATTCTCACGGTCCATCCGTTCGCGACGTCGAGTGACTGCCAAGACCCCAAAACAGACCTCGCCACTGGCAGTAGCCACGTCGACGGCTGGATCGTCGGAACCGGGTACGACACGCCATGCAACCGAATCACGCGCAGGGCGGGCGTTTTTCAAAGCACCCCTGGTGGGGCAAGCCAGATCTTCGACTTCGACGTCACTCCCGCCAACCTGACCCACACGATCGAACAAATCTATATGTGGGCGGCGATGAACGAGATCGATGTCGGTGAATTGTCTCTCGATCCCGCCGACTACGAGCTGATCCATTTCGTAGTTGCTCCCGAACTCTACATTCCGGTTCGGATCGACGATGGAACAAACCCACTTGGTGGCGTCCCGTATGATCCGTTCTCTTTTGCTCAAATTGGCATGAACGTCGGGAACTACCGAGTCATCTCGACGATTCCGCACGTCGCCTCAGGGACAGCTTGGGGAGCCAAGTCGAACACTGAGCGGGTCGACTACGTGAACAGCGCAGGGCACTTGATGCAGTTCTGGAGGGGGAGCGGCGACTGGCTTGAGTTCAATGTCTCGAACGCGACGGGAGCGCCGGCCGCAGTCGGAAACTCCCACTCGTTCGTTAGCTCGGGCGCCGTTCCGCGCTCGGTGTTCCGCACTTCCGCAGGGCACGTGGTTCAGACTTGGATGTACGGTGGCTGGAACGCGTGGGACATGAGTGGCCTTGGCGGTTTCGCGGCAGGCGACCCGTTCGGGTACTCGGACACGAGCGGCGCAATTCGCGTGCTCTTCCGAGACTCGAATAATCGTCTCGTCGCGTACGCAATGCACCCTGTCACAGGAAACTGGAGCCGTGAGGACATCAGCTTGGGCACACCAGGAGCCGTCCCGTTGCTCGGCGAACCGACTGGGTTCGACCGCGGCGACGGCGTTCCATACGTCGTCTATCGAGGAAACGGCGGCATGGGTTCAGCACGGCTGTACCAGCATTGGCTCATCGGCGGAGTCTGGGGCGCGAACTTCAGGGATCTCACAACCCATGCCAGCGGTGCGGTGCCGCTATCCGATCCCTTCGGCTTCTCCTCAGCGGGAGGGAGACACATCATCTATCGAGCCTCCGACGGAGTGCGCGACGCCTACGAGTCGGGAGCCTCTTGGCAAGACGTGCGCTTGTCGGACAACTGCATCTCTCTGACGCCCGCGAGCGATAGCAGACCCGTTGGCTTTGTCGGCAGTGATGGCAACGCGCGAGTAGTGTTCCGAGCGTTAAACGGACACGTGGCACTCCTGACGCTTGCGTCGACACCGACGGCATCGAGCACGACCTGCACCGACCTGAGTCAGACGCTCGGAGCGAGGGCGGCCAAAGGCAATCCCACGGGCTACCTGAGCGATGGCGTCATGCGGATCGTCTACACCGCTAAGGATGACCAACTTCACGAGATTAGATCCAGCGGGAGCGGCTGGGTCCACTTCGACTACTGATCCGACGTCGCCGCGGCGCTCGCGGGGAATCGTCGTTGGTCCCAGCGGTCGAAGCGCGATAGCCGCCATCCCGGTGAGCTCCGAAGTGACTAGCAAGAACAGCAAGTAGCGCCGCTTCGACGGATGGCCGATGGCCGTCCTCGTGCTTGCCGTGGTCGTCTTCTTCGATCACGACCACGGCCGCTGGGCAGTTCCCCTTAGACTTCTAGGCGAGCTAGTCGCTCACCGAGATGCCCGACATCGTCTCGAAGTGCTCACTGAAGGCAGTGTGACGTACGACAAGCGCACCAAGTTGCTCGGCTACGCGCGCATCGGCGTGACGGAATACTGGGTCGTCTCGCCTGACGAAGGCTCGGTTGAGCGCCTCGTGTTGCGACGCGGGAAGTACGTCGTCGAGGAAGTGCTGATGCCCGGCGACGTCGTGACAGCCTCTCGCTTCGCCGGCCTCGAGGTGCCGGTCGCGAAGCTGTTTACGCCCGAGGCTCCGCGGAAATCGAAGCGCTGACCACGTCGTGCGGCTGGAACTTCTCGGAGCCTTCGCTCGGCCCGAAGAACTTCCACGGCACGCCGGGCTCCACGTACGCCTCTTTGGGAATGTGCTGCGCGATTTCAGCGTGCAGCTCGGGCAACTTCGACCAGTGCATGCCCGGGCGGTAGTGGTGCGCCGTGTGGTAGCCGAGGTTGCCGGTGAACACGTTGTAGAAGCGCTGAATGATGTTGTTGCACGCCACGAAGTGATTCGCGGTGTCGCGGTTCGAGTGGTGGTTGTACGTCGCCAGCGCCGTGCCGAAGAGCATGCCGAAGGGCACCAGCACGAAGAGCATCAGCCCGTTGAACGGCCGGTATGCCACCAGCGCCGCCATCACCGCTGCGGTGAGGAGCCCCATCACCCAGAAGATGCGCCGCTGACGCGGGTGCTTCGCGCTGACCGCCCACGCGCGCGGGTACGCGGTGATGGTCGTAATCCACGAGTACTCCCATTCGCCCATGCGGGAGCCGTCGTCGCGCGCCCACCGCGACTCGTCCTTCGTCTGGTCGAGGTAGTTGAGGTGGTGGCCCAGCGAGTGGTGCAGCACCCACGCCTGACTCGAGACGCCGGTCATCAGCGCGTACTGAACTTCGAGCAGCCGGTTGGCCCACGCGTAGTGAAACGTCGAGACGTGCTGGTGGTGATGGTTGAAGGCGCACACGCCGGCCTTGGGCAGCATGCTGAGCAGCCCGTACGCCACGACGATGAGCGGGTGGTCGACGAAGAGGTACACGGTCATGTCGACCACGAACAACAACGTCATCAACAACACGGGGACACGGTCTTCAGAATGACGGAACAAGGCGTGGACTCCCTAGGCGGTTCCGCCACCTGAAGTCGAGCCTCCGCCCGTTAAGAATTCGAAACCTGCCCATTCGAGAAAAAGCGCCGTCACTTCAACGGCTTGCCAAAATCAGGTGCCGTTCGGGTCGCGCCCCGACACGGGCGGCGGCACCCCGGCCTGCTTCGCGAGGCGCGCGCGGAAGAGGCCAGCGCGCATCAGGAACACGGTGGTGATGGGCGCCGTGATGGCGATGAAGGCCGGAATCAGCAACGCGTGCACGAAGACCGTCTCGCGCGTGAACGAGAAGTAGAGCGCGGTGGCGAGCGCGAAGGCCCAGACGCCTCCGGTGGTCGCCAGCGCGGGGCCGTGCGCGCGCGCAAAGAACGTCTTGAAGCGCCACAGCCCGCTCGCGCCGATGAGCGCCAGCAGCCCGCCCACCACGACGAAGCACGCCGTGAGCACCTCGACCCAGCCTGGTACCGCGCTCACTCAATCACCTCGCCGCGCAGCAGGAACTTCGCCAGCGCCGTGGAGCCGACGAAGCCGAACACCGAGAGCAGCAGCGCGCCTTCGAAGTACATGCTGCTGCGGTACGAGAGCCCCAGCGTCAGCATCAGCAACAGCGCGCTCGAGTTCAACGAGTCGAGCGCCATCACCCGGTCTTGTGCCGACGGGCCCCGCAGCATGCGCGCCAACGCGAGCACCATCGCCAGCGTCAGGCAGCCCTTGGTGAACACCAGCGACCAGTCGAGCACCGGGCTCATTCGAAAATCTCCCGCAGCGGCTGCTCGTAGCGCGTCTTGATGGTGGCCACGACTTCCGCGCTCGAGTGGTCCGCCAGCACATGCAGCAACAACGTGCGGCGGTCGAAGCCGAGCTCGGCCCACGAGGTGCCCGGCGTCGCGGTGACAATCATCGCCAGCACCGCGAGGCCGTTGGGGTCCTTCAGCTCGAGGGGAATTCTGACGAAGCCCGACGCAGGCTCGCGCCGCGAGACGATGAGCCGCGCCACTTCGTAGTTCGCGCGCAGCAGGTCGAAGCCCACGCGCGCCATCAACCCCAGCGCCACGAAGGGTCGCTTCAACCGCCCACGGCCGGGCCGCACCGCGCGCGTCAACCACACGGCCGCCGCCGCCAGCACCAGCCCGAGCAACACCGTCGCCACGTCGAACGACTGCCAGAGCAGCAACCACAAGACGACGAGCGCGATGAGCAACACCAACGAACGAAGGCGCTGCGTCATGGCGCGCTCCCGAGCACGGCCCTGACGTACGCCTGCCGCCCGTGGAGGTCTTCCGCTGCGGTCTGCGCCAACGACAGCATCGGCCCACCGAACCACGTCAACGCCGCGCACGCGCCCAGCAACATGACGACGGGCAGCCCTTCAGAGAAGCGCAGCTTCGGCGGGTCCCGGTCTTCGGCCCAGAAGTAGCGAATGCCCGCGCGCGTCATCGCCACCAGCGCCAGCAGGCTGGTGACGAGTTGCACCACCACGAAGAGCGCGCCGCGCTCACCGGCGCCCAGCGCTTGCGACAACATCGCCGCCTTGCCCAGAAAGCCCGACAGCGGCGGCAGCCCGGCGACGAGCACCGTACAGGCCATGAAGGACAACCCGAGGAACGCGGTCGCGCGCGGCACCGGGCGGCTGAAGAGCACCTGCTGCTCGTCGTCGAGGTTGAAGCGGTCTTCTGTGAGGCTCGCCGTCAGGAATGGGGCCCAGTCGTCCATGGTGACGTTGAGGTTTCGCCAGCGCTCGATGAGGTCGACCAACAAGAACAGCGCGCACGCCGTCAGCGTGGAGCTGAACAAATAGAAGAGCGCGCCGCCGGTGAGCCGCGGGTCTCCCAGCCCAATCGCCGCGACGAGCGTGCCCGCCGACGCAATGAGGCTGAAAGAAACGAGCGGCCCCAGGCGCTGCGAGCCCAACATGCCGATGGCCGCCAACACCGCGGTGACGAGCCCAAACAAGAGCAGCACGCCGCCGCCGTCACCTCCGGGCAACACCAACGTCCACGTGCGCAGCAGCGCGTAGACGCCCACCTTCGTCAGCACCGAGAAGAACGCCGCCGAGGGCGCCGTCGCCGCCGTGTACGCCGGGGAGAGCCACAGGTTCAGTGGCCACATGCCGGCCTTGAGCAGAAAAGCCGTGCCCAGCGTGCCGACGCCCACCCAGAGCAGCCCCGTGTCGTCGGGAGAAATGACAGCCACGCGCGTCGCCAGGTCGGCGAGGTTCAGCGTGCCGGTGACGCCGTACAAGACCGCCACGCCAATCAGGAACAGCGACGACGCGCCGAGGTTCACCGCGACGTAGTGCAGGCCCGCCACCACGCGGGAACGCCCCGAGCCGTGCAGCAACAACCCGTACGACGCCGCGAGCAGAATCTCGAAGAAGACGAAGAGGTTGAAGAGGTCTCCGGTGAGGAACGCGCCACACAGCCCCATCAACTGCAGCTGCGCGAGCGCGTTGAAGTGCACGCCGGCGCGGCTCCAGCGAGAGACCGAAAAAATCATCGCGCACAGGCCCACCAACGCCGCGAGCCCCACCATCAACGCGGCGAGCCGGTCGACCACCAACACGATGGCGAACGGCGCGGGCCACGAGCCCAGCCGGTACACCAGGGGCCCCGTCGCGTGGACGTGCAGCAACAGCGTGATGGCTACGCCGAACACCAGCGTCATCGAGCCGACGTTGAGCAGCAGCCGCACGCGCCGCAGCGAGTCGGGCACCAACAGCATCAGCGCGGCGAACAGCATGGGCACGCCGATGGGCGCCATCACGAGGTGCAGCGCGTTCATTCGGCACCGTCGACGTGGTCGGTGTGCGCCAGGCCGCGCGCGGCGAGCAGCACCACGAGGAACAACGCTGTCATCGCGAACCCGATGACGATGGCCGTCAGCACCAACGACTGTGGCACCGGGTCGGCATAGCGCTCGAGCGTCGTCGGCACGCCGTCGGCCAGAATCGGCTCGCGGTCGATGGCCAGCCGCCCCGAGCTGAAGATGAACAGGTTCACCGCGTAGCTCATCAACGACAGCCCGATGATGACCTGAAAGGTGCGCGGCCTCAGCAGCAGCCAGATGCCGGAGCCCGCCAACACACCAATCGCCAGCGAGAGTACGAGTTCCATCAGTCGTCGCTCCTCGTCTCGCGGTCGGCTCGCACCGACTGGTGCGCGATGCTGGTGAGGATGAGCAGCGTCGCGCCCACCACGAGCGTGAAGACGCCGAGGTCGAACGCGATGACCGAGCTCAGGTGAACCTCGCCCACCACCGGCAGCACGCCGTGCCACCCGCCCGCCGTCAGCCACGCGCGCCCGAGCACCAGCGGCGCCGCCGCCGTACCCAACACCAGCAGCAGGCCCACCACGATGAGCATGCGCGGGTTGATGCGGAGGTTCTGCTCCGTCCACTCCGTACCGGAGACGATGTACTGAATGAGCAGACCGATGGAGATGGTGAGGCCCGCGACGAAGCCGCCGCCGGGCTCGTGGTGACCGCGCAGAAACAGGTACGCGGCAATCATCAACGACGCGGGCAGCAGCAGGCGCACCAGCACAGCGGGCACCATCAGGTAGCCAATCGCCGTGTCGCGCGCGTGGCGCGGGTTTACGAGGTCGGTCTGTAGATCTTGAGCCAGCGCGCGTTGCTGCACGGGGATCTTCAACGTCGCGCTCGCAGGGCGGAAGCGCCGCAGCAGCGCGTAGACCGTCAACGCCACCAGCGCCAACACCACGCCTTCGCCGAAGGTGTCGAAGCCGCGGAAGTCGACGAGAATCACGTTCACCACGTTGCGGCCGCCGCCCTCTGGCAGCGCGCGCTCGAGGAAGAAGTTCGCGATGCCAGTCGGTGCGGGCCGCGTCATCAACGCCCAGGCCACCAGCGCGATGCTCGTGCCTCCGGCGATGGCGACCACCAGGTCTCTGCCGCGCCGCACGCGCATCTCGCTGCGCGTTCGAGGCGTGAAGACCCCGTGCTTCGCGCCCAGCGCCGGCAACCACCGCAAGCCCAGCAGCACCAGCACGACGTTGACGACCTCAACCACCAGCTGCGTCAACGCGAGGTCGGGCGCCGAGAACCAGCTGAACGTGACGACGCTCGCCACGCCCGCGACGCCCGCCAACATCAGCGCTGCGAGGCGGTGGTACTTGGCCTGCCACGCCGCGCCGAGCGCAGCGGTGCCACCCACGAGCCACAGCGCGCCGAAGCCCGGCGAGAGCGGCAACGTGTCGCGCGTGCCCGCCGAGATGACGCCCGGCGCGAGCAGGCCGATGCCGACGACGACGGCCACCATCCAGAACAACTGGCCCTGCAGGCCAGCGCGGAGCAGCGTCTTGCGCGTCTCACGGGCGAACCACGTGAGGGCCGCGACGCCCTGCTCGAAGCGCCGCTTGCCGTCGAACGCACCATTCAACGGAGCGCGGAGGTCCTTCGTGCGCAACCACCGGAAGCCGAGCGTGCCGCCGATGAGCGCCACGATGCTCATGACGAGCGGCCGGTTGAAGCCGTGCCACACCGCGAGGCTGTATTCCGGGAGCGTGCCGCCCACCACGGGTCGCGCGGCGACCTCGAGCAGCGTGCCGACGGTCTGTTGTGGTGCGACGCCGACCACCACGCACAGCAGCACCAGCAAGCCCACCGGCGCGCGCATGAAGAACGGCGGCTCACCGGGGCGGTGCGGCAGGTCTTTCGCGGGCGGGCCGAAGAAGACCTCCACGCACAACCGCAGCGAGTACGCGACGCTGCCCATGCCGGCGAGCGCGGCGAGCGCGGGCAACGTCCACTCGACGATGGGGCTGCGGGTGATGAAGAGCGTCTCGGCGAAGAACATCTCTTTCGAGAGGAAGCCGTTCATCAGCGGCACGCCGGCCATCGCCGCGCTGGCCACCATCGCGAGCGTCGCGGTGATGGGCATGAAGCGGAGCAACCCCGAGAGCTTCCGCAGGTCACGCGTGCCGGTCTCGTGGTCGATGATGCCGACGCTCATGAAGAGCGAGGCCTTGAAGGCCGCGTGGTTCATCAAGTGAAAGACGGCCGCCACCGCGCCCAGCGGGCTGTCGAGCCCGAGCAGCAGCGTGATGAGCCCGAGGTGCGAGATGGTCGAGTACGCGAGCACCGCCTTGAGGTCGTGCTGAAACAACGCGAGGTACGCGCCGAGCAGCAGGGTGACGACGCCGACGGAGCTCACCACCCAGAACCACACCTCGGTTCCCGACAGCACCGGCCAGAGCCGCGCGAGCAGGAACACGCCCGCCTTCACCATGGTCGCGGAGTGCAGGTAGACCGAGACCGGCGTCGGCGCGGCCATCGCCCTGGGCAGCCAGAAGTGAAACGGAAACTGCGCGCTCTTGGTGAACGCGCCGAGCAGGACCAGCGTGAGCGCCGCGAGGTACAGCGGGTGCGAGCGGACGAGGTCGCCCTTCGTGAGCACCACGTCGAGCTCGTAGCTGCCGACGATGTGGCCGATGACGAGCACGCCGGCGAGCAGGCACAGGCCTCCGACGCCGGTAATCGTCAGCGCCAGCCGTGCGCCGCGCTGGGCGTCTTTGCGCTGGTACCAGTAGCCGATGAGGAGGAACGAGAAGAGAGAGGTGAGCTCCCAGAAGAACACCAGCTGCAACAGGTTGCCCGCGAGCACCACGCCGGTCATCGCGCCCATGAAGGCGAGGAAGAACGCGAAGAAGCGCGGCACCGAGTCGGTCGCCGACAGGTAGTAGCGCGTGTAGAGCACCACCAACGCGCCGATGCCGAGCACGAGCATCGAAATCGCCCACGCGAAGCCGTCGAGGCGCAGCGTGAGGTTCAGCCCGAGCGCGGGCACCCACAACATCCGCTCGACGACGACCTCGCCGGCCACCACCTTCGGCCAGTAGAGCGCGAGGCCCGCAAGTGAGCTGAGCGCAGCTGCTCCCGCGAGCAGCGCCGCGCGATTCCGACCCGTTGCTGGCAGGAGTGTCGCGAGCGCCGAGGCAACAAACGGCAGCGCGAGCACGAGCACGAGCGACACGGAGTTCCCCTACCCTGAATCGGCGCTCGGTTGAATTCGCTAAAACGACAGGTGGCGCGTGGCGAAGCTGATCAATGCAGCGTCACCGGTGAAGACCTCGCCGTGCGACGGAGTCAGCACGCGTCAACGGCAAGCCAGCGAAGCGCTCGAGCAACGCGCCCACGCGGCGCCGCACGGGAAACGACAGGCGCGGCTGAGGCCCGGTGAAGCGGAGCAGGCGCAGCAGCAGGCCGATGAGCCCCCGCGCGTGCGGCATGTTGGCGACAGCCGTGCGCGACCTCACGCGTCGAGAAGGCGTCGACCTGCAGCTTCTCGACGAAGGCCGCGGCGTCGAGCGCGTGAAACTGGTTGGGCACCACCAACGCGCGCGGCGTGCCCAGCAATCGCGTTGAAGAACAACAACGTCATTCGGCGGTCACGACCATGCGCTGCTCGGGAACTTCGTCGTCGACGGGTGCGCGGCTGCACGAGCGACCCGGCTTGTTCACCGTCCACGCGCGCGGCTCATCGCACCAGCTCGCACAGTGACGGCAGCGCGCGCGCGAGCGCCGGGCCCGGGTGCAGCAGGTCTTTCGTCGGCAGCGCGACCCAGGTGGCCTTCTTCATGGGCGCCAACGACTCGATGGCCTCGCGGCCTTCACGCACGTCAGACGCGTCGACGACGACGTCGGGCACGAGCATCAACGCCTTCTCGAGTGAGTACGTCGGGTAGGCCGTCGGGGCCTTCCTGGCGACGTTCTCGGCGCCACAGTCCTCGAGCAGCTCGTGGGCGAAGCTGCCGGGCCCGGCGACGACGAGCGGAGAAAACCCGTACACGAAGAGCACGCGCTTCTTCTTCTTGATGACACCGGTGCGCGCCTTCGCCCGGGCCGCTGCGAGCTCGTCGTTGAGGCGCGTCGCGTCGGCGTCGCGGCCCAGCGCGCGACCGAGCTCTTTGGTGGCGACGGTGACGTCGTCGATGGTCGTCAACGGCAGCGCGAGCACGGAAACGCCGAGGCGCGCGAGCGTCTCGACGGCCTTCTGGTTGCCCGGTGATTTCTGCACGACGACGAGCTGCGGCTTGAGCGAGATGATGGTCTCGACGGAGAGGTCGTTGAAGCCTCCGGCCTTCGGGAGCTGCTCCGTTTCGGGGAAGAGGCAGAAGCGGGAGACGCCGACCAACGCAGCCTTTCCTCCCAGCGCGAGCACGGTCTCGGTCAGCGAAGGCGCCAGCGTGATGACGCGCGTCGCGGGCGTCGGCGGCACGGGGCCGAGCCACTGCACGGAGGGCGACGCAGCGAGCGCGAGGAGCAACAGCGAGTTCAACATGCGCTGGCTCTTACGGGGTTCACAGCGACGCGGCGAGGCCTCACCGGCTCGGCTCATCCGGGAGCACCCACGGGCAGCGCTTCGACGCGTCGAACGCCTTCACCTCGAAGACGAGGTGCAGTGACGCGGCGGCCGCGCGGTGCCGAGGAACACCAGCGACCACATCCACCCGTTGATGAACAGGCTCAGCGACGACGCCACGCCGCCGACCTCGACCATCGACGCGGTTGGGAACGAAGCCGGTCACGCGCCGCGCGGGTCACTTCTGCACGGTCTCGTCGAGGCGGCGCACAAGCTCGGAGGTGACATCGAGCTCCGGCCTGGCCCACGGCACGGCTTGCACGTCGAGCACCGCGTCGAGTTTGCGTTCAGCCGCGAGCGCGGAAATCTGCACACCGAGCTGATTCATCAGCGGCGCAATTTCAGCGCGCTCGAGATCTTTGAGCTCCTGCTGCGCGGTCTCGAACTGCTTCTGCAACTCGAGCAACTGCGCGGTGACTGCTTCACGCTTCGTGACGTCGCTCATCTCTGCCTTGAGCTCCGCCTGACGCGCATCGAGCCGCGCCTGACTCGCATCGAAGCGCGCCTTGAGCCGCTCCCGCGCCTCGAGGCCCTGCTTCGACTCGGCGACCGCGCGCTGAACGTCGACCACCGCGATGCGCTGCGGCTCGGGCGACTTTGCGCAGCCCACCAACAACAGCGACGAAAGAATGAGCGTTCTCATATTCAGCGACTCACGATGTCAGAAACGTTCGCCACGCCCGAGCTGCTCAGCGGGCAGAGGTCGAGCGCGTTGGCCACGCCGCGCACTTCACTCAAGCCGCCGTCACCGGCCTCGAGCACCACCACGCGGCCGCCGTTCTGGTCAGAGAGCAACAGCTTCGTGCCCGACGCCGTCACGCGCCCGGGGAACAGCAGCTTGCACGTGCCCGCATCGGCGCCCACGCACGACGCCGCGCTCCAGCTCGCCGTGCGCACGCCACCGTGCACCAGCACCACACCCGACGCCGCGACCGCCTCGGCGACCATGTTCGTGTCGTACGTCACCCGGCCACCACACGAGACCGCGAGCGACTCACCCACCGCCGTCACCCACTGCGGGTTGAGGCACTCGTCACCACCGAGGTCGATGAGCTCCACGCCCCCACCGTCAGCCGGGTTCACGCGCGCCAACAACCCCGGGCCCTCCGGCGCGTAGGTGTCGGGGTTCAAGTTGCTCAGCGCCACGTAGACCTCGCCGCCGAGCGCCGTCACCGACCAGGGCCGCGCCACCGGCGCGCCGCCGTCGAAGGGCTTCAAGTCCAACCCCTTGAGCGACACGCGGCCTTCGAGCGTCGGCACGTCGGGGTTGCTCACGTTGACCAACTGCATTTCCTGCCCCGCGTCGGCCGGGCCCGCGCCGTAACCGCCGTACAGCGGCACCCACAACGTCGTGCCCACCTTCACCACGCCCTGCGGGAACGTATTCATGCCCAGCGGCAGCTCCGCGACGGTGCCCAGCAGCAACGACGTCGCCACGCCTTCGCTCAGCTCCGTCACGCCTGCGTCGACGCCCTGCTTCAACACCTGCAACGTGCCCGAGCCCGCGTTCACCACGTACACGTACGGCAGGTCGACCAGCACCTGGTTGGGCACGTTGCCCGTCGCCGTGACGCGCGAGGTCTGCGCGTACGCGCCTCCGCTGGCAGGCACCGCCGAGTACAGCCGGTTGTCGGTGCCGTCGACCGCCAACACCGTGTTTCCCACGCGCGCCAACGCGCCGGGGTTGCTGCCCACGTCGGAGCGCGGGCCGCGCGTGCCAGTCGAAGGGTCGAAGCCCACCAGCTGGCCGCTCCAGTAACAGGCCGCGACCGAGGGGAAGTCACACACGCCGGCCAGGCACTGCTGACCCTGCTCGCACACCGCGCCACACGCGCCGCAGTTCGACAGGTCATTCGTCACGTCGACACACGAGAGCCCGCAGCGCGTCTTGCCGGCGCCGCAGCTCTCGCCGCACGCACCCTGGTCACACACCTGGCCCGCCGCGCACGCGACGCCACAGCCGCCGCAGTTCCCGACGTCGTAGTCGGTGACGACGCACACGCCGCTGCACAACGAAGTGCCGGGGCGACACACACAGCTGCCGCCGTTGTCTGGTGAACAGTCTTGCTGGCCGACGCACGCGTTCTCGCACGCACCGCAGTTACGACGGTCGGCGAGCGGGTCGATGCAACCCACGCCGCACGGCAACGTGCCCGGCTTGCACACCACGCCCGTTGGAGGGCACGCCGTCAACGTCACCACCGCCAGCACTGCCACACACGCAAACCGCATCATCGAAGTCTCCACAGCAATACGCGTTACCGCGTCGGTTTCACCGAGTCACGAGAAGGCTTGGGCTCCCACGCGAAGCCCAACGTCACGAAGAACGCGCGCGGCGGGAGCGGGTAGCCGTCGTAGTCCCACGTCTGTACGTCGAGCAGATTCTTCAGCTCTGCGCTCAGCGTCACCTGCGGGTCGCGCCACGGCATCACGGTGAGGCCCACGTTTACCAACGCGCGCTCCGGCACGAAGAGCGTCTGCGTGCGGTTGGTGAACTGCGCCGACTGAAAGGCGAGCTCGGCGCGCGCCTTCAAGAACCACGGGCCACCGGCGACGCGCGCATACAGCCGGTGTGCGGGGCGAAATGGCAGCGCCTTCAAGTAGTACCGCGGGTCATCGCGGAGGTTCTGCGTGTGCATCCACGTGTAGCTGGCGCTCGCCTCCAGCCAGTCCCACGGGGTGGCGCGCGCTTCGACCTCGAGGCCCGCCACCGACGCCGCCGCGAAGTTGTACGGCCGCGCGAGGTTCGGCGGGTAGTACTCGTAGGAAATGAGGTCTTCGTAGAGCGAATAGAAGCCCGTCGCCGACACGCGCGCCTTCTCGTGCGTCCACTGCGCGCCGACGTCACCCGTCAACGCACGCTCCGGGCGCAGCGCGGCGTTGGGCAGCAGCGTGCCCTGCACGAGGTAGAGCTCCTGAAACGACGGCGGCCGGCTCGCCTGCCCGGCGTTCGCGCGCAGCGAAAAACCGAGCGGCAGCTCGACGGTGGTGCCCAGCTTCGGTGAGAAGGTGAAGAACGGGCCCGCGACGTCGACGCGCACGCTGCCGCTGACGACCCACGCGCCGTCGAAGAAGAGCACGTCGTCGGCCACCAGGGCTCCCAGGCGGCCCCAGGTGGGGTTTCGGCCGCTGGGCTCCGTGAGGCTGTCGACGCCGCCGTTGATGAGCCCCGTGAGCCCATGGCGGCCCACGAGGTGTGAATAGACGACCTCGCCGCCTGCGGCCGTCTCGAGCTGGCGGTACACGCCGCTTCCGAAGAACGAGCCGCTCAACGTCGTGTCGTCGAGGCGGCCCCACGCGAGCGTCGACAACGTGCCGCCCGCGTCGAAGCCGGTCTGCGTGCGCACCGACACCGTGCCGCGCCCGGTGCTCTGCGACGCCGTCGGGGTGGGGTTTTGCACCGTGCCCGCGAGGCCGCGCGACTCGCCGGTGCCTTCAGTCATGACGTCGAGCTGCGTGGCGCCGAAGCGACGTCGGTAGCGGAGCAGTCCACCGCCCTGCAGCGTGCCGTTGTTCTCGCGACGCAGGACGATGGGTGGGTTGCCGGGCAACGCAGGCTGGTCGTCGTAGCGGAAGTCGAACGTGCCTTCGCTGCGCAGCCCGTGCAGCAAGACGAGCCCTTCACCGCCGAAGAGTGACGACGTCGCGCCGGCCGACAGCTGCGTGGTGACGAAGCTGCCTTGCGTGACGTCGGCGAAGATTCGCAGCGGGCCTTGCGGTGAACGCGTGACGAGGTTGACGACGCCGCCCATCGCGCCGGGGCCGTAGCGGGCCGACGCGCCGCCGCGCAGCAGCTCGATGCGCTCGAGGGCCGCGGTGGGAATTCGTGACAAGTCCATCGCCGCGCCGGGCGTCGCGAGCGGCACGCCGTCGAGCAACACCAGCACCGCGTTCGACGCCGCGCCGCGTACCGAGAGCGTCTTGCGTTGGCCCGCACCACCAGAGTCCTGCACCACGACGCCGGGCGTGGTGTTGACGAGCTCGGCGGCGTCTTTCGCTTCGGCGCGCGCGTCTTTCGCGTCACGCGTGGTGAGCGTAGCGGTGGCGTCGCGAAGCACCGGTGAGGTCGGCAGCGGCGTGACTTCTTCCGGAGGCAGCGGCACGTCGACGGCAGGCAGCTCCGTCACGCCGGCGTCGGCGACCCCAAGCGCGAGCAGAAGAAACGAAGCCAACACGGCGTGCCCTCGTCTCTCTTTTCGCGAAGAGAGAGAGCGAAGAGTGCCTCGCTGACCGAGGACACACCGACGGGCAGGTCTCTGGCTCCCGGGTTTCCCCGGTCACAGTGGCGCGACCGCGCCGGAATCACACCGGCTTCCCTGAATGAGCCCACCATGGGCCACCGTCGGTGCTGCGGCTTGTACGTCAGCGACTCAGGGCGCGGAAGCCTTCAACACCGGCAGGCCCGCATGGAGTCGCGCGAAGAGCAGTCGCAAGGTCACGTTGCCCTCGGCGTCGAAGACCTCCGGCACGAGCAACTCGTGACGTTTGGCGTCGGGCATCGAGCGCGTGAAGTCGTGTGCGGCGACGACGTTCTTCGCGTTGAGCACGTTCGAAAGTGAGGCCGCGAGCTCGGCGGTCAGCGTGCCTTCAAATTCGAACTGATGACCCTTCTCGATGACGCTGCGCACCTTCGCATTGCCGCCGCACACGAAGATGTCGTTCGAAGAAGAGTCACCGACAATGTCGAGCGCCTCAAGCTTGCCCAGCACGACGACGGTGCCCCCAGCGATGATGTTCTTCGCGGTGAGGTTGCCGGTGACGAACAGCAGCTCGCCCTCGGCGATTTCGAGCAGGTCGGTGCACGTCAGGTCACCGAGCACACGGCCGCCGGCAAGGGTCTCGACGGTCAACGGGCCGTCATGCACAGGAATGTCCGGCCCGAGGCGAACGAAGTCGGTCGCCACGTCGGGAAGCCGCTGGGTCTGCGCGGTCGCCTCTTCGGCAGTCATCGGTCGCATGGGCGCGAAGTGGCCCACAGCTGCACGTGACGCACAAGCTTGTTTCAGAATCGACAAAGGCGCGAAAAGCCGCGCGTGACCGCTTCGCCATTCGATGCCCGCGACACCTTTGAAAACGAGACCTTCACCGGCCTCGCGCTGACCGCCGCCGACCTGTCGGAGAAGCAGTTCTTCCGCTGCACGTTCGAGAACTGCTCACTGCAAGAGAGCCGCTGGAAACGCTCGACGCTCGAAGACTGCACGTTTCGACAGTGCGACCTGACGCGCGCGGTGGTCTCTCAGCTCGGGCTGCGCGGCGTGCGCTTCGAGGGCTGCAAGGTGATGGGCGTCGACTTCTCGGGCGTCTCGTCGAACCCCGACGTGCACTTCAACGAGTGCAACCTGCGCTACGTGTCTTTCACCGGGCAGAGCCTGCGCAAGGCGCGCTTCACCCACTGCCAGGCGCGCGAGGTGAACTTCTTCGAGTGCGATTTGACTGACGCCGACTTCGGCGCGACTGACTTGTCTGCGAGCAACTTCCGCGGCTGCACGCTCACGCGCACCGAGTTCCGCGGCACCACGGGGCTCTTCCTCGACCCGGCGCGCAACAAGGTCAAAGAGACGCGCATTGAGGTCGAGACGGCCGTCGCGCTCGCGGAGAGCCTCGGCTTCAACTTCGGCGACGGAAAGCGCAGCCGCTGATCAACTCACGCGCACGTCGACGGGCACCGGCCGCACCCCGACAGGCTGCGGCTTACCGAGCGGGATGACGTCGAGCAGCACCAGCAACCCGCCGACCGCGAGCGCGAACAACACCAGCAACACCACCACGAGCGCCGTACGACGCTGCGGAACCTCCGGCAGGTCGACCATCGAGTCGGCGTACTGACTGGCCGATTCTTCGTCGGCCTGCGTGCGCACCGGCTGCGGCACCGGGCGCTTTCGCGGCGCCATCAGGTGCGGCATTTCGTTGGGCTGCGCGATGGCCGTCTTGCCGCCGTCGTCGTCGTCCCAGTCGCGCGGGTCGGCCTTGTTGGTGATGCTGAGCGTCTCGCCCGTCATCGAGCGCGGCGGCTCCGGCAGGCGCTCACGCGGCGGGTCGGTGGGCACCGGCGGAGACGTCGTCGTCACCTGATTCTTTCGGTTGTGCGCCGCGCGCAGGTTGCGGATTTCGGCGTTCAACTCGGAGGCGGGAATCGTCTTGCTGCGCTCTTCGTCTTCTTCGTCGTCGTCGTAACTGCGGTGCACCGGCTGCGGCACCGGCGGCGTGCTGGGTCGCAGCGCCTTGGGCCGCGCCGGCGACGTCACCGGGTCCACCGAGGGCAACGTCGAGCCGAGCTGCCCCGGCATCACGCCTGGGCGCGTGAACTCTTCTGACTCGCGCTGCAGCTGCGGGCGCGGCGCCGAAATGAGCGACGGCTTGCGCGTGCTCTCGATGGACGGGCGCGGCTCGTTGGCCGACGCGCGCACCTGGGCCATCACGCTCTGCACCCGGATTTCGCCGGTGTTCTCGGCGCCGAACTCGGCTGACTCGAGCAACCGCCGCGTCTCGACACGACGGTCGGCGAAGTGGCGGGTGACGACCTCACCGCACTGCTCCGGGTGCCAGATGGAGCCCGGCGCCACCGACCGCTCCAACGCGCGCGCGAACTCGAGCGCCGTACCGAAGCGGCGTTCACGGTCGCGCTGCAGCGCGCGCAGCACCACCGCGTCGAGCTCCGGGCTGACCTCCTTGTTCCACTTCGAGGGCGGCTGCACCTCTTCGCGCAGCGCGGCCATCATCCCCTCTTCGGGCGTCTTGCCGTGAAAGAGCCGCAGCCCGGTGAGGCACTCATGCAGCACCACGCCGAGCGCGAAGATGTCTGAGCGCGGGTCGAGCGGCTCGCCACGAATCTGTTCGGGAGACATGTAGCCCGAGGTGCCCTTCACCATGCCGACGCTCGTCGCACCGCCGCGCCCGAGCGCCTTGGCGATGCCGAAGTCGAGCAGCTTGGTGACGCCTTCGTACGTCACCATGATGTTCTTCTCGGCCACGTCACGGTGAATGACGATTTGTTTGCGGCCGCGCGCGTCGGTGAAGTTGTGCGCGTAGTGCAGCGCCAACGCGGTGTCGCGAACGGTGGCCAGCGTCAGGCCAATGGGAATCGACTCTTTCGCCTGGCGACACGCGCGCGCCATCTCCACGAGCGTGCAGCCCTGCACGAACTCCATGGCCATGAAGAGCTGACCGTCGTCGGTGTCGAGCTCGAAGACCTGCGCGATGTTGGGGTGGTTGAAGACGGCGGTGATGCGCGCCTCTTCAAGGAACATGCCCACGAAGTCTTCTTCACCGCCGATGTCGGGAAGAATCGTCTTGAGCACCACCAGCTTCTTGAAGCCGGCGAGCCCGGTTTGATGGGCCAGATAGATGGCGCTCATGCCGCCAGTCGAAAGGCGGCAGAGCACCTCGTACTTGCCCAGGTGCCGACGGTCGAGCGGTGAGCTCGGCGCGATGAAGGACGTGTTTCCCACCCGTTACCGGAGCGGAAGTGTACCCGTTTGAAGCGTCGCGTCTTTTGTTTGTTCAGCGCGTCGCACGGTGCCACAGCAGCGCCAGGCCACCGTTCTCGTGTGGGCGAAGGTGTTGGCTGGTGGCCCGCCGCGTCATGTCACGAAGTTGTTGCATAGGGGCATGACAGCGCCCGAATTGTGCGGCCACCCACGGCCGCGCGTCAGCGATGCCTGCAGTTGCACAGTTGCCGCGTCGAACACTTGGTCTGCAGCGCCACTTCGAGCGTTCCTCCTTGAGGGTCGACGGCCCGACGCGCTCACCCCGCCATTCTGTCGTCAGAGCCGCCAATGTATTGGCATATGATTTCACCCATGAGTTCCGACGAAGCGGCACACCTGGGCTCGAACGTGCGGCACTGCCGCGAGCGCCGGGGCCTGAGCCAGGCGCAAATGGCGAAGCTCGCCGGCGTGCCCCGCGCGACGTGGACACACCTCGAGTCGGGCGCGGCGAACCCGACGCTGGCAGTATTAATAAAGGCGGCAAACGCGCTGCAGGTGCGGCTGGAAGAGCTGCTCGCGCGAGGTCGTGACGACGTTCAAGTGGTGCGCGTGAAGGAGCTGCCGACGCGCACGCGCGGCGCGGTGTCGGTGCGGCGGTTGTTGCCGGAGACGCTCGCCGGGCTCGACCTCGAGCGCATGCACTTCCCCGCCGGCGGTCGCCTCACGGGCGTGCCGCACACCGAAGGCACGCGCGAGTACCTGACGTGCGAGCGCGGCGCGGTGGAGTTGATGGTGGGCGGGCAGGCGTACCGCCTGAGCCCCGGCGACGTGGTGGTCTTCCGGGGCGACCAGAAGCACGCGTACGTGAACGTCGGCTCCGGCGAGTCGATTGCCTACAGCGTCATCGCGTTCGCGCCCGTCGCGGGCTGACTACATCGACAGGCTGATTTTTCGCTCGGCCTCGGGCAGCGGCGGCAGCAACTTTCGCGCGCTCGTCATCTCGCTCTTGAGCGACGTCAGCACCTCCAGCACCACCTCGTTCATCGAACGGGCGCCGTCCATGAACGCCATCATCGCGCCGAACGTCAGCTCCTTGAGGTACGCGAAGGTGAACCCGTGCGTGCTCTCGACGAGCATCGCCAGCACCTCGTCACTGAACTGCAGCGAGGGCTCGAGCCCGTCACGCCACCGCTGCAGGTAGCGCTGACGCTCTTGCGGAGCCGGCAACGCGAACTGGAACTTGCGGTCGAAGCGGCTGGGTCGGTCGAGCAACGAGCGGTCGAGCTTCTCGGGGTGGTTGGTGGTGGCGATGATGAGCAACCCGTCGTTCTGCGCGAAGCCGTCGAGCTCATTCAACAGCACGCTGCGATTCTCGGGGCTGGCCAGACAGTCGAGGTCTTCGAGCACCACCACGCACGGCGCCGCGCGCCGCGCCCGGGTGAAGACCCGCGTGATGCCCGCCTCCACGTCATTGTTTCGACCACGAAAGCTCTTCACGTACACGCAGGGCCACTTCGTCTCGCGCACCAGCGCCCGCACCGCGTGCGTCTTTCCGTTGCCCGGCGCGCCCAGCAGCAACAGGCCGCGCTTCCACGGCACGCCGTGCTGCTCGTACATCGCCTTCGCGCCCACGAAGCGACGCACGTCGGCACGCAGCGCCTCGCTCAAGGCGGGCGGCAGCACGAGGTCGTCGAAGCTCGTCTTCTGTACCTGCTTGAAGAGCGGCTCGTCGCGGCGGAAGCGACCGTCTTCGAACACCAGCACTTCGCCGCGCGCGGTCGCACACCACCGACACACGGCGCGAAAGAAACGGTCGACCTTCTCCCGGTCATCTCCGACGACGAAGTTCGAAATCTCGAGGTCACTTGCACGATGCAAGGCAATCGTCAGCACCTCGAAGCGATTCCCCTCCCACGTCACCACGTCCCAGCGGTGGTGCAGCACGGTGCTGATGGTCTCGCTGTCTTCTTCAGGCCAGAGCTCCGTGTGCTGACCTGCTTCGGTGCGCACTTCGAGCGTGGCCTGCTTCTCTTCTGCGAAGCGGTCGTGCGCGAACAGCTCGCTGCGCGTGTGCAGCACGTACCGCCCGGGGAAGCGGGCCGCGAGCCGTCTCTGGAGCTCGAAGAGCACCACCTGCGGCGACAGTCGCAGCACGTCGTCGAAGAATGAATCCATGCGACGACGACGAGCGGCGCCTCGACACCTGACGTCACCGCGCCATGTAGCCGCCGTCGACGTACAGCTCCGAGCCCGTCACGAAGCTCGCGTCGTCGCTGGCCAGAAACGCCACCATCGCGGCCACCTCTTCAGGCGTGCCCAGGCGACCCATGGGCGTGGCGTCGAGCATCGCCTTCTCGAACTCGGTGCCCTTCGCGTTCTCGAGGCTCGGCGTGTCGATGAAGCCGGGGTGCACGGAGTTCACGCGTACGCCCTGCATCGCCCAGTGCAACGCGAGGCTCTTGGTCATCAAGCGCACCGCGCCCTTGGCCGCGTGGTACCCGGTCGACGTCCCGAAGCCGCCGCTCGCGCCGAAAATCGAGGCGATGTTGATGACCGACGCGCGCCTGGCCCGGCCTGAATTCGCGAGCAACTTCGCCGCCAGCTTCATGCCGAGGAACACGCTGTCCTGCGTGATGGCGATGGTCTTCCGGTACTGCTCGTAGGTCGTCTCTTCGATGCCGCCGAGGTCGCCGATGCCTGCGTTGTTCACCAGCACGTCGAGGCCACCGAACTCCTGCTCGACCTGCTTGAGCGCGACGTCCCAGTCGCTCTCGAGCGAGACGTCGTGATGCACGAAGTCTGCGCGGCCCTTCGCCTCTTCAATCAACGCCACGGTCTGCGCGCCGCGCGCGTCGTCGATGTCGCTGACGAGCACAGCCGCACCTTCAGCGGCGAGCCGCAGCGCAATCGCCCGGCCGATACCGCCAGCCGCGCCAGTCACCAGTGCCACACGGGTCTCGAGTCGTTTCATGGGTGCGCTCCTTTGGTGACGGAGCGTCATTGCAAAGACCCGGCCTTCCTCGCCAAAGCACCACCATCACGCGGCTTTGCGCGCGCCCTGAGGCAGTTTGCGGCACCGCAGTGGGGCAACTTTGCGTCCGCTGGGGCCGAAGACCTGCGCATGGGCGGAATCCGCGAAACCAGTGGGCAGTCGGAAGCACAACGGGCAGCCGCCGCACGACGCGCGGCAGAGGCGCAGCGCGCAGCCGAGGCGCAACGAGAGAGCGCGCCCGCAACGCGCATCACCAAGCAGAACGCCGACGCCTTCGAGGTGGCAAAGGAGCGGCCCATCGAGCTCAACCGCGTGCCGTCTCCAGCGATGTTGGAGGCGACCGAGCGGGTCAGCGCGGCCACCGACGCCTACGTCGGCGCGCGAGAAGAAGTCTCGAGGTTGAACGCGCAGCTCGAGCGCGCGCTCCGCACCGAGCCCTCGCTGCGTGACCCCGAAGCGGCCGCGCGCTTCCGCGCTGAATTTCAAGCGACGCATCGCGACGCCTACGAAGCCGAGAGCACCACCGCGAAGGCGCTCGCCGACAGCCTGCGCGCCGCCGAGCCGTTGGTTCGCGCCGACGGCATGACGCTGATGAACGCGAACGCGCGACTCAAGGTCCTCCAGGGCCTCGACACGCTCGCGAACTCCAGCGAGTACCGACAGGCCGCAGAGCTCGCCGGTGCGTACGGCGCGGGTGCGGACTCCACCATTCCACGCGAGCACACCGACGCTGTCGTGGAGCGCGCCGCCCTCACCGGCATGCGTGAAGACCTCGCCAGCGGCGCGTCGGGTGAAGACGTCATTCGCAACGCCGGCGCGGTGCTGGGCCTCGGTGGCCTCGTCTCGAAAACACCGGCCATCTCGGCGGTGGGCAACGCCATCGGTGCGGGCGCAGACCTGAGCGACTTCATGCGCACGGGCGACCCGGCGAGCCTCGGCGCCGCGGGCTTCGGCGTGCTGGGCACCGCAGCGGCCGTCACGGCCGTCGTCTCGTCGGGCCCCATCGCCATCGGCGCGGGCGTGGTGAGCGGCGTGGCGCTCGTCGGCAAGTTCATCACGCGTCAAATCGCCGGCGACAACGAGTACCGCGCGGCCGTGCAAGACGCGCTCGCCGCCACGCACAACCTCTCGCGCGAACAAGCCGGCGAGCTGATGAGCTCTGATGCCCGCCTGCTGGCCGACGCGGGCCTCAGCAGCGATGAGCTGGGCGAGCTCGCGCGCGGCGGCCACCTCGAAGACGCGCTGCGCGTCTTCCACGAAGGCAACAACCTCTACACCGGCAACTACGGCGACAACCTCTCGCACGAAGAGGTGATGGAGCGCGCCAAGGCCCTCGAGACCGCAGAGCCCGGCCTGCCGTGGATTGCCTACCAGGAGCGGGCGATGACACAGCTGCGTGAAGAGCGCCGCGCCGCGCAAGGCGGCCCTTCAGAGCAGCTGCGCGCCGACCTCGTGCGCGCGGGGCTGCTGCAGGCGAACTGACCGCTACGACTTACCGCCGCGGATCCAGTCAATAGGAATGCCGAGCGGCTCTGCGAGCGACCGCAGCGCCGCTTCTTCAATCGCCCGCGCGGGCCGAACGAATTGAGCGCGAATGCGCGTGGGCCGCGCGTTGATGACTCTCGCCACAGTGCGCAAGAGCCGCACCGGGTCGAGCAAAGACGCCACGTGGCGCAGCTGCAGCACGAAGCCCTCGCCCTTCCGAATGACCTCCAGCGCGTCGCCCGACGACTCGGCCATCAACGTCAAGGTGTGCGGCTTCATCGTCGCGCGGTGGCCGAGCCAGGCCGTGACGCCGTGGTCGAAGTGGGAGCTCAGCACCGTGAGTGACTCCAGCGCCGGCCAGTTCGCCGCGAGCAGCGCCTCCGTGCGTCGCAGCGAGTTGTCGACGCGCGCGTACAGCGTGGTGAGCCGCTGAAACGACTTGAGCTGCGCCACCGTCTCTTCCGTCACCTCGTCGACCACCAGCCGCGAAATCGGCAGCGAGAGCCCGTCGCGCAGGTACGCGCGCAAGGTTTCCGCGGAAACCACCCCCGGGTCTTCGAGGCTCGTCATGGTGCGCGCCAACCTCGGCACGCCGTGGCGCACACGCTTGATGGTGGCCCACTCCTTCGCGGTGGCCAGCACCTGAAACTGCGCCAGCGTGAGGTGCTTGAGCTGAACGCGCGTGACGAAGCCGTCTTCGAAGCTCGCGTCGTCGACGACCTTCGCGAAGGGCCCGAGCCACGCCTTGCGGTGCTTGTTGAGCAGCGTGGTCTGCCGCTTCTCGTTCGTCTTCGCGAGCTGCAGCGCGATGAACTCGCCGCGCGGGTCGTTCTTCTCGAGCAACGAATCGGCGAGCACCTGACGGCGCCCGAGCTCGCTGGGCGCTTCGTAGACCAGTGAGAGCAGGTCAGGCCCCGCGTCGGGCAGCGCGCCCGGCTCCCACACCTGCGAGGCGAGCGCGCCGCGCTCTTCGGGCGAGAGCTCCGGGCCGTCGACCTTCGCCGCGAGCCCGTGCTTGAGCAGCCGCTGAAAACGTTCGACTAGGCCGTCGTCGAGCAAGCGCGTACGAAAGCCGACCTCCAGCGCGCGGTAGTGGCCGAGGTCGCCGTGCGTCTCGACGCAGTTGAGCAGCCGCCGGCGCAGCTTGTCGGTGAAGGCGAGGCGCACGTCACCCACCAACAGGCGCGTGGCGAACGTGGCGAGGCGCGGGTCGGCGGCGCGCGACGCGAGGGCCTCGAACAACGGCCAGCTGCTCGCAGGCGACCACTCACTGAGCAACGGCTCGAGCTGCGCGAGGCGGAGGCTCAGCGTCGCCGGGCCTTCACGCGCCGTGACGTCGAGCCACTCGAGCACCGCCGCCTTCTGCCCACGCTTCGGCAGCGGCGAGAGCTCGACGCGCACCAGCCCACCGACGAGGTGAATCAACTCCGAGGTGCTGATGTGCCGCGCCGCGCGCCATCGCTCCAGCAGCCGGGTCAGCTCTCGGGTTGCGTCAGCCACGGCGCGTCACCGGCGACAGAGCGCCTCACGAAACAGCCGGGCGCGGTACAGCGCGCGCTCGGGCGTGTCGGCGTGCACCACGAAGTGCCCCATTTTCCGGCCGCGCCGCGCCTCACGTTTTCCGTACAGGTACACGTCGACCACGTCGGGGAAGTCGCGCCACGCCGCGAGGTCGAGCTCGCCACCGGCGCGGCCCTGCTCGAGCCACACGTCTCCGAGGAGCTGCCCCATGCACCACGCGCCGCGATGCACCTCGGGCTGCACCACGGGGATGCCCGCCAACAACCGCGCGAGCGCGTCGAACTGGCTCACCGTGCAGGCCTGCCGCGTCACGTGCCCCGAGTTGTGGACGCGCGGCGCCAGCTCATTGACGTACACGCGGCGCTCACCGTCGCGCCCGGCGCCGACGAAGAACTCGACGGTCAACAGCCCTTCGAGCTCGAGCGCCTTCGCGATGCGGTCGGCGATGTGGCGCGCTTCGTCCTGCAGGCGTTGCTCGACGCGCGCAGGCAGCACGGTGAAGTCGAGCACGTGGTGCGCGTGAATGTTCTCGAACACGGGGAACGTGACCGAGCTCTGCGCGTCGCGCGCCACGATGCAGCTCACCTCCACGTCGAGCTGCAGCACCTCTTCGAGCACCCAACCGCCGGGCGCGTCGTGCAGCAGCGCGAGGTCGGCCTCGCTGCGCATGTGCAGCTGGCCCTTGCCGTCGTAGCCACCGAGCACCGACTTGGCGATGCAGGGAAACCCGAACGCGCGCACGGCGGCGGGCACGTCCTCACCCGGCGCGATGACGCGGAAGTCGACGGTGCGAAACCCGTGGTCGCGCAGAAACGTCTTTTCCTTCGCGCGGTGCTGGGTGACTTCGAGCACGCGCAGCGAAGGCACCAGCTTGTCGGCGAACGGCACGAGCGGCGCGGCCGGCGTGTTCTCGGAGTCGAAGGTGGCGACGTCGACGCGCGCGAAGAAGTCAGCGTGCGAAACGTTCACCACGTTCGAGCGACGCTGCGCGCAGGGCGAGTCCTGGTTCGCCTCGAGCACCAGCACGCCCTGGCCCAGGCGGTCGAGCGACTCGGCGAGCATCAGCCCGAGCTGACCACCGCCGAGGATGCCCACCGTCGGCATGTCAGCGCTTCGCCTTCTTCGGCCTGACGAACTTCACGACCTTCGCCGCCAACTTGAGCTCCGACGAAGAAGCGCGGGCCTTCTGCGCCTGCCCTTCGCGGAACGCCGAGAGCTTCACGCGCAGCGACGCGTCGTTGACTGCCAACATGCGCACCGCGAAGAGCGCCGCGTTGACCGCGCCGGCCTGGCCGATGGCGAACGTCGCCGTGGGCACGCCCGCCGGCATCTGCACGATGGAGAGCAGCGAATCGACGCCCGAGAGCGCCTTCGACTGCACCGGCACGGCGAGCACCGGCAGCGACGTGAGCGAGGCCACCATGCCGGGGAGATGCGCGGCGCCACCAGCGCCCGCGATGATGGCCGAGAAGCCGTCTTCAGCGGCCGACCGCGCGAAGTCGAACATCAACTCCGGCGTGCGGTGCGCCGAGATGACGCGCGCCTCGAAGGGAATCTTGAAGTCGTCGAGCGTCGAGGCCGCGTGCTGCAGGGTGTCCCAGTCACTCGCGCTGCCCATGATGACGGCGATGCGGCTCATGCGCGTCGATGTACTACGCCGCTCTTCGCGCGCGCGTCACGAATTCACCGCAGCGCGCATCGTGCGCGGCGCGCCGCAAACCCTGCAGCGCACACAGGCTCCACACGCGTCAAACCGCTCGGTTGCGACGGCCCGCCGTATGCGTGCTTCGTGTGGCGTTCCCCTCAACAAGGAGCCGCACATGGCCATCGTCTGCGCAACGCACTTCACGTCGTCGTCAACCGATGCACTGCAGGTCGCCACCTTGCTCGCGCGGCGCACGAAGCAGCGCCTGTACCTCGCCAGCGTGCTGCCCGGCGCACAGGGCGAGAAAGAGACGGCGACGCACAGCGCGCTGGCGCTCGAGGCGAGCGGGCTCCGGGAGCAGGGTCTCGAGGTCGAGACGGTGGTGCTGCACGGGCAGCTCGAGCGCGCGCTGGGCCGCCTGTGCACCGACGTCACCGCGCAGCTGCTGGTGGTGGGCGACACCAGCCACACGCGCCCTTCGCTCTTCGCCACGCCGGTCGACCGCATCGCCGAGGGCGTGTCGGTGCCGGTGCTCGTGGTGCGCAGCGCGAAGCCCTTCGAGCCGTGGGCCAGCGGTGGGCAGCCGCTCAAGGTGCTGCTGGCCATCGACCACTCGTGGAGCTCGGCGTTGGCGCGCGACTGGTTGACGAAGCTCGCGGGCTACGGCGCGCTCGAGGTGCTGGCGACGCACATCTGGTCTCCCGATGAAGAGGCCGCGCGACACGGGCGCAGCACCCCGCCGAGCGACGAAGAGAAGGAGTCGATGGCGGCGCGGCTGATTCAGGACGCGCAGGCCGGGCTCCGGGGAATGCCGTCGAACGTGCAGGCGCGCGTGCAGCTCGAGGTCGGGCGCGGTCACGTCGGGGCGCTGCTGCTCGACCTCGCGGCCCGCGAGCGGGTGGACATGATGGTGCTGGGCACGCACCCGCATCGGGGCTTGCTGGGGCGGCTCACGTCGGTCACGCACGAGGTGCTGACGAACGGCTTGATGTCGGTGGCGTTGATCCCCGACGACCCGGGCATGCACCCCACGACCGCGGAGCCGCCGCGCCCGGGCCGCAGCTATTGAGTCAACGCGCGGTGATTTCAGCCCAGCGGCGCATCATGTCGGCCTCGAGCCGCACCATGTCGACGCCGCCGTTGCGCGCGACCTCGACTTCTTTGCGAAACGAGGTGCCCATGGGCGTCGGGTCGTCGCTGCCCAACACGCAGTGCACGTGCGCGTGCTGCAACGCTTGCAGCGGCATGGCCACCCCGAGCGCGCGCAACGCCGAAGGAATCAGCAGGCGGTTGCTGGTGGGGCACACCTCGAGCGTCACGCCTTCTTTCGCCAGGCGCTCGAGCGTCGCGGGGCTCTGCAGCGAATGCACGCCGTGGCCAATGCCGCGCGGCGCGAGCGCCAACGTGCGGTCGACCGACGCGTGGCCTGCGAATTCTCCCGCATGAATCGTGAGGTCGGGCAGCGACCTGCGCATGCGCTCCAGCACCTTGAGCAGCCCGGGAGGCAACGGCTCGGTGTCGGCGCCCGTGACGATGCCCAGCACGTCGAGGCCCACCAGCGCGCTCGTGTGTTCGGCCACCATGTCGGCGAGCGCGTCGTAGTGCGGGGCGCTCTCGAAGGTGCGCGACAACCCCAGGCGCAGCACCATCGGCTTGCCGGTGGCCTTCTGCACTTCGTCGCGCGCCGAGGCCACGGCCAGCAGAATCGGGCGCGCGAATTGGTCGGCGAACACCACCGGCTCGACGTCGCGCCAGGCGCCGCGCTGGTTCTCGAGCAACGTCCGCGTCATCGAGAACAACGACAGCCGCATCTCGAAGCCGTCGGTGTCTTCAGCGGCTTCACGAAACGCGAGCAACGAGAGCGCACGAATGGCCTCCACGCTGACGTACGCGGCGCGGGCCTTCACGATGCATGCGTAGAACACGTTGGCGTCGTCTGACGGGCCCGCCATCACCAGCTGCGAGGTCAGCGCCTCGGGCGTGCGGAACTGCCCGGTGCTCGCGTCGAAGAAGTTGGCGTGACGAATGTCGAAGGCGCGCGCCACCTCGAGCAACGCGACGGGGCTGTGCGAACCTTCGAGGTGACGGTGGAGGTCAAGCAGCATCGTCACCTGCCCATACCGCATCGTTCGGCTATTTGCCGTCGATGCGCGCGTTGGAGCTGTGCTTGCGTTTGCCCGTCACCGTCGCGCCGGCGATGCGCACCACCGAGTTGCCACCAGCGTCGATGACCGTCTCGCCTTCGAAGCTGCCGCCCTCGAGGCGCACCTGCGCGTTGCCGCTCAGCTCGAACACGGTGTCGGCCTTGAGGTGACAGTTGACGAACTTGAGGTGGCAGTTGCCGCCCGCGATGACCGCGGTGCCCGGCAGCGTGGCGGTGACGTTTTCAATCGTCATGTTGTCGTTGGCGCCGCACTCGAGCGCTTCCTTGCCGTCCCACGAGAGGCCGGGCAGCCGCATCGACACGCCACTCGAACGAAGCATGAAGAAGACGACGCCCGCGATGACCAACGGCAGCGCCAGCGAGCCGATGATGGCGCCGCTGCGGCGCGGGCTGACCGGGGCCTGCACCACGACGACCTGCTGCGGCCGTGGCGCGGGCGCCTTCTTCACCGGCGGCGCCTTGCCAGTGGCGAACGAGCGGTTGCAGTACGGGCACGTGTAGACCGGCTGCGTCGTCTCTTCGACGTTCGCCGGGGCGCCGCACTGCGGGCAGTTGATGGCTTTCACGGCGCCGACTCTATGCCTCCGCTTCACGCGCGCGTTGAATGTGATTTCGTGCGCGCCGTGCGCCGCTTCGCCCTGTCACTGCTGCTGCTCAACGGCTGCACGAGAGACTTCGTCGCGCCGACCGACACGGTGCTCCTGCCCATCGCAGACCGGCAGTGGGACGCCGCCGCGCCTGCAGAAGGCTGGTGCGGTGAAGCGAGCCTGCAGATGGCCGCGAGTCACTTCGGCGGCTGGGTGCCGCAGCAGGTCGCCAACACGCTGGGCCAGCCGAAGACACCCGACCTGTGGGAGCACGACATACCGACGGCGCTGCGCGCGCTGCGAATGCGCTTCGAGCGCGGCCCTTCGTCGAAGCCTGCGCGCCTGTTGCCGTGGTTGGTCGAAGCGCTGCGACGCGGGCACCCCGTGGTGCTGGGCCTGAAGCTCGTCCCCACGACGAACCCGCAGTGGCATGTCGACCATCTCGTGCTCGCGGTGGGCTTCACGCCTGCGGGGCTCACGGTAAACACCAACCTGGAAGACGGTCAGGTCACCTTGAACTGGGCCGACCTGCAGCGCGCCGAAGGGAGCCACGGGTATTCGCTGCTCAACCAGTCTGGTGAGCTCTTCGCGTTTTCGGTGAGCGGGTTCTACGAGCCCTCACCGCTGCCGGTGCGCCTCGACGTCGCCGAAGAGCAGCCGGGCGCCGTCACCGTCGACGTCGTGCTCGAGGGCCTGCACGAAGGCACGTCGTATGAGCTGCTGCGCGACGGCGTGCCGCTCGAGGTCTTCACCGCGAAGAGACCCACGCGCACGCTGCGCACCGTGGTCGCGGGTGACGCTGTGGTGCGTTTTTCAGCGCGCACCACGGACCTCGTGAAGTGACTCAGGTGCCCTGCGTGAGGCGGCCGCTGCGGTAGTCGTCGACGGCCTGACGAAGCTCTGCGTCGGTGTTCATCACGAACGGGCCGCGGCGCGCGACGGGCTCACCCAGCGGCCGACCCGCGAGCAGCAGCGCGCGGCCATCGGCGCCCTCCAACGACAACGCCTCACCGGGCGACAACACCGCGAGCTGCCCTGCGCGCACTTCGGTGCCGCCGGCCTTCATCGCGCCCTGTGTGACGAACAAGAAAGACGTGTGCCCCTGCTGGAGCGCGATGGTCTCCTTCGCGCCGGGCTGCAGCGTCACGTCGAGAAAAGTCGGCTCCACGTCGATGCCCGAGACAGGCCCCGTCTTTCCGTTCGCCGTGCCCGCGACCACGCGCAGGCGACCCTTCTCGAGCTCGAGCTCGGGAATGTGGTCCGGCGGGATGTCCTGGTAGCGCGGGGGAATCATCTTTCGGCTCGCGGGCAGGTTCACCCAGAGCTGAAAACCCCACATGAGGCCGCTCTCCTGCTTCGGCATCTCGGAGTGGATGATGCCGCGCCCCGCCGTCATCCACTGCGCGGCGCCGGGCCCGAGGCGCCCTTGATTGCCGACGTTGTCGCGGTGCTCCATGGCGCCGTGAATCATGTACGTCACGGTCTCGAAGCCGCGGTGCGGGTGGTCTGGAAACCCCGCGAGGTAGTCGTTGGGGTTGTCTGTCTGGAACTGGTCGAGCATCAAGAACGGGTCGAGCATGTCGAGCCCCCGATGCCCCAGCGCGCGCGACAACGACACGCCGGCGCCGTCTTTCGTGGGCTGCGCCGTCACCACCTGCGTCACCACGCGTGAGACCGTCGTCGACGACTTCTTCGCGCAGCCGAACGCCAACGCCGCGCTGCCCAGCAATACGTCACGTCGCTTCAGAAACATGGCTCCCTCTCTAACGGAGTCGCGGCCCCGCGCGCACGCCGCGGCACTTCCACTTGACGAAAAGTGCACATGCACGCATTTAGACACCATGCGACCCGGCCCCGACGTCATCTGCAACTGCCTGGCGGTGCGCCAGGCCGCGCGTCAGCTCACGCAGATGTACGAAAACGCACTGGCGGGCACCGGGCTGCGCGCGACGCAGTTCTCGGTGCTCGCGCGCCTCTCGCAGATTGAACCCGCAACGATGCAGACGCTCGCCGAAGAGCTGGTGATGGATCGGACGACGCTGTCTCACAACTTGAAGCCGCTCGAACGCGACGGGCTGGTCGCGGTCGCGGTCGCAGACGGTGACCAGCGGGTTCGTCAACTCCGCCTCACGAAGACAGGCATGAGCACCCTGAAGGCCGCACACCAGGCGTGGCTGCGCGCACAGCAGAAGTTTGAGCGCGCGTTCGGCGTCGACGAAGCCGCGGCGCTCCGGCGCGAGCTCGCGCGCGCCATCACCGCAGCGAGCTGAAAACCCCGCCCACAAGGAACGCCGTGAAGACCTTACCTACAAACGTGCATATACACATTATCACCACGACCCTGCTGGCCGGCGCGCTCGGCTGCGCGGCACCTGCTGCCCTGTCGACCGCAGCGCCGTTCACCTCGGCGCGCGTGATGGAGCTCGAAGAACACGACGTCGAGTTCCACGACGTGCGCTTCCGCGACGGGAAGGTGTTGCCGACGGTTCGAATTCACTACTCGACTGCGGGCACGCCCCGGCGCGACGCGCGCGGCAACATCGAGAACGCGGTGCTGCTGCTCCACTGGACCGGCTCGAGCAGCGACGTGCTCCAGGGTCGCCCCTTCGTCGACGCGCTCTATGGCCCGGGAAAACCGCTCGACCTGGCTCGCCACTACCTCGTCTTCGTCGACTCGGTCGGCCATGGCCGCTCGAGCAAGCCGAGCGACGGGCTGCGCGCGCGGTTTCCAGCGTACGGCTACGAAGACATGGTCACGCTGCAGTACCGCGCGGTGACCGAAGCGCTCGGCCTCACGCACCTCCGGGCCATCGTCGGCTTGTCGATGGGCGGCATGAACGCCTGGCAGTGGGCCGAGCGCTACCCCGACTTCATGGACGCCATCATCCCCATCGTGGCGCTCCCGGCGCCCATCTCCGGGCGGAACCTCGTCTGGCGTCGCTTCGTGGCCCTGCAGATTCGCAACGACCCCTCGTGGAAAGAGGGCAACTACACCGCGCCGCCTCGCGGCTGGACAGAGTCGTTCCCCGTCTTTCGCATGCTGCTCGACGGAGTGCCCCACCTGCACGAGACCGTGCGCGACCGCGCTTCGGCCGACGCATTCGTGCGCGACGCCATCGCCGCCGCCGCCCGAATGGACGCCAACGATCTCCTCTTCGCCCTCGAGGCCTCCGGTGACTACGACCCACAGGCCGCGCTCGAGAGCATTCGCGCGCAGGTCTTCGCGCTCAACTTCGGTGACGACGAGTTCAACCCCGTCGTGCTCGGCGTACTCGAAGAGAGCATGCGCCGCGTGCCGCGCGGCACATACGTCATTCAACCGGGCACCCCGCACTCCTTCGGTCACTTCACGCAGGGGCAGCCCTCACTCTACGCAGAGCAGCTCGGCGCCTTCCTCCGCGCGCTCGAGGCCTCGCCATGACGCGCCCCACGAGGAACACATGAACGACACGACCTTCGGAAGCACGGGCCTGCGCGTCTCACCGCTGGCCCTCGGCACGGGCAACTTCGGCACCGGCTGGGGCCACGGCGCGACAGCCGACGACAGCAAGGCCATCTTCGAGGCCTACGCAGCAGCCGGCGGCAACTTCATCGACACCGCCGACGTGTACCAGTTCGGCCAGGCCGAGGAGCACCTCGGGGCGCTCCTCGCGGGACGCCGCGAAGACTTCGTGGTGGCCAGCAAGTTCACCAACGGCGCTGTGCCCAACGCGAACCGGCTCGTCACCGGCAACAGCCGCAAGGCGATGGTCGCCTCGGTGGAGGCGAGCCTCCGTCGCCTGAAGACAGATCGCATCGACCTCTACTGGGTTCACCACCCGGACCACGTCACGCCGACCGAGGAGCTGGTTCGCGGCTTCGACGACCTCGCGCGGGCGGGCAAGATTCTCTACGCGGGCCTCTCGAACTTTGCTGCGTGGCGCGTCGCCCGCGCGGTCACCCTCGCCGAGCTCGGTCGAACGGTGCCCATCGCCGCGGTGCAGTTCGAGCACAGCCTCGTACACCGCGCGCCGGAGTCGGAGCTGCTCCCCGCGGCGCACGCGCTCGGCCTCGGTGTCGTCACCTGGTCTCCGCTGGGCGGCGGCATGCTGACGGGCAAATACCGACAGGGAGAGAAGGGTCGCGCCCAGGGCTTCGGCGGCCGGGTGTTTCAGCCCGAGAACTCCCTGCAGCGCACGCAGGTGCTCGACACCGTCCTCGCCATCGCCGGGGAGCTCGGCGCCAGCGCCGACCAGGTCGCCATCGCCTGGGCTGGCTCTCACGGCGCCGTGCCCATCATCGGGCCTCGCTCGCTCACGCAGCTCGAGAAGAACCTCGGCGCGCTCTCGCTGGTGCTCTCTGACGAGCACCTCTCGCGGCTCGACACCGTGAGCCAACCCGAGGGCCTCCCCCCGAAACAACGCGGGCGCAGCAACGCGCCGCCGCGCCCCATCGCCTGAACCCCACACCACGGAAAGAACCCATGAACCCAGGAGCTCCACGCAAGGTCGCCATCGTCACCGGGGCGTCATCAGGCATCGGTGAGGCGACGGCCGCGCGCCTCTCGGCGGCCGGCTACCGGGTCTATGGAACGAGCCGCCGCGCGGCCCCCTCAAGCGCGCGCACGTTCAACCTCGTGAACCTCGACGTCACCAACGACGCTTCGGTCGAAGAGGCCGTTGCAGGGGTGCTGCGCGCCGAAGGGAGAATAGACGTCCTCGTCAACAACGCCGGCTTCGGCATCGCGCCGGCCGGCGCCGAAGAGAGCTCCATCGCGCAGGCGCGGGCCATCTTCGACACGAACTTCCTGGGCCTCGTTCGTATGACGCGCGCGGTGGTGCCTCACATGCGCAGCCGGGGCAGCGGTCGAATTCTCAACATCGGCTCGATTCTCGGGCGCGTGCCGATGCCGTACGTCGCGCTGTACGTCGCCAGCAAACACGCGGTGGAGGGCTACTCGGAGGCGCTCGACCACGAGCTGCGCACGCAGGGCATTCGAGTCTCCATCATCGAGCCGGCCTTCACGAAGACCCAGCTCGACGCGAACAGCCTCGAGCCCGACGCGAAGCTCGCGGAGTACGCCGAGCTCCGCGCGCACCTCAAGCGCGTGTTCGAAAAGGCGATGACGAACTCCGACGAGCCGACGGTGGTGGCCGAGGTCGTGCTGAAGGCCGCCGAGGCCGCGAACCCCAGGCCTCGCTACACCGCCGGCAGCGCCGCCCGCCGCCTCTCGCTGCTGCGGCGTTTCGCGCCAGACAGAATGGTCTCCGCGGGCATCCGCTCCAACCTCCGTCTCGACCAGGTGGGGCTCACCGGGCGGAAAGCATGAAGGCCTTCATCGTCACGAAGTACGGCGAAGACGGGCTTCGCGCGGCCGACGTCGCCGAGCCGGACATCGGCCCCCATGCGCTGCTCGTGCGTGTCCACGCCGCGAGCATCAACCCGCTCGACAAGCTGGTGCGCAACGGCGAGTTCAAGCAGCTCCTCAAGTACAAGCCGCCCTTCGTGCTCGGCCATGATGTAGCCGGTGTCGTGGCGCGCGTCGGCGGTGAGGTCCGCGACTTCCAGGCCGGTGACGAAGTCTACGCCCGGCCGCGCGACCTCCACATCGGCGCGTTCGCCGAGTACCTCGCCGTCGACCAGACAGACGTCGCACTCAAGCCCCGCTCGCTCTCGATGGCGGAGGCGGCCGCGGTGCCGCTGGTCGGGCTCGCGGCGTGGCAACTGCTCGTCGAAGTGGCGCAGGTGAAGCCCGGCCAACGGGTACTCGTACACGCGGGCGCGGGCGGCCTCGGCTCCACGGTGATTCAGCTCGCGCGGCACCTCGGCGCGTACGTCGCCACGACGGCGCGTGAGGCCGACGCGGAGACGCTGCGCGCGCTCGGCGCCAATGAGGTCATCGACTACACGAAGCAACGATTCGAAGAGGTGCTCTCAGGCTACGACGTCGTGCTCGACTCGCTCGGCGCAGAGAGCCTCGAGAAGTCTCTCGTCGTGCTCAAACCAGGTGGGCTGGCGGTCAGCGTCGTCGGCCCTCCCGACCCCGCGTTCGCAGACCAGCTCGGGAAGCGCCTGCTCAAGCCCGTGCTGGCGCTGATGAGTTTCAAGGTGCGGCGGCAGGCAAAGAAGCGGGGCGTGCGCTACGCGTTCTTCTTCATGCGCGCGAGCGGCCCGCAACTGCGCAAGCTGGCCGAGCTCTACGACGCGCGT
>JAMHXF010000082.1:0-1412 GCA_035910535.1 Archangium sp. | reverse complement strand
CGACGTCTTCCTCGTCGAGGGCGAACAGCTCCGCTACGGCTCGAAGACCGCTTGGAGCGTGGCCACGCGTTGAGCCCGCGCGCGGTTCCCAGCGAGGTCGATTCTTCACGGAATGACCTTGCTGGGGGCGCGACCGGAAGCCTGTATGGCGAGGCGATCAACGCGGAGGACGACGATGCAGACCACGAACAGGAAGCGCGCCAGCAAGAAGGAGCCGACGGTCGACGAGCTGCTCGCCGCCATCGCGAAGGCGACGCTCCACATCGACACGCTCGAGACACGCAAGAGCGACTCGCTCGACTTCCACGACGTTGCGGTCTGGTCGGTGAAGGCCGCGCTCGAGGCCGCGTACCGCGCGGGGCTCGCCGCCGCCAAGGAGGAGCGATGACGACGCTCGGCACCACGACGACCTACGACGGCACCGAGCACGCCTACCTGCGCGGCCACAAGGTGCGCATCGTCGCTGTGCTGAAGAACGCCCTGCGTGCCGACTACGACCCGGACCAGGACGGGCAGTACATCCGCGACGAGGAAGACCTCGAGCGCGCGGGCGGCGTGACCGCCGACGACCGCGTCGAGGTGCAGCCCTGGCTCGCAGCAGAGGGACGCTTCAGCTTCGTGTCGAGCGACCCGCGCGCCATCGACCTCGCGTGCTTCGCGAGCCTGAAGCGCTGACGACCTGAACGACGCCGCGCTCCCTCACGGAGCGCAAGCCCACCACGCGAACCAAGGGCGCGCGCGTGAAGGGCGACGTGTACCCAGCGCCCGACGAGGAGAGCAGTGATGGGCAGGAAGGCCAAGACCACGAAGGCGAAGTCCAAGAAGGAGAACCTCGCAGCCCTCGGGCTGCCGGCGCTGTGGGAGCGCTTCAAGGAGGCGACGGGGGAGACCACCAAGAGCCCGAACAAGAAGTTCCTCGTCCGGCGCATCGAGGAGGCGCTGGCCGCGCAGGCCGTCGAGCGCGCGCCGGCCGAGGAGCCGCAGCGCCCGACGGCGGCGCCCGAGCCCGGCACGACGCTCGCCGAGAGCACGCCGCCGAAGCCGCGCGGTCGGTTCGCGTCGATGACGATCGAGGAGTTGCAGACGAAGTACCTCGAGGTCGTCGGTCGCTCGACGGGTAGCGACGACCGCCGCTACCTCATCTGGAAGATCCGCGAGGCCGAGAAGGGCCGCATCAACGTCGGGCCTCGCAAGACGCGCGCGCGCGACGGTGAGCCGCTCGAAGTGAAGATCCTGCCGCTGCGGCTCGAGGCCGACGTCGCCGACAAGATGGACGAGGCCTGGCGCGCGAAGGGCATCAAGAACCGCATGGAGTTCTTCCGGGGAGCCATCGCCCACTACCTCGCGCATCTCGGCGCGCGCGACGCGGCCGCGCTCTTCACGAACGCGGGCACCACGGGCGCGTGAACGCG
>JAMHXF010000081.1:0-135568 GCA_035910535.1 Archangium sp. | reverse complement strand
GAATTCCGCGGCCGGTGTCACGCACGGTGACGAACACGCAGCCGCGTTCTTCGCGCGTGGTGATGCGCACCTCGTGGGCCGCCGCGTGCCCGTCGGGGATCGCATGCGCCGCGTTGATGAGCAGGTTCAAGAACACCTGCCCCAGGCGCGCTTCGTTGGCCCACACCGCGCCGACGGGCTTGAGGTCAGTGCTGATGCGCGCCCGGTGGCGCAGCTCATTGCGCGCGAGGTTGAGCGACGCATGCACGATGCGAATGACGTCGCAGTGTGCGCGGTGCGCTTCGTCGGTGCGCGCGAAGGGCCGCATGCTGAGCACGATCTGCCGCACGCGCTCGGCGCCCTCGATGGCCTCCGAAACCGCGTCGCGCAGGTCAACCATGTCGACACCCGGCGCGGGCGGCAGGTGCTGCAGCGTCTCGGAGACCACGTTGAGGTTCGCGAGCACGAACGAGAGCGGGTTGTTGATTTCATGCGCCACGCCGGCGGCCATGGTGCCGAGGCTGTTGAGCCGCTCGGTGAGCCGGTGCCGCGCCGACTCGAGGCTCTGCTGCGTGACGTCCTGCACCACTGTCATTTCGCGCGTCACGACCTGCTGCGCGTCGCGGGTGATGCGGAGCCACACGCGTACGTCGCGAACGGCCCCTGTCGTGGTTCGCATGCGCAGCGAGAGCGGCCTGCGTTCACCCGGCTGCGGCGCGGCGTCGCGGTACGAAAGAAACGACGTGAGATCTTCCTTCATCACGAACGACTCGAGCGACGTCGGCTTCGCGTCGTCGAGCTGCAGCAGCTCCCGGAGTCGCGAGGTGATGGTGACGTCTCCGGTGCTCACGTCGCGTTGCAGCACCGCGAGCTGCGCGAGCTCGAAGGCGTCGTTGACCAGCTCGCGCGAGCGCGAGAGCTCTCGCTGCTCGGCCAGCCGCTCACTGACGTCGACGCCGCGCGCAAAGTATGTCGCGCCTTCTTGCGGCGCCGTGCCGGCGACGATGCGCCACGAGACGTGACGCCATTCGCCCGACGTCGCGCGCAGGCGAACCGTGAAATCCCACGGCGACGGCGTGCTCGGGCCCAGGCGCATGATCTCCGAGAGATCGTCGGGGTGAATGTGGTTCACCAACCCCATGCCCATGTAGCGCTCGCGGTCTCCGCCGAGCGTGGCCATCACCGCGTCGTTCACCTGCACCACGCGGCCCTTCGCGTCGGTGACGACCAGCATGTCGGCCGACATGTCGAAGAAGCGCTCGAAGACGCGCAGCTCGCTGACCACCGCGAGCTCGCGCGTCACGTCGAGCAGCGCCGAGACGACGAAGTCGACTTCACCGACGTCGTTGAGCAGCGGCATCGAAGAGACGAGCAGCTCTCGATACTTGCGGTCTTCCAGGCGCACGGCGAGGCGTCGCCGAAACACCGCCTTCTTCGTCACGCGCGCTTCGATGTTCGGGAGCTCGTGCAGCTCGATGGGTGAGAGGTCGGCGCGCAGCAGCTGCCACTCGCCGCTGCGCTTCGAGGGGTCGGCGAGCTCTTCGGGGGAGATGCCCAGCATCTCGAGCGCGGCCTGATTCCACGCGATGGGCGCGCCGTCGGGGCCGTACACCACGACGCCTTCGGCGAAGGCCTCGATGACGCTGAAGAAGTCACTGCGCAAACTCACGGTTGCTCCTCATCGCCTGCGATGACCCACGCCACTACCGTGCTCGTCGCGCACAACGCAGCAAGCACCCATGAAATCGTCGCGCCCGTCGCGAGCCCCTGCGCGTCGGCACCGAGTCGAAAGAAGTCGCTCTCGAAGTGCGCGGCGTTGGCCTGTTTCGCGACGGCCTGTGCCTGCAGCGCCAGCACGATTCCGGTGACCACCGACGCCACCGTGACACCGCCGAGAATCAACGACACGCCGCGCCTGGCGAGAAATGAAGGAGCAGGCGCGGCGACGTTGACCGGCACCAACTGCGCCTTCACCGGCGCGTCTGACTTCAGGTCTTCATCGACGGAGGGCGTCGTCGGCATGGCGCGCCTCACGTCTTCGAAGAGCTTGACCGCCCTCGGGTTGGTGTACGTCGGCAGCCGCGCGTTCTCGTCGATGCGCAGCGCCATGCGGAAGTGCCCCGAGGCCAGCTTCGTCTTGCCCAGGTTGAACGTGCACAGGCCGGCATGAAGCTCGATTTCACGGAGCTCCTCGGGCGAGCTCTTCCACTGCGTCGAGGCCTGCTCGAGGCGCGTGACGCAGCCCTCGAAGTCGAGGCTGCGCTCCAGCTCCAACGCTTCGGCGAGGAACGGGTTCGGCGCTGCGCTCAGCAACGACAACAACAACGCAGTCACGGCGCATCTCCGAGCGTCACCGACACAGAGTCGGCGAGTTGCCAGCCCGCGAGGCGAACGGTGAAGGCGCTGCCAGCGTCACCGTCGTAGCGCTCGATGCCCAGCGAGAGCCGCGTCGGTGGCGCGCTGGTGCCGCCAGTCAGCGAGGTGTCGGCCAGGAGCGCGCCATTCAAGGACACGCGACGAAACGCACCGACCTTCCACTCGAGCTCGAGCAGGTAGTCACCGGCGACGAGGCCGCCGTCGACCGAGAACCGCTCGACGAGCGCCGCGTCACCCAGCGTCTGCGTGTCGCTCTGCACGACGACGCGACCCTGCCCATCGAGCCCTGCGCGCAGCCACGCCGGGTCACCCAACGACAGAAACGGCAGCTCGTCGCGCGCGGGCATGGCCGACGGCAGCGAGAAGCGGCCGCGCAGTTTGCCTTCGAGCGATTGTGGCAACAGGTTCGTGTCGGTCACGTGGGCCTGCGCGGTGTCGTCGTCATCGCCGGGGCCCGCGATGCTCGAGACGACGAGGTTCTCGCGCGACGCGTCGATGGTGAGCGAGCAACCAGGCTCGACGGTGGTGTCGTTGAACCCGTGAAGGGCTTGCCGCCAGCGAATCGTTCCGGCGTCGCTCACTTCGCGCTCGCTGAAGCACGCGCCTTCGATGCATGAGCGCGGCGCGCGGCATGGGTGCTGCTCGTCACACGCGCGGCCGGCAACGTCGTCGAGTTCAAGCGCACACCCCGAAAGCAGCAGCGCGAGGCAGCAGCGCAAGATCACGCTGCAACGTACCGTTTCCCGCGCACGCTCCCAACAGGTATGACCTGCGCGCGCGTGAACGGACGACTCTCGAACCTGGTGAAGCAGGGCCTCAAGCAGTGGACCCGCTCGATGGCCGGCGAAGACCTCGACGCGCGCCTGTCGGGGAGCCGCCCGCGCAACGAATACGGCGTCGACCCCTTCGGCTTCAGCCTCGACTACGCGCTCTCGGCCATCGGCCCGTTCTTGTGGCTCTACAAGAACTACTTCCGCTGCGAGACGTTCGGCATCGAGAAGGTGCCGCCGGGGCGCGTGCTGCTCGTCTCCAATCACTCGGGGCAGCTGCCTGTCGACGGCGTGATGATCGGCGTGGCGATGCTGACCGAAGCGAAGGCGCCGCGCGCCATTCGCAGCATGGTCGAGAAGTGGGTGCCGACGTTGCCGTGGGTCTCGACGTTCTTCGCGCGCGTGGGGCAAATCGTCGGTACGCCGGAGAACTGCCGTCGGCTGCTCGAGAAAGACGAGGCGATCCTCGTCTTCCCCGAGGGCATGAAGGGCATCAGCAAGCTCTACCCGCAGCGCTACCAGTTGCAGGAGTTCGGCCTGGGCTTCATGCGGCTGGCGTTGGAGACGAATACGCCCATCGTGCCGGTCGCGGTCATCGGCGGTGAAGAGCAGGCGCCGGCCATCGTGAACGTGAAGCCGTTGGCGAAGCTGCTCGGTTTTCCGGTGATGCCGTTGACGCCCTATGGCCCGCCGCTGCCGCTGCCGGTGAAGTACCGGCTGCACTTCGGCGACCCCATTTATTTCACCGGCCGCGCCGACGACGAAGACGTCGAGCTCGAGAAGAAGGTCAAGGTGGTGAAGGCCGCGATCCAGTCGATGATCGAACACGGCCTCAAGGAGCGGAAGGCGGTGTTCTGGTGAACAAGGTGGTGCTGACCGGCATCTCCGGAAATCTGGGTCGCGTGGTGGCCAAGCAGCTGCACCGCGTGGCGCACGTCATCGGCATCGACCGGCGGCCCTTCGTCGGCCGGCCCAAAGACATCGATCACGTGCAGGTCGACCTGCGAAAGAAGAAGGTCGAAGAGGTCTTTCGTAAGCACCGCCCCGACGCGGTCATTCACATGGGCATCATGCACGACCCGCGCATGACCCAGGAGGACCACCACTCCTTCAACGTGCTGGGCACCATGAAGGTTTTGGAGTGCGCGGCGAAGTACGGCGTGAAGAAGGTAGTGATGCTCTCGAGCGCCAACGTGTACGGCCCGTCGCCCGAGAACTCGAACTTCCTCACGGAAGAGTCGCCGTTGATGGCGGCCTCGCGCTTTCCACAGGTCAGAGATCTGATCGAAGTCGACATGCTGGCGCACGGCTTCTTCTGGCGGCACCCCGAAATCGAGACCGTGGTGCTGCGCCCGGTGCACATCGTCGGGGCGTCCATCAAGAACGCGCCGTCGAACTACCTGCGCCTGAAGCGCCCGTGGGTCATGGCCGGCTTCGACCCGATGGTGCAGTTGATTCACACCGAAGACGTGGGCCGCGCCATGGTCGCCGCGCTCAAGCCGGGGCGTAAGGGCGTCTACAACGTGACCGGCCCGGGAGAAGTGCCGCTGTCAGCGGTCTTCGCCGAGCTGGGGCATCGACCGATTCCGGTGCCGCACCTCGTGGCCAAGCCGGTGCTGAGCACGCTCTTCAAGTACCGCCTCGCGAGTTACCCGCCGGAGGAGCTCGACCACATTCAGTTCCTCTGTATGGTCGACGGCGCCCGGTGGACGACAGAGAGCGGCTTGAGGCCTCAGTTCACCATGCGCGAGACGATTCGCTCGGTGCTCGGCGAATAGGCGATCCCTGACATGGCCGTCAGGTTGATCCCCGGTTCTGCCTGTTTGCTGACGGTCTGCTGAAGGTACAAGCGGCCGTATTCACTCAGTCCAACCGTCAACAATGACATGGCACCGCGGTTGCTTTGTCAGAGTCTCGGTAAGGAGGTTCCATTGTGGAACTTCCGACGCCCGTCGCCTCGGCCGGCCCCGAGACGACGGGCGGTTTTTTTTCAGCGGGCTTCTTCACGTTCCCGGCGGGAGCGCGTCGCCTTCAATGGGCACCGGCGCGACCTTCGGCGGCGCAGGCTTCAGCTCTTCGAAGGGCCCTTCGTCTTGGCTCTCGAGCTGCCACGCAGCATCACGCCACACGAAGATGTTGGTGACCGTCTTGGTCTGCTCGGAGGTCGAGGGCAGGCGGTACCAGCTGATCTTCGTCACCACCTCGGCGGAGAGCGTGTCGTTCGCCACCTTCGCGTCTTCGAGCTCGAAGTTGGTGATGAAGAGATCTTTGTCGTCGTTCGCCTTGGTGCGCGCCTTGATGAAGGCCGCGCGCTTGTCGAGCACGAGCAGCTCAGCGGCGCCACGAAAGTCCTTCCAGCGCACGCGTTGGTGGAAGACCTCGACGGCGGGCTTGAGCTCCTCCGGGTCTCCCTTTGGGAGCGTGGCGCAACCACCGAAGACGACGAAGAAAATCGCGATGATGGGCTGTTTCATGACGCGGGACGGTAGCACTCGCGTTGGGTATGGTCCCGCGCGCAATGTCCAAGCCGATGGTGGAGAAGTACGAGCAGTTGCTCGCGCAGGATCCTTCGAGCACTGTTTTCGTCGAGCTCGCGCGCGCCTACATCGATCGCGGAGAAAACGACCGGGCCATCGCGACGTGCCAACAGGGCGTGACGCACCACCCGAACTCAGTCGTAGGTCGCGTGCTGTGGGGCAAGGCGCTCATCAACGCCGGTAAAGCCGCTGACGCGATGAAGCAGTTCGACCTCGCGGTGAACATCGATCGCGACAACCCGCACGCCTACAACCTCATCGGTGAAGCGCTGTTGCGCAAAGGGCTCTACCGGTCTGCGTTGCCGATTCTTCGCCGCGCCGCCACGCTGCAGCCCAACGACGGCCGCATCGCGCAGTGGCTCGATCAGACCAAGCAGGCGCTCGCGGGAGGCCCCGCTCCCGTGCTCGGTGAGGTGCCGGTGGTGACGGAGGCGCCGAAGCCGGCGGCAGAGGCCGACCCCTTCGCGGCCTTCGCGCCTGCCAAACCCGACCCCGACGCGCAGCCCACGGTGTTGATGGCCGCACACACGCCGGGCCTCGTCGACCGCTCGCGCCCGCCGGTGCCGACGGTCGAGCTGCCGGTGCAGCCCGCGGCGGCGCACGATGGCCGCCAGACGCAGGAGCTCCCGCTCATCACCGGCACCATGGAGCCGCCAGACCCGTTCGCCGGCTTCGCCGCCAACGACGAGCCGGACACGGTGCGCGGGCTGACCAGCACGTTCGACGCGTTGAGTGACGGCGCGGCGGCCGCGCCCCAGCCCATTCGCGCGCAGCTTCCCGTCAACGCCGAGCCGTCGGTGGTGGTGCAGGGCGTCGAAATCGACGACGAGCCTCCCGCGCCCACCGCGTCGCACCCGGGCCCGCCGGTGTTGCAGGCCGTCGCCGAAGCGCCGCCGCCGCCTCCGAGCAACAACCTGCTCGACGACGTGGTCTCGACGCAGTCCGAGCTGCCGACCTCCGAGTTTCAGATGCCGGGCATGATTCAGACGCCGTTGCGCGCGGCCCCGGCGCCGGTGCCGAGGTCTGGCGGCGGCGGGCTGCTCGACGACATCCCCGACGAGCTGATGGAGCCGCCCTCGGCGATCATCGCGCCGAAGGTCGAGTTCAACACGCAAGCGACCGAGGCCATCGCCAAGGAATATGAGCGCGAGCTGCGCGCGAAGCTCGAGGTCACCAAGCAGAAGAAGACGTTCTTCCAGGCGCACGGGCTCAAGGTCGCGGCCGCTGCAGTCGCGGTGGTGGTGCTCGGCGGCCTCGGCGGCTCGTTCATCTACACGCGCGTGAAGAACCAGGGCGAGACGCTCGACACGTCCATCGGCAAGGGCCTCGCTGCCGTCAACGCCGACACGAAAGAGCAGTACGGCGCGGCAGTGAAGGCGCTCGAGCACGCCATCAAGATGGACGACAGCAACACCGAAGCGCAGGCGCTCTACGGCTTCGCGCGCGCGTTGTTGTTCGCTGAACATGGTGGCGCTGCGGCTGATCGCGACGCTGCAGTCGCCGCCTTCGCGCAGCCTGCGGTGCGCAACGCGCGGCCAGATCTCGCGTTGGTGGTCGACTTCTTCGTCGCTGACGATGCGGGGCGCGCGGCGGCCAGGCAGCAGCTGCTCGGCTCGGATCTCGAGAAGGGCGCCGTGCAGGCGCAGGCGGGCCGCATGTTCCTCGCCGACAAGAAGTACGACGACGCGCTCGCGCGCTTGAAGAAGGCGACGGAGCTCGACCCGCGCAACACGCGCGCGTTGGTGGCGTTGGGTGACTACTACCTCGCCTTCGAAGACTGGGACTCGGCGCTCGAGATGCTCTCGCGCGCGGAGGCGCTCTCGAAGTTCCACCCGGCGCGCGTCATCGGTCACGCGGAAGCGCGCCTGGAGCTCGGCCGTGAGCTGCCTGAGGCGTTGAACGATCTCGAGGGGCTCCCCAACTCGGCGGAGATTCCTGCCGCGCTCAAGGGTCGCTACGCGTTGATGTTGGGTCGCGCGCAGTCGGCCAACACGAAGCACGACGAAGCGCTCAAGACGCTGGGTGAAGCGCAGCCGCAGTACACCGACATGGCGCTGCAGTACGCGATGGCCATGGGCGACGCACAGCGCTCGGCCGGGCAGATGGCGGCGGCGCAGAAGTCCTTCGAAGAGGCGCTCAAGCAGGCCCCGAAGAGCGAGTCGGCGAAGGAAGGCCTGGGGCGCGTGTTGTTGGCGCGCTCACGTGAAAAAGAGCTGACCGATCGCCTGCGCCCCGAGAAAGACGCGCGCAAGGTGGCGTTGCTGCGTGGCATCGCGTGGTACCGCCTGGGCGACGTGAAGAAGGCGCGGCAAGAACTTCAGACCACGCAGGTCGGCGGCAAGTACCCGGCAGAAGCGGCCGTGTACCTCGCGCTCATCGACGCGGCGGAAGAGGGCGGCGGCGAAAAAGCGACGGAGACGCTCGAGAAGTTCGCCGGTGCGCTGCGCAAGAACAAGGCGACGGTGCAGGTCGCGTTGGCGCGCGTGTACATGCAGAAGGGCGCGTTGGACAAAGCGCGTACGCAGCTCGAAGAGGCCGCGAAAGACCCGCAGGACTACGAAGGCAACGCGATGCTGGGAGAGCTGCTGCTCAAGGCCGGCGTTCCCGCAGAGCTCGCCATGGAGCCGCTGCTTCGTGCGGTCGAACGCAACGGCAGCCACGCGCCGTCGCGGCACCTGTTGACGCGCACGTTGTTGTCGCTGGGAAAGGTGAACGACGCGGTGAAGCAGATCGACGCGTGGAGTGTCGACAACCCGTCGCTCGAGCTCGTGTGGCGTGACGCCGCGTTGGTGTACCTGCAGGCAGGGCGCATCAAAGATGCGGCCGCGGCGATGGCGAAGGTGGGCGAGAAGGCCGAAGACCTCGACTGGCTGCGCACGAAGGCGCTCATCGAGTTCGCGCGTGGAGATGGCCGCGCGGCGATGGCGGCGCTCGAGAAGGCCAACAAGTTGAACCCCAAAGATGCCGAGACGTTCTGCGAAATCGGCAACGCGTTCGTGCGCCAGGGCAACGGCGACACGGCTGGCGCGGCCTACGGCGCTGCGACGCGCGAAGACCCGAAGTCGATCTGTGGGCTGGGCGGGCCGATGTTTGCGAAGCCGGCGAAGGGCAAGTCGAAGGACGTGCTGACGCAGCTGCTCAGCCGCAGCGCCCACGCGTGGGAAAAGGGCTGGCTGCTGTCGTCGCTGGCGCGCGCGCAGCTGCTCGAGAACGACGCGAAGGCCGCTCGCGACAGCGTCGACGAGGCGCTGTCGGCGGCGCCGTTTCACCCGGCGGTGTGGTTCGCGAACGGTGAGATCTTCAAGCGCGAGAAGAACGACGCGAAGGCGCTGGAGGCCTACGGCAAGGCCGCAGAGCTCGACGGCTCGTGGAGTCAGGCCCGTTTGTCGTACGCCGACGCGCTGGCGAAGCAGGGTGGCGCCGCGTTGCCGCAGGCGATTAGCCAGTATGAAGCCGTGCTGGTGATCGATCAGAACGAAGGCGAGTTGGCGCGCGTGAAGAAGACGATTGCGACGTTGAAGAAGCAGCTCTCTCCGTGACGCGCGTGCCCGTCTTCAAGATTTCGCTCAACAACGCGACGTTGCTCGCCGGCCTGTATCTGGTGGTGGCCATCGCGGTGGAACTCGTGCGTCGCCAGTGGAACCCGCGCTGGTTGGAGCGCGTGTCGCTCTCGCTCGAGGCGTTCCCTGCGCGCACGTTGGAGCTGATGGGCCTGTTCGAGCCCATTCGCAGCGCGTGGGTAGAAGGGCGCTTGAGTCAGCTCGAGGTGCGCTTCATCTACGCGGGCACGACGGTGGGCGTCATCTTCGTGCTCGGGTTCGCCGTCGGCCTTGTGATGTGGGCCATCGCGAAGGTGACGAACCGCCGCGCAGCGCAGTGATCGGGTCAGGGCTTCTGCTGCGCTGGTTTGCGCGGAGGCGCGTCTTGCAGCGCGAACCAGCCGCCCACGGCCAACACGCCGACTGACACCAACGTCCACACGGCGGCCCAGGCGATCGCCGGAACCCACGTGAGGTCTGCGAGCAACGCCGCGTCGCTCTGCGCGCGCACCGCTGAGTTCCAGAGGTCGTCTTTCAAGTCGATCACCGCGTAGAGCGCCGTGAAGCTCGCGATGAAGATGTTCACGCCACCGACGACCGACTCGGGCAGCCACTTCGCGCCGACGCCGAACGCCGCCGCCATCACCACGGCGAAGACCATCGTGAAGGCGTCGCGCGCGTAGAACACGCCCATCACCACCAGCCACACGCACGCCAGGGCCAACATCGCGCGCCGCGCGTTGAACCGAAACGACAGCACCAGCAGCAGCATCGCGATGATGGCGCTGCCCACGTAGCCCGCGGAATACACGACGACTCGCGCGAAGAACCCGTCGGGAATGCGCGACAGACACTGGCCCGATTCATCGAAGCCCAGCGTCACGCGCTCGACCGAACCGCCGACCAGCAACGACGCGACCGCGTGCCCCGTTTCGTGCCCCATCACCGCGAGCAGCTTGAACGGCAGCAGCACCGCCGAGTGCCAGAACACGGTGCCCAGCACCACGACGGCCAACAGCAGGCCCGCGCGACCGAAGTGGAGCCCGGTTTTCTTCATTCGACGCTTGAACGCCTGCCCGACGGTTCTTGTTTCAGAGCCCGGGAACGCCGGTGCCGCCACAGAACACGTCGCGGTCGAGCGCGCGCGCGAAGTTCGGCAGCCGCGCGGGCAGAGAGCGCAGCGCCGGGTAGTCGCGCATCAGCTCCATCAGGTCTTTGTGCTCGAGCACCGAAATCGTCGCGTATTCGGGAGCCAATACGCGCAGCTTCGAAGGCAGGCCCGACATCGCGCACGTGATGGCCACGAACTGGCCCTGCGTCACTTCGAAGTGGCGGGGCGACTGACCCAGGCGGCTGCGATCTTCGAGAATCAGGCGCCCGTGCGTCACCACCGCGATGAGGTTCGAGACCTCGCCGGGGTTGAGCAGCGCCTGTTTGGGCTCGAGCTCTTTGTTCGAGAAGCGGCCGATGAGGCGCGCCCGCGCGATGGAGTCGATGTCGCCGAACAGCCGCGAGGCCATGAAGCCCTCGACCAGCCGCTCGCGGTAGAAGCCCAGCAGTCGCTGGTGCAGCACTTCGTCTGCCGCCAGCAACGCCTGCAGCCGCTCGGCGGAGATCTCGAGAATCGTGCAGTCGCCGATGGCGCGCGCCGAAGCCGCCCGCAGCTGCGCAGAAAAGAGGCCGAACAGCCCGAACGCTTCACCCTTGGCGGCGTGGCGCAGCGCGACCTCGCGGCCGTCTTTGTGGCGCAGCAATTCGAGCGTGCCGTCGACCACCACGAAGAAGCTGGTGGCTTCATCACCTTCGCGGAACAGCAGCTCACCGTCTGGCACTTCGAGCTGAATCGCGCCGCTCGACATCGCCTCCAGCGAGTCGACCGGCAGCTCGCGGAACAGCGGCACCTGCGTCAGCGCGAAGTACGCGACCTCGACGTCGGCGGTGACGGTGCCATGCACTGGGTCGGCGAGCTGCATCTGCGCCGTGCGCGGGTCGGTGTCGAAGGACTCGTCGTACCCGCGGCGCTGCGCTTCACGCGCGACGTCTTGCATGACGTCGACCGGAATCAGCGAAGGCTTCAACATGGGCGGAGGAACCGGCACTGCAACACGCGACCTCACTTCACGGGGCACGCTGCGGGGCAACGGTTGCTCGGACATGTACGGCTCCTTCGGCGGTCAGAAACTGGGCACGGCGCGAAACGGTGGGATGCTGTGGGACACCGTGTACGGAAGTCATGACACATCCGTCAAGATGGGGGCCTCGCCCACGCTGGTCGTGCTCGCCGGCGGCCAGGGGTCCCGGCTGGGCGGTATGCCGAAGGGCCTGATTCGGCTCCCCGGGGGGCAGACCGTCATCGAGCACCTGCTGGAGCTCACGTGCGGGCCCGCGTTCGTCAGCACCAACCACCCCGAGTGGTACGAGCGCCTCGACGTGCCGCTGGTGGCCGACCTGTTGCCTGATCGCGGCGCGCCGGGAGGCGTCGTCACCGCGCTGGCCATGGCGACGACCGAGTGGGTCACCATCGTGGCGTGCGACATGCCCTTCGTGAGCCGTGAGATGGTCGAGACGTTGTGGGCGCACCGTCACGCGGGCACCGACGCCATCTGCTTTACGCGCGACGGCGAGCTGGAGCCGTTGGTGGGGCTCTACCGACGCTCGCTGGTCTATGACTGGGAGCCGCGCCTCGACGGGTGCCCGTCGATGCGATCTCTCGCCGAGTCATCGCGCCTCGACACCATTGCGTGGCATGAACCGGAGAGGTTGATGAGCTTGAATTCCCCAGCCGACTTCCGTAACGCAGTCGAAGGTTTCAGCAACAACAGGAGCACAGGTACCGTGCCGCTTCAGGTCGCCCCATGGTGAAGACGTTCGAGAAGGCCGTTACCGGCTTCAATCACAACATCAAACACAAGGGGAAGGTGTACCACGTCCAGACGGAAGACTCGGGCGTGTCGAACCCTCACATCATCACGCACCTCTTCGTCGGCGGGAACATTCTGGCGACGAAGAAGGCCTCGTACACGGACATCGTCAAGAGCGAGAACCTGGCCGAGCTCGTGCGCGAGATGATGGAAGAGCAGCATAAGCAGATGCTGCGAAACCTCATCAACGGCACCTACGACAACGTCGATCGCTCGGCGACGGCGTACCAGCCCGGTGAGCTCGACATGGGCGCCGCCGCCGCGAAGGCTGTGGCTGCCGCGCCTGCGAAGCCCGTCGTCGCGCCTCCGTTGCAGCTGACGACCGTGGCTGCGCCGGCGGCGGGCGCCGTCGTGCCTCCAGAAGTGCTCGCGGCGCGAGAGCTCAAAGAGAAGCCGAAAGAGAACAACGTCGGTGTCGAGACGCTCTTCGGCGAAGATCTCATCAGCGAGAAGAGCCTCGACGAGGTGATCTTGTCTTACCTCGCGGGTGACGGGCGCTGAATTGAGGTAGACGGCGACGCCATGAGCGCCTCCATCGATGTCCTCAGCATCAACACCATTCGCACGCTGTCGATCGACGTCATTCAGAAGGCAGATTCCGGTCACCCCGGGTTGCCGCTGGGGGCTGCACCGATGGCGTACGTGCTCTGGCAGAAGCACCTCAAGCACTGCCCGACCGCGCCGAAGTGGGCCGACCGCGATCGCTTCGTGTTGTCAGCGGGCCACGGCTCGATGCTGCTGTATTCGCTGCTGCACCTGACGGGCTACCCGCTGAGCAAGGAAGAGGTGCTCAACTTCCGCCAGTGGGGCAGCAAGACGCCGGGTCACCCCGAGAGCTTCCTCACCGAAGGCGTCGAAGCGACGACCGGCCCGCTGGGGCAAGGTCACGCCAACGCGGTCGGTATGGCCATCGCCGAGCGCGCGCTCGCGGGGCGCTTCAACCAGCCCGGCTTCGAGGTCGTCAATCACCACACGTACTGCCTCGTGGGCGACGGCGACGTGATGGAGGGCGTGGCGATGGAGGCCGCGTCGCTCGCAGGTCACCTCAAGCTGGGCAAGCTCATCTGCCTGTACGACTCGAACGACGTGACGCTCGACGGGCCCGCGAAGCTCTCGTTCACCGAAGATGTCGGCAAGCGCTACGAGTCGTGGGGCTGGCAGGTGCTGCACGTGCAAGACGGCAACAACGATCTCGCCGCGCTCGACAAGGCGCTGACCGACGCGAAGGCTGAAACCAACAAGCCGACGATGATCATCGTCAAGACGACCATCGGCTACGGCTCGCCGAACAAGTCGGGCAAGTCGTCGTCGCACGGCAGCCCGCTGGGCAAAGAAGAAATCGCGCTCACCAAGAAGGCGCTCGGTTGGAATTACGAAGAGCCGTACTTCATTCCCCCCGAGGCGCTCGAGAACTTCCGCACGGCGGTGCCGCGTGGTGAAGCGGCCGTGGCTGCGTGGAAGCAGCGCTTCGAGGCCTACCGCGCCACGCACCCGGTGCTCGCCGCCGACTTCGAGCGCGTGACGTCAGGTGCGTTGCCCGAAGGCTACGCGCTCGCGCTGCCGACGTTCCCCGCAGGCACGGGCGTGGAGACGCGCACCGCCGCAGGGCAGTCGCTCAACGCGCTCGCCAAGGCCGTGCCTGAAATCATCGGCGGCGACGCGGACCTCGGCGGCTCGACCAAGACGGTGCTCAAAGATGAAGGCAGCTTCGAGGGCCGCACCGGCAAGGGCCGCAACATTCACTTCGGAGTGCGTGAGCACGCCATGGCCGCCATCGCCAACGGCATGAGCTACCACGGTGGCGTTCGCCCCTTCACCGCCACGTTCTTCTGCTTCGTCGACTACATGCGCCCGTCGGTGCGCCTGGCGGCGATGAACGGCCTGCCCGTGGTGCACGTGTGGACGCACGACTCCATTGGTTTGGGTGAAGACGGGCCCACGCACCAGCCGGTCGAGCACCTCATGGCGGTGCGCACCATTCCCGGGCTGTGCACGGTGCGCCCGGCCGACGCCAACGAAGCGGCTGAGGCGTGGCGCTTCGCCATCGAGCGTACGAAGGGCCCCACCGGGCTGGTGTTGACGCGGCAGAAGGTGCCGACGTTCGACCGCACGAAGTTCGGCGCGGCGTCGGGCCTGCATCAGGGCGCGTACGTGCTGGTCGAGGCGTCGGCGGCGCCGAAGTGCATCCTCATCGCCACGGGCTCTGAAGTGCAGCTCGCGGTGGGCGCGGCAGAAGAGCTCGAGAAGGCCGGCGTGCCCACGCGCGTGGTGTCGATGCCGTGCATGGAGCAGTTCCGCGCGCAGCCTGCGGCATACAAAGAATCGGTGCTGCCTTCGGCGGTGAAGGCGCGCGTGTCTGTCGAGGCCGGCGTGACCTTCGGCTGGCGTGAGTGGGTCGGCGACAAGGGCGAGTGCATCGGCGTCGACGAGTTCGGCGCGTCGGCTCCCGACAAGGTGCTGTACGAGCAGTACGGGCTGACCGTCTCGCATGTGGTCGCGGCCGCGAAGAAGGCGCTGAGCTGAACGATGCGGGTCGGCGCGTGGGTGGCGGCGCTGGTCTTCGTCGGGTGCTCGACCGTGGCGCCCAATCGGAGGTTGCCGGCTGCCAGGCTGGCGCCGCCGTCGAGCTACGGCACCAGCACGGCGAGCGAGCCGCTCAACGCGCTGCTGCACGCGAAGCTCACGGGCCGCGCGCCAGAGCTGCTGCGCTACGAGCCGAGGCTCGCGGTGGTGGCCAACGCGGTGGGGCAGCTGACGGCGCAGCACGGCGTGCTGCCGGCGAACTCGCTGTTGCAGTGGTTGCTGTGGCGCGCGGGTGTGGTGGGCGCTCCGCTGCAGACGCGGGTGCGCACGTTTCAAGTCGAGACGCAGCTCGAGCTCGAGGTGTCGACGTGGGCGAACGAGCTCTCGCAAGACGTGACGAGGCCGACGGCGTACGCGCTCGCGCGCTTTGAAGGTGCGCCCGGTGGCGTGGCCCTGGTCACCGCCGACGACGAAGTGAAGCTCGAGCCTGTGCCCAGCACGCTGAAACCGGGCGCGCCGTTGGAGCTGCGCGGCTCGATTCGAGTCACCGGCGAAGATCTCGAAGTGCTGCTCGAAGACGACGGCGTGCGCGTGCGCGCGGCGCAGCTCCCGCTCGACGCGAACGGAGGCTTCGCGCTGCGGCTGCCCGGGCCTACGACGGCTGGCGTGCGCTTCGTCGAGCTGCTGCGCCGTGAGGTCGACGCAGAGACAGGCGTTTCTGCGCGGCGGCCCGTGGCGTTGTTTCCACTCGCTGTCGGGGTGCCGGTGCCTGCCGCGCCGCCGAAGTGGGTGAGCGAGCCCAGGCCCAACCCGTCGCGGCGAGATCAATGGGCCGAGCAGTTGATGCAGACCTACGCCGAAGAGCGGCGACGAATGGGCCTCGCAGCTCCGCAGAGCGACGCGCGCCTCGAGCAGCTCGCAGCGCAGCTCGCCGGGATGCGCGGCGTGAGCGGCATGCAGGGCGACGAGAACCTGGCTGAGCTCGTGACGTCGCAGGGGCTGGTGAGCCGCGAGGCGTGGGCGCGGTTTTCAACCGCCGACACGCTCGACGAGCTGGTGCACGAGACGTTGCTGCGGCCTTCCTGGCGGCGCGTGTTCTTGAGCGACGCGCCGGTGGTGGTGGCGCCGGTGCTCAGTCAGCACGAAGGGCGCGTGCTCGCGTGGGAGGTCGTCGCCGTCGCCGTGCCTGTGCTCGATGCTGCGCTCGAAGCGCAGCGCCTGCGTGACACGTTGATGGCGCGGCGCCGCGAGCTCGGCGGCCCTCCGTTGGAGCGGGCGTTGAAAGTCGAGCCGCTGCTGCAGGCCTTCGTCGACGCCGCCTGCCGCGACGACGTCGAAGAGCTCGAGCTGCGCGTGTTGGCGAAGTCGCTGCAGCTCGAGGGTGTGCGCGGCGCGTTGATGGGTAACGCCGTGCATCGCGCGAGCGTCAACGACGGCCCGCTGCCTGAAGAGTTCGAAGATCTCGTGGCTACGAAGCACCCGCGCGTCGCTGTCGCAACGTGTCAGAGCAAAGGCCCGGGCCTGCAATGGTCTGCGGTACTCATAGGGGAACTCGAATAGCGGTCGCGTTCGTTTGTGACACACTTGCCGTCTTGAATTCTGCGGCGCCAAAACAGAAGTCGGTCAGCATCTGGGTGTGGGCCTTCGGGTACTTCGCGGCCTACGCGCCGTACTCTGCGCTCACCAAGGCGTTGTCCGACGGGCACCTCGGCAAGCCCATGGGTGGCTTGTCGATTCTCCCGATGTCCACGTTCGCGTCGTTCCTGGCGATGGTGGCGTTTCTGCTCGGAACCGGTTGGTGGAAGAGCGCCACGAAGAAGCAGGTGGGCTCGTTTTCGATTCCGGTGCCCACGCGGTGGACGGCGCTGTCGGGCCTGTGCGGCGCGACGATTCTCACCACCACCACGCTCGCGTACACCATTGAAGGCACGTCCATCGTCTTCATGATGTTGCTGCTGCGCGGCGGCATGTTGGCGATGGCGCCCATCGTCGACGCGATTTCAGGCCGCAAGGTGCAGGTTATTTCGTGGATCGCCACGGCCCTCACGTTGAGCTCGCTGCTGGTCACGCTGGTCGGCCGCGACGAGAACTTCGCGTTGCCGCTGGTCGCCATCGCCGACGTCACGGCGTACTTGATCGCCTACTTCATTCGCCTTCGCTTCATGTCGAAGCTCGCCAAGAGCGACGACGTGGAGGTCACGCGCCGCTACTTCGTCGAAGAGCAGCTGGTCTCGACGCCCGCAGCGTTCATGGCGTTGGCGATTCTGGCCCTCGTCGGCACCGGGCCGCTCGCGGCGGTTCGGGCGGGCTTCGTCGAGGTGCCGTTCAGCGCGCAGTTCTTCTGGCCGGTGTTCATCGGCGTTCTCTCGCAGGGCACCGGCATCTTCGGGGCGCTGGTGCTGCTCGATAAGAGCGAGAACACGTTCTCGGTGCCGGTGAACCGCGCGTCATCGTTGCTCGCCGGGGTCGTCGCCACGATGACGTTGTGGGGCCTGGGCATCGGCAAGGCGCTCGACTGGCGCGAGGCCGTGGGCGCGGGCCTCGTCGTCAGCGCGATTGGGGTGTTGAGCCTGCCGGCGTTGCTGAAGAAGAAGTCGTCGGCAGGCCGGTGAGGCGCGTCATCTCGTCGACCATTTGATGCGGCGGCATGGCCCAGAAGTGCAACAGCCGCCACGGCTGCCCACGCACTGGGAAGAGCGCGAGGTAGAGCCGCTCGCCCTTCGTCTTGCGGTTGACCTCGCGAATCGTGCCGAGGCCCATGACTTCGTCGTACTGAAGCTCTCGTGGCCACCAGCACACGTGCGTGACGGTCTTCTTCACCGTGTCGACGACCGTGAAGTCGCTCACCAGCACCAGCAACACCCAGAAGAGCGTGAAGAGGCCGTTGATGAGCAGCCACGCAGGCCAGCGTTGGTGAGGCGCGAGGAAGCCATCGGTGGCCTCGATGACGCGAAACAACGTGGGGTACCCGAGCGACGAGACGAGCCACGCGACGCCGGCCACCGAGAGCAATCGGACGTACTCAGCGGCGTCGCTCTGGCGACCAAAGAAGACGATGGTCGTCTTCGAGTCGGGCCGTGACATCGCCCAGAGCTCCCAGGCTGCGGCGGCCACCAGCACCAGCAGCGTGAGCGTGGGGGCGAAGAGCGCAGGCACGTCGGGGTGGAACCGCCCGTCGGGGCTCAACAGGGTGACGGGGATCAGCCACAACCAGAGCAAAGTGGCGATGCGCGCCTGACGCCAGGCGGCGGGAAGAGAGGCTCGGGGTTTCATCATGGTGGTGACCTTCGAGAGTGATCGATGTGACCCTCGAGCATCAACCAATGTCTGCCGAGGTCGCACCCCGGGGTGAACTTTGCTAACCCCTCGTGCGTTGAAGGAGAACATGCACATGCGCAAGGTATTGGTTTCGTTGGTCGTCCTGCTCTCGATGGTCGTCTTCGCGGCGGCGCCGTCACCGGCGGCCAAGGCGTCATTCGACAAGGGTGAAGCGGCGCTCGCGGCCGGCAACCTCGACCAGGCTGCGTCGGCGTACCAGGACGCCATCAAGGCCACGCCCGGCTACGCGGCGGCGCTCAATGGCTACGGCTCGGTGCTCTTCAAACAGAAGAAAGCGCCCGAGGCGATCGCGTCATTCAAGTCGGCGACGGAGGCCGACCCGGCGTTCAAGCTCGCGTGGTTCAACCTGGGTTACGCCGCGCGCAAGACGAGCGACTTCACGACGGCCGCTGCGGCCTACGAGAAGTACACGGCGCTCGACGCCAACGACCCCGACGGCTTCTACGGCCTCGCCGAGTCGTACAAAGGCGCCAACCAGAACGACAAGGCCATCGCGGCGTACGAGAAGTACCTCGCGAAAGAGAAGCGCCCGTCGGAGCAGAAGTGGGTCGACAAGGCCAAGGAGTCGATCGCCGCGTTGAAGGCCGCCGCGCCGGCCCCCGCGCCAGTGGCGGTCGCGCCAGCGCCGGTGGCCGCACCTGCGCCGACGAATACTGAAACGCCCGCGCCGCCCGCACAGAACAGCATCGGCAACGTCGCCGCCGCGAAGATGCTCGAGGGCGACAAGCTCTGGGCCGAGAAGAAGTACCGCGAGGCGAGCTTCGCCTACCAGGACGCCGTCAACGGCAACCCCAACGACGTCGAGGCGAACTTCAAGCTGGGCAACAGCTACGCGGTGCTCGGCTACTACTCGCAGGCCGTCGAGCGCTGGCAGCGCGTGCAGACTCTCTCCCCCGACCCGTCGGTGAAGAAGAGCGCGGCCGACAACATCGCCAAGGCGCAGCAGAAGATGGCGTCGGCCGGCGGCGGCTCGCCGCAAGAGGCGAACAAGGCGCCAGGCACGGGCCCCGTGGCCGACACCACGCGTCAGCAGGCGCGCCAGTACTACGAAGGCGGCGTGCAGCTCATCGGGCAGCGTCGCTACGGCGAGGCGCTCAACTACTTGAACGAGTCGCTCAAGTTGGAGCCGTCGTTGACCGTCGGTTACGTGGCGCGCGGCTCGACGCTCATCGGCCTGCGACGCTTCGCGGAGGCGGCCGTCGACTACCAGTACGCGCTCAAGCTGGACCCCGCGCGCTCCGACGCGCTCTACGGGCTGGCCGAGTCGTACCGCGGCATGAATCGCATCGACGACGCGCGCGCCTACTACCAGCGCTACGTCGCCTCCAACGCGCCCGACGTGCGGCCTGAATTGCAGACCGACGCGCGCAACAAGCTCCAGCAGCTGCGGTGAACGATGAACACTGACATCAAGGCCATCACTGAGGCCGTTCAGAAAGAGTCTGCCTTCATCGAGCCGCTGTTCCTCGAGGCCAGCAAGGTCATCGTCGGCCAGAAGCCCATGTTGGAGCGCCTGCTCATCGGGTTGCTCTGCAATGGCCACGTGCTGCTCGAAGGCGTGCCGGGCCTCGCCAAGACGTTGACGGTGCGCACCTTCGCCGACGTGCTCTCGATGCAGTTTCAGCGCATTCAGTTCACGCCTGACCTGCTGCCCGCCGACGTCGTCGGCACCGTCATTTACAACCAGCAGACGGCGAGCTTCGCGGTGCGCAAGGGCCCCATCTTCGCGAACATCGTGCTGGCCGACGAAATCAACCGCGCGCCCGCGAAGGTGCAGTCGGCGCTGCTGGAGTCGATGCAGGAGCGCCAGGTCACCATCGGCAACACCACCTTCCCGCTGCCGTCGCCGTTCCTCGTGCTCGCCACGCAGAACCCCGTCGAGCAGGAAGGCACGTACCCGCTGCCCGAAGCGCAGGTCGACCGCTTCATGCTCAAGGTGAAGGTCGGCTACCCCACGCGTGAGGAAGAAAAAGAGATCCTCAACAAGATGACGGGGGAGGCCACGCCGAAGGCCGGCAAGGTCATCGGCGCCGAGCAGCTCATCGCCGCCAAGCAGGTGATGCACGGCATCTACGTCGACGAGAAGGTGAAGGACTACATCCTCAACCTGGTGTTCGCGACGCGCGAGCCGCTCAAGTACGGCCTCAAAGATCTCCCCGACTTCATTCAATACGGCGCGTCGCCGCGCGCGACCATCGCCTTGACGCAGGCGGCCCGTGGGCACGCGTTCTTGCGTCACCGCGGCTTCGTCACGCCGGAAGACGTCAAGGCCATCGGGCTCGACGTGCTGCGCCACCGCATCGCGCTGACCTACGAAGCGGAGGCCGAAGAGCTCACCCCGGAGCGCATCATTCAGCGTGTGTTCGAGCGCGTCGAAGTTCCGTGATTCCCCGCGAGCTCATCAAGCGCATCAGGCGCCTCGAGATCACCACCCGCAAGGTGGTCTCGTCGGTGTTGTCTGGTCAGTACCACTCGGTCTTCAAGGGCCGGGGCATGGCGTTCTCTGAAGTGCGCCAGTACCAGCCGGGCGACGAAGTGCGCACCATCGACTGGAACGTCACCGCGCGCATGAATGACGCGTACGTGAAGGTCTTCACCGAAGAGCGCGAGCTGACGGTGATGCTGCTGGTCGACGTCTCGGCGTCGGGCTCGTTCGGCAGTGGTGAGCGCAGCAAGGCCGAAATTTCAGCCGAGGTCGCAGCGCAGATCGCGTTCTCGGCCATCGCCAACAACGATCGCGTGGGGCTCGTGTTGTTCAGCGACCGCGTCGAGAAGGTCGTGCCGCCGCGCAAGGGCAAGAGCCACGTGATGCGGCTCATCACCGACATTCTGACGACGAAGCCGCAGGGCCAGGGCACCGACTTGAACGCGGCGCTCATGTACCTGACGCACGTCGCCAAGAGGAAGACGGTGACGTTCCTCGTCAGCGACTTCTTCGCGCCCACGTACGAGAAGAGCCTGCGCATTGTCGGGCGAAAGCACGACCTGGTGCCGGTGGTGGTCAACGACCCCTTCGAAGAGAAGTTCCCCGCGCTGGGCATCGTCGACCTCGAAGACCCGGAAACGGGAGAGCGCGCGACGGTCGACACGTCAGACCCGCGCGTGCGTGGGCACTTTCAGAAGTTCATGGCGCAGCAGCGCGACGCGCGGAACCGGCTGTTCAAGCGCCTCTCGTTGGACTCGGTCGAGCTGCGCGCGCACGAAGAGTACGGGCTGGCGTTGCAGAAGTTCTTCGCGGCCCGGGCCCACCGGCGCGCGGCCTGACGTCACTGGCCGACGACGTCGATGAACGTCAGCTCGGGGCGCGCGAAGAGGCGAACCTTCGGCAAGTGCGGCTCGAAGCCGATGCCGCGGTTCACGTAGATGGTCGTCTTGCCGAACTGGGCGCGGCCGCTCTCGTACTTCTTGTCGAACCTCGAGAAGGTGACGAGCGCGCCGTAAAAGGGCAGCGCGATCTGCCCGCCGTGCGTGTGACCGGCGAGGTACAGGTCGGGCTGCGGCGCGAGCGCCTCGACGAGATCTGGCGTGTGGTACGCGAAGATCACAAAGGCGTCGTGGGGCGCGTGCTTCAGGCACGTCTCGACGCCTTCGTGCGCGTTGAACGGCGCGCCACACAGCGCGATCGAATCGTTCTCGAGCAACACCGGCGCGTCGTTGATGAGCTCCGTGGCGACGCCACCGCCGAAGAGGTCGACGTCGGCCCAACGCGACGTGTCGTGGTTGCCGCGCACCGCGAAGCGCCCGAGCCGCGCGGGCAGCGCGCCCAGCACTCGATGGAACAACGGCGCGGCGTCACGCTCGTTGATGCTGTCTCCGGTGAACACGAGGAGATCCGGCGGTTCTTTCCGCAGCACGTCGGCGACGCGGCTGAGGGCGCGGCTCTGGGTGTCGAGGTGTAGATCGCTCAAGTGCGCGATGCGCAGCGTCTTGCCGGCTGGCCACTTCTTCGTCGTCACCGTGACGCGGGTGACCTCCAGCCAGTCGGCTTCAATGAAGAGGCCCCAGCCCAGCGCGAGGCCCCCGCAGCCCAGCAACGAGAACGAGACGCGCGCGAGCCGCCGCACGGCTCGACTGCGCTTGCCCGCCGCGAGCAGCGCCGCCGCGATGGCGCTGGCGAGCACCACGGCGAGCGTCAGCAACACCACCAGCGCGACCCGGGTGAGCTGGCTCATCGGCGCGGCGGCTTCGGCTGTGGCGGTTGTGCGGTGCGCGGGTCTTCGGGCCAGCTGTGCCGCGGGTAGTGCCGCATCAGCTCCTTGCGCACGGCGGGGTAGTGACGGTCCCAGAAGCCGGAGAGGTCGGTCGTCACTTGAACGGCGTTGTGGTTCGGCGCGAGCAGGTGCAGCACCAATGGCGTTCGCCCCACCATGGGGCCGCGCGTCAGGCCGAAAAAGTCCTGCAGGCGCGACTCGATCCACGGCGGTTTCCCTGGCTCCCACGTGACCTTCACGGTGCGGCCGCCGGGCAGGGTGATCTTGTCGGGCGCTTCGTTGGCGAGCAGCCGCGCCTGCTGTGACGTGAGCCGCGCGTTGAGCTGCTCGAGCAGGCTCGCGTCTTCGAGCTCCTTGAACGAGCGCAGGCCTTCACACAGCGAGGCGATGGCCTCCTTGATGAAGGCCGCGTCAGGCGTGGGGAAGTTGGCCTCGGGGTAGCCGGTGCGCAGCGTGTCGACGCGACACTGCCAGTTCGTCAGGCGCTCGAGGTCGACGAAGGTCTGCGCGCCTGCGGCGACCGCGTGCTCGGCGAGAATGGCGGTCGTCTCGTCACTCGCCGCTGCTGGCTGACGTGTCTCTTCGAGCGTGACGTTGCCGTACGTGAGCCGCGTGACGCGGTCGACGCGGCGCGCCGACTCGTTCCACTCGAGCCGGTCGACTTCACCGAGCGCGTCGGGGTTCGCCTCCAGCAACCACTCGGCGTCGATGCGACTGGCCAGCCGCACCACCACACCGCCACGCTTCTCTTCTGCGTCGACGGCGACCATCAGCTCGGCGTCGTGCACGACGGAGCTCGGGTCGAGGCTCGCCGAGCCACCGGCGGAAAAGACGAGCTCTGGCGTGCGCGGGCGGCGACGTTTCGCGACGCGATCTGGAAACCCCGCGAGCACGGTGCGCAACAACAACGCTTCACGCTCGGCGTTGGTGCGCGGCGCCGACCCGCGGTTGTCGTCGAGGACTCGTGAGAGCTGCTTCGTCACGCGCTCCACCGAGCTGACGGCCGAAGCGTCGAGGCCGGCTTGCCGCGCGCCGCCACGCTGGCCTTGCTCGTAGCGCTCGAGCAGCTCGAGCACGTCAGACGGGCCCGACTGCGCGTGCGCCGACGCCCCACGACCGAACTGCGCGCGGGCCTCCTGCCGAATGTCGCGCTCACCGAGCAGCGCGGCGATGGTGGCGCCGTCGCGTGGCACGCCGAGGTTCTCGGCTTCGACGACGAGCCGCGCGAGGCGAGGGTGCAGCGGCAACTTCAACAGGCGCTTGCCGATGTCCGTGAGCGCGCCTGCTTTGTCGAGCGCGGTGAGGCTCCGCAGCAGGCCGTCGGCGGCCTCCATCGACGCGGCGGCAGGCGCTTCGAAGAATGAGAAGTCTTCGAGCTTCGTCACGCCCATGGCGCGCAGCGCGAGCGCTGACTCGGTGAAGTCCATACGGCGGATCTCGGGCGTGTCGGTGGCGGGGCGACCTTCGAAGTCGCCCTTCGTGTAGAGCCGAATGCACGAGCCGGCGCGCGTACGGCCCGCGCGACCTGCGCGCTGCGTCGCCGAGGCCTTGGAGATCTTCGCCAGCTTCAGCGTGGGCATGCCGCTCCACGGAGAGTGCGCCGCGACGCGCGCGAGCCCGCAGTCGATGACCGCCGCGATGCCGTCGATGGTGACGGACGTCTCGGCGACGTTCGTCGAGAGGATCACCTTGCGCTTCGAGCTCGGCTTGAGCGCCTTGTCCTGCTCGGCGGCGGCGAGGTCTCCGTGGAGCACGTGCAGCTCCATGCCCTGCCGTCGCACGAACTCGTCGCAGGTCTCCAGCGCGCGGCGAATCTCACCGGCTCCGGGCAGAAACACGAGCACGTGCCCGTCGAGCTCGGCCTGCACGAGCCGCTTGAGCGCGGCGAGCACCTGCTGGTCGAGGTGCCGCTCGTCGTCGCGTTCGAGGTAGTCGATGGCCACCTCGAAGCGGCGACCTTCACTGCGCAGCGACGGCGCGTCGCCCAACCACTTCGCGATGGGCGCAGCGTCGAGCGTCGCCGACATCACGACGAGCTTGAGGTCTTTGCGCGGGCCGAGCTGCAGGCGCCGCAACATCGCGAGCGCGAGATCTCCGGCGAGGTGTCGCTCGTGAAATTCGTCGAGCACCACGATGCCCACGTCGCGCAGCAGCGGGTCGCCGACGAGGCGCCGCGTGAGGATTCCCTCGGTGACGAAGCGGATGCGCGTCTTCTTCGAGCTGACGTCTTCGAAGCGCACCTGGTAGCCGACGGTGTCGCCCGCGCGCTCACCGAGCTCTTCAGCGACGCGCGTGGCGGCCAGGCGAGTGGCGAGCCGTCGCGGCTGCAGCACGACGATTTCTTTGTCGCCCGCGAGCCCGGCCTTGAGCAGCGCAGGCGGAACCCGCGTCGTCTTGCCAGCGCCGGGAGGTGCTTCGAGCACCAGCGCCTCACGCGTACGGAGTGCAGCCACCAGCTCGGGCAGCAGGGCGTCGATGGGCAGCGTCGTCACGAACAGCTCCTGAACATTTTACTGCGGGTCGCCCGGGGCCTCGGGGGCCTTCTCTTTGCGCGAGCGGCGCGGCTTCTCGGCGACGGGCTCAGGTTCTGGCTCTGCTTGCGCGGGCGCTTCGTCTTCGAGGGGCGCGCTGAGCTCGGCCAACTCGGCTTCGTTCGGCGCGTGCGGGTCAACGGGGGCTTCGTCGAGCGGCGAGGCGTCTTCGCCCGGCACCTTGATGCGCTTCTTCGGCTTCTGCGTGACGCTCAGGTTCTCGAGCAGATCTTTCAACGGCGCGAGCGCCGCTTCGGCGAGCAGCCGCGCCTGCTTGCACGGCAACTCGAGGCGGCGGGCGGCGGCGTCGAGCTCGTCACGAAGCGCCTGCGCCGCAGTGTCATCGAGCGGCTCGGCCGAGAAGACGCCGCGCCACGTGGCGAAGGCCTGCTGCATGGCAGTCAACGTGGGCGCGACGATCTGAAACGACTCTTCAGCGAACATGCGGCGCGCGTAACCGGTGCCCAGGCGCTTCTCGAAGTCGCCGCAGAACTTCTCGAAGTCTTCGCGATCGCAGCGCCGCAGCACGGGGATCTTCAACTTGCCGTAGAGCGCCTCGAGCAGTGGCGCGCGACTGCCGGCGGCGAAGGTGATGCCCGCGTGCAGCTTCTCGACCGCGTCGACCGCGACGTTCTGCAGCAGCCGCGCGTGGTCATCACGCACCGGGTCCATCTCCGGCAACCGCAGCACGCGCGTCAGCAAGTCGCCCACGCCGTCGCGCGCCGTCGCCACCCGTGCGCGCGCCTGCTCGAGCCACGCCTTCTCGTCTTTCAGGCCCTGCTTCTTCGAGAGCTCCGCGGCTGCGGCGTCGAGCCGAAACAGCAGCTGCTCCGAGTGCCCAACGAGGTCGAACGCATCGAGCAACGTGTTCGTCATGATCGGCCCGACTTAGCACGCAGCGCCTCGACGGCGGCCTGCAAGTCATCGGGGAAGGGCGCTTCGAAGTGGCGGTCGTCGAGCTGCAGCTTCCACGCGTGCAGCGGAATGCGGCCGATGCTCGCGGCCTTCGCTTCGGCGTTTCCATAGAGCCAATCGCCGAGCAACGGGTGCCCGATGTCGGCGAGCTGCGCGCGAATCTGGTGCGTGCGGCCGGTGTCGAGATCGATCTCCAGCAGCGCGACGTTCTCGAACTGCTCCTGCTTCACCCACGACAGGCGGGCGCGGCGCGGCGTCGGAAAGCGGGTGGTGTAGCGGCGGGGATCTTCGGGGTGGCGGCCGTACGGCGTGTCGAGCTTCCCTGTTTCAGGCGGCGTGCCCCATACCAACGCGAGGTACGTCTTCTTCACGCGCTTCTCTTCGAAGGCGAGCTTCATGTCGGCGAGCGACGCGTCGGTCTTCGCGAGCATGAGACAGCCGGTGGTGTCTTTGTCGAGCCGATGCGCGACGCCGGGCTCCGCGCGACCGCCGACGTCGAAGCCCTGAAACTGCCCGGCCGCGATGCCGACCACCGACGGGCGATCTCCTTCAGGTTCAACCACCAACCCCGAGGGCTTGTTGATGACGACGAGCGCGCGGTTCTCGTACAGCAGCCGCAGCTTCGGCCCTTCGACGGCCTTCACCGGCGCCGCCTGCGGCACGTCGACCTCCACCGTCTCGCCGCCGACGATGCGACGCATGGGCTTGGCCTTCTTGCCGTTGACGAGCACGCGACCGTCGCTCAGCAGCCGCTGAATCTGCACTTTCGAAAAGCCAGGCAGCGACTTGGCGAGGAACGCGTCGAGGCGCGGCGGCGTGCCTGCTGGAACGGTGAGACGGCGAACGGCCATGGCGTCGCTTTAGCTGCTAATCGCCGCGGCATGTCTGAGTACGTGTTGCGTGAAGCGCGGGCGGAAGACGACGCGGCGGTCGGCGCGCTGCTCGTCGACGCCTTCGTCGAGAGCTACGCGCGCAAGCTGCCCGACGTGGTGGTGACCGAGCACCGCAAGGCCGAGCTGCGCGACGTCGCCTCGAAGCGGGAGGTCGCGAAGGTGTGGGTCGCGCTCGAGGGCGCGGAGCTCGTCGGTACCATCGCAGTGTGGCCGCCCGGCGCGCATCGCTCGGAGGCGTGGCTCTCGGGCGCTGCAGATCTCCGGCACCTCGCGGTCGCACGTGCGCATCGTGGTGGGCGGGTCTCGCGACTGCTCATCGACACGGCGGAGGCGTGGGCGCAGCGTCATGGCTGCGTGGCGATGTCGCTGCACGTGCGGCGAGGCGCTGTCGGCGTTCGTGCGCTGTACGAGCAGCGCGGGTACCAGCGACGGCCTGAAGGCGACCTCGATCAACGCCCCGAGGTGTTTCTGGAGGCGTTCGTGCTGCCGCTCAGCCCAGCAGCGCCGTGAGCGCGCGCGGGTCTTCGAGTGACTCGAAGGTCCACGTGGCGCCGGTCGCGCGAAGTTCGTCGACGGTGTGAGCTCCGGTGGCGACGGCGATCGACTCAGCACCGATGGCCTGCGCCGCCGAGACGTCTTTGGGCGTGTCTCCGATGATGACGACTCGCGCTTTCGTGCGCTCGACGCCGAGCTGCGCGGCGCCACGCTCTGCACCCGTACGAATGAGCTCGGGGCGGAGCTCGTGGTCGTCTCCGAAGCCCCCGAACGCGAACTTCGAGAACAACCCCACGCGCTCGAGCTTCACGCGCGCGCCCTCGCGCACGTTGCCGGTGCCGAGGCCGACTGCGCAGCCTGCTTGCAGCGCCGCGTCGACGGCCGCGCGCATACCGGAGTGCACGATGTAGCGATCTTCAGGCACGGAGCGCACGGTCTCATCGAGACAGGTGATGTAGGCGGCGAGCAGCGCTTCGATGTTCACGGCTGACGCTTCGACGCCGATGGCCGTGAGCCCCAGTCGGGCAATCGCGCGATCGGTCATGCCGTCGAAGCTGAACGCGCTGCACGCGTCGTCGCGTTGGTGCAGCAACCCGAAGGCGCGGCTGATGGCGCTGCGGCCCGCGCCTCCGGTGCTGATGAGCGTGCCGTCGATGTCGAAGAGCAGAACTGTGGGGCGCACGGCGCGTCGTCTAGCCCAATCGCTCTCAATAGAAATACGGAGAGGTGACGACGTCGATGCGGCGAACGAGGTCGTCGATGTGCGGGTGCAGGTTGGCCGGCCACGAGTTGCGGTTGGTCGCGTAGTGGTTGCGCGCCGTGGTGAGCGCCACGTACGCGTCGGCGGTTTGCATCGCCTTGAGCGCGTCGACGACCATTCGCATGCTCTCGAAGCTGCGCTGGTTGTCGGTGCTCAGCAGGCTCTCGCGCGCCACGGTGATGACGCGCGCAGAGAACGCCGGGTCATACATGGGCGGGTTGACGGCGATCTCATCGCGATACTCGATGGGCTCCTTGAAGAGGTTCAGCAGGAAGACCGCGTTGAAGTAGTCGGCGTAGCGGCTGGCGTACGTGTCGAGCGCGATGACCTCGGCCTTCATCGGCGGCGCGGTGTCGCCCACGAGAATGTTGAAGGCCTCGAGGCGCTGCGCTTCGGTGGGCGCGGCGCGCACGTAGCGCGTCACCGCGTAGACCGTGCGAGCGTCCATCGGCTGGCCGGTGAAGGCACGGCGGGCGGCGGCCTGGAAGCGCGGCGCGATGTCGGTGCTCAGCGGCGCGCTGCCGACGTCGAAGCGATCGCACGTCGCGTCGACCATGGTGTCTTCGTCGGTGCAGAACGGCTGTGAGGGCGCGGACGCCTCGAGGCCGTAGAGGTAGCGAACGGCAGCCACGTCGTACGCCGCAGGCGCGTCGAGCAGCACCGCGTCGACGTCGGCGTTGTAGTCCATCACCGACACGCGCTCGGTCGAGCCCTTGAAGTTGTGGCGCAGGCCCAGCGTGTGACCGACCTCGTGCAGCACCACGTGCGTCAGGTACTTCTCGAGGTAGTCCTTGCGCGACATGCCCGCGGGGATCACCGCGTCGTGGCGGTTCATCGAGCACAGCGAGGTCTCGGGCATCGCCGACCAGCGCAGCGACGGCTTCGCCGCGAGCTGCGTCGGGCCATTCCAGATGGGCACATTGAAGAACGTCGGCGCGATGGGCGCGTTGGGATCGCACGCGCAGCCCATGACGGCGCTCGCCGTGTTGCGCGGAGCCACCGTGCCGCGAATGAAGTCGTTGCCATTCACGTTGGAGTCGAGGCACGCCACTTCGTCGCGGCGCACGATGCTCTGTGACGTCGACGGCGCCGGCGCGGCGCTGCCTTCGCTGCAGTTGGTGGTGCCGTAGCCGACGGTGTCGACGACGTCGGCGGTGAGCGCGCACGCGCCGCTCAGCGCGGTGGTGGTGCGTGACAGCGCGACCTTGCCGTTGCTCGCGGCGATGTTGATGCCAGAGGTGACGTCGGGCGCAGGCAACGCGACGCCGCCGGCGGTGGTCGCGAGCCCGACGAGGAAATAGCCACCGCCGGGAATCGAGCCGTTGAGCGGAATCACCTGCCACGCGCTGGTGCCGGTCGACGAGCCGTACTGCACCGACCAGCCCGCGAGCGAAACCGGGAGCACGCTGCGGTTGTGCAGCTCGATGAAGTCCTGGTTGCGGAAGCCCGCCGCCGAGTTGCCGCCGAACACCTGGCTGATGACCACCGAGCCCGAGCAGTCGACCGAACCCGCGTCAGGCGCCGAGACACCTGCGTCGACGACGGGGGCGACCACGCCGGCGTCACCGGCTTCGAACAACGCGGCTTCGACGAAGATGCTCGAGAAGTAGACCGACGCGCCGCGAATTTCTCCGGTGTTCGGGTTCTCGCGCCAGTTGGCGAACGCGTAGCCAGCGCCGGGGTTGGGGTCGACCACGATGAAGTTCTTGTCGTCGTCACCGAACGAGTCGTCGGCGCCGGTGGCGACCACGGTGAAGACGGGGAAGCCGAAGGCGTCGTTCCACTTCGTCACGCCGCGTGAAATGGCGCCGCGCACGTCGACGCCGGCGAGGCGCGGGTCGGCCTGGAGGCGCTCGATGCTCTTGGTGATGCGCCAGGGAATCGGCTGCATGCCGGGCTTGAGGTTCCACTTCACGACGTTGCGGCGCACGCGCGCTTCGTTGGCGACGTACTGCGGGTTTGCGCTCTCGAAGTAGTGCTTCGTCGTCAGCTCGGTCGGCACGAAGCCTGCGCCTTCAGCGTAGCGACGCAGCGAAATCGACATGGTGCCCGAGCCACGAAACGGCTGGTCCCACCCGAAGACGCCGGGCGCAGGAATGTCGGAGTAGCCGGTGAAGACCTGCTCCCACGACACGCCGTCGGCCAGCGCGCGGTAGCGCTGCAGAAACGCGAGCTCGACCTCGAAGCGCATCTGGTAGTTCGCGCCGACGGTGTCGGAGACCGCGTCGTAGCGGTTGAGCCCTGCCGACGCGTCGACGAGCACGTAGTTCGAAGAGCCGGCCAGCGCGTTGAACGGCGCGTAGTCGGTGACGATGGGCCACGCTTCGACCACGCGCTGCGGGTCGAGCACGTCGCTCCACTTCGCGCCGTTGGTCGCGTCGAACACGTAGAGCTTGTCGTTCTGCACCTTGAAGGTGACGACGCGCGTGCCGAGCGAGTGCACCGGCGTGTTCTCAGCCGGGTGCCACTGCGTCAGGTACGCCGACAGAAACCAGCGCTCGGTCAGCTGCGACTTGTTGATGGCCAGGTAGAAGTTCTCTTGCCCCACCGCGCCTGTCGGCCCGCCATCGGCAGTCAGGGCTTCAGCGCTTCGCGCGACACGCACGAAGGCTTCGTCACCCAGCGCTTCGGACATCGTCGCTTCACAGCTCGTGAAGGCGAAAGCACAGACGACGACGGCGGCACCCAGATGACGCGAAAACATGGTGGAGCTCCTTGCGGTGTTGATGAGGTGCGGGTGGAACCCGTCAGCTCAGAATGTTGTGCAATGTGCGGAGTTGTCGTTCACGCGCGGGGCAGATGACGCCAGCCGTAGAGACAGATCGCGCCATGGGAGATCGGTGAATTCGAAGGGTTGGGTGCGGTACCTTGGGCACCGATGCTTCGTTCTGGATTGATGGTGTTCTTCGTTTTGCTGGCCGCGGCGTGCGGCGCGGGCCCGATGAATGGCGACGCTGGGAGTGATGCCGGCTCAGCAACCGGTGGCGGGACTGCAACCGGTGGCGGAACTGCAACCGGTGGCGGAACTGCAACCGGTGGCGGAACTGCAACCGGCGGTGGAACTGCAACCGGCGGCGGAACTGCAACCGGCGGCGGAACTGCAACTGGTGGCGGAACTGCAACTGGAGGCGGAACTGCAACTGGAGGCGGAACTGCAACCGGAGGCGGAACTGCAACTGGTGGCGGCACGACGAGCGACGACGGCGGCATTCCCACGCTGCAGGGCGGAGACACCTGCGCGTCGGCTCCCGACGTCACCGCTGGCGGCACGTTCCTCGGCACCACCGACGACTCTGCGGTGATGGACGACTACGGCTTCGGCCTCACCACCGGTTGTCCGTCAGGCGGCTCGGGCTCTGGGCGCGACGTCGCGTACCTGCTGCACCCGCTCAACACGACTCAGTACACCGTCACCGTCACGCCGCTGCGCGTGCAGTTCGACCCGATGATCTACGTGCAGGCCACCTGCGGCGCCGGAGCGTGCATCGCGGGCACGGTGTTCAACGGCCCGGGGCAGCCCGAGACGCTCACCTTCGTCGTGAACGGCGGCACGACCGCGTACGTCATCGTCGACGGCGAGCTGGTGACCAGAGGCCCGTTCGAGATCTCGATTCAGCGCTGAGCGAGGCGCTGCGAGACGCGCTCCGCCCACTCGGGTTCCAGTTCGATGCAGGCGATCTCCCGGCCCAGCTTCACCGCCGCCGCGGGAATCGAGCCGGAACCCGCGAAGGGATCGACGACGAGCTGACCCGCTTTGCTCCACGTGCGCACGAGCGGCTCCAGCACGCCGAACGGTTTGTGATTCGGGTGCGAGCCCCAACGCTCGGCTTCTCCGTCGTCGTCGTAGCCGGCGACCGCAGACCACGGCAGCGCAGCTGACTCATTCGTCATCACCTGCGCCGGCGTGCGCGTGAACACGAGCGCCGTCTCGACGACGCGCAGAATCTCTTCGCCGCTGTTTCCCTCGCGCGTGCGCTTGCCCCACACGAATTCACCGCGCACGTGCGTGTAGCCGAGCTCGCGACAGGCGGCCGTCATCGGCTCACGACCGAGCAGGTTCATCCACAAGACGATCGGCGCGTCAGCCGTCAGGTGCTGCACGGCGACCTGCAGCCACTGCTTCGTGAAGTCGCGGAACTCGCGAACGTTCTCGAAGCGCCGCACCGGGCCGCGATCGATCTTCTTGTGCTTCGGGTCGCGCAGGTCGCCGTCTTTGCGGCGCCGCGTGAGCAGACAATACGGAGGGTCGCTCAACAGCACGTCGGCCTTGCGACCACCCAGCGCCTTCACCCACGTCTCGTTCTTCGTCGAGTCTGCGTTGATGCAGCGGTTCGTCACTTGCTGCCCTTGAATGAAAACACCGCACGGCACACGGTCGGGAGAATCGCGCGCGGATCGTTCGGCGTCACACACACTGCGATGCGCGTCTTGCCGGAATCAGAAATCGGCGCCGCCAACACGAAGCGGCGCTGCACCGCCTCCCGGTTCGAGCTCCCGAGCTGACACTTCGCCGGCTTCTTCTGCACCGTGCAGTCGATGAGAAACGTGGGCTCCGGGTCGCCGTCGATCTTCGTCACGTCACCGACCATCGTCGCCGCGGCCTTCAACAGCTCATCGGGCGTCTGCGACGACAAGTCTTGCGGAGCGATGGTGAACCCACCGTCACCACAGTTGATGGCGTTGCCACTCGCGCGGCAGCCCTTCGGCACCGGTACGGCGACGCCATCGATGGTCAACGTGTCGTCGGCCGACAGCAACAACGCGAGCGCCAGAGCGAGCTTCATGCGCCGTCGCGTACACACTCCTCAACGGGGTCGCAATGACGTCGGCTGCGCGTTAGCCAGTGCGCCATGACGCTCGTACGCGACATGACGGCGGCCGATCTCGAAGCGGTGGGGTTCCTCGCCGAACGGCTCGTGCTGCTTCACCACTCGTGGGACCAGAGGCGCTTCTTCACCACGCCCGGCGTGGCCGATGGCTACCGGCGCTTCTTTCAGTCGATCCTCGAAGACCCGTCTCAGCTGTTGCTGGTGGCTGAACGCAACGGCGAGGCCGCCGGCTACGTGTTCGGTTCTCTCGAGCGCCGCGACTGGGCGAAGTTGCTCGACGCGCACGGCGCGATTCACGACATCTACGTCGCCGACGCGCATCGTCGAAACGGCGTGTCGAAGGCGCTGATGGAAGAGGCGAAGAAGCGCTTCGCCGCGAAGGGCGCCAAACAGCTGGTGCTCTATTCTGCGAGCGCGAACGTCGAAGGTCAGACCCTGTTCCGTTCGCTCGGCTACCGGCCCACCATGGTCGAGTTCACGTTGGATCTGTGATGCACGCGCTCGTCATTGCTCTGTTGGCTGCCGCACCTCTCACCACCATCTCCGAGCAGTCCGGTTGGACGAAGACCGGTCGCTACGACGAAGTGGAAACGCTCTGCGCAGCGTTCGCGAAGCGCTACCCGAAGCAGGTGAAGTGCGAGCGCTTCGGCGTCACGCCGCTCAACCGCCCGATGCTGATGTTGGTGGCGTCGAACGACGGCACCTTCACGCCCGAAGCGAACAAGAAGAAGTCGCGGCCGGTGGTGCTGATGCAGGGCGGTATTCACGCCGGTGAAATCGACGGCAAAGACGCGGGCTTCTGGTTGCTGCGCGAAGCGCTCGAAGGGCGCGCGGCGAAAGGCGCGCTCGACAAGGTCACCTGGGTCTTCGTGCCGGTCTTCAACGTCGACGGTCACGAGCGCTTCGGGAAAAACCAGCGCCCCAACCAACGCGGCCCCGAAGAAATGGGCTGGCGGGTCACCTCGCAGAACCTCAACTTGAACCGCGACTACGCGAAGGCCGACGCCCCCGAAATGCGCGCGATGCTGACGCTGCTGCACCGCTACCAGCCGGTGCTCTACGCCGACCTTCACGTCACCGACGGCGCGAAGTTTCAGCACGACGTCTCGTTGACCTTCGAGCCTCGTCGACTCGGGCCCGAGCCCATGGCGGCGAATGGGCGCGCGCTGCGAGACGCGGTCTTCACGAAGCTCTCGGCGCAGGGGCACCTGCCGGTCGACTTCTACCCGTCGTTCGTCGACTCCGACGACCCGGCGAGCGGCTTCGAGTCAGGCTGGCCTCCGCCGCGCTTCGGCAACGCGTACTGGGCACTGCATCACCGCTTCGGGGTGTTGGTCGAAACGCATTCGTGGCGACCGTACGCGCATCGCGTGAAGACCACGTTCAACGTGTGCGCTGCGTTGCTCGAAGAGGCCGCGCTGCACGGCGCGCGATGGCTCGCTGACGCTGACGCTGCAGATGTCGCCGCGACGAAGTTCGGAGGCTCCGAAGTCGCCGTGCTCTACGCGGCGGCTGGCGACACCCGCACCATCGAGTTTCAGGGCTACGCGTACACGCGTACGAAGAGCGAGGTGAGCGGCAAGTTCTGGGTGCAGTACGACGAAGGCAAGCCGCAGGTGTGGAAGGTGCCGCTGCGCGACGCGGTGGCCGTGAAGAGCCACGTCGTCGCGCCGAAGGCGGGCTACGTGATTCCCGCGTCGTACGCCGAACTACTCGCGCCGCGCCTCGTCGCGCACGGCCTCCGCTTCGTGGTGCTCAAGAAGGCGCTGCCGTCATTCGCCGTCGCGCGCTTCGTCGGCACGCCCACCTTGAGGCCTGGCACGTACGAAGGCCGCACCGTGGCTTCCATTTCCGGCACGTGGAGCGCGTCGACCGAAGACTTCACGTCAGGCGCGCTCTTCGTTCCCATCGCGCAGCCAGGCGCTGAGCTCGTGCTGCAGCTCTTCGAGCCGTCGCTCCCTGATTCGTTCGCAGCGTGGGGCTTCTTCAACGCGCACTTCGAGCAGAAGGAATACCTCGAGGACTATTTGACCGAGCCCTTTGCCCGCGAGCAGCTCGCCGACGCCGCCACGCGCGCCGAGTTCGAGCGCCGCCTCAAAGACCCCGCGTTCGAGAAGAGCCCCGAAGCGCGGCTGGCATTCTTCGCGAAGCGTCACCCGAGCGCCGACGAGCGCCTGGGGTTGATTCCCGTCTTTCGTGTCGACGTCAGCCCAGCTTCGAATTGATGAAGAACTGGTAGTTCGCTTCGAGCCCACCGTCGACGTTGATGGTGGTGCCGTTCACGTAGCGCGACGCCGGCAGGCACACCCACTCGATGGCCTCGGCGATCTCGTCGGCCGTAGCGATGTGGCCTGCGGGCACCATGGCGCTCAACGTGGCCTCCAACTTCTTCCAGTTCTCTTCGCCCACGTAGAAGCGCGAGCTCTCGGTGTCGATGTAGCCGGGGTTCACCGCGTTCACGCGAATGCCGTCGGCGGCGAGCTCGGCCGCGAGGTAGCGCACGAGGATCTCCATGGCGCCCTTCATCGCGCCGAGCAGGCCGTGAAAGGGCAAGGGAATGCGCGAGTCCATTCCCGACACCATGACGATGCGCGCGCCGCGCCCCGCCATCAACGGCTGCGCCTGCTGCACGGCGTAGAGAAAGCTCTTCACCGTCACGTTGAAGGTCTTGTCCATCTGGTGGAGTTTGGTGTCCATCAGCGGCGCGAACTTCGTCGACGCGGCGTTGGCGACGAGCACGTCGAGGTGACCAAGCTCCTGCTTGATGCGCTCGAAGACGGGCGTGAGGCTCTCGGGTTCGAGTTGGTCAGCGACCGCCGTGATGCAGCGACGGCCGAGCGCGGCGACTTCTTTCTCGAGCTGCTGCGCCGCGTCGACGTCGCGTCGGTACGTCGAGACGATGTCGTAGCCCTGCCTGGCGAGGCGAAGGCTGAGGGCTTTGCCGACGCCACGACTTCCACCGGTGATCAACGCAACAGGGGCCATGGCGCGACGAGTTAGCACGCGGGTGTGGAGTTCCCACGACACGTGACGACTCCGCACCTCAGAAACGGTCGCGAAGCGCAGCGGTTCCTACGGTGTGGGCGCGGCCTGTGCGTTGCAGTCACGCACCGGATGCATTTCGTGCGAGTGGGTTTCTTCGGCGCGCTCTTGTCGTGCGCGGCGTTCGCGCAAGACCAGTGCAAGAAGCCGCCGGTCTCGACGGAGGCCCCGAAAGACGCGCTGAGCGACACGCGCGTGCTGCGTCGCATTTCTCTCGCGTTGACCGGCGTGACGCCTGACGTCACGAAGTACGAGGCGCTGCTCGAGGCGTCGGCTGATTCGCGCGCCGGCGTGCTCGACGCCGAGGTTGATGCGTTGCTCGGGTCTCCTGCGTTCTACGAGCAGATGGTGCGCTTCGGTCACGACTGGTTGTCGGTGCCCGCGTACACGAAGGGCGCGCAGGGCGACGCGTACCAGGGCGACATGTCGGGGCACCTCTCGCAGTGCGGCGCCGCCACCGCGCACCCCGGCGCGTTTCGTGGCGTCGAAGACAGCGCCGCGTGTGACGACGCAGGCGCGGCGGTGGCGATGCACGAGCCGTGGTGGGCGCCGGGCACGACGGTCACGGTGGTTGGTGCGGCGGGTTCGAACACCACGAGCGTCGTCGACGCCATGGGCCGCACGCGCGACTGCGGGCTCGCGAACGGCGGCTACTACGACCCTTCGTTGCTCGCCGGCTGTGGCTGCGGGCCGAACCTCATCTGGTGTTCGCCGCTCGCGGGTCTGCGTGACGGCAGTAACCACAGCCTGCAGGTGCAGCGACGACACCCCTTCGAAGAACCGGCGCGCTTGTTCGCGCACCTCGCGTGGCACGATCGCCCGTTGTCAGACCTCATCGTCGGCAACTACTCCGTCGGCACGAACTGGTTGCGCGCGCTCTACGTACGTCAGGGCCGACAGCAGGGCGCGCCCGACGTCACCGTGAATTGGTGGAAGCCGAGCGCCGACCCCAGCCCGAGAGATCCAGTTCACCCGATGGCCGACGACCCGCAGGCCTGGCGCGAATTCACCGTGGAGACGCTCAACCCGTTTCTCATCGCCCGGCGCGACTACAAGTTCGACCCGCGCACGACGACTGCCGCGCCCGACGGGCTGCCGGCGGCCGGCGTGTTGACGATGATGGGCTCGTTGTCGGCGTATCCGCGTGAACGTGTCCGCGCCGCGCGCTTCCTCGAGATGTTCGCGTGCTCGTCGTTCAACCCGCCTCCGGCGAACGCGAGCTTTCCTCCGTACGACGGCGACCCTGCGACGGGCGGCACGTGTCTGCACTGTCACCGCGCGCTCGACCCGGCGGCCATCTTCTTCAAGCGGTGGGACTTTGGCGCCGAGAGTTACTACGTGCCGTGGCCCTTCATGCCGGGCATCGGGCGCCATCGCGTCACCGCGGCGTGGGTCTCGGGCCAGTATCCGCACAGCGCGGCTGACACCTCGCCGGGCTTCCGTTGGCGAAACGCGTTCGTGCCGGGCACGGTGATGACGCCGGTGACGCAAGCGCAGGCGACGGCCAACGCTGAGGCGCTGCTGCTCGACACCATGCCGCCCGACTACTCGCTGCTCGGCGTGACGAGCGACGGCACCATGGGTCCGCTCGGCTTCGGCAAGGTGTTGATGACGTCGGGCGCGTTCGACCAATGCGCGGTGCGCAAGCTGTACGCGCGCTTCGTCGGTCGTGAGCTCGACCCCGCGGCCGAGGCTGCGTACGTGTCGGCGCTCACGCGTGAGTTCGTCGCGCGCGACCGAAAGTTGAAGCCGTTCTTGAAGTACCTCCTCACGCAGCCCGAGTTCCGGAGGGGCTTGTGAGAGCCCGCGCGTTGGTGACGTTGCTGCTGCTCGCCGGTTGCGAGGCGAAAATCGTCATGCCGCCGCCTCCAGGTGGAGAAGTGCTGGCAGACGGCGGGTGTCCTCCCGAAGGCAAGAACGACGAGCTGCGACAGGCGCTCTCCGGGGCGTGTGCGAGCTGTCACTCCACGGGCAACAAGCCGTACTTCGCGTCGCTCGACGCGTTCGAGAACGGGCTCGTGTACGACGAGCGCTGGGTCAAGCGCGGCGACCCCGAGGGCTCAGGGCTCGTGAAGTTGCTCGAGGGCACCAACCCCGGCAGCTACCCGCAGATGCCGCCGGGCGAGCTGTTCTCGGCGTCGGTGGCTGATGGTCGCTCGAAGGTCTCCATCGACGACGTGAAGGCGTGGATTCGTGACCTGCCCGAGCGCAGCGCCGTGAATGAAGGCCCGTCGCCCGGCGCGTTCACCGTGCGCCGCCTGCGCGCAGACGAAATGGTGCAGTCGCTGATGGCGCAGTTGGGCCTGACGCTCGAAGACTTCGTGTCGACGAGCAACCCCGACTGGCGCAACCGCGCGTACGTGCCCGCTGGCGGCCGCTTCTTCATCTGGCCCGGCGATTGGTCTCCGGGGATTTCTGGCGAGTACGTGTCTGATTCACGCTCGACGGAGCGCTACGAGACGCTGGGCGGCGCCGTGGTGCTGCAGGGGCGCAAGCACGACGCGTCACTCGGGCCCGCGGCGACGCAGACGTTGGTGCAGGTCAGCCAGGCGTGGTGTCGCCGGGCCATCGACAAGGCCGGCAATACGACGGTGCTCCGCTACGTGACCGCCGCCGACACGAGCGCGACCAAGTCGGTCGAGATTCGAAAGAACATCGCGCAGCTCTCGTTGCGAATGCTGGGCGAGCCGCCGACCGAAGCCGAGATCAGCGAGCTCTATCAAGACGTGTATCTCCCGCTGGAAGCGCAAAGCACGAAGGTGGCGTGGACCGCCGTGTGCGCAGCGCTCGTTCGTCACCCGAAGTGGTTGTCGTACTGACCCGATGAAGACCTCACGACGAACGATGTTGAAGTGGGCGTTGGGCGCGAGCCAGGTGGCGTTGCTCGATCGCGCCGGGTTGCTCCGCACCGGCGTCGCGCGCGCCGACACCGCCGACGCGCCGAGCAGGCTGTGCGTCATCTACGTGCCCGGCGGCTTCCGACCGCAGTACCACTTCTGGCCCATGGGCGATGACGACGTCGAACACTGCGTGCCGGAGCCCGGTGGCTTCGCCGGCGAGCCCGCGTTCTTCCGCAAAGAGAGCCTCATCGATCTCGGCGCGGCGAACGGAAACTACAAGCCGCTGCGCGTGTGGCGCTCGTGGGACCCGTCGAACCCGGCGAACCGCACCGGCTTCTCTCCGATGATGTACGGGTTTCAGCACTTCGATCTCGCCGGGCAGATGGCGGTGTTGCACGGCGTCGACCAGGGCACGGCAGATCACGGCAGCGCCTTCGTGTCGGCGATGTGTGGTGTCGCGAGCCCCGACTTCCGCGCGCCGGCGTTGCACTCGGTGTTCGCGAACCACGTCTATGGCCGCTACGCGTCGACGCGGCCGTTGCCCTTCGTGACGGTGACGACGGAGCGCGGACTGCCCGTGGCGCAGGGGCTGCCGTCACACGCGGCGCCGGTGCGCGTGCCGTCGATTGAGGCGCTCGGCCCGCAGATGTCTGACAACCCGATGACCAACGCGTGGTGGGACAAGCTGAACAACCGCACGCCGTCGCCGGAGCTGAGCATTCGTGGTGATGCGCTCGGCACGATGCTCGAGACCACCGCGCTCGAGGCACACACGTTGAAACAGCCGGGCAAGTTGCTCGGTCGCTCGAACGCGAAGGTCGACTCGTTCCTCGAGGGCATTCACGGCTCGTTGCGCAGCGTCAGCCGTGTGCTCGCGGCCGACGTCGTCTCGGTGCTGCAGGCGCAGAAGGGCATCGACGCGCTGACGATGAAGCCGTCGTACATGGCGAACTATGGGCTCGGCGCGTTCGGCTACACCTTCGGGCTCGCGAACTTCCACATGACGTCGATGGAGCCGCGCCTCGACATGGCGCTGCGGTTGTTGAAGTCGGATCTCACGTCGGCGGTGCACGTCGCGCTGCCGCTCGACTTCGACACGCACAGCGGGTTGGGGCACGGCTTCAGCTGCGCTCACGGCCGCGCGCAAATGGACATCGTCGCGCGGTTCCTGGGCGAGCTGAAGGCGACGGCGGCGCCGGGCATGCCGGGCAAGACGCTGCTCGACGACACGCTGGTGGTGGTGCTCTCGGAGTTCGGCCGCTCGTGGGCGTACAAGAGCAGCACCGGCTTCAACCTGCCTGACGATCATCACCCGTACACGAGCGTGTTGTTCGCGGGCGGCGGCGTGGCCGGCAACCGCAGCATCGGCACGTACGATCGCCGCGGCTTCGGGCAGGCCACCGACATCATCGAAGAGAACGGTCAGGCCAGTTCTCGCGTGCCGCGCTCGGCCGACGTGGTGTCGACGGCCATGCGAATGATGGGGCTCGATTTTCACGAGTTCTTCATTCCCGGCGGGTACGGGGAGGTCGTCGGGTTGCGAAAGACGTGAAAGAGTCGGCGCATGTCCGACGCTCCGTGGTCACAGCTTTTCGAAGCCGCCGAACAAGCGCGCAAGATGGCGTACGCGCCGTATTCGAAGTTCCACGTCGGCGCGGCGATTCTGCACGACGACGGCTCGTTGTCGTCGGGCTGCAACGTCGAGAACGCGAGCTACGGGTTGACCGTGTGCGCCGAACGAAACGCCATCGGCTCGATGGTGCGCGCGGGCCGAAAGCCGGTCGCCGTCGCCATCGTCGTCGATTCACGTGAGCCGACGCCTCCGTGCGGCATGTGTCGGCAGGTGCTCGCGGAGTTCGGCGCGCCCGACTTGCCGGTGCACTCGCGCACGCCCGGCGGCAAAGAAGCGAAGTGGACGCTGGGCGAGCTGCTGCCGCACGCGTTCACCAAGACGTTCTTCTGAAGTCACTGCGTCGTCAGCGTGCTGCGCCGCGCCGTGTCGCCGAGGCCCAGTTGGCCGCGCTCGTTGGCGCCCGAACAGGCGGTCTCTCCGCTCCGAAGTTCGACGCAGGTCGCGAGGAAGCCCGTGGTGACGGCGCGCACGTCGCCCGTCACTTCGCGCGGCGTCGCTGAAGGCACCGTCGTGCCCAGGCCCAACTGACCTTCGATGCCTCGGCCCCAACAGAAGAGTCGATCGTCCACCGTCGCGGCGCAGCCGTGAAACCACATGACGTCGAGCTGCCGGGCCACAGCGCCGCCGAGCGGCATCACCGTCGGCGTCGGCTGCGCGAGCACCTGCCCGACGTCGTCAATCGGCAGCTCGCCCCAACACAGAAGCTCTCCGCGACGAATGGCGCAGGTGCTGAACGCGCCTGCGGCCACCGCCGACACGTCGTCCATCACGTGCGCGGCGCCGCGCAGCTGCATTTCCGGGCTGCCAGTGCCTGTCTCGTGCCGCACGTTTCGACCCCAACACCAGAGCGCGCTCGAGCGGTCGATGCCGCACGCGTGGCCCTGCCCGGCGGCGATGGCGCTGAACGAATGCCCGAGCCCGGCGCGCAGCACGGGCCGCACTGCAGGCCGCGTGGTCGGCCGCTCGTCACCGCGCGCCAGCACGCCCTCGAGGTTGTTGCCCCAGCCGAAGAGCCGCCCGTCGCTCCCGAGCGCGAGCACGTAGTCTGACGAGGAAGACAGCGCAGCCACGGGCACCGGCACCACCACCTCGAGCGGCGCGGCGCTGAAGGCGGGCTCGGCGCGGCCCAGCTGACCGCCGCCGTTGTCGCCCCAGCACCACACGCGGCCGGTGACGGTGCGCGCACAGGTCGACACCTCGGCGGTCACCAATTGCGCGACGGGCTCCTCGAGCGCCACGGGTCTGGCGCGCAGCTCTTCGCCGCCGGCCGTGCCCAGCCCGAGCTGACCGCGCTCGTTTGCGCCCCAGCAGCGCAGCGCGCCGTCGTCGACGCGACACCCGTGTGCGCCGCCCAGCGCGACCTCCGTGGCGGGCGCGTCATTCACGAGCGGCGCGGTGCGGCCGCCACAGTCAGAGACCACCTCGAAGTGCTGGAGCAGCACCACCGCGACGAGCAGCCTCACCATGACCACCCCGCCTGCACCGCGGCCATGCCCGACGCGCCGGGCAGCCGCAGCGTGGGCGCGCCCTCGAGCAGCACCGCGCCGCCCACCACCGCCGCGCCGAACTCGCCGATGACGGACACCGAGAAGCGCTTCACTTCGACGCCGGCCGAGAGCCCTCCGCCCAGCCAGACCCACGGCACGACGCCGCTCGCGGTCGCGGTGTCGGCGACGCGCACCTCCAGGCTCAACGCGCCCACCTGCGCCGACGCCCGCGGGCCGGCCCGAAAGACGCCGAGCCGCACGGGGAGCCACGAGAGCGACGCGGTGCCGCTGAACAAGGCGCCACGCACGTCGGCCGCGTCGATGAGCGGCGTCGCGCCGAGCACCGCTGCGCCCGCGTGCAGCTCGAAGGCCAGCGACGGCAGGGCGAACACCGCGACGCCGATGGCGCCACCACCCAACACCGGCCCGGCGACGGTGGGAAAGACGGCCGCCCGGGCGACGACGGCGAAGCGCGGTGGTGCCGGGGCCTCCCAGGTCGAGCGCACCAGCTCTTCGGCCGTCGCCGCGGTCTGGTAGCGCAGCAGCTCGTCGACGGGGCCGGCGCGCGGCAGCGTGCGCGTGCGGACCGCTCCGTCGAGCTCGAAGCGCACCAGCACCTCGTGCTCTCCCAGCTCGAGCCGCAGCCCCGGCGCGCCATCGCAGCGCGTGTGGCCGCGCTCGCGGACCCAGCCAGAGAGCTCCCGCGCCAGCCAAGCCTCGTCGTCGTCGGCCCAGCCCACGAGCGCCGTCGGCACTTCGTCGTGGCTGCCGGTGCAGGCCGTGTCTGCCAGCGACAGCGCCAGCGCCAGAATCAGGGGAGACACGCCTTGCTCACGCCTCGCGAATGCGCACCGCCGGGGAACCGCCGCAGGTATTCGCCCTGCACCCGGCGACAGGAAGCAGCATCGTACCGCGCGTACGCCTCGGCGAGGCGCGCCAAAGCGTCCTCCACCAGCTGCGGAGAGCTGGCGAACTCCAGCGTGCGCTCGAAGGCCCGCGCGGCCTGGCGAGGGTCGTCGAGGGCGTCGAGCGCGAGGCGGCCCCACTCGAAGGCGCTCATCGGCGCGTAGGCGCTCTGCGGCCAGCGCTCGCAGACCAGCTGAAAGCCCTGCACCGCGGCCTTGGGGCGGCCAGCTGCGCGAGCTCGCATCGCCTCGGCGAACACGTCGCCCGCCGATGGCTCGACGAGCGGTGGTGGCCCCGCATCAGGCACCGTCACTGGCGTCAGCTCCGGCTCGGCGAGCTGCGGGACCTCACGCCTCGCTGGCCGCCGCACTGCGCGCTTCTCGAGCGTCGGCGCGGTGGGTGGCAGCGCTTCAAAAGGCGGCGTCGGCTCGTCGTCGCTCCGGGCCTGCTCGGCGAGGCGCGCCCAGGTCTGCCCAGCAGTCAACCGCACCCGCTGTGCTCCGTCGCGCACCTCGACCACGCCGCGCTCCACGGTGACGCGCACCTCGCGCTCCTGCCGCTGCACGGTGAAGCGCGTACCCACCACCAGCACCTCGACGGAGTCGGCCTGCACGACGAAGCGCCGCTGGGGAATTCTCGCGACGTCGAAGGTGGCCTCGCCGCGCTCGACAACCAGCCGCACGTCGGTCGCGTCGGCGCGCACCAACTGCAGCGAGGTCTGCGGCGCCGTCACGATGGACGAGCCCTCTTCGAGCCACACCTGCTGCGGTGCGCCAGCGACGGCCGCGCCCACGTCGAGCGTCTCGCGCGCGGGCCGCAGCGCGAGGCCCGCCACCACACCGGCCAACACGAGCGTCACGGAGAGCGCCGCGAGCCGCCGTGCCTGTCGGCGCCTCTGCACGCGCCGCCGCACCTCATGCCACTCGGCCTGCAGCACCGTCGACGGCACCTCGGGCGGCGTGACGAAATCGGCGAGAGAACGTCTGGTCATGACTGCTCCTCCTGCAACACCGCGAGCCGTTGCTCTGCCGCCGCCAGGCGCCGCTTCACCGTCGCCAGCGAGAGGCCGAGCTCTTGCGCGATTTCCTCGAGCCGGTAGCCCTCGACGCGCCGGAGCACGAGCGCCAGCCCTTCGTCAGTCGGCAGCGCGCGCAGCAGCGAGGCCACCTGCCGCACCTCGGTCACCACCTCGAGCGGGGCGTCGGGGCTGAGGATGTTTTCGAGCGCCACCGGCTCGACGTCAGCGAAGCCGAGGCGCCGCAGCAGTCGTTGCGTGCGGAGCCGCCGCCGCACCTGCGTCAGCGCGATGCGGCGCAGCCACCCACGAAACGCCTCGGGCTGGCGCAGCGTCTTGAGCTGCATGAAGGCGGCGACGAAGGTGTCTTGCACGATGTCCTGTGCGTCGTCTGCGCCCAGCACCACGCGCGAGACCCAGCGGGTGAGGTCTCCTGCGCACTGCAGAAAGAGCGCTTCGCTGGCCGCCGCGTCGCCGTCTCGCGCGGCGCGCACCAAGGCTGCTTCGGCCAGCACTCCGTCGGCGAGGCGCAGCGTCGGGCGCGCGGCGGAGCTCAGGACTTGAGCCACGGCAGGTCTTGGCCGGCGGTGGCCCACAGGGCGTCGGGGTAGCCCTGCGCGGTGCTGAAGTTGCCCCAGTTCACGTTCGCGTAGCGGTAGCCGTAGCCACCGTGGTTCGGCTCGGCCCACTGCGCGGCGGGCACGCCCATCGCGCGGAGCGTCATGCCCAGCCACTGGTGCATCAGGAGCCCGGGGTGTTCACGCTCGGGGCGGTTCTGGTCGTAGGTGAGCGCCGTGTTGCGGTAGTCGACGTACTGGCCGGTGGCGAAGTGCCCGCTGGCGCTGCCGAAGGTGATGATCGGCACCGAGAACGTGTTGTGGGTGAGGTTGCCGCTCTCTTGCGACCAGACCACCAATGAATGATCGAGCAGCGTGCCGCCGCGCCCGTCGGGCGTGGCCTCGAGCTTGGCGACCAGGTCGAGCAGCACCGTTTCGAAGAAGCGCTGGTTGCCGCCCGCGAGGATCGACTGCGGGTCAGTCGGCTGCTGGTTGTCGCGCGCCGGCGCCAGCTGCTCGGCGCGGTGCGCGACCTCCTGGTGGTAGTCGCCGGAATAGTTGGTGAACGTCGAGTCGGCGCCCACCACGGCGATGCGCGAGAGCCCGCACGAGAACGCCGAGACGATGAGATCGTTGAGCATCTGCGACGAGGCCGACTGGCTGGTGGGGTTGATGTCGTAGTCGCCGACGTACGGGCGGCCGTAGCGCGCGTGGTTGCTCTGCGTTGGCCTCGGGGGTTGCACGCAGTTGGCGCCGACCGTGACGTTGAGGCGGCGGCGCAGCTCGTCGAGGCGCTGAATGTGCTGCTCGAGGCGCAGCCGGTCGGCGCTCGACATGCGCCGCTCCGATTCGAGCAAGCGCTGGTAGTCGTCTCGCACACGATTGGCTGCGGGGGCGCGCGGCGCGGGGCCGCCGGTGGTGGTGCCTGGCGGGAAGAGGCTGTCGTACAGGGTGTGGCTGTCGCGCGTGCCCGCGAACTCCTGCACGTCTCCGGAGCGCGTCGCGGGGTTCGCCCACACGTAGCTGAGGCGGTCGCCCAGGTGCATCACGCGACGGCGCACGCCGTCGAGGCTCGGGTAGAACTCAGGGCTCCACGCCATGAGCTGGTCGACGGTGACGCGCGGGTTCCGTCCGACGATGGCGCCGTCGCCTTCGTTGCCTCCGCTGCCGTCGTTGCGCGCGAGGTTGCCCAGGTGCCCGCCCGTGTGGTGGCCGAGGTACAGCGGCCAGTCGAGCCCCTGGATCACGTTCATCTTGTTGGCGATGGCCTGCGTGAAGACGCCCGACGCACCGCTGAGCACCCGCGAGAGCGCCGCGCGGCCGTCGGCCACCGAGAGCGTCAACGGCTGGCGGCGCACCATGCGACCTCCGTAGCTCTGCGCCACGGGCGAGGCGGCCTGCGGGTACATGTTGGCGTTCCACACAGCGCCGTGGCCGGTGCAGAAGTGCACGTAGAACTTCGGCATGGGCGCGGCCTGCGCGTGCGCGCGGGTGCCGAGCAACGCGGGCACCACGGGCAGTGAAGAGAGCGCGGCGAGCAACTGGCGGCGGGAGAGGCTCATGGTCACGGGGCGAGCCGGCGGCTCTTGAATTCGGGGAGGAAGGCGACGGCCGACACCGCGTCGGCAAGGGAGCCGGTGCGCGCGGCCTCGTCGAGCGCCCGGAGCGCGCAGGCGTCGGAGGTGAGGCTCTCGGCGCGGCGGAACGCGAAGCGGAAGTACTGCCGCGCGAAGCACGAGTCGAAGCGACGGCTGGCTGCGATGCGCTGGGTGACCGCGCCGATGTCGCCGTACGCGTCGTCGTCGTCGAACTCGATGCGCGGCACCGCCTGGGTTTCGACGGCCAGCGCGACGGTCGCGGCGCCGGCGGTGTCGAAGAGCTGCTGGTGCGTGCGCGCGCGGCCCAGCGCGTCGAAGCCCTCGCTCGCGTAGCCCAGGGGGTTCAGCGCGACGTGGCACCCGAGGCACGAGCTGCGCGGCTGCTCGGTGAGGTTGGCCACGACCTGTCGGGTGGTGGCGTTGGGGTCGAGCTCAGGGGTCGTCACCACCAGGCCTGGCGGCGGCGGCGAGATGGCGTCGCACAGCAGCGCGTTGCGAATGCGGTAGCCCTTCATCACCGGGCGGGTGTTGGCGCTGTCGTTGGCGAGGAACGCAGCGCGGGTCAACAGGCCGCTGCGCGCCGCCGGGAGCCGCGCGGGCTCGCTGGTGCCGTCCCACGCGGGCGCGCCGTAGAGCGCCGCGAGCTCGACGTCGGTGGTGAATTGACGCGCGTCGGTCAGCAGCCCGTCGAGCGAGCCGCCGCTGCGCACGTTCCACCGCACTGCCGCCAGCACGTCGTCGAACATGCGCTCGCGCAGCGAGGCGCTGGGCGCGTTGGCACCGGCGAAGGCGTCGTACACCGGCGTGCCGACGCGCGAGGTGAGCGAGCCCAGCTCGTGCAACCTGAACCACTGGGCGAAGAAGTCGTCGAGCACCGGCATGGCGCGCGGATCGGCGACGAGGCGGGCGACCTGGGCGCGGTACTCAGCGTCTTGCAGCAGCGCACCTGACGCCGCTGAAGCGCGCAGCGCGTCGTCGGGCGGCGCTTGCCAGAAGTGGTACGAGAGTCGCGCGGCGAGCTCGAAGGCGTCGAGCGCGTAGCGATCTCCCTCCAACTGCTCGGCGCCCGATTCCACGTGGTACAGGAACCCCGGCGACGAGAGCATCACCGCCAGCACGTCGGCGACGGCGTCGGCGGCCACCGGCGTGGTGCCTGCGGTGTCGATGAAGAACGTACGGTCGGCCGGCGTGAGCGCGCGGCGCAGCGCGAGCGGGCCCAGCTTGTCGACGAGCGCGCTCAGGCAGGCGGCGTCGTTGGTCGTGCTGGCGTCGGTCGCGCAGGCGCCCATCAGCTCGCTGCGCCGCGCCGCGCTGTTGGTGGCCTGCTGCGCGACGGCCACGGCGACGTCGTAGGTCGCGTCGATCGTCGCCTGTTGCGTCGTTTGATCGAGCCGCAGGTAGCCACCGTGTGTCTCGCCGAGCGGCTTGGCGCGTGCGTCGTTGGGCACCGCGGACAGTGGCGCCGCGAGGGCCGTCAGCGCTGCGGCCGACGACTGTGGCAGCGCGGCGCGCACGAAGGCCTGAACGCTGTTGACATACTCGGTGCGCGAGAGCCGCCGCAGCGGCAGTTCGTCGGGCTGCTGCTGCGCGTCGCAGGCGAAGGGCACCGCCACAACGCCTCGTGTTCCCGGCGTGTCCGACGGGACATCGGTTGGAGTTCCGGGCACTTCTGCGCCCTCGGGGAGCATGATGAAGCCCTCACAACCGAGGGTTGAGATGACCAGCGCGCTCACCAGCAACTTCCGCATCGAAGCCTCCCAACCTGCACAGAGCCACGGGCCGCGAAAATCGGCTCACGGTCTTTAATAGCGGTACACCTGACGCGCGTCGCCGCCGAGCTCGCTGCCGTTGATGGTGATGCCGCCTGAGCCGACGGCGCCCTGTGCGCACCGGTGGTTGGTTGCGAGCGTCAACGTCCGGCTGTCGGGGTTGAGGCTGGCGCGGCCCTCCTGCTCGTTGCCGCCGCCGAAGTTCAGCGTCACGTCGAAGTTGACGCGGGCTCGGTTGACTCCATAGAAGTCGCCACTGCGCTGTAGCGCCGGGGTTGCGAACCACCGAAGTCGCCTGCTGAGTCGCCTGATGGTATCAAGGTCACCGAGAAGGGCATCGCCAGAGTCGAAGGCCACCTCAAGAGCATCGACGCGCTGAACGAGCCGGCGAACGCAGCGATGATCGACCGGCTCAAAGCGGGCATGACCTCGCCGCAGGACATCAACTTCTACATGCACGAGCTGAAGGAGTCGGCGTTCATGAGGCAGAGCCTCGACCCACGGGCGGCACACCTAAAGACGTTGGAGTGGCAGAAAATCCCCTACGCGCCCGGTTACGAGTCGAAGCTCTACCACCCTGACGTGATTCAGCAGTTCAAGGAGTACTTCAACCCGGCGGCGCACCCATGAAGGTTGGGCTTGAAGAGTGGCTTCAAGATCTTCGTGGTCGTCGCCAGCTCACGATCCGCAAGCCCATTTCGGTGGTCGGAAAGCACGACAAGCACCTCGGCCCCGCCTGGGCGTACGCGGAGATCGAGATCACCGCTGAGCCTGCCGACACCTGGGACGTTCAGGTCTCCATGCCGGAGACCGACCGCGTCGAGATGGAGAAGGACGAGTGGCTTCGAGAGGCGCTGCTCGGCGTGCTCGATGTTCTGGTCAGTCGGCCGCCCGATCCACTGCTTCGGCTCCGGGTAAAGGTGACTGCGGCCCGCTACTCGTTCGAGTCCAGTCGGAAGGCGTTCCGAACGGCCGGCAGACGAGCGGCTGATGCGCTGCTCGACACGGCCGAGATCACGCCCTGACCCGTAGCGCCACAACCTCAACGTTGCGCGCCACCCCCTTCCGCCGAGGGGCTCAGCGCCCCGATTCGAGACCAGGGTTGTGCTCCGGCAGCAGGCCGTAGGCCCTGGTGAGCGTGCGCCGGGGCACATGCAGTACCTAGGCGATCTCCCTCCAGCTCCGGCCGGCGCCGCGCAGCTCCTCGACGGCATCGAGGTCCACGGCCCGCCTGGGTCGGCCGATGGCCTTGCCAGAGCGGGTGCGGCCCGTGGCCTTCACCCGGGCCAGCCCGGCACGTACCCGGTCGCGAATCAGCTCCCGCTCGAACTCGGCGAGGGCGGCGATGAGATGCACGAGGAGCCGGCCCGTCGGGGTGCCGAGGTCGATGGCCTCGCGGAGGCTGACCACGACGCAGCCGGCCGCCGCCAGCTCGTCGAGCAGCACCAGCAGGTCCCGGAGGCTGCGGCCGAGCCGGTCGAGCCCGAACACCAGCACCTGGCGGACGGTGCCGGCACGGGCAGCGGCTCGGAGGCCGTCGAGCGCCGGCCGGCTCGCCTTCGCCCCGCTGTGCCCCAGGTCGATCGCCGCTCACCGCCGGTCGCGGTTCACTCGGCGCAGTACCGTCGTGCGCTGGCTGCCGAGGTCATGAACTCCGCCAACGTCGCCTGGCTCTCGTTCAGCGTGCCGGCCTTGAGGCTCGAGAAGAACCGCCACGGCCCTCTGTCGGTGAGGCAACTGAAGGCCGGGAGCTTCTCGCGAACGCAGAGGCCGTACGGCTCGGTGCCGAAGCCGTAGGGCTCGCAGGGCGAGGTGATCTGCTTCATCTCCGCCTTGCAGAAGGTCAACCAGCCGGCGCGGTGCTTCCGCAGGATCTTCACGAGCGCGGGCACCTCCGTGGCCCACGCCTCGGTGTTCTTCTCCTGCCAGCCAAGCTCACGCAGCCCGGCGTTCAGTGCCTGGATGCGCCCGGCGATGGAGCGGCCGAAGTTCTTGTCGTCGATGTCGCCGACCAGCGCCTTGAACATCTGCTCGCAGCCCTTCTGCCGTACGTCATCGGGAGATGCAGCGAGCACTGCGACAACGACGATCAGGTTCATGGAGTTGACCCGATTTCGAAGAGTCCCAACCGCCGTGGCAGAAAGAAGAAACAATGCCACTGAATCTCAGGCGTGCATGGGCAACAACCACCACTCCGTGCATCGGATACTCACCAGGGTTTTCTCTTCGAGGAAGTGGAGGATGTTCGCGGCCGTCGAGAGGTTGACGTACGTGCCTGCGTCGACCGTCGAGCCGCCGCACGAGCCGCCGCACGAGCCGCCGCACGAGCCGCCGCACGAGCCGCCGCACGAGCTGCTGCCCGACAGGTGCCGCTCGCGTCGCAACAACCCGTCGCGTCACACTTCGGAGTCGCGCTGCCACACGACACCTTCGCGAATGCGGGCGTCTACTTCCTCGACGCGTTCACGCAGTGGCTCTACTGGGGCAATCGCAGCGGGCTCGAGTCTCGAGTGCTGCATATGAATGCATGCGTGAGCCTCGAAGGAAGTGGCCCTTCACGAGCAGCTCGCGTTCACCCGTTGACGGTGAGCGCCTTCCACGCGAGCAGCGAACCGTCGGCCGTGCGCTGCCAGTTGCACGCGACCTCGCTCTGCACGAGCGACGACTCCTGAATCACCTTGTCGCTCGCGTTGAGCACGTAGCCATTGCCTCCCGGCGCCACGTAGCTGCTCTGCGTCGAATAGATGTCTGTCTTCAGCGACTCATCGAAGAACAGCTGTGACGTCACGTACTCCGTGCCGCCCACCGTCACCTTGAAGTGAATGTGCGTCGCGCGGCTCGAATACCAACCGGGGAACAGCGCGTCGAACGTCACGCGGCCATCGGCGCCGGCCGTCTGAATTCCACGACCCCACAATGCCGCTGCGGCCGCCGCACTTCCTCCCGTGCAGAACGCGTCGTTGTTCCCGTCGATGTCGCCCGAATAGATGCCCTTCGTGTCGGCCATCCAGATCTCCACGGTCGCGTTGGGGACCGGGCTGCACGCGCGGTTGACCACCACCAGCTCGAGCCGCATCGGCACGCCGGTGTAGCCCTCGCTCACGTCGCGGCGTGTGAGCAGCGGGCTGGTGGCGTGACACGGGCCGCCGGTCGACGACTTGTACAGGTTGCACGTGCTCCCGAGCCCCGACGCGAACGGGTTTCCATAGTCTTTCGAGGTGATGAGCGCCGTCGTCGCCGCCGCCCACGCCGCAGCGCTACCGGCGTCGCTCGTGCCGGAGCCCGCGTCTTCGTTGCCCAGGTCGTAGCCACCGTCAGCCAACAGCGGCATTTCTCCGCAATTGATCAACGCGAGCGCGCCCAGGCCTCCGGCCGCAACACGAATGAAATGACGTCGTGAAAGCGCAGACTTGCTGATCTTCGACATGAACGAGTTCTCCTCGCGAGCCCGGCCGGCTCACGTCACGAAGACATGGCGTGGGAATATTCCGTGAATTCGCTCACGCCCGGCGCCACTCGCCTGTCAGACGCACAGACGGCACATGGGAGAGCCGGACGTCAGCGGAGTGGTGCTGCGCGCGCAGCAGGGAGATCGAGCGGCGATCGAAGCTCTCGTGCGCCGTTTCATGCGACCGGCGTACCTCGTGGCGCTGTCTGTGGTTCGGGTGCCTGCAGAAGCAGAAGATCTCTCGCAGGAGGCGGTGGCGATGGCGATGCAACAACTCGGGCAGTGTCGCGAACCGGCGCGCTTCGCGGGGTGGTTGCTCTCGAACGTGCGCAACCGCGCGCTGAATCACCTGTCGGCGGTCAAGGTGCGCCAGCGCCACGCCGACTCGGTGGTGTTGGAAGAAGGCGTCGCCGCCGACGCCGAGCGGGTGGTGCTGCGGCAGCAGTTGTTGGCCGCGCTCGAGGTGTTGAGCCCGCAGCAGCGTGAAGTCGTGCTGCTGCACGACATGGAATCGTGGACGCACCCGGAGATCGCTGCGTCGCTTGGAATGAGTGAAGTGAACTCACGTCAGGTGCTCTCGGTGGCGCGAAAGGCGCTGCGCGCGAAGCTGGCTGAGCTCGAGAATGGAGTGGCCGCACATGGATGACGAACGCATCGACTTCTCGGCGTTGGACCCGTCGAACCATCCACGACGATGGGCCGCGCTCGTGCAGCGCACCGTCGACGCGTCGATCATCGCGCCGCCGTCGGCCTGGGGCTCGTTGGTTCGACTGCGCGGCGCGGTGCTGGGCCTGGCGGCGTTGGCATTGCTCTCGTGGGTGCCCGCGCTCACGCGCGACGTTCAACCCAGCGAAGAGCAGACCGCCGACCCCGCGTTCGCGTTGATGCAGTACTCGCACGCCGGCGACATGACGGCGTTGCTGGAGACGACCAATGGCTACTGAAGCGCCGCGCAAGCGCAACCTCGTGGCGCTGTTGATCGTCGCGCTCACGTTCATCGCCGGAGCTGGCACGGGCGCGGGGTTGCACGCGTCGTTCGCGCCGCGCGGGCCGCGTCACCCCGGGCCGGGCAAGGGCTCGAAGCTGCACCGCCTGCCGCCGCCCTTCGAAGAGCTCGAGCTCACCGCAGAGCAGCGCAAGCAGGTCGAGGCGCTCGTCGAGAAGTTCCACCCGCGCTTCGAAGCGCTCTTTCAGGAGTCGTTTCCGCGCGTGCGCGCCCTGCGCGACGAGATGGACGCCGAGCTGCTCCCGCTGCTCACTGAAGAACAGCGCGCGCGCTTCGAGGCGCTGAAGAAGAACCGGCCTGAGCGCCCCGGTGGGCCTCCGGGCTTCGGGCCTCCGCGTGGGCCGCCGCCTCCGTAAAAAGCGGCTCACGGTTTTCAGAGCGCGCCTGTCTCCAAGAGCGAGCCGGCTGAGTGGGACTGGCGATTCTCGAAAGAACTGGAGCCCTCACATGCGTTTCATTTTCGTCTCTGTCTTCGTCGCGACTGCTGCCTTCGCCTTCGAGCCCGGTGGCCATCGCGGCCCGCCTGCTGAAGCGCTCGCTGCGTGCAATGGGTTGAGCAATGGCACTGCGTGCGGCTTCACGCTCGACGGCAAGAACCTCACCGGCACGTGTCGCAACGGCCCTGGCGGTGACGCCGCCGCGTGCATGCCCGAAGGAATGAACCACCGCGGCCTTCCACAAGAAGCGGTGACGGCGTGCAGCGGCCAGTCATCGGGCGCGACGTGCAGCTTCACGCATGGCGAGCGCACCGTCGAAGGCACCTGTCGCAGTGGCCCTCGGGGTGGTGACACGTTGGCGTGCGCGCCGACGGGTGGCCCCGGTGCGCATCGCGGCCCGCCGCAAGAGGCGTTGACGGCGTGCGCGTCGTCGAGCGCCGGGGCGAGCTGCAGCGTGTCGATGCATGGGCGCACGTTGAATGGCACCTGCGTCGCCGGCCCCGAAGGGAAGGCGCTGGCGTGCATGCCCGCGCGACCGTGACGTCATTGGCCCGCGCGTCATGGTGACGCGAGCGGGGTGTGGCTCACGTGCGACTTCCCACTCTTCGTGGGTCACATCGAGCGGCGTGCACGTACTCCCTGCGTGCACGCCGTTCGCTTTCTGAGACAGTCATTTGCCCGTCGCGCATCGCCCCGCGCATTGCGGCGTGCGCCGCCCATGGTGATGGTTCAGGCATGAAGACCATCAGGAAATCGGAAGCGCGCGGCGGCGGAAACCACGGTTGGCTCGACACCAAACACACCTTCTCATTCGGCGATTACTACGACCCGAAGAACATGGGCTTCCGTGCCCTGCGGGTCATCAACGAAGACAAGGTGAAGCCCGGCCGCGGCTTCGGTACGCACGGCCACCGCGACATGGAAATCATCTCGTACGTGCTCGACGGCGCGCTCGAGCACCGGGACTCCATCGGCGACGGCGGCGTCATTCGCCCCGGAGACGTGCAGCGCATGAGCGCCGGCAGCGGGGTGATGCACAGCGAGTTCAACGGCTCGAAGAGCGAGCCCGTTCACTTCCTGCAGATCTGGCTCCTTCCCGACAAAGCCGGCGTGGCCCCTTCGTACGAGCAGAAGCGCTTCGACGATCGCCACGGCAAGCTGCGCGTCATCGCCTCGCCCGACGGCGCCGACGGGAGCGTGAAGCTGAACGCCGACGCGCGCATCGAAGCGACGCTGCTCGGCGCCGGTGACACCGCCACGCACACCTTCGCGAAGGGTCGCTACGGCTACGTCCACGTCGCGCGCGGCACGGTGAAGCTCGACGGTGAGCTGTTGACGGCCGGAGACGGCGCGGCGCTCTCGGAGGTCGAGCGCCTGACCCTCGAGGGAGTCGAGGCGGCCGAAGTGCTGGTGTTCGACCTCGCCTGAGGGTTACTCACTCCGGGCGATGTCAGCCGACGCAACGCCTTCGTGGGTGCTCATCTCGGTCCTCTTCAGCAGCTTCCCGCTCGAAGAGGACCTCGCGTTGGCGCTGCACCGCATCGCGATGGACCTGTACCAGCGCGGTGATTCGGTGGGCGTCATCGACCACGGTCTCGCGCACGGGCAGGTGAAGAACTCGCAGAAAGAAGCCGTGGTCGGCACCATCGTCGGCCCGGTCTTCGAAGCAGCACTCGAGACCGAACGAGGCAAGGGTGAAGTCCGCTTCATCCTCACCCGCCAGGGCCTCGACCTGCTCGAAGCCCGCGCGGCAGGGCCCAAAGGCCCGCGCTACCTCAACTGAGCTTGCGTCTGTGACGCGTCGCGCTACTTACGGAGACACATGAAACTCAACGTGCTGCTGCTGGAAGGCATCCACTCCGTCGCCGAGCAGGCGCTGGTGAATGCGGGTCACTCGGTTCGTCGCGTCGCCACGGCGCTCAAAGAAGACGAGCTCATCGCGCAGCTCGAGGGCGTGCACCTGCTGGGCATTCGCTCGAAGACCAACGTGACGAAGCGTGTGCTCGAGGCGCCGTCGGCGAAGAGCCTGCTGTCGGTGGGCGCGTTCTGCATCGGCACGAATCAGATCGCCTTGACCGACGCGATGAAGCGCGGCGTGTGTGTGTTCAACGCCCCGTTCAGCAACACGCGCAGCGTCGCGGAGCTCGTCATCGCCGAAATCATCATGCTCTCGCGCGAGCTGGGCGACCGCGACATCGAGATGCACCAGGGCGTGTGGAAGAAGACCGCGTCGGGCAGCCACGAGGTGCGCGGCAAGACGCTGGGCGTCGTGGGCTACGGCCACATCGGCACGCAGGTCGGCATTCTCGCGGAGTTCTTCGGCATGCGCGTGTTGTTCCACGACGTGGCCTCGAAGTTGCCGCTGGGCAACACGCAGGCCGTCGGCGCGTTGGACTCGCTGCTCGAGCAGTCTGACTTCGTGACGCTGCACGTGCCGGAGACGCCGCAGACCCGGAACATGATCGGCGCCGAGCAGCTGGCGCGCATGAAGAAGGGCGCGTGTCTCATCAACGCCAGCCGCGGCACCGTGGTCGACATCGAGGCGTTGGCCGATGCGGTGCGCCGCGGTCACCTGCATGGCGCGGCGGTCGACGTGTACCCCGATGAGCCGGAGTCGTCTGACACGAAGGGCTTCACCACGCCGCTGCAGGGCCTGCACAACGTCATCCTCACGCCGCACATCGGCGGCTCGACGTTGGAGGCTCAAGAGAACATCGGCCGGGAAGTGTCTGCGAGCCTCGTGCGCTACGCCGACAGCGGCGCGACGGCCAGCTCGGTGAACTTCCCGCACTGCGAGCTGGCGCCCACGCCGAAGACCTGGCGCCTGACGCACGTGCACCAGAACGTGCCGGGTGTGCTGCGCGACGTGAACCGCGTCATCGGCGACGCCGGCGCGAACATTCACGCGCAGCTGCTCTCGACGAACGCCGACATCGGGTACCTGATGATCGATCTCGACTCCGACGTGACGGAGCAGGTGGTGGCGGGCTTGAAGGCCCTGCCCAACACCATTCACGCGCGCACCGTTTCAGGCGCGTGACGTCAGATTGAAACCGAGACGCCTGACGCTTCGCGCAGGCACTCGGCGACCCAGGCGCTCAGCTCGAGGCCCTTGTTCTTGTCGTCGAACCAGCGGCCGTCGGCGGCGCGCGAGAAGTGCACGCCTTCACCTTTGCCTGCGACCCAGATCTGCGAGACCGCGCGCTGCGTGTTCACGATGACCTTCGTGCCCGTCTTCGACGCGGTGATGGTCACCATGTCGCCCGTCGCATCACATTCGAGGAGATCGGGGTCGACGGCGTCGACAGCCGCCACGAGGCGCTTGAAGAACGAAGCAACAGAAGCGGAATAGGCGGCGTCCATGCCGGGCTGTGTCACGCCCGCATCACTCGGTGTCAAGCGGGAGCGCTTCCACCACCGGCTGCCCGGGCGCGGCGTAGAAGAGCAGCCGCGAGCCGTTGCCTTCACCTTCGCCGCGCTCGAGCGCGATGACCGTGCCCGGCTGCACCGGCCTGGGGAACGCGCCGAGGCCCAGAAAGTGCGCCGCGGCGGCGCCCATCGACGGCTGATGACCGACGAGCACCACCGTCTCACCGGCGTGGTTCGCGAGCAGCCCTTCGAGCGCGCCCACCGGGCCGTCAGGGAAGAGCGTGCGCGTGGTGCGCAGCGGGCCGTCGTACGCGAGCGCCTGTGAGAGCAACGTGGCCGTCTGCACCGCGCGCACGAGCGGGCTCATGTAGATGATGTTGGGCGCGGCGATGCGCGTGGCGAGCGGCGCGAAGTGGCCCGGCAACGCGAGGCGGGCGCGTGTCGTCAGCGGCCGGGCCTCATCGTCCAGTCCGTCGGGGATGTCGGCGTCGGCGTCTCCGTGGCGAACCAGAATGATCTTCATCGGGAAAACCAGATTGTCAGAAGCGCTTCCCCCGCGCGACTCCCTTGCGCGTGTGCGAGCTTCGGCGCCGATGCTCGCCCGTCGATTCTCCTTGCTGCTCGCCGCCGCGCTCGCTGCGTGCCCGAACCCCGCTGCCGTCGTGGTGGTCGACGCCGGTGGGTCGCAGGTCGCCACGCCCGACGCCGGCGCGCAGGTGACGAGCTCGAAGGTCGACGCGTGGCTGCGTTGGCAGGCGTTGGTGACGGCGCTGCCGGTGCCCGATGGCGGCCTCGACGTGCGTGGGCGCGCGCGTGACGAGGCGAAGCTGCTGCGTGAAGTCGGGCTCTCGTCGAATGACGCCGACCGCGTCGAAGCGGTGGTGGCCGCCGTCGTCGCCGAGCGGAACGTGGCGAAGATCTCCGGCGCCGAAGCGCTCTCGCACTTCAAAGACGGCCTCGCGCAGCTCTCGCCCGAGCAACGCGCGAAGGCTGAAGCGGCGGTCAGCGATCTGCAGGCGAAGTCACCGCCCGTGTCGTTGGCGCCGGTCGAGCTGGAGTTCGGTGGCGAGTCCGTGCGCGCCGTGCTGGCGCGTGAAGCCGAGGTCACCCGCGCATGGGACGCGCTGCTCGCCGCTGACAGGTGAGAGGTGGGTCACATTTCACTTTTGAAACTCGCAACTCGGGAATCAGGTTTGTGGTGACCCACCAGGTGCGCAGCAAGTTCATGAGGTTCTGCGCGGCCTGAAACATGCTTCGAGACGCGTCACATGCTGAACGTCTCCGCTACGTCTGCCGCTGTCGTCGTCGAGTCTGCGCCCCTTTGGGTCGTCGCTGACATGCTTCAAGCCGGCCGTTTTGAGGTCGTGCTGGTGCTCAATGAAGACCAAACGGTGCTGGGGCTGGTGCGGCGTGACGCGGTGATGCGGTTGGCGCCGCGGCTGCCTGAAGCGCCGGTGCGCATGCTGCCGATGCAGCGCGTGGTCGAGGTCGCCGAGTCGACGTCGTTGCCCGAGGCGCGCGCGGTGCTCAACGACGAGACCATCGACGCGTTGCTCATCGAGAAGTCGATGCTGCAGGGCTGGAGCGTGTTGCTTCGCGCCTCGGTGCTCGGCGAGGCGTCGCTGGCGCCGGAGCTCGAGGCGATGTCAGCCTGATCAATCGTCGACGGTGACGGTGACCGCAGCGGTCGTCTCACCTGACTGCGCGAGGCGCGCGCGAATGACGTGGCGACCGGGGGTCATCGGCCAGCGGAGCTCGTGCGGGTAGCCCACGCGACCCACCGGTGTTCCGTCGACCAACCAGACGATCTCTTCGTTCGCCGGTGACACCGACGCGCTGAAGCGCACCGTCGAGAGCGCGCGCGGCGTGTCGGGGTCGAAGAGGTAGCGGCTGCGCGTGCGCGGCTCGCGAATCGTGATGCGGGCGGGGCCGTCTTCGCCCGTCGGGCACAGCGGTGAGAAGGCCGTCGGCGCGGTGGTGAGGCGTTGCTTGCGCGCCCACGGCTCGTAGGTCTCGGGCAGGTCGAGCAGCTGGCGCTTCTGCACGTACTGCTCGGGGCATGACGCCTTCGCGCGCAGCCCGTTGCGCACGTCGATGGGCACCGAGACGTGAAACGGGCAGCTCTCGTGTGGCTCGGTGCCGGCGATGAACCACTCCGACTTCGTATGCGTGCACCCTTCGCCGGGAACGCCGCCTGAAATCGCGCAGACCTCCCGCTTGAGCAGCGATGACGGCAGCGGGCGCTCCATCGGCAACGCGAGGTGCGGCAGGCGCGTGGGTGAAACGCTCTCGAGAATTCGGTGCACGGCGGGCGCGGCGGCCGTGGCTCCCGACGCGAGGTTCATGCGGCGCCAGTCGTGGTTGCCCAGCCAGCTCACGACGAGCAGGCGATCGTCGAAGGCCACGGCCCACGCGTCGCGGTAGCCCTGGCTGGTGCCGGTCTTCACCGAGACCGCGTGCGCAAACTCGAGCGGCCCGGTGCTGGGGAAGGCGGGGCGCCGCGCCTTCGGGTCGGCGAGAATGTGCGCCACGAGCTGCGCGGCGTCGGTCGACAGAATGCGGCCGCCGTCACCTGGCGCTTCGTCGAGGAAGCGCCTGAGCGGCACCGTCTGCCCGCGATTGGCGAGCCCGGTGTACAGCTCCGCGAGCTCATTCGGCGTGACGGGCAGCGCGCCGATGGCCAGCGAGAGCCCGTACGCTTCGGGGGCGTAGCGGACGCCTTGCACACCGCCGCGCTCGAAGCGCGCGAGCGCCTCGTCGACGCCGACGTCTGCAAGCACGCGCAGCGCCGGAATGTTGCGCGAGTTGCCGAGCGCCTCACGCAGCAGCATGGGGCCGAGGAAGGTGTGCGTGATGTTCTCGGGCGCCCACAGGCCACCATTCGGTGTTTCGAATTCGACCGGCGTGTCGGCGAGCACCGTGGCCGCGGTGTGCGTGCCTTTCTCGAGCGCGAGGCCGTAGATGAAGGGCTTGAGCGCGGAGCCCGGTGAGCGCCGCGTCGACAGGTAGTCGATGGCGCCGCGTGCCTCGAGCTCGAAGTAGTCGGCGCTGCCCACCGCCGCGAGCACGTCACCGGTGACGACGTCGACGACGAGGCCTGCGGTGTTGCTGGCGCCCAGGCCGCGCACGCGCGAGAGGTTCTCGGTGAGCGCCCGGTGCGTGAGCGTCTGTACGTCGAGATCGAGCGTGGTGCGGTGCATGACCTGCGCAGCGCCGCGCACCTGCTTGGCCGCCGCGAGCAGGAAGTGCATCGCCTCGACGTTTCGGCGCGGTCGAGGGACGACCTTCAAGTCGGAGTTGAGCGCGACGCGCAGATCTTCGTCGGTGAGCAGCCCGCGACCGTGGAGCTGCTTCAAGATTCGGCGCGCACGGTTGAGCGCGAGGCGGTGGCCCGCTTCGTTCCACGGAGACATGCGGCCCGGTTGCTGTGGCAGCGCGGCGAGGTAGGCCGCCTGCAACCACGACAGGTCGTCGATGGGCTTGTCGAAGTAGAGCCGCGCCGCGCGCACCACGCCCTGGCAGCGGTTCCCGTAGGGGGCGACCGTCAGGTAGTGGCGCAGCACCGCTTCGTGGCCGTGGTTGTGAATGAGGAACAGCGCCTCGCTCGCTTCGATGGCCTTCGAGATGAACGTGCGGCGGCGCGGGTGCTGCAACCGCGCGAGCTGCATCGGAATCGTCGACGCGCCGGAGATGACGCGTTGACTGCGCAGGTTCTGCCAGGCCGCGCGCGCGATGGAGGGGAAGTGGACGCCGGCGTGCTCGTAGAAGTTGCGGTCTTCGGTCTCGAGCGTAGTGACGACGACCTTGGTCGGCAGCACGTCGGGCACCGGCCAGTAGCCCCACGCGTCGTTGCTGCCGGGGACTTCACCGAGGAATCGGCCGGTGCGGTCGAGCAGCAGGTGTGAGGGCTGGCGGTGGTGCAGCGCGCCGTCGAGGCGGGTCGCCAGGGCCGTGAGTGCGACTGCGATGAACAGCAGCGCGAGCGCGCGGCGGCGGTGTTTGCCTCTCTCCCCAACCCTCTCCCCGCTTTCGCAGGGAGAGGGAGCTTGTGGCGACGACTTCACTTCTGGTGACCGCCCGTCACCACCACGCGCATGCCCGCCCCACGCCCGCGCACTTCTTCGCGGTACATCATCTCGGCGTACGGAGGCGGGTGAACGAAGCTGCCCTCGCTGCTCGCCCGCACCCTGAAGTGGAACGTGTGCGTGCCGCGCGGCAGCTCGGTGAAGTAGTAGCGAACCTCTCCGTCCATCCGCTGCACGTAGGTCGGGGCAATCGAGTCACTCTGGCTCGGCCTGGCGTCGCTGCTCGCCGTCTCGAGGTTCGGGTTCATCGGCTCGAGGCCGGCGGCGAAGGGCACCACCAGCGCCACGTGATGACGCACCTCATCGGTCACCAGCTGCGCGTGAATTTCGAGCACCTCACCCAGCGGCACCGACAACGAGGCGCTCGCCTTGTCGTCGTGGTGCGTGTTGGCCGAGCCGTCGGAGTGCAGCCACGTGAGCGAGCGCGAGACGATGAAGCCGTCTTTCTTCGGCTGCACCGAGTCGCCGGGGCTCGCGGGCAGGTACTTCTGCTGCACGCGCGCATTGACCGGGCCACCCGACACCGTGAGCGCCAGCGCCGCGTCACCTTCGATGGTGCGGCGCCCCGCGCGCTTCGTGCCTTCGAGCACCACGTCGCTCGCGCCGGCCACAGCCACCGTCGTCTTCGGCTGCGGCGTGGTGCTCTTCTCGAGGTACACGCCGAGGGCCGCGATGGCGCGGCGGTTCGAGTACGTGCTGCCGAAGCCCGTCGTCGCGTTCGCGCGCGAGAGCAGGGCGTCACGAATCATGGGGTGCTTGTCGCTCGCCGGGTCGACGCGCAGCAGCGCCTCCCACACGGCCGCCGTCGTCGCGCCTGAGGAGCCCAGGTACGCGCCGTTCCACGCCGGGCGATCTCCGCGCACGCCGTCGAACACCTGCTTGCCGTTGATCAGCTTGAAGACCGTCGCGTCCCACAGCTCCGTCTTCAGTGACGCGAGGTTGGTGGTGAACGTGTTGGGGCGCGACGACATCGCGCTGGTGAGATCCGCGAGCGACGAGGCGTCCATCGACTTGCGGCGCGTGTACAGCTCCACGAGGTAGTTCTCGTCGAGCTCGCCCGCCGCGCCGAGCGCCCGCAGCGCAGCGGTCTGCTGGTTGTAGCGGTAGTCAGCCCACAGCCCGTTGAAGTCGGTGCGCAGCACGCGCTTGAGCGCGTCCATCGCGCGGCGCAACGTCGCGTCGTCGACGGTGATGCCCGACTTCTTCGCGGCCACCATGAACTCCACGCCCTGCGCCGTGAGCGCGATGTCGCCGCGCCCGCCGGGCCAGTACGAATAGAAGCCCTGCTCGTCCTGGTGCTGCTTCAACTCGTCGAGAATGCGGCGCACCGACGCCTGCACCTGCGGCGTGAAGCGCGTGTCGAGCTCGAGCTTCTTGAGCAACCCACCGAGCGCGAGCTCCGGCGAGACCTGCGACATGCGCTGCTCGAGACAGCCGTGCGGGTACGCCGAGAGGTACTCGAGGCCGCTGGCCAGCTCGAGCAGCCCCGGCTCATTGGTGAAGACGAGCTGCTGACTGCCGGTGCCCGCGCGCGGCTTCTCGGGGAAGTCGGGCGCGTTCGCTTTGCCGACGTTGAACGTCGTGAACAGCGCGCGCTTCTCGATGGCGCGGTCGGGCAGCAGCGGCAACTTCACCTCGAACGCGTCGCCCGCTTTGTCGGAGAGCCGCGTGACGTCGACGCGCACGGTGACGGCTGAGTCTTTGCCGGTGGTGACGTTCTTCACCGTCGCCGGCGTCAGCACCGAGAGCGCCTTGTTGGCTTTGAGGTCGATCTTCTCCTGGCTCTGCGCCTTGCCTTCGATGGCGCCGGTGATCTTGATGTCGACCACGCCAGCGCCTTCGCTGCCTTCGACCAGGCGCGCCACCGCACCGGGCCAGAAGCTGTCGCCCATGCGCACGAAGCGCGGCAGCTGCGGCTGCACCAGCACCGGCAAGCGCACCTTGAGCGAGCTCTGCTTCATGCCGAAGCGCGTGCCTCCCGAGACGGCCACGGCGCGCACCCGGAACGTCGTCAAATCGTCAGACAGCTGCACGGGCACGGTCAGCTTCCCGCTCGCGGGCACGGTTAACGTCGCCGCGTAGTACGGCACCGTCTGGAAGTTCTTGCGCACCATGCGCTTGCCGCCGTTCGCTTCGTCTTCATCGCCGCCGTCGCCGCCGGGCTCTTCTTCGAGCTCCGAGACGCGCCCGATGACGAGGTTGCGCGAGTCACGAATGCTGACCGCGCGCTGGTTGCGACGAATGAGCTCCGTCAACGGGTCGAGCGAGCCTTCTTTTGCGAGCGAGAGCACCGCTTCGTCGACGAGCCACAGCGTGACTTCACCGCCGACGGGCTTCTTCTGATCGTCGGTGAGCGTCACCACGAAGTCGTGCTTCGTGCCGGGCCGCGCCTGCTCGGGGTGCTTCACGTTCACCAGCACCAGGTTCTTCGACGGCTCCACGGTCAGGTCGACTGACGAGGCGACGGTCGCCGGCTTGTAGCGCGCGTCGTCGGTCTTCCCTTCGCCGAGGCGGCCGCGCATCAACACCACGTGCAGGGGAATGTTCGGCACGAAGCGGTCGGTGATGGGTACGTCGATGACGGCCTTCGAGCCTGAAATGTCCTTCCACACGTAGCGGTTTCCGGCGGGCTCTTCGATGACGACGAGCGCGCGGCCGGTGGCGTACGGGCTCTGCACCAGCACGTGCGCGACGTCGCCGGGCACGTACGACTTCTTGTCGGGCTTGAGCTCGAAGACGCCGTCGCGCGACTTCTGCCACGACTGCGGCGTCGACCCGCCGACGTAGAGGTCTGCCGACAACGTCTGCACGCGGCCCAGCTTGTCGCGGGCGAAGAGCTCGACCACGTACACCCCCGACTCGGTAATGGGGAAGCTCTGGCTCACTGCGGCCGTACCGGAGGGGATGATCTTCTCGGCGACCTGAAGGTCTTCTTGCTCGGTCTGGTACCTCGCCTGACCCGTCGCGAAGCTCGTCTCGCGCAGCGTCGAGTGCCACACGCGGCGGAAGAGCCGAACGCGAATGTCCTGACCTTTGAACGGCTTGTCGTCGACGCCGACGGCGAGCACTTCAGGCACCAGCTCCGTCGCCTTCTCGAGGTAGCGCGGCACCTTGAGGCCGAGCACGAACGACGGCAGCGCTTTGACTTCAGTCGCGGTGGTGACGGGTTGTTCGTCAGGCCCGGTGACGGTCGCCTCGAAGCGGTACACGCGCGGGCTGCCGTCGAGATCGAGCTGCGGGTTGATGGTGATGTCGGCGGCGCCGTTGTCGTCGAGCTCGCCTTGCTGCGAGGTGACGCCCGGCGTGCTCTGCGAAGCGGGGCGCGCGAACTGCGTGGAGTTCGCGAACAGGAACCCGGGCTGACCTTTCGGCACCCAGTCGTACGCGCGTTGCGTCACCGTCCACGCGATGGGTTGGTTCGCGACGTTGCCGCCGGCGTAGTAGCGGGCCAGCGCCTTGACCTTGAACGGGCCGTCGTTGCGCACGCGCAGCGCTCCGGTGAGCTGCACCTCGAACGTCGGCACGCGGTACGCCTCGATCTTGAACGCGCGGCGCGCGAGGAACGACTCGGGGTTCTGGTCGAACAGCGACAACGTGTAGTCACCCGTCGGCACGTCGGCTTCTTTGAACGTCGCCTCGAGGCCACCGAGCGGCGAGGTCTTCACCGTCACCGGGTAGGTGGTGCCGTCAGGCCCGATGACTTGAATGCCGTAGCGCTTGAGGTCTCCGGGCACGCGCAGCTCGCCGCTCACCTTGTTTCGCACGTACGCCTTGATGAACACCGGCTCGCCCGGCCGGTAGATGCCGCGCTCGGGGAAGATGAAGCCCAGCGTGGTGTCGTTGATGGCGGACGGAATGGTGTTCGCCAGCAGCCATGACAACCAGCTGTCAGAGCTCGACCAGTGGTTGTTCGCGAACACCGGCAGGCGCTCGCGCGGGTCGAGCACCAGCACGTCGTCGCCGGAGCTGATGGACGCGCGGCTGATGGAGCTCCAGCCGAGCGGCGAAATCGTCACGCGGCCTTCGGTGTCGGTGGTGAACGTCTGCGACACCGGGACCAGCGGCGAACCGGCGAGGCCTTCGAGCTTCACCGTGGCGTTGCGCACGGCTTCACCCGAGTCGAGCGCGCGCACGTAGATGACGGCACGCCCGGTCTCTTCGACCGACGTCACCGAGAGGTTGGTGATCTGCACGCGCATGTACGCGCGCTCCGAGCGGCCGGTGAGGCGGCGCAGCCCGACGAGGTACGTGCCAGGGCGATTGGCGCCCATGGCGGGGTCGAGCAGCGCGCGGAGATCGAGCCCGAAGGTCGTCGCTCCCGACTTGTCGGCCAACGGAAGTTCGACGAGCCGTGAAACCAGCGGGCTGCCGAGCAATCGAATGTGGCGCGCCAGCGAGCTCGCGTCGGCGTACGTCGACGGCGTCGAAGGCAGCTCCGGTTCTTCGCCGGGGAAGGGCGGGTCGCTCTGCTCGTCGATGACGACGGGCGATGCGGGGAAGGGCCACAAGCCCGGGTGCATCGGGTCGACGCGGTAGATGCGAACGTCGGCGCGCGCTTCTCCGTAGCCGCGGAGCGGGAGCGTGCGAGGCCCTTTGGCTTCGAGCATCGCGGTGCCCTGCTGCCACGCGAGGAACGGCGTCTTCCACCCGAGGTGGAAGTAGACGTCGGCGGCCTTCACGTCGCGCAGCGCGCGGCCCGCGTCGTCTTTCACCGGCGCCGAGGCGAGCGAGAGTTTGTAGAGCGTGTCGGGCACGAACTTGCCCACCAACTGCACGCGGCTGCCGTAGCTCTGAAAGCGCAGGTCGGGCACGGCGGGCTCGAGGCGCACGAGCTTGCGGAGCGCGGTGAGCGTCAGCTCCGCCACCGGCGCCGAGAAGACGAGCTGCGGGAGATCTCCGCGGTTGCCGCACCCGAGCGCGAGATCTCTGGGCGTCGACGCGCCGCCGACGAGCGGGAAGTTCGAGTTGCCGCAGCGAACTTCGGTCAACGTGAACGGCGTGCGCGTCGAAGCGCGGCCCTGCCACAGCGTGGTGCCTTCGTTGCCGAGCGCGAGGCTGACGGAGATGACGAGCTGCTTTCCTTCGGGCACGTCTTCATCGAGCGTGAGGGACCACGTCGCCGGGTCGCGGTGTGAGCTGCGCGGCAGCGGCGCGAGCGCGTAGCTCGAGAGCTTGCGCGTCGGTGAGTCGCCCAGGCCGGGGAGATCTCGCACCTCGAGTGACAGCATCTTCTTGAGCGAGGCGACCGGGTACGCCTGCGGGAAGGTGAGCGTGACGACGCGGAACGGGCGCAGCCCTTCGCTGCCGTTGGACGGCGACATCGCCGACGGCGCCGACATCATGGTGGTGAGGATCTTCCGCGTGCCTCCGGCTTCAATCGAGAAGCGCGCGAGGGCAGGCCACGGCTCGGCAGGGCGGAACTGCAGCGTGCGGCGATCGACCCAGACCCAGGCGCCGGGCCAGTCGGGGGAGATCTTCAAGCGCTTCGCGCCGTCGTCGGCGTTCGCGTTGGCGCCGACCTGATCGCTGCCGAAGTAGACCGAGATGGGGTCGAAGCCGCGGAGGAACTGCTCGGGCAGCACCGACGTATTTGCGGGTCGCTGGCCTTGATCTGCGGGCCGGTACTGCGCGTGCGCAAGACCGGAGATCAACGCAAGAATCAAGACACTCCCTCGCCCTGAGAAAGCGGGGAGAGGGTTGGGGAGACGGGCCAGAGACTCGCTGCTCATTTTCGTTTTCATCGGCTCACCCCCACGCGGCTGAAGAACTCGCGCAGGTATTCCTCTGGGACATCGTTGTTTTCGCCGCTCAGCCCGAGCAGCACCGGCTTGAGCGCAATGGGCGCCGCGCCATCTTTCGGCGGGTTTCGAACGGTCAGCAGGTACCGGCCCTTGTCGAGCGCGAGGTACTGGTGGCAGCCCTCGCCGACGAGCTGGTACCCGTCGTTGTACACAGCGCACTCGAGCAGCTCGCTCTTCGCCTGCACGCCGAGGCCGACCTTCCCCTTGTTCGTCGTGTCGAAGCGGTAGAGCCGCACTTCACCCGGCGCGAGGCGGTCTTCCGCGCCGACACCTTCCACCAGCTGCGTCACGGGGTCTGCCGACCAGCGCAGCGAACCGGGCTGCACCTGGCCCGCGAACGGTCGCACCACGAGCCGGTAGGTGCCCGGCGACAACACGCGCACCAGCTCGCAGCCACCGTCGAGGCCGTCGACGCTCAGCAGCTCGTTGCCCCGGTACAAGCCACACACGCCGCTCTCCGCGGCGACGCGCACCACCGCTTCTGTGTCGACGACGAGCGTGCGATCGATTCGCCCTGCCTGCAGCGCGACCGCGACCGATGACGGCAGCGAAGGCCCCGGCACCAACGGCAACTCGAGGCCGAGGCGCGCGGGCCGTTCACGCCCCGGCGCGTGCACCATGGCGCGAAGCGGCTCGAGCCCGTGCTCGATGATCAACTCCGCGGACGACTTCGCGGGCACCTTCGCGCGGCACGACGCGAGGCGCGTGCCGTCGGCCAACGCCACCGTGCAGCGCAGCGCGCCTTCCACCGTCGCCACGCGCTCTGAGTCGTTCGGCGCCACCGACAACCGCACCGTGCCTGGCGCGCGCGGCGAAGCTTCGTACAGCCCGGTGAAGCGCACCGACGGCGCGCCGCCTTCGAGAATCACCGTCGTCACGTCGGCCTGACCCTCTTTCGAGACCAACACGACGCTGCCGCCCTGGCCGGTCAACACGCAGCGCCGCAGATCTCCCGTGGGCGCGCACAGGTCGAGCGCCGCGCCGTCGTCACCGAGCAGCACCGCCCACGCGTTGGTCGGCAACGTGAGCTCGAGCCGAGAACGCAGCTGCTTCGGCAACGCGAAACGCCCGACGTCTTTGAACTGCACGCGCTTGTGCCCCGACGCCAGCGGCTCCGCGTTCGCCGGAGGCGTCACCGTGCGGCGCAGCACCGTCGCCTCGACGTCACTGTCGCTCGGCGCCCACAGCCGCGACGTCGCTTCTGCGCCGAGGCGGCTCACCGCGAAGCAGCTCGCGTCACGTCGCTCGCGCACCGCGCCTGCGCCGTCGAACGCACACGACGGCGCCGCGCGCTCACCGTGCTGCACCCGCGCCTCCAGCAACACCAACGACGCGCCGCCGGGCTTGAGCACCTGCACGAAGGCCTGTCGATTGAGCGGCATCGTGAAGGCCTTGTCGTCAGCCGCGCCGAAGAGCTCGTCGAGTGACAGTGGCTGCGCCTTGTTGCCGACCGCGCTGAAGATGGTGCTGCCACCTTCGAGCGAAACTTCAGGCCCGCACGGCCGCAGCAGCCCGACTTCAGCCGCGCCGATGCAGAACATTGGAGCGCTCGTGCGGTAGCGCCCGGCGCGAGGCACGTTCACCGCCACCGCGGCCTCGGCGCTCAACGTGCCGGCGCTCGCGGTGGTGATGGCGCGCGTGCGCAGCGAACCCGCGACCGACGCCGTGCCGTCAGTCGTCCACAATCGCAGCTTGAACTTCTGCAGCTGAGGGCGAACCAGCAGCGTGCAGTCCGTGACGCGGCTCTTGCGGTGCACCACGACGCCTTCTGCGGTCTCCAGCGCGCACGACAGCGGCGTCTTGCCTTGCGCGCGCATGGAGACCTCCTGCACCGCGTCTTTCTCGGCGACAGGCAACGTGAACGACACCACCGACGCCCCGAGCGTCAGCTTCGCGCCGTCGGCCAGCACGCCCTTGTCTTCGACCGTCGGCAGCGCGACCGACACCTTCGTTTCGCCGGTGCCCTGCGTCTCGCTCTCGAGCACCAGCGTGTATTTGCCCTTCACCACCGGCTCGGCGATGGCGCAGTTCCAGTCGCTGCCATTCTCACTGCCTTCGAAAACGAGGCGACCCTTCTCGTCGAGCAGGCGGCACCGCACGTCGACTTCCCCTTCGGTGCGCAGCCGCAGCGTGCCATCGCGCGGCACGAACAACGGCACCGTCGACGGAGCGGGCAGGGTGCGCGTCATGCCCGGCAGCAACGTCGCGCTGCCGAAGTGCAGTTGGTACGTGACGCCGACGTCAGCGCGCGAGTGCTCGGTCACCAGCTTGTACTGCCCCGGCGGCAGCGTGAGCTTCACACCCGACGGCGGCGGCGGTGCAGCGCGGGCCTGCGCGACCTCGACTGGCGGCGTGGCGCGCTCTTCGGACTCTTCGCCGTCTTCTGAATACTCACGCTCCTGGTACTCGCCTTCGCCCTCTTCGCTGCCCTCGCTCTCGTACGAGTCGCCATCACCTTCGCTGGCCGGCTGCATCGGCGGCACCACTTCGACCGCGCGCGGCGCCTTGTCTTTCTCGAGCACGAAGATGCGGCCCTGCATGCCGCCGGTGAGCACGACGTCGAGCTGCGTCTCGCCCTCGAGCGAGAAGAGGAACTCGTCTTTGCCGTCGCCGCCGAGCTCCGCCGTGTACCAATTGAACGCGTCAATCCGGTGCGGCTTGTTGCCCTTGAGCGTCACCGCTTCACGTACGCGACGCAGCTGCGTGCGGCGCATCGACTCCACGGTCAGCGGCAGCTGCGTCCACAGCCAGGTGCCCGGGCGCAGCACGCGATTGCCGACGCACGACGAGGGCACGGGTTCAATGGGCCAGCCCTCTGGGTCATCGAGGCGACAGAGCAGCGACGAGCCCTGGCTCGTGGTGCCGAGCGTGAATTCACCTTCGCTCTTCACGACGAGCTTCTGCTGCACGAGCTCATTCGCGTCGACGCGGAAGAACTGCTCACCCTCGCCGTTGACGCCGGGGAACTCGCGCGCCGGGCGCCGGCTCAACGCCAGCGCGCCACGCCCCGTCGAGTTGCCGTCGGTCTTCGCGCTGAAAAGGTAGCGGCCCTTCTGCAGGTACGTCTGAATGAGGCAGTTGCGGCCACGGCCGCCGCGGCTGTTCTGTGCGACCTGCGAGATGACGGGAGTACGCAGCCAACACGAGGTCGACAGCAGGCCCTGCGTGGCGACGTTGTAGAGCCCCGGCGTATCGACCTCGAAGGTCGCCGACTGCGTCTGCTCGCGCGAGAAGTCGAACCACGCCGGCGCGTCGAGCGCCAACTTCGGCGGCGGTGAAGTCACCGGGTTGAAAGACACGGGCGAGGTGAACGCCGGCATGCCGCCGGGCTTCGTGATGGTCACTCGCACCGGCAGGTCTGATGTGTTCGCGAGCTTGAGCGTGTCGGCGCCGGCCGGCAGCTCACACTCACCAGCGCGCGTGGTGACGGTGCCTCTTTCCATCGCGCAGCCGAACGGCACGCTGCCTGCGCTGCGCACGAGCACGCCTGCGCCCAGCTTCACGGGCACCGAAATCGACTGCCGCGCGTCGAGCTGCAGGTGCGTCGTCGCGCCGTCCGTCAGCGGCAACGAGATCGCCGTCAGTCCGCGCACCGTCACCTGCCCGCTGCGATTCAGGTCGAGGCGGTAGCTGCGATCTTCGAGCGCGACCTTCGGCAGCAGACAGCCGCCGCGCGTGACGACCGGCTTCGCGCCCGGGTCTCCGTCGAAGCCGATGGAGAGCGACTCGATGCCCGTGTTCCCGCCTGAGAGCTGCACCTGGTACAGGCCCGGCGCGAGCTGCAACACGCGGTTGCACTCGGCGTCGGTCGACTCGGTGAGGCGCTTGAGCGTGCCCTTGTCTTCGACCTGGTAGACCTCGCACGTGCTGCGGCGGCCACCGTTGGCTTGAACGCGAACCTTGCCCGAGGGGAGCACGCGCTGCAGCGCGCCGCCGGCCTTCACTTCGAACCACAGCACCTCGCTGCCGTCGTAGTTGAAGTCGTGCTGCAGGCGTTCACCGGGCGTGAAGCCCGGCACGCTGCGCGCGACGATTCGGTTCACCTCACCGTTGCTCGACAGCTCTTCGAGCAGGCAGGCCAGCGGCGCGGCGTCGCCGTCGTTGGGTAGATCGTTCACCGAGACGAGGTGCTCTCCGCGTGTGCCGCGGAAGTGGAGCTGGGTCGCGCTGGGCCCGTAGTAACCGCCCGTGCGGAACGTGCTGGTGTCGGTGCGCCACTCGGCCCACTCGAGCTGCCCGCGCGTGCCCGGCGCGCCGCGCACCAACAGCACGCCCAGCGTGTTCTGCGCGTCGAGCGTCACCGTACACATCGGGTTGGGGGCGCCCTTGTCGACGACGCACGCGTCGGCTGCGCTTCGTACGTTGTTGCGCAGCGCCTGCAACTGCACCGGCGCCGTGGGCTTGTCGAACAACGTCATGACGCCCGCGACGTACGCGCTCGGCAACTGCACCGCGAAGAGGCCTGACGCCGGCAACGTGAAGTTCACCGAGCGCTCCGGTGGCCCCGCGCGGAACGCGGTCTCGATGGTCAGGGAGTCGTCGACGCTGCTGCCGGTGACGGTGGTCGGGTTCTTCCCGTAGACGACGAGCTTGTATTCACCGACCTCGAGCCGTTGGTCGAGCCACCACTCGTGCATCGGCTGCCCTGCGCGCGGTGAGAACTGCGTGCGGTATGGCGGCGCCGGTTCAAGCCACTCGCCGTTGCGCCAGAGCTGCACCTCGCCCGCGTGGCGCCCGGAGATGCGCACGTACGGCACGCCGGCGCTCTTCATCGACAGCCAGAACGTGGCCTGCTGTTGCGGCTGAAGCCTGGTGACGAGCGCGTTGCCGGGCTCGAGGCGCAGCGGCGTGGCGTTGAGCTCGGTGAAGGGCGTGGCGGTCAACGTGACCTGACCCTTGCCGCGCTTCGGCGACTCGAGCCGCACCTTGTACTGGCCCGCATCGAGCAACAGGTCGAGCTCGCAGCTGACGCCGCCGACGTTGCCGGCTCTGGCGAAAGGGCCTCGCACGCGATCGATGAACTCGCAGGAGGTGCCCGCTGCGCTCTTCGCCGTGAAGTGAATCGCGGCGGGCGCATCGAGGGTGAGCAGCGCCTCTGCACGACCTGCTCCGGGGAGCGAAGTCGTAGAGAGGCTCACTGCATTGACGACGAGGAGAGAGAGAGCAGGGAGGACCGTGGCCATCGGCGTTGCGAACCGTACAGCAAGGGCCGGGCCGTCTCTGTCTTCTCTTGGCGCGCGGCTGACGGGCCTCGAAGCGCCGCGTCTGGGCGGCCACGCGCGCGCGGCCCTTTCGCACGTTGAAGCGCTACGTTGCCTCGGGTGGACGCACCGAGCCGCACGTTTCTGGCCGTGACCTTCGCCTCGAGTTGGCTCGTCGCTGCGGTGTTGGCGTGCGCCACCGACTTCATGACACCGGCGGTGCACGTCGCGGGCGGCTTCCTCTTCATGTGCGGGCCTGCCGTCGGCGCGCTCGTCGCGTGGAGAGCGCACGGGTTGCCGTCTGCGAGCTTCGGGCTCTCGAAGCCGAAGCTCGGGTGGCTGGTGCGTGCCTGGGCATGGGGCGTCGCCATCGTCGCGTGCGCCGTGGCGCTGTCGCTGCTGTTGCCGGGCGTGGTGGTGGTGAGCCCGGGCGCCGCGCTGCTCGCGCAGCTGAAGCCGGACGAGGCCGCGAAGCTCACGGCGTCGATGCCGGAGCCCTCGCTGTCGGTGGCGCTCGTGCTGCAGGCTTCGGTGCTGGGGCCGCTGCTGAATTTGCCGTTCATGTTGAGCGAAGAGCTGGGTTGGCGAGGCCTGTGGTGGTCGCGCACGCAGGCGCTGCCGTTCTGGTCGCGTGCGGGGCTCGTCGGTGGCGTGTGGGGCGTGTGGCACGCGCCGTTGATCGCCATGGGCCACAACTACCCGGGCTCGCCCGTGCTCGGCGCGCTGCTGATGGTCGTGTTCTGTGTGCTGCTGACGCCGCCCATGCACTTCCTCCGTGAACGCGGCGAGAGCGTGTGGAGCGCCTGCATGTTCCACGGCAGCATCAACGCGCTGAACACGTTGAGCCTGCTGTGTCTCTCCGGCGCCTCGCCGCTGCTCGGCGGCGTGCCGGGCCTCGCGGGCTGCAGCGCGTTGCTGGTGAGCTGCGTGGTGGTGTGGTCGCTGAGACGCGAGCGTCGGGGCGCTCCACATGGCAGAGTCCACAGCCGCTGATGCTCGGGCGCTGGCTCTTCCTTTCTTCGTGGTTGTCGTGCGTGGCGCTGGCGCAGGCCGCGAGGCCCGCCGCGACGCCCACCACCGAGGCCTCCCGGCTCGGCGCCGAGTACTTCGTGCAGCGCGCCGGCGCCGCGTGGACGTACCAACTGCCCAAAGGCAAAGGCCGCGTCGCCATCTCCAGCTTCGTCGAGTGGCGCGCGCACGTGAGCATCTCGCTGGGTAAGGTGAGCGGCAGCGCGACGTGGCGCGTGAAAGACGGCGCGTGGCTCGAGCGCAGCGGGCTGCGCGGCGGAGAAGAAGCAGTGTTGCTGCCCGCTTCGATGACGCGCGGCACGCGCTGGCAGGGCCCGGCGTCCATCGATCGCGGCCCAGGCAAGACCTCGGTCTTCGAGGTGGTCGCGCTCGAGGCCCAGGTCGAGTTGCCCAACGGCATGACGGTCGACCACTGCCTCGCGGTGCTCGAGACCGCGCCCGAAGGAGGCGACGGCTACACGCACTATTACGCGCCCAACCTCGGCAAGGTCGGCGCACAGGGCCCCGACGGCTGGCTCTACCGGCTCGTCGAGTTTCGCAGCGGCGGTCGCGGGCACAGCGAGTAGCGCTGAAGTCGACGCAGCGTGGGGCTTCTGACCCGTCGCGTCATACGGGGCTGTTTGCCTCACGCGATTTCACCACTACAAGAGCGCCGGTTTTCAACCCCATCGTTTTCCCTTCAAGGAGCTGTTCATGCGCATCACCAACGCAGTGTGGATGTCCGCGGCGCTCGCCGTGTCCGGTTGTGCGACGACCTACGAAGCGAAGTGGGACGAGAAGCCCGCCGCGAACACCGCGGCTGCCACCGAAGCCGACGCGTTGACCGCAGCGACCGCTGAAGGTGACGCCGCGTGGGAGCTCCGCGCTGACAAGGCGAAGCTGGTCGAGGCCATCACCAAGTGGGAGGCCGCGTTCGAGAAGGGCGGCACGCAGGAGCTCGCCGCGAAGTTGTCGCGCGCGCACTACTTGCTGGGCGACGGCTACTACTCGCTCGAGAACAACACCGACGGCCGCGACGCCGAGTACCAGAAGGGCCTCGACTGGGCGACGCGCGCGCTCAAGCTCGCCGCGCCTGAGTTCACCAAGGCGATGACCGACGGCAAGAAGCACGCTGACGCCATCAGCCTCGCCGGCAAAGACGCGGTGCCTGCGATGTACTGGTACGCGACGAACCTCGGAAAGTGGGCGTCGACCAAGGGCTTCGCGACGCGCCTCCGCTACAAGGACGACATCAAGGCCACCATGCTGCACGTGAAGGCCCTCGACGCCGACTACTTCTACGCGGCGCCGTGGCGTTACTTCGGCAGCTTCGAGGCCGTCACCGCGGGGCTGGCTGGCGGCTCGCTCGAGAAGAGCGAAGAGAACTTCAAGAAGGCCGTCGAGCTCGCGCCCAACTACCTCGGCAGCAAGGTGCTCTGGGCCGACTACCTCTGCACCAAGAAGCAGGACAAAGAGACCTTCAAGAAGCTCCTCGACGAGGTGATCGCCGCGGACCCCACCGTCGACGCGGCCATCGAGCCTGAGAACCGCATCGAGCAGCAGAAGGCCAAGAAGCTGCTGGCGGAGATCGACGAGAAGTTCTGAGTCGCGCGTTCGTCACTCAAGTTTCCCAAGGAGAACTTCATGCGTACTTTCATCGCCGCGCTGTTGTTTTGCAGTACCGCCGTGCTCGCCGCCGAGCCGGAGGTCATCGTCAAGCTCGCCACCGTCGCGCCCGAAGGCAGCCCGTGGGCGAGCGCGTTGACCGACTTCAAGAAGAAGGCGGAGGCGGCGGCGAACGGAAAGCTGCGCGTGAAGTTGTTCCTCGGCGGCACGCTGGGTGACGAAAACGACACCGTGATGGCCGTCAAGCGCGGCCAGATTCAGGCCTTCGGTGGTTCGACGGGCGCGCTCGCGTCACAGGTGCCCGAGTTCAACGTGCTCGAGCTGCCCTACCTCTTCGATCGTCTCGAGGAGGCCGACTACGTGCTCTCGAAGATCGTCAAGAGCGACATCGAGAAGGCGTGCTCAGACCGCGGCATTCAGTTCGGGTTCTGGAGCGAGAACGGCTACCGCTCGTTCGGCGGCAAGTTCAAGGTCACGTCACCCGACGACTTGAAGGGCCGCAAGATGCGCAGCCAGGACAACCCGATTCACCTGACCATGTACCGGAACTTCGGTGCGTCGCCGGTGCCCATTCCCACCACCGAAGCGCTCACCGCGCTGCAGACCGGCGCGGTCGACGGCTACGACCAATCGGCGCTCTACCTGTTCGCCGCCTCGTGGCACACGGCCTCGAAGTACTACTCGGTGACCAACCACATCTACCAACCGGCGGCGATCGTCTACAACAAGGCCGCGTGGGACTCGTGGCCGCAAGACGTTCGTGACGCGCTCACCAGCGCGGGCGGCGCCATCGAAGACGATCTCCGCAAGAAGGTGCGCGCGATGACGCCCATCCTGCTCAAGAACGTGCAGGAGCTGGGGGTCGAAGTGAACGTGCTCACCGACGCCGAGCGCGCGCCGTTCTTGAAGCTCGCCGAGAAGTCTCGCGCCGAGTCCATCAAGGCCGCCTCCAAGCCCGAGAAGGCGCTCTACGAGAAGATGGTCAAGGGCCTGACCGCGTTCCGTTCGGGCAAGGCGAAGTGAGCACAGGCGCACCGGCCGGAAAGAAGCTGCTCAGCGAGCGCGTGTACCTGGTCGAGCAGCGCTTCGTGGCGCTCGCGATCTCGATCATGGGCATCGTCGTGTTCTTCGACGTGCTCCACCGCGTCACCTCCCGCGACCTGACGTGGGGGTGGCGCGCGGTGTGGGCCGTGTTGGCGCTCTTCGGCGTGCTCGGCGCGCTGCGGCTGCGCGGCCATGCGCCCGGCGTGAAGACGTGGGGCCTGTCTGCGGCTGTCGTCGGGTTGCTCTACGCCGGTGTGCTGTTGTTTCACGCGCTGATGCCCAACGGTCTGGTGTGGAGCCAGACGCTGGGCCTGGTGCTGATGCTGTGGGTCGGCGTCATCGGCGCGAGCATGGCCACGCGTGAGCACCGCCACCTCGCGCTCGATCTCGGCAGCAAGCTGTGGCCGAAGAAAATGCTCCCGGCGGTGCAGGGCGTGGGCAACGTGGTGACCTCGTTGTTCTGTCTGGCGCTCGCGGTGCTGGCCTGCGTGAGCGTCAGAGATCACCTGCGCGACTGGTCTGACACCGACGGCGCGGGCGGCGTGTTCCCCGCGTTGCCGATTCCCAAGTGGCTCGCGTTCTCCGGCGTGCCCGTGGGCTTCACGCTCATGGCGGTGCGCTTCTTCGCGCAGGCCCTCGAGAGCTTCCGCGGCAAGGTCGAAGAAGACGACGCCATGCACATGCTCGGCTTGAAAGACGAGGAGCCGAAGTCGTGACCATTCTCGTGCTGCTGTGCATTGGCGTCTTGCTGCTGTTGGGCGCGCGCCTCTTCGTCGTCGTCGGCCTGGCGACGATGCTGTGTTTCTCGCTGGTGCTGGGGGAAGGCCTCGACCCCGACAAGCTCGTTCGCATCGTCAACAAGATGGAGGGGCTGACGACCAAGAACGTCTTCCTCTCGATTCCGCTCTTCGTCGCGGCCGGTACGGTGATGACGCGCGGTGGCATGGCGGCGCGGCTCATTCGCATCGCGCGCGCGTTCGTCGGGTTTCTGCCCGGTGGTCTGGCCATCGCGTCGATCGTCGCGTGCATGATCTTCGCGGCCATCTCCGGCAGCTCGCCGGTGACGCTGGTCGCCGTCGGCACGGTGATGTTCCCCGCGCTGGTGGCCGGTAAGTACCCGCGCGACGCGGCCATGGGCCTGTTGATGACCGCCGGTTCTCTCGGCTGTCTGCTCCCGCCGTCGGTGGCGATGCTCATCTACGCCATCAGCGTGTCGGGCAGCTCCGGGGTCGACCCGTCTGACCTGTTCCTCGCCGGCTCGATTCCCGCGCTGGCGATTTCAGGCCTGCTCGCGGTGTACGCGTTCTTCGTCGGCAGGCGCTCAGGCGCGCCCAAGCAGCCGTTCGAGTTGAAGGAGGTCATCGACGCGCTCCGCGACGGTGGCTTCGCGCTCGCGCTGCCCTTCATCGTGGTGGGCGGCATCTATACGGGGCAGTTCACGCCGACCGAAGCCGGCTCGGTGGCGCTCATGTACGCCGTCGTGGTGTGCGCGTTCGTGCACCGCGAAGTGGGCCTCAAGCAGCTGGGCGACGCCTTCGCCGAGAGCGCGATCCTCATCGGCAGCCTGATTCTCATCGTGGTGCTGGCGTTCGGCCTCAACGACTTCCTCGCTGAAATCGAAGCCGCCGCGCGCATGGGCTCGTGGCTGCGTGAAGCGGGCCTCTCACCGTTCATGTTCTTGCTGGTGGTGAACGTGGCGCTCATCGTCGTGGGCGCCTTGATGGACTCGGTGAGCGCGACGCTGGTCTTCGCGCCGCTGCTCGCGCCCATCGCCATCGAGGTCTACGGCATCGACCCGGTGCACTTCGGCGTGGTCTTCGTGGTGAACATGGAGATCGGCTACCTGGCGCCGCCGGTGGCCACCAACCTCTTCGTCGGTGCTGCCATCTTCAAGGAGCCGTTTGGTCGCGTGGCGCGCGCGGTGCTGCCGACGCTGGGCATCGTGTGCGTGGCGCTCGTCGCGCTCATGTACATCCCCACGTTGTCGACGGGCGTTCTCAACTGGAAGAAGGGCCTGCCCATTGTCACGCCGTTCCCGTGGGACGGAAAACAGGCCGTCGTCGAGACGCCTCCCGACCCGTTGGTGCCGGCGGTCAAGAAGCCCATGACGATGGAAGAAATGATGAAGGCCGCCGAGCAGCAGCTCGCGGCCGACGATGGCGGCGTGACCGAAGCGCCGCCGGCTCCGAAGAAGAAGCCCATGACGATGGAGCAGATGATGCGCGCCGCAGAAGAAGAGCTGCGCCTCGCCGACGAGGCCGCCGCGCTCGACGCGGGGCCCTGACGTCGCGCCGCTACCAGCGCGGGCGCAGCGTCGTCGTCCAGATGGCCATCAGGCGCCACTCGAAGCCCGTGGCGACCTGGCCTTCCAGCGTGCCGTTGGCGAAGTTGGCGCCCTTGGTCTGCAGCTCACCCGCAGAAAAGATGAGGCCCGCCTCGGTGTTGCGCTGACCGCGATCGAGCACCGTGCTGATGGTGCCGCCGTAGCGGTTGATGCGCTCGGTGCCGAGCTCGCTCTCGTTGACGTCGCCGATGTTCGAGTGATCCGTGAAGAAGCCCACGCGCCACGGCCGCCGCGAAATGTAGAGCTCGAGGCCCACGCTCACGTTGACCACGGTGTTCAACGTGCGCGTCGAGAGCGTCTCGCCGGTGTCCACGTCGCGCGCCGAAATGTAGCGGTACGGAGTGTAGACGTTGAGGTCCACGGCTACGGCGAAGTTGCGCAGCTTTTCGTACGCCACGCCGAGGTTGATGCGCCACGGCATCTCGAAGCGCGGGTCGATGACGCGGTCAGAGGCGACGTGGATGAACTCCTTTGCCTCCTTGGCCAGAATGCCCGCGCGCCCGTGCTCTTCGCCGAAGCCCATCACGTGCTGCAGCGGCATGCGCACCGAGAGCCCGCCACGAAAGCCCGACAGCGGCTTCCACTGAATGCCGAAGGCCAGCGCGTGGCCGAGCGTCTGCTCGGTGCGCGAGTACGAGATGGCTTCGTAGAGCGCCGCGCCGTTGTGATCCGAGACCGTGGTGGTGCTGAAGCGGCGGTACATGGCCACCACCGACACGCCGATGCCCAACGACGGCGTCACCCGGTACGAGGCGGTGTTGAAGATGGTGTAGACGGACTCGGTCGTGGTGCCGGTGATGAAGGTGTTGTGACCCTCGCTGTTGATGAGCGTCTGCCGTGACTGGTCGTACGGCGACAAGATGCTCACCGCGAGCCCCCAGCGCTCCGAGAGCCGGAGCGGCCCGAAGTTGAGCCCGTGCACCTCGAAGGTCATGTTGGACGGAATCGAAGAGAAGCCGAAGCGCGTGTACGTGTTCGCGTCGCCGATCTGCCCCTTCAACGAGCCGCCTTCGATGGCGTACACGCTGCCCGAGACGTCGACGGTGAAGACGTCTCCGAAGGCGAGCGACGCGGGGTTGTAGAACGTGTTGCTGCCGCCTTCGCCCAGCGCCGTGGCCGCGCCGCCCATGCCCGAGGCGCGCGGCGCCACCGGGTAGGCCTGGTAGTTCTGCGCCAACACCAACGTGAGCAGCAGCGCGTTCATCGGAACCTCAGGAGGAAGCCGATGCGCCCGCCGCCGTACACCATGGGCTGAAACCAGCTGCGCTCGTCGCTGCGAAAGTACGGCCGCAGCACGGGCACGAAGAGCTGCGCCGACACGAAGAGCCCCAGCACCGAATCACGCGGCCACTCGACGCCGAAGCGCCCGCCGACCGCCGCCGTCGGCTGCCAACCGGGCCTGTCGACGGTGGTGTTGCGCGGGTCGATGAGCAACGCACCGCCGCGACCCAGCGCGCACGCAGACATGTCGATGGTCGAGAGGATCCACTGGCCGCACACACCGCCCATGCCGCCGAGCGCGTACGCGTCGATGCTGCCGTTGGTGCTGACCTCCACTGCGGCGGGGAACACCGTCCACGCCTCGAGCAGCCCCGACCAGGTGCCGCCGCCGATGCGCAGCGACACCGTCGCGCCCAGCAGGCTCTCGGGGAAGACACCCCACTCGGTCTGGAAGCCGACGTTGAGGCGCACCTGTGCACCCTCGAGCGGGAAGGGGCTCGGCAGCCCCTCTTCGAGCCGCTCCGGCGCCACACCACCATCGACGGCCGCCAGCGCCGCCATCAAGAGCCCTGTCACGTGCATGTGTGCTCCCCCCCTCGGGAACCGGTGATTACAGCGCGCGCTCCAGCTCCCACGAGGCCACCGTGAAGCCGTTGCTCTTGTAGAGCTCTCCGTCGGCGCCCGCGTCGGCGCGCAGCGTCGTTACCATCAACTCGCAGCTGCGTGACTTGAAGTACGCCTCTGCTTCTTTGAGCAACCGCTCTCGCACGCCGTGTGCGCGCCACGCCGGCGCGACGGTCAACACCTCGAGCACGCCGTATTCAACGCCGGTCAGCGGGTGCGCGCCCTTCACCCGCGCGATGGCTGCGCCGATGGCGCGACCTTCGAAGTCGGCCACCAGCAGCCCTTCGGGCTCTTCACTCAACGACGCTTCGAGCAGCGCACGAAAGGTCTCGAGCCAGCGCTTTCGGCTGGGGAAGTGGTGCACGGTCTCAGCCTCGAGAGTCTCGAGCACCGGCAGGTCTTGCACTTTCACGCGACGCACGACGAGCGGCATGGCGCGGCCTCGTAGCTCAACCCGTAACCCGCTGGAATGACGTTACGGTTCGGCGGCGGGTAGACACTGTGCCTACATTTTACTACCCGCGCCCACCATGAGAACGACTCTATTGGTGGGGGCAGTCTTCTTCGCGGCGTGCGGCGTCACCGAGGCTGAAATCAACGAAACCGGCGACGTGACGGCGGAAGAGGCCGGCGAGCTGGGCACCTCGACGCGCAGCTACGTCACCTTCCGTCACGACCTGTACCGCCGCTGTGCGTGGCCGCGCTGTGGAGGCCTCTTCGTGAGCGACGTGAACCGCGCGAGCCCGCGTGAAGAGTACGTGCTGGGTTGGGACTTCTCGGAGTCGGGCCTCTCGGCCGAAGCGCAGGCCGACGTCGAAGGCGCGGCCGGTGGCGAGCTCATCGTGTACGGCAAGCTGGGCCGCGTGCAGAGCAACGGCTTCCGCAAGTTCGTCGTCACCACCGCGTGGCGCGGCATGCCCGGCGTGGTCTTCAACCCCAACGACACGTTCTACCGCGTGGAAGGCGTCGACATTCGCTGCATCACCGCGCCGTGCCCGTCGCTGCGCGCCACGAAGCTGCACACCACCGCCAGGACGATGTTCAACGACCTCGACGTGAAGCCCGCGGCGCTGCCCGGCGTCGATCGCAACTGGCTCACCTTCCGTGTGACTGACGGCGACGCGCTGGTGGCGGGCAAGTTCGTCAACGGCAACCAGGTCGGCGTGGGCGTCGAGAAGGTGCTCGAGGCCAGCCAGGTCTTCGTGAAGCTCCCCGACATGACGCGCTCGTGCGGCCGCCCGTTCATCCCCACGTGCCCGGCCGGTCAAACCGTCATCTGGTCGCGTGACGCCAACCGGTGCCTCATGCCTGCGGGCTGCGGCGGTGGCGGTGCGTGCGCGGCCGTCGTGCCCTCGTGCGCCGACGGCTACGAGCTCTTCTCGTGGACGGGGGGCCCCTTCGCCTGCACGCAGCACGTGTGCGACCCGGCCTTCTTGATGGACTGAAGTGACCGCCGCCCGTTGCACAAACGGGCGGCGTCGTGTGTCGATTGGCTGCCCACCTTCAATCGCTGGAGCCGTACATGCCCGCTCGTCTCGATGTCTCGTCACCTTCGCTGCGCCCGTTGCCTCAGCCGTCTGCGTCGTCAGTCACTGTGAAGCCGGGTGACTCGCTGGGGAAGTTGGCCAAAGCCAACGGCGTGACGCTCGAGGCGCTGGTGCAGGCCAACGTCGGCCGCTACCCGGGCCTCGCCACCAACGCCAACGCGATTCAGGTCGGCTGGAAGCTGCAGTTGCCGGGCGCCGTCACCGCGCCGCCGCCCGCGGCGACCGTCACGCAGCCGGCGGGTTGGCAGGCGTCGGGGGGCACCACGCAGACCGCGCAGGTCGGCACCACCACGCGCCCCAACGACTTCGGCGCGAAGCTGGCGGCCGGCGGCGCGCAGTCGATTGAAATGCGCAGCAAGCGGCACCTCGACGCCATCGAAAAGACGGGCGTCGGCACGTACTTCGGCGACCACTCCGAGTGGAAGAAGATGTCGGCCGCGCAGAAGACCGAGTGGCTGGCGGCCAACACGAAAGAAGGCGTCACGCCTCCTGCGGCCAGCAGCGTCAAAGAGAGCAGCTGCATCGGCTGGGCGATGGAGAACGTCGGCGCGGCCTACGCGGCGGCCGGCAAGTCGGAGCGCTGGGCCGAGATTCAGCGCCACGTGGTGGCCAACGGCAGCCGCGGCACCGAGCTGGCGAAGGAGCTCAAGAAAGACGGCTGGCAGGCCATCTACTGGAACCCCGACGCGAAGAACCCCAACGACGGCAACGCCGAGCACAGCTTCTCGGCCGTGCAGGTCGCGAAGGGCAAGGGCTACTACGGCGTCGACGTCGACGCGCAGGTCATCAACTACCGGCCCACCGACGAGGCGAAGACGAAGACCGACATGTCTGGCGTCGAGAAGCTGCGCGAGGTGCCGTTCTTCTTCGGGCTCGCCAAGGGCGGCATGCACACCTTCGTCGGCCGCAAGGGCGAGGTGAATGAGTTCCACTGGGCCGAGATGCCGAACTCCACCAACGCCATCGAGCAGACGCCGCTCGAGAAGTTCGGCTGGAACTCGGGCCTCATCATGGTTCCGCCGGGCACCTGGCCCACGGGTCAGTCGCGCTGAGCCCAGTCGAGCATCGCGCGCGGCGCCGCCTGGTCATCGACGGCCAGGTTGAGCGCCGCGAGTCTTTCCAACAGTGAATTCGTCTCGTCGGCCGGCACCTTCGCGGGGCCGGTGATGCGGTGGCAGAAGAACGTGCGGCACCCGAAGGGGCGGCTCTCGTAGACGGTGCAGCGCTTGCCGCTCGCGTCGAGAAACGGGCACGCGCCGTCGTCGCGCGGAGCAGGCAAGGGCCGCTGGTCGACGCGCAGGCGCTCTTCGAGCAGCTTCCATTCGCTGGGCCACAGGTAGGGTTGCCGCTTCGTCACCGAGAGCTGGCAACACTCTGCTGAACCGGGGCAGCCGTGCCGCGCCCACGCGGCGTCAGCCTTGAGCAACACCGCGCGCGTCTCGGTCATCGCGCGCCGCCAGGCGATGCGCAAAGTCGCTTCGCTTCGGGGTTCATCAGCTAGCTTCACGGCCCCTCACGTAGCCCAAAGGAACGACTCCATGCAGCCCGCTCCCATCGGCGCCCAGTGCGCGCAACACCCCGGCATTCCCGCCTCCGAAGTCTGCGTGCGTTGCGGCAACTTCATGTGCGGCAGCTGCTCCGAGCGCGGCGCGCAGAGCCAGTGTCCGACGTGCCGCGCGAAGACGGCCGACAGCTTCCCCTTCAACGCCGACGCGTCGCTCTCGGACCTGTGGAGCCACAGCGTCGAGGTCTTCAAGCGCGACCCGACGAACGTCATCGTGGGCAGCATCGTCTTCTTCGGCATCACCATGGCCGGCAGCGTGGTGGCCAACATCATCAGCACCGTCGTCAATTCAATCGCCGGCGCGAACGTCGACCAGACCAACCCGCTGCGAGACCTGGGCAAGTTCGCGCTGGGCATCGGCATCGCGCAGGTGGTCTCGACGCTGGTGCAGGTCGTGGTGCAGGCCATCGCGCTCAGCGGCTACTACCGCTTGCTGATGGACCTGCTCATTGGCCGCAAGGCCGACGTGGCGCGCATGTTCAGCAAGATGAAAGACGTCAGCAAGTTCGTCGTGCTGCAGGTGCTGATGTTCTGCCTGGTGACGTTGCCGCTCATCGCCTTCATGGCGGTGGTGGTCGTCGCGGCGCTCGGGCTCTCGGGCTTCGACTGGAGCCACCCCACCGACTTCCGCCCCGAGGCGCTGCTCAAGCCGGCGATCCTCGGGCTCTTCGCGGGCTCGTGGCTGCTGCTGATGGTCGTCGGCATCATGGTGCTGCCTGTCTCGATGTTCTCGCTGCCGGAGCTGCTCGTCGGCAACTGCACGCCGGTGGAGGCGCTCAAGCGCGCCTGGCAGCTGGGTGACGGGCAGCGGGCGCGGGTGCTTGGCTACAGCCTGGTGATGGGCCTGGTCATCTTCGCGGGCGTGCTGGCGTGCTGCTTCGGCGTGCTGGTGGCGATGCCGGTGTCGTACATGCTGGTGCTCGCGTTGTTCCTCTCGCTGCGCAACAGCTCGTCGCTGCCTCCCGCTGACCACTCCTGACGCACGAAGCGAGACGACCTCAGAGCACGCGCAGCACGAAGCACTTCAGGTAGCGCGTCTCGCGGAGGCCGAGCAGCACGGGGTGGTCTTTTCCGGCCCCGCGCTTCTCGACGATCTGCACGCGGCGCTTCGCGTCGGCCGCGGCCGAGTCGAGCATCTCTTCGAAGCGCTCTTCGTCGACGTGATGCGTGCAGCTCGCGGTGATGAGGATGCCGCCGGGGTTGAGCAGCTGCATCGCGCGCAGGTTGATCTCTTTGTACCCGCGCACGGCCGCTTCGATGGCGCCCTTGTTCTTCGCGAACGACGGCGGGTCGAGCACGATGGTGTCGAACTTCTTCCCTTCGTCGAGCGTGTCGCGGAGAAAGTCGAAGGCGTTGGCGGCCACCACGTTCACGTTGTCGAGCTTGTTGCGCTTCGCGTTGGCGGTGATGAGCGCGCACGCCGACTCTGAAATCTCGACCGCGGTGACGTGCTTCGCCTTGAGCGCGAGCTGCAGCGCGAAGCCGCCGGCGTAGCTGAAGCAATCGAGCGCCTCACCGAAGGCCCACTCGCTCGACATGACGTGGTTGTCGCGCTGGTCGAGGAACGCGCCGGTCTTCTGGCCCGTCAGCAGGTCGACCTCGTAGGTGATGTGACCTTCGCGGTACGAAACAGGGCCCGGCAATTCGCCGCGCAGCAGGCCCTTCTCGGGCTCGAGGCCTTCGAGCCGGCGCACGTTGGCGTCGCTGCGGTTGACGATGGCCTTCGGCTTGAACTGCTCCATCAACAACGCGGCGATGAGGTCTTTTCGCTGCTCCGTCGCCTTGTGGAGAAACTGCACCGAGAGGTAGTCGCCGAAGCGATCGACGACCAGGCCCGGCAGTTGATCCGCCTCACCGTGCACCACGCGGTACGCCGTCTCGTCGGGCAGCGCGCGACGGCGCAGCGCATCGGCCGCCTTGAGCCGCGCACGAAAGAAGTCTTCGTCGACCACGGTGTCGTCCCACGCGAGCCAGCGCAGCGAGATCTTCGAGTCTTTCGAGAAGAACGCCTGACCCAGCAGCCAGCCGCGCTGATCTTCGACGCGCACCACCTCGCCGCCCTGCAGGTGCTCGGGGAGCTTCTCGAGGTCGGCCTGGTAGATCCACGGGTGGCCGGCCTTCCAGCGGTCGACACCCTTCTTGGTGATGCGAATCGTCGTCGCGGTCGTCACCCGGGGGCCAAAACCCGATCGACGACGACCTGTCCAGAGCCATCGTCTTTCACGGTGCAGACGGCGAGGGCGGGGTCTCTCGAGAAGAAGACCTGCCAGCCCTCTTCGACGGCCTGCGCGAGCAGCTGGCGTTTCTCTTCAATCGACGTGAGCGGGTAGAGGTCGAACGCGCTGACCCACGGCGCGCGCAGGTGCGCGGCGGTCGGCACGAGGTCGCCGCAGAACACCAGCGTCTGGCCCTCCGACTCGAGCCGAACCAGCTGCATGCCGACGGTGTGCCCTTCGCTGACGAAGAGGTGCACGCCCGGGTACAGCTCCGTCGAGCCCTCGAGGAGGTGCAGCTTGCCGCTGCGCTCGAGCAGCGAGAAGTCGTCGTGACGAAAGCTGCCCGCGTCTTTTTCAGACGGCTGGTGCGCCCACTTCCAATGGCGGCGCTGCAGGTGCACGGTGGCGTTGGGGTACGAGAGGCGCAACTGGCCGCCTTCTTCGCGCGTGGTGGCGCCCGCGGCGTCGAAGTGCAGGTGGCTCAAGACCACGTCGGTGACGTCGGCGCGCGAGAGCCCTGCGGCCTGCAACGCGCCGTCGAGCCCGCCGGCGGAGTGATCGATGCCGTACATCGCGCGACGCTTGCCGTCCCACCGGGAGCCGAGGCCGAGGTCGACCAGGATGTTGCGCGTGGCCGTCTGCACCAGCATCGCGCGGGTGACGAGCGTGACGCGGTTGCGCTCGTCAGGCGCGAAGCCGCGCTCCCACAACGTGCGAGGCACCACGCCGAACAACGCACCGCCATCGAGCGCGAAGCGACCTTCGACCAGCGGGTGCACCGTCATCGAGCCGAGCCGGAGCGCCATGCGCGCAAGTGTGAAGCCTCGGGGCAGAAAACGCACGTAGACTCTCGGGCGTGCTGCGTTCGTACGACTTCGTGCTGCAAGCGGTGACGCCCGGCGACGCGCCGCCCGTCGATGCCTTCGTGGTCGCGCTCAGCGGTCGTGGCGCCGAGCTCGACGCGCAGGGCCGCGGGGTTCTCAAGGTGCCGCAGGGCCAGGTCGACGTCGCGCCGCTGCTGGAAAACGGCGCGCTCGCCGGGCTCGACGTGCGCGTGCCGTTTCACGAGAAGACCGAGTTGCTCGAGGCGGTGCTCAAGGTGCTCGTCGACGTGGCCGAGGTGAGCCAGGCGCGGCTGCTCGACCCACAGCGCGGCGAGTCGGCGTCGCTGGGGAACTTCTCGTCGATCGTCGACGAGTACCTGCGCATGGCGCGCTACGCTGGCGAGTACGGCGGCGTGAGCGAGGCGCTGGGCTTGTCGACCATGGCCATAGCGCCAGAAGAAGACTCGGCGTCGTCAGTGCGGTGGCTGTTGTTGCTCGCGGCGTTCGTCATCGCGCTCTACGCGGGTTGGCGCACGGTGGTGACGCTGCGCAGCGGCCCGCCTGCTGAAGCACCGGGCGACGTCAGGCAGAAGTGAGCCGCCACGTTCGCTGAACCGAGCGTCTGAAGTCGTCGGGGATCGACTTCACTTCTGTTGCGCCGGTGACGCGCGAATCGAGCTCGAAGCCGAGGAAGTTCGTCGAGAAGTACAGCGCGCCCGTCTTCGAGAGGCGCGCGCGCGCGGTGTCGATGAGCCAGCGGTGATCCCGCTGCACCTCGAAGCGCCGCCCCATTTTCTTCGATGACGAGAAGCTCGGCGGGTCGACGACGATGAGATCGAACTCACCGCGCGCGTTCTCGAGCCACGCGAGCACGTCATCGCGAATGACGCGGTGCTTCGGGCCCGTACTGAAGCCGTTGAGCGCGAAGTTTCGCTCGGCCCACTCGCAGTAGGTGTTCGAGAGGTCGACCGTCGTCGTCTCGGCAGCGCCACCGGCGAGCGCGTGCACGGTGAATGAGCCGGTGTAGGCGAAGAGGTTCAAGAACCGCAGGCCCTGCACTTCTTTGCGGACGCGCGCGCGCGTGACGCGGTGATCGAGAAAGAGCCCGGTGTCGAGGTAGTCAGACAGGTTGCACTCGAACTTGAGCCCGTGCTCGGTGGCGATGACCTTCGTCGACTGCGCGCTCACGCGTTCGTACTGCCCGTCGCCCCACGGGCGCTTCTCGTGCGTCTTGGTGAAGATCTTCTCGGGCGGCAGTGACAGCGCGGCGCCGACGGCGCGCAGCACCTCGACGCGCGCTTCGTCGATGGAGCCGTCGCGCAGTTGTTTGCGGCGTGGGTATTCCATGACGTGCGCGTTGCCCGCGTACCAGTCGACCGCAAAGGGCCACTCCGGCATGTCGAGATCGTAGAGACGAAACGCGTCGGTCTTCTCGCGCGCGGCCCACGAGAAGCGGGGCTTCGCGTTCTTCTTCAACCGATTCTCGAAGTCGGACACGGCGCGTACGTGCCACAGCCCGCGCGCCATGGCGAGCGTGACACTTTGGTAGCGCCACCGAGTCGTTGCTTGCCGCGCGCGCGCTCGTTGGCATTGGTGGCCGCATGTTGCTCGACGAACTCGCGGCGTGGGGGTGGTTGCCGCTCGCGCTGCCGCTGTTGGTGTTCTGCGCCGCGCGCGCGGCGCGCCTGATGTTTCGTGACGCGCAGCGAATCGACCGCGTCGCCGCCGCCGCCGTGTTCTCGATGGCCATCGCGCACGCGTGTGTCGGCTTGCTCGGCGCGATGTCGGTGCTGACGACGGCGTCGTTGCTCGTGGTGTTGGTGTTGCTCGCGGCGGTGCTCGCGTACTTCACGCGCGCGCTCCCCGGCGACGCGACGTGGTCGACGACGTGGCGCCATGGGCCTGAAGCGCTCGTGTTGGGCGGCGCGATCGTCGCGGCGCTCGCGGTGACTGCGCGGCTGTTACCCATCTGGCAGTGGGACGCGTACGGCTACCACCTTCCTTTCGTGAACTTCGTGCTGCAGCACCACGGCTTCTCGGGTGTGCCGCAAGACCTCCGCTACATCACCACGTACCCGCACAACGTCGAGCTGGGCATGATCTGGCTGCGCGCGATGCTGCCCGACGATCGCCTCGTCGACCTCGCGCAGGTGCCGTATGGCGCGGCGGGCGCCGTCATCACCGCGGCGCTGGCGCGAAAGCTCGGCGCCGCGCGCGGCTTGGCGATGCTCGCGGGCGCGGCCTGGCTCGCGGTGCCGGCGGTGTTTCTGCAACTGCCCACCAACTACGTCGACGTCGGCATGGCGGCTGCATTGCTCGGCGCCCTCTACTTTCTGCTCGCCTCCGAGGTGTCCCGGAAGAACCTGCTGCTCGGCGGCATCGCGCTCGGGCTCTTTCTGGGCAGCAAGCCCTCCGCGCCGATGGCCGTCGTCTTCATCGCCGCGCTCACCGTGTTTCGGACCGTGCGTGCCCGTGAGCCTCGCGGCCTCGTGCTGTGCGCGCTGGCGTGCCTTCTCTTCGGCAGCGAAATGTACCTGCAGATGCTGGTTCGCCACGGCAACCCCGTGTGGCCCGTGGCGGTGAAGCTGGGCCCGGTGACCTTGCCCGGCGACATGGGCGTCGACGAATTGCTCGCGGCCGGTGCAGAGCTCCCGCGCGCGACGGGCGGCTTCTTCGAGCGGCTGACGGTCTCGTGGCTCGCCATCGACGCGAAGCCGGTGTTCGACATGAAGGTCGGGGGGCTGGGGCTGATACTGCTGCTCTCCTTGCCGTTCGCGCTCTTCGCGCTCGTGCGCCGTAAAGACCCGTGGCTGCTCGCCGCGGTGGCAGCCACGCTGCTCGTCGCCGACGCGTCCATTCCCCGCTACGTGCTCGCTTTTCCAGCGCTGGTCCTGGCGCTCGCGCTCGCTCAAGTCACGCCTCGCTTCGCGCGCTGGGCGACCATCGCCGTGCTCGCGGTCTCGGCGGGGCAGGTGCTGTACGCGTGGCCAGGGCTCTCGGGCGGCGGGCCCGAGTGGTCGGCGTACCTCTCGATGAACGACGAGCAACGGCGCATGGCCGTGGGCCCGCACGGCCCTCCGACGGACTACCCGACGGCGTGGGCTGAAGTGCTCGGCGACGAGACCGCGGCCTTCGACCCGGAGTTCGAATTCCCCGGGCTCATCTGGTCACCGGATCTCCGCTACCGCGTCGAGGCGTTGCCGCGCCGGCCGACGAGCGAAGAGCTCACCGACTTCCTCGATGGGCGGAAGGTGCGCGTCGTGGCGGTCGGCCAACGCAACGCCGAAATGCTCCAGCAGACGCCGGGCACGTGGGAGCGCCTCTTCGACTGCCGCACGTCGTCGTGCGCTGTTTTTGTGCGCAGAGACGCACTGTCCGTTCTAACGGACACGAGGGGCGATGCTGAATCCGTCGAGTTGACAGTTCATCCGCAATAACGGATAAGTCGTTTCGTGGAAATTCGCCCCGCCGTCATCGTTGCCTCGTTCGTCGTCGCGCTGAGCACGGCCTGCGCGCCCGAAGGAGCACCGCGCGGCCCTGCGACGCCCCAACAACTCGCCGTGCGTTCGAGCGACGAGTTCGCGCAGAACGAAGCGGGGCTCATCACCGCAGAGCGCCTCGAGCAGTGGCTGGCGAGCTGGTCGACGCACAAGCCCGCGTCGGTGAAGGGCGAGCTCATCGTGCTGCAGTTCGACGCTGCCGCTGGCGACGCACCGTGGGTCTCGAAGCGTGAAGGCGTGCGCACGTACCAGGCCGCCGAGCTCACGCGCTTGATGGAGCCGCGCAACAACGGCATCGCGGCCATCGGCACCGTGCCGTCGAACGGCATCCGCATCGACAGCTTCATGCGGCGCTTCTCGATGCGGCCCAACGAAGACTTCGTGCTCTTCGTCACCGGCGAAGCGACGCCCGAGTCGTTCGCCGTGTTGGCGCGCGCGTGGCTCGCGTTCCGCTACTGGGGCTGGGAGCACTCGCAGCTGGGTGTGCTCAACGGCTCCATCAGCGCGTTGCCGGTGACCTCGCGCAGCGCGACCGTCGACGCGCACCCCTTCGGTGGCACGGTGCGCATCAACACGATTCCCAACGAGCACTTCGCTCTGCTCGCCGACCTCGCGGCGGTGCGTGACGCCATCGGCAAGGAGCCCATCGTCGACGTGCGCGCGCCTGCGGAGTTCGACGGCTCTGCGCACGGCACCAGCCGCTTCGACAGCACGTGCCTCGGCGGCGCGTTGAGCTGTACGGCGACGTTCTCGGGGCGAATCGCCGGCGCGGTGAACGTGCCTGCGCGCGGGCTGCAGAACCCCGACGGCACGTTCAAGGCGCTCGGTGAGCTCGACGCCGCGACCTCTTCGCTCGACCGCCAGCGCGCGGCGTACCTCTACGATCTCGACGGCTACGACAGCGCCATCGCCGCGTTCGCGCTGCTGGGTGTCGTCGGTCAGCCCGTGCGTTGGTACGCGGCTTCATTCATCGAGTGGGGCGCGTTCAATGCGTCGCACCCGGTCTCGGCGCTGCGCGCGTTGCCTGCGAACAGCCCGTGGCGCACCGATGATTTCCCCGCGTTGACCGAGGGCGCCAACGCCTGGTCGACGACGGAGCACGGCGTTCGTCCGCTCGTCTTCGACGCAGCGGCGCCATCGTCCGACGGCGTGCAGCGCAGCGACGTCGAGTACAGGCAGAACCCTCCCGCGTTGCCGGCCGTCGGCGCGGGAGAGGGTGGCTGTTGACGCTCACCAGCGTCCGCTGACCCGTTTCGTCTTCACCCACAGGAGAGCCCCATGCGGAAACCTCACTCGTCGTCTGTCTATTCGTCTGTCGTCGCGCTGGTGGCGTTCGCTGCCTGCGGCCCTTCGCAGCCCGGCGCCGACGGCGGCGTTACGCCTGAGCCGTCGTTGCCCACGGCCATCGCGCCGGCGCAGCTGACCAACACGTCGGCCGCCGACTATGCGCACAACCGCTGGGGCCTTATCGAAGCGGGCACGCTGCAGGCGTACGCGACGAGCTGGGCCACGGTCGACTCGGCGGGTGAGGGCGCAGTCGCCAACGGTCGCCCGGCGCACCTGTCGACCGACGCGCGGCTGGTGGTGTTGCAGATCAACGCCGCCAACCGCGCCGCCGGCGAGAACTACGTGCCGTCGAACCCGGCCGGCAACGTGTACGTCTACGAGCTCGACGCGTTCCGCTTCAACGAGACGCGCGACACGGGCCTCATCTCGAACTCGGTGCGCTACCAGGCCAGCGGCCCGACGACCGACGACTGGCTCTCTCGCTACGGCATCGACCTGAGCCGCGACTTCATCGTCTTCGCGCAGGGCGAGAACACGGCCAACAGCGGCGCGTACTTTCAGGAGATCGATCGCGCCATCTACTGGCTCAGCTACTGGGGCGCAGACCTGAAGCGCCTCGCGGTGCTCAACGGCTCGCTGCAGAAGAACTACGCGGGCGAGCTGCGCAGCAACAAGGTCGCTGAAGGCACGATTTCAAACGGCGGCTTCTCGGTGAAGTCGCTGCGCGTCGACCACACGGCGCTCACGCTGCCGCTCGAAGACTTCCTCGCCATCGTCGACGGCAAGCTCGCGGTGTCCGGCGTGGTGCCGGGCTTCGACCGCCAGTTCATCATCGACGCGCGCCCCACCAACCAGTTCAACCGCAGCGCGCCCAACGCGGCCTTCGTCACGACGCACCCGGGCCACTTCATCACCACCGCGTGGAACTCGACGGGCGCGCCGAGCGCCGACGCCACCGGTCAGGCGAAGAACTACGTGCTCTACGAAGGTCACGTGAAGGGCGCCGTCACCTTCCCCTGGGCCAACCTCGTGACTGACGTCGGCAACAGCAACTGGAAGTACAAGTCGCGCGCCGACCTCGAAGCGCTCTTCACGGCTGCCGGCTACGCGCCGGGAGATCGCGCCACGAAGGTCGTCGTCTCTCAGTGCCGCACGAACTTCGAGGTGCAGGTCAACGGCTTCGCGTCGCGCGTCATCCTGGGCTACCCGACGGTGCACTTCGACGGCTCGCTCATCGAGTACTTCTCGCTGGTCTCGAACCACCCCGAAGCGGCGCTCAACATTCTGCCCACCGACCCGGCGTACAAGTTCCGCACGGACATCGCCACGCGCGCGCAGCACTACACGGCGGGCGTCGGTGACGTGGTGACGACGACTGAAGATGAAGCCGGTGTCCCCGCGTACAACGTGGCCAGCGGCGCGCTCGCGACCGATCGAAAGACGGCGCAGGCGGTGGTGAACAAGAACGCCACCACCACGCGCAAGGCCGTCGAAGAAGACCGCGAATACAAGCGCCAGTAGTCACCGGGTCTGCGTGCCCTGCCTGATCAACTCCGTCAGGTAGTGCACGTAGGCCTCCACGTAGCTCGGCTCTCCCGGGGTCTGAGGTGAGAGCAGCCACGGGTTCATCAACGTGTGGCGAAGCATGAACAGCCCGGTGTCGTCGGGCTGTGAGAGGTCGAGCTCGAGCTCGGCGCCGATGCGCGCCAGCTCGCCGTCTCCGAGTTGATCGAGCGCGACGGTGGTGCACGAGCCGAAGAACTGGCGCAGCTGCACCGGCAGGTCTCCGCGCACCGACATCGCGTCGTAGAGCGTGCGGCCGTACGCGTTGGCCGTCTTCAGGGAGTGATTGCCCTTCGGGTTGAACGCGAGACACACGAGGTTGCAGTCGGGCTCGAAGGGCACGCTGAGCCGCACGAGCGGCTCGAGCTCCTTTCTCAAGACCTGCGTGCGATCGAACAACGTCTCGCAGGTGCGCACCGAGCGCGCGATGAGGCGGCCGAAGTTCGCGCCGTCGAGCGGCAACACCTTGTGGTTTACGTAGCAGGCCGCGGCGCCGGCTCCAGGTCGACTGCCCTCGAGGCTGAAGCGGCCGATTTTTCGGTAGCGCGCCTCGGCGTCGGTGCTCTTCGTGACGAACACGTACGACGCGTCTTGCTGCACGAGGTCGAACGCGCGGCGATCTCTCGCCAGAAACGCGCCCACGCCGAAGGGCACGAAGCCCAGCTTGTGTGGGTCGACGGTGATGGAGTCGGCCTCCGCGAGCGCCGCGGTCGAGCGGTACACGCGCTCGCTGGGGAAGTAGCGGAACTCGGCCTTCACTTCGTTGCGCGACCTCAGCCCGCCGTGCGCGTCGCGAAAGAGGCTGGGAATGTAGCCGCCCCACGCCGCGTCGACGTGCAGCCAGAAGTTCAACGGCGCGCCTCTCAGCGCGGCGAGCTCGTGGAGCGGGTCGAGCGTGCCGAACTCGGTGGTGCCGTACACGCCGATCACCGCGAGCACCGGCAACCGCTTCGCCGCGCGCGCCTCGAGCATCTCGCGCAGCGCCGTGGCGTCCATCCGCGCCTGCACGGTGGGCACCTCGACGAGCTGCGCGCTGCCCAGCCCGAGCAGCTTCATCGCCTTCTGCCATGAGTAGTGCGCCGTCGCCGGCGCCAGCACCACCAGCTCGCCCACCAGCGGGTGTACAGCGGCGAAGCGCGCGAGGCCCACGGTCTCGACGCGGCAGTCGTGCACTTCGTGGAGCAGCTCGGCGCCACGTTCATGCGCGGCCAATGTGTCGGCGAGCGCCAGCGTCTTCGTGGTGCTCCAGTTGAGCAGCGTGAAGTCGTCCGCGCGCTCGAGCTCAGGCTCCGGCCACACCTCGAGTCGTGCGCACGCGTCTCTCGCGGCGAGCGGGTAGAGCTTCACGGCCCGCGCCAGCCACAGCCCTTCGTCGTTGGCGACGGTGCCGCCCGAGGTGAGGTGACCGAGCGCGCACGTGGGCTGCGCCGCGTCGACCGCGAAGCCCACCATGCGACAGAGCTGCCGGCCGACCTCGAGCTCGAGCTGCACCGTCACCGGCGCCGACTCTTCGACGATGTTGTTGGGGTTGTAGAGCGTGGTGACGAGCTGGGCGATGAGGCCCGGCATCAACACGTCGCTCACCATGTGCCCGAGGTAGCGCGGGTGAAAGAACGGCACCGAGCGCTTGAGCTGCGCGGTCAGTTGGTGGAGCTCGAGCCGCGTCTTCGCCAGGCCATCGAGGAAGGCGGGCTCGTATTGCTCGCGCGTGCTGATGGGCGGCGTGTCTTCGGGGTGGAAGTTGCGGCGCCAGTACACGTGGTCGCGCAGCAGCTCGGTGACGGTCTTCTCGAAGAAGTCGTTGTTCTCGCCGTACGCGCCCAGAAAAAACGGAGCCAGCTGATCAGCCATGGTGCGCAATCTCTCGCGCCCAGGGCCCGCTGGCTTGTGCAGAGTTTGCGACCCGCCTGCGCGTTATTTTCCGCGCAGCTCTTTGCTCTTCGCGGTGCAGAGCTTCGTCACTTCAGCGAGCGTCATCTGCCCGTTGCCGACGGCGAAGAGGCGCTCCTTCAGGTCGGGGTAGCGCACGCCTACGGTGACGCCGGTCGCGATGCACTCGTCGAACTGGGCGAGCGCTTCGGTCTTCTTGCCCTTGGAGAGCAGCCCCGTCGCCAGCTCGTAGGCCTTGCGCGGGCCGTCTTCGAACGAGATGAGCCCGGTGAGCGGCTTGATGAGCGGCGTGACGGCGTCGAACTCCTGGCTGCACTGCACCACGGCTTCTTTCAGCGTCGCCGGGCCGTCGATGATCACCGCGAGCTTCGCCGAGGCCGGGTCACCGATGATCTTCGCGCCTTCGTCACGGCACGACTTGAAGAGCTTGAGCGCTTTCTCGTAGTCGGCCTTCTGCTTCTTCAGGTCTTGCGACGCGGCGGCGGCGTGCGAGAGCGCGAGGCCGGGCACGAGCTGATCGACGGTGGCCTTGCGGAGCTCCCGCTCCTGCTGCGCGACGCCGAGCGTCTCGAAGCGCTTCATCAACTCCATGCGGCCTTTTTCTGCGGCCGACGCGTAGCTGCCGGCCTGCTGCTCCAGCGGGGCTTGTCGCTCGAGGAACGCGTTGACGGCCTCGACCGACTGCACGGCCGCGGCGAGGTCGGCGTCGCTCGACGCAGGCAGGCGCGCGGCTTCGATTTTGGCCTTCGCGTTGGCCAGCGCGTCGGTGAGCTGCGCGCGCGTCGCAGCGGCGAGCAGCTGCAGCTTCTTGTTGGCGATCTTCGAGTTGAACTCGTTCACGCGCTTCTTCAGCTCGCGGTCGTACGCGGCGTAGCCACGGTCTTTCGTCGTCAGCTCGGCGCCCGTTTCGAGCGCCGCGTTGACCTGCTGCACGGCCGCTTCGGCCTGCTTCACCGCGTCTTCGCCCGCGTCGGGCTGACCAAACGTGCCGACGATGGCGATGGCCTTGTTGCGCGCCTCTTCGACGCGGGCCTGCTGTGCGGCGACGTCAAGCTCAATGCGACGCTTCGAGATGGTCGCCTTGCCTTCACGTTCCCACGCGCGTGCGTCGGCGACGGGCTGCACCAGCGCCGGGTCTTTCGCGTTCATCGGCTCGAGCGTCTTGGTCAACACCAGCAGTGAGCTGTTGGCGACCGCGAAGTCTTCGTCGGTCGGCGCCTTGCGGTCGAGCTTGCCCAGCGCCTGACGGAAGTCTCGCTGCGCGGTGTCGAGCGCGCGCAGCTGCAGCAGGTTCTCGACCTCGATGAGCTGGCCTTTCACCGTCTCGACGTACTCGCCGAACGGCGCGTTGCGTTTGGCCTCGGGCGCGAACTTCTCGATGAGCTTGCGCACCACGATGGCGATGGTGCGCGCTTCGGCTAGCTGATCTTCCGTCGCCTTCTTGCTGCGCACGTACTTCGCCGAGTTGCGCAGGTCTTTCGCGGCCGGCTCGATTTCAGCCTTCAACCGCGCGGGGCCCGTCTGGCTCCACAAGTCGTCGGCCTTCTTCTTCGAAATCGCCAGCTCGGTGCGCGTCTTTGCGGCGTACGGGCCGTAGCTCTTGTCTTTCGTCTCGAGCACCTTGCCTTCGTCGAGGCGCTGCTGGAGCACCTTGCCGGTGTTCTCGGCTTCGGCGAACTGCGCGTCGGTGGCGTTGGGGCTCAGCACGGCGGCGGCGGTGACGTAGGCCTGACGGGCCTCTTCGACCTTCGCGCGGTGCTTGCTGCCTTCTGCGACGGCCCACTTGTCGTCGACGACCTTCTCGATTTTGCCGAGCTCGGAGTCGAGGCTCGCCACGTACGTCGCGAACGCCGGGTCTTGCGAGGTGAACTGGCGGGCGGGCTCGACGACTTTGCGGAAGTCCGAAATCGCGGCGCGCGCGTCGTCGAAGTCCTGGGTCGCTGCGTCGCTGCCCTGCGCCGGCTTCACCTTCTCTCGCATGGTGGCCAGCGCGGAGTCGATGGTGCGGCGGTGATTGAAGATGTGCATCTTCGCGCGCCGCGACTCGATGAGGTCACGCTTCTCGCGGAGCTCCTTACGTGCGGCGAGGGCGGTGCGGGCGTAGTCGAGATCGTTCGGCTCCTGATTGGCGCCGGCGTCGATGGCCTCCTTCAACGCCTCGATGGCTGCGTGCGCGGCGTCGAGATCAGCGGCGCTCGGCGCGTCGGCTTCTGCCTTCTTCATCGCGGTAGCGAGGTTGGCGCGCGCAGTCTCGAGCCCCTTCAACGCGGCGGCCACGGTGGTGGCGGGCGCGGGCACTGCGAAGGTGATGGAAGGAGAAAACAGCGTTGCTGCGAGGACCGGCGCGAGTGCGAGTCTCATTCGAGGCTCTTCTACCAACACAAAACCGCGTCGAGCGCTGTGGTTGTTTGGCCCCTGTGTCACCAGCGCACCCGCCCCAACGCGGGCACGAAGCGGCCCACGCGACTGGCCCACCGTTTCCACGCGGTGCCGTGAACGCTGAGGAGATACGGCTCTTCGACGAAGCGTACCTGCAGCTCAATGGCGACGAGCAACGCCAGCAGCGACGCGAACGACGCGACGTTCGGCCAGAGCGCCGCGAGGCCGACGGCGAACATCGACATGCCGGTGAAGATGGGGTTGCGAACGAGCGCGAAGAGGCCCGTGGTGATCAGCGCGGTGCGATCTGTCTGTCGCACGCCAATGCGCCAGCTCGTGCCCATGTCTGATTGCGCGAACAGCGTCAGCACCAGCCCGCTGACGGCGATCAGAATCGACGCGCCTTGTGCCGGGCTCTCGAACGACGGCAGCAGCAACGCGACCGGCGCCAACAACATCGACACGATGAACGCGAGGCCGCCCCACCAGCCGGCGCTCGCGGGCCCGCCTGACAAGCCGTGCAGCCCCCACTTTCCTGTGCGCAGGCGATGCACCAGCGGCCGCAAGACGAGCGCGCCCAGGAAGAAGGTCGTGACCAGCGCCGTCGAAATCAGGTGTCGTGTCATGCACATACAGACCGTCGCGGCAGCCCGGGAATTACGCCGTCGATTTCTTGTAAGGCGCGGGCAGGGCCGCCGGTCTTCACGGCACGATGATTGAGACGTACAAGTCGGTGAGCATGAAGAGCGTGGTTCCAGAAGCGCTTGCGGAGGGCCGCGAAGAGCTGGTCGCCTTCGCGCGCCGTCGCGTCGGGGCCCGCGCTGAAGACGTGGTGCAAGACGCGGCGATTCGAGCATTGCGTCACGCGGACCAGCTCTCCGACCCGGCGGCCGCGCGCGCCTGGCTCTTCAGCATCGTGCGTCGGTTGGTGACGGAGTCGGGTGGCCGCGCGACCGAGGCCGTGCCCGAGCAGCTCGCGGCCGAATCCAACGAAGCCCCTGACGCGTGCAACTGCGTGATGAAGCAGGTCGAGACGTTGCCTCCGGCACAGGCTCAGCTGCTGCAGCGGGTGGTCGTCGACGGCGCGCAGATTTCGCAGCTCGCGCAAGAGCTCGGCATCACGCCCAACAACGCGTGGATTCGACTTCACCGCGCGCGCACGGCCCTCAAAGCGCAGCTCAAGAAACACTGCGGCACCGAGTCGTTGCGCGCGTGCCTCGATTGCGGGTGTCTCGAGCGCGGCTGCTGTCGCTGAGCGCTCGTTGGAAAGCAGAACGTGCGGTAGGAGCTCGCGCATGCTCTTCACGCTCTCGATGACGGCTGCGCTGATGCTCGGCGCTGAAGGTAAGTGGACGCCGCAGCAGGTGCTTCAGCAGGGCCCGGCGTGGGTCAAACAGCAGGGCTTCGGGTTGCCGCTGCAGAAGCTGTGGGACGAGAAGGCGCAAGGCGGGTTGCTCGCGAACGCGGTGCAGTTGCCCGGCTGCAGCGGCTCGTTCGTCTCGAGAGACGGCCTGCTGATCACCAACCACCACTGCATCGTGGGCATTCTTCAAGAGGTCTCGACGCCCGAGCAGAACCTGGTGCGCGACGGCTTCCTGGCGAAGTCACTGAGCGACGAAAAGCAGTCGAAGTCGTACCGAATTCAGGTGCCGCGCCGTTTCCTCGACGTCACCAAAGACGTGCTCGACGACCTGCCGCCGAACCCCGACGACCTCGCGCGCTACAAGTCGGTCGAGGCGACCGAGAAGAAGCTCGTCGCCAACTGTGAAAAGCAGCCCAACACGCGCTGCACGTTCGCCGCGTTCGATGGTGGCTTGTTCTTCACCTTGACCGAGTTCACCGAGCTCACCGACGTGCGCCTCGTGTACGCGCCGCCGCACTCGGTGGGGAACTTTGGAGGCGAGGTCGACAACTGGATGTGGCCGCGGCACACCGGCGACTTCTCGCTCGTGCGCGTGTACCAGGACGGCAAGCCGTACCAGCCGAAGTACTTCTTCCCGCTCTCGAAGGACGGCGTGAAAGAGAACGACGCGGTGGCGGTGCTCGGTTACCCCGGCACGAGTTTTCGCGCGCAGCTCGCCGACGAGATGGTCGAGCGTGAGTCGCGTTGGTACCCCGCCGTGCGCGCGTTGACCGCCGAGTGGCAGGCCATCATGGACGACGAGAGCACGAAGTCGCCCGACGCAGCGCTCGCGTGCGCAGATGATCTGCGGTGGTTGCTCAACGTGAAGAAGAACGCCGACGGCCAGCTCGCCGGGTTGAAGCGCGGCCGCATCATCGAGAAGCAGCGCGCGCACGAAGTGAAGGTGAAGGCGTTCGCCGCGAAGGCGCCTGAGTTCAAGCGCGCGCTCGAGGCGTACGACGGGCTGCAGCAGCTCGCGGTCGCGCGCACCGAGACGTGGGACCGCGACTTTCTGCTCGACATGACGAACCGTGGCCCGCGCGCGTTGCAGTGGGCGCTGCTGGTCGCTCGTCGCAGTTGGGAAGCGCAGCGGCCCGACCTCGAGCGCGAGCCCGGCTTTCAAGAACGTGATCTCGCGCGACTTCGGGAACGCCACGAGCGCGATCAGAAGCGCTACTCGCCGCCGATTGATCAGCGCATCTTCGCGTCGTGGGTCAAGCGCGCGCTCGCGTTGCCGGCGGCGCAGCGAATCGCGTCGGTCGACAGGGTGTTCGCCGACGCGAAAGACGACGCGGCCATCAACAAGAAGATCTCCGCGCTGGTCGCGGCGTCGAAGGTGACTGACCTCGAGACGCGCAAGAAGGCGTTCGATGAGTCCGTCGCGCAGTTGACGGCTCGGAAGGATTCATTGCTCGACTTCGGGCTCGCGCTCGACGCCGAGCGCCGCGCGTTGAGAGATCGCCGTGACGTGTTCTCGGGTCGCGTGCTCAAGCTGCGCCCCGATTGGCGCCGTGCCGTCGTGGCGGCTGCGGGCAGGCCCGTGGCTCCCGACGCGAACTCCACGCTGCGCGTGAGCTTCGGTCGCGTGAAGAGCTATTCACCGCGCGAGGCCGTGGTGATGACGCCGCACACCACGCTCGCCGGCGTGATGGCGAAAGACACCGGCGAAGAGCCGTTCGACGTGCCGCAGCGCATTCGCGACGCGTACGCGAAGGGCGGCGCCGACAAGGTGCCCGTCGACTTCCTCGCTGACTGCGACACCACCGGCGGCAACTCCGGTAGCCCCGTCATCGACGCGAAGGGCCGCCTCGTCGGTGTGAACTTCGACCGCGTCTGGGAGAACGTCGCCAACGACTTTGGCTACAACCCCGACGTCGCGCGCAACGTCATCGCGGACGTGCGCTACCTGCTGTGGTTGCTCAAAGACGTCGAAGGCGCCAACGCGCTGGTGACCGAGCTGACCGCGGCGCGATGACGCGCTGTGCCGGTGACGCGGCGCGCTGACTGTTTCGCTGTGCTTTCGCGTCGCCGGGCTCTGTGGTGAAGGGCGCGCATGCGCTTCGACACCCTCGCGATTCACGCTGGACAGCAGCCGGACCCCACCACCGGCGCCATCATGACGCCCGTCTACTTCACGTCGACGTACGTGCAAGACGGCCCGGGCGAACACAAAGGCTACGAGTACTCGCGCACCAAGAACCCCACGCGCGCCGCCCTCGAAGACTGCCTCGCGGCGCTCGAAGGGGCGAAGTACGGCGCGGCGTTCGGCTCGGGCTGCGCGGCCTCCGACATGTTGATGCACATGCTCTCGGCGGGTGACCACGTGGTCTGCAGCGACGACGTGTACGGCGGCACGTTTCGCCTGTTCGACAAGGTCTACACGCGCCACGGCCTCACGTTCTCGTTCGTCGACATGACGGACGTGTCGAACATCGAGAAGGCCATCAAGCCCAACACGAAGATGGTCTGGGTCGAGACGCCGACGAACCCGATGCTCAAGCTGGCCGACCTCTCGGCGGTCGCGGCCATCGCGAAGAAGCACAAGCTCATCAGCGTCTGCGACAACACGTTCATGACGCCGTACTTCCAGCGCCCGCTCGAGCACGGCATCGACATCGTCACGCACTCCACGACGAAGTACCTGAACGGCCACAGCGACGTGGTCGGCGGCTTCGCGGCGACCTCCAACAAGGAGCTCGCCGAGAAGATGTACTTTCTGCAGAACGCCGCCGGCGGCGTGCCCGGCCCGATGGACTCGTTCCTCGTGCTGCGCGGCGTGAAGACGTTGCACATTCGTATGCAGCGCCACGCCGAGAACGCCGCGAAGATCGTCGAGTTCCTCGTCGGCCACCCCAAGGTCAACAAGGTCACCTGGCCGGGGCTGCCGTCGCACCCGCAGCACGAGCTCGCGAAGAAGCAGATGTCCGGCTTCGGCGGCATGATGACGTTCGACATGAAGGGCGGGCTCGAGGCCGCGCGGCGCTTCTTGAAGACGGTGAAGATCTTCGCGTGCGCCGAGTCGCTCGGCGGCGTCGAGTCGCTCATCGAGCACCCGGCGATCATGACGCACGCGTCGATCCCCAAAGAGAACCGCGAGAAGCTCGGCATCACCGATGGTCTCATTCGCCTGTCCGTCGGCATCGAAGACGCGGCCGACCTGATCGACGACTTGAAGCGCGCGTTCGACGCCGCGTGATGGGCGGTTTGTGAGAGAGTGACGGCCGTGTTTTCTCTGGTCGTCACGCTCATTCTTCTCGTGCCGGAGGTGCCGCCCCAGTGCGCGGCGCCGCCGCAACGAGACATGGCTCCGTTGACGCAGTTCGCGCAGGCGTCGGGCTCGTTGTCGGTCGGGTTGGACAGCATCGCGACGTGGTGTTTCGACTCGAGCGGCGCGTGGACGGGTGGCTCGAAGAAGGCGAACCCGCAGGCCGCCGCGGTCGGTGATTGCAAGAAGGCGATCGCGTCGTGTGAGGCCGCGAAGAGCGCGGTGACCGGTGACTCGAAGCAGTTGATGTACGACACGCTCGCGGAGATCGATCGGCCGTTTCTGGGTGTGAAGTACAAACCGAAGCGCAGCGGTCTGGCCGAGCGACCGCAAGAAGCGACGGACTGTTTGGCGCGTGAGCGAGCGACGTTGTTCGCTCAGGCGCAGGCGCGAATGGACCTCGCGCGACTCGCGAGCGTGACGCAGAACGAATACGCGAACTACCGCACGTGGTTGTTCTCGGAGGGCCTCAAGTGCGCACAGGCCGTCGCGCGCGGTGAGACGGATCTCACGCGACGTGGCATCGCGATGGACGCGCAGGTGCAGGGCGGTGGCACGCAGCAGGTTCCCGGGCAGAACGGCAATGGCGGCGCTGACGCCGGTGTGGCGGTCGCCGAAGGTGGCGCAAGGCGCGTGGTCGTCGGCGGCAGTGCTGGCGGTGCGAGTGCGACGAACGGAACCAACGGCTCGGGTTCTGGCGGCAGCGCGACGAACGGAAGCGGCACGGCGGGGACGAACGGCGTCAACGGAAGCGGCGGCTCCGGTTCTGGCGGCAGCGCGACGAGCGGAAGTGGCACAGCAGGAGCGAACGGCGTCAACGGAAGCGGCGGCTCCGGTTCTGGCGGCAGCGCGACGAACGGAAGCGGCGCGGCTGGAGCGAGCGGCGTCAACGGAAGCGGCGGCTCCGGTTCTGGCGGCAGCGCGACGAACGGAAGCGGCACGGCTGGAGCGAGCGGCGTCAACGGAAGCGGCGGCTCCGGTTCTGGCGGCAGTGCGACGAACGGAAGCGGCGCAGCTGGAGCGAACGGCGTCGCCGGCACCAACGCGACGATCGGAAGCGCCACCGTCATCGCGAGCGCTGGCGCGGGAGGCACACGCACCACGCCATTCCTCGGAGGTCCGACGGCAGAACGCGAAAAAGCGCTCGGCTCGTCGATGCTCGAGAAATGGCGCTACTTCCTCACCGAGCAGCAGAAGCTCGAAGGCGACGTCGATTGGACGGGCGGCTTCCTCGCGTCGCGCGAGCTGCGTGACTGTCGCTGTGTTCGCCCGGTGCCCGGCGAGGTCGTTCGCCGGATCGAGAAGAACGAGAAAGATCCACAGCTGCAGGCCGACGACGACAAGAACACCCGTTGCGAGCTGTGCCTGCTCGACGCGTACCCGAAGTGGAAAGTGCGCGCGCAGAAGCAGTGCGCCCTCGCGCTCGAGCTGACGGAGTTCGAGATCAACGTGCTGCAGAGGAGCGACGACGGCAACGGGCTGCCTCCGCGCTGCATCGACGCCGCGAAAGACAAGCTCGCACGCGCGAGTGGCCGCACCGGCAAGGTCACGCTCGGCGGCGATGGCTCCGTGAAGCCTTCGGGCGGTGGCAGCTTCATCATCATGAAGACCGAGCCTGTCGCCGCGCCCGCGCCGCAGCCGGTCGAGCAGCCGAAGGCGCCTGTCGCCACCGTCGCACCCATGCCTCCGCGAGAAGACGGCCGCATCTACGTTCGCGTCTTCACGAGCCACACCTGCGTCGCTGAAGTGACGCCGGGCCCCATCGAAGCGCACAACGGTGACGTGCTCCCCATTCCCACGTCGGCGAAGGAAATCACCGTGCGTGGTTCCTGCGGCGGCATCGCCGAGCTCTATTTCGGCAAAGAAGAAAAACCCCGCGTCTCGGAGTCATTCGCGAGGAACCAACCCCTGCGACTCCAGTTCCGCCAATGAGCACCATTCCTGGAAAGCTGGTCGACGGTCTCTTCAAGAAGGTGCTCGCCGCTGACGTGAGCCCCGCGCTCAAAGCGCAGCTCGCTGAAGCAGGCGTCGACCTGTCGGCACCGCCGCCTGCGAGCTACCCGCGTTCGACGTGGTACCGCGCCGTCGAGCTCACCGCGCAATCACTCTTTCCGGCTGAGGCGTCAGCGGTGCAACTGCGCAAGCTCGGCGCTCACGTGATGGATGCGCTGCAGTCGCGCGGCATTATCAAGGGGCCGTGGTTGTCGATGGCGCGCTTGATGGGGCCGCGTCGCTCGCTGCGTCAGGCGATGGACTTTCTGGATCGCAGCCCGGTGAAGTTGACGATCACCGAGCGCTCGAAGACCGAGTTCGAGATCTCCGTCGACGACCCCGAGCAGCCCGAGTTTCTTGCGGGGCTCCTGCAGAGCGCCATCGGTGCATTGGGTGGCAAAGAGCCGTCGGTCTCGCAGCTGCCGCCTCAGCCGGGAGCCAGTCTCTTTCGCGCGACCTGGCGATGAGCGCGCTCTTTCCTCGGCTCGACGTTCCCGGGGAAGCACTCGCACTGCAGGTCGGTGAGACGTGCATCACCACGCGCGAGCTCGCGAACGAAGTCGCCGCAGTCACGGAGTTGCTCGCCGCGCGCGGCGTGCTCCCCGGCGCTCACGTCGCGGTGTGGACCCAGCCGTCAGTCGAGACGCCCGCCGCGCTCGTCGCGCTCGCCGCCGCCGGGTTCGTCGTCGTGCCCATCGACCCGAAGCTGGGCGCGCTCGAGTTGGGGCACGTCGTCAAAGACGCGAAGCCGGCCATCGCGTTGGGTTCAGACCTCGTCGCCGTCGAAGGCAAGACGTCGCTCGAGACGCTGCCGCTCACGCCCGCGCTTCGTACCAACCGTGCGCACGTCGCCACGCGCGTCGTCGACGACGCACCGCTGCTGGTGCTCTACACGAGCGGCACCACGGGGCTCCCTAAGGGCGCGGTGTTGAGCGCGCGCAACGTGGCGTTCGATCTCGACGGCCTCGCCGCAGCGTGGAACTGGACGAGCGCCGACACCGTCGTGCACGCGCTGCCGATGTTTCACGTGCACGGGCTGGTGCTGGGGCTCTACGGCTCACTGCGTGTCGGTGGTGCGCTGCAGTGGTTTCCGCGCTTCGAGCCTCGCGAGGTCGTCACCGCGCTGGGGCAGGGCACGACGGTCTTCTTCGCAGTGCCCACGATGTACCACCGGCTCTCCGAGGCCATCGAGCGTGAGCCGGAGTTGGCCGCGGGGCTCCGTCATGCGCGGCTGCTGGTCAGTGGTTCGGCCGCGTTGCCGCAGCGAGATCAACAGCGCATCGAGCTGCTCACCGGGCGCCGCGTCATCGAGCGCTATGGCCTCACCGAGACGCTCATCAACTGTGTCGTGCGCATCGACGCCACGCCGAGCCCAGGCTCCGTGGGGCCGGCCGTCGACGGCATCGAGCTCAAGCTCGTCGATGATCTACGGCGCACGCTCGACGCGCGAGATGACTCGACGCTGGGCGAAGTGGCCGTACGCGGGCCCAACGTCTTCCTCGGCTACTTGAATCGCCCCGACGCGACGGCCGCCGTGAAAGACGCCGACGGTTGGTTCTTCACCGGAGACATCGCGTGCATGCGTGAAGACGGCAGCGTGCGCATCGTCGGCCGCCGCGCGACGGACCTCATCAAGTGCGGCGGGTACAAGGTCGGCGCCGGTGAAGTCGAAGCCGCGTTGCTCGAACACCCGCACGTGCGTGAAGCCGCAGTGCTCGGCGCGCCCGACGCAGATCTCGGCGAGAAGATCATCGCCTACGTCGTGCTCGCGAACCCGGTGCCGTCGAGCGAGCTCCAGGACTTCGTCGCCAGACAGCTCAGCCCGCACAAGCGCCCGCGTGAAGTGCACGCCATCGCCGAACTTCCGCGCAACGCGATGGGCAAGGTCGTGAAGTCGAAGCTGCGCTGAAAACGAAAACAGCGACCGCGAAGTGAACGCGGTCGCTGCGTCGACTGAAGCGAAGGCTGCTTACTGCTTCACGAAGTACGTCGGGTTCTTGCGGCTCAGCGTGATGGGGCCCCACTCGAACGTCTTGGTGCCGGCCTGCGCGATGCCGGGCACGCCGGGCGAATACTCACCGATGACCGCCGCGATGTGGCCCGGCGCTTTGCCGTCAGGGCGGTTCTTCATGGCCTTGTTGTTGTACCAGCCCGCGGCGACCAGCTTGCCCGCCTTGGCGGCGGCCATCGCCTCCTGCGCGCTGACCTTCTTCCAGCCTCCTCCCGGCTTGTTCATCGCGGTGAACATCTGGTTCGCGACCTTGCCCTGGAAGCCCTTGAAGCCGTGCTTCGCGGCATACGCGTTGAACGCCTGATTGCAGAAGGTGACAGAACCCTTCTTGGCGAAGCGCTGAATGTTGATGCTCTTCACCATCTTCGCGAGCTTCGGGTTCGCGCCGGCCGCTTTCTTCGTCGTGGATGCCGTGGTGCGGGTGGTGCGCTGCGCGGTGGTGCGCGTCGTGGTGCGCGTGCTCGTACGAGAAACGGCCATGGTGTGTGCCTCCCTGAGTGAACGAGAGGTTTTTCGCCACCACAGCCGCGTGAGTTGCGTGCTTCAGCGAATGATTCGCTTGAAGGCCGTCGATTTCACCCGGGGAAGATCAGGGTGACTGAGCGCGCGGTCTGGTTGCGGCAACTCCGCAGGCTTCTTCCCCGCGAAGTCGTCACCTTCAGCCGTCACTGCCTCTGCATTCTCTTCAGCGAACATCGCCTCGTCGGCCGGGAGCTCATCTTCGAACTCCTCTTCTTCTTCTTCACCGTCGAGTGCGGGTTCCCACGTCAGCAACTCGACGACTTCTTCTTCGTCTTCGCGAGGCTTGACGCCCATGGTTCACCGTTCAGCGAGGAATTCGATGAGGTCGATCTTCGTGAGGATCGCGACGATCTTCTGGCCTTCACGAACCACGGCCACGTTGTCTTGCGCGAAGACCTGACGAAGCTGGGGAATCGTGGTGTCCATCGTCACTACGCCCTGCAGCGGGCTCACGAGCGCGTCGATGGTGTCTTGCAGCTTGTAGCTCCCGGCGATGAGGCCGTTGAGCAGGTCGTACTCGTGAATCATGCCCACCGAGCTGCCATCAGCCGCGACGATCGGCATCTGCGAGATGCCGTGCTTCTTCATGGCCTCGATGACGGCGCCGATCTTTTCGCCTTTCGCGGTGGTCACCAGCTTCTGCTGCTTGCCGCCGATGACGTCGCGAACGGTTCCCGGGCCCTTTTCTTCGATGTACCCGAGGTCCTTCATCCACTCGTCTGAATAGAACTTCGAGACGTACGCGTTCCCCGAGTCAGGGGCGAGAACGACAATGGTCTTGCCCTTACCGACCTCCTTCGCGAGTTCGATCGCGGCGTGCACCGCGGCGCCCGTCGAGCCACCGGCGAAGATGCCTTCTTCGCGTGCCAGGCGACGCGCCATCAGGAACGACTGACGGTCATCGATCTGCCGAATCTGGTCGACGACCTTGAAGTCCATCGCGCCGCACACCATGTCTTCGCCGATGCCTTCGACTTTGTAGGTGTGTGCTTCGCCGACTTTGCCCGTCTTGAAGTAGCCCGCGTAGATCGACCCGATGGGGTCGACGCCGACGTTCTGAATCTTCGGGTTCTTCTCTTTGAAGTACTTGCCGGCGCCGCTCATCGTGCCGCCAGTGCCGAGGCCGGTGACGAAGTAGTCGAACTTGCCGTCCATCTGCTCCCAGACCTCGGGCCCGGTCGACAGGTAGTGCGCCTCGATGTTGTCAGGCGTGTGGTACTGGTTCGGGTAGAACGCGCCCGGCGTCTCCTTCACGAGGCGCTTCGCCGTCTCGTAGTAGCTGCGCGGGTCTTCGGCAGGCACGTTCGTCGGAGTGACGACGACCTGCGCGCCCATGCCCTTGAGGCGGTTCACTTTCTCCGACGACATCTTGTCGGGCATCGTGAAGATCGACTTGTAGCCACGCACCGCGGCGATCATCGCCAGGCCGAAGCCGGTGTTGCCCGAGGTGTTCTCGATGATGGTGCCGCCGGGCTTCAGGCGACCGTCTTTCTCTGCCTTGTTCACGATGTGCAACGCCATGCGGTCTTTGATGGCACCGCCGGGGTTCATGAACTCCAACTTCACGTAGACCGTCGCGTCGTTGGGCCCGACGAGCTTGTTGAGCTTGACGATGGGCGTGTTGCCGATGGCGGACAGAACCGAGTCGTGAACGTTTTTCGTGGCCATGACGGCGCTCCTACCAGAGCGCGTGTCAGATCGCCTTGCTGACCTGCTTGCCCTTCATCAATGACTCGATGCGGTGCAAAACCTCGGCTTTGTACACGCGGGAGCCACAGTTCGGGCAGGCGCCCTGCGGCACGTCAGTCAGCACCACGACCTTGCCGTTGACCGTGAGGCGCACCTCGACGAAGCGGTTGTCGTAGATGCCGCTGCACGGGCAGCGCCCGTAGTCGCGCTTGGCGTAATCGGCCATGAAGTTGGCGTACCATAGTCAAACCGTGCCGACTCGTTTACCGCCGTCGAACCAGCCGTCCGAAATGCGTCAAACCGACGGGCCGCGCCGCAGCACGCGCGCCGCTGCGTCAGACGACGCGCCCAAGCTCATCAAGCGTGAGGCCAAAGAGCCCAGGTCGACGGAGGCGCAGCTGTGGGCCGGCATGGACATGGACCGCTCCCTCGAGATCCGCGCCTCTGACGTCGAGCAGCGCATGGCCGAGTCGATGGCCGCCGAGAAGGCTGACAAAGAAGAGGGCGGCGAGCACGCCAGCGACGTGCGCGACGACGCCGAGAAAGCAGCCAAGGCCAAAGGGCTCTTCAAGGTCTTCGCGTGGCAGAAAAAGCAGACCGGCGCCGCCGACCCGAAGGCGCAGCTGCTCAAGAATGAGCAGGCGCGGCGTGAGGCGGCGCTCAAGGGCAACGCGCCGGCCTTCACGAAACAGGGCCAGTCGTCGACGGCTGCGTCGAGCTCTCGGCTGCCGATGGTCGGTGCGCAGAAGCTCACGTCGGCCAGCGCGTCGCGGCTCAACGCGGTCGGCGGCGTGCAACAGGCGTTGATGGGCAACCTTCGCAACGAGCGACCGCCCGACGCTTACGCGCTGCTCAGAGACGCGCGAGAGAAGGGCGTGCTCTTCGTCGAAGACGCGCTCGCTGAAGGCCACTCCGAAGACCAGGAAGACCCCGAGCTGGCCGACGCCGTCGAAGAGTGCATTCGCCAGTGCTTCGGCGTGCGCGGCATCTTGAGAATCGGGCCGGGCCACAACGACAAGAACGAGCCCATCATCGTAGTGGCGACGACCAACGGCTTCTCTGAAGCCTCGCTGCAGACCGTGCCGCCGAAGGTGCACCGCTTCCCGACGCTCATCGCCATTCCTTTCGAGCTGCTGCCGCTCAAGCGCGATCGCTGAACCGCCTTTTGGAAGTTGCTACGACGCACTCGTGTCGTGGCGAAGAACACCGAAGTGGATCTCTTTCGGAGGCGGCTGGCTGGCGCTGTGCGCGGGCTACATCAACGCGGTCGGGTTTCTCAGCGCCGCGCAACGTGGGCTTTCGCACGTCACAGGGCAGGTCACACACCTGGCCATCGAGCTCTCGCAGGGGGGGCCCTCACTGGCGCCCGCGTTGGTCGTCTTGTCTTTCTTTGTCGGCGCGGTGTGCTCTGGCGCCATCGTTCGGCGCGAAGAAGTGTCGGTGCGCGGCACCCGCTACGGCGTGGTGTTGCTCCTCGAGGCGGCGTTGCTCTCGTTGGGCGCCTCGCTCATGTCGAGCGCCACCATCTGGGGTGAGAGCTTCGTGGCGCTCGCCATGGGCATGCAGAACGCGTTGGCGACCTCGTATTCAGGCGCGGTGGTGCGCACGACGCACGTGACGGGGCTGGTCACCGATCTCGGCCTCTTCGTCGGGCACGCCCTGCGCGGTGAGCCCATCGAGGCGGCCCGGCTCCGATTGCTCGCCATCTTATTGGTGGGCTTCGTGAGCGGCGGCACGCTGGGCGCGTGGTCGTTCGTCGCCCTCGGCAGCCGGGCGCTCTTCATTCCAGCCGGGGCGCTGGTCTTCGCGGCCATTGTCTGGGTCAGCGTTTCGAGCGCTGTCGCGCGCGCTCGCAGCGGCGAATGAGCCTGCTAAGAGACCACCCCTCATGGATCTCGACTCACAGCTCCGCGCACAGGTGGAGCGCGCCACCGGCCGCTCGCTCGGCCAGGCCCCGGTCACGAAGTTGAAGGGCGAGGCGTCATCGCGCTCGTATTACCGCGTCGGCACCGCACCCGATTCGTGGGTGGTCATGGTGATGCCCCCCGAGTCGCTCAAGAAGAGCGACGAAGCGAGCAAGGGCCCCGCGCCCACCGAATTGCCGTTCGTGAACGTGCACCGCTACCTCACGAAATTGCACGTGCGCGTGCCGCAGATCCTCCGCTTCGACGAACCGGCGGGAATGATGGTCATCGAAGACCTGACGGATCAGACCTTCGAGGCCGCGTTGTCGGGCGGAGATCGCACGAAGCTCTACACGCAGGCCGTCGAGCTGCTCGCGGGGTTGCGCGTCAACGCCGAAAAGACCCTCGATGCGGACTGCCTCGCGTTTACGCGCGCGTTCGACGAAGAGCTCTACGACTGGGAGCTCCACCACTTTCGCGAATGGGGCCTCGAAATCTGGAGCGGTCAGAAGCCGACCGACGCCGAACGAAACGAGCTCAACGCGACCTTTGCGCGCATCGCGAAGGAGCTCGCGGCCGCACCGCGGGGCTTCACGCACCGTGACTACCAGTCGCGCAACATCATGGTGAAGAACGGCGAGCTCATCGTCATCGACTTCCAGGACGCGCTGCAGGGCCCGCGGCAGTACGACCTCGTGGCGTTGCTGCGCGACTCGTACGTCGAGCTCCCGCGCGACTTCGTCGACGCCATGTTGGACGCGTACATCGTGGCTTTTGAAAAACAGAGCGGCGAGCGCATCGACGTCAAAGCATTCAAGGCGTTCTTCGACCTGCTCACCGTGCAGCGAAAGTTGAAAGACGCGGGGCGCTTCGAGTTCATCAACCGCGTGAAGGGCAACCCGGGCTTCCTCGTGTCGATTCCGGCCTCGCTCCGCTACGTGAAGACCGCGCTCGACGCGCAGCCGCAGCTCTCGGGGCTGCAGAAGCTCGTCGGCAAGTACGTGCCCGAGCTCGCATGAAGGCCATGGTGTTGTGTGCGGGGCTCGGCACCCGGCTCCGTCCGTTGACGACCGTCTGGCCCAAGCCGGCGATGCCGCTGCTGGCGGGGCCGCTCTTTCGCTACTCGTTGGCGACGTTGCGCAGTGCCGGCATCACCGACGTCGGCATCAACACGCACCACTTGCCTGACGTGATGGAGCGCGTCGCGCGCGCCGAATCGCCTCAGCTGACCGTCTCGCACGAGAATGGCGAGCTGCTCGGCACCGGTGGTGGCATTCGCGGCTTGAAGTCGTTTCTTCGCGACGAAGACTTCGTGGTGCTCAACGGAGACGTTCTTTTCGCCGTCGACCTGAAGCCCGTCATCGAAGCGCACCGTGCTTCAGGCGCGGCGGCCACGATGGTGTTGCTGCCGATGCCCGAAGGCGCGACCTACAACGCGGTGGAGCTCGATGCTTCGGGTTCGGTTCGACGCATCGCGGGTCACGGGCCCGGCGGGGCGAAGCTGAGCAACTGGCACTTCACCGGCGTGCACGTGATGACGCCCGCCGTGTTCGACTTCATGTCGGCCAGCGGTCCCGAAGACATCAACCGCGATGTCTACGTGCGTATGCTGAAGGCGGGCCTCACCATTCGTGGGCACATTCTTCAGCCCAACGCCGCGTACTGGTCAGACCTCGGCGCGCCGCAGCTCTATGCAGCCACGCACCAGCAATTGCTCTTCAGCCAGGTGCCGCTCGCGTCGTTCGGTGACCACGGGCCGCTGTCGGGTCACGTGCGCGGTGATGGCAATTTCTGGCAGCACCCGAGTGCGCGCATCGACGCCGACGTGAAGGTCGCCGGCCCTGCGTTCTTCGGCGCGAACTGCGAAGTCGGCGCGGGGGTTCGGCTCGGTTCTGCAGTTTCGATTGGTGCGAATGCGCGCATCGGTCGCAACGTGCGGCTCAACCGCGTGGCCGTGCTCGAGGGCGCCGTGATTCCCGAAGGCGTCACGCTGGCCGATCAGATCGTCGCGCCGGGCTGCTCGGTCTCGACGCTCTAGATCCCGAAGTGGAGCAGCTGCTTGCCGGGTTGCGAGGCTTCGTCGGCCCAGCTCGCGATGCGCTCGAGGGTTTGAAGCAGTTCGTCGCGGTCGACCTCGAGCTTCGTGTAGCTGCCGAACGCGTCGGTCTGTTCCCACGCACCGGTCAACCGCAGCGTCGGAGGGCCACAGCGAAAAACCGAGATCCACCCGCGCAGGTTCGCGCTCAGCGTCGCAGCCGCGACCCCGGAGCTGACGGAAGCACCGTGGTAGGAGAGGCCAGACCACCGCAACGTGTCCCACAGGTACATCGCGATGGCATCGTCGAGCTCAACGCGCTCGGTTGCTTCGGCGAGCTGAAACGAGTGCTGGAGACCAGACAACGTTCAGCGGTTGTACTGCGCGAGAATGCAGGTGACGTTGTCGTTGCCGCCGTTGGCATTCGCCGCGTCGATGAGCATCGCGCAGGCCTTGTCGAGGTCGGGCTGGCCCTGGAGGATCTGCTCCATCTGTTTGTCGGTCACCATGCCTGACAGGCCGTCGCTGCACAGGAGGTAGATGTCGCCGTCTTTGGGCTCGACGCGGCTGACGTCGACCACCACGGTGTCTTTCATGCCCAGCGCGCGCACGATGACGTTCTTGTGCGGGAAGGCTTCGATTTCCTCCGGCGTGAGCTTCTTGGCCTTGAGGTAGTCGTTGAGCAGCGAGTGATCTTCGGTGATCTGCCGCAGCGTGCCGTCGCGAAAGAAATAGACCCGGCTGTCGCCGACGTGCGCGACGACCACTTCGCTGTCTTTCGCGAAGTAGAGCGTCACGATGGTCGTGCCCATGCCTTTGTATTTCTGCTCGGCAGCGGCCTTCTCGAAGATCCGCATGTTCGCGAGCTTCACGCCCGTGGCGAGGCGGTTCTCGTCGTAGTTCTTCTGCTTATCCATCTTGTACGGCCAGGTGATCTCGAGATCCTGGCTCGTCATGCGGAAGAACTCGGCGACCTCGTCGACGGCGATCTTCGAGGCGATCTCACCGGATGAATGGCCACCCATGCCGTCGGCGACCACGAAGAGGCGCTCCTCAGGCAACAAGAGGTAGTTGTCCTCGTTGTGGTTGCGCTTCATTCCGACGTGGGTTTGGCCGGACACAGCGATTTTCATGGGCGTCGCGAGGCTCACGGGAAAGGCGGTTACTGAAGCAAGTGTGTCGGGCGGGGTAAAGCAAATCACGCCGTCTGCGGCGCAAACTCCAGACGATCTCCGGGCACCGTCTTACTCGCTGCGGCGGTGCCTGCGGGCAGTTCCAGCACCGACTTCGCTTCGAAATACACGCGGCTGACCCTCCACGGCACCATCGCGTGGCACACGTCGACCACCTGCTGCGATGCGTCGAGAAACAGCGCGTCGATGGGGATCTTCATGAAGAAGGTGTGAATGCTGGTGCACGGTGCAATGTGCAGCCCGTCTCCGAGCGGGAGCGCGGTCACGCCCATGAGGCCCTTGAAGCGCTTCATGAAGGAGTCGGCTCTCGACGCATGGTCGGCCAGCAACGTGTTGCGCGTCAGGTTCGTCACGCGGTAGCGCATCGGGCGTGCAGCCTACTTCTCAACTCGCCCCGCCGGAGCGGCCTTTCACGCTGGTCCTCGTCTCTCCGCAGATCCCTCCCAACACCGGCAACGTCGCGCGGCTGTGTGCGGTGACGGGCTGCAAGCTGGTGCTGATCGAGCCGCTGGGTTTCTCCATCAGCGACAAGGAGCTCAAGCGCGCGGGGCTCGACTACTGGGACAAGGTGTTTCTCAAGCTGTACCCCAGCTGGGCCGCGTACGTGGAAGCGACCCCTGATGCGCGGCGTTGGTTGTTCACGGCGCGCGCGGGTACGGGCTTGTGGGGCGCGAAGTTCGAGCCCGGAGATCACCTCGTCTTCGGTGCCGAGCCGACGGGGCTGCCTCCTGAAGTGTTGAACGGCGGCGCAGGTCAGACGGTCACGATTCCCATGCTCGAAGAACGGCGATCACTCAATTTATCTACCGCCGTCGGAATCGCCGCTTACGAGGCGCTTCGGCAGGTTCAGGGTACAGTCGCGCCCTGAATGGGCAACCCGCAGGTCGTTGAAGCTCTGTATCGCGCGTGGGTCGACCGTCAGACCGGTTGGCTGACGTGCACCGCTCAGGGTCGCGAGACGAAGATCCCGCTCCGTGAAGGCAGCGTGGTCGGAACTTCGCTCGGCGCTGGCTTCGGCTGGCAGGGAACGGTGCCGGCGCTGGTGCAGAATGGTCGCCTCGCGCTCACGCAGCTCGACGCGTTGTGGGCGCGCGGTGAAGCGGCCGCGAGTGACGCAGACACGCTCGATGAGCTGGGCATCGTGCCCGCTGAGGCGGAGTCGGCGCGGGTGCTCGCGAGCATTCGTGAGACGGTTCGCGCGGCGGAGTCGGTGCGCTTCGATTCGGGTGACGTGGGCAGCGGTGAGCTGGTCAGCGGCGCGCGGGTGGTGCGTGAGGCGTGGTCGACGATCGCCGGGAGTTCGACGGAGCCCGCGTTCTTCCGCGCGCAGGACCTCAATGGCCTCGCGCGCTGGGAACCGACGTCGGACGACGAGACGTGGCTGCAGGATTTTCTGGAGTGGAAGCAGCCGACCGAGGCGACGGCGCAGCAGTTGGCGTTGTTGGAAGTGCTGACGAGGAGCGGCGCGTTCGAATCGATCTCTGCGATCGAGATGCGCCAGCGTCGCGAAGAAGAGCGACTCGAGCAGGAGCGCGTCGAAGCGGAGCGCCGGGAGGCGGAGCGGCTCGAGCAAGAGCGCGTCGAGAAGGAGCGACTCGAGGCCGAACGGATCGCGGCAGAGACTGCACGGCTCGAAGAAGAACGAATCGCTGCGGAGAAAGCGGAAGCCGAGCGAATCGAGAACGAGCGGCTCGCGGCTGAGGCTGCGCGGCTCGAAGAAGAACGCATCGCTGCAGAGAAGGCAGAAGCCGAGCGACTCGCGGCTGAAGCTGCGCGGCTCGAAGAAGAGCGAATTGCCGCAGAGAAGGCGGAAGCCGAGCGAATCGAGAACGAGCGACTCGCTGCCGAAGCTGCGCGGCTCGAAGAAGAACGCGTCGCTGCGGAGAAAGCAGAAGCCGAGCGGCTCGCTGCTGAGGCTGCGCGGCTCGAAGAAGAACGCATCGCTGCGGAGAAAGCAGAAGCTGCGCGGCTCGAAGAAGAACGAATCGCTGCAGAGAAGGCGGAAGCCGAGCGAATCGAGAACGAGCGACTCGCCGCCGAGAGCGCCGAGGCCGCGCGCATCGCGGAGGCGGCGTGGTTCGAGGAAGAGCGGCTCGCTGCCGACCGCGCCGAGTCTGAGCGACTCGAACAAGAACGCGTCGCCGCCGAACGCGCCCAACTCGAGCGCGACCGTCAAAATGAAGAGCGTCGTGACGCCGAATCGCGCGCGCGTGTCTTCGAAGAGGCGCGGCTGCGTCACGAAGACGAGAAGAAGCGTCGCGAGCTGGAAGACGCCGACCGCCTCGCCAGTGAAGAGCTGCGCCGCGCCGCCGAGGCCGCCGACGCCGAAGAAGAATCGGAGGCGATTCGCCGCCAGCAGCAACTGCGCGCTGCCGAAGACGCGCGCGATCACAACGAGGCCGCCGAACACGAAGAAGAGGAGCGGTTGCTCGCCGCCGCCCAGGCGGCGCGCGTCAAGGTCGAGGCCGAGCGCTCACGTTCTGGGCTGCACCCCGTTCCCGCTCAGCTCGCGGTGCCGCCGCCGAAGCCCAGCGCTCCGAAGGCAGAGCCGCAGACCCTGCTCGAGCGCATGAACGCGGCACTGCGACAGGCGACGTACGTCGGTCCCGCTCCGACTGCGAGTCCGCGCGACGAAAAGACTGACCCACACATCGTCGCAGCGCAGCCTGCCGAGCCCAATCGCAAGCCGTTGATGCTCGGTGGTCAGCAAGAATCACAAGACGCGGATCTCTGGACCATCGCGCAGCCCGCGAACCTCAACGCGCCTCCGCCGGGGGCCGTGCAGAGCTTCGAAGAGGCGCTGCGTCGCGTCGACTCGAGCCTCGAGGCGCTCGTCGGCCCCGCGAGCTCTGCCGAGCAGCCGCTCATCGAGCCCATCATCGAAGCGGAGGTCATCTCGACTTCGCCCGCCGCCAACGTCGGAGCGCGCCTCGACGAGATCGAGCAGAACACCGTGACCGATTCAGCCGAGGCGGCGCGTCTGCGCCGTCAACGCCTGCTCAAGCGCGCGATGGAGAACCTGAGCAGCATGCCGTCGTCGTCGGGTTCGGGTATCAGCTCGGGCTCGGGGATTACGAGCGCTGGTTCGGGCATCACTTCTGCGCCGTCGTCGCCCGCGATTCCGGCGCCGAGCGCGGCAGAACAGCAACTCGCCGCGCAAATCGAAGCCCGCTTCTCGCAACTCTCGCGTCGAGACCCGTTCCTCACGCTGGGGCTCAGTACGTCGGCCACGCGTGATCAGGTCAAGAGCGCGTTCCTCAGCCTCGCGAAGACCTTCCACCCTGATCGCCTGCCGCCGTCGCTGCCGCACCTCGCGCAGAAGATGAGCGCGGTCTTCGAGGGCATTCGTGAGTCGTACGAGACGCTCTTCGACGAGCAGAAGCGCGCTGCGTACATCGCGGCGCAGCAGGCGCGGGTCGCCAACGCTCCAGACCCGGCGCAGGTTCAGAAGGCCAGCGATCTCTTCAAGATGGCCGAGGTCTTCTTCAAGAAGCGCGACTACCGACAGGCCGAGGCGCACTTCGCGCGCTCACACGCCGTCGACAAGGGCGCGTCGAGCCTCGCCGCGCAAGGGTGGGCCATCTACATGGACCCGTCGCGCAAAGCCGAAGCTCCGACGGCGCGGCAGTTGATGCAGAAGGCGCTCACCATCGACGCCAACAACGATCGCGCTCACTACCAACTGGGAGTCATCGCGCGCGTTGAAGGCGACATGGACCGCGCCGAGCGTCACTTCCGCGAAGCGGTGCGCTTCAACCCGAAGCACCTCGAGGCCAATCAGGAGCTCCGGCTCATCGAGATGCGAAAGAAGAAGGCCGAGACCACGCCCAAGAAGGGTGGCGGCTTCTTCGGCTGATCAGCTCACGGCAGCAGCCAGCGAAGAATCGCCGCGCGGTCGGAGTCGCTGATGTCGACGAACTCCACGCCCATGCCGGCCGACTGACCGGCTTCGGGGAACCGGCGCACCCACGCTACGCGGGCCTGCGCGTGCACAGGGCCTTCGTCGGGCACCGCGAACTCGAGCGACAGCGCCTCGCCCTGTTCGAGCAGGAGGTCCGATTTCAGAAACGCGCCGCCCGTCGAAACGTCCTGCGAGACGAAGGTCAACGTGCCCGCACCGTTGGCGTCACGAGCTGAAAAACGGGCTTCCACGGTGGCGCGCTCCTCTCGGCGATGATCAGCACCCATCAAGTGCATTCGAAACGTTGACACCCCGCGTAGCAAGGCCAAACATCCGCCCGATTTTTCAGTTTCGAAAGGGTGTTTAACCGTGGCGAAGCAGCACCTGCTGTTGGTCGATGCCGACGCGAAGAGCCTTCGCGTCATGGAAGTCAGCCTCAAGAAGGCCGGCTTCCAGGTCACGACTGCCATTCACGGCAAAGACGCGTTCGAGAAGGTGGAGATCAGCCCGCCTGATCTCGTGCTCTCCGAGACGCGCATGCCGGAGATGGACGGCCTGGAGCTGTGCAAAGTCGTCAAGAGTGACGAGCGCTTCCGTCACATTCCCTTCGTGTTCCTCACCAGCCAGAAGGCGGTCGAGTCGAAGGTGAAGGGCCTCGAGCAGGGCGCCGACGACTACCTCACCAAGCCCATCTACATCAAAGAGGTCGTCACCCGCGTTCGCATGATCCTCCAGAAGGTCGAGAAGGATCGCACCGACCGGAAGGAAACGAAGAACGGCTTCGTCGGCAACCTGGCCGACATGGGCGTCGTCGACCTCGTGCAGACGTTCGAGATCGGGCGCAAGACCGGCATCATCAAGCTCGAAGGTGAGCGCGCCGGGGTCGTGTTCTTCAAAGAAGGCCGCGTCATCGACGCGGAGCTCGGGCGCTTGCGCGGTGAAAACGCGTTCTACCGAATGCTCAACACCTTCGAAGGCAAGTTCGAGGTGTCGTTCGTCACCATCGATCGCCCGGAGCGCATCGAGGTCTCGACGCAGGGCCTGTTGATGGAGGGCATGCGCCGCCTCGACGAGTGGGGCCGCATGCTCGAGCAGCTGCCTCCGCTCGAGACCATCTTCGAGCTCGACTACAGCCAGCTCTCAGACCGCCTCGCCGAGATTCCCGACGAAGTGAACGGGCTGCTTCGCCTGTTCGACGGCCGCCGCAACCTCTCGCGCGTCGTCGACGACTCTGACTTCGAAGATCTCGCGGCGCTCGGCATCATCTCGAAGCTCTACTTCGAGGGGCTGATTCGTGAAGTGGGCGGCGCGCCCGGCGACGAAGCCGACAAGCCGAAAAAGCCCGGCATCGAAGAGTGGCTGAACACCGGGCCGGCGCCTGCTGGCGGTGAGCCACAGACCATCGCGCCGTCGGTCTCGCCTGCCGTGCCGCTGCCTCCCGCGCCGACGCCGATTGTTCCGCTGCCGGGCGCGTCGCGCTCGGTGCACGACGAAATTCAGGCCGCCGAGCCCGAGCTGCCGCCGATGCCGGTGGAAGAGTCGTCCATCGAGGTGCCGGTTGAAGTTCCCGTCGAGGTCGAACCGCAGCTGCCGCCGGCCATCGCGCCGGTGACCTCGAGCAACACGCCGCCGCCGCAGAAGGCCGACGTGCATCGCTTCGAGCCGAAGCCGAAGGGCGCGCGACCTTCTCCGCCTCGCCCGGCTGCTGCGTCGTCACAGTTCCTCGTCGCCGAGCCGCCGCGTGAGCTGGAGCGCGCGCGTCAGCACCTGCTCGACCAGTGGTCTTCAATTGAAGGTGAAGGCCCGCAGGTTGACTCGGGGTGGGGCGCGACGTCGGGGTGGAACCGCTATGAGCCGCGCAACTCGCCGGTGCCACAACGCGCGCCCGAAGCGCCGAGCGCGCCGCCGGTGTTTGGTGGTGCGGCCCTCGAGCGACGTGAACCGAAGCAGGCTCCGAAGGCACCGCTGGCCGAACCCGTGAACCTGATGCCGGCCGAAGAGCTCGTGCCGGTGGAGCCGGTCTCCGAGGTCGTCACCACGCCAGCCGCCGCCGCGCCTGCAGCGCCGCTTCCCACGCCCCAGCTGACGCCGCCGACGCCTCCTCCGGCCGCCGCGCAGGCGCGCAACTCGCCGGTGCCGCAGCCTGCGCCCGCGCCGTTGCCGCCTCCGCCCGAAGCGCCGGTGGTCACGGTGCGGCCGTCGCCGGTGCCGCAGCCGCTGGCGAAGGTGTCGGCCCCGAAGCCGCAGCCCGACGGCCTCGAAGACGGGTTCTTCAGCGACACCGAAGGCAAAGACTCCGAGCCGATGTCGGTGGAGAACTCGTTGCCGATTCAGAGCAGTCGCACGTTGCCTGCGGTGCTCATCGGCGGCTTGCTGGTCGGCGTCGTCGGCGCGCTCATCTATTCGAACTGGGGTGGCAGCGAAGACGTGGCGTCGGTCGACGCAGGCGTGACGGTGGTCACCGCCGCGCCCGACGCGAGCGCCGAAGCGCCGGGTGTCATCGACGCCGGTGACGCGCTCGTGGTGGTGCCTTCCGTCGTCGAAGAAGACGCTGGTGACGTCGCGCAGGTCATCGTGCCTGTCGTCGACGCGGGCGCTTCGGCAGAGGTCGACGCTGGCGTCGCGGTGGTCGCAGCGCCAATCAAAGACGCGGGTGTTCCTGTGGCGGTGGTGGTCGATGCGGGTTCGGTCGCGCCGCCGGTCGACGGTGACTTCGAGAAGCTGGTCGCCGACGCGCGCGCCGCGCTGGTGAGCAGCAAGTTCCGCAAGGCCGCGCAGCTCTACCGCGAGGCGCTCAAGCTGCAGCCCGACGACACCTCGCTCAAGACGGGCCTCGGCATTTCGCTGGTCATGTCTGACAGCAGCTTCAAAGAGGCCGTGCCGTACTTGAAGGACGGCGTGAAGGAAGACCCGAAGAACGCACAAGCGTGGCTCGCGCTGGGCATCGCGCAGCAGAACCTCGGCCGTGACAGCGAGGCGAAGCAGCCGTACCGCGAATACTTGAAGCTCAAGCCTTCGGGCAGTCAGGCCGACGAAGTGCGTGCGGCACTCCAGGCGATCCCTTAGAGCAGTCTGGTGTTGTGTCTGGGCATCGAGACCTCGTGCGACGAGACGGCGGCGGCGGTGGTTCAAGACGGCCGCGTCGTGCTCTCTGACGTGGTCTCGACGCAAATCGACATTCACCGACGGTGGGGCGGCGTCATTCCCGAGTTGGCGAGCCGCAATCACGTTCAGCAGGTGATGCCCGTCATCGACGAGGCGCTCGCGCGGGCAGGCAAGTCGCTGAGCGACCTCGACGTCATCGCGGTGACGAGCGGGCCGGGGTTGCAGGGCGCGTTGTTGGTCGGCCTGCAGGTCGCCAAGTCGCTCTCGCTCGCGTCGGGTGTGCCGTTGGTGGGTGTGAATCACCTCGAAGGTCACCTGCTGGCGATTCGGCTCGCGGCTGACGCGCCCGAAGCGCCGTTTCTGGGCCTGGTGGTTTCTGGCGGCCACACCACGCTCTACGAAGTGCCGGCGTTCGGTACGTACAAGCGCCTGGGCACCACGCGCGACGACGCTGCGGGCGAGGCCTACGACAAGGTCGCGCGGTTGCTCGGCCTGCCGTACCCCGGTGGTCAGCCCATTGACGAGCTCGCGCAGCAGGGCGACCCGAAGGCGATTCGTTTTCCGCGGGCGCTGCGCGGTGACGACATTCTCGACTGGAGCTTTTCAGGCCTGAAGACGGCGGTGCTCAACCACGTGCAGAAGCACGGCGTGCCCACGGGGCAGGCGCTGGCGGATCTGTGCGCGTCGTTTCAAGAGGCGGTGGCCGACGCGCTCACGAAGAAGCTGATTCTGGGCGCGAAGAAGATCGGCGCGACGCAGCTGGTGTTGTGTGGCGGCGTGGCGGCGAACTCACGACTGCGTGGGCTCGCGCAGGACCGTGCTGATGAAGCGGGCCTCAAGCTCTACCTGCCGCCTAAACGGCTCTGCACCGACAACGGCGCGATGATCGCCGTCGCGGGCACCGAGGCGTTCCGTCGCGGCCTGCGCGCCGAACTCTCACTCAACTCCGACCCTTCCTGGCGGCTCTGAACATGGTCGAACACCCGAGAGACATGCTGCGGAAGCTTCGCCTCACGCCGAAGCATAGCTGGGGGCAGAACTTTCTGTCAGACGAGACGGTGCTCGAGCGCATCGCCGAAGAAGCGCTGCTCCGCCCCGGCGAGCCGTGTGTCGAGCTCGGGCCGGGCCTGGGTCACCTGACGCGGTTTCTGCTCGCGACGGGCGCGAAGGTGACCGCGGTCGAGCGCGATCGCGACATGGTTCGCGCGCTGGAGCTGCAGAAAATCGAAGGGCTGACGCTGGTCGAAGGCAACGCCGCCGAGACAGACTTCGCGAAGGTCGCGCAGGCGGAGCAGGTCGTGGTCGTCGGCAACCTGCCGTACCACCTGTCGTCGCCGATTCTCTTCGAGGTGCTCGACCAGGCGAACCACGTGCCGCGCGCGGTCTTCACGCTGCAGAAAGAAGTCGTCGATCGCCTCGCGGCTGAACCGGGCAACCGTGACTACGGCGTGCTGACGGTGATGCTCAACCTCCGCTACCGCGTCGAGTGCGCGTTCGACGTGCCGGCGCACCTCTTTCACCCGCCGCCGAAGGTCGACTCGGCGGTGTTGAAGTTGACGCGCCTGCCGCAGCCGCGCGCGGAAGTGAAAGACGAAGCGCGCTTCCGCAAGGTGGTGAAGGCCGGGTTCGCGCAGCGCCGCAAGACGCTCTCGAACTCGCTCAAGAGCGACAAGACGTTGAGCTCCGACTGGGCCCCGGTGCTGGAAGCTGCGGGCATCGACGGTGGCCGTCGCGCCGAGACGTTGTCAGTCGAAGAGTTCGCGGCCATCGAGCGCGCGCTCGGCTAAGCAGCCAAGGCATGTCCCTCGACTCTGCGCTCAAGCACTTCGCGACGAAGAAGAACGAGTACCTCGAAGACCTCAAGACGCTGGTTCGGATTCCGTCGGTTTCGTTCGACGGCTTCGACCCCAAGTTCGTGCGCCAGAGCGCCGAAGCGACGGCAGAACTGCTCAAGAAGCGCGGCTTCGACAACGTGCAGTTGCTCGAAATTGAAGGCGCGCACCCGTACGTGTACGGCGAGATTCTCAAGGCGCCGGGCAAGCCGACGCTGCTGCTCTACGCGCACCACGACGTGCAGCCGGCCGGTGACGCCGACGCGTGGAAGTCGCCGCCCTTCGAGCCGACGGAGCGTGACGGGCGCCTCTTCGCGCGCGGCGCCGCCGACGACAAGGCGGGCATCGTGGTGCACACCAGCGCGGTCGACGCGTGGCTGCAGTCGGGTACGCCGCTGCCGCTCAACGTGAAGGTCGTCATCGAAGGCGAAGAAGAAATCGGCTCCGACCACCTCACGGAGTTTCTGCAGAAGCACCGCAAGATGTTGTCGGCCGACGCCATCGTGCTGACCGACACGACGAACTTCGAGACGGGCTTGCCGTCGATCACCACCGCGCTGCGCGGCCTCGTCACCGTCGATGTCGAGGTGCGCGCGCTCAAGCAGTCGCTGCACTCGGGCATGTGGGGCGGCCCGGTGCCCGACCCGGTGATGGCGCTCAACAAGATGCTCGCGTCGCTCACGCACGCCGACGGCACCATCGCCATTCCCGGCGTGCTCGAGCAGGTCAAGCCGCTCACCGACGCCGAGAAGACGTCGATTTCATCGCTGCCCGGTGACGACGAGACGTTCCGTCGCCAGGCGGGCCTGTTGCCCGGCGTGGAGCTGATGGGCGGCGGTCGCCACCCGTGGGAGACGAACTGGCGCCAGCCGTCGCTCACCGTGAATGCCATTCAGGCCAGCTCACGCAAAGACGCACGCAACATCGTCTGTGAATCGGCGTGGGCTCGCGTCGGCATTCGCATTGTCCCCAACCTCGACGCGGCGAAGGTTCGAGACGCGCTCATCGACGCGCTGAAGAAGGCGACGCCGTGGGGCCTCGAGTGCGAGGTGCGCTCCGATTCACTCGCGGGCTGGTGGTACACCGACCCGTCGGGCCCGGCGTTTCAGGCCGCGTTCACCGCGCTCGAAAAAGGCTACGGCGTGAAGTCGGTCGCCATCGGGTGCGGCGGCTCGATTCCCTTCGTCGAGCCGTTCAGCAAAGAGCTCGGCGGCGTGCCTGCGTTGCTCATCGGCGTCGAAGATCCGTACACCAACGCGCACTCCGAGAACGAGAGCCTGCACCTCGGTGATTGGGAGAAGTCGGTGAAGAGCGCCATTCACCTGTACGCCGAGCTGGCGACCGCGCTGCAGAAGTAGAAATGAAAAAAGCCCTCTCCCCGCGAAGGGAGAGGGCTGAGTCAGCGCTCAATTCACGGAGCGCAGGTGCACGGGTTCTGCGGGTTCACCGGCAAGCAGTAGCCGATGCGGCACTCGAGGCCCGTTCCGCACTGCGAGCCCGTCGTGCAGTGGTCGCGGCAGCTCCCGTCGACACAATCTTGCGTGGTCGAGCAGTGCGCGCTGGTGCTGCACGTACCTGCTGGGCGCGGCTTGCACAGGCCGCCCTGGCACGAGTCGGTCGCGCTGCACTGCGCGTCGGTGCTGCAGCCGGCGACGCACACGGTGTTGATGCACCACGAGCCCATCGCGCAGTCAGCGTTCAGCGTGCATGAAGAAGAACCTCCGCCACCGCCGGTGCCGGCGTCAGTCGTGCCGGAGCCGCCGCCCGTCGCGCCGTTGCCACCGCCCGTCGCGCCGTTGCCGCCACCGGTCGCGCCGTTGCCGCCGCCCGTGCCCGCGTCTGGCGTCACGCCGCCCGCGCAGAAGCCGTTGTCACACGTCTGACCGCCGCTGCAGTCGGAGTTCGAGGCGCACGGACGCACGCAGTACCCGTTGATGCACGTGTCGAGGCCACACTGGTTCGACGTGGTGCACTCGTGCGAGCCGGGAGGCACGTTGGTGCACGTGCCGGCTTTGCAGAACTGGCCCGCGCCGCACTGGCTGTTGTTCTGACACGTGGGCTGGCAACGACCGTTGCTGCAGGTCTCGTTCGACGCGCAGTCACCGGTGTCGTCGCAGCTCTTGCGCGGCTCGCATTGACCAGCGCGGCACGAGCAGCTCGCGTGGCAGTCGGAGTTGTCGGTACAGGCCCAGCCCGGGCACCCGAACGTACACTCCGAGAACTCGCCCTCGGTGTTGATGATGGTGCAGCCGCTCATGGCCAGCAGTGGCAGCGCGAGCAGCGTCAGGCTTCGAATCGATCGCAGGTTCATGGAGGTCATCTTTCGGGGTGGTGGCGGCGCTCTCTCATCGCCGCGTCACTTCCTTTCGATGCCGGACCTTTTGAAAACGATCATCGACCTGCGCCGCTGATCGAAACGCGGCGGTGCGGCACCCAATGACGCATGACGCAGCTGGAGCCCTCGAACCCCGGAGTTTCACGTGAATACGGGGCTGGCGTGCGTCGTCTCGTCGCACAGCCTCGGAGGTCTCCCGTGTCTGCAGAAGCGTTGCCGTTGCCGAGGCTGGTCCCCACGCCGCCACCCACGGGTCAATCGGAGGCGCGGCTGCTGCGCCTGGTCGACCGCATCAAGAAAGACGACGTGCTCGCGTTCGAGGAGCTGTACCGGCTCACGCGAGACGACGTCGCGCGTACGCTCTTTCACCTCGTCGGTCAGCGGCCCGACCTCGAAGACATGATTCAGGAGACGTATCTGCGGCTCTTGAAGGCGGTGCCGGGGTTCCGCGGCGAGTCGCAGTTCCGCACGTTCCTCTATCGGGTGTGCTCGAACGTGGCGTTGATGAACCTGCGCTGGTGGCGTCGTCGCAAAGAAGAGCCGACGGCGGAGCTGCCCGACTTCATCGACGTCGGTGAAGACCCTGAACGCGCTGCGCAGGCGGCCCAGGCTTCGCGGCTCGTGCACCGTGCGCTCGAGCAGCTCGGCGCGAAGAAGAGAATCGTCTTCGTGTACCACGAGCTCTGCGGCATGGGCCCCGAGGAGATCGCGCAGATAGTCGGCGCTTCGTACAACACGGTGCGTTCTCGTCTGCACCACGCGCGGCTCGAGTTCGCGGTGGCGCTCAAGGCCCTGACCCGCGTGGAGGTCTCGCCATGATTTCCCACGACATGCAGCTGTGGGCGTTCGCCTCGAAGGAGCTCGAGCTGGGCGAGCACCGCTTCATTCAGTCGCACCTCGACGACTGCCCTGAATGTGTCGAGCAGTTGGCGGCCATTCAGATCGCGAAAGAAGCGCTGGAGTTCGCGCGTGACGCGAAGCCGAAGCTGGCGTGGGCGCGCACCGACGAGCGCGTCGGGGCGATGGTCGAGAAGCGGCTCGCGCAGCAGGCCCGCCGACCGATGTTCGTGCGCCTGGGCTTCGTCGGCGGCTTCGCGGTCGCGGCGGCCGTCGCGTTGTTCGTATTTACGCGCCCGCCACCTGCGGTCGACCTGACGCCGCCGGTCGAATCGCCGCCCGAGGCGTGGGCGCGCGTCGACCGCGCCGAGGGGTTGTCGTTGGTGAATGGCGGCGGCGAAATCGTCGACGGCACCGAGCTGCGCGGCGGCGACGTTCTGCGCACCTCGCTCATCGGGCGCGCGTTCGTTCATCTCCCTGACCTGAGCCACGTTCGTGTGGGCGGCGGTTCGCAGGTCACGTTGACGCGCTCGCAAGCCGACGACGTGGCGTTGACGTTGGAGCGTGGCTCGGTCGCGGTGCGCGCCTCGCATCAGGCTCGCAAGGGCTTCGTCGTGCACACCGGCGGCGTCTCTGTCTTCGTCGTCGGGACGGTGTTCGGCGTCGCGAATGACGCGGAGGTCGTCGAGGTCTCCGTCACCGAAGGCAAGGTGCGCGTCGAGTTGCCCAATGGCGACTCGTCGTTCGTCGAGCCCGGGCAGCGCCTGCGCTTCGACACGCGCACGCAGAAGTCGAAGCGCCTCAAGGTGACGGCCGCGGGCGAACGGGAACTCCGGGAGGTCGCCGCGGTCGCCGACGCCACGGCGTCAGTCGAAGGCCGCGCGCTGGTGCCTGCTGCAGGTGGAACGCCGTCGTCACCGCCGATGCTGCCCGCGCAGGGGACGCCGCGCACGTTGCCGCGCATCTCGCCTGCCGAAGCGCGGGCACGGCAGGTGACCGCGCCTGAACCCATCGCGCCCGATGAGCTCGCGGCGCTGCCGAAGATCGTCTCAGAGCAGCCGAAGACGGAGGTCATCGTCGAAGCGCCCGCAGATGTCTGGCCGTCGCTCGGCGGCGGCGAGGTGATTCGTGGGGTGCCGCCACGTCGTGAAGCGGAGATCGCGCCCGCTTCTGCGCCGACCGAGTGGGCCTCAGCGCCGACCGCGGCGCCGCAAGAAGACGAGTGGGCTGCGCTGCCGGTGAAGTCAGTGGCGAAGTTGAACGAAGAAGAGGCGCCTGTTGCTCCCGCACGCACGTCGAAGCCGCTGGCGACTGATCTCGAGGCCATCTTCATGCAGCGCGCCGACGACGCGCTCACCAGGGGCGAGTGCGATCGCTTCCTCCTCGGGCTGGAAGACATCGCGCAAGACGGCCAGCGGTCGACGCGCTCAGAGTTCGCGCGCGTGCTGCGTGCGCGCTGCTTTGATTCGCAGCTGCGCCCGCGTCAGGCGATGAACGAGTACCGCAAGTACGTCGACGAGTACCCGAAGGGGCAGTACCTGGCCGAGGCGCGCCACGCGCTGGGGCAGTGAGTCACAGGTTCTCGAGCACGCGCGTCAGCTTCGCGCGCACCTCGTCGGCGAGCTCCGCGAAGTCAGCCGACAACATGGGCGCCAGGGTCTGGCGCGGGTCGACGATGTGGACGCGCACGCCGGCGCCTTCTTCGTGCAGCACGACGTTGCAAGGCAGCATGAGCCCGGCGGCGAGGTCGCTCTGCAGCGCGCGGTGCGCGAAGGTCGGGTTGCAGGCGCCCAGAATGACGTAGCGCTGCAGTTCGACGCCCAGCTTCTCGCGCAGCGTCGCCTGTACGTCGATGCGGGTCAGTACGCCGAACCCTTCGGTCTTGAGCGCGTCCTGCACCCGCGCTTCTGCTTCAGCCCAGCTCGCCTCGAGTCGCTTCGTCATTCCCGGTTTCATGTGGGGTCAGAGCCTGAAACGCCGTAAACGGTTCACCCCGAGAATCGTTTTTCGGCGCCACGGCTCTCACCTGTACATGTGCTACCGAACGACTTGTCCGAAGTGTCAGAAGGCGACGTGGAGCGGCTGCGGCCGTCACATCGAAGCAGCGCTCGCCGGAGTTCCGCAGGCGCAGCGCTGCACCTGCGATGAAAAGAAGAGCGCGCCGGCGAAAGCGCCCCAGAAGCCGGCCAGCTGGTGGCCTTTCGGGAAATAGCCATGGACATCGTCACCCGACACGACGAGGCAACTGGCACGTTGACGCACCTCGTGAGCGAAGGTGCCGACGCGGTGCTCATTGACCCGGTGCTCGACTTCGACGCGCGCGGCGTTTCGTCGCGGCAGCTCGAGGCGTGGGCGTCGCTGGTGGAGCTGCGCGGGCTGCGCGTGCACGCGGTGCTCGACACCCACGTGCATGCCGACCATCTCTCTGGCGCGCGCTGGTGGAAGCAGCGCTTCGGCTCGCCCATCTTCATCGGCGATGGCATTCGCGAGGTGCAGGCGAAGCTGCGCGTGGCCATCGGTCGCGACGACGTGGTCGCTGACGGTCACCAGTTCGATCGCTTGTTGCACGACGGCGAGGCGCTCGAGCTTGGTGCCTTGACCCTGCGCGTGTTGACGACCCCCGGTCACACCCCGGCGTGCGTGAGCTTCGTGGTGGGAGACGCGGTCTTCACGGGCGACTCGCTGTGCAACCCCGACAACGGAGTGGGGCGCTGCGACTTCCCCGGCGCCGACGCGGGCGCGCTCTACGACTCCATCACCCGCAAGCTCTTCACGTTGCCGCTCGAGACGCGCGTGTTCCCCGGCCACGACTACCCGAAGGGGCGCGCGATGCGGGCCTGCGCCACCATCGCCGAACAGCGCAGCTCGAACGTGCAGCTGCGTGACGGCGTACGCCGCGAGGACTTCGTCGCTGCCCGACGTGCGCGCGATGCCACCTTGAGCCCGCCGAAGCTCTTTCTGCCGTCACTGCGCGCGAACATCGACGCAGGAGCGCGTTAAGGAAGTCGGGTGACCGATGACACCGAGCGGGCGCTGGTGGTTGCTGCACAGGCTGGAGACCGACGTGCGCTCGACGCGCTGCTCGCGCGCTACGAGTCTCGGCTCTACCGGTTCGGGCTTCGCATGTGCGCCGACGAAGCCGACGCGCGCGACGTGTTGCAGGAGACGCTGCTCGCGGCGTTTCGAAACCTCGGCTCGTTTCGTGGCGACGCGCGGCTCTCGACGTGGCTCTTTCAGATTGCTCGCTCGTTCTGCACCAGGCAGCGCCGCTTGCGCGACGGCGAGCCCACGCACCACGAGCAGGTCGACGCGCCCGAGGTGTTGCGCGTGCCCAACGGCCTCGAAGCGACCGACGACACCGCGCATGCCCGCATGGTGGGTGAGGTGATTCAGCTCGCCATTTCGTCGTTGCCCGCTGAGTACCGCGAGGCGCTCGTGTTGCGAGACGTCGAAGGCTTCGACACGCGTGAGGCGGCCGACGTGGTGGGCCTCGACGAAGCTGCTTTCAAGAGTCGACTGCACCGCGCACGGTTGAGCTTGAAGCAGAAGCTGGCCGCGGTGCTCGACGACGCGCCGGGGGCCGTCGAGTGCCCCGAGCTCTCGCAAGAGCTCGCGGCGTACGCGGGCAGTGACATTGATGAAGCGGCGTGCGCGCGCATCGAGGCGCACCTCGCGAAGTGCACGAAGTGCAGCGCGGCGTGTGACGCGCTCAAGCGAACGGTCTCGTTGTGCCGCGCGATTCCAGGCGGAGAGGTGCCGGCGCCCGTCAAGGCGGCGGTGCGGCGCGCGCTCGGGTTTCACTGAAAGCAGACAAGGAGCTTCAACATGTGGCGATGGATGGTGCTGATGCTGCTCGTGGGGTGTGCCCGCGCGGCGTCGCCGACCGAAGTGGCCGACGCGAAGGCGATGATCGCGCGGGGCGGGTTGCTGCTCGACGTGCGGACGCCCGAGGAGTTCGCGGCAGGTCACGTCGAGGGCGCGGTGAACGTGCCGGTGCAGGAGCTGGCCGAGAAGTGGGCGTCGTTGTCGGTGCCCGACGATCGCGAGGTCGTCGTCTATTGCCGCAGTGGCCGTCGCAGCGCGCAGGCGAAGACGGTGCTCGAAGGCAAAGGCGTCAAGCGCGTCGTCGACATCGGCGGCATGTCGAACTGGAAGTGACGTGGCTGCTCCTCTCGCGCTGATTCTGGGCATCGTGCTCGCGTTGGCGGTGCGCAACCCGTGGGCCGCGCAGATCAAGAAGCTGCAGACGTGGCTGCTTCAAGGCTCTGTCGTCGCGCTGGGGGCGGGCATGAACTTGAACGTGCTGCTGCGCGTCGGCGCGTCGGGCATCGGCTACACGCTCGCAGGGTTGTCGGCGACGTTCGCGCTCACGTGGCTGCTGGCGCGGGTGCTGCGCACCGACGGCGTCACCTCGCTGCTCATCGGCACAGGTACGGCGATCTGCGGAGGCAGCGCCATCGCGGCGGCGGCTCCGGCCATCGGCGCGAAGAGCCACCAGACGAGCGTCGCGTTGGGGGTGGTCTTTCTGCTCAACGGCGTCGCGTTGCTCATCTTTCCTCCCATCGGCCGCGCGCTCGGCATGAGCGAAGCGCAGTTCGGCCTGTGGAGCGCGCTCGCCATTCACGACACCAGTTCGGTCGTCGGCGCGTCGATGCAGTTCGGCGCCGAGGCGCTCGCGTTGGCCACCACGGTGAAGCTCGCCCGCGCGCTGTGGATTCTCCCGGTGACGGCCGTGCTGGCGAGGGTCGTGCCTCACGAGGCGGGCGCTGCGAAGCGCAGCTACCCGTGGTTCATCGTCGCGTTCGTCGCCGTCGCGGCGCTGGTGACGTTCGTGCCGGCGCTCACCGAGCCGGGGAAGGTCGTCGCTGCTGCGGCGAAGTGGGGCCTCGTCGCGAGCCTGTTCTTCGTGGGCCTCGGCGTCTCCAAAGACGCGCTCAAGCAGGTCGGCGTGAAGCCGCTGCTGCTCGGCGTGGTGCTGTGGTTGCTCGTCTCGAGTGGAACGCTGCTGTTGATTCTCTATTGAGGGCGCACCACGGGTCGACCGGCGTGGGCGATGATCTCCACCGTCGATTGATCGCTCAGCGCGCGACCATCGCCGCGATCTTCCATGCCGGTGATGCGAATGACGTCGCCGCGCGTGACCTTGAAGAAGAGCCGGTTCTTCTCGGTCTCGTGCTTTTCCTGCATGGCGAGGCCGACGCGGCCCTCTGGCCCGCAGCCCATGTAGCGGGTGCGGCCTTTGCCCGGCAGCGCTTCAGAGACGATGCGGAAGATGGAGCCGTCGGGCGGCGCGGCCCACGGCTCGCCCTTCGGCGCGACGACGAGGTAGCTCATCTTGAGCGTGTCTTTGTGAATGCCTGCGGTGCGCGCGAGCTCTTCGACGAGCTTCGGCATGCGCCACGCACGCTCGGCGTGACACCAGTCTGAGTCCTTCACGAGGGCAGGGCAGTTGCCGCGCCACATGCACGGCGCGCGAATGGCGTAGCCGTCGTCCACCAGCACGTCGCGAACCTGCAGCAACGCGCGTGACGTCTCGCGCAGCGCGGGCTCCAGCACCACGAGCGAGCCGTTGGGGTTGACCCGCTCGAGGATCTTCTCGAGCAGCGCTGCGCGCGGAGCGATCTGCCCGTTGAAGAGCTCGTTCACCACGTGACCCATGGTGATGAGGTCGAACTTCCCTTCGGGAATGGGCTTCTCGGGGCTCCACTCGCGCGTCGCCATGCCTTCACCGGCTTCGGTGGCGAGCGCGCGCGCGAGATCGAGCGCTGGCTTGCTGCGGTCTGCTGCCACCACTGACGTCGCGCCCGCATCGAGCGCCGCGAAGGCCAACGGCCCGGGCCCCGAGCCGAGGTCGAGCACCGCGCGTGGCCGCGTCGTCAGCTCCGAGAGCGTGGAGCGCGCCTGCGCGTAGCTCACGGGCCAGTAGAAGAGGAGGTAGGCGCCCAGCAACTTCGGGTCGTCCATGTAGCGGGCGCCGGCGAGCTGGCGATCTCTCGTCAGCCCGAGCGAGAGCTGCTTCACGCCGGCGCCGACCTCGCGCACCTCGTCGCGGGTGAGCGCGCCTTCAGGGAGTTCCTCCTGAAAGCGGCCACGCTGCTGCGGTTGCTTGCCGCGGCGCTGCTTGCGCCACACAGCGATCAATCGCGGAATCCACTGCTCGAGGTCTCGGGTCGGGTCACCCATCGCCGAGCCTCGTAGCACTTCAGACTTCAGTCGGAGCCGATCAACGACCACGTGCCCCGCACCTCCGAGTTGGCCACGCTGCAGGTGACGCGCGAGGCCCCGACGATGTTGCGTACGTCGGTGTAGACCTCGTCGCTCGTCGCCGGGCAGACCGGGCTGTTCGGCTCGTCGGAGGGCAGGCTCCAGTCGAGCGAGTGCTCGTACGTCACCGGGCAGTCGCTGCCGCCGGGGTCCTTCTTGGTGCAGGTCACGGGAATGGCCAGGTTCGCCGCCCAGCTGAACTTGACCAGGGAGTCCGTCGAGAGGACGCGCAGCGTGGCGTCGTTCTTGATGGTGGCGCTGCCGCGCCCGGTGCACGCGCAGTTGCCCGAGTTGACGACCACGTCGACGGTGTCGAGCGAGCCGTTCGTCAGTTGGTAGACGCCGATGGTGGCCGTGGTGCTGGAGGCCTCGGTGAACGCGACCTGCCCCGAGGCCGTGTACTCGACGAACTCTGCAGCGCCGGTCTTCTGGTACGTGGTGATGGTGCCCGCGTACTGCCTGGGCAGCGCCCCGCCGACGGTGATGTTCGAGGTCAGCAGCGTCTTGCCGCGGCCCAGCGGGTTGAACTCCACGCTGACGGCGACCGGGTTCGACGACGGCTTGGTCGACGGCGCGGTGTACGTGGCCGACGGAGAGCCGGGCGCGATGCTGCCGACGCTCGCGTTGCCATTCGGCGTGCCGTTGACGGCCCACGCCCCGACCATCGGCGCGAGGCCCTCGTCTTCCTGACACTCCGAGACGAGGCCCACGAGCTCATCTTCGGTGCCCGGCGCGCTCACCGTCGTGTTGCAGAAGCGCACGGTGAGGGTGACGGTCTTGTTCACGTCGACGCTCGCGCGCGGCGGGCGCAGCTGCCAACCCGACAACAGCGACCAGTCAGACAGGTGCTTGGTCTTCACGGTGACCGATCTCCCGTCGACGGCGCCGTCGGTGAACGCGCGCCAGCTGCCCGCAGCGTCCTGGTAGGCGATGCGGAGCGCCGCCATCTCGGTGCCGGTGAGCTGCGCTTCGGTCGCGGTGATCTTGATCGACGCCGCCGTCGCGAAGGTCGTGCCCTCGGGCCCGATTCGGTAGGCGACGATGCCGCCCGGCGCCTTCACGCTCAGCGGCGTGATGCTCAACGTGGTGTCGGCCGTGAGCGCGCCCGCAGGCACGATGAGCGACAGCGCCCCGTCGGCGCTCGACAACGTGCCGCCGGCCGCGCCGATGATCGCTGTCTTCGCAGCGCCGGTGGTCTCGCCCTTCGCCGTGACGGCGGGCGTGTTGTTCAACTCCGGCTCTGCAGCACAACCCGCCAACACCACCGCAACGACCACCGCGATCACTCGCTTCATGTGCGCTCCTCCACCGCCTGAAATGGCTTCAACGGCGTAGGCCGAGTGCCGCAGGCACGCAACATCACAGCGGTTCTTGCCGACGGGTTACGAAGCAGCAACGTCACTGCGCTCTGGTTGAAAACTCGCGCACCGAAACGTCGCTGGTACCTTGTGCAACAGGTTGCATCACACCCGTCGCAGCGCCTGACGGGCTTCCTCGACAGCGGTCGGTCATTGCCACGGAGCGCACGTTTTGCGCTCAGCCAGGAGAGTCATGTTCGCGCGCTTGCTGTTGTTTGCTGCGTTGCTGGCGTCGTCGGTGGTGGCCGGTGCTTCGCCCCGTCGGGTGTACGCCGTGCGGTGGAACGCACCGAGCGAGAGCTCCGCTGAACAACGCGCGTTGATCGACGAGGTTGACTCGCAGCTGCGCGCCGAGCTCCGCAAGCGTGGGGCGTCAATCGTCGACGGCGCGTCAGTCGCGTCGGCCATCGTGCTCAGGCCCAGCATCGAGATTCTGCCCAGCGCGCTGCGGCTCAACGTCATCGGCGTTCGAGGCGCAGATCAGAAGCTGCTCGGCACCATCTCGGCGAAAGCGGCCGGCTCGAGTCGCAGCGCGCAGCTCAAGGCGCTGGTGACGCGCGCGTGCGCCGAGGCAGAACAGCTCGAGCCCTGACTCGACGGCGAGGTTTCCGCAGAAACGCTCGCAACGCGCAGAGGCGGCGGTACAAGCCCGCGCATGATTCGCGTGCGCGGACTCAAGAAGCACTACCGGGTTCACAAGCGGCCTCCGGGCATGAAGGCGGCGTTCAAGTCGCTCTTCAAGCGTGACTACCAGTGGGTCAAGGCCGTCGACGGCATCGACTTCGAGCTGCAGGCCGGTGAGCGCGTCGGCTTCCTCGGGCCCAACGGCGCCGGCAAGACGACGACGTTGAAGATGGCGTCGGGCCTGCTGCACCCGACTGAAGGTGAGGTGACGGTCGACGGGCACGTGCCGCAGAAACGAGAAACCGAATTCCTCAAGAAGATCATGTTGGTCATGGGCCAGAAGCAGCAGCTCCTGTGGGACCTGCCGCCAGCGGAGACCTACGAGCTGAACCGCGCGGTCTACGACGTGCCGCGCGAAGACTACAAAAAGCGCCTGAAGGAGCTGACCGAGCTGCTCGAGCTCGGTGACCTGCTCGTCAAGCCGACGCGGCAGTTGTCGCTCGGTGAGCGCATGAAGTGCGAGCTGGCCGGCGCGCTCATTCACGGCCCGAAGGTGCTGTTTCTCGACGAGCCGACGATCGGCCTCGACGTGTCGATGCAGGTGGCGATGCGCGACTTCATTCGCCGCTACAACGAAGAGCACGGCGCGACGCTGATCCTGACCTCGCACTACATGGACGACGTCACGGCGCTGTGCCCGCGCGTGGTGGTCATCGACAAGGGCGTGTTGTCGTACGACGGCAAGCTCGAGCAACTCGTGCAGCGCGTGCGCCCCGAGAAGCGCGTGGTGCTCCGGTTTTCTCAGCCGGTCTCGCCGGAGCGCGTGCAGGCGCTGGGCAAGGTCGTGAAGCACGAAGCCGCAGAAGCGGTGCTGCAGATCTCTCCCGACGCGGTGAACGGCGTCGTCGCGCGCGCGTTGGCGGAGCTGCCGGTGCGGGATCTCAACGTCGAAGACCCGCCGCTCGAAGAGGTCATGAGCGAGCTGTTCGCCCGCAGCCGCGCGGAGCGGGAGGCCGCGTGATTCGTACGCTTCGGCTCATTCCCACGCTGCTGCGCGTGGGCTTCGTGGAGGCCGTCGCCTACCGCGCGGAGATGATCATCTGGGTGCTCGCCACCACGATGCCCTTCGTGATGATGGTGCTGTGGACGACGGTCTCGGAGTCGTCGCCGGTCATCGGGCAGGGTGGCCAGCAGTGGGGCAGCGCGTCGTTCATCGCGTACTTCTTGTCGGTCTTCGTGGTGCGGCAGCTCGTCTCTGCGTGGGCCTCGTGGGAGATCAACTTCGAGGTGCGCGGCGGCACGCTGGCGATGCGCTTGCTGCGGCCCATGCACCCGGTGCTCGGCTACGCGATGTCGAACCTCGCCTACATGCCGCAGCGCGCGCTGGTGACGTTGCCGGTCATCGGCGTGTTGCTCGCGGCCTACGGTGACTTCATTTCGCGCGACGTGGCGATGTGGGCGACGTGGGGCGTGGCGATGCTCGGCGGCTGGCTCATCACGTTCTTCGTGAACGTGGCCGTCGGCGCGGTGAGCTTCTTCATCGAGAGCTCGCTGAAGATCATGGACGTGTACCTCGCCGCGTTCTTCGTCTTCTCGGGGTACATGTTCCCCATCGACCTGTTCCCGCCGTGGCTGCGCGCGGTGAGCGACTGGTTGCCGTTTCGCTACCAGATCTCGCTGCCCGTGGAGTTGATGACCGGGAAGTTGGCGGTCGGTGAGGCGTGGTGGCTCATCGGCAAGCAGTACCTGTGGGCTGGCGGGCTCGCGGCGCTGGCGTTGACGTTGTGGCGCGCGGGCGTGAAGCGCTTTCAGGCCTTCGGAGGCTGAACGATGACGCGCTACCTCCGCTTGTTGTTGTTGCAGCTGCGCACTTCGGTGTTGTTGGCCGCGCAGTACCGCTTCGATTTCTTCCTCGACGCCGGCATCGGCCTGTTCTGGACCGCGACGGCGATCATGCCGTTGTTCGTGGTGTACGGCGGTTCGAACCGCGCCGGCGTGCCGGGGTGGACGTTCGGCGAGACGCTGCTGGTGGTGGGCTTCTTCATCACGCTGCAGGCGGTGCTCGACGGCGCCATCAACCCGGGGCTCGCGGCGGTCATCGATCACATTCGCAAAGGCACGCTCGACTTCGTGTTGCTCAAACCCGCTGACGCGCAGTTCCTGGTGTCGACGGCGCGGTTCCAGCTCTGGCGCGGCGCCGGGCTCATTCATGCGGCCATCGTCTTCGGCATTGCGTTCAAGGAGATCGGCCGGCTCCCGAGCGTCGGCGGCGTGTTGACGGCGATGCTGCTCATCGTCATCGCGACGGCGCTGCTCTATTCGATGTGGATCCTCATCATCTCGTTGGCCTTCATCGTGGTGAAGGTCGACAACCTCACGTACCTCTTCACGTCGATCTTCGACGCCGCGCGGTGGCCGTCGAGCGTGTTCCGTGGTCCGGTGAAGTTGATCTTCACGTTCGTCGTGCCGATCGCCGTGATGACCACGTTCCCCGCTGAAGCGCTGCTCGGGCGCCTCGAATGGGAGCGCGTGGCCTACAGCATCGTCGGTGCTGCGGCGTTCGCGACGGTGGCGCGCCTGGTGTGGCTGCGGTCCATCTCCCGGTACACGTCGGCCGGCGGCTGAAAAAGTCAGTTCGTTCTTTCACTCGGCGAACGACTCCGGTGTCTTGCAGGCATGCGCAGCGCCCTCGCCCTGGTCTTCGTGCTGTTTCTTGTCTCGGGTTGTCCGGTCGTTGAGGAGCGCTGCTCGCTCTCGAACTGCGCCGGTTGCTGTGACGCCGCAGGGCAGTGCCAGGACGGCGCGTCGACGTTCGCGTGCGGCATGAACGGCGGCGTCTGTTCTTCCTGCTCGAACGGCGCGACGTGTCAGTTCGGGACGTGTTTCGGCGGCCAGCTCGGTGGCGGAACGGCGACGGGCGGCGGCAGCGGTGGCGGCGGAGGAACGTGCCAGCCTCGTTCATGTCTCGATCAGGGCTTCACGTGCGGCATGGCGAGCGACGGCTGTGGCGGAACCATCAACTGCGGCATGTGCGACGTGCAGGGTGAATCGTGCGGCGGCGCTGGCGCGGCGAACGTGTGCGGCATGGGCACGTGCGCGCCGAAGACGTGCGCGTCGCTGAGCAAGAACTGCGGCCAGGTGAGCGACGGCTGCGGCGAGCTGCTGTCGTGCGGCATGTGCACGGGCCCGGAAGTGTGTGGCGGCGCTGGCGTGGCGAACGAGTGCGGCGTGCCGACCTGCACTGCGCGCACGTGTGCGCAGCTCGCGAAGAACTGCGGCACGGTGAGCGACGGCTGCACGGGTCAGTTGAACTGCGGCACGTGCACGGTTCAGGGCCAGACGTGTGGTGGCGGCGGCGTGGCGAACGTGTGCGGCGCGGGCGTGTGCACTCCGCAGACGTGCATGACGCTCGGGAAGAACTGCGGCGCGGTGTCTGACGGCTGCAACAACGCGTTGAACTGCGGCACCTGCGCCGGCTTCGAGACGTGCGGCGGAGGCGGCACTCCGAATGTCTGCGGCGCGCAATGTACGGTGTCGTGTCCGTCGGGGTTCACGTGCACCGACGGCGTGTGCGCGGGCGGCAGTCTCACCAACGTGAACTACGAAGTGCCGCTGCCTCCGCAGCATGTCGTTTCAGGAAACATCACCATCAACAACGTGACGCCGGGAACACCCGCGGGCTGCAGCTACACGAACGGCGCGTACCGAGCGGCGCGACTTGATTACGTGCACGCGACGGACTCGCGCTTCAACACGACGGGCTACGTGCACTGCTCGTACAACTCAGGCAGCGGGCTCTACACGTCGAACTGGACGCACACGGCGCTGCTGTACCCGGGCACGTACAAAG
>JAMHXF010000080.1:0-1032 GCA_035910535.1 Archangium sp. | reverse complement strand
CCGACGCGCCCGTGCCCAGTCTCCCGTGCGCGAGACCGCCATCGCTCACCCCTGCTTGAAGCGCAGGCGCGGCACATGCTCGTCGAGCCAGCCGAGCGCTACGTGCGTCGCCTCGTTGATGACCGCGCCCTTCTTGACGCTGAGCGCCGAGAGTGCGAGCGACTTGGCCGCGACCTCGATGTCTTCGTCGCGGCAGCCGTAGTCCTTGAGCACCGACGCGGTGGCCTGCGCCGACGGCGTGGTGCCCGTGCGCCAGAACTGCATCTCGAGGTTCGAGCGGTATGCCTCGGCCTCCCAGCGGGCGCGCGCGGCGCGATCGGCGAGGTAGCTGACCTCGTAGGCCAGCCCCTCTCGATCGTGCTGCACGACGTGCTGGTGCTCGTGCACGCAGATGACGATCTGGTGCCAGAGATCCCAGCCGCCCTTGGGAGAGCCGACCTCGAACGGCGTGTAGATGCGCCGGCCGATGGTGGTCGTGAAGTTCTTGAGGAAGCGGTCCTTGCTCTGAATGCCGAGCGCTTCGAGACCGCGCGCAACGAGCTGCATCTCGAGCGCGCTGTTCTTGTTGATGACGCTCGTGCGGAAGTGGTCCTGCATGAAGCGCCAGAACGCCCATACCTCCTCGGGCTGCACGTCGAGGAAGATCTTGCCGACCACCGGCAGCGACTGGAGGTAGCCCTTCATCGCCCACCTCCAGCCGCCGCATCGGCCTCGCTCGCGGGCACGCAGGTGTGCCCGGTGATGTGGCCATCCTCGGTCGTCTCGTCGACGTACGCGCAGACGAAGGGCGCGCCGCTCCGCTCGCTCACGTCATCGCAGTCGGCGAGCTCGTGGTAGCTGCCGTCCGCGTCGCAGATCTCGGCGGTGTTGCTGCTGCAGCGCGTGGCGCCCCGGACGCAGCCGTCGATGGGTCGGCAGTGCGCGCCGAGGCACATGACGGCCAGGGCGCTGAAGATGAGGGCTCGCATCATGTTCCACTCCGTGCGGCTGCGCGGTCCTGGAAGGAGACGAGCAGCAGGTTGCGGCTGGGCC